>CAWIUY010000023.1:0-29369 GCA_963839375.1 uncultured Trueperaceae bacterium | reverse complement strand
TCGCCACCCGACGGATGGCGTCGGCGAGTTCGGCCGACGGCGCGTCCTTGAGCAGGTAGCCGAGCGCGCCCGCTTGGAGCGCACGGCGGAGGTAGCCGCGCGCCCGAAGGTGGTGAGGATGACCACGCGCGTCGGCACGTCCTTCACGGCCTGGGCCAGCTCGAGGCCGCCCTGGCGGGGCATCTCGATGTCGGTCACGAGCACGTCGGGGACGAGGGTGCGGACCAGCTCTTCGGCTTCGACGCCGTCCGCCGCCTGCCCCACCACGTCGAGGTCGGCTTCGAGGGCGAGCAGCGCCGAGAGGGCGCCGCGCACCATGGCCTGGTCTTCGGCCAGGACGACGCGGATCATGCCGTCGCTCCGCTCGGCACCCGGGCCACGAGCCGGAGGCCGCGCCCGGAGACGAGCTCGACGCTGCCTCCCAGGGCCTCGACCCGCTCGCGGATCCCGGTCAAGCCGTTCCCCTCGTCCTCGACGGAGCCGCTACCGTCGTCGGCGACTTCCAGGGTCCACGCCCCGCCCGCCTCGGCGAGCCGCACCCGGCAGACGGTGGCGTGCGCGTGACGCACGACGTTGGTGAGTGCCTCGCGGAGCACGAGCGCCAAGACACCTTCGACGCGGGGCGGCGGCAGACGCTCGGGGAGGTCGACGCTGAGGTCGATCCGGGCGGCCGACATGGCGTCGCGCGCTTCGTCGAGTTCCGCGGGAAGGCCACGTCGGCGGTAGCTGACGACCGCTTCGCGCACCTCGGTGAGGGCGCGCCGCGAGATGCGCTCGACGTCACGGATCTCGTCGATCGCGCGTTCCGGTTGCGCGACGGCGAGCTTGGACGCGAGCTCGCTCTTGAGCACGATCACCGACAGGGTGTGACCGAGCAGGTCGTGCAGGTCGCGCGCGATGCGCTCGCGTTCGGCGATCGCCGCCATGCGCTCGATCTCGTCGTGCGCCCGCCGCAAGCGGGCGTCCGCGCGCCGACGCGAGGCGTAGAAGACGTTCATGCCGCCGATGAACGGCACGAAGACCAGGGGCGGGAGGAACGCCGTCAGGGTGAAGGGCCACGGCACGCCGGAGGTCAGGGCCCCGACCACGACGAGCACCATGAGGCTGCCCAGCACCACGAGCGCCGCGCGGGTCGCGAGTTTGGAGCCGCCCGTGGCGGCCGCGTAGATGAAGAAGGCGGCCGCACCGGAGTTCACCTGCACGCCGAGCACGCCCATGAGCGCGAGGACGACGATGCCCGGCAGCGCTTTGGCTCCGCGTTGCGACCAGGTCCAGAAGTAGACGGGCAGGAAGAGGGCGATCGCCACCGCCACGAACCCCCAGGAGGAGGCCGTGGCGTCGGGGTCGAAGACCGGTTGGAAGACCAGGAACGAGAGCCAGATCAGGTGAACGGTCTCTTCCCAGGAGATCGGGCGCGGACCCCAGCGCAGCGCCCGACGAAGGGACGGGCGCTGCGCTGGGGCGGGGGCATGGGTCATCGGGGTCACGATACGCGCACGGTCGCTCGGGGTCAGCCGTAGGTGGCGATGGACGAGCGGCGGTAGGCGAAGACCGCCGCAACGCCGGCGACCGCGCCGGTGAGCACGAGCGCCAGGACGTGTCCGAGAGGATCGCCGGCGACGCGAGCGCCCGTCGTCCAGAGCGCCAGTTGGCCGAGGTGGTAGGCGGGCAGGTACGGGGCGATCGCCTGGACGAAGCCGGGCAGCTGGTGGATGGGGATCCACAGGCCCGACGCGAACGCCATCGGCAGGTAGATGAGGTTGAGGACCACCGGCGCGGAGTTCGGCCCGAGCGCGTACCCGAGGGCCTGGCCGATGACGCAGAAGGGGATGGCGCCGAGCAAGAGCACGCCCATGAGGGACGCGGCCGTGGCGAGCGAGACCTGGGCGCCGCCGAGCGTGAGGCCGACGAGCAGCAGCGCCGTGACCACGGCGGCGGCGAAGGTGAGGGCGGTGGCGAGCTTGGCGAGCACGGTGACGCTCGCGGGCATCGGCGAGGCGCGCTTGAGACGCATCCAGCCCTGCGCCCGCTCGACGGCCACGCTGACGCCGAAGGAGAACAGCGCGGACCCGATCACGCCGAAGGCGCCGTACGTGGCGAGCATGTAGGTGGCGACGTTGATGGGTCCGGCGTCCTGGTTGCCGAAGGTGACACCGAAGAGGACGTAGAAGATCACCGGGAAGGCGATGGTCGAGATCGCGAAGACCGGGATCCGGATGTTCTTGATGAGCTCGGTGACGATCTCGATGCGCAGCGTGCGGAAGTAGCGGCGCGGTGTCATGTGGGTGGTGGGGGCGCGCGTCGGAGCGGAGCGGAGGTCGGTCGAGGTCGAAAGCATCAGGCCACATCCTGGGGGGCGCGCCGCGGGGCGGCGGTGAGGGCGAGGAAGGCGTCTTCGAGGGTGGCGCCGGTGACGTCGAGGTCGTGCGCGGTGGGGTCGGCGTTCAGCAGGTCGAGGACGAGCCCTTCGGCGGCGGCGCACAGGACCTCTGTGGCCTGGCCGTCGAAGCGAACCTCGTGCACGCCGGGTCGGGCGCGGAACCAGGCCTCGTCCAGGGCCGTGACCACCCGGACGCGGCGAGAAGCGGTCCCCGCCTTGATGGCGGCCGGCGTCCCCTCGGCGAGGATGCGGCCGTGGTCGAGAAGGACGATCCGGTCGGCGAGCGCGTCGGCCTCGTCGAGGTCGTGCGTCGTGAGGATGATCGAACGCCCGCGCCCGAGCATCGCGCGCACGCTCGCCCAGAGCGCGCGTCGCGCCGTCGCGTCGAGGCCGGTGGTCGGCTCGTCGAGGACGAGCAGATCGGGGTCGCCCACGAGGGCCAGCGCCAGGTGCAGCCGCTGCCGCTGTCCGCCCGAGAGCTTGCCGTAGGGGCGGTGGGCCACCTCTTCGAGTCCGGCCGTGGCGATGACCTCGGCGAGCGCGAGCGGCGCCGGGTAGTAGGCGGCGAAGCCCCGCAAGTGCTCGCGAACGGTGAGCGTCTCCGGGACGCCCGATACCTGCAGCATCACGCCGAGGCGTTCGCGGGCGACGCGGTCGCGGGGGTCGGCGCCGAACAACCGCACCGTGCCGGCGGCCGGGGCGATCAGGCCCATGAGCAGGTGCAAGGCGGTGGTCTTGCCGGCGCCGTTGGGGCCCAGGACGGCCACGACCTCGCCGGGCTCGACGGTCAGGTCCAAACCGGCGAGCGCGACGTTCGCGCCGTAGGCGTAGCGGGCGCCGGCGAACTGGGCGACGGGGTGGTGCGGGGTCGAAGGGCGGTGGGTGGGTGCATGGGTCGCTTCCATGGACACAGGATGATCGTCCGGACCGGCACCTGGGCAGAGCGGGTCGTCATGGGAACGGGGTGACGTTCGTCATGGGGTCGGCGGGCCGACCACGGCCGGGCTCGTCGACACGTCCCGGCCGCCCACGTCTACGGTGTTGGAGACGAGCGGAGGTGCGCCGTGAAGGAACTGGACGTCGCGTCGTTCTGGGGTCTGCTGCGGCCCGAGGTGATCGCCTGGGCGGTGGCCGAGCACGAGGGCCGGCGGAGCATCTGTCCCGTGGGCTGGACCATGCGGACGTCGGTCTCGCCGCCGATGATGGCGGTCAGCGTGGCGCCGTCGCGTTTCACGCACGGGCTCATCGAGGGTTCGGGCGCGTTCGTGTTGGCATATCCGGGTCGTGACCTGGCCGGGGCGACGCAGTACTGCGGTAGCCACAGCGGCCGCGAGGTCGACAAGTTCGCCCAGACGCACGTGACGGCGCTGCCGGGACGCCACGTCGCCGCACCCGTCGTCGCCGAGTGCGTGGCCAACCTCGAGTGCCGCGTCGTCGACCGCTTCGCGACGGGCGACCACGCGATCTTCGTGGGCGAGGTGGTCGCGGCGTGGGCGCAGGACCGGCCCGAAGCGCTGCTCTGCCTGGTCGACGACGCCGTGGGTTACCAGACGGTGCTCGCGGACGAGCGGTTCCGGTTCGGGGTGGTACGGGGGTAGGGGAGGGTCACGCGCCGTCGCATTGGGGCGACGATGTCGCGCCACGGGCGCGTGCGTCCGCTACGGCTGCCCCTCGAGCGCCCCGAGCCCCACCTCGCCGCACGCGAGGGCGGGTGCGTCGAGTCCCGTCTCATCGGGTCGGTCGATCGCCTCGCCCTCGAACACGTAGACGAAGTGGTCGCCCTCGGTGATCTCTTCGAAGGAGACCGGCGCCATGGTGATGCTCACGTACGGATCGTTCTCGCGCCCGACGGGCTCGAGCTCCAGGAAGACCGGGCGGTCCGGCCCGCAGGACCCGGCGTAGATGGCGGCCGTGTAGGCACTTCCGGCCTCGATCCCGCTCATGGTCAGGATCAACTCCGCGCCGCCCTCGGCCATCGCGACGACCTGGAGCTGGCCCGTGACGCCGCTGTCGTCGACCGGGAAGAGGGGGTAGGAGGCGGTGGGGAGCGTCTGCGTGGCGGCGGGCGGCGCCTCTCCTTGGGCGACGACCGTGGTCAGCAGGCACGCGGCGACGGTGAGCGCGAGGGCCGCGACCGAACGATGGATCTTCATGGTGTGCTCCTTCCGATGCGACCGACAGCGGCGGTCGAGGTGCGTCAGGGACCGCCATCCGGCCATCGCCGCACCGTAGCACCAGGCCGTGCGACGTCGCCGACGGGTGCACATCGGCGGTGGCGCGAGGGTGCCGGTCAGCGTCGCGCTCTCCTGGCGCAACGTTCTACCCTGGAGGCGCTCGCCCCAGGGGGCGCGGGCGCGGCCGGACGACGCCGCGCACAGCGCCTTGCACCGGTCGCAGCAGACGGAGGCTCGAGCATGCGCGTCAACGCGACCGGTCGACGGGGCGTGGAGCGGCCGCGGGGTCGCCCGACCGCACCCACCGTGGACGCCGCCCGCGTGGGCGCGCAGCCCCGCGGCACCCCGCCACCGCCCGTGCAGTTGCGTCCGATGTGGGGGTTGGCCCTGATGTTGGGGGCGATGGTGGTGCTGCCGGTTCAGGACGGGCTCGCCAAGATCCTCTCGCAGACGCAGCCGGTCGACGTGGTCGTCTGGGCGAGGTACACGTTCCATCTCCTGTTCCTGCTGCCGCTGCTGGCCCTGCGCTTCACGTGGATCGACCTCGTGCCCCGGCGGCCCTGGTTCCAAGTGCTGCGCGCGGTGCTGATGCTGCTGTCGTCGCTGCTCTTCTTCGGAGCCTTGGCCCGGTTGCCGCTGGTCGACGTGTTGGCGCTCTTCTTCGTGTCGCCGCTGGTGGTGACCGCGCTGGCGCCGCTGCTCCTACGCGAGCGCATCGGTTGGCGTCGGGTGCTCGCGGTGGTCGTCGGCTTCGTCGGGGTGCTGGTGCTGTTGCGGCCCGGCATCGGCGCGTTCGAGCCGGTCGCGCTGCTCGGGCTGGCGGCCGGCGTGGTCCACGGCGTCTACCTGCTCATCACCCGCAAGCTCTCGGGAACGGCGCCGCCGCTCGTCACGCTCGCGTACAGCGCGCTCGTCGGGACGGTGGTGATGTCGATCTGGCTGGCGCCGACCGGGTTGGCCCCGAGTGCGCGGGACCTGGTCGTGATGGTGGCGTTGGGCGCGGCGGCCACTTTGGGTCACTACCTGGTGATCAAGGCCTTCGACTTCGCCCCGGCCGCGTGGCTGGCGCCGGTCGGCTTCGCCGAGATCGTGGGGGCCACGCTCGTGGGTTTCGTGGCCTTCGGCGACCTTCCGGACGCCGTGTCGTGGGTGGGCATCGCGGTGATCATCGGCAGCGGGCTCTACATCTCCATCCGGGAGCGCCGGATCGGCGCGTAGCGCTCGACGAGCCGTGAGCGCGACGGCGATCCGGGGCACCACGCGCGCGAGGTGCCCCGGGAACCGAAGACGACGGTCGCCGCGCTACTCGGTCACCGTCACCGTGCTTCCGACGATCGGCAGACCCGACGGTTCCACGCTGATCCCCGGCACCGCCGTGCTGGCGTCGAGCGCGACGACCTCGATGGTCACGTCCGCCGACCGCACGGCCGGGCTGGAGCATGCGGTCACGAGCGCCAGCACCAGGAGGCCGAGCGCGACGAGGCTCCGGCGCCGGAGGCCGACCAGGCCGAAGAGCAGCGGCATCGCCAGCGCGACGAGGGGGGCGCCGCTCGGGAGTTCCGCCAAGCCGGCGTCGAACACGAGCTCGACGATGAGCGCGCGTGAGGTGTCAGCAGCGACGTCCAGACCGGTCGGAGCGAGCACCAGGTCGCCGTCCGCATCGGGCGCGCCGATGGCGACCGGGTTCGCGCCCGCGTCGATGGCGCCGTCGCCGTTCGCGTCGACGTACAGCCTGACCTCGGCGACGTCGGTGGGAGCGCCTGCCGACCCTCGCGTCGTGATGGACGCCGACAGCGCGTCGACGGTGGCGGTGGGGACGTCGCTCGGCGCCGCGACGATCAGCTGCAGCACCACCACGGCGTCGCCGGGCGCGGCCGCCAGCCCGGCGGCGGGCGAGGCGGGACCCTTGGAGACCGTCAGGGCCGCCGTGTCGTCGTCCGTGAGGGTCAGCGTCGTGTCCGCCGCCTCGATGGCGGTGCCGACGGGCGCCGTCAGGACGAGGGTGAGCGCTTCGTCGCCTTCGACGTCGGCGTCGTCGAGGAGGGGCACGTCGATGGTCTTGGGGCTCGCGTCACCGTCGGTCCAGTCGAGCCTGCCGGACACGGCCGCGTAGTCGTGGCCGGCCGTCGCGCTGCCGTCGTTGGTGGCGTAGTCGACGCTGATCGCGCCGGCCGTCCCTCCGCTCCGTTCGACCGTGATGGTGGCGGTGGCGTCGCCTTCGGCGGCGTCGTAGCTCGTGGCGGCGAAGCCGACCGTTCCGGCGAGCGACAGGAGGGCGGCGTCGGCCTGGATGAGGCCGTGGCCGGTCCAGAGATCGACGCCGGGCGCGTCCATGTCGATCGCGGTTCCCGTGAGGGCGGCGAGGATCTCGGTCGGCGTCGACGCTGGCGCCAGGTCGAGCAGGAGCGCCGCGACGGCGGCGGCGTGTGGCGCCGCGGCCGACGTGCCGAAGAAGTTGGGGAAGATGGTGCCGTCGGAGTCGAAACCGAAGAAGGTGGTGTCGGTTCCGTCGGGCGCCGTGATGGCGGGCTTCTCACGCACCAGCGGGGTGCCGAGCCGGTCGCCGGCGACGTCGAAGTAGATCGGCACGCCCCCGAGGGACGTGAACGGCTCCCGCAGGGGCGGGTCCTGTCCGAAGGCGGGCGTGTCGCAGTAGCAGGCGGCGCCCACCGCGATCGCCCCCGCGGCGTTGGCGTGGCCGAAACCGGTGGCGCTGTTCGTGGCGAACGTCTCGACGCTCATGCTGCCCACGGCGACGTACTTGACCGCACTGGGCGGCACGCCGCCGTAGAAGGCGATCACGACGCCGGCGGCGACCGGGGTCGCCCCGGAGTTGGTCACTTGGACGATCTCGACGGGGTCGCCCGTGAGCACGTTGTCGTTGGTCGCCGACGCGATGACGTTGGCACCCGTCGGATCGGTCAGGAGCAGGTCCAGATCGCCCGCCGCGCCGGGGTTGCCGACCCCGGCCGAGGCGAACGGGTCGTCCCATTGCAAGATGAGCGTGATCGTCGCGCCGGGCTCCACGAGGATCTGCTGGACGGTGTCGACGCCGGGGCCCGGATCGAAGTCGTGCACGTTCGGCCACGTCGCCACGAAGGGGGCGGCGGCCGGCGTGCTTCGGAACGCGCTCTCGTACGACGCGTCCGCTCCGTTGCCAAGCGAGGAGAAGTAGGGGACGCCGCTCGCGACCACCGCATCGACCGCTTGCGCGATGATGCCGTCTTGGAACATCGGCTCCGCGAAGTAGTACACGTCGTCGACGATGACGTCGGCGCCGGCGGCCTCGAGGTCGAGGATGCCTTGGGCGAAGCCCGCTTGTCCGTTGAAGGCGCTGTGGAACAGCTGGCTCGCGCCGGGCGCGACGTCGTGGATGAGCTGCATCATCGCGCGCCCCTCGTCGCTTCCAGCGAAGCAGCCGCCGAGCTCTTCGAGGACCACCACGCCCGTGGGGAGGTCGCCGCTGGCCACGTCGTCGGCGGCGCGCGTGATCGCCGCGGCGTCGCAGTCGTAGCTGTCGGAGAGGGTGCCGACCGCGAGGCCGCTGCCGTCGACGCCGAAGTCGAGGCGGGCGGCGTCGGCGCGCATGGACGCGTCGCCTTGACTGTCGACGTCGCCGACCGAGCGCGCCGCCCTGGCAGGCCGCGCGCCCCTCAGGTCCACCAGCGCGGCGGCGCTCGGCAGCGCCGCGATCGGGAGTTCGCCGGACACCATCCGTCCGAACGCCACGCCGTTCCGGAGCCCGAGCGCCTGGAGCTCGCGCAGCAGGTCGGCGCCGTCGCCGACCGCGGTCGCATCGATCAGCACGTGGTCGCCCCGGATGATGGGCCCGCCCACGTCGGCCGACGCCGCACGGAGGGCGGCGAGCCCGCCCGGGACGGCGGCCGCGGCGTGGATCCGGGCCAACTCGAGGCCGACCGGCGCCAAGGGACCGTCCTTGCCGACGCGGTCGGATCCCGCGAAGGCTTCGGCGGCGGCGCGTTCGATGGCGGCCGCCGCGGGCGCGAGACCCGGTGGGAGCGCCTGCAGGCTCTGCGCCTGCGCGGTCGCGCCCAGCGTGCTCGGCGCAACGGCGACGAGCACGCCGAGGGCCGCGCCGAGGAGTGCCGCCCGCATGCCGCGTCGTTCGCGCGTCTTCCGCGACCGGATCACCGCAGGCCCGCCTGCGCGGCCCGCATGGAACGCAGGCTCGTCAGCGCGGCCGCGTCGTCCAGGGCTTCGATCGGCAGTTCGCCCGACACGACCGGTCCGAAGCGCGCCACCGCCATGAGGCCAAGAGCCGTCAGGTCGCGCTCCAGGAGGGCGGGGTCGCCGCTCGCCGTGGCGTCGACGGCGACACGTCCGTCGACGATTCGGACCGTCGGGTCGGGGGCGCCGAACGTCCGCGGTGGCGTCGTAGCGTCTCCCACGAACGACGCGTACGCCTCGTAGAGCGCGACCAGGTCACGTCCGAGCTTCGCGAGCACCCCGCCACCCTTGCCGTCCGAGCCGGCGCCCAAGGGTTCGAGGCCGTTCGGTGCCGGATCCGCGACCGTCGCCCGGGGCATGCACGACGTGAGGAGGAGGCCGAGGGCGAGGGAGGTCAGCGCGCCACGGGCGACAGGACCTCGGAACGTCTTTCTCTGGTTTCTCATGTGCGGGCGACCGTACCTTCGACGCTCGGTTCTTGGCAAGCGGCCGCCGCGCCGACGCGACGACGGCGCGGTCGACGTACCCTGCGTCGACGCGCAGCTCGACGTCCTGCTTCGACGCTCTGCTCTCGACGCCCTGCTCCCACGCCCCGAGGTAACGCCATGAACGACGATCTCACGACCTTCTACCGTCTCACCCAGCGCACCCGCGCGCACGTGCTCGACTGGCTCGACACGCTGCCGCCCGACGTGCTCACCGCGACCCGTGACGACTTCGCGTTCGGCAGCCTGGGCGCGATCTTCGCTCACGTCGCCGACTGCTACCTATGGTGGGTGGGGACCGTTGGGCTCGGGCGACCCGACCTGGCGCCGATGGCGGGGGACCGGGTGGACGCCCTGCGCGACGCGTTCGCCGCGGTGGACGCGGTGGTCGAGGAGGCGCTCGCATCCTTCGCCGATCCCGACGCCCCGCTGCGGTGGACGGCGCCCGAGGGGCACGAGGAGGTGCTGAGCCGACGCTGGTTGCTGCTGCACCCGATCACGCACGAGTTCCACCACAAGGGTCAGGCGCTGGCGCTGGCCCGTGTCCTGGGACACCCGCACCCCGGCACGCCCGACGCCGACCTGGTCGCGCCCTTCGCACGAGGCGAATGATGACGGACGCCCAGCAGGTCCCCGCCGTCGACGCGACGTCGTTCGACGCGGTGCTGTTCGACCTCGACGGGGTGCTGCTCGACAGCGAGCGGCCCGGTCTCGTGTTGTTGGCCGAGCGACTCGAGGCGGCCGGCGTGGCCTTCGAAGCGGCCGAGCTGCAGGCCGTCTGTGGGCGGCCGCGCGACTACCTCCACGGCTTCGTCACCGCGCGCCTCGGTCCCCTCGGTCTCGATCCCGACGCCTTCGTGCTCGACTACGACGCCCGCAAGAACGACCTCATCGCACGGGGTGAGATCCGCCCGTTCCCCCGTGCGCTCGAGCTGCTGGCGGCGCTGCGCCGAGCGGGTCGACGGCTCGCCTTGGCGACGTCCACCGAGCGGCCGCGCGCCGTCGTGCGGCTGGCGGGTACCGGGCTGCTCGAGGCCTTCGACGCCACCGTCACCGGCGACGAGATCGTCCACGGCAAGCCGGCGCCCGACATCTTCCTGCAGGCGGCCGAACGGGTGGGCGTGCAGCCCGAGCGCTGCGTGGTGGTCGAGGATTCGCTGGCGGGGGTCGAGGCCGCGCGCGCCGCCGGCATGCGCGTGATCGCGATCGCCGGGACGTTCGAGCGCGCAGCGCTCACGGCCGCCGACCACGTGGTCGACGACCTCGCGGCGGTCGGCGCCTGGCTGGGCGTCGACGTGAGCGGCGCTGCACGCTCGCCCTGATATCGTCCGCCGCATGCCTTACGACGAGTCCACGGTGGCGCGCCTGCTCGCGGCGCAGGGGTTCGACGTGCCCGCGTCCGACCTGACCGAGATCGCCACGCGCGTGCAGGACGTGCTGAAGGTGGCGGCGACCTGGGACGCCTTGGCGCCGCACGAGGCCGAACCGTGGTGGCCGGGTGGGCTCGCGGGGGCCGAGGCGCCGGGGTGGACGCAACGCGTTCGCCACGACGAACCGGCGTCGACGCCGCTGGTGTCATCCGGGTCGCCCGAGGAGCCGGGCGGCACGGACCCGAGCTTCGCCTCGATCGCCGATCTGCAGGCCCTCTACCGGCGCGGCGCGCTCTCGCCCGTCGAGCTGGTGCAGGCCCAGTTGGCTCGGGCCGACCGCCTCGATCCCCACCTGCGCGCCTTCATCCATCGCCGTGACGACGAGGCGCTGCGCGACGCGGCGCGCGCCGAGGCCGACCTGCGGGCCGAGGGTCCGCGCTCACCCCTGCACGGCGTGACGGTGGGCATCAAGGATCAGATGCTCGTGCAGGGCCTGCCGCTGACCGGCGGATCGCGCGTCCTCCCGGGCGACGTGTCCGACCGGGACGCCACCGTGGTAGCGCGCCTGCGGGCGGCCGGCGCCATCGTCTTGGGCACGCTCAACACCCACGAGTTCCACGCCGGCGGGACGCGCCGCTTCCCGTTCGGAACGCCGCGCAACCCCTGGAGCCTGGCGCACGCCCCGGGCGCCTCCTCGAGCGGCTCGGCGGCGGCGGTGGCGGCCGGCTTGTGCACCCTGTCGCTGGGCGGCGACACGGGCGGCTCGATCCGCGGCCCGGCCTCGAACTGCGGCGTCGTGGGTCTCAAACCGACCTGGTCGCGGGTGAGCCGCGATGGCGTGATCCCGTTGGCACCGACGCTCGACGCCGTCGGTCCCTTCGCGCGCCGTGTCCGGGATGTCGCCCACACGCTCGCCGCCATCGCGGGCGGCGACCCGCGCGACCCGACCACGAGCCGGCGCCCCGTGGACGTGTCCTTCGATGCCGACGGGACCGACCTGCGTGGGCTGCGGGTGGGCGTGATCGAGGAGCTCATGGACATGCGGCGGGCCTCGCCGGCGTCGATCGCCGCGGTGGAGGGTGCGCTCGACGTGCTCGCCGGGCTCGGCGCCGTCGTCGAGCGGGTACGGCTGCCGCTCGTCCCCCACGCGCTCGGCCTCATGGGGGCGCTCACGATGCCGGAGGCGATCGGCTTCCACCGTCCCTGGCTGCTGGCCCGCTACGAGGCGTACGACACGACCACGCGCACGCGCCTGCTCGCGGCGGCGATCCTGCCGACCGGCGTGCACGCCAGCGCCCGCCGCCTGCGGACGCGTGTCGCCGAGCAGGTGGCCGACGCGCTGCGCGGGTGCGCGGTGTTGGTCTCACCCACGTCGGGGGTGCCCCCACAACGGCTCGACGAGGCGACGCCGCCCGCCGTGTCGCCCACCCTCGCCGCCTACAACCTCTCGGGACACCCGGCGTTGTCGGTGCCGTGTGGTTTCGACGACGAAGGCCTGCCGCTCGGCTTGCAGATCGCCGGGCGGGCGTTCGATGAGCGCACGCTCCTGGCGGTGGCGGACGCCTACGAGGGGGCGACGAGGTGGTACGAGCGGCGGCCGACGGACGCGCCGTGACGTCCTGACGCCAGGGCGGGCGCCCGTTCCTACAGCCGCGTCCGCGGATCGAGCATGTCGCGCAGCCCATCGCCGATGAAGTTGAACGCCATCACCAGGCTGGCGATCGCCAAGCCCGGGAACAGCCACATCCACCACTGGTCGAAGAAGCCGATGCCGATCGAGATCATGCGTCCCCACTCGGGCGAAGACGGTTCGGGTCCGAGCCCCAAGAAGCTGAGCCCGGCGAACAGCAAGATGGCGTTGCCGATGTCGAGCGAGCCGTAGACGACCACCGGCGCGATCGTGTTGGGCAGCAGCGTCTTGAAGAGCAGGTACGGGTTCTTGGCGCCGAGCGCGCGAGCGGCCTCGACGTACTCGGCCGTCTTGGCTTCGATCACCAGGCCGCGCGTGAGGCGGGCGTAGTTGGTCCAACGCACGATCACCAGCGCGATCACTGCGTTGCGGATCTCGGGACCGAGAGCGGCCGTGATGGCCATCGCCAGGATGATGGTGGGGAAGGCCATGAACAGCTCGGTGACACGCATCATCACCTCGTCCCAGATGCGGCCCGCGAAGCCAGCGACGGCTCCGACCAGCCAACCGAGGATGCTGTTGATGACGACCACCGCGAGCCCGGCCGGGATGGTGATGCGCGCACCGTAGAGCACGCGGCTCAGGACGTCGCGCCCGAGCTCGTCGGTGCCGAAGCGGTGGACCTGGTTCGGCGCTTGCAGCCGTTGCGGCACGTTCTGCTCGAGCGGGCCGAAGGGCGCCAGCCACGGCGCCGCCAGCGCCAGGAAGAACCAGCCGAACACGACCAGCAGGCCGACGATGACGACCGGGTTGCGGCGCAGTTGCCGCAGCCACGGGCGCGGCCGGGAGGCGCGGGCAGGCGGGGCGATCGGCGTGGTGGTCACGCGTAGCGGATCCGGGGGTCGATGAAGAAGTACAGCATGTCGACGACGAAGTTGGCGATCACGTAGATGAACGCGATCAGCATGCTGACGCCCATGATGGCGGGGAAATCCTGTGAGGTCGACGCCCGGTAGGCGTAGCGGCCGATCCCGGGCCAGGCGAAGATCGCTTCGGTGAGCACGGCGCCGGCCAGCAGGTTGCCGTAGAGCACGCCCAGCAGCGTGACCACCGGGATGAGCGCGTTCGACAGCGCATGCCGCAACACGACGAAGGCCTCGAGTTGCCCCTTGGCGCGGGCGGTGCGCACGTAGTCGCGTCCGAGCACCTCGAGCAGCGACGACCGTGTGATGCGGGCGATGATGCCGGCCACGTAGGAGCCCAGCACCAGGCTCGGCAACACCAGGTGCGCGGCGGCGTCGCGGAACGTCGCCCATTGCCCCGCCAACAGGCTGTCGATCGTGTACAGGCCGGTGACGTCGGGCGGTCTTCGTGTCAGGAAATCGAGCCGGCCGGGTCCCGCCGTCCAGCCGAGCTGGGCGTGCAGCACCGAGAGCCCGATCAGCGCCAGCAAGAACACCGGGAAGCTCACGCCGATGAGCGCGAAAACGCGCACCACGTAATCGAGGGCCGAGTTGCGCCACACGGCCGAGACCACCCCGAAGGTGATGCCGAGCACCAGCCCCACCACGATCGAGGCGGTGGCGAGCTCGACGGTCGCCGGCAAGAACTGGCGGATGTCGTCGAGCACCGGCTGGTTGGTGCGGATCGAGGTGCCCATGTCGCCCTGCAACAGGTTGCCGAGGTAGGTCAGGTACTGGATGTGGAGAGGCTGGTCGAGCCCCCACTTCTCACGGAAGGCGGCCACCAGACGTTCGTTGTTCAGTGCGCTCTGCGGCAGGTTGGCGTTGATCGGGTCCGCCGGGATGGCGTTGGCGATGAGGAACGCCACCACCGTGATGCCCAGCACCAACGGGATCGCGAACAGCACGCGGCGGAGGAGGTACTGGTACAGGGGCATCAGGGGTCCAGGGTCACGGCAGAGGTCGGGGGAGCGGACGCGCCGCGTCCGCTCCCCCGACCCGGTCCGACGAGGTTACTCCGACCGGCTCAGCAACGCCAAGTCCAGCCCCCACTGCGGGTGCCAGACGTAGCCCTCGATGTCCGAACGGAAGGCCGTCTGCACCGCGGGCACGCTGAAGGGCGCGAAGGCGCTGTTCTCCTGGGCGTAGTTCTGCAGGTCCTCGAACAGGGCCAGGCGCGTGGCTTCGTCGGTCTCCACGTACGCCTGCTCGATCTTCGCCAGCACGTCGTCGGGCGCTCCGTCGTCGAGCCAGCGGGCACGCTCGCCCGACACCTTGCCGCCGGGGAGGAACTCGAGGAAGTCGACGGGGTCGAGCTTGTCGGGGCCCCAGAACCAGTAGGCGAAGGCCTGCGTGCCGTTGCGGTAGCCCTCGAGCGCCACCTGGGTCTCCATGGGCAGCAGGCGGACGGTGATGCCGATCTCGGCCAGGTCGGCCTGGATCTTCTGGGCGTTGGTCGACAGGTTGACGCCGGCGAAGGTGAGGTCGGGGTACTCCATGGTGACCTCGAAGCCGTCGGCGTAGCCGGCCTCGGCCATGAGCGCGCGCGCGCCCTCGAGGTCGCGTTCCATGGCGCGGTCCTGGCCGAAGGCGCCGGCGAGGCCGATCCACATGTTGCTGCCCGGGGTCACGCTGCCGGCCCAGAGGTCGCGGTAACCCTCGTAGTCGAGCGCCAAGCGCACCGCGCGACCGACGAGCGGGTCCGCCATGGGGCCGCCGACCTCGGGGTCGCGGTTCATGAGCAAGAAGTGCGTCCAGCGGCCGGGCCCGAGGTAGATGCCGATGTCGGGGTTGCCCTCGAGCTCGACCACCTGGTCGGGGGTGAGATCGGTGGCCAGGTCGATGTCGCCCGACACGAGCGCGACGCGCTGGGTGGCCGCCTCGGGGATGTTGACGACCAGGATGCGTTCGAAGAAGGGCTGCTCGCCCCAGTAGTCGGGGTTGCGCACGAGCTCGGTGCGGTCCTGCGGCGACCAGCTCTCGAGCACGTAGGAGCCGGTGCCGGCCGAGTTCTGGTTCAGGTAGTCCTGGGCGGTGTCGGTCTCGGCGGCGTCGGCGGCATCGGTGCCGCCCTGGGCGCGCACCGTCTCGGCGTCGGTCACCGAGAAGGCGGTGTTGGCCAGCTCGGCCAGGAACGACGGCCGCGGGCCGGTGAGCGTGATGGCGACCGTGTCCTCGTCGACGGCCTCGAGCGAGGCGATGGGGTCGGCGAGGAACGAGGGCTGCGCCTGGACGTTCTTGAGGCGGTTGAAGGAGAACACCACGTCGTCGGCGGTGAGCGGGTTGCCGCTCACGAAGGTGACGTCGTCGCGCAGGTCGAACGTGTAGACCAGGCCGTCGTCCGAGATGGTCCAGGACGTGGCCAGGAGCGGCTCGATCGAGGAGGCGTCGGCGTCCGGGAAGGTGACCAGTGTGTCGTAGGCGACCCGGTTGATCATGCCGCTGGTGGGGTTGAACGCGTGGGCGGGGTCGTAAGCCTCGGTGATCTCGGCGTGGCCGACGACCAGCGTCTCCTGGGCCAGGGCGAGGCCCGTCAACCCGAAGAGGGCGAGGAGGCCGACGAGCAGGGCCCTCGGAACGGGGGCGGACGCGATGCGCTTCATCTTCATACGGTTTCTCCTCGTGGTCGTGGGACGTGTGGGCCGATGGGGACTGTATAGTTTGCGGGCAGGTAAGAAATGTAACACGAACGGGTGGTGACTTCCGGTGGAAACCCAGCGACGATTGCGCGCCTTCCAGGAGCGTCTGGCGGCCGTGGCCGACCTCGCCTTCTTCCCGCGTTCGGCCGATCTGCAGTACCTGACGGGCGTCCCACGCGACGTTCCCAACTTCGGCGCGGTGATGCATCCGGGCGCGTGGCTCGAGGGTGCCTGGCTGACGCCGACCGGCAAGCCCCAGTTGGCGCTGCCGCGGATGACGGCGGAGTTCGGCAACCTGGCGGGCTCGCCGGACGTGGACCTTCACGTGCTGAGCGACCACGCCGATCCGGCCGCCATGGTGCGGGGCTTCCTGGATGGCTTCTCGCTGCCGGCGAACCCGCGCGTGGCGATCGGTGACGCCACGGAGGGCGCCACGGTCGCGTCGCTCCAGGCGCTGTTGCCCAGCGCCACCTTCGTGTCGGCCACCGACCTGTTGCGGCCCCAACGCGAGCTCAAGTCCGAGGTCGAGATCGACGTCCTGCGGCGGGCGGGCGCGATCACCGAGGCGGCCTTCGGGGCGGTGCTGGAGAAGCTCGTGCACGGGATGACGGAACTGGACGTCGTGACCGAGGTCGACCATCAGCTGCGCCGCCACGGCTCGCTCGGCCCGTCGTTCACCACCTCGCTCTACACCTCCGGCCCCCACCACCCGCTGCTCTTTGGGCAACGCGAAGCGACGTGGAAGCGCGTCCTGACGCCGCCGGTGTCGATCCTCTTCGACTTCGGTGCCATCCTGGACGGCTATTGCTACGACTACGGCCGCACGGTGTTCTTCGGCGAGCCCACCGCCGAGTACCGCGACGTCTTCGACCTGGTGATGGCGGCCCAGGGGGCCGGCATCGCGGCGCTCGTCCCGGGCGGCGCCACCACGTCGCAGGCCGACGCCGCGGCCCGGAACGTGATCGCTGCGGCCGGTCGCGGTGAGGCGTTCCGCCACCGTCTGGGTCATGGGATCGGTCTCGACGTGCACGAACCGCCCTTCCTGACCGCCGGCGACGAGACGCCCCTGCGCGAGGGGATGCTCTTCACGGTGGAGCCGAGCGTCTTGTACTTCGACACCTTCTCGGCTCGGGTCGAGGACGTGGTGGCGGTGCGCGAGGGCGGCGGCGAAGCGCTGACGACCGGGTTCCGGGAGATCTTGGTGGTGGCGTAGGGGCTAGACGCGGACGACGGCGAGGCCCGGGACGCTGTCGAAGTCACCGTCCTGGGTCACCACGGGCACGCCGAGCGCGATCGCGGTCGCGGCGATCCAGGCGTCGTTCGCCTTCATCTTGCGTCCCGCGTCGCGCAGCGCGACGCGCAGCTCCGCCCAGGCCTCGGCCACGGGCGCGTCGATCGGGAGCGGGAGCATGGCCAGGACGAGCTCCAGCGTGACCAGGCGACGAGCGCGGGTGGCGAGGTCCGTGGCACCGAGCACGCCGGCACGCAGCTCCGCTGCCGTCACGACCGAGACCGCGAGTTCCTCGGGAACCCCGTCATGGTCCATGGTTCGGCCCAGTTCCCGTGCGATGAACACGCTCGTGTCGACGAGACCTCTCTTCATAGCGGATCGAGGTCGTCGGTCGTCTCGGGTGCCAGCGCAGCGAGCTCGTCGGTGAGACCGGGGTCTGCGAGGCGGCCTTCGAGCCGCCCGAAGAACGCATCGCGGCCCACCCACCGAGGGCGCGCCTCGAGCGGCACGACCCGGGCAACCGCGCGTCCGTCGACCGTGATGGTGACGTCTTCCCCCGCAGCCACTCGTTCGAGAACGCTGCGCGTCTGGTTGCGCAAGGTCCGGGACGCGACTTCGGCCATGCGACGAGCGTAGCACATGCGCGACGGCTTCTTCTTCGGGAGACGGACCTGTCGCTGGCCATCCGAGCGAGACCCCGAGCGCCGACGTGATTGGATGGGGCCCGGGGGCCTCGTGATGACCGAGCACAACGGCGCGATGATGCAGTACTTCCACTGGTACACGCCCGCGGACGGTTCGTTGTGGAGCCGGCTGGAGCGGGAGGCGCCGGCGCTCGCCGCGGCAGGCTTCACGTCGGTCTGGTTGCCGCCGGCGTACAAGGGCGCCGCCGGTGGGTACGACACCGGGTACGGCGTGTACGACCTCTTCGACCTGGGCGAGTTCGACCAGAAGGGTTCGACGCGCACGAAGTACGGCACGCGCGACGAGTACCTGGCCGCGATCCGGGCCGCGCAGGCGGCCGGCATCCAGGTCTACGCCGACATCGTGTTCAACCACAAGATGGGGGGCGACCACGAGGAGTCGATCCGCGCCACGCCCTTCGACCCGCAAGACCGGAACAAGCCGGTCGGCGACCTTCGGACCATCGAGGCCTGGACCCACTTCACGTTCCCGGGCCGAGGCGAGCGCTACTCGACCCTGCAATGGCACTGGTGGCACTTCAACGCCGTCGAGACCGAGGTCGATGGCGAGCACGCCGTCTACCTGTTCGAAGGGAAACGCTTCCAGGAGGCCGTCGACCTGGAGAAGGGCAACTACGACTACCTCATGGGCTGCAACCTCGACCTCGACAACGAGGACGTGCGCGAGGAGCTCCATCACTGGGGCCGTTGGTTGCTCGACACGACGGGCATCGACGGCTTCCGCTTCGACGCCGTCAAGCACGTCAAGGCCGACTTCTTCCTCGAGTGGCTCCACGGGATGCGCGTCCACGCGGGCCGCGACCTGTTCGCGGTCGGCGAGTACTGGTCGGGGGTGGGCGCGGCGCTCGATCACTTCATCGAGACGACCGAGCGCAACTTGATGCTCTTCGACACCAGCCTCCATCACGCGTTCGCCGCCGCAAGCAAGGGCGGCAACGGCTTCGACATGCGCACGATCTTCGACGGCAGCCTGGTGCAACGCGACCCGGCGTCGGCGGTCACCCTCGTGAGCAACCACGACACCCAGCCGCTCCAGGCGCTCGAGTCGCCGGTCGAGGCCTGGTTCAAGCCGCTGGCGTACGCCCTAATCCTGCTGCGCCGGGGCGGCTACCCCTGCGTGTTCGGGCCCGACTACGAGGGCGCCGAGTACGAGGACGTCGGCGACGACGGCCAGCGGCACCAGGTCGTGCTCCACAGCCATCGCTGGCTGATCGACCGGTTCCTGCGGGCGCGCCGCGAGCATGCATACGGCGACCAGTACGACTACTTCGACCACGCGAACTGCGTGGGCTGGACCCGCTTGGGCAACGCCGAACATCCGGGCGGTCTGGCCGTGGTGCTCAGCAACGGCGCCGACGGCGTCAAGCACATGGAGGTCGGCGAGGCGAACGCGACGTACGTCGACCTGACCGAACACGTCGCCGAGGCCGTCACGACGGACGACGCAGGGTGGGGGGCGTTCCGGTGCCTGGGCGGATCGGTGTCGGTCTGGGTGCCGACGCCGGCGGAGCGGTGACGGGAGACCTCGCACCCCCGGCGCGCGCCGAGGCGACGGCGCTGCCGCGGATCGGTGTCGGCGTCCTGGTGCTGCGCGAAGGCCGGGTCCTGCTGGGACTGCGCCAAGGGTCGCACGGTGCCGGCACCTGGGCGCCGCCCGGCGGCCACCTCGAGTTCGGCGAGGACGTGGCCGACTGTGCTCGACGCGAGGTGGCGGAGGAGACGGGCCTGGTGCTCGAAGCGGTGAGGTCCGGGCCGTACGTGAACGACGTCTTCGAAGCGGAGCGCCGGCACTACGTCACGCTCTTCGTGGTCGCCGCCCACGCCACCGGCGAGCCCGAGCGGCTCGAGCCCGGCAAGTGCCTCCGGTGGGGATGGTTCGCGTGGGAGGCCTTGCCCGATCCGCTGTTCGCGCCGTTGCGGACGCTCTTGGCCACGGGGTACGTGCCCGACGACGCGGTGGGCTGAGCTCCTGCGGCGACGCCTCCAGCGTGCGTCGGCGACCGGGCCGAACGATCGGGCGGCGGTCAGGGCTCCGTGGGAGCCAGCGGTTCGTCCCCTCCCGGGACCGGTCGGTAGCGGAGGCGCAGCCGCAGGTCCTGCGGGTAGTTGCCGAAGCGCGCACCGAACAGGTTGAGCCCCCCGGCGTGCTGCGCGTCGTCGGCGACGCCGATGGCCACGGCGATGTAGGGCTTGTCCGCCAGGTCCAGGTCGGCGACGGTGACGCCGGAGAGCCGCATGCCGTCCACGAAGCTGCCGCTCTCCGTCACACGCCACTCCTTGAGGACCCCGTACTGGGTGTTGCGGCTGTCCCACCAGGCCGGGGTCAGGGTCCCTCGCCGACCCCCGAAGTCGGCGGGACTGGTCCAGGCGCCGAGGCGCACGCCGTTGACCCAGACGCTGATGTCCGACGGCCAATCGTGGTGGTGCATCGGGGCCTCGGAGCACACCTCCGCGCTGAACCAGAGGGTGTCGACCTGCGTCCGCGGCGGCAGGCGGTTCGGGAACCGATAGACCAGCCTGCCGCTCCGGAACCACACGAGCTGAGCGTGCAGGTGACCGGGTTCGTAGAACGCGCTCGGATCGTCGAGCAGGCCGATCACCGCGTCGGCGCCCGCCAGCCCGCAGGTCGGGACGACGTCGGCCTCCGCGTACGCGCCCACCGGCAAGCTGGTCTCCACGATGTCGCGCTCGCGCCGTTCCTGGCCGCGCGGCAGGTCCCACGTCACGCGGTCGTAGACCCGCTGACAGACCCTCTGCCGCCCACGCTGGCCCGGCACGAGCTCCGTTCGCACCAGCCCGGCCGCCTCGAGGACGCCCAGGTGCATCGCCACCGTCGACGGGGGCATCGCGAGCGCCTCCGCCAGCTCGCCGACGTTGCGCAGTTGCTCGCCCAACGAGCGCAAGAGACGCCAACGGGGTTCCGACGCGAGCGCGCGCGCGACGCTGCGGGCGCGCTCGGCGTCGTGTTCGTCGAGGTCGAGCGCGAGCGGCGCGGAGGGGTGGGCCGACGCTTCGGCCGAGGCGGGTCGAGCCTGGCTCTCGTTCCGCGGTTCCATCCCCTAATGTAACAGGAAGTGCTGAGGTAGTGGCGACGCAGAAGGACCAGAACCACAGCCGGGTATGTGACGATTGCGTGCAGGACGTGCGTGCTGCGTTTGACGCGGGGCAAGCGCCGTGCTATATCGTGGAACAAGCCTCAGTGATACCCGTGCGTTGCCGTCCGACCCTCCGAGGAGGCACCCATGGCCGGCCCGAACCCGACGACCCCCATCCGACCCACGCCGAACGTGGCCAGGGCCGTCCACGCCGTCCCCGCTCCCTCCGAGGGCGCGGCGGCGTCGCGGCGCAGCGCGATCGCCCGTCGCGGACGGCGCCTGCGTGGGCTACGCGACACGGCGGCCGGGTACCTTTTCGTCGCCCCGTTCCTCCTCGCCTACGTGGCGTTCCTGATGGTGCCCTTCGCCCGGGGCCTGTGGATCAGCCTCCACGATTGGAACCTGCTGGCGGTGAGCATCAACCCCGAGGCCAAGAGCTTCGTCGGCCTGGAGAACTACGCCCGCATGCTCTGGGGCGAGGGCATCGTGTGGGGCCTCGACCACCAGGTCCCCCTGCGCCTGTTCGGTCTCGTGCTCGCCGGTGCCATCGTCTGGGCGTGGCGCCGCGGGACGATCGGTCGCGGCACGGCGGTCGCCGCCCTCGTCGCCGCGTTGCTCCTCTTCGGGCTCCTGCTGGGCCTCCACCCGGGCGAGGACGGGCGCTGGGGCGACCGGCGCTTCTGGCCCATCCTCGGCCACACGCTCACCTTCGTCGCCCTCACGGTCCCCAGCGTCACCCTCCTGGGTTTGGCACTCGCGCTCGGTCTGAACCGCGACGACCGCGCCAGCGCGGCCCTGCGCACGGCCTTCTTCTTGTCGCAGGTGTTGTCGGTGACGGTGGTGACGCTGATCTGGCAGCTGACCTTCAGCCCGCGCCAGGGCCTGATCGGCCACGCCTTCCGGAGCCTGGGCCTCGAGCCGGTGTCCTGGGTGACGCGCGTGGACCTGGCCATGCCCGCCATCGTCATCGCCACGGTCTGGTGGTCGCTCGGTTTCGCCATGATCCTGTTCCTGGCGGGCCTGCAGGAGATCCCGGCCGAGCGCTACGAGGCCGCTCGTTTGGACGGCGCCGGGCTGTGGGCGCTCATCCGCCACATCACGCTGCCGGCCCTGACCCGTACGACGGCGCTGGTGGTCGTGCTGCAGATCATCCTGCACTTCCAGGTCTTCGGTCAGAGCCACCTGATCACGCGTGGCGGGCCCAACGACGCCACCCAGGTCCTGGTGCGCTACATCTACCAGACCGGTTTCCGCAACAGCGAGCTCGGGTACGCGTCCGCGCTGGCGATCGTCCTCTTCGTCTGCATGCTGGCGTTCGCCATGCTGCAGTTGCGCGTCTCGCGCGGGGAAGGCTGAGCCGTGGTCGGTAGTCGCGGCACCCGCCGCACCCTCGTCGCGCTGCTCACGCTGGCCGCGCTGGTGTGGTTGCTGCCCATCTTGTGGATGCTGTCGATGTCGCTGCAACCGAACGACGTGCTGGCGCGCACCACCTCCAACGTCGCCTGGGGCCTGGTCCCGTGGCCGTTCACGCTCGACAACTTGCGCTTCGTGCTCAGCCAGGGGTTGACCCCGAGGTGGTTCCTGAACAGCGCCATCGTCGCCGTCGGCATGACGGCTCTGGTGTTGGCGCTCTCGTCGATGGCGGGGTACGCCTTCGCCCGCATCCCCTTCGCGGGTCGACGCGTGCTCTACCCGCTGGTGCTCGCCGGGCTGGTCATCCCCGAGCAGGCCGTCTTCATCCCGCTCTACACGATGTTCGCCGACTGGGGTTGGCACAACGGCTACCTGGCCCTGATCGCGCCGCGCCTGGCGGTCCCGATCGGCGTGTTCCTGATGACGCAGTTCTTCCGCGGCATCCCCGACTACATCGAGGAGGCCGCCAGGCTCGACGGCGCCGGTCGCTGGACGGTGTTCACGCGCATCATGCTGCCCCTGTCGATCCCCGCGCTGTCGACGCTGGCGATCCTCACCTTCCTGTACGCCTGGAACGACTACCTCTGGCCGCTCGTCTCGGCCAGCCGCCCCGAGATGTTCACGATCACGCTCGGCCTCGCCAGCCTGCAGAGCAACTTCGCGCAGAGCGAGGGTCTCGGCCGCGTGATGGCCTCGGGCGTGTTGGCCAGCCTTCCCGTGGTGCTCCTGTTCCTGGTGTTCCAGCGCCAGGTCGTGCGCGGCATCGCCATGGGGAGCGGCAAGTGACCCGGTCCCGTCCATCCACCCCTGCCGTCGCCGACGTGGCGACGCGCCCAGCCCAAGGAGGCATCATGATCCGCCGTATCCCGCTCGTCCTCGCCCTGCTCCTGGCCGCGTTCGTCTCGGCGCCCGCCCTCGCCCAGGACACGACCATCACCCTCGGGCGCTTCTTCGGCGCGTGCGACGTGCCGAACGTGTCGATCGCCGACGCGGTCGGCGAGCCCTGCATCATCCAGGCGATCATCGACGACTTCAGCGCTGCCGACAACGGCGTCACGGTGGACACGTTGCCGACCGACTGGGGCAACTACTACGACCAGATCAAGGCGTCCTACGCGGCCGGCAACCCGCCCAACGTCCACGTCATGCATAGCTCCGCCCTCCCCGAGTTCGCCTCGCTGGGCGCCTTGGCCGACCTGACCGACGACCTCGCCGCCGCCGGCATCGACGTCGCCGATTGGGAGCCGGCCGGGGTCGAGGCCGTGACCCACGAGGGCCGCATCTACGGCGTCCCGATGGACGCGCACGCCAACCTGTGGCACGTCAACATGGAGCTCATGGCCGAGGCCGGCCTCGTCGCCGACGACGGCACGCCGATCCTGCCGTCCAGCCCCGAGGAACTCCTCGAGCACGCCCGCCAAGTCAAAGAGGCCACCGGGGCCAACTACCTCGCCGCCGACTTCGCCCAGTTCCCCATCGGCGTCCGGCTGGTCATGGCGCTGGCGTGGCAGCAGGGCGCGGAGCTCTTCGAGGACGGCGTCGCCAACGTCGATTCGCCGGAGGCCGTGCGCGCGGTCGAGACGATCGTGTCGCTGTTCGACGGCGGTTTCGCCGATCCGCGCCTCGACTACGCCGACTCGCAGCAGAGCTTCCTCGACGGTGAGGCCGCCATCCTCGTGAACGGCACCTGGGTCGTGGACTTCTACGACGCCCAAGCGGCGGATCCGAACGTCGCGCTCTCCGAGTACTACGCCGCCGACTTCCCGACGCTGTTCGACGTCCCGGCCACCTGGGCGAGCAACCACCTGTGGGCGATCCCCGTCGCCACGCAGGCGGACGAGGCCAAGTACGAAGCCGCGCTCGCCCTGCTGGCGCACATCAACGACCACAACCTGGATTGGTCGCGCACCGGCCATCTCGCCGTGCGGACCTCGGTGCTGGAGAGCGACGCGTACGCGGCGCTGCCGCACCGCGACGAGTACGCCCGCACGGTCGAGATCGCCCGCGACGTCCGCCCGGTGGTCCGCTACGACGCCGTGCAGGACGTGCTCAACCGCGAGCTCCAGGCCGTCTGGCTCACCGGCAAGCCGATCGCCGACGCGCTTCGCGACGCCGACCTCCAGGTCCAGGACCTGCTCGACTGACCCGGTCGCCGAAGGGCGCGCCCCCCGCGCGCCCTTCGGGCCCCCGTCATGGAGACCACCGATCGCGTGCTGGGGACGCCGGAGAACGCCCGCCCGGACCTGCCCCGACCCGAACACCCGCGTCCGCGCCTCCGCCGCGAGCGCTGGCGCAACCTCAACGGCCCCTGGGACTTCGCGATCGACGAGCCCGGCGCCACGCCGGCGCGCGACCGCGACGGCGACTTCCCGCTCACCATCACCGTCCCGTTCGCCCCTGAGAGCCGCGCGTCGGGCATCGCCCGGCAAGGCTTCATGACCAGCGTCTGGTACCGCCGGCGGATCACGGTTCCGGACGACTGGGACGGCGTCCTCCCGGTCCTACGGATCGGTGCGGCCGATTTCCACACGCGCGTGTTCGTCGACGGCACGCTCACGCGCGAGCACTGGGGCGGTTCCACCCGCATCGACGTCGACCTGGGCCCGTACGCCGGCCCGGGTGACACGGTCGAGGTGGTGCTCCACTGTCGGGACGACGTCCGCACCGGCCTCCAGCCGGGCGGCAAGCAGTCCTCGCTCCCGCACTCGCACGGCTGCTTCTACACGCGCGTCACGGGCGTGTGGCAGACGGTCTGGCTCGAAGGCGTGCCGGAATGTGGGCTCGACGACCTCCAGGTCCAGGCGAGCGCCGCGACCCGCACCGCGGTGCTGACC
This sequence comes from uncultured Trueperaceae bacterium, assembly GCA_963839375.1. Classification (GTDB taxonomy): domain Bacteria; phylum Deinococcota; class Deinococci; order Deinococcales; family Trueperaceae; genus JAABTL01. The sequence continues at coordinate 4,264 of CAWIUY010000023.1, read as the reverse complement.
CCGCGGCTCCACCCGTCCGCCGAGGCCCGACGCTGGCAGGTGCGCCTGCTCGACGGTGACGCCGTGGTCGCTCGAGCGGAGGGACCCGCGGCGAACGGCTTGCCGCTCCTCCTGCACGCGCCCGACGCGCGCGCTTGGCACCCGTCGGATCCCGCCCTGTACGACGCCGAGATCGAGGTGCTCGGCGCCGACGGCCGTGTCCTCGACCGCGTCGACAGCTACGTCGCCTTCCGCGACGTCGAGGTGCGCGGGTCGCAGGTGCTCCTCAACGGCGAACCCTTCGTGCAGCGCTTGGTGCTCGACCAGGGGTACTGGCCCGAGAGCCTGTGGACCGCCCCGAGCGACGCGGCGCTCCGGCACGACATCGAGGTGGGCCAGGCGCTCGGCTTCGACGGTGCCCGCCTCCACCAGAAGGTGTTCGAGGGGCGCTACCACTACTGGGCCGATCGGCTCGGCTACCTCACCTGGGCCGAGTCGCCCTCCTGGGGGCTCGACCTGCGTGCCCCCGAAGCCGCCCGCAACTTCCTCACCGAGTGGGCCGACGTCGTGCGCGAGCTACGCCACCACCCCTCGATCGTCGCCTGGACGCCCTTCAACGAGACCGATCCACGGGCGGCCGACGACCCACAGCAGGCGCGCGTCGTCGCCGACGCCGCCGCCCTCACCCGCACCCTCGACCCGACGCGGCCCGTCAACGACGCCAGCGGTTGGGTGCACGTCGACACCGACCTCTGGACCGTCCACCACTACACCCAGGACCCGGACGAGCTCGATCGTCTCCTGGCCCCGTTCCCCGACGTCGTCCGCAACGAGCCCGACCTCGAACCGCCCTACCGCGGCCAACCGCTGCTGGTCGACGAGTTCGGCGGCATCAAGTGGGTGCCCGCGGGAGACGCCGAGCGGCCCGACGACTGGGGGTACGGCGACGACCCCGCAACCGAACGCGACTTCCTCGACCGACTGGAGGGTCTGCTGGCGGCCGTGCGGCGGCACCCCCACGTGGCCGGCTGGTGCTACACCCAACTGACCGACGTCGAGCAGGAGCGCAACGGTCTCCTCGACGCCGAGCGGCGGCCGAAGTTCGAGCTGGCGACGCTGCGCCGCCTCATCCGGGGCGACGACCCGAGCTGAGTGACCGCGGCGCGGCCGCCGGGACGTCTCGCCCTGCCGCCGGCGCGTCGGCGGCCTAGATTGATGGGCGGGCTCGCCAAGGAGGCGCCGTGATCGCGTCGGTTCTCTCGGCGGTCAAGTGGTCGGGCATCGTGGTCGGCGTTCTGATCGTCGTGCTCGTCGCGGGTTTCGTGCTCGTGCCGCTGGCGACGCGTCGCTGGACCGATCGCTGGGGAGCCACCCCGGACGAGGTCGCGGCGGTCCTACCGGGCGACGACCTGTTCCCGGCGACGCGCGAGGTGTCGACGAAAGCGATCACGATCGACGCGCCACCCGACGTCGTCTACGCCCTGATCCAACAGATGGGCCAGCATCGCGCCGGTTGGTACGGCTGGGACTGGTTCTACGACCTCACCGGATCGTCTGGGTTCGTCGACGGCGCCTACTCACGGCGGATCGTGCCCGAACTGCAGGGCGTCATCGTCGGCGATCGGATCCAGATCAACGACATGGTGGCCTACGAGGTGGTCCAGGCGGACCCGGGTGAGGCCTTCGTGCTCGTCACCGGTTCGCTGACGCCAGCGGAGCTGGCGAGCGGGGACTTCCCGGGCACGTGGTCCGAGAACACGATGGCGTGGGTGCTGCGGCCCGCGGCCGACGGCGGTACGCGCCTCCTGTTACGCATGCGCGCCGACGGCACCGAAGAGGGGATAGCGCACTGGTTGTGGAACCGGCCCCTCAACTTCGGCGGGGCGCTCTTCTCCCGCAAGACGATGGTGGGCCTCAAACGAACGGCTGAGGTGTTGGTGCACTGAGGCGATGGTTTTCGTCGACGGGTTCGGGCGCGGTCCACAAGACCAGCGCCGGCGGCAAGGTCAAGAAGGCGAGGATCAGCCCGAAGCCACCCACGGCGAAGGGCGCCGCGCCCACCGCGAAACCGAAGGCCCAGCCCGACACGAGCGCCAGGGCGGCCGCCAGGGCCGTGAGCGCCATCGCCATCCGGTGGGCGAGCCAGTGCGCGCGCGCGACCAGCGCCTTCTCGCGTTCGTCGAGCCGTGAGGGCCGGCGCGCCGTCAAGCCGCCGAGCGCCATCCGCTCGATCGCGAAGAGCATGACCGCGGGCACGGCGGCGAGGGTCAGGAACACCTGCAGCGAGAGGGCTTGCGTGAGCGTCAGGGCGGCCAGCACGAGCACGGCCGCGTACTGCGCCAGGACGATGAGGCGGCGACGGGAACGGTTCACAGGGTCTCCTTCGGGGTCGACGAGCGGGCGACCGCCTCGGACAACGGCGGTAGCGGACGGGTCGAGAAGATCATCTCGATGGGCAGCTCGAAGAACAGCGACAGGCGGAAGGCGAGCTCCAGGCTGGGGTGGTAGTCGCCCCGTTCGAGGTAGCCGATCGTCTGGTAGTTGACCCCTACCGCGTCCGCGAGGTCGCGTCGCGACAGTCCGCGCTCGGCACGGAGGACGGGCAGACGGTTGTGGAGGACCAGACGTCCACCCGCGACCCCTGGGGACACATCGTTCGACGTGGAGCGGGCGACCATGGGGGACCTCCTTCGTACCTCTCGGTCGGAATGTTGTGAGAATACAACAGACAATGGGATCCACGCAAGCCCCTCGTCGCGCTCGCGGATCGGGTCGCTAGGAGGTTCGGAGGTCCGTGTACGATTCATCATGATCGACGCAGTCCTCGATCCGACCCTCGAACGGCTGACCCAGGCTTTGCGTGAACGACCGGGGTCCCGCTCCTGCGCACGATCTTGCGTGAGGGTCGGCTACTGATCCGTCGCGATCGCGCAGCCTACGATCGCTTGGTGAGTCGCATGCTGGCCGACGTCGAGGACCTGCTGCCCTTGCGTGAGCGGATGCTGAGGGAGCGGCGGGCACGATGGATCGGCTGATCTTGGCCGAGAAGTTCGAGGCCCTGCGCCGATGCGTGCGTGATCGTTCGCGCTCGCAGGTCTACGGCCCCTGCTGAAGGTCGTCGCTCAGCGCTCCGCCCTCCGCCAGCCACGCCGGGAAGATCTCCCCGAGGCCCTCGACGATCAGCTGCACGGCGATCCCCGCCAGGATCATCCCGAACACGCGCGTCTGGATGTCGAGCGTCGTGCGACCGACGCGTTTCTCCACCCAGCGACCGCTGAGGAGCACCAGGAACACGAGCCCCAGGACGACCGTGAGGGCGCCGGCCAAGCCCCCGTACTCGAGCCAGCCGCTCGCGCTCGACGCGTAGACGACCACGGTGCTGATCGAGCCCGGTCCGGCGATGATCGGCATCGACAGGGGCACGGCGACCTTGCGGAACCGTGACCGCGCCGTCGCGAGCTTGCTGTCCTCGTCCTCTTCTTCGTCGGTGTCGAGCTGGACGGCGTTACCGCGCAGCATGTCGAGCGCCACGAGCAGGATGATGATGCCGCCGCCCACCCGGAAGCTCGCCAGGTCGATGCCGAACAGGTCGAGCAGCCAGCGCCCGCCGACGAGGAACACGAGCAGGATGAGGAACGCGGTCCCGGTGACGAGCAGCGCCAGACGCCAGCGAACGTGCCGGTCCTCGCCGCGGCTCCCCTCCACCCACAGCGGGATCTTGCTGAGCGGGTTGGTGATGGCGAGCATCGCGATGAAGAACGTCCGGGTCAGTTCCCAGTCCATCGCCGACAGTGTCGGCGACGGGACGCGTCGCTCCGGGCGCCCTGGCGTCACAACGACCGGAGCGCCGGAGGCGCTACCAGGGAATGACGCGTCCCTCCTCGTCGAAGAAGCCGCCCGAGTCGGCGGGCTTCAACGCGGCGAGCACACCGAGGAGTCCGACCGCCGCCTCGTCCGGCGTCCGCGTCGCGTGGCCGCCGGCGCCGAAGGGCGCCGAGAGGGCGCTCGCCACGTGCCCGGGATGGAGCGCCACGCACACGGCCTCCTTGCGTCCACGCCCGAGCTCGGCCGCCGCACCTCGCACCCACCGCGCAGAAACGTGCATAATCAGGTACGGAACGACAGTAGCGAGCAGAAGCGTGCACTCGGAGGCCGGCCGCCATGCTGCCAGCACAGCGTCGACGCAAGATCGTGGAACGGATGCAGCACGACGGCGTGGTCGACGTCGACGGCTTGGCACGGAGCCTGGGCGTCTCGCACGCCACCATCCGACGCGACCTGCGTG
>CAWIUY010000022.1:0-112232 GCA_963839375.1 uncultured Trueperaceae bacterium | reverse complement strand
CATGCGCGGTGGTCCCGGCCTGGGCAACATCGCACCGGCCCAGAGCGACTACCTGCAGATGGTGAAGGGCGGCGGCCACGGCGACTACAAGATGATCGTGTTGGCGCCGGCCACCGTTCAGGAGCTCATCGACCTGACCGTGCTGGCGTTCGATCTGGCCGACCGCTACCGGATCGTCAGCGTCGTGCTGCTCGACGGCACCTTGGGCCAGATGATGGAGGGCGCCGAGCTACCGCCGCTCCAACCCCCGCGCCCACGCTCCGAGCGACCCGAGTGGGCGCTGACGGGCGCGCTCGCACGCTCTCCCAACTTGGTCTCCTCCATCCACCTCGACCCGCTCGAGGAAGAGGCGTTCAACCACACGTTGCAAGCGAAGTACGCGCAGATCGAAGCGGACGAGGTCCGCTTCGAGGACGTCGACCTGGGCGACGCGCGCCTGGCGGTGGTCGCCTTCGGCACCGCCGCCCGCATCGCCCAGACCGCCATCCGCGCCGCGCGCCGTGAAGGCGTGCGGGCGGGCCTGTGGCGCCCCATCACGCTCTACCCCTTCCCGGAGGCGCGACTCCGTCGCCTCGCCGAAGAGGTCGACGCGATCCTGGTGGTCGAGATGAACGCCGGCCAGATGGTCGAGGACGTGCGCCGGGTGGTGGCCGGGCGGGTGCCGGTGTCGTTCTTCGGCCGCAGCGGCGGCGTCCTGCCGTTGCCCGACGAGGTCCTGGCGGCGATCCACGCGGTGGCGCTGCCGCCGACGCCGTCCACACCCGCGCCCGAGGAGGTGACCGCGTGACCGTTCCGGCACCCGACACCAAGATGACGGCCGTCTACAGCTTCCCCGATTCGCTCACCCATGTGCCCACCCACTACTGCCCGGGTTGCACGCACGGCATCGCCCACCGCCTCATCGCCGAGGTGATCGACGAGATGGGCGTCCGTGAGACGACCATCGGCGTCGCCTCGGTCGGCTGCTCGGTGTTCTCGTACCGCTACTTCGACCTCGACTTCGCCCAAGCCGCCCACGGTCGCGCGCCCGCCATGGCCACCGGGCTCAAGCGGGTCGCACCGGAAGGCTCGTGTTCACGTATCAAGGCGACGGCGACCTGGCCTCGATCGGCGCCGCCGAGATCCTGCACGCGGCGGTGCGCGGCGAGAACATCACCGTCTTCTTCCTCAACAACGCCATCTACGGCATGACGGGCGGCCAGATGGCGCCCACCACGCTGCCCGGCCAGAAGACCTCGTCGTCGCCCGGGGGCCGCGACCCCGCCACCACCGGCGCGCCCCTGCGGATGAGCGAGATGCTCGCCCAGGTCGACGGCGCCGCCTACGTCGTCCGCCGCAGCCTGCACGACGTGGTGCAGATCAAGCGGGCCAAGAAGGCCATCCGGCAGGCGCTCGAGGTCCAGCAACGCGGCCTCGGCTTCGCGCTGGTCGAACTGCTGTCGAGCTGCCCCACCAACTGGGGCGTGACGCCCGAGAAGGCGCTGGCGTGGATCCGCGACGAGATGGTGCCCGTCTACCCGCTCGGCGACTTCAAGGTTCCCGCCGAGGTTCAGGAACCGGGTCGCCGATGACCGCCGACGTGGTCATCGCCGGCTTCGGCGGTCAAGGGGTGCTGTTCGCCGGCCAACTCCTGGCCCACGCCGCGCTCGACGCCGGGCTCCACACCACCTGGTACCCGTCGTACGGACCCGAGATGCGGGGCGGCACCGCCAACTGCACGGTCGTGGTGAGCGACGAACCCATCGGTTCGCCCGTGGTGGCCCAGCCCCAGGCGGTCATCGTGCTGAACCTGCCGTCGCTCGACCGCTTCGAGCCCCTCGTGCGACCGGGCGGTGTCCTGATCGTCAACGCCTCGCTCGTCGACCGTGAGGTGGCGCGCCACGACCTGGACGTCATCCGGATCCCGGCCGACGACGTGGCGGCCGAGTTGGGCGAACCCCGGCTCACCAACATGGTGCTGGTGGGCGCCCTGCTCACCCGCTTCCCGGCCCTGACGGCCGAGCACGTGGCGACGACGCTGGCGCGCGTGCTGCCCGAGCGCCATCGGCGGCTGCTGAGCGCCAACCGGGCGGCGCTGGCGCGTGGCGGCGAACTGGCCAGCAGCGCGCCGCGCGAGCGGTCGGCGCTGAGCACCTGAGCGACGCGCCGTCGAACGCCGCCGACTCAGCCCGACGCAGCGAGTTCGTGCGCGAGGCGCTCGGCGAGCGCCGCCACCGCCGCGGCCACCGGCGGGCTGAGGGGCGCACCGGGTTCGTAGCCCGCCCCTTCGATCCCGAACAGCCGTAGGTCGGGCGGCAGCCGATCGAGCGCGCGAGCGAGCGCCAGCGTCTCGGCGAGCCCGAAGCCGTGCGACGACGTCGCCGCGACGTGCCGGAACGGTCCCTCGGGCGGGAGCTCGCGCACCGTGCCCGGCGCGCTCCCCGACGCGGTGGCGTCGACCACCACCACCCGTGGCCGCCCCGCCCAAGCGTCGAGCAGGCCGAGGAGGTTGCCTTCGGTGACGAGCGTGTCCACGCCCGGCGGGGCCAGCGCCGCCACCCCGTCGGCCAGCGCGGGTCCCGCCCCGTCGTCGCCGCGATCGCGATGACCGACGCCGACGACCAGGACCCGCGCGGCCGCGTCGTTCACGAACCCTCTTCGACCTCCAGTCGGAGGAAGTGCGTGGAGCACGAGATGCACGGGTCGTGGTTGCGGATCGCGTGCTCGGCCAGGTGGCGCAGCTCGTCGGTGGGCAGGTCGATGTGTTCGGTCACGACCACCCGCAGGTCGCCCTCGATCGTGCGTTGGTTCTGCGCGGTCGGCGGGACGATCACGGCTTCGAGCACCGTGCCGTCGTCGGAGAGCGTGTAGCGGTGGTAGAGCGTGCCGCGCGGGGCTTCGGTGCAGGCCGAGCCGCTGCCGGCACGGGCGGGCACGTCGACGAACGGACGCTCGGGCGGCTCGTACTGGTCGATGATCCGCAGGGCCTCGTCACAGGCGTACACCAGCTCGACCGCCCGCACGATGATGCTCTTGAACGGGTTGCGGCAGACCTTGCCCAGCCCGGCCTCGCGGGCGGCCTCCTGCGCGAGCGGTGACAACCGGTCGAAGTTCAAGGCGTAGCGCGCCAGCGGACCGACCAGGTACGGCTCGCCGTCGAGGGTCGCGTGCAGCGCGGTCGACCGCGCGGCGTGCTCCTCGTGGACGTGCCCCTCGAAGTCGTCGACGTCGATGTCCAGGCCGCGGCTCGAGACGAACCGGCCCTCGTTGAGGGGGTACTCGTCGGGGTGCGACAACGACGCGAACACGTAGTCGACCTCGACGTCGGGGAAGTCGAACCCGGCCACCAGCTTCACGGTCTCGAGCGCGGTCGCCCGCGCGCTCTCCAGCGGTGCCCGCAGGGTCTCGAGGTCGGCGCGCGTCGGCGTCTTGTAGAAGCCGCCCAGGCGCACGTTGATCGGATGGATCTCGCGACCGCCAAGCAGCACCATCACGTCGTTGCCGACCTTCTTCATCTTCAGCGCACGCTGCACGAGCTCGGGGTGGTCGCCCGCCAGATGCAGACCGCTCGGGTACCCCAGGAAGTCGGGGGCGTGCAGCAGGTAGATGTGCAGCGCGTGGCTCTCGATCCACTCACCGCAGTAGAGCAGGCGCCGCAGCGCGCGCACCTGCCCGCCCACCGTCACACCACAGGCCGCTTCGATGGCGTGGCAAGCGCTCATCTGGTAGGCGACCGGGCAGATGCCGCAGATGCGGGCGGTGATGTCGGGCGGTTCGGTGTAGGCGCGCCCACGCAGGAAGGCCTCGAAGAAGCGGGGCGGTTCGTAGATCTGCAGTTCGACGTCGGTGACGTGCCCCTTCTCGGTGCGCACGTACAGCGCGCCCTCGCCCTCGACGCGCGTCAGCGCGCCCACCTTGATGGTGCGCGTCTTGCCTTTCGCAGGGCGGGTCGTACCGGCGACGGTCACGGCCGCCTCCCTTCGAGGCCGACCTCGCGGGCCTCGCTCTCGGCCCGGAACGGACCGGCGTAGGCGTTGTAGGTCCGCAGCGCGCGCACCCAGGCGTCGCCGTCGGTGCCGGTCTCTTGCAAGAAGCGGTCGGCCAGCGCCGGCAGGTTGGGCGTCTCCATCGGCCCGAAGCAGGCGTAACAGCCGCGCCCGTAGGCGGGGCAGATCGCGCCGCACCCGGCTTGGGTGACCGGACCGAGGCAGGGGGTGCCGTGCGCCACCATCACGCAGGGGGTCCCGCGACGCTTGCAGTCGAGACAGACGCTGTAGTTGGGGATCGCCGGCTTGCGGCCGTGGAGCGTGGCGCTCACGACCTCGATGAGCTGGTGCTTGTCGATCGGACAGCCGCGCAGCTCGAAGTCGACGAAGACGTGCTCCGAGATCGGCGTCGACGTCGCGAGGGCGTCGAGGACCTCGGGCTGGGCGTAGACCATGCGCGCGAAATCGTCGACGTTCCGGAAGTTGCGAAGCGCTTGCACGCCGCCGGCCGTGGCGCAGGCGCCGATGGCGATCACGCGCTTCGAGACGGCGCGGACGTGGCGGATGCGTTCCGCGTCGTGGGCGGTGCAGACCGAACCCTCGACCAGCGACACGTCGAAGGGCCCCTTGCCGATCGCGCTGGAGGCCTCCAGGAAGTAGGCGACGTCGACCGCGCCGGCGATCGCCAGGAGGTCGTCCTCGCAATCGAGGAGCGTGAGCTGACAGCCGTCACACGACGCGAACTTCCAGACGGCCAGCTTGAGCTTGTGCGGAGCGGCCACCTCACACCTCCCCGACGTCGAGCAAGTGCTGGACACGGTCGTACGGGAACACGGGTCCGTCCCGACACACCAGGTACGGACCGAGTTGGCAGTGACCGCAGAGACCGACGGCGCACTTCATGTTGCGCTCCAGCGACACGAACGTGTCGGCGGGCGCCACGCCGCGGCGCGCCAGCTCCTGGGCGGCGAACCGGATCATGATCTCCGGGCCGCAGATCATGGCGACGGTGTTCTTGGGATCGATCGGCGCGCGCCGCACGAGCGGCGTGACGACGCCGACGTTGCCGCGCCAGTCGCCGGTGGCCCGGTCGACGGTCACGTGGACCTCGACGTCGAGCTGCGAGCGCCACTGGGCGAGCTCGCGGCGGTACAGCAGTTCTTCGGGGGTCCGGGCGCCGTAGAGGAGCACCACGCGGCCGTACCGTTCGCGGTGCGCGAGCGCCTCGTAGATCGCCGGGCGCAGCGGCGGCAGGCCGATGCCGCCGGCGATGAACACGAGATCGCGTCCGCTCTTCTGCTCGACCGGCCAGGCCGTGCCGAAGGGACCGCGCACGCCGATCGTGTCGCCGGGACGCAACGCACGCATGGCGCGCGTCACGTTGCCGACCGCACGGGTGGTGTGGACCAGCACCTCGGGTTCGGCGGGGTCGCCACAGATCGAGATGGGCACCTCGCCGACCCCGAACACGTAGAGCATCGTGAACTGGCCCGGGGCGAACGTGAACGGTCCGTGACCCGTGGGCGGGGCGAGCTCGAGCGTGAACGTGTCGCTGGTCAGGTTGCGCGTGCGCAGCACCGTGAAGGGCACGGGACGCATGGCGTCGACGGCGGTGGGGATCGCCCGGGGGACCTCACGCGGTGCGTTCAGCATCGTCGACCCTCCTCGCCGTGGTGGCCGTCACCGCGGCCGCACCGGTGCGACCGGCGGCCACCGCGGTGGCCTCCTCGGTGATGTCGATGCCGCTCGGGCACCAGGTGATGCACCGACCGCAGCCGACGCAGCCCTGGGTCCCGAACTGCGCGTTCCAGGTGGCGAGCTTGTGCGTCGCCCATTGCCGGTAGCGTGCCTTGGCCGATGGACGCAGGCTGCCGCCATGGATGTAGGCGTAGTCGAGCGTGAAGCAGGAATCCCACTTGCGGGTGCGGATCGCCACGTCACCACTCAGGTCGGTGGTGTCCTCGACCGTCGTGCAGAAGCACGTGGGGCACACCATCGTGCAGTTGCCGCACGTGACGCAGCGCTCGGCGGCGACGTCCCATCGGGGATGGTCGAGCTGGTGCGCGAGGGCGGTCGCCAGCCCGCGCGTGTCGAGCGAGCGCCCCATGTGGCGCGAGGCCTCGTTGAGCGCGTTGCCGATGACCCGGGCCTCGTCCTCGCGCAACGGGCGCGTGGGCAACTCGGCCAGCACGGCCTCGCCGGCCTCGGAGCCGGCTTCGAGCACGAAGGCGTGGTCGTCGGGGGCGAGCAGTTCGGTGAGCACCAGGTCGTAGCCGGCCTTCGCCTCGGGTCCGGTGCCCATGGACGCGCAGAAGCAGGTGCCAGCCGGCTCGGTGCAGTTGACGGCGACGATGAACGCCGCCTCGCGCCGGCTCTGGTAATCGTGGTCGACGTAGGCGCCGCCCGTGAACACCCGGTCTTGGATGCGGATCGCCTGCAGGTCGCACGGCCGCACGCCCACGAAGGCGTACCGCGGCGACGCGTCCTCCGAATAGGCCACCTCGAGCCCGCCGTCGGCGTCGCGCTCGGCACGCCACAGCTCCAGGGCCGGTGGGTGTAGATAGCGCTTCCAGGCGTGCGGGCCGACGGCGTACCCGAAACGAGCGTCGTCGTCGCGTGGGGCCAACGCATAACGGCCGGGAGCCTGCACCTCACGCCAGCCGATGGGCAGGTCGTCGGGCGAGGTGAGCTCGTCGAGCACGATCACCCCGTCCCGAACGGTGGGCCCCACGATGGTGTAGCCGCGTCGCGTCAGCGCGTCGAACAGCGCTCCCGCTGCGGCGGTCTCGAGCCGGTGTCGAAGCATGTCGCTCCCCTCACCGCGCCGGACGTCCCGAGGCATCCCCGGCCTCGGCTCGGGGGCCGGGCGTTGCGAACCCATCATCCGAAGTGGAGCGGCGTGTGCGGGAGGGTGCAACGTCCCCGTCGCGCTCCGGCGCTCACCGACACGGCCCCGGTGCGCTGCCTACAGTGGGGCCATGGGTGGCCGCATCCTGGTTCCGCTCGATGGCTCGCCCGCGGCGGAGACGGCGCTGACCCACGCGGTCGCGGTGGCCGACGTCGTCGCCGACGGCTTGGTGTTGATGCAGGTGCTCGAGCCCCTCACGGGTCCTCTGGCGACCGTCGACGGGGACATCGATTGGCGGCTGCGACGGGCCGAGGCGAACGCCTACCTGCAAGCGCTGGCCGACCGACTCCATGAGGGCGGCATCGAGGCCTCGACCGTCGTCGCCGCTGGCCCACCGGCCGACGAGATCGTGCGGGAGGCACACGCGGACGAGGTCGAACTCATCGTCCTCGCTTCCCACGGCGAGGGCGCCGCCCACGGGTTCGACGTCGGGGGCACCTGCCAGAAGGTGCTCTCGCGAGGCGCGACGTCGGTCCTGCTCGTCCGCCGGCACGCGCCCACGCCTGCCTCGCCGGCGGGTCTCCGCTACCACGACGTCTTGGTCCCCGTCGACGGCTCACCCGCCGGCGAGTGGGCGCTGGGCCGAGCGGCCGCGTTGGCGCGGCGCCACGCGGCCACGTTGCACGTGCTGCACCTGGTGACCGAAGCGCCATCGCTGCGCGAACCCCTGCCGCGGTCGACCGAGGAGGCCGAGCTGCTGCAGCGCCTCGAGGGACTCCAGCACGACCGAGGTGCCCGCTACCTGAGCGAGATCGAGGCCAAGCTCGCCCACACCGACCTCAGCCTGCGCACCCACGTACGCCGCGTCACGCAGCCCGCGCGCGCCGTCGGCGCCATCGCGGCCGAGCTCGACGCCGACCTGATCGTCCTGTCGGCCCACGGTGCCCACGACGCCCCCTTCCCTTACGGGACGCTGGCACAGCGGCTGTTGATGGCGAGCGAGCGCCCCGTTCTGGTGCTGCAAGACGCGCCGCGGCGAACGGGTGCGAGGTCGAACGCCGACGACCCATGAGCCTGGACGCCGACCTCCAGGAGGCGACGCGCCGTCTCGCCCGCGAGCACGGCCGCGCGCTCGGCCCCCCGACGAGAGCCTCGCTGAGGCCCCGCTGGCGCGAGCTGGAGCGCACGTTCACGAAGGTGTACGACCGCCTGGCCACCGAGCGCTACGCGCCCGGCGAACGGCCCGCGGCGGTCGAATGGTTGCTCGACAACGGACATGTCATCCAGGACGCGCTCACGCTGGTGCGGACGAGCCTCCCACCCGGCTTCCTGGCCCGCCTGCCCACGCTCGTGGAAGGAACCGGTGCCGGCGCCACACGGGTGGAGCGCCTGGCCGCGTTCGTGGTGGGGCGTCCCGGCGGACCGCTCGATCCCGCGACCACCCTCGAGCTGCTCGACGTGCTGCAAGAAGCGGCGCCACCCCTGACGGTGGCCGAGCTGTGGGCCTTCCCCGCCATGTGGCGCTTGAGGCTGCTCGAACGCATGGCGCCCGCCGCGCTGCGGGCGGTCGGCTTGGCCGCCGGGCACGACCCGGGCGCGCCGCTCGACGACGACGCCGTGGTGGCGCAGGGCGTGAAGGCCCTCCGGCAGCTCGCCAGCGAGGATTGGCGGTCCTTCTTCGAGCGTGCCAGCCTCCTCGAACGCGCGCTCCGCGACGACCCGGCGGGCGCGTACGCGGCCATGGACTTCGCGACGCGCGACCGCTACCGCCGCTCGGTCGAGCGGCTGGCGTGGCACGCGCCCGATCACGACGAGCTGGGCGTCGCCCGCACCGCGCTCGACCTGGCCGGCGCCGCCGCACGGGGCACGCGCGACCACCATGTCGGCATGTACCTGATCGCCGAAGGCGTCGCCCGACTCGAGGCGGCGATCGGCTTCGAGGCGTCGCCGCGCCTGCGGCTGGCGCGCTGGCTCGAGCGGCGCGCCGGGTCGATCTACGTGGGCGCCACCGTGGCCCTGACCGTGGCGTTCGTCGCGGTCGCCGTGACCTGGCTCGCGGCGCTCGGCGCGGTCACCGGGCTCCTGGCGGCCCTCGTCGTGGTGGGGGCCGTGCCGGCATGGTCGCTGGCCGGCACGATCGTCGACTGGCTGGCGTCCCTCGTCGTGCCCGCCCGGCGGGTCCCGCGGATGGACCCCGACGCCGGCGTCCCCGCCGAGGCTCGCACCGTCGTCGTCACCCCGGTGATCCTGAGCTCCGTGCACGAGATCGCGCCGCTGCTCGATCGGCTCGAGGCGAACTACCTGGGCAACCGCGACCCCCACGTCACCTTCGCGCTCCTGACCGACCTCGCCGACGCCCCCGAGCAGCGGCGGCCGGGGGACGCCGAGCTCGAGCAGGCGGTGGCGGACGGCATCCGCCGCCTCAACGGTCGGCACGGTCAGCCCGATGCCCCGCGGCCGTTCCACCTGTTCCACCGAGAGCGTCGCTGGAACCCGGTCGAACGCGTTTGGATGGGGTGGGAACGCAAGCGCGGCAAGCTCGAGGAGTTCAACGCCTTGGTCACCGGCCGCGGCGCCACCAGCTTCTACCTCCAGGTCGACCCGCCCGATGACCTGCGGGCGGTCCGCTACGTCCTGACGCTCGACGGCGACACGCGCTTGCCCCCCGAGGCCGCACGCCAGCTCGTGGCCGCCTTCCGCCACCCCCTCGTGCGGCCCGTCCTCGACGGCGACACCGGCGACCTGCTGGCCGGCTACACCGTGCTCCAGCCGCGTCTGGAGACGGACCCGGCGGCGACGGTCGAGACGCGGTACGCGCGCTGGATGGCGGGTGAGAGCGGCGTCGACCTCTACGCCCACGTGGTGTCGAACCTGCACCACGACGTGTTCGGTCGGGCCATCTTCATGGGCAAGGGGCTGTACGACGTCGACGCCTTCGAGCGCCGCCTGCGCGGTCGGGTGCCCGAGAACCGGCTGCTGTCGCACGACCTGTTCGAAGGGGCCCAGGGGCACGTGGGCATGATCAGCGATGTCGCCCTGTACGAACAGAACCCCGAGAACGCACTGCTGGACGCGCGGCGTCTGCACCGCTGGGTCCGCGGCGACTGGCAGCTGCTGCCGTGGCTGTTCGCGCGCCACCCCCAAGGCCGCGAGGGGCGCGTGCCGAGCGGGTTGCGCCCGGTCGCACGCTGGTCCATCGCCGACAACCTGCGGCGCAGCCTTCATCCAGCCGCGCTGTTCGCGCTGCTGGCCGCGTCGTGGCTGCTGTTGCCCGGCGAGGCGGCTGTCTGGGCCACCTTGACGATCTTGGCGCTGGTCGCGGCGCCCATCGTGCTGTCGGCGCTCGGTGCCTTGGGACGGGGCCTGGTCGGCCGGGCCCCGGTCCCCGCCGTGACGGCCGCCCGCCACGCCGCCCTGGTCGAGGCCGGCCGTACCGCCATGTCGCTGGCGTTGCTGCCCCACACGGCGCTCGTCACGCTGGACGCGACCGCACTCGCCCTGTACCGCGTCTACGTCAGCCACCGGCGCCTGCTCCAATGGACGACGGCCGCCCACGCCGCCCGTGCGCTGGGCGGGACGGTGAGCGCGCGGACGGCGCTGCGGCACATGGCGGGCGCGTGGGGTGCGACGTGGTCGTTGGCCGCCCTGCTGGCATGGCTCGCGCCCGCGAAGCTGCCCGTCGCGCTGCCGCTGCTGGTGGCCTGGGCGCTGGCGCCCGCGCTGGTGGCCTGGTCGAGCCGGCCCAGCGCTCGACCGCGCGAGCTCCTGCCGGAGCCGCAGCGCCGCGAACTACGGCTGCTGGCGCGCCGCACGTGGTTCTTCTTCAGCGAACTCGTCGGTCCACGCGACCACTGGCTGCCACCCGATCACCTCCAGGAGGACCCCGGTCCGGTCGTCGCGCGCCGGACCTCGCCCACCAACATCGGGATGATGCTGGCGAGCACCCTCGGCGCCTACGACCTCGGCTTCATCGAAGCGCGCACCATGGCCAACCGGGTGCGCGAAACGCTCGACACGCTCGATCGCCTCGAACGTCACCGCGGCCACTGGCTCAACTGGTACGGCACCGACGACCTCGCGCCGCTCGAACCCCGCTACGTCTCGGCCGTCGACAGCGGCAACCTCGCGGCCGCGTTGCTCGTGGTGGCCCGCGGGCTCGAGGACGCACGCCACGACGGCGTCCCCTACCCGCCCCGCGTGCGCGGCGTCGGTGACACGGTGGCGGTTCTCGATTCGGTCCTGGACCGCTTGCGGCCACGCCTGGTCGAGCGCGAGACACGCCGCCGACTCGACGCGCTGCGGGCCACCTTGACCGACCTGGAAGGCCAGCTCCGGCTCGCCGCGAACCGACCGGTGCTCGAACGACGCGACGCCATCGACCACGCCGGCAGCGTGCTCCTCGGGGTGGCCCAACGGGTGACCGCCCTGCTCGAGGGGGCGGCCGGCAGCGTGCCCCACGGACTCGTCGGCGAACTGCGGGCCTGGCTCGACCAGGCGCAGGCCGAGACGCGGGCGGCCCGCCACGAGATCGACGAGAGCGTCCCGTGGCTCGACCTGGTCGTCGATCCACCAGAGGGTTTGCGCCGAGCCGACGCGCCCGCCATCGACACCACGTGGCGGCAGCTGACCGAGGCGCTGGCCGAACCGCTCGACCTGGGCGAGGTCGACGAGTTGGCCGCCCGCTCGCGCAGCCTGGTCCACGACCTGGGGCGCCAACTCGACGCCCGACCACCGTCGGGAACGATCGAGGCCGGCCGCGCGTGGGGGCGCGCCGTGCTCGCGTCGCTCGACCACGCCATCGACCGGGCGCGCCAGCTCGACGCGGACCTGGCGGAGACGGCCGCGCGCTGTCGACGCGCCGCCGACGCCATGGACTTCGGTTTCCTGTACGACCGCGAGCGTCGCCTGCTCCACTTGGGTCTGCACCTCTCGACCGGCGCCCTCGATCCCAACCACTACGACCTGCTGGCTTCGGAGGCGCGCACCGCCAGCCTGGTGGCCATCGCCAAGGGCGACGTGCCCACCGAGCATTGGCTGCAGCTCGGCCGGCCGCTCACGCGCATCGACGGGTCGCGGGCGCTGCTGTCGTGGAGCGGCACGATGTTCGAGTACCTGATGCCGCGGCTGTTCTTGCGCCACCCGGAGCGCACGCTGCTGTTCGAGAGCTGTCACACCGCCGTGGCGCAACAGGTGGCCTTCGCTGGGCGGCACGGCGTGCCGTGGGGGATCTCCGAGTCGGCCTTCGCGGAGCTCGGCATCCAGGGTGATTACCAGTACCGCGCCTTCGGCGTGCCGGCGGTGGGCCTGAAGCGCGATCTCGGTCAGGACCTGGTCATCGCGCCCTACGCCACGGTGCTGGCGCTGCCGCTGCGCCCCCGCCAGGTCATGGCCAACGTCGAGCGACTGGTCGACGCGGGCGCCCTCGGCCGCTACGGTCTGATCGACGCGCTCGATTACGGCGAGGTCGCCGCCGGCCATCCCTTCGGCGTCCGACGCGCCCGCTGGCGCCGTCGCGCGCGCCCGACCCCCGCGCCCCCACCGGCCCAGCACCCCCACCTCGTGCGGACGTACATGGCCCACCACCAGGGGATGATCCTCGTCGCGGCCACCAACCAGTTGCTCGACGACCGCATGGTCCGCCGCCTGCACGCCGAACCGGCGATCGCCAGCGTCGAACTGCTGCTCCACGAACGCATCCCCAGCCAGGTGCCGCCGCCGTCGCGCTGGCGCCGGGCCGAGGCGGCCGCCGCCGAACCGGGCGCGCAAGCGGCGGCCCCCACGGCGCCGCGCTGGGGGGTGGACCCGCGCGGGCGCATCGACCACGCGCTGCCGCTCTCGAACGGTGCGACCTCGGTCCTGGTCCGCGCGGCCGGCGGCGGGGGCAGCCACTGGGGCGGCGTGGCCCTGACCCGGGCCCGGCCGGCGGAGATCGGCGGCCCGCCCGGCGCGCTCGTGTACCTGCGCGACCTCGACGACGGCGACGTGTGGACCACCAGCCTCGACCCGACGGGCGGCGATCCCTCCGCCTGCGAGGTCACCTTCGCCCCGCACGCCGTGCGCTACCAGCGACGGCGCGGCGAGGTGCTCGTCCGCGACGACGTCGTCGTGGCCGACCGCGAGCCGCTGCTGTTGCGCCACGTGACGGTGACGAACGAGGGCGACCGGCCGCGTCGCATCGCCGTGGCCAGCTACGCCGAGGTCGTGCTGGGCCGCGCCGACGAAGACGAGCGGCATCCCGCGTTCGCCAAGCTGTTCGTCGAGAGCCGCGTCCATCCCGGGGGCGACACGCTCA
Source organism: uncultured Trueperaceae bacterium (assembly GCA_963839375.1). GTDB lineage: Bacteria > Deinococcota > Deinococci > Deinococcales > Trueperaceae > JAABTL01. The sequence continues at coordinate 99,127 of CAWIUY010000022.1, read as the reverse complement.
CCTTCCGCCGGCGGCGGCGATCGCCCCACGAGCGCGGCGCGGTCCTGGGGCACCGCCTGGTGCTCGAGAACGCGGCCGCGGGCGCGCGCACGGCCTGCACCGACCGCCGCGCCTTCATCGGCCGTGGCCGCGACCTCCGCGACCCGCGGGCGCCGACGCTCCGTCCCTACGACGGGGCTCCCGTGCCCGTGCCGGACCTGACGCCGTCGTCGGCGACGACCCGGACGGCGCCGGAGACCCCGTCGCCGCGCTCCGGCTGGGCGCCCGCCGAGGAGGCCGAGGCCACGCTCGACACGATCGCCTCGCTCGGCGGCGTGCTCGAGCTCGCACCGGGCGCCACGGCCACCGCCACCTTCGTCACGGCCAGCGGGTGGACGGAGGAGGCCGTTGCCGAGGCGCTGCAGCACGCCCAGACCGCGGCGCAAGTGGGCGACCTCATCGAACGCGCCGAGGCGGCAGCGTCGCTCGAGATGCGCGGGCTCGGCCTGGGCGGCGACGACATCCGCGTCCTCGCCGACCTGCTGTCGCTCGCCATCGCACCGCGGCCGGGCTTGCGCCGCGCGCTGGCCGAGGCCGGACCGGTCCTACCGGCCCTCTGGTCGCAAGGGGTGTCGGGCGACCTCCCCATCGTGGTGGTGCGGGTCACGAGCGAGGAGGACCTGCCGTTCGTCGTGCGCCTCCTGCGGGGACACGCCTGGTGGCGCGGGCGCCAAGTGGGCGTCGACCTGATCGTGCTGGACGAGACCTCGAGCGGCTACGAGCAGCCCGTGCGCGACCGGCTCGAGCAGGCGGTCCAGGAGGTGGCGCGGCTCGGGCGCGGTCAAGGGCCGGGACGGGCGCGGGTGCTGGTGGCCGAAGCGACGCTTTCCAGGACCGACGAGCTGTTGGCCGCCGCAGCCGTGGTCCTCGACGCGTCGGGTCCGCCGCTCGAGGCGCAGCTCGCGCAGGGCACCGCCGCCCCCGGCGCTCTGCCCGCGTTCGTGCCGGTGCCCGGGCCGCTGCCGCCGGCGGCCGAGATCGAACCGTTGCCGCCATTGCGCGACCCGACCTTCGGCGGGTTGGGGGGCTTCGCCGGCGAGCTGGGCCTGAGCGAGGACGACGGCCGCGAGGCGGACGTGGTGGTCCAGTTCGCCCCGGGCGTGACGACGCCGGCCCCCTGGATCAACGTGATCGCCAACGAGCGTTTCGGCTGCCTGATCACCGACAGCGGCGCCAGCACCACGTGGGGCGCCAACAGCGGCGAGCAGCGCCTCAGCCCCTGGCCCAACGACCCCGTCCGTGATCCCAGCGGCGAAGCGTTCTACCTGCGGGACGAGGAGACGGGCGAGGTCTGGTCGCCCACGCCTGCGCCCGCCCCGGCGCCGGCGGCGTACCGCGTTCGGCACGGCGCCGGCATCACCACCTTCGAGCACCGGAGCCACGGGCTCGAGCAGGAACTCGCGACGTTCGTGGACGCCGAGGCCTCGGTGAAGTTCGTGACGCTGCGGCTGCGCGACCGTTGGCAACGGGCACGTCGCCTCACCGTGACCGGTTACGTCGAGTGGGTGCTCGGCACCTCGCGGGCACGGCAAGCGCCGTTCATCGTGCCCGAGTTCGATCCCGAGACCGGCGCCTTGTGGGCCCGCACCCTGCTCGGGCCGATGGCGGGCGAGCGGCTGGCGTACCTGGCCGCCAGCCTGCCGCCCCACGGCGTGACCACCGATCGCCACGAGTTCCTGGGGGCCGACCTCGATCCGGCTCGGCCCGACGCCCTGCGCCGCGTCGGCCTCTCGGGCACCGTGCGAGCCGGCCACGACCCCTGTGCGGCGTTGCAGATCCACGTCGACCTGGAGCCGGGCGGCACCATCGACCTACACTTCGTGCTGGGCCTGGCCGACGACCGCGCCGCGGCGCGCGCGGACGTGCGCCGGTTCCAGGCGCCGGACGCCCCGTCGACGGCCCTGGACCGCGTACGCGAGGGCTGGCGCGAACGCCTCGAGCACGTCGTGGTGCGCACCCCGGAACCGCGCCTCGACCACATGCTGAACCGGTGGCTGCCGGTCCAGTCGATCGCGTGTCGACTGTGGGGACGCACCGCGCTGTACCAGTCGAGCGGCGCGTACGGCTTCCGCGACCAGTTGCAGGACGCCGTCAACCTGACCGCGCTGGACCCGGACCTGCTGCGGACACAGCTCCTGCGCGCCGCGGCCCAGCAGTTCGAAGCGGGCGACGTGCTGCACTGGTGGCACCCCGACAGCGGGGCCGGCGTGCGCACGCGCATCAGCGACGACCTCCTGTGGCTGCCCTGGGCGTGCGCCCGCTACCTCGAGCGCACCGGCGACGAGCGCGTGCTGCATGAGCGGGTGCCCTTCCTGCACGGCCGCCCCCTGGGCGAGAACGAAGAGGAGCGGTACGACACCTTCCGTCCGGGCGAGGCCGAAGCGACGCTGCTCGAGCACGCCTTGCGCGCCCTGGATCGCGGCGACACCCGCGGTCCGCACGGGCTGCCACTCATCGGCGGCGGCGACTGGAACGACGGCATGAACCGGCTCGGCCTGAAGGGGCGCGGCGAGAGCGTGTGGCTGGCGTGGTTCCTGACGGTCGTGCTCGAAGACGGCGCGGGCCTGTGCGACCGGGTGGGCGACACCGAGCGGGCGGCGCGCTACCGCGCGCGGCGCACCGAGCTCGCCGAGGCGATCGAAGCGCACGCCTGGGACGGCGCCTGGTACCGACGCGCCTTCGCCGACGACGGCACGCCCGTCGGCAGCGCACAGCGCGACGAGGCGCGCATCGACCTCATCGCGCAGGCCTGGTCGGTGCTGTCGGGTGCGGGCGACGCGCAGCGCGCGCGGACGGCCATGGCGTCGGCCAAGGAGCACCTGTGGCAGCGCGACGAGAAGCTGTTCCTGCTCCTCGCGCCCCCGTTCGAGCACCAGGACCCCGACCCCGGCTACATCCGCGCCTACCCACCGGGCGTGCGCGAGAACGGTGGCCAGTACACGCACGGGGCCATCTGGGGTGCCTGGGCGCTGGCCGACCTGGGCGACGGCGACGCGGCGGTCGAACTGCTGCGCACGCTCGGCGGCGTCGCCCGCGCCGACACGCCGGCGGACGCCGAGCGCTACCGCGTCGAACCCTACGTCGTCGCCGCCGACGTCTACGACGGCGATGCCGACTACCGCGGTCGGGGCGGGTGGACCTGGTACACGGGCTCGGCCGGCTGGCTCTACCGCTACGGACTCGAACGCGTGCTCGGGGTGCGGTCACTCTCCGACCGGCTCGTGATCGACCCGTGCATCGCTTCGGACTGGCCGGGGTTCGAGGTCACCATCCGGCGCGGGGGGGCGTCGTACGAGGTGGTGGTGGAGAACCCGGATGGCGTGCAGACGGGGGTGGCCGCGGTGCGGCTCGATGGGGAGGACGTGGCGCTGGAGGAGGGTGTGCCGGCGTCGGTGCCGTGGCGCGACGATGGGGGGACGCATCGGGTGGAGATCAGGCTGGGAAGCGCGTCGAAGGCGATGGACGTGATCCCGTGACGAACGGGCCCTACGCGCCTCCACCCTCGTACCCGCGCGTGGACCGATCGAGCATGCGCCGGCGCGCATTCAGCCTCTCGAACCCGGCGACGAGGCCGCGCCACATGCGCCGGAGGGCGAGACGGGAGGACCCGCTGGCTTGATGGCCGAGCGCGGCGTCGTGCGTGCGGGTCATCATGCGGTGCTGCGTCTCGTATTGCATGGAATGCCAGTCTCTCATGGGAAGACCTCCGAAGCCGCCAGGGCTTGAGTCGGGCGCCGATCCGGGGACGGGTAACGCTCCTGTCACGAGGATGCCGCGAGCCCGACCACCTGCGGTCACGCCGACCGGGACATGACCGTGACAGGAAAGCGCTACACACCCGGGGGTAAGGTAAGAACATGCAGTCACGCGGGTGGCCCGCAGACGACGAACCCCTGTTCGGCCGCTGGCTCAAGAAGCGCCGTCAGTCTCTGGGTTTGACCCAGAAGGTGCTGGCCGCGCGCGCCGACGCTTCCGGGGCCATGGTGAGGAAGATCGAGGCCGAGGAACGGCGACCGTCGCCCGAACTCGCGCGGCGACTGGCCGAACTCCTCGGCGTCCCGCCGGAAGAGCACGGGGCCTTCGTGACCTTCGCGCGCGGCGGCTGGTCGGACCATGCGCCCCCGGCCGCCGTCCCCAACCTCGAGCGACCCTGGCTCCTGGCCGGGACGAAGCCGCGCACACCGTCCGCGACCATCGCCGAGACGCCGATACGCACCCCGCCACCCGACATCGTCGCGCGAGCCACCGAACTCCAGCGGCTCGCCGCTCGTATGACCCGCGCCCTCGCCGGCCGAGCTCAAGTCGCGTTCATCCTGGGTGAGGCCGGCCAGGGGAAGACGGCCCTGATCCAGGCCTTCGCGCACGCCGCTCGAGAGACGCAGCCGGCGCTGCTCGTGGCCACAGGAAGCTGCAACGCCTACACGGGCGCAGGCGACCCGTACCTGCCCTTCCGCGAGATCCTGCGCCACCTCATCGACGATGCCGCAGCCGTGGCGGTCCTCGTCGATGCCGGCCCCGATCTCATCGGTACCCTCGTGCCCGAGCAGTCGCTGCTGGACGTCCTCGCCGCCGACCGGCGCGGTGACAGCATCGCTGAGAGGTTCGCCTCGTCATCGTCGAGCCGCTCGGTGGACGCGACGCCAGCGCAACCCGCTGCCCTCATGGCCCAGTACTTGGCCGTCGTCGCCCGACTCGCACGGGCGCGCCCCCTCCTGCTGATCCTCGACGACCTCCACTGGATCGACGCCGCCTCCGTCGACCTGCTCTTGCACCTGGCCAAGAACCTATCGGATAGCTCCGTCCTGATCCTCGGCGCGTACCGAGGCGTCGATGTCGCGCAGGGCCGAGGCGACGCGCGCCATCCTCTCGCCGCCATCCTCAACGAGCTCCGGCGTGTGCATGGCGACGTGATCGTGGACCTCGACCGTGGTTCCGATCGTGCGTTCATCGATGCTTGGCTCGACCGAGAACCCAACCGTCTGGACGAGGCCTTTCGTCAGGCGCTGGCCAATCTGACAAGCGGTCAACCGCTCTTCACCATCGAACTGCTCCGTGAGATGCAGGAGCGCGGTGACCTGGTCCGCGACGCGGACGGCCAGTGGATCGCACCGCCCGACATGAGTTGGACGTCCCTCCCGGCCCGCGTCGAAGGGGTGATCGACGAGCGCCTCGGCCGGCTCGCACCGAAGCTCGCCGAGTGGTTGAGGGTGGCGGCCGTCGAAGGCGAGGAGTTCACCGCGGAAGTCATCGCCCACGTCCTCGACGTCCCCATCCGCGAGATCGCGCGAGGTCTCAGCGCCGAGCTGAGCGGCGTGCACCGGCTCATCGGCGCACTCGACGTTCGGCGCGTCGGGGGCGTCGGTATGGCCCGCTACCGGTTCCGCCACAACCTCATTCAGCGGCGCCTCTACGAGACGCTCGACGCCGTCGAACGTACCTTCCTCCACGAGCACGTCGCGGAGGCCCTCGCCCTACTGCACGGCGAGCACGTCGACGAGATCGCCCTCCCTCTGGCCCACCACTTCCTCGCCGCAGGCGCGGCCGATCGAGCAGTGACACACCTGCGCCAAGCAGGACGCAACGCCCGCCGCGCCGGAGCACTGAACGAAGCGATCCGGTACTTGGAGACGGCGCTCGAACACCTGCCCGACGGCAAGCCGGGAGCCGCTCACGAGGGCACGCCGACCTCGACCGGAGGGGTCGAGCGGATCGAGGCGGTGCGCGAACGCGCCGAGCTCGAGATCGAACTCGCCGAGTGCCAATGGTTGACCGGTCGAGGCGGACCGGCCCAGGCCACGCTCGCTCAGGCGCTGGCCCGGTTCGAGCGCATCGGCGACGCGGATGGAGCGGGCGCCGTCGAGCGACGCATCGCCCGCGTCTTCTGGGAATCGGGCATGCGACCCGAAGCCCTCGAGCACTACCACCGATCGGTCGAGATCCTGCGAGACCGACCTGAGAACCGCGAGTTCGCCTCGACCCTCAGCTCGATCTCGCAGATGCACATGCTCGCTTCCGAGTACGACCTGGCCTTGTCGAGCGGCGAACGCGCCCTCGAGCTCGCGCGCAGGCTCGACGCCAAGGACGTGATCGCCCATGCCTTGAACAACATCGGCAGCGCCCTGCTCCACGGTTGGCCGGGACGCGCCGCCGAGGGCGAGGCGAAGCTGATCGAGAGCAAGGTCCTGGCGCTCGAGCTCGGCCTGGCCCATGACGCCTGCCGCGCCATGTACAACCTGTCCGAGGCCTTGAGCGCGCAGGGGCGCCCGAACGACGCTCGACACCTGCTCCAAGAACTCGTGTCGCTCGCCGACCGGTCGGGGATCCAATCGTTCCGGACGGCCGGCCGACACGACCTGTTCGATCTGGATCGCCGCTGCGGACGCTGGCGCGACGCCTTCACGAACACCACGTGGACGGATCATCGAGGACGCGGTGGGCCGTCGCGAAGCGCGACAGCGAAGGAGCGAGCGGGCGGCCCTTCGCGACCCCGGCGCAACTACGCCGGCACCATCGCGGCCCTCTACATCGCGGCGGCGCACGCCGACCAAGGCGCACCCGACACCGCGCTCGAGCTCCTCGACGACGTCGACGACGGCGTCGTGCGGCACGGCGAACTCCAGCTGCTCCTCCCGCACCTTGGCGGACGCATCCGTGCCCTCGCCGCGCTCGGTCGGGCGGACGACGTGGACCGGCACATCGATCGGTTGCTCGAAGTGCTGACTACCGCCCACTACACCTTTCACGGCGCCGTTCGCGGCCTCCTACCCGCCTGCCGATGGCTGGGCGTCGGCGGCGCAGCCCGCCAGCGCGAGCGCCTCGCGGCATGCGTGGCCGAACTCGAGCGCCTCGAGCGCCAGTACCCGAACGCCGCCATGACGGCGGCCCGCCGCGAGGGGGAAGGCTGGCTGGCGCTCGGAGAGGGCCGAGCCGACCAGGCCGCCGAACGCTTCGAGGACGCGGGCAGGCGCTGGCTCGCTCTCGGCTTCGGCCTCGACCGGTGGCGCGCCCTCGACGGGGCGTGCGAAGCGCTGCAGCGCTCGGGCGACGTCGCCGGAGCGCGACGCGCGTTCGACACGGCCGACGAGATCGTCGCCGAGCTCGCCGCCCAGGTCGAGGGCCTGGAACCCGCGGAGCGCATGGTGCGCCTCCGGCTCACGCGAGCCGGCATGCGCCCGTGAGGGGGTGAAGCGACGACCTCCGGCACGGCGGCCGGGCCTTCGACCGAGCACGGAGCCTCTAGAGCGGCGGCGAAGCGTCCCAGACACATGTCCCAACAGCCCCTCGTTACGGTCGTGGTGAGGAGGAGGCGACGATGAAGCAGACCACGGTCCTGAAGACGATGCTGCTGCTCGCACCGGTGTGGTGGTCGTGCATGGCGATCGCGCAGGTCGAGCCCGCCGCGGCCGACCTGTTGGCGAAGGCACGCCAGGCGCACGGCGGGGACGCGCTGGAGGCGATGGCCACCTACCGTGAGGCGGGCTCCGTCACCGTCTACGGCCCGGCAGGCGAGCCGGTGGCGCAGTTGCGCGGGGTCACGCTCGTCGACCTCGCGGCAGGCGCCTACCGCGACGAGGTCTACGCCGGAGAGGATCTCGTGACGATCTCTCAGGTCACCCCGGCCGGGGCGTGGACCTGGACGCCCGACACCGGCCCGCTGCGGGCGCCTCCCGCGCAGGCCGAGGCTCTTCGGAGCGCACTGGACCGAGGCTTGTTCGGTCTGCGCTTCGGCGCGGAGCGCGACGCCGCCACCGTGCGGGGGCACGAAGCCTGGGACGACCTGGAGGGCACGGCCGTGGACGTGACGACCGAGGGCGTCGACACGACCTACCTCTTCGCCGAGGACGGCCGGATGCTCGCCCAGCGCTACACCACGCCGCAGCTGGGCGAGGTCACGGTCCTCTTCTCCGACCCACGACGGCAGAACGAGGTCTTGGTGCCCTTCACCGTCACCTATGAGGTCGGCGGGAGCACCTTCCTGAAGACCGAGTTCGAGGACATCGAGCCGAACCTCGATCTGCCGGACGACGCGTTCGAGCCGCCCGGCGATGCGTCGTTCTGAAGGTCATCGCCACAGCGGTGGGTGCGGGATCGCAAGGGCCCTCCTGGGCCTGGCCTGCGTCTCGCAGCTAGCGCTCGGCGCCGTCAGCCAGGCGCAGCCGGCACTGGACCTGTTCGACGAGGCGGTGTACGACCTGTCCCTGCAGTACGGCGGCTTCGCGGAGCACCCGCCCCAGACGCTCGCGCCCGACCTCCGGGCCGAGCTCGTGGCGCGCTGCGGGGCCCGCGAGGACTGCCCTGCCGAACTCGGCGTCGAAGCCATCGAACGGCTGATCGCCGACCTCGGCGATCCGCACACGGCCTACCTGCCACCTCGCACGTTCGCCGAGGCGCAACGGCTGCTCGGACCAGGCGGCGGGCGCCGCCCGGGGTTCGGGTTGCAGGTCGCGGCCTTCGATGGACGCCCGGGCCTGGTGGTGCTGCGGGCCCTCGCTGGCGGCCCCGGTGCGGAGTCCGGTGTGCGGCGGGGCGATGTCGTCGTCGCGATCGACGGCGATCCGCTCGGCACGGGGGCGCCGGCGGTCGAGCGTCTTCGCCAGATGGAGACCAGCGGCGAGAGCGTCGCGTTGACCGTCGAGCGAGGGCCTGACGTGCGCTTCGACGTCGAGCTGGTCCCGGGTCCGGTGGTCGTCGAGCCGGCGCTCACCCTCCTCGACGACGGCATCGGCTACCTCGACATCCCCTCCTTCTTCGCGATCCAGGAGACCGGGCCGGCCGTGCACCGGCGGGTGCGAGAGGCGTTGGCTGCGGGCGTGCGCTCCCTCGTGATCGACCTGCGCCACGACCCGGGCGGCCTGCTCCCCGAGAGCCTGGTGGCCGCCGGCGCGTTCGTCGCCGAGGCCAGACGGACGGTCCGCACCCGCCGCGATGCGACCGACTGGGTCTTCGCCGATGGCCGGCTACGGGTGGAGACGTCACGGGGTCAGACCTTCACGCAGTACGAGGTCGCCGATCCCGCCAGGTTCGACGGCCCCCTGGTGCTGCTGGTGAACGGGTCGACCGCGTCCGCGGCCGAGTTCTTCGCCCACGACTTGCGAGAAGCGGGAGCGCTCGTGGTGGGTGAACCGACCTTCGGCGTGGCCGACACCGGCACGGGCTTCATCGGCCTCTCCAACGGCGGCGGCTTGCAGATCACCATCGGCAAGATCTTGAACCGCGACGGGGCACCTTACCCGGCGCGGGTCGAGCCCGACATGCCGGTCGACGATAGCCTCGAGGCTCTCGCCAAGGGTGAGGACCGCGCGCTGCAGGAAGCGATCGAACGCCTGCGGGGACGGGGCCGGTAACGGCTGCTGGGTCGACCGCGCTTCGACCCGAGGATTCCCCTACCTGGTCGCCCCCTCGGCGACGACCAGGTAGGCGACCCGGAGGACCGGCACCTCGTCGCCCGGATGATCGGCGGCGTTCAACATCGGGATGCGGAACGGATCGGCCTGCACCGCGCCCATGTCGCCCTTGTAGATCGCCGGGTACAGGTCCAGGAAGTGCCAGCCCGGCTCCGGGTCCGCCGGCAACAGGATCGTGACGTCACCTTGGCTGTTGAAGCCGCAGGCGTACCCCGCGTAGGCGTTGTCGTGCACGAGGGTCGTGATGTTCTCCGTCTCGGTCCAGCCGATCCCCTTCACCTGGAGCCGCAGGGTATCGCCGGCGCGCACGGTGACCGTGCCCGCGGCGCCCGCCAGCGGGTCCTCCACCGTACCGAAGGCCGCGAGGCCCGGGTCGATGCGGTACGAGGTGGTGGCCAACGTGCCCTCGGCGTTCGCGATGGCGAGATCGTGGGCACCGCCGAGGTCGTCGGGCGTGGCGAGAACGTACCGGAGGGTTCCGTCGTCCTCCGTGCGGACCGTCGTGAGCACGCGCTCGCTCTCCTGCCAGCCCTGGCCGCCGACGCGGTTGCCGACCACCGTGGACCAGCGGAGTTCGTGGGACGCGCCTGGCGGCAGGCCCTCGCCGAACACCGTCACCGGCTCGCCGACCCGACCCGAAGCGTGATCGGTCCAGATCCGCGGCCCGACGGCGGTCGGCACCGGAGCCGGTGAGCGCGCCAGACCCTGGTCGGCGAGCGGCGCGGGGCGGACCGGCTCCTCGTCCGTGACGCGCACGGTGGCGGTGAACGGCTCACCCAGCGGCGGCAGGTACGTCGGCGCCTGTTGACCGTTGAGGTAGGGCGCGCTGAACGCGCCGCGCAGGATCTGGATGACGTGCTCCCCCGGCCCGCCCGTCATGGTGAGCTCGAACTCGGCCGTGCCGCCGGTCGAGATCGCCGTCACCATGCCGACGTGGGCGTTGTCGTAGAGGAGCTGGAAGGGCAGCTCGTAGTTGCGGTAGCCGAGTCCCCTCATGACGACATGGAGGCGCGTCCCCGGCGGTCCCGACGCCGGCGACACGGTGACGGTGGGCTTCACGAAGAACCCCTGCCGCGCCAACCTCTCCGCCGTGCCCTCCAACGTCAGGTCGTGCAGGAAACCGAAGCCCTCTGGCACCGTGAACGTCAGCCGCACACGCCCGCTGCCGTCGGCGCGGCCCAGGGCGAGCTCGGTCTCGGTGGCGGCGACCTCGAAGCCCAGGAACGCGCCCCCCTCTACCCGCCAGGAGGCGTCGCCGCCGTGCCAGACGAGGCGCACCTCCTCGCCCGGCGCGAGGCCCTCCGCCTGCGCCGTCACCTCGGTCCCGACCTCACCCAGGGCAGGCGTGAGGCTCAGGGTGGCCGCTGCGACCGCGACGTGGAGGCCCAGGACGAGCCAGGCGGGGAGGAGGCGCCAGCTGACGCGTGGCACCCCTACTCTCCGGCCGGCAGGACCTGCAGGACGCCGAAGCCGATGAGCTGACCGATCGGCGTGAACCTCGACTCCACACCGTGCGCGTCACGCACGACGACCTCCCACGGCGCGTTGCCGGCCGGGTACTCGTGCGGGATCATCCACAACGCGGTCCAGTAGTCGGTGTCCTCCGCGGCACGCGGCGGATGCGGGATGACGACCGCGGGGATGGGTGACTGACCGTCGACATGGACGCTCACGTTGAGGCCGAGCGCCTCGGCGTCGGCGCGCGTCAGGTACTCGCCCGTGTCCGGATCGGTGATGCGCACGCGGAAGACCACCCCCTCGCCAGGCACGAAGGCGCCCTCGGGCACGCAGGCGGCGCCCTGGAGGTTGCCCTCGTACGCGCGGACGGTGTCGGCTTGGATGAAGTACCCTTCGGCGGCAGAAGCGCTGCCGAGGGTGGCGGCGACGCAGAGGACCAGGCTTACGAACGTCGGGGTACGGATGCGCATCGTGACCTCCCCATACGGTTGGACGGTCGGTTCTGGCTGTGACCCGCGGTCGCGGCCGGAGCCTCCGTGCATGTCTTGACCTCCACAGCATAGATCGAACCGCGGTGCGGACGGACGGAATCGAGGGACGCGGGTCGAGAGCGCGACCCCCATCACGCGCGCCCGCGCGAACGTCGTGCAGAATCGGCGCGACGGGCGCGCGGGAGGGGCGTGCGGCACCAGATCCGCGCGACCGTGAAGGAGGACACCCATGCCCAACGAGCTCCGAGGCCGCAAGGTGGCCATCCTGATCGCACCGATCGGCACCGAGCACGTCGAACTCGCGAAGCCGCGCGAGGCGGTCGAGGGCGCCGGCGCCGACGTCACCCTCGTCGGCATCGAGGCCGGTGAGGCGACCACGGTCCACAGCGACATCGAACCCGCCGAACGCTTCACGGTCGACACCGTCTTCGAGGGGGCGCACGCGCGCGACTTCGACGCGCTGATCATCCCCGGCGGCACCGTCGGTGCCGACAAGCTCCGGGGACACGGGCCAGCGGTCGCCTTCGTCCGCGGCTTCTTCGAGGAAGGCAAACCGGTCGCCGCGATCTGCCACGGCCCCTGGCTCTTGGTCGAGGCCGGCGTGGTCGAGGGCCGGACGCTCACGTCCTACCCCACCCTGCAGACCGACGTCCGCAACGCCGGAGGCACGTGGGTCGACCGCGAGGTCGTCGTCGATGCGGGGCTCGTCACGAGCCGCCGACCCGACGACCTGCCCAGCTTCTGCGACAAGGCGGTGGAGGAGTTCGCCGAGGGGAAACACGCGGCGTCCTCTCACCGTGCGTGAGGCGAGCGTCACGCACGGACGCCCGAACGGTCGCGGGCGGCGACGGGCACCAGCCCCGGCAGGAGCACACGTCGCCTGACCTCATCCGACACCGGCCGCGGCCGTCCGCCGCGGCCGGTTCAGCGTCGACCATCGCAGCGTGGGCTCAGTCGGCGCCCCGGCCCGTCTTCTCCTGCAAGCGGTCGATGAGCTCGGACGCCTCGGCCTTCGTGAGGTCTTCGGGGACCTCCTCGCCGGCTTCCTCGGCCAGCGTTTGGAGGTAAGAGCGCTGGGCTCCGGTGGCGGGCTCGTCGCCGGTCACCCAATCGTCGGGGTCTTTCGCCGCGTTGCCGGGCGGCGGGTTCTGCTTCTTCGGGTTCTCGTCCATGACGCCGACGGTAGCAGGGCTCGTCCGCCTCGTCGGTGGCAGGCGCGTCGCGGGTGGCGGAGGCGCCGAGCCGCGCCGCCGGCGATGGGCGGACGCGGAGGTCGTCGCACGACACCCGTTGACACTCGCCCACCTCCCGCCGTACATTCCTGACACCTGAATCAGTCGTCAGGTTCGACGGCCGCACGCCAGCCGCGAGCTTCGCGAACCCGGAGGACCTGCGTTGCCCACGCTGCCCCGCCCCGCCACCGCCCGTGGCGAAGCGACCCGCCAGAAGCTGCTGGACGCCGCCGAGACCGAGATCGGCGCCCACGGCTTCCATGCGACGTCGGTGGCGGCGATCACCCGCCGAGCCGGCGTGGGGCAGGGCACGTTCTACCTCTACTTCCCCACCAAGGAAGACGCGCTGCGCGAGCTCGTGCACCACATGGGGCACGAGCTGCGTGCGACCCTCGCCCGCGCCACGGCCGGCACCGCCGACCGCCTGCTGGCCGAGCGGCGCGGCTTCGAGGCCTTCGCACGCTTCAGCCTGCGGCACCGCAACCTGTACCGGGTGGTCATGGAGTCGCAGTTCGTCGACGAGGCCATCTACCGTGACTACTACCAGACGCTGGCCGACGCGTACACCGCCGGGCTCGAGCGGGCGTTGACGACCGGACAGCTCCGACCCGTCGACCCGACCACGACGGCCTGGGCGCTCATGGGCATCGCCCACTTCGTGGGCCTGCGTTACGCCATCTGGGAGCATCGGGAACCACCGCCCGAGGCGCTCGACGCCGTGTTCGACCTGGTCCGTCACGCGCTGGAGCCGCGGCCATGAGCGGGCCTCGGGCCGCGCGCGACGTCAGCGCCACCGCGCCAGGCATCACCGGGTTGGCCACGCACGTGCCCGCCGGCCGCATGACGCCCGAGGAGGTGGCCGCCGCGAGCGGCTTGCCGGTCTGGGTCGTGCGCGAGAAGCTCGGCCTGAACGGCCGGGTGGTGCCCGGACCCGACGACCAGCCGACGGCCATGGCGGTGCTAGCGGCGCGCACGGCGCTCGAACGCGCCGGCCGCACCCCCGCCGACGTCGACGTGGTCATCTGCGTGACCGAGGAGCACAAGGAGTACCCGGTGTGGACGGCGGGCATCAAGCTGGCCCACGACCTGGGCGCGGAGCACGCGTACGCTTTCGACGTCGGCCAGAAGTGCGGCACCACGGTGCTGGCGCTCAAGCTCGCGCGCGACCAGCTCCTGGCCGACCCCGACGTCGACGTCGTCCTCATCGCCGGCGGCTACCGCAACGGCGACCTGATCGACCTGAGCGATCCGCAGGTGCGCTTCATGTACAACCTCGGGGCGGGCGCGGCGGCGGTGGTGGTCGAGCGCGGCCGAGGCCACCCGCTCGGCCCCGCACACGTCGTCACCGACGGCAGCTTCTCGCTCGACGTGATGGTGCCCGTGGGCGGCACCATGGCGCCGCTCACGCCCGACAACGTGGGCGAGTACCGGCTGCAGGTGGCCGACCCGGCGGGGATGAAGGCGCGCCTCGAGACGCGCTCGCTCGATCATTTCGCCAGCGTGGTGCGTGAGGCGGTGCGCAAAGCGGGTGCCAGCCTCGACGAGGTCGCCTACCTGGCCATGCTGCACGTCAAACCGAGCGCCCACGCACAGCTGTTGGGCGAGCTCGGCCTGGCGCCCGAGGCGTCGATCTACCTCTCCGACTACGGTCACCTGGGGCAGGTCGACCAGGTGCTGTCGCTCGAACTCGCCGCCCAGGCCGGACGCCTGCGGCCGGGCGACCTGGTGGTGCTGGTGGCCGCGGGCGTCGGCTACGTCTGGAACGCCATCACCTTGCGCTGGGCCGGACCGGGGACCGCCGGCGAGGCGGCGGGGTCGCATGCCGGCGACGCTCCGGGGTCCCCGTGATGACCTTCGACGTCGCCGCCTTCCGCGCCGGCGTGACGCCCGACCGGCCGGCCGTGCACGCCGACGGACGCTGGCACACCTACGGCGAGATGGACCGCCGCGCCACGCGCCTGGCGGCGCGGCTCCACGCCACCGACCCGGCCCGCTTCGACCGCGTGGCGGTGCTGGCGCACAACCACCTGGCACACCTCGACCTGTGGTTGGCGACGGCGAAGGCGGGTGTCGTGGCGGCGCCGCTCAACCCGCGGCTCAGCCGCACCGAGCTCCAGGGCGTGGCGGCCATGCTGCGCCCGCGGCTGTTGCTCCACGACGCGGCGCACGCCGAGACCGCCCGCGCGCTGGGCGTCCCGTGCGTCGCGCTCGAGGACTACGAGACGTGGTTGGGTGACGCTCCGAGCGCGCCCGATCCCGCCGTCGGTGCCGAGGACCCCCAGATGGTGCTGCTCACGGGCGGGACGACGGGCCTGCCGAAAGGCGCCGTGCTCCCCTACCGGCAACAGGCCGCCAACGCTGCGTCGACCGTCCTCTCGTGGGGCCTGCGCGAGGACGACCTGGCGGTCCAGGCGACCCCCTGCTTCCACGCCGCGATCAACGCGCTCACGACGCCGCTGTATCACCTGGGCGCGCGGGTGGCGCTGACGCCACGCTTCGACCCACGCGCCTACCTGCGTCTCGTCGAGGACTTGGGCGCCACGTTGCTGTTCATGGTGCCGACGATGTACCAGATGCTGGCCGATCACCCTGATTTCGAGCGCACCGACCTCGGTCGGGTGCGGTGGGCGATCTCGGGCGGCGCACCGTGCCCGCTTCCGCTGCGCGACGCCTTCGCCGCGCACGGCGTTCGCTTCAAGCAGGGCTACGGTCTCACCGAAGCCGGCGTCAACTGCTTCGCCATCGACTTGGACACCGCCGCCCGCAAACCGTGGTCGGTGGGCCGCGCCATCATGCACACCGAAGCGGTCGTGCGACGGCCCGACGGGACCCCCTGCGACGTCGACGAGGTCGGCGAGCTGACCCTGAGCGGTCGCCACCTCTTCGCCGGCTACTTCGAGCAGCCCGAGGCCAGCGCCGAGGTCCTGCGCGACGGGTGGCTCTGGACGGGCGACCTGGCGCGCGCCGACGTCGAGGGCGACGTCACGCTGGTGGGACGCCGCAAGGACATGTTCATCAGCGGCGGTGAGAACGTCTTCCCCGCCGAGGTCGCCGCAGCGCTCGACGACCACCCCGACGTGGCCGCCTGCGCCGTCACCGGCGTGGCCGACGCCCGCTGGGGCGAGGTCGGTCTGGCGGTGGTGGTGGGGCGCCCCGGTGCGGCGCTCGACGCTGCCGACGTGCGCGCGTTCCTCAAAGGGTGCCTGGCGAGCTACAAGGTGCCCAAGCACGTGCGTTTCGTCGACGCGCTGCCCGTGAGCGGCGCCGGCAAGGTGCTCACGCGTGAACTGCGCGCCGCCTTCGAGGCGGAGCGGTCGGCCGACGGCGCGCGGACGGCGGCGGGTTCCGGCCCCGAGGAGCGGGCGTGACCGCCGGCGAACGTCACGTCGAGGTCGCCCCGGGCGTGCGCCTGCGGGCGCGTATCGACGCCGGCCCGGCCGGCGCGCCGACCGTCGTGCTCGCCAACGGCCTGATGATGGCCGTCGAGGCGTGGCAGGCGCTGACCGACGACCTCGTGCGCGATCACCACGTCGTGCGCTACGACATGCGCGGGCAAGGCAGCAGCGACGACCCGCCCGGGCCGCACCGGGTCGAGGCCAACGCCGCCGACCTGGTCGCGCTGGTCGACGCCCTGGAGCTCGACCGCTTCCACCTGGTGGGGTTGTCGAGCGGCGCCCCGGCGGCCGTCCTCGCTGCGGCCGACCTCGTCGCCGTACACCCCGACCGGGTGCTGAGCCTCACCAGCGCCGACGGCTTCGTGCGCCTCGACCCGCACCTGCGGCTGGTGGTGGGAGCGTGGCTCGCCGCTCACGAGGTCGGCGGGCCGGCGCATCGCTTCGACATCGCCACCCCCTGGGTGTGGGGCCAGGCGTTCCTGCGCGACCACACCGACGCCGTGGCGAGCTGGCGCACCGCGGCGGCGGTGGCCGACCCCCGACGCGCCCACGCCCTCATCGCCGGGATGGCGGCGTTCGACGCCGACGCCGGCCCCGCCCTCGCCACGCTGCGCTGCCCGGTCCTGGCCCTGCACGGCGAGGACGACGTCATGACGCCGGCGCGTCACGGTCGGGCGCTGCTAGCGCACGCCGTCGACGGTCGCTTGGCGATCGTGCCCGAGGCCGGCCACGCCGCGCCGATCGAGCGTCCCGAGGCCGTGGCGCGGGCGCTGCGGGCCTTCTGGCAGGCGATCGCCGCCCCCGCGCACGCGTCGACGCCGCCGCGCCAGCCCCACGATCGGAAGGAGACCTCATGACCCCCACCGACGTGCCGGTTCGCGACGTCACCGTCGACGGACGCCGGCTCGCCTACCAGACGAGCGGCAGCGGCCGACCCGTGGTCTTGGTGCACGGCAACTTCGCCAGCAAGCGCTGGTTCCGCGCCCTGCTCGCCGCCCCGCCGGAAGGCGTCCGGTGGCTGGCCCTCGACCTGCCCAACTTCGGCGACAGCGACCCGCTGGACCAGCCGGTCACCATCGCCGCCTACGCCGACGCGGTGGCGGGCTTCGCGCGCGCGCTCGAGCTGGAGGCGCCCGTCCTGGTCGGCCACAGCCTCGGCGGCGCGGTCGCGTTGGCGGCGGTCGCCGCCGAGCCCAGCGCCTGGTCGGCGCTCGTATGGGTCGACGGCGCGGCCCCCACCGGCCTCGTCACCCCCGAAGCGCACTACCCGCTGCTCCAGAGCTTCTCCGGCAACGCACCGCTGCTGGCCCAAGCCCTGGCACCGCTGCTGGCGAGCCACCGCCCCGACGACTTCGACGCGTTGGTGGCCGACGGCCTGCGGATGCACCCCGACGCCTTCATCGGCAACGCCCGGGCGCTCACCGACCTCGACCTGACCGTGCCGCTCGCCGCGTACCGCGGCGACGTGCTGGTGCTGCGCGGCGGCCTGGACCCGCTCATCACCGCCGAGATGGCGCAAGCGACGGCCGCCGCCTTCGCGGGCGCGCGCAGCGTGACCCTCGAGTCATGGGAGGACGTCGGCCACAGCCCCGCCACCGAGGCATCCGAGCGCTTCGCCGCGCGCGTGGCCGCGTGGCTGGCCGCCCCCACGAGCACCGACGCCGATCGCGCCACCGAGCCGACCGGCGAGGGCGGGGAGGCGGCCCCATGAGTTGAGTCGCCTCGCCGGCCGCCACCGGTCGCGTCCGTACCAGTCGTGCCCGTACCGGTCGTGCCCGTACCGGTCCTGCCCGTACCGGTCCCGTCCACTCCGCCCTCGTCCCCTCACGCGCGCCCACCGGGCCCGCCCCTCCCAAGGAGGACCGCATGTCCCATCCCGTCCGTCGTCTCGTCGCGCTCGCCGCCACGCTCGCCCTGAGCCTGGCGCTGGCGCAACCCGTCACCATCGGCGTGCTCTCGCCGCTCACCGGCGCTGCCGCCGGCACCGGCCAGGCCCAGCGCGCCGGCTTCGAGCTGGCGCTCGAAGAGATCAACGCCGCCGGCGGTGTGCTCGGTGAACCGCTCCAGATCGTCATCGAGGACACCCAGGCGACCCCCGCGGTCGGCCTGGCGGCGTTCGAGAAGCTCATGACCGAAGACGGCGTCGAGTTCATCGCCGGCGGCTACAGCTCGGGCGTCACGCTCGCGCTCGTCGAGAGCTTCCGCACCTTCCAGCCCATCGTGATGTGGATCGGCGGCGCCGTCTCGGGCGTCGGCATCGACGGTTTCGACGGCATCGAAGAGCTGATCGGCGAGGAAGACTGGTTCTTCCACGTGCACCCGTGGGATTACCACAACGTCACCGCCGCCACCGCCTTCGTGGCCGAGACCGGCAGCGACAGCGTCGCGCTCCTGCACGAGGATTCCGCCTTCGGTGGCCCCGGCTCGGCCGGCGCCCAGGCGCTCCTCGAAGAGGCCGGCGTGAGCGTTCCGCTGCGCGAAGCCTTCACCAGCACGCTGCTCGGTGGCACGGGCGACTTCCGCGCCGCCATCAGCAAGGCAGCGGCCACCGACGCCGACCTGCTCTACTGGATCGGCTACGACTCCGACGTGGTGCCGCTCACGAGCCAGATCCGCGAGCTCGGCTACACCCCGAACTACATCTTCGGTGCCCCTCCCGGCTGGCCCACCGAGTTCGCCGCGGCGCCCGAAGCGCAGTGCGTCACCGGCCTGATCGGCTTCATGCCCAACCTGCCGACGCCCGAGGCGCAAGCCTTCACCGCCGACTACACCGCCATGCACGGCACCGCGCCCGACAACTACATGGCCGCGCTGGCCTACGCCAACCTGTGGGCCTACGCCGACGCCATCAACGCTGCCGGCACCACCGACCAGGACGCCGTCATCGCCGCCCTCGAGGCCGGCACGTTCCGCTCGCCCATCGGCGACTGGTCGTTCCAGCCGTCCGAGATCGCCAAGCACCAGGGCTTCGGCACCGACCTCTGGCTCGTCTTCCAGTACCAGGACGGCGTGCGCGAGATCGTCTGGCCGGTCGCCAAGGCGACCGCGCCGCTCGTCGCTTGCCGCTGACGCTGCTCCCTTGACCGCGTGTGTGGGGGCTTCGGCCCCCACACGCTGGCCCCCGTCCCCAGACCCCAGGCCGCCAGACCCCAGGGAGACCCCCCGATGCGCCGCCGGCGTCCGCTCGGACCTCGCTCGACCCCGCAGGTATCTTGATGATCGATCTCACCCTCGTCCTCCAAGCCCTCGTCTCGGGCATCCTCGCGGCGGGTCTCTACGCCCTCGTCTCGGTCGGCCTGGCCTTGGCGATCGGCGTCATCGGCATCGTCAACTTCGCCCACGGCGAGTTCTTCATGGTGGGCGCCTTCCTCGCCTACCAGCTCTTCGTCTCCTTCGGCATCGACCCGGTGTTGTCGCTCCTCATCGTGGCGCCGGCGCTGGCGCTCATCGGCGCCCTCGTCTACACCAGCACGATCCGCTTCGTGCTCAAGGCGCCGGAGCTCAACCAGATGCTGCTCACGTTCGGCATCGGCATCATCTTGCAGAACCTGGCGCTGCTCATCTGGGGCGGCGACCCGCGGACCATCGCCGGCATCGACTACCGCTCGATCGGCTACCAGTTCGGCGGCATCTCGGTCGGCCTCGTCCCCTTGGCGAGCTTCTTGGTCTCGGTCAGCCTGGTGCTCGGCCTCTACTGGATGCTCGCGCGCACGCCGCTCGGTCGGGCGATGCGGGCCGTGGCGCAGAACCGCACCGGTGCGGCGCTCGTGGGGCTCGAGGTGAACCGCGTGTACCTGGTGGCCTTCGCGCTCTCGGCGCTGCTGGCCGGCATCGGCGGCGTGATGATCGCCGTCATCCAGTCGCCCACACCTTCGATCGGCTTGGCGTTCACGCTCAAGGCGTTCGCCATCGTCGTGGTGGCCGGGCTCGGCAACGTGCGCGGGGTGCTGGTGGCCTCGCTCGTCGTGGCGCTCAGCGAATCGTTCGTGGCCACCCTCATCCCCAACGGCGACACGCTGCGCAACGCCGTCTTCTTCGCCATCATCTTCGTGGTGCTGGTCGTCCGCTCCCGGAGGACCGTATGACCCGTCCGCCCGCTCGCACCGGCGACGCCCGCGCGCGCGCCCTACCCTGGGACGTCATCGGGCTGGCGCTCCTGCTGGTCGCGATGCTGTTCGTGCCGGACGTGCTGAAGGCCGGCTTCGACCGAGCTTCGGTCAGCTACCTGTCGATCGTCACGAACGCGCTGTCGCTGGCGGTGCTGGCACTGTCGTGGGACATCTTGGCCCGCACCGGCCAGCTGTCGCTGGCGCACGCCGCCTTCTACGGGGCCGGGGCGTACACCACCGCCATGCTGCTGAAGCACGCCAGCCTGCCGATGTGGTGGGGCATCCCCCTGGGCGGGCTGGTGGCGATCGGGTTCGCGCTGCTGCTCGGCGCGCTGACGCTGCGGCTCCGAGCGATCTACTTCGCCATCGCCACGCTGGCGT
Source organism: uncultured Trueperaceae bacterium (assembly GCA_963839375.1). Taxonomy (GTDB): domain Bacteria; phylum Deinococcota; class Deinococci; order Deinococcales; family Trueperaceae; genus JAABTL01. Next base: position 78,618 of record CAWIUY010000022.1, on the reverse strand, counting down.
TCGCCGAGGTGCTCAAGGCGGTCGCCCACCACCTGCCCACGAGCGTCGCCGGCGGCAACGCCGGCATGAACGTGGCGCCCCTGTTCCGGCCGACCTTCGTGGCCGGCGAGATGGAGCGCTGGGAGCTGGCGTTCATGCGCAACGAAGGCTACTTCTACGTCTACGCGGGGCTGCTGGCCGTCACCATCTTGGCCTCGATCGTGTTGCAGCGCTCGCGGCTGCGCCACGCCTTCATCGCCATCCGCACCAACGAGGACGTCGCCGGCGTGATGGGCGTGCGCCCGGCGCGGGTCAAGCTGCTGGCGTTCACGGTCAGCTCGTTCTGCGTCGGCATGCTCGGGGCGGTCGAAGCGCACCGCATCGGCTCGGTGCTCCCGGACCAGTCGTTCTCGGTGGCCACCACCGTGCTGGCCCTGGTGACGCCGATCTTCGGCGGGCTGTACACCACCCTCGGCCCGATCGTCGGCGCCCTAGGGCTGTCGAGCGTGCAGGAGCTCCTGCGACGGACGTTCGACGACGGTTACCTCATCGGCTACGGGATCGTGCTGGTGCTGTCGATCCTGTTCATGCCCCGCGGCGTGGTGGGCCTGGTGAGCCGCTTCACGCGTCCGCGGCCAGGCACCACGCCGCCGGCCAGCGCCGGCCGCGAGGCCCCCGCCACCGGGCCCGGGGGGAACCCGTGAAGGCGCTCCTGCGCGCCATCGGCCTCGGCAAACGCTTCGGCGGTCTGGCCGCCGTCGACGACGTCTCCTTCGACGTCGAGCCGGGCGAGATCTTCGCCATCATCGGACCCAACGGGGCCGGCAAGACCACCACGCTCAACCTCGTATCGGGCCTCCTCGCGCCCACCAGCGGTCGGCTCGAGCTGGCGGGCCGCGACGTCACCGGGGCGTCGACGGCCGAACGCTGCCACGCCGGTCTGGGCCGCGCCTTCCAGGTGGTCCAGCCGTTCCCCGAGATGAGCGTGCGCGACAACGTGCTGGTGGGCGCGCTGTTCGGCCAGCCCGGCGTGCGGCGCCGGGAGGCGGAGCGGCGGGCCGAGGCGGCGCTGGCCCGGACGGGCCTGGAACCGCTCGCCGACGCCGACGCCGAGGACCTGACGCTCATGCAGGAGAAGCGCCTGGAGATCGCGCGGGCGCTGGCGACGCAACCGACGGTGCTGTTGCTCGACGAGGTCATGGCCGGTCTGCGGCCGGCCGAGGCCCGCGAAGCGGTGGGACTGGTCAAGGCCGTGCGCGACGGCGGCGTGACGGTGGTGTTCATCGAGCACGTCATGCCGGTGGTGCGCGACCTGGCCGACCGGGTCCTGGTGATGGACCACGGCCAGGTGCTCACCACCGGCACGTACGCCGACGTCGTGCAGGACCCCCGCGTCGTCGAGGCCTACCTGGGCAAGGAGGAGGCGGCCGCATGAACGATCCGGCGCTCGTCGTGCGCGGCCTCGAAGCCGGCTACGGCAAGATCCAGGTGCTGTGGGGCGTGGACCTCGAGGTCGAGCGCGGCACCTTCCTGGCCGTCATCGGCGCCAACGGCGCCGGCAAGACCACGCTGCTGCGCGCGCTCTCGGGGCTGCTCCCGGTGCGACGCGGCACCGTGCACGCTCTCGGGCGGCCGCTGCGCGGGCTCACCGCCGCGCAGGTGGTGCGCGGTGGCGTCGGCCACGTCCCCGAAGGACGCCAGCTGTTCCCGCTCATGACCGTGCGCGAGAACCTCGACGCAGGCGCCGACTACCTGCCCGCCGCCCGGCCCCACGTGCCACGCAACCGAGCCTTCGTCTACGAGCTGTTCCCGCGCCTCCGGGAGCGCGAGCGCCAGTTGGCGGGCACGCTCTCGGGCGGCGAACGGCAGATGGTGGCCATCGGCCGCGCGCTCATGTCCGATCCCAAGCTGCTGCTGGTCGACGAGCCCTCGCTGGGCCTGTCGCCGGCGCTGTCCTCGAACGTGTTCACGGCGCTCGGGCAGATCGCCGCGGAGGGGGTCACGGTCGTGCTGGTGGAGCAGAACGTGCAGCGCTCCTTGCAGCTCGCCGACCAAGCGGTGGTGCTGGAACTGGGCGTGGTGCGCAAGCGCGGCACCGGCATGGAGCTGTTGCGTGACCCGGAGGTGCGCTCCGCCTACCTGTCGCTCTAGCGTGCGCCCTAGCCGAGACCGGTGCCGGCGATGTACCCCTGCAGCTGTTCGATCTCGAAGGCCTGGTCGGCCATGATGGTGGCCACCAGGTCGCCGATCGACACCACGCCCACCACGCGTTCGCCGTCGAGGACGGGCAGGTGCCGGAAGCGCCCTTCGGTCATGCGCTGCATGCAGTCGTCGACGGTGGCGTTGGGATCGACCGTCACCACGTGGCGCGTCATGACGTCGGCGACCGGTGTGTCGAACGAGCGCAAGCCTTTGAGGATCACCTTGCGGGCGTAGTCCCGTTCGGACACCAGGCCCACCAGGCGGTCGCCCTCGAGCACCACGAGCGCGCCGACGTTGTGCTCGGCCATCACCTCGAGCGCCCGCAGCACCGTGTCGTCGGGCGCCACCGACCAGAGCTTGCCTGCGTTCCGCTTCTGGGTCAACACTTGAGCGACCTTCTTGGTGTTCACGACGCCTCCTCCGCCGCGCGACCCGCGGCTCGTGATGCTTTCGGTCCGGATCGCATCATCGTAGCGGAGTCGGCCTCCACCGCGGGTTGTGTACTCTGACGTGAGGGACCGAGGACACACGGTCGAGCGCCGCCGCGCCCGTCCTGGGCGCAGGCGCAGCACCCGTCACGCGACGGCTGCCGGCGCCCGTCACACCGCCGCCGCCGGCGCCCGGACCCGTTCCGACAGCGTCCGCACGAGCGGCGCGAGCGCCAGGCAGAACGCCGCACCGATGGCGAGTTGGGGGGCCACGTCGCCGAGCGTCGCGCCATGCTGACCGATCTGGACGATCGGATCGATGAGCCAGTAGGTGGGGAACAGCCACACGATCCAGTGCGGCCAATCCGGGAAGACGTAGAAGAGCGCCGGCGCGAAGACGACCAGGTTGAGCGTCTTGAACAACGCGAACAGCGCCTTCGTGTCCGGCGACACGACCGCGTACAAGAGCCCGATGAGGGCCGCCATGACGGCGCCGAGCATGAGCGCGAGCACCAGCGCCAGCGCTGCGCCCGTCAGCGCGTCGTTGAGGGCGAGCGTCACCAGCGCCATGGCGGCCGCGAGCGTGCCCCCCAGCAGACCCTTGGCCCACAAGACCTCGCTCAGGCTGAGCGGCGAGGCCAGCAGCGCGTCGAGCGTGCGCTTCTCGCGCTCCTCGGCGAAGCTGAAGGCGGTGACGAAGACGCCCGAGGCGAACAGCGCGAACAAGACCGCCAGCGGCACCAAGCGTCGTTGCAGGGGGACGAGCTCGCCGCCCGGCGCCACCACCTCGACCTCGACCGGCGGGGTGCGCCCTTCGACGCCACGCAGGAGGTCGATCGTCGTGACGGCCAGGATCACCCGGTCCGAGGCCAAGCTCTCACCGGCGACGTAGAAGGTGAGCGACGGGCGTTGGCCCGCCCGCAGCGCTGCGTCGAAGCCGTCCTCGAGGACCAGGCCGGCGTCCAGGTCGAACGCGGCCACCCGCTGCCGCAGCGCGTCGGCGTCGGCCACCCGCGACGCCCGCACGCCGTCGAGGTCGAGCGCCGCCGCGAGCACGGTCGAGTCCTCGGCGGCCACGATGCCCAGCCGCGGTGGACGCTCGAACAGGCTCCCGAACACGCCCTGCAGCAGGAGCGTGATCAGCACCGGGACGGCGATGGCGAACAGCAGGATGGGCGACCGCGGACCGAGCGCCAGGTCCTTGCGCCACAGGGCGAAGACGCGCGCCACGCTCATACGTGCACCAGCTTCCGTCCCAGCACCCACCAGGCGAAGGCGAACACGACGGCCGTCCAACCGGCCGCCGCCAGGAGCGGTCCGGCCAGGTCGGCGAACCCGAACCCGTAGACGGACGCCCCCACCATGGCCTGCACGATGCCGTAGGAGGGCAGGACCTGGATCCAGGGCGCCGCGCTGCCGGGGAACAGCTCCGCGACCGCCGGCACGATCAGGACCAGCAAGAACCCCATGCCGTAGAACAGCGTGCCCAGGAAATCGCGCCCGGCCGCGCCGGTCAACATGCCGATCGCCGCCATCAGCATCGACCCCAGCAGCACGGCGACGAGCAGCACCGCCCACCCGGTCCCGAACGAACGGGTGACCAGGAGCAGGATCACCGCTTGCCCGAAGGCCAATGTCGTGCCCACCAGGCCCTTGGCCAGCAGGACGTCGAGCGTGCGCGCGGGCGTGGCCAGGAGCGCGCTGGCGGTGCGCTGGCTCACCTCGACGGACACCAGCGAGGCGAGCGCCAGCGACTCGGTCAGCAGCACCATGAACGCCAGCATGGGGCGCATGCGCTCGCGCAAGGGGATCTGTTCGCCGGCGCGATCGGTGCCGAGCACGATCACGTCGTCGGCCGTCCACGACACGGGCAGTGGCGCGCCGCTCGCCATCGCGACCACCTCCCGGACGGCGGTCGTCATCGCGCCACGCACCTCGGCGGGCACGATCGCGTCGACGTACACGCGGGCCGTGGCCGTCTGACCGAGCCGCGCACGCAGGAGCAGGTCGACGGGCAGCGACACCCCGACGAGCGGCCGGACCGCGTCGCTCGGCCCTTCCCCTTCGATCGCCCGCGCCAGCGCCGCCTCGTCGTCGAAGGGGACCAGCGTGAGGGCCGGCTCGTCCTCGGTCACGCCCAACGCCAACCGCAGGGCGCCTGCCAGCGCAGGCGGATGCACGCCCACGACGAGCGTCTCGTCGACGCGGGCCGGCATCAGCCAGAACAGCGCGGCGAACGCCACGAGCGCGAACGGCGTCAACACCATCCACAGGCGATCGCGGGAGAAGACGAGCAGGTCCTTGGCCATGATGGCGCGCACGATCGCCCCATGCGAGACCACCCGCGTGGGCGCGCCGCGCGCGAAGAACTCGCGCGTGCGCCGAGTGCTCACGCGAGCCCCCGGCCGGTCATCCGGATGAAGACCTCCTCCAGCGTCGCCTCGGCCGTGTGGATCGTGACGACCTCGCCGCCTGCCAGCAGCGCGGCCACGCGCTCGCCGGCGTCCGGAGCGTCGAGCGGCACGTCCTCGTCGCGCGTGCCCTCGCCGTCGCGCAGCCGTACCCGCACCGAGCGCGTGCCGTGCGCCAGCTTCAGGTGCTCCGGGGTGTCGAGCGCGTAGAGCTGGCCCTCGTTGATGAACGCCACCCGATGCGCCAGCTCGTCGGCCTCGTGCATGTCGTGGGTGGTGAGCAGCACCGCGTTGCCGGCTGCCACCCGGGTGCGGATGACGTCGCGCACCGCCGTCGCCGACACCGGATCGAGACCGTCGGTGGGCTCGTCGAGGAGGAGCACGTCGGGATCGTGCACGAGCGCGCGCGCCAGCATGAGGCGCTGGCGCATCCCTTTGGAGTAACCCGACACCAGGTCGCGACCACGGCTCTCGAGCCCGACCTGGGCCAGCAGGCCCGACACGTCCGGGTGCTGGACCCCGTAGAGCCGGGCGAAGAAGCGCAGGTTCTCGGCGCCCGTCATCGTGGGGTAGAGGTTCTTCTCCTCGAAACTGACCCCGACACGCCCCATGACGTCGGCCCGGTCCCGGATCACGTCCCGACCGAGCACGCGCACCCGCCCCGACGACGGACGCAGCTGGCCGGTGAGGAGCCGGATCGTGGTCGATTTGCCCGCGCCGTTGGGTCCGAGGAAGCCCAACACCTCGCCGGGGGCGACCTCGAAACTGACGCCCCTGAGCACCTCGCGCTGACCGTAGGAGAAGCGGGCGTCCTCGACGGAGATCGCGCTCTCGGGCATGCGGGCCTCCACTCGCTGGCTCGCCATCAGCCTACACCGGCCGTTCGAGACGCGTCATGGACGGGAGGCCCGGCGCCTCGGCGGACTGGGAGGCGTGCCTGCCCGGTGGTGGCGGCACCCTCAACGCCCCGCGCGAGGACCATGTAGCGTGCGCCCATGGAGTTCGCCGCGACCTACACCACCGTCGACACGCACGCGGGCGGCGAACCGCTCCGCATCGTCACCGGCGGCGTCCCCCGCCTGCAGGGCGACACGATCCTCGCCAAGCGTCGCTGGGCGCGCGAGAACCTCGACCACGTCCGGCGCGCCCTGCTGCTCGAACCGCGCGGGCACGCCGACATGTACGGCGCGTACGTGACCGAGCCGGTCTCGCCCGAAGCCGACCTGGGCGTGGTGTTCATGCACAACGAGGGCTACAGCGACATGTGCGGGCACGGCGTCATCGCGCTGGCCACCGTCGCCGTGGCGCAGGGGCTGGTGACCCGCACCATCCCCGAGACCCGCGTCGGCATCGACGCACCCGCGGGCTTCATCGAGGCGTTCGTGGCGTGGGACGGGCGGCGCGTCGGCGAGGTGCGGTTCCGCAACGTGGCCGCCTTCCTACACACGCCCGACCTGACCGTCCGCACCCCCTCATTCGGTGAGGTGACGGTGGACGTCGCCTTCGGCGGCGCCTTCTACGCCTACTTGGACGCCGGCCAGCTAGGGTTGGAGGTGACCCCGGAGCGCTTGCGCGACCTGGTCCAGGCGGGCGACGAGATCAAGCATGCGGTGATGGCGGCGGCGGACGTGGTCCATCCGCTCGAGAGCGAGCTCCGTGGGATCTACGGCACGATCCTCTCGGGTCCTCCCAGGACGGCGGCCGGCACCCAGCGCAACGTCTGCGTGTTCGCCGATCGGCAGGTCGACCGCTCGCCGACAGGGACCGGCACGGCCGGGCGCGTGGCCCAGTTGGTGGCGCGGGGTCGCCTGGGCATGGGCGAGATGATCGCCAACGAGTCGATCATCGGTTCGGTGTTCACGGGACGCGCGCTCGAACCCGCCCAGGTGGGCGCCTACGCGGCGATCGTCCCGGAAGTGGGGGGCACCGCCGCGATCGTCGGATACCACACCTGGGTGGTCGACGCGGACGACGTGCTCGGCGCCGGCTTCTTCCTGAGGTGAGCGACATGCGGCTCGTTCGCTCGCAGGACGCCTACGGGAGCTCGGCGCGACTCGAGGCGCGCATCGCGCTGCACGCGCAGGGGGACGCGAGCCGGGAGGACTTCCACGCCTGGCTCTGGCGCGTGGCGGTCGAGCCCGCGCCGCTGCCGCATGACGCCCACGTCCTGGAGGTCGGCGTCGGTTCCGCCCGCATGTGGATGGCGACCGGCGCACGCGTGCCGCCCGCCTGGCACCTGACGCTCACCGATCGCTCCGAGGGCATGGTGGCCACGGCGCAGGCGGCCTTCCAGCGGCTGGGACGCGCGGCCGTCTTCCGTCCTGCCGACGTCCAGGCGCTCCCGTTCGCCGACGACGCGTTCGACCTCGTGTTCGCGAACCACATGCTCTATCACGTGCCGGACCTACCGGCCGCGACCGCCGAGGTGCGGCGTGTCCTCCGCCCGGGCGGCCGGCTGGTGGCCGCGACGAACGGCCTCGGCCACCTCACCGAGATCGTCGACCTGCTGCACGAGGTCGCCGCCGCCTGGCCGGAGCTGCGGGTCGACACGCCCGAACGGCTGTCGTTCACGTTGGAGAACGGCACGGCGGTCTTGCAGGACGCCTTCGCACAGGTGGTGCGCCACGACCGCGGCGCCGAAGACGACCTCCGGATCGTCGACGCGGCGGTCCTCACGCGCTATCTGGCCTCGATGGTCTACGCCGCCCAGGACGCCGTCGCCGAGCGGCTGGTGACCTTCCTGGCAGGTCTCGCGCAGGCGGCCGTCGGCGACGGCGGTCTGCGCGTTCGACGGTCCACGGGCGTCTTCGTCGCGACCTGAGCGACGGAATGTCAGGCGACATCGTCGAGGTCCCCCACCGGCTTCGGACCGGCCAGCACCAAGGGCATCGGCTCCCGCTGGTCGCCGCCCCGGGGGCCCCGTCGGGATCGGAGGCCGGTGGTGGTGGTCAGCTTCGCCCCGAGACCTCCCCCGCCCCTTCGAGCAGGCGACCCCGCCGCCCGAACGCAGCCTCGGCCCCGGCCTCGCGGCAGCGGGCGCCCTCGAGGTTGGTGCAACGGAGTGGGACGATGGGACCGCGCCGGAACGGATCGCCGACCACGAGCCCGAGCTCGCGGAGCGCGTCGCCCGGCAAGCGCATGTCGGCCAGCAGCAGCTCGCTCAGGTCCACCTGGGCCTGCGCCAGGCCCACTTTCGGCAGCCCGAAGGTGACGGTCGCCGTGGGGCGCACCACCGGACCCCAGGGGATCCCGCTGTCGCCGTCGAGACCGGACGGCACGTCGGCCGACACGATGCGACGGGAGAAGCGGTTGACGGCCCGGATCGCCTCGGCCGAAGCGGTGCGCACCCGCCCGTGCAGGCCGCAGCCCACGATGGCGTCGAGCACCACGTCCGCGTCGGTCAACGCCGACGCCATCCGCGAGGTCGGCAAGACCTGCACCGATGCCCGCCGCAGGCTCGCCAACGCCACCGTGCCAGGACCGCGGCGCTGCCCGCCCACGGGCACCACGGTGACGGCGTGACCCATCTGCGCCAGCGTCCGCGCTGCCTCGACGCCCGCCGCGCCGTTCCAACCGGCTCCCGCGACGACCGCGACACGCATCGCCCCCGCCACCTGCCAGCCTGCCACCACGGCTGCCAGCCGGTCGCCCGCCAGGGCGGCCAGGTCTTCCGGACCGCTGCTGCGCTCGCGCATCCAGCGCGCCTCGATCTCCAGCATGTCGGCGCACGTCACCGCTGGAACCACCTCGCCCAGGGGCGTGGTGAACGTGGCGACGACCGTCCCCCGCTCGTAAGGAGTCCCGTCCACGGCGTCGATCATGGCCTCGCCTTCCCGCGCGCTGGCGCACCCTACGAGGACGTCGCACGCTCCGTTGTCGGTTCATCCATCCTCGCCCGTCAGGTCTGACGGCGTTGTCAAAAAGGCGACGTGCAGACCGGCCGGACCCACACGGCTGGGCGCGCGAGACGTCGAGGTCGGCCGCGGACACCAACCCGCGCCCTCGCCCATCGGCACGGGGATACCGCGCAGGTCGGTCGGTGTCGGGGTCGGGGTTGGTCGCGAACGGGAGCGCCGCGATCATGCGCTAGCGCCGGCGCCGAGCCCGCGGATCAGGCCCCGTACGGCACCCACACGCTCTTCGTCTGCACCGCCCGCCGCAGGAAAGCGCGCCCCTCGGCCTGGGCCGGATCGAACCAGTCGCGCTTGCGGCCGCCGTTGGTCCACGTGGCCTTGAGGTTGCCCGCCGACCGGCGCTCGACCTCGGCGCTCCCGGCGGCCGACCCCACGTACCACTGGCAGGCGACCTCGTCGTGATCGGCGAGGACGAACGCCAGCGCGTCCCGGTCGCCCGTCAGCACGTTCAGCGCACCCGCCGGCACGTCGGAGGCCTCGACCAGGTGCACCAGGTCGGTGACCGCCAGCGGCCAACGCGGCGACGGCGTCGCCACGACACGGTTGCCCATGGCCAGGAGCGGCGCCACCAGCGACACGAAGGCGAGGAGCGGCGCCTCGTCGGGCGCGTTCACGCCGACCACGCCCCACGGTTCGTGCATGCCCAGCACCACGCCCCGCACGGGCACGCTCTTGACAGCGCCGTCGAACTTGTCGGCCCAGGCGGCGTAAGTGAACAGTCGGCGGACGGCGACGTCGACCTCGCGGTGCGCGGCGGCCTCGTCGACCCCGGTCAGCGACCGCAGCCGCGCGACGAACCGGCCCGCGTCCGCGTCGAGGTTCTCGGCCAGGTAGTAGAGCACCTGCGCCCGCGCGTGCCCCGACGCCTTCGTCCAGCCGGTGGCCTTGCGCGCCGCCTCGACCGCGTCGCGGACGTCCTTGCGGTTGCCCCAACCGGCCTCGCCCACGTGCACGCCCTCGGCGCTGCGGACGGGATAGGAGGTGCCGCCGTCGGGGCGCACCTGCTTGCCGCCGACGTAGAGCTTGGGCGTGCGGTCGACCTGGACCTCCCCGTCGGGAGCAGGCTCGCCGCCCAGGTCGGACGGTCCGGCGGGCGCCACCAGCTCGTCCTCGCCGTACGCGGGCAGCTCCCGCTCCAGCGATGACGCCAGGTACGCGTGCATCCCCTCACGCCCGCCCTCGCGGCCGAACCCCGACTCCTTGTAGCCGCCGAAGCCCGCTGCCGCGTCGAACAGGTTCGAGGCGTTCACCCACACCACGCCGGCTTGGAGCTGCGGCGCCACGTCGAGGGCCACCGCCACGCTGTCGGTCCAGACGCTCGCCGCCAAGCCGTAGGGCGTGTGATTGGCGATCTCGACCGCCTCCGCCGGCGTCCGGAAGGTCATCGACACCAGCACGGGACCGAAGATCTCGTCGCGCGCGATCGTCATGGCCGGTTCGACGTCGGTGAACAGCGTCGGCGGGAAGTAGAGGCCGCCGGCAGGCACGTCCCACGACGGTTGGAAACACGTGGCACCCTCCTCGATGCCCTGCGCCACCAGCCGCCGCACGCGCTCGAGCTGCACGGGGGCGACGAGCGTGCCGACGTCGATGGCCTTGTCGAGCGGTGGGCCCACCCGCAGCGTCTCCATGCGGGCGCGCAGCTTCGTCACGAACGCCTCGGCGATCGGCTCGTGCAGCAGCAACCGCGAACCGGCGCAGCAGACCTGGCCCTGGTTGAACCAGATCGCGTCGACCACGCCCTCGACCGCACCGTCGAGGTCGGCGTCGTCGAACACGATGAACGGGCTCTTGCCGCCGAGCTCGAGCGTCAGCGCCTTACCGCTGCCCGCCGTGCGCTCCCGGATGATGCGGCCGACCTCGGTCGAGCCGGTGAAGGCGATCTTGTCGACGTCGGGATGGTCGACCAGCGCCTGACCGGTCCGACCGTCGCCGGTGACCACGTTCAGCACGCCGGCGGGCAGCCCTGCGCGATGCGCCAGCTCGGCGAACGCGAGCGCCGTGAGCGGCGTGTACTCGGCCGGCTTCAGGACGACCGTGCAACCGGCTGCCAGGGCGGGCGCCACCTTCCAGGCGAGCATGAGCAGCGGGAAGTTCCACGGCACGATCTGACCGCAGACGCCCACGCCCTCCTCGCCCGGGAACTCGCTGTCCCGCAGCGTCGCCCAGCCGGCGTGGTGGTAGAGGTGACGGGCGACCAGCGGAACGTCCAGGTCGCGCGTCTCGCGGATCGGCTTGCCGTTGTCGAGGGTCTCGAGGACGGCCAGCAGACGCGCGTGCTTCTGGACCTGTCGAGCCAAGGCGTAGAGATGGCGCGCGCGGCCGTGGCCGCCGAGGGCGCGCCAGCCCGGCAAGGCATGGCGAGCGGCTGCCACGGCCCGGTCGACGTCGGCGTCCGACCCCTGCGCCACGGTGGCGAGGGTGGCGCCGGTGGCGGGATCGACCGTCTCGAAGGTGTCGCGGGCTCCCGCGTCGAAGCCACCGTCGATCCAGTGGCCGAAGCGGCCGCCGTGCCGGACGAGCCACTCGCGCGCCGTGTCGGCGGCCTCCGGGGCCGGGCCGTAGTCGAGCGTCTCGAAGTAGTCGCGGACCGTCGTCATGGTGCCGGCATCGTACACCCGACCCCGAACGGCGCCGGGCACGCTTCGGCGCGGGTGCGCCGATCCGAGGCGCCGATCGACGACGCCCGGCGGCGGACGCCTCGGCGGGGGTCCATCGACACTGGCATCATGCCCGCGCGAGACGTACGCTCGAGGCTCCAGAGTGACCCTCGGCCCGTCGCGGAGGAGGCGATGGCGATGCGCGCCCACCGGTCGTTCGACCTGGTCTTCGCCGTTCTCGGCACGGCGCTCGCCGCCCTGCCGATCGTCGCGACCCTGCTCACCTCGGTGCTGGGGAGCAGCGCCGCGCGCCGCTTCCTGATGGACTTCCTGATGCCCGCCGAGCTCGCCCCGGCGGCCTTCGGCGGCGGCGCCCTGCTCATGCTGGCCGCCCTTCGCACGCACCGGCGTCGCGTCGCCCTCGGCGCGTGGCTGGGGCTGGCCCTGCTGGCCTTCGCGGCCACGACGGCCTCGGCGGTATGGACGGGGTTGGCATCCGGCGAGATCGCACCCAGTGGTGGACGTCTGATGCTGGTGGTCGGGCTGCTCGTGCTCTACACGGTCGCCGTGGTGGCGTTGGCGGTCGAAGGCGGGCGCCTCGTGCGCGACCTGCACCTCGCCAACCGGCGCCTCGCGGCACGACGCGCCCGCTGAACGGCGGAGCCGTACGAGGCTCGGCCGGCGCCGGGGCTAGCGGATCAGCTTGTTGGGCGCGTCACGCAACCCGGACGTGAGCGACACCCACGCCGCTTCGACCTCCTCGCGCGTCTCGGCCCAGGCGTCGCCGCTGGCGGACTCCAAGCGGTCGAGCAGTGCCTTGCCCTCGTCGACCTTCTCCTGCAGCAGGTCGGCCTGGCGCTTGACCTCCGGCTCGGTGTCGGCGTCGGCGGCGTCCGTGCGCGCACGCATCTGGTCCAGCTCGGCCTGCATCTCGTCGAGTTGCTTCCGCATCCGGCGTTCGTAGGTGGCTCGGTCTTCCATCGATGACTCCCCTCGCTCGTGCCTCTGTCCCTGTCCGATGGTACGACCCCGCATCCGTCGGGGCCGTCCAGCTGCGTTCAGCCGGCCTCGTCGATGGCCATCTGTTCGGGCTCCAAGAGGGCACGGAGGACGGCGTCGAGATCGGGCCGGGGCGCGTCCTTGAAGGCCGCCAGGCGCCGATAGACCTCGCTCGCACCTTCGTGGAACCCCGCCGGGAGGCCCGCGGCGGCGAAGGTCGATGCGATCTCGTCCATCTCCCCGACGAAGCGCCAGGCCTTGCGGGTCACGCGCTCGGCCCGGTCGACGGTGCGGGCGGCGAAGCCCGGTTCGTCCTCGTCCCAACGCTCGCGAAGGGGCGCCAGGACGCCGGCGTGCTCAGCGGTCGCGAGCACGGCGCACAGCAAGGCGGTGGTCCCTTTCGTGTACGCCGCGTAGCACACCTTGAGCGCCGACGCCGTCCCGATCCGGTCGTCGAGCACGGTGACGTCGAGCGGGCCGGCCCGGAAACAGGCCTCCACCTCGCGAGCGCGAGGCCCCGACAGGTACAGGCGGGTGGTGCCGGCGCTCCAGGCGGGCGGCCCGATCACGCCGCCGTCGACGAACGCCACGCCCGCGGCCGTCAGCGCCCGCTCGAGACGCACCGCCCGCTCGGGCGCGATGGCGTTGGCGTCGACGTACAGACCGTCGAAACCGGCGGCGACCACGGCCCGGGCCACGTCTTCGGCCGCATGGGGTGGGCAGATGGCGACGACGACGTCGCAGCGGTCGACGAGCGCCTCCAGGGTGCCGACGTCGGTGAGCCCGGCCGCCTCGGCGCGCTCGTGCGTGGCGACGCCGCGGCCCTCCGACGCCCACAAGACGTCGCAGCCGCTGTGGTGTGCGGTCGCGGCGAGCGACACGCCCATCTCGCCCGGATGCAGGATGCCGATCGTGGTGGCTGCCATGCTCCATCTTCGCCCCTGACGGCCCCGGACCGCGGGCATGCGACAATCCCGGAACATGCCGACAGCTCGAACCGCACCAGGCGTCCGCGCTAGGGTCCCGGTGGAGGGGCTCCCGTCACCCTCCCCTCCTGCCCTGAAGCGCAGTCCGTGGCCCATGGTGCGCGTGCTGCTCGCCGGCGCGGTCGTGGGGCTCGTCCTGAGCGTCACGTCGGTCTCGATCGGGGCCCTCATCTTCGCGCCCATCGGCGCCGAGGGGCTCGCCACCGGCATCCGCCTCGCCCTGCTCGGGACCACCATCACGACGATCGTGGTGGCGCTCGTCGGTGCGGTTCCCGGTCTCACCTCGCACGTGCAAGGGGCGCCGTCGGCCATCCTGGCCGCGTTGGCCGTCACCACCCTGGCGGCCGTTCCCGCGGGCGAGGACCCCGCCGCCCGCTTCGCCACCGTCGTCATGGTGGTGGCCACCGCGACCTTCGCGGTCGGGGCCTCGTTCGTCGCCATCGGCGTGTTCCGGCTCGGTCGGCTGGTGCGCTACTTGCCGTACCCCGTCATCGGCGGCTTCGTCGCCGGCACCGGCTGGCTGCTCGTGCTGGGCGGAGCGGCGGTCGCCGTCGGCGCGGCGCCCGGGACGGGTCCGGCCTGGCACGCGTTCGCCCCCGCCGCCTGGTCGCGGTGGGCGCCGGCGCTGCTGCTCGGCGCCATCCTCGCCTTCGGCATGCGTGGGCGGCGTCCGCTCGTGTTCCCCGCCCTGCTGGTGACGGCCACGGCCGCCTTCTTCGCGGCGATGACGTTCACGGGCGGATCCGGGGCCGCGTGGCGCGAGGCCGGCCTGCTGCTCGACGTCGGCCCCGCCGCGGGCCCGGTGCGGCTGCTCGGCGTCGACGTGTTCACCCACGTGCACTGGCCGACGTGGTGGCTCCACCTGCCGGGCGTCGCCACCGTGGTCCTCGTGGCCGCCATGGGCCTCTCGTTCAACGTCGCGGGTCTCGAGACCGCGCTGCGCCGGCGGATCGTGCTCGACCGCGAGATGCGCGCCGCCGGCCTCGGCAACCTCGCCGCCGCCGCGTTCGGCGCCCCGCCCACGTACCCGTCGCTCAGCGCCAACCTGCTCGGCGCTCGCTCGGGAGGCACCCACCGCATGGCGGCGCTGGTCGCCGCCGTCGTGACGGCTGGGAGCGCGGCGTTCGGTCCGGCGCTCGTCGGTTGGGTTCCCACGCCCCTGGTGGCGGGTGTCCTCATCTCCCTCGGACTGGGCCTGCTGTACGAGTGGGTGGTGGCGGCCCCTGCCGTCCTGGCCCGGCTCGAGTACGCCATCGTGCTCTTGATCCTGATCGTGATCGCCACCCTGGGCTTGCTCGAAGGCGTGCTGGTGGGCCTGGTGCTGACGGTGCTGCTGTTCGTCGTGTCCTACAGCCGCGTCAACGCCGTCAAACACGTCCTGACAGGTGCCGACGCGCGCAGTTGGATGCGTTGGGACGCGCAGGAACGACGCATCCTCGACACGACGGGGGCGAGCCGGCTGGTCTTCCACCTGCAGGGGTTCCTGTTCTTCGGGATGGCGCACGCGCTGCTCGAGCGCGTCGAGCGGCGACTCGAGGCCGATCCCGTCGAGGACGTGATCGTGGACTTCCGACAGGTGACCGGCGCGGACGCGACCGCCCTCGCCAGCCTCGACGCGCTGCGACGTGAGACGGGCGAGCGGGGCCTCCGACTCGTGTTCGCCGCCGTACCCGCCCACCTGCGCGACGCCTTCGATCGACGCGGTCTGCGCGCCGACAGCGACGCCGGTTTCGGGTTCGCCGCCTCCGTGGACGAGGCCCTCGAAGCCGCCGAACGACACGCCCTCGCCGCCGCCGATCGCGATCCACTGCAGTCGCTCGTGGAACGTCTCGCGGCGTTGACGGACGACGACCTGGAACTGCAGGACCTGGCCGTGCACCTCGAGCGGATCGAGATCGCTCGGGGCGAACGCATCATCGAGCACGACACCGCCGGCGGCGACGCGATCTACGTGGTGGTGAGCGGTCAGGTGACGACGCTGCTCGAGATCGACGGCCGCCCGCCGGTGCGGCTCGAGACGCTGCGCGGCGGCAACCTGGTCGGCGACGTCGCCTTCTACGAGCGCACGACGCAGGGGCGGGCCTGGTTGGTGGCCGACGAGCCCACGTCGCTGTTCCGGCTGAGCCGTGAACGGCTCGCCGAGCTGACGCAGGCGGATCCCGGCTTGGCGGCGTCGTTCCACCACCTCGCCGCCCGACAGCTCGCCGGACGCGTGGCGCACCTCACGCGCTTGGTCGGAGCGCTGCAGCGCTGAACGGACGCTCGCGGTCGGATCGCCGCCCTCAGCGCGCCGCGGCCCAGGCCGCTTGCCCGAGCGACACCCCACCGTCGTTGGTGGGGACCCGTTCGTTGCGCCAGACCCGAAGCCCGTGGACGCGGGCCCGCGCGAGCACGCGTTCGACGAGCAAGCGGTTCTGGAACACGCCGCCCGACAGGACCACCGCCTCGAACGGGTGGCGCTCAGCCAGCGTCAGCGCCGCCTCGACGACGCCCGCGGCCAGGGCCTCGTGGAACCGCCGGGCGACCACGGCGGCGCTCACACCGGCGCTCAGGTCGTCGAGGATGGCGGCGAGCAGGGGCGCGTGGTCCCACGTCGGGGTGCCGTCGTCGCCGGCGGGCGGGTGCTCGGTGCCGGCCCCGTCGAGCCCGAACGGCCACGGGTAGGGCTCGGCTTCGGGAGCGCGCCGCGCCAACGTCTCCAGCCCGATCGCCGCCTGGCCCTCGAAGCTCATCGTGCGGTGGAAGCCGGTGAGCGCGGCGACCGTGTCGAACAACCGCCCCACGCTCGTGGTCGTGGGCGTGCGCACGCCGAGGGCCACCAGCCGGCGCGCCAGGGCGAGGCGCTCCGCCGGGAACCCGAACGGCGGTCGCGCCACCCGCTCGAGGGCCTCGTCACCCAACGCCGCCAACCAGCCGACGGCGGCCTGCACGGGGGTGCGCGCGGCGGCGTCGCCGCCCGGCAGGGCGGCGGGGCGCACGTGGGCCACCCGCACGAAGTCCCCGCTCAGCGAGCCGTGGAAGACCTCGCCGCCCCACACGCTGTCGTCGTCGCCCAGACCGGCGCCGTCGAAGGCGAAGCCGAGGACGGGCACGTCCCACGCCGCCCGCTCGGCCAGCACGCTGGCGACGTGGGCGACGTGGTGGCCGACCGCCAGCGTGCGCGCTCCGAGCGCCTCGCCGAAGCGGCGGCTCGGGTAGGCGGGGTGGCGGTCGACGACCACGAGCGCGTCGCGGGGATCGACGCGGTACATGGCGCACAGGTCGGCGACGGTCTCCCCGAAGGCCGTGAACGACGCCAGGTCGCTGAGGTCGCCCAGGTGCTGGCTGACGTAGGCGGCGCCGCCCACCGCCAAGGTGATGCTCGACTTGAGTTCCGCCCCCAGCGCCAGGATCGGCCCGGCGAAGCGGGCGTCGCGCACCACGGGAGCCGGCGCCAGGCCGCGGGCCCGACGCACCACGACGGCGCTCCCCGCGACCACCTGCGCCACGCCGTCGTCGACCCGCCGGGCGATGGGACGATCGCCGGTGAGGAAGGCGTCGGCCAGCCCGGCGAGGCGCTCGCGGGCCTCCTCGTCGAGGTACGCGATGGGCTCGGACGAGCGGTTGGCGCTCGTCATGACGAGCAGGTCGGGGGCGCCCGCGTCGAACAGCAGGTGGTGGACGGGTGTGTACGGCAGCATCACGCCCAGGGCGGCGTTGTCGGGCGCCAGTGCGTCCGGGAGCGGGTCCGATCCCTTCTCGAGCAGCACGATGGGGCGCGCGCTGCTGGTCAGGAGCTCCTGGGCGACCTCGTCGAGGCGGACGTGCGCGCCCAACGCAGCGACGTCGCGCGCCATGACCGCGAAGGCCTTCTCCTTGCGGAACTTGCGCTCCCTCAGGGCGGCCACGGCGGCCGCGTCGCGCGCGTCGCAGGCCAGATGGTAGCCGCCCAGACCCTTGATCGCCACGATGCGACCCGCTCGCAAGGCCGCCACCGTCGCGGCGATCGCGGCGTCGCCGATGGCGTCCGACCCGCCCGCGGCGCCGTCCTCGGCGACGACGTCCGACCCGCCCGCGGCATGGAAGGCGAGCTGCGGTCCGCAGCGGGGGCAGGCGGTCGGCTGGGCGTGGAAGCGTCGGTCGAGCGGGTCGTGGTACTCGGCCGCACACGCCGGGCACATCGCGAAGCCCTTCATGGTGGTGAGCGGCCGGTCGTAGGGCAGCGCTTCGATGATCGAGTACCGCGGGCCGCAGTTCGTACAGTTCACGAAGGCGTAGCCGTGGCGCCGGTCGGTCGGGTCGCGCATCTCGCGCAGGCAGTCGTCGCAGACGGGCAGGTCGGGCGAGATGGACGTGGTGACGTCGTGCGCGTCCTCGCTGAGGACGATGGTGAACGCGGCGGGCCGAGGCCCGGGAGCCGGTTCGCGCGCCAGCAGCGTGACGGCCTCGACGCGCGCGGCCGGCGGCGCCTCGGCCGCCAGCGCCGCCGTCAGGCGGTCGAGCACGTCCGGCGCGGCGATGGCCTCGACGGTGACGCCATGGACGTCGTTGCGCACCCAGCCGCGTACCCCCAGACCGAGCGCCAGGCGGTAGACGAAGGGTCGGAACCCGACGCCCTGCACGGTGCCGGTGACGCGCAGCAGGCGCCGTTCCGGTTCGCTCACGCTAGGCGCGCGCCGCCACCTTGGCCGTCTGGCGCTCGCGGAGGTACGTCAGCCACGGCGCCATGCCGGCGCCGGTGCGCGCCGACAGTTCGAACACGCGGGCGCTGGGCGCCACCTGGGCCAGGTAGTCGAGCGCCTTCTGCCGGTCGAAGCCCACGGCCTCGGCGATGTCGGTCTTGTTGACGATGATCACGTCGGCGTCCTTGAAGATGCGCGGGTACTTCAGTGGCTTGTCCTCGCCCTCGGTGGTGGAGAGCAGCACCACCCGCAGGTCCTCGCCCAGGTCCCAGGCCGCGGGACACACCAGGTTGCCGACGTTCTCGATGACCAGCACGTCGAGCGCCGCGAGGTCGAGCTGCGCCACCGCCTGGGCCACCATCTCGGCCTCCAGGTGGCAGACCGTGCCCGTGGCGATCTGTACCGACGGGGCGCCCGCGGCGAACAGCCGCTGCGCGTCGTGGTCGGTCTCGAGGTCGCCCACCACGACGCCGACGCGCAGGTCGCCCGCGAGTTCGCGCACGGTGCGCTCCAGCAGCGCGGTCTTGCCCGACCCGGGCGACGACACGACGTTGAGCACCAGCCGGCCGCCGAACGCTTCGCGGTTGGTCGCGGCGACACCGTCGTTGTGCGACATCAGTGACTTCTGCACCTGCACGACGCGTGCGCCCTCCGGGCCGCCCGTCCCGTGCCCGTGGACGCGCACGTCGCGCATGTCGGATCCCGCCATCACGTCACCTCCGTGGGACGCCGGGGCCGACGATGGGGTCGCCGCGCCGTGTCCACCGACGCCTACGGTATCCCCCCGCGCCCCCAGGGGGTAGGGATGGCGGTCCAGTCACTCAGGCCGCCGTCGTGGGGCCCGCGCCCCCGGTGATCCCCGCCCACGCGTCGGCCAGGAGCGCGTACACGGCCATGTCGGCGTAGCCCTCCTCGACCGGCAGCTCACGCCGCAGCACGCCCTCGAAGCGCAGTCCCAACCGCTCGGCCACGGCGCGACTGCGCACGTTCCCCACGGCAGCGCGCAGGTCGACCCGGATCGTGCCCAGGTCCTCGAACGCCTTCGCCAGGAGCGCGCGCGTCACACGGGTGGCGATGCCGTGGCCCTGCACGTCGGCGGCGATCCAATAGCCCACCGAGCAGCGCCGCGGCCGCTCGCTCCAGCTGTGGAGCCCCGCCGCGCCCACCAAGCGTCCGCGCCACCAGATGCCCGTGTCGACGCCCTCGCCCGCCGCGAGCGTGCTCAGCGTGCGCTCGACGAACGCGGCCTGCGCCTCGGGGCTGGCGCTCGCCGCCCACGGCATCCAGCGGCTGAGGTGGGTTCGGTTCGCCATCACCAGGTCGAACAGGGGTTTGGCGTCTTCGCGTTCGAAGAGGGCCAGCTCGAGGTCGTCGTCGACGCGCAGCGCGAAGCGCGGCAGCGGCAGCGGCGGCGCGTCCTGGCCCGGCCCGCGCCAGTCCTCGCGGAGCAGGCCGTAGAAGGCCAGGTCGACGACCTGCCCGTCGGCGTCGACGTGTGCCTGGCGCAACACGGCCTCCGGCGTGTACCCCAGCCGCACGGCGATCGCCTCGCTGCGCGCGTTGCCCGGCACCGTCGCCAGCGAGACACGCCCCAGTTGCCGGCCCTCGAAGAAGTGCCGGTGCAGACCCTCCATCGCGCGCGTGACGAGGCCTCGCCCCTCGAACGCCCGCGCCAACCAGTACCCCACCTCGGTCGACCCGCCGGGGCCCTGGAGCGGCTCGTGCAACCACATCGCACCCACGACCTCGCCCTGGTGGCACAGGTCGGCGTGCCAAGCCGCGCCGCGCCGGAAGGCGTCCAGTCCGGCGTCGATCTGCCGCTTCGCCACGTCGGCGGCGGGCCGGCGAGCCCAGGCGAAGGTCGGCGCCAGGTGCGCCTTCTCGGCCTCGATGCGGGCGGCGAGCTCCGGGGCGTGGTGTCGTTCACGCAGCCGCAGCGCCAGGTCGGCGTCGAGGCGCAGCGCGAAGGCGTGCGCAGGCGCCGGGTCGACGGGTGGCGTCATGCGAGTGGTTGCTTGTGCAGGGCGGCGTAGCGCCCGGTCACATGGTGCTCCAACTGCCGTTCGATGTCGCCGAGGAGACCGCTGGCGCCGAAGCGGAACAGGTCGGGCTCGAGCCACCGCCGGCCGAGCTCCTCGCGCATGAGGATCATCCAGGCCAGCGCGTCCTTCGCGGTCCGGATGCCGCCGGCGGGCTTGAACCCCACCGCGAAACCGGTCCGTTCGGCGTACGCCCGGATCGTGCGCGCCATCGTCAGCGAGACGGGCAAGGTGGCGTTCTCGCTCTCCTTGCCGGTCGAGGTCTTGACGAAATCGGCGCCCGCCATCATCGCCACGAGCGACGCCCGGCCGATCGTCCGCAACGTGCCCAGGTCGCCCGTCCCGAGGATCACCTTCAGGTGCGCGGGGCCGCAGGCCGCCCGGAAGGCCCGGAGCTGTTCGTACAGGGCTGCCCAATCACCCGAGAGCGCTTGGTGACGCGCGATGACCACGTCGATCTCGCTCGCACCGGCCTCGACGGACGCACGGATCTCGGCCAAGCGCGTCTCGAACGGCGTCAGCCCGGCCGGGAAACCGGTCGAGACCGCCGCCACCGGCACACCGCTACCCGAGAGCGCGTCGACCGCCGTCGGCACCATCGCGTGGTAGACGCACAGGGCCCCGGTCGTGAGCGGCACGTCGGACATCCCCAAGGCGGCGAGGAGGTCGGCGCGCACCGGTGTGCGGGCCTTCGCCGCCAGACGACGCACCCGGGCGGGCGTGTCGTCGCCGGCCAGCGTGGTCAGGTCGATGAGGGTGACGGCCTTGAGCAACCAACCGGCCTGCGCCTCCTTCTTGACGCTGCGGCGCGTGGTGAGCGTCGAGGCCCGGCGCTCGGCCGCCGACCGATCGAGTCGGAACGACGCGACCCCATCGAGATCGAGTGGCATCCCGGGGTTGCGGGGCAACGGGCCGGCCGGGACGACCGGATGGGCGGGCACGGCGGTGAACGGCGACGTCATGGCGGCAGGACCTCCGGGACGACCAGTCTAGACCGCGGGCGGTGAGCGTCGCCACCGACCGCGCCTCACGCGTCGTCGCCCCCCTGGACCGCGGCGGGCGCCGGCAGACCGAGCGACACCGCCGCGCCGACGGCCATGACCGCAGCGAACACGATCAGCGCGACCGTAGGGCCGAGCGCGCCGAGCGCCGCACCGAGCGCCGCGCCCAGGACCGTCACGGCACCGATCGCGGTGTTCGCCGTGGCGACGTACGTCGCACGCCGATCGTCGGGGGCCGCGTCGACCAACCAGGTCTTGCGTCCCAGGCGCACGCCGGCGTGAGCGATGCCGGCCCCGAGGAAGGCGGGCGCGTACGTCCAGGCCTGCCGCCACGCCTCGGGGAACCACGCCCCCACGGACAAGGCGTACACGACCGACACCACGCCCACCACCCCGGCCCACGCCATCGTGCGCTGCGCGGCGGTGTCGACCGCACGCCCCCAGGCCCAGCTGGCGACGCTCGACGCCAGCGCGGTGGCGAGCACGAACACACCCAGACCGCCCAGGTCGGCGCCCACCGCGCGCTGGCCGTAGACCGTGAGGAACGGAGTCGCCAGCGGCACCGCGAACAACAGGCTGCGCGCGATCAGGAAGCGCCGGAAGGCCGCGTCCTCGCGGAGGAAGCGCCATCCGGCCGAGGCTTCCGCCAGCGCGTTGCGTCCCCCCTCGGTGGCACCCGGCGTCTCCACGACGCGGGCGAACGTGGCCGCGGAGGCGGCCAGCGCGCCCGCCGCCACCAACAGCAGGACCACGAAGGGGCCGCGGGCGTCGGCGTCGGCCACCGTCGCCTGCAGCGCCAAGCCGGCGCCAGCGCCCAGCAGTCCGCCCACGGCCGCCCGCCAGGCCAGAACCCGCCCACGCGCGCCCTGGGGCACCGTCTTCGCCAGGACCTCCTTGAACACCACCGAGCCGACGCCGCTCGCCAGCGACGTCACGAGAAGCGCCAGCAAGACCGCCAGCCCGGCCGCCAAACCGGACCAGAGCCAGATCGACACCGCCGTCGCCGCCACCGCCAGCGCCCGCACGAAGGAGGACGCCACCCACCACGGCGTCCGCTTCGGCACGGCGCGCAGCCGCCCGGCCACCGCCAGCTGCGGCAACAGCGAGCCGCCGTCCTTGACCGGGATCAGCAGCCCGACGAAGGCCGTGGGTGCGCCGACCGCGTTCAACACCCAGGGCAGAACGGTGCCCGGCGAGGCGAGTTGCTCACCGAGCTTGGCCAGCGCCCCACTGGTCACGTTCCACACGACGTTGCCCGGGACGGCGCGGCAGGCTTCGGGGCCGAGGGCCTCGCACGCGCGCAGCTCGTCGTCGTCGGCGACGAACTCGGCGAGGCGACGGGTGACGGTGGCCATGCCCCAAGGATAGGCGCCCAAGCGCCCGATCGCCGTGCCTGTCCCACGCGGCGGGCGCGTGCCGGGCGTATCGTCGGGTCGACACCGCCTTGCACGTCGCCCCCTGGAGGCATCCATGCACCTGGCCCGCGTCCCCCGCCGCCGCTACACCCCCGGTCCCACGCCGCTCGAACCGATGCCCCGCCTGTCGCGCGCCCTGGCCTCGTCCGCGGGCGGCGGACCCGAGCTGTGGATCAAGCGCGACGACCTGCTGGGTCTCACCGCGGGCGGCAACAAGACGCGCAAGCTCGAGTTCCTCGTCGCCGACGCCTTGGCCCAAGGGGCCGACACGCTCGTGACGGTGGGCGCCGTGCAGTCCAACCACTGCCGCCTCACCGCGGCGGCCGCCGTGCGCGAAGGCATGGCGTGCCGGCTGGTCCTCGAGGAGCGCGTCCCGGGGAGCTTCCATCCCGACGCCTCGGGCAACCACTTGCTGTTCGGACTGCTCGGTGTCGAGCGGGCCCTGGTCGTGCCGGCCGGCACCGACCTCAACGCCGCCATGACCGAGCTGGCCGCCGACCTGGCGGCCGAGGGGCGGCGCGCCTACCTCATCCCCGGGGGCGGGTCGAACGCCCTGGGCGCGCTCGGGTACGTCGCCTGCGCCGAGGAGCTCATGACGCAGTCGTTCGACCAGGGCGTCGCGTTCGATCACCTGGTCGTCGCGAGCGGCTCGGGCGGCACGCACGCCGGCCTGGTGGCCGGTCTGCACGGCGTGAACGCCCGCCTGCCCGTCCTGGGCATCAGCGTGCGGGCCGAGCGGGCCGCCCAGGAGACGAAACTGCACGCGCTGGCCCAGGCGACCGCCGAGCTCGCCGGCGTCGCCACACCGCTGCCGCGCGGCGCCATCGTCGTCGACGACGGCTACGTGGGCGCCGGCTACTCGCTCCCCACGGAGGCGATGGTCGAAGCCGTGCAGCTCTTCGCGCACACCGAGGGGATCCTGCTCGACCCCGTGTACACGGGCAAGGCGGCCGCCGGTCTGATCGACCTCGTGCGCCGGGGCCGGTTCGGCGCCGACGAGCGGGTGGTCTTCGTGCACACCGGCGGCGCGGCGGCGCTCTACGCCTACCGCGACGTGGTCGCGGCGCCGCTGCCGACGGAGCGGGCCTCCGCGTGAGCGCGGGCGGGGCGCGGCACAAGGTGGTGGGCGTCCTGGGCGGCATGGGGCCCGACGCGACGATCGATTTCTTCGCCAAGCTCGTGGCGGCCACCCGCGCGGAACGCGATCAGGACCACCTGCGGATCCTGATCGACAACGACCCGACGGTGCCCGACCGCACCGCGGCGGTCCTGGGACGCGGCCCGAGCCCGGCGCCGCGCCTCGCCGCGATGGCGAGCGGCCTGGTGGCGCAGGGCGCGGAGGTGTTGGTCATGCCGTGCAACGGCGCCCACGCCTTCGCGAACGCGGTCCGTGAGGCCGCGGGCGAAGTCCCCTTCCTCGACCTGATCGAGACCACCGTGACCGCCACCCTCACGCGCCATCCCGACGTCCTCACCGTGGGCCTGCTGGCGACCGACGCCACCCTCGCCGCCCACCTGTACGAGAACGCCTACGCCACGGCGGGGGTGGCGGCGCTGGTGCCCTCTCCCGACGACCAGAAGCGCGTGATGGCGGCGATCTACGACATCAAGCGCGGGCGCACCGACGGCGCGGCGGCCGCGGCGCTCGGTGACGTGGCCGCCAGCTTGGTGCGCGCCGGCGCGGGCGCGATCGTGGCGGCCTGCACCGAGGTACCGCTGGCGCTGCGCGAACCCGAGATCGTGGTCGACGACCGTCGCGTGCCGCTGATCGCCTCCACCGACGAGTTGGTGGCGCGGACCGTGACGTTCGCCACGGCCCACTGAGGGCGGCGCCGGCCCCTCGTTCTCGACGTCGACGTCGGCGGGGACGCGTTTCGTGCGCGCGATGACGGCTGTCACAGACGCATTGCGTCTGTGAGGTTGACACTTGGGACGCAAAGCGTCTAGGATCCACGGCACAGCGTTCCGTGCTCGCCCACCCACGCCCCTCGCCCTCGGGAGATCGACGTGGCCCAGAGTCTCTACGAACGGCTCGACCCCATCGACCAGGCGATCGTGATCGCGCTCAGGCGCGACGGTCGCCGACCCTACCGGGAGATCGCGCGCGAGCTCGACGTCTCCGAGTCGATGGTGCGCAAACGCGCCCATCGCCTCCTCGACGAGGGCTGGATGCGCATCCTGGCCATCAGCGACCCGCTGGCGCTCGGTGTCCCCGTGCTCGCCACCACCTACGCCCGCGTGCGTCCCGCCGAGCTCGACGCCGTCGTCGAACGGCTCTCGCGCTACGACGCCGTGCGCTACCTGGCCATCTGCGTCGGTGCCAACAACCTCGTCGTCGAGTCGCTCCACGCCTCGAACGGCGACCTGCACGCGTTCCTGCAAGAGGCCCTGGGCACCGAGGGCGTCGAGAGCCGCGAGACCATGCAGGTGGTCCAGATCGCCAAGAGCGTGTGGGACTGGGAGCTCGGCGACGACGGCTCGCCCGCTCCGAGCCCGAAACGCCCCGACCGCACCGCCCGTCCTCGTCCGATTCGATCGACCTGAGGAGGTCCCCATGAAGCGCTCGCTCACCCTCGCCCTCACGCTGCTGCTGGCCGCGGCCGGCCTCGCCGGAGCCCAGGAACGCGGCGGCACCCTGGTGGCCGCCTGGGCCCAGGAACCGGTGGGACTCGACCCCCACATCACGTCGGCCATGTCGAGCTACCAGGTCCTCGAGAACGTGCTCGACGGTCTGATCACCCTCGACGCGGAGCAGAACCTGGTGCCGTCGTTGGCCACCGACTGGGAGGTCAGCGACGACGGCCGGACCGTCACCTTCACGCTCCGCGAGGGCGTGCAGTTCAGCAACGGCAAGGAGCTGACCGCCGACCACGTCGTGACGGTGTTCGAGCGCCTGCTCGACCCGGAGACCGGTTCGGGCAACGCCTGGCGCCTGGCGGGCGTCGAGTCGGTGACGGCGCCCGGCGACGGGACCGTCGTCTTCTCGCTCGCCGCGCCCAACCCGTCGCTCCTCGGGCACCTCGCCTCGATCAAGGCGCTGGGCATCTTCGATCCGGCGGGCATCGAGGACGGCAGCGTCAACACCCGCCCCGTGGGAACGGGTCCGTTCATGATCGCCGACTACCAGCCCGGTACCCGCGTCCTGCTCGAACGCAACCCCTACTACTGGCAAGAGGGCCTGCCCTACCTCGACGCCGTCGACATCCGCATCATCGGTGACGAGACCGTCCGGCGCACCTCGTTGGTGACCGGCGACATCGACTGGGCCTTCGCCGTCCCGCCGCAGTCGGTCGAGGAACTGCGCGAGCGCGACGACGTGGTCGTCGACGCCGTGCCGGCCGGCGCCTACTACTACATCGGCGTGAACACGACCGAAGGACCGCTCGCCGACGAACGCGTGCGCCAGGCCATCGCCTACGCCATCAACCGCGACAACGTCGCCGCCGCAGCCGAGTTCGGCAACGCCGCCGTCACCCAGGACCCCATCCCCTCGACGTCGAGCTGGAGCTTCGGGTACGAGCCTTACGAGTACGACCCCGAGCGCGCCCGCGCGCTGCTCGAGGAGGCCGGCTACGGCGACGGCTTCGAGATGGAGATCATGCCGACGACCTTCATCGAGGCGACCGTGCGCGCCGCACAGGTCATCCAGCAGGACCTGGCCGCCGTCGGCATCGACGCGTCGATCCGCACGCTCGAGTGGGCCGAGTGGCTCGAAGAGCAGGGCCAAGGGAACTACGACACCTACGTCTGCTCCTGGAACGGGCTGGTCGACCCCGACGACTACTTCTACGCGCAGCACCGTTCGGGCGAGGTCTTCAACTTCACCGGCTACAGCAACCCGACCGTCGACGAACTCCTCGACGAGGCGCGCCTGCAGGCCGACCCCGCCGATCGTCGCCCGTTGTACGAGCAGGTGAACCAGACCATCGTGGACGAAGCGCCCTACATCTACCTCTACAACCCGCTGCAGATCCACGCCTACGGGCCCGACGTGCGCGGCTTCCAGGCCCGCGCCGACCAGGCCGTCCGGTTCGTCGAGACCTGGCTCGACCGCTGAACGGATGACCACCGGGACCGCCGACGCACGTCGGCGGTCCCCCGCACCCCCCGGAGACCCGGTTGAGCCTCACCTACCTCTTCCGCCGACTCGGCACGCTGGCGCTCGTGCTCGTGGGCGTCTCGATCGCGACGTTCGCGATCATCCCGCTCCTGCCCGGTAGCCCCGCGCGCGTCACGCTCGGGGTCCAGGCGACCCCGGAGGCGGTCGCGACGCTCGAACGTCAGATGGGGCTCGACCGTCCGTTGCCCGTGCAGTACCTATCTTGGATCGGCGCCATCCTCACGCGCGCCGACTTCGGCGACAGCCTCATCAGTCGCCAACCGATCGCCGGCGAGGTCGCCCGCCGGTTGCCGGCCACGCTCACGCTCGCCTTCGCCGCGCTGCTCGTCGGCCTGGCGATCGCCCTGCCCATGGGGTTCCTCTCGGCGCTGCGGCCGGGCAGTCCGCGCGACCTGGGCGTGTCGGTGCTGTCCCAGTTGGGGGTCTCGGTCCCCGACTTCTGGATGGGCATCCTGCTGATCCTGCTCTTCGCGGAGACGCTCGGTTGGTTGCCGTCGTCGGGCTACGAGCCGCTCAGCGCGGGCTTCGGTCCGTGGGCGAGCCACCTGGTCCTGCCGGCGCTCACGGTCGGCATCATCAGCGGCTCGATCATGACGCGGTTCGTCCGTTCCGCCTTGCTCGAGGTCTTGGGTCAGGACTACGTGCGCACCGCCCGCGCCAAGGGTCTGCCGCGCGGGGTCGTGCTGCGCAAGCACGTGCTGCGCAACGCGGCGATCTCGATCGTGACGATCGTGGGCCTGCAGATGGCGACGCTGCTGTCGAGCGTGGTCGTCGTGGAGATCATCTTCGCCTGGCCGGGGCTGGGCCAACTGGCGCTCACGGCCACCCTGCAGCGCGACTACCCGGCGCTCCAGGCCGCCGTCTTGCTGTCGGCGGTGGCCTTCACCGTCGTCAACCTGCTCACCGACCTGTCGTACTCGTTCCTCGACCCGCGGGTCACGTACAGCTGATGTCCACGAGCGTCGCCGTCGCACCGCGCAGCCGCCCCGGGCTCGACCTGCTGCGCAAGGCGTCGCGCCATGGGCTCGTGATCGCGGGGGGCGCGATCGTCCTGGTGCTCGCCGTCACCGCGGTGCTGGGCGCGACGTTGGCACCCTACGACCCGGTCGCCATGGACTTCACCGCCCGCTTCGCCCCGCCGTCGTGGGCCCACCCGTTCGGCACCGACGACTTCGGGCGCGACCTCTTCTCGCGCGTGCTGCACGGCGCGCGGTCAGCTTCCAGGTCGCCGCCATCGCGGTCGGGCTCTCGGGCGCGGTCGGCGTCTCGCTCGGGCTCCTGGCCGGCTACCTGGGCGGCTGGGTGGACGAACTCGTGATGCGCGTCATGGACGTGCTGTTCGCGTTCCCGGCCGTGCTGCTGGCGATCACCGTGATGGCGATCCTGGGTCGCGGCGTCGAGAACGCGATGATCGCGATCGCCATCGTCTACGCCCCGATCTTCGCGCGGGTCACGCGGGGCGCCGTGATCTCGGTACGCGACCGCGAGTTCGTGACCGCGGCGCGCGCCCTGGGCACGCGTCCGTGGCGCATCATGGTCTTCCACGTGCTGCCCAACGCCGCGGGTCCCATCCTCGTCCAGACGTCGCTGAGCCTCGCCTTCGCGATCCTGGCCGAGGCCGCGCTGTCGTTCTTCGGTCTCGGCACCCAGCCGCCCGACCCGAGCTGGGGTCGGATGCTCTCCGAGGGCCGCGCCTACCTGGGCCAGGCGCCCTGGATGGGGATCTTCCCCGGTCTGGCGATCATGGTCGCCGTCCTCGGCTTCAACCTGCTCGGCGACGGGTTGCGCGACGTGCTCGACCCCCGCTGGCGCGCCCGGTGAGGACCGCCGCGGCGGTCGGCGCCCTGGCGGCCACCGGGATCGTCCTCGAGATCGCGCTCGTGCGCGTCCTGTCGGTCCTGCTCGGCGCTTCGTGGGTGGCGCCGGTGTTGGGCGCGGCGCTGCTGGGCGGCGGCCTCGGGGCGGCACTCGTGGCCGTTCGGCCGGGCTGGGCGCGCCCCTCGACGGCGGCCGCCGCGGCCGGCGGCGCCGCCCTGCTCGCTGCGGTGTTGCCCGTGGTGTGGACGGCCGCCGTGGCGGCGCAGGCGCCCGCCTGGGCGCTGCTGCCCACGGTCGTCACGTACGCCCTGGCCGGCTTGGCGCTCAGCGCGACGCTGACGCGCGAACGCTGGCGGGTGGCCGCGCTGGTGCGCACCGACCTCGCGGCGGCCGCCGGGGCTGCCGCGCTGACGCCGCTGCTCCTGGCCTGGGCCGGCACCGGCGTGGTCGCGCACGCCGTCGGCCTCGGTTTCGCGCTGGCGGCCACGCTGCTGGCACCCGTGCGCTGGCGCCCTCCCGCCGCCGCCACGGCGCTGCCCGCCCTCCTCCTGGCGCTCACCGTCGTCGCCGGCGGATGGGAGGTCGACGGCCAGCGGCGCGTGGCCGTCAAGCCGGTCGGGGCCCAGGTCGGGGCCGGCGCCGAGGTGATCGACAGCGTCTGGGACGCGACCGCGCGCACCGACCTGCTGCTGACCCCGGACGGTGCCCGCTACCTCTACCTCGACGGCGGGGCGGGGTCGCTCGTGCCGGGCCCGGACGCCGAGCGCTGGCAACGCGACATCGGCGCGTTGGCGTTCCGCGTCGGCGCGCGGCCCGGCGAAGGGGGCGGCGCTGGGCGGCGCGCGCTGCTCATCGGCACCGGGGGCGGTCTCGACGTCGCCCAAGCCCGCGCGGCCGGGCTCACCGACGTCGTGGCGGTCGAGGTCGTGGGCGCCGCCGTACGGCTCGTCGCCGAGCTCGGCGAACGGGCGGGCGGCGTCTACGCCGAACCCACGCGCGTCGTGGTGGGGGACGGGCGCCGCACCCTGGCTGCCCTCGCCGCACGGGGCGAGGGTCCCTGGGACGTCATCACGCTGGCGCAGGTCGTGTTGCAAGCCGCCGAGGCGGGTGGCGCGGCACGCACCGAACAGCGGCTGTACACGCGCGAAGCGTTCGGCGAGGCGCTGGCGGCGTTGACCCCGGAGGGCCACCTGGCGCTGAAGCTCTACGACGAGGCGACGCTCACGCGCGCCCTGACGACCGCGCTGGCGGCGCTCGTCGACACCGGCCTGGCGCCCGACGCCGCCGCTGCGCTGGGGCACGTGTTCGTCGCGCTGGACACGCGGGCGCCGACACCCGTGCCGCTGCTGCTCGTTCGGCGCAGCGCCTTCGACCCGGAGGCGGCGATCGCCGCGGCCCGGACCGCTGAGGCGGGGGGCTGGGCGCTCGTCATCGTCCCCGGCCTGCTCACGCCCGCCTCCCTCGCCGGCCTCGCCGCGGGCGACGACGACCTGGCGTCGTTCGCCGCGAGCGTGAGCGACATCGACGTCACACCCACCGACGACGCGCGCCCGTACTTCTTCGACTTCACGCCCGGGCCGCCTGCGGGCGTCGGCGTCGCCTGGTGGCTGGCGGCGGCGGGCGTCGTGGGGGTGGGCGCGCTCGCGGTCGAGCGGGCGTACGGCCGCCGGGATCCAGCGCGACCCGCGGGCCAGGGCCGCACAACGGCGGCTGCGGGTGAGGGCCGCGCGGCGGCCGCCGCGGTGATCGCCGCCGGTGCGCTGGGGACCGCCTTCCTGTCCGCCGAGCTGGCCGCCCTGGAGCTGGCGCGCGGCGCGCTCGGTCACCCGACCTGGTCGTTGGCGGCGACCTTGGTAGCGGTGTTGGCGGGGGCCGCACTCGGCGCGCAGACGGTCGCCCGAACCCAGGCGGCGGCGACGGCGCGTCCGCCAGCGGTCGACCGCGCGGCCCTGGTGGCCGGTCTGGCGACGGTCGCGCTCCTCGTCGTCGGACCGAGGTGGGTGGCGCTCGGCGTCGCGTGGCCCGTGGTTGGGGCGGCGCTGGCGGCGATGGTCCTCATCGGGCTCGTCGCCGTCACCTGGGGCGTGCCGTTCCCGCGCTTGCTCCACGCGGTCGCGGCACCTGGCGACGTGGCCGCGGTCTGGGCCGCGAGCGGCGCCGGCGCCGTGGTGGCCGCCGCCTGGGCGACCGCGGCCGCCCCCACCTTCGGGCTACCCGCCATCGGGGTGGGTGCGGTGGTCGCCTACGCGGTCGCGGCCTGGGCGGCGCGACGCGCCTCGGCCCAGATGGGCACCTCGTCCTCGGACATGGGACGCGCGTAGAGGTAGCCCTGTCCCAGCCGGCAACCGATCGCCTCGAGGAACGTCGCTTGGCGCTCGTGTTCGATGCCCTCGGCGACCACGTCGATGCGCAGGTTGTGCGCCAGGTGCACCACGGCGGTCACGATCTCGCGGGCGCCGGCCGCGTCGGCTTCGTCGTCCTCGCGGAGCGCGCCGACGAACGAACGGTCGAGCTTGAGCGCGTCGATCGGCAGCCTTTGCAGGTAGGCGAGCGACGAGTAACCGGTGCCGAAGTCGTCGACCTGCACCAGCGTCCCGCGCTCGCGCAGGCGCTCCAGCGCCGTCCGCGCCAGGCGCGGGTAGGCCATGAAGGCGCTCTCGGTGATCTCGAGACGCAACGCCGCCGGGTCGAGGCCCGACGCCGCGAGCGCGGTGTCGGTGACCCCGGCCACGTCGCCGGCGGTGAAGTGGTGGGCCGACAGGTTGACCGACACCATCCACGGGTGCCCTTCGCGCCGCCAGCGCGCCATCGCCCGGCACGCTTGCTTCATCACGAGCACGTCGATGGCGACGATGAGCCCCGACTCCTCCGCCACGGGCACGAACCGCTCGGGCGCCAACACCCCGAGCGTGGGGTGATGCCAGCGCACGAGCGCCTCGAAACCGACGACCGCCCCATCGTCGAGGCGCACGACCGGCTGGTACGCCACGTGCAACTCCTCGCGCGCGATGGCCTGGTGGAGCTCGGTCTCGAGCTCGAGACGCGCCACCGCCTCGTCGTGCATCGCGACGTCGAAGACGACGTGGCGCCCCTTGCCGCCCGTCTTGGCGCGGTACATGGCGATGTCGGCGTCGCGCAGCACGTCGGCCGACGTGACGTAGTCGGGCCTGGCGTGCGCCACGCCGACGCTCACCGACGTGAACAACTCGCGGCCGGCGACCGGGAAGGGGCGGGCGACCGCGTCCTGGAGCCGCACCGCGGTCCGCTGCGCCTCCAGGTCGGACTCGAGGTCCTCGAGCAGCACGCAGAACTCGTCGCCCCCCAGGCGCGCCACCGTGTCGCCCGCCCGCACCTCGTCGCGCAGCCGCAACGCCAGCGCGCGCAGCAGGGCGTCGCCGACCGCGTGGCCGAGCGAATCGTTGACCAGCTTGAAGCGATCGAGGTCGAGGAACAGCACCGCGTAGCGGCGTTGCGGGTCGCGCCGGTGGCGTTCGATGGCGTGATCGAGCCGGTCGAGCAGGAGCGTCCGGTTGGGCAGCTCGGTGAGGTCGTCGTACAGCGCGTCGCGCCGCAGGCGGTCCTCGAAGCCCTTGCGCTCCGTCACGTCGCGCGCCGCGGTGACGACCGCGATGCGGCCGCCCTCGTCGTCGACGACCGGTTGCGCCGAGATCTCCAACCAGATCTCGCGTCCGTCGCGCGTGCGCACCCGGACGACGACGGCCTCGCCGCCCGGCGGCGCCCGGAGCGACGCGTCGAAGCGCGCGTGGTCGTCGGGGTGGATGAGCTCGAGCGGCGAACGGCCGACCAGGTCCTCCGGGTCGTAGCCCACGAGGACGCGCGCCGACGGGCTCACGTACGTGTAGCGGCCGTCGGGCCCGTGCAGGCACACCAGGTCGCGGGCGTGCTCGGCCAGCAGCCGGAAGCGACGTTCGGAAGCCCGCGCCGCGTCGAGGAGGCGGGCCCGCTGGACGGCCAGACCGACCTGGTCGCGGATGGCCGAGAGGCGCCGCAGGTCGTCGGACCCGAGCGTCCGGGCGTCGCTCTCGGCGTTCAGCACGCCCAACACCTCGCCGTCCGCCAGGATCGGGACGACCACCTCGCTCACGACGGTGCCCCCCGGGTCGAGGAAGTCGGGGTCCTGGCCGACGTCGGCGACGAGCGCCGCCTGGCCCGTGGCCGCCACCCGACCGATCACGCCTCGACCCAGGGCCCACGTGGCCGCCACGTCGGCGTACCCGACCGCGTGCTGCAAGCGCAACACGTCGCCCTCCTTCAAGTAGGCGCTCACCATCGGGACGCACAAGGCCTCGGCCGTCGCCTCGACCGTCAAGCGCAGGACCTCGGAGAGCTCGTGGCCGCGCGCGACCGCTTCACGCAAGCGGTCGAGGACCGCGAGCTCGTGGGCCTGCCGGCGCGCGGCGTCGTACATGACGCGGTAGGCGGCGGCCTCGCGGGCGGCGGTCGCCTCGAGCCGAAGGCGGCCCAGCACGAGCGCGATCTGGTCGCCGAAGGCCTCGACGGCGCGGCAGGCGGAGGCGTCGAAGGCGTCCGCATCGGTCTTCGAGTCGAGCCGGAAGGTGGCCACGATCTTGCCCTCGAGCACGATGGGAACGGCCACGGACGCGCGGATCTCGGTGACGTCGCCGAGCCGCTGCAGGGCCGCTCGGCGGTCCGTAGACAAGACCGTCGCGTTGCGCTGGTCGGGGTGCTGGATCACGACGGCGCGACCGTCGGGGGCCACGTCCGCGAGGATCTCGGACGGCTCGAACACCACCGTCCGGAGCGCCTCGAGGTCGTAACCGCGCGCCGCCACGAAGCGGTAGCCGCCGTCGGTCTCGTCGCGGGCCACGATGCTGCCGGCCTCCGCCCCGTCGACCGCGGCGAGCGCCTGCGCCAGCACCAGGTCGTAGGTCGCCTCGGTCGTCGGACCGTCGAGCAGCGCCCGCGTGACCGCCAGCAGCGCCTCCACCTGACGCGGGGCGAGCGCTTGGGCGACGGCCGACGGCTCCACGATGGGGCATCATCGCGCAACCACCGCCGCGACCGGCGTGGTCTGCGCCATAGCGAAGAGACATCGGTCCCGCCGCTTGACAAGCCGCCGCCGCGCCCACTAGCGTCGACGTCACCCTTGGAGGTTCACCATCCCGCGCAAGATCGATCCCGACGCCTGGCAAGACGCCGAAGACCATGGCCGCCGCCGCAAGACCCGCCGACCCCCGAAGGGTCGACAGAACGTCACCACGCTGCTCGACGACGAGGGTCACGCCGCCCCCGGCACCGCCCTCGCTCGCCTGCAGGAGCGCGGTTTCGTCCACGAGATCCTGGGCGAACTCAAGAGTGGCAAGGAGGCCACCGTCTACCTGGGCCGGTCGCCGCTCGGCGCGGTGGCGGTGAAGATCTACCGCGACGCCGAGGTGCGCAGCTTCAAGAACGACGAGCGCTACCTCGAGGGTCGTTGGGTGGGCGACGCCCGCCTCGCCAAGGCCATCCAGCGCCGCTCCGGCAAGGGACGCCAGGCGCTCAAGGCCATGTGGGCCGCCCAGGAGTACCTGATGCTCTGGAAGGCTTGGCACGCGGGCATCCGGGTCCCCGAGCCGCTCGTCGGCCCGGACGCCAGCGACATCGCCGAAGCCGGCGAGGTGGTCGTCATGCGCTTCGTCGGCGATCCCGAGGCGCCCGCCCCCCGCCTCGCGGACGCGATCCTCGAACCCGAAGAGGCCGCCGCCGCCTTCGCCCAGAGCGTCGACGCCATGCGGGCGTTGTGGCGCCTCGGCTACGTCCACGGCGACTTCTCGACCTACAACCTGCTGTGGTGGGAGGGGCAGGTCACCACCATCGACCTGCCGCAGGCCCTGCGCGCCGACCAACCGGCCGCACGCGAGGTCCTGGCCCAGGACGCAGCCTCCTTGACGCTCACCTTCGGCAAGCTGGGCGTCGACGCCGACCCGGCCGCCGTGCTGGAACGGGTGACCGCGCCCGACTGAGCGCCGCCGTCGGCGCGCCATCGGCGCCGCCCTCGGCGCCGCCCTCAGCGGCGTCGGGGGATCGACAGCGTCTGCCAGGCGTCGCCCGCGTGGTGCTTCGCCAGCAGGACGATCTGGCCGACGTGCTGGCCGGTGTGGTCCAAGGAGCGCACGAGCGCCTGGGCCAACGTGTGGGGCTCGCCACGGATGAGGACGGGACGCGTCAGGTCGGCGGCGGTGAGGGTGGCGAAGGTGGCGAACGCCACCGACCAGCCCGCCTCCCAGTCGGCCAGGATCGCGTCGCGCCCCATCGCCGTGTCACTGAACTCGCCGTCGCGGTCGCGATCGGGCTTCTCGCCGTCGGTCGTCAGGACGTCGCGCCAGCGGGAGCGCAGGTTGCCACCGACGTGGCGCACGATCACCGCGAGCGGGTTGCTCTCCGGGTCGAGGGCGCGGTGCCACGCGTCCTCGGGGACCTGGGCCAACGCGCGGTCGGCGAGGGCCTTCTGACGGCGGAAGCCGTCGACCACCTGGGCCAGGAGGAGGGTGGCGGCGTCATCGGTGGCGTGGGCGCGTGGGTCCATGACGGCAGGCTACCCGACCGTTCGGCGCTCAGGTGCGCGTGGTCCGCCTCACGCCCACGACCAGCCCCAGCACGACGACGGTGAGCGCCGTGAGCACGCTGGGGACCGCGTTCGGACCGGCCACGCCCACGGCCGCCCCGACGATGGGGGCGCCCAGCACCGGTCCCAGGTTGGCCAGCGCCAGGACGTAGGGCGTCACCCGCTCCGAGGTCGTCGGGAACACCCGGACCAGCCAGGCGATCGTCGTGGGGAAGACGGGCCCGAAACCGAACCCGGCGAGCGCGTACCCGGCCGGGCCCCAACCGGGCACGTGGGCCAGGACCAGGCCCAGGCCGCCCAAGCAGGTCCCGCCGAGCACCAGGTGGGCGGGCGCCACCCGCCCGGCCACCGCCGCGACGAGGAAGCGCGCCACCGTCAGCGCCGCCCAGAAGGCGGACGCCACCAGGGCGGCGTCCGCCAGGCCCAGCGGTTGGGCCAGGTGGGTGGGCGCCCAGGCCGGCGTCCCGGCTTCCACGGCGACGTAGGTCCCCAGCAGGAGCGCGAAGGCGGCCACCAGCCGGCCGCTGACGGGCTCGTGCTGGACGGCGCCGCTCGCCACCGTGGGCCAGATGCGCGAGGCGCCGGCGCCGACGGCCACCAGGGCGGCCGCGCCGGCGACGATCGCGAACGTCGGCGCCACGGCCGCCGCCCCTGGCCAGCGCCCGAGCACCAGCGCGAACAGGGCCGGTCCCACCACCGCGCCGAGGCCGAAGGTGCCGTTGAGACCGTTGAGCGCCGCGGTCGCCGCCCGCCCGTAGACCCGGGCGAAGGCGAGGTTCAGCAGCACCACGAAGAGCCCGTAGCCGATCCCGCCGACGGTGGCCGCCGCGAGCGCCAGCCACCACGCCGGCGCGCTCGCCACCCCGGTCGCGCTGAGGGCCACCAGCACGGCCGCCCCCGTCACCAGACGGCGGTAACCGAGCCGCGGGAGCAGCGGGGCCGCCGCCAACACACCGATCAGACCACCCAGGAAGTGGGCGGACACGATGGCGCCCACCGCGCCCACGCCGACCGCGAACCGCAACTGGAACGACGCGAAGGCGGGCCCGTACAGCGCCTGCTGCGCGCCGATGAGCAAGAAGGCGCCGAGACCCACGAGCAGCAGGGGGCGGCGGCTGGGGCCGCGGGGCCCGGCGGCAGCGTCCGAAGGGCTCGACGAGGGCATCCGCGCATCGTACGGCGGGCGACGTCGGCCGAGCGTCCCACCCACCGTGCGCTCTGGCGTGCCGGCAACGGCCCCCGCGGGCGCGCACGGTACGATGGCGCGAGCGCTCCACGGAGGCGTTCCCCCATGGCCACCATCACCGAACTCGACGATCTCCGTCGCACCTTCCTCCGGTTCTTCGAGACCCGCGCGCACCTGATCCACCCGTCGGCGTCCCTGAAGAGCGACGACCCGACGGTGATGTTCAACGTCGCCGGCATGCAGCAGTTCAAGCCGCAGTTCCAAGGCGCGCCGCCGCGCTTCGAGGGTTTCGACGGCGAGTGGCCGCGGGTGGTCACGTCGCAGAAGTGCATGCGGGCGGGGGGCAAGGACTCCGACATCGAGAACGTCGGGCGGACCCGGCGTCACCACACGTTCTTCGAGATGTTGGGCAACTTCTCGTTCGGCGACTACTTCAAATCCGAGGCGGCGGCCTGGGCCTGGTCCTTCCTCACCGATCCGCAGTGGCTGGGCCTCGATCCCGAACGGCTCTACGTCACCGTGTTCGAGGACGACGACGAGGCTTGGGACATCTGGACCCGAGAGGTGGGCGTGCCCGTCGAGCGCATGTCGCGCTGGGGCGAGGACCAGAACTTCTGGCCCGCCAACGCGGTGAAGGACGGCCGCAGCGGGCCCTGCGGGCCGTGCTCCGAGATCTTCTACGACCGCGGACCCGAGTACGGCAGCCCCGATGAGACCGGACCGAACACCGGTCGCGGCGATCGCTTCATGGAGATCTGGAACCTGGTGTTCACCCAGTTCGACCTCGTCGACGGCGTCCTGAACCCGCTGCCGATGCAGAACATCGACACCGGCATGGGCTTCGAGCGGCTGGCGACCGTGGTCACCGGTGCCCGCGACGCCTACGGCACCGAGTTGTTCGGGCCGACGATCCGGCACCTGGTGGAGGCGTCGGGCGTGCCCTACCGCGATCTCGAGAGCGTGCCGCACCGCATCATCGCCGACCACGTGCGCTCGGTGACGATGTGCATGGCCGACGGCATCCTGCCCGCCAACGACGGCGCCGGCTACGTCCTGAAGATGCTGATCCGCCGCGCCGCACGCCAGGCCTGGCTGCTCGGCCTGCGCCGGCCGGTGCTGCACGAGCTCGTGGAGGGCGTCGCGGAGAGCATGGGCGGCGCCTACCCGGCCGTGCGCGAGCGGGCGGGCCTCATCTCCGAGCGGATCCGGGCCGAGGAGGCGCAGTTCCTGGAGACGCTCGACGCCGGCATCGAACGCGTGGCGCACGTCCTGGACGGCCTCGGCGACGAGGTCCTGCCGGGCGACGTGGCCTTCGACCTGTGGCAGACCTACGGCTTCCCGCTCGACATGACCGTCGAGATGGCGGCCGAACGCGGCGTGATCGTCGACCGCGAGGGCTACCTCGCCGCCCGCGAACGCGCCCGCGCCGCCTCGCGCGCCGGGACCCCCAAGGGGACGGTGTTCGCCGGCTTCGACGTGCTGGCGGACGTGGCAGCACGCCACGCGCCCACGCGTTTCGTCGGTTTCGACGACGACGTCGCCGACGCCACCGTCGTGGCCCTCGTCGAAGACGAGGCGGAGGTGGACGAGGCCCGTGAGAACGCGCGGCTGATCGTCGTCCTCGACCGCACCCCCAGCTACGCCGAGGGTGGCGGCCAGGTGGGCGACGCCGCCAAGCTCACGTGGAGCGACGACGGCGGGCGCGCCGGCGGCGCCGTCGTGACGGCCACCGCCAAGGGCCCGCAGGGGCTGATCGTCCACCACGCGCGCGTCGTCCGAGGGACGCTGCGATCGGGCCAGCGGGTGCGCCTCGAGGTCGATCCTGCTCGCCGCGAGACCCGCAAGCACCACACGGCCACCCATCTGCTCCACGCCGCGTTGCGTCAGGTGGTCGGCGACCACGTGGCGCAGGCGGGCTCCTACGTGGCGCCCGATCGCCTCCGCTTCGACGTCAGCCACGGCGCCGCGTTCACGCCCGCCGAGCTCCAGACGACCGAGGCGCTCGTCAACCGTTGGGTGCAGGCCGACCTCCCGGTCACGTGGCGCGTCGTACCCATCGACGAAGCGCGCGCGGCGGGCGCCATGATGCTGTTCGGCGAGAAGTACGGCCACGAGGTCCGCACGGTGTGCGTCGGCGCGACGGCGGGCGGGCACGTGTCGCTGGAGCTGTGCGGCGGCACCCACGTGGCTCGGACCGGCGAGCTCGGCCTCGTCGTGATCACGGCCGAGGAGGCCGCGGCGGCGGGGGTGCGCCGGCTCGAGGCGCTCACCGGCAGCGCGGCGCTGGCGCACGTGCGGGCGCTGCGCGACGCGGTGGCGAGCGCGGGACGCGCCCTGGGCGCCAAGCCCGACGAGCTCGCCGAGCGGGTCGAGCGCCTGCAGGCCGACGTCAAGGCGCGCGAGCGCGAGGCCGCGGGGCTGCGCGACAAGCTGGCGGCCGCCCAGACTGGGGGCGGTGCCGCCACCGAGGTGCGCGAGGCGGGTGGCGTCCGCTACGTGGCGACCGCGCTCGACGGGCTCGACGCGGCCGCCCTGCGCAACGCCGCCGACGGCCTGCTGCAGCGCAGCGGCGCCGACCTCGTCGTCGTCGGCAGCGGGACCCAGTTGGTCGTCAAGGCGAACGAGGCGGCCCGGTCCGCGGGCGTCCACGCCGGCAAGGTCGTCGGGGCGCTGGCGGCCGCCGGCGGCGGGCGCGGCGGCGGGCGACCCGACCTGGCCCAAGCCGGGGTGCGAGACGAAGACGGGCTGCGCGCGGCCCTGGCTGCGGTCGAGGAGACGCTCGGCCGCTGACCGTCGGGTCGGCGCGGGCGCAGGCCGTGGCGGAGATCGTGCTGGCACTGGACGTGGGTGAAGCCCGCGTCGGGTTGGCCCGCGGCGAGCGAGGGACGCGGTGGGCGTTCGGGCGCGGCGCCCTGCCCCGCTCCGGCCACCTGGCCCAGGACGTGGCCGCGATCCTCGAGGTCGCCCGCGCCGAAGGGGCCGATCGCATCGTGGTCGGGTTGCCGGTGCGGGCGCAAGGCGGCGACTCGGTGCAGACCGGCCGGGTGCGCGCCTTCGCCGACGCCCTGCGCGCCCACGGCTGGACCGTCGACCTCGTCGACGAACGGTTCACCACCGCCCTGGCCGCGCGCCAGCTGCGCGCCACCGGTCTGCCACGCCGCAAACGACAAGAGAAGGGGCGGTTGGACGAGGGCGCCGCCGTCGCCATCCTCGAGACGTACCTGGCCCAGCCGACCCTCTCGAGCCCGGACAGCGAGACGGGCGCGGGGTGAGCGAACCGGCGCACGGGGACCGACCGCGGGGGCGCGGCGTCCGCCCGCTCATCGCGATCGCACTGGTCGCGGCCCTGGCCCTCGGCGGCTACGGTCTGTGGGCGCTCGGACCCGTCGATGGGAGCGACGCGCGGGTGACGGTGTTCGAGGTCCCGCGCGGGCGCAGTGCCACCGGCGTCGCGCGCGACCTGGCCGCCGCCGGTTTGGTGCGCGACGCGCGCGTGACGCGCACCTACCTCGTCCTCAGCGGCGCCGACCGGCGCATCGGTGAGGGTCTCTACGACCTCCGACGCGACCAGGGGGTGGCGTGGATCGTCGAGAGGCTCGAGGCCGGCGGGCGACCGGTGACGGCCAGGCTGCTGCTGCCCGAGGGCCTGCGCCTCGAGGGGGTGGTGGCGCGGGTGGCCGACGCCGGTTGGCCCGCCGCCGTCGTCGACGAGCTCGGGACGCTGCTGAGGGCGCCCCCGGCCGAGCTCCTGCCGGTGGGCGCGCCCGCCGACGCCACCCTCGAGGGATACCTCTTCCCCGCCGTCTACGAGCTGCCGCTCGCGCACGACGCCCACGACATCGCCCAGGCGCTCGTGGCGCGCTTCGAACGCGAAGCGAGCGCCGTCGTGCGCGCCGAGCTGGCGACGCGCGGGCTCGGGGTGCACGCCTGGGTGACACTGGCCAGCCTGGTCCAGGCCGAGGCCGCCGACGACCTCGAGATGCCCATCATCGCCGGCGTCTTCCTCAACCGGCTCGACCTGGGCATGCCGCTCCAGTCCGATCCCACGGTGGCGTACGGGCTGGGCAAACGGCTGCCCGAGCTCGATTTCCCCAACGGCGACTTCGAGGTCGACCACCCCTGGAACACGTACACGCGCGCTGGCTTGCCGTTCGGTCCGATCGGCAGCCCCGGCGCGGCCGCGCTCGCCGCCGTCCTCGCTCCCGAGCGGCGCGACGACGCAGGTCGCCGGTGGCTCTACTTCCTGCACGGGCGCGACGCCGAGGACGCGCCCGTGTTCCGACCGAACCCGGATTACGAGAGCCACCTGCGCGACGTCGACCGCTACCTGCGTTGACGCGGCGCCAGGCTGAGGTAACGTAGGCCGTTCTTCGGCCTCGACATCGTCATCCGGCGGCCCCGCCGGACCCCCGGGAGTGCAGCGTGACCTTCTTGCTCTCCGTCTCGCGTGGCATCGACGCCGCCACCGCCGCCCTCGGGCGCGTCGCCTGGTGGGCGTCGCTGTTGATGGTCCTGGTGGGTGCGGAGAACGTCGTCGCGCGCTACGGCTACGGTTTCATCAGCCGCACCTTCGGCGAGGACGTCGCCCGCCTGCTCTCCAACAACACCTACTTCGAGTTGCAGACGCTGCTCTACAACATGGTCTTCCTGTTGGGTGCGGCGTACGTGTTCGGGGTCGACGGCCACGTCCGCGTCGACATCCTGTTCTCGCGGCTGCGGCCACGCACCCGCGCCATCGTCGACGTCCTCGGCGTCGCCTTCTTCCTGTGGCCGTTCAGCGCGCTCGGGATCTACTTCTCCCACCGCTACGTCAGCTCCTCGTGGGCCATCCACGAGGTGAGCCCGAACGCCGGCGGCTTGGCCCGGTACCCCATCAAGACCCTCATCGTCG
Organism: uncultured Trueperaceae bacterium; assembly: GCA_963839375.1. Classification (GTDB taxonomy): domain Bacteria; phylum Deinococcota; class Deinococci; order Deinococcales; family Trueperaceae; genus JAABTL01. The sequence goes on along the minus strand of CAWIUY010000022.1, from coordinate 37,382 downwards.
TGGCGTTCTCGCTGTTGGTCGTGCAGGGCCTGTCGCAGGTCATCAAGCACGTGGCGTTCTTGCTCGGCCGCGACGACTCCGGCAGCCTCTACGCCGCCGAAGCCGCCGCCGCGGCCGCGCCGCCGACGGTCGTGCACGTGCCGCCCGAGACGCTGAGCGACGGGTCGACGGGGCCCGCTCCCGCTGGCTCCACGCCGCCCGGCGGACCCCGCTGATGCTCGGTCTGGCGATGTTCGGCGCCGCCATCGTGTTGCTGCTCGTCGGCTTCCCCGTGGCCTTCTCGCTGGGCGGCACCGCGGTGCTGTTCACCCTCATCGGCAGCGACCTCACCAGCGCCATGTGGGGTCTCGACCTGCCGTGGGAGCCCGTGTTCAGCCTGGCCCGGCTGAACATCCTGCCGCAACGCATCTTCGGCACCATCATGGACAACTACACGCTGGTGGCGGTGCCGTTCTTCGTCTTCATGGGCGTCATGCTGGAGCGCTCGGGGCTGGCCGAGAAGCTGCTCGAGACGATGGGCATGCTGTTCGGCACCCTGCGCGGCGGGCTGGCGATCTCGGTGGTCGCGGTGGGCGCGCTGCTGGCGGCGTCCACCGGCGTCGTCGGCGCCTCGGTCGTGACCATGGGCGTGCTGGCGCTGCCGGTGATGCTCAAGTACGGCTACGCCAAGCCGCTGGCGACCGGCGTCATCGCCTCCTCCGGGACGCTGGGTCAGATCATCCCGCCCTCGATCGTGCTGGTGATCCTCGGAGACCAGATCGGCGTGTCGGTGGGCGACCTGTTCCTCGGCGCCATCGTGCCGGGCCTCATGCTGGCCGGGCTGTTCATGGTGTGGGTGGTCTTCGTGGCCTTCACCCGGCCCAAGGACGCGCCCGCCCTGCCCCCCGAAGCGCGCACGCTCCACGGCTGGCGCCTCGGCCTGGCGGTCCTGCGCAACCTCGTTCCACCGCTGGTGCTCATCTTCCTCGTGTTGGGCACGATCTTCATGGGCATCGCCACGCCCACCGAGGCGGGCGCGATGGGGGCGATCGGCGCGATGGCGCTCGCCGCCGCCAACCGCCGGCTGACGCTCGCCAACCTGCGCGCCACCATGGATCAGACGGTGCGCCTGACCAGCATGGTGTTCGTGATCCTGATGGGGGCCACCGCCTTCGGCATGGTGTTCACCGCGCTGCACGGCGATCGCACGGTGCAGGACTTCCTGCTCAACCTGCCCGGCGGGCAGGCGGGCTTCTTGTTCTTCACGATGCTGGTGATCTTCTTGCTGGGGTTCTTCATCGATTTCATCGAGATCACCTTCGTGGTCGTGCCGCTGATCGCCCCCATCGCGCTCGCGTTCTTCGGACCCGACCTGATGGTGTGGTTCGGCGTCCTGATCGCCATGAACCTGCAGGCGTCGTTCCTGACGCCGCCCTTCGGGTTCGCGCTGTTCTACCTCAAGGGCGTCTCACCGCCCTCGATCCGTACCAGCCACATCTATCAGGGCATCGTGCCGTTCGTCGTGCTCCAACTGGTCATGGTCTTGCTGATCGCCCTGTTCCCGGCGGTCGTCACCTGGCTCCCGAACCTCGCGAACTGAAGCGGCGGCCCGGTGCGTCGCGCACCGGGCCGCCGGACGAGTTGGGGTCAGACGACGCTCAGGAGCCGTACACGTACTGCGTCCAGGCGCCTTCGGAGGTCGCGTGCCAGTCGACCACGTTGCGCTGGAAGCTCTGGAACGACTCGAGCGCGCGCGCGTAGAAGGGGTCGGCGGCCGCTTTCTCGGCGTTGACCTCGTCCATGTAGCCCTTGAAGGCGTCGAGCACCTCGGTCGGGAAGCGCCGCAGCTGGGTACCGCCGGCCACCAAGCGCTGCAAGGCCGGTCCGTTCTTGGCGTCGTAGTTGGCCAACATGCGCACGTTGGCCGCGCGCGCGGCGTTCTGGATGATGCTCTGCAGACGCGCGTCGAGGCCGTTCCACAGGTCGAGGTTCACGTACAGGTTCAGCGTCGCGCTGGGCTCCTGCCAACCGGGGCTGTAGTAGTACTGCGCCGCCTGGTTGAGGCCGAGCTTCTCGTCGTCGTACGGGCCCACCCAGTCGGCGGCGTCGAGCGCGCCCCGGTCGAGCGCGAGGAAGATCTCGCCGCCCGGCAGCGACTGCACGTTGGCGCCGGCCTTGGTGTAGACCTCGCCGGTGAGACCGGCGGTGCGGATGGCCAGCCCCTGCAGGTCCTCGAGCGAGTTGATCTCACGGGTGAACCAACCGCCCATCTGGGCGCCGGTGTTGCCGGAGTTGAAGCCGATGAGGTTCTCGGGCTCGTTGAGCTCGTTCCACAGCTCCTGGCCGCCGCCGACCTCGATCCACGCCACCTGCTGCTGGGCGTTCATCCCGAACGGCAGCGAGGTGAACATGGCGTGGGCGGCGCGCCGCCCGACGAAGTAGTACGAGGCGCTGTGGGCCATCTGGAAAGCGCCCGAGGCGACGGCGTCGAACACCTCGAAACCGCCGACCTGAGCTCCGGCCGGGTAGACGGTGATCTCGATCTGCCCACCCGACATCTCGTTGGCGAACCGGGCGAAGTCCTCGCCGCCACCGAAGATCGTGTCCAAGCCCTGAGGGAAGGACGACACCAGCTCCCAGCGGAGCGAGCCTCCCTGGGCCTTGGCGAACATGAGTGGCGACAAGGTGGCACTGGCGGCCACCAAGCCAGCCTTCTGCAAGAAATCTCGGCGCTTCATCCCGATCCTCTCCGAGCTTGGATTTTCGGTCCTGGAACCACCCGGAGTGTACATCCGTCACACGGAGGACGTCTGAGAAACGACGCCGGCCTCGTGGGTCGCGTCCTCCCTGGGCTCCATCGGCGCCGCCGCGACCGGTTCGACCGGCGTGAACGACCCTTCATCGAGGGCTCGGGTCGGCCCTCCGCACGCGTGCTAATCTTCACTCGCATGGGCGGGGCTCGACCCCGCCCGTCGCGCCACCCCCCTTTGGAGGACCACGTGAAGCGACTCCTCACCACCGCCCTAGCCGCCCTTCTCGCCGCCACGATGTTCGTCGGATTCGCCCAGGACGGCGAGATCCCCGACCGCCTGGTGCTCGGCATGGTGCCCAGCCGCGAGGCCGACGTCATCGTCGACAGCCTCGGGCCGATCGCCGACCTGCTCTCCGAACGCCTCCTGATCCCCGTCGAGACCTTCGTCAGCACCAACTTCGTCGGCCTCGTCGAAGCGATCGGCACCGGCCGCGTCGACATCGGCCTGTTCGGTCCGGCCGCGCTCGTGCAGGCCATGGACCTCTACGGCGCCGAGGTCATCTTGGCCTCCGAACGCCGCGGTTCCAGCACCTACCTCTCGCAGTTCACCGTGCGGTGCGACAGCGGCATCACCGAGTTCGAGCAGCTCGAAGGCCGCACGATCTCGTTCGTCGACCCGGGCTCCACGTCGGGCTACCAGTTCCCGTACGTCTTCCTCGACCAGAACTACGGCATCAACCCCGACACCGACATGACCAGCATCTTCGCGGGCTCGCACGACGCGTCGGTCCTGGCCGTCTACAACGGTGACGTCGACGTGGCCGTCAGCTTCAACGACGCGCGCGAAGCCATCCAGGGCGAGTACCCGGACGTCATGGACGTGCTGTGCGTGCTGGGCTACACCGACCCGATCCCCAACGACGGCGTCGTCGTGCGCGCCGGCATCGACTCCGAACTGAAGGCGCAGATCGCCCAGGCGCTCATCGACATCGCGGCGACCGAAGAGGGCAAGGAACTGACCCAGGCCCTGTTCAACGTGACCGCCTTCACCCCCATCGAGGCGGAAGCGTACGACGTCGTGCGCGAGGTCTCACGCACCTTCCAGCGTTGAACTGAGCCGCTCGAAAGAGGCGGACGTGCGGCGTCGGGGGGACCCCCGACGCCGCACGTCCGTTGTACGCTCGCCCGTGTCCCACATCGCTTTCCACGACGTCGAGGTCACCTACCCCGGTGGTCTGAAAGCCCTCAAGGGGGTGACGCTCGAGATCCCCCAAGGCCAGTTCGTGGTCGTGGTGGGTCTCTCGGGCGCCGGCAAGTCGACCCTCATCCGCACGGTCAACAACCTGGTGCTGCCGTCCGCGGGCGACGTGACGGTCGACGGCCGGAGCGTCACGAAGGCACGGGGTGCCTCGTTGCGGCACCTCCGCAGCGGCATCGGCATGATCTTCCAGACCTTCAACCTGGTCAAGCGCTCCAGCGTGTTGCGCAACGTGCTGAGCGGCCGCCTCGGCGACGTCCCCGCCTGGCGCGGCGTGCTGGGCGCGTTCCCGAAGGCCGACGTGGCCTACGCGCACGAGTGCCTGCGGCGGGTGGGCATCCCCGAGAAGGCGTACGTGCGTGCCGACGCGCTCTCGGGCGGTCAGCAACAGCGCGTCGGCATCGCCCGCGCGCTGGCCCAGAAGCCCTCGGTGATGCTCGCCGACGAGCCCGTGGCCAGCCTCGATCCTCCCACCTCGCACGCGGTGATGACCGACCTGAAGCGCATCGCGCGCGAGGACGGCATCACGACGATCGTGAACCTGCACTTCATCGACATGGCGCGCGAGTACGCCGACCGCATCATCGGGATGCGCGACGGTCTCGTCGTGTACGACGGCACCCCCGACGAAGCCACCGACGCCGTGTTCGAGGACATCTACGGCCGACCCATCGACGCCGACAAGGACCTGCGCGGTGCCTGAAGCGTCGACGTCGGTGGTCCCCCGACCGCCCGTAGCCGCCCGGCTGCGCAGCCTGGCGACGCTCGGCATCGTGGCGGTGGCCTTCGTGGTGGCCTACGTCCAGACGGACTTCGACCTGTGGGCGCTCTTCACCGGCTCCAGCGACTTCTTCCGCTTCTTCGGCCGCCTGATCCCCGACTGGACGGCGCTACCGCAGATCTGGGCACCCCTCGTGGAGACGATGCAGATCGCCTACGTGGGCACGGTGGTCGGCACCGCGATCGCGCTCCCGCTCATCTTCTTGGCGTCGTCGAACACCGCGCTCGATCCCGTCTCCATGTGGGTGGCACGTACGATCCTGACCGTCTTGCGGAGCATCCCCGACCTGCTGTGGGCCGCGCTGTTCGTACCGATCCTGGCACCGGGCGCCCTGCCGGGCGTGATCGCCTTGACCCTGTTCACGATCGGCGTGCTCGCCAAGCTCGGTTCCGAGACGGTCGAGGCCGCCGACCCCGGCCCGCTCGAAGCGCTCCGTGCCGCCGGGGCCGGTCGCAACCGCACCATCGTGTTCGCGGTCTGGCCGCAGGTCTCGGCGACGATGATCTCGTACATCCTCTACGCCTTCGAGATCAACGTGCGCGCCTCGGTGATCATCGGTTTCGTCGGCGCGGGCGGCATCGGCCAGTTGCTGTTGCGTTACCTCAACTTCTTCGATTGGCCGGGTATGGGGACCCTCATCCTGGTCATCTTCGCGGTCGTTCTCCTCATCGACGGGCTCTCGGTGTGGGCCCGGTCGAAGCTCATCTAGGTGCCGCCGTGACCCAGTCCTCGCTCGTCCCGCCTCCGCCAGCACACGTCCGCCGCACACGTGTGCTGCTCGGCCTCGGCGTCGTCCTGCTGGTGGCGCTCTTCGTGCTCGCGCTCGTCACCATGAACCTGCCCACCTGGCAGCGCGTGCAGAGCGGCCTGGCACGCAACCTCACACCCTTGCTGCGGGGCCTCGTGCGACCCGACGTGACGCTGTTCCCGCTGGCGTGGAACTCGATGCTCGAGACGTTCTACATGGCCATCCTGGGGACCGCCCTGGGCGGCGTCCTGGCGTTCCCGTTGGCGTTCCTCGGTGCCGGCAACCTGCTCGGGGGCGGCGTCCGGGCGCTACCGGGCAAGTCGGTGCTGGTGGCGATCCGCACGTTCCCCGAGATCCTGCTCGCGGTCATCTTCGTGGCCGCCGCCGGCCCCGGCCCCACCGCCGGGATCATGGCGATGGGGCTGCACTCGATCGGCTTCCTCGGCAAGATCTTCTCCGACGTCATCGAAGGCATCGACCAGGGGCCGATGGAGGCGATCCGCGCCTCGGGCGGGACGTCGATCCAGGTGTTCACGTACGCGGTGGTCCCGCAGGTCCTGCCCGAGTTCCTCTCGAACCTGCTCTACCGTTTCGAGATCAACCTGCGGGCGGCGGCCGTCCTCGGTCTGGTGGGAGCCGGCGGGATCGGCTTGCCGCTCATCCAAAGGCTGCAGTTCCGCCGCTGGGACGAGGTCTCGATGCTGCTCCTCGTGATCGTCGCGTTCGTCGTGGTGGTCGACCTGCTGAGCTCGCGCATCCGGCGCCGGCTGGTCTGAGCGGGGCCGCCGGAATGGGTTCGTCGTCGTCGGGGACGGTGCGCGCCTTCGTGGCCGTCTACCCGTCGGCGGCGCAACGGGAACGCTCCGCTCCTGCCCTAGCGCGGCGACGCCCGCCCGCGGCCCGCTGCTACACTCGTCCCCATGAGCATCCGGCCCGATTGGTGGATCCGCGAGCGCGCCCGGGAGGGCATGATCGAGCCGTTCGTCGAGCATCTCGAACGCTCCGGCGTCATCAGCTACGGCCTCTCGAGCTTCGGTTACGACCTGCGCGCCGCACCCGAGTGGCGCATCTTCGTCAACGCCTTCAACACGGTGGTCGACCCGAAACACTTCGACCCGCGCAGCCTCGTCGAGCACGACGGCGACACCTGCGTCATCCCGCCCAACAGCTTCGCGTTGACGAGATCCGTGGAGTACCTGCGGATCCCCGATGACACGATGGTCGTCGCTTTGGGAAAGTCCTCGTACGCGCGTTGCTTCCGTGGCGATACCCGCGTCGCCCTCGTCGACGGGACGTCGGCCACGCTCGAGGAGATGGCCGAGGGCGCCCGGCACGGAGCGTCGTTCTTCGGATACGCACTGGGTCCAGACGGGCGGCTCATCGCAGCACACCTCGACGCCCCACGGTTCGTCGGTCGGGATGCCCTCGTCGAGGTCACGCTGGATGATGGCGCCGTGGTTCACGCCACGCCCGACCATCGCTTCATGTTGCGCGACGGGGCGTGGCGCTGCGCCGGCGATCTCACGCCGGGAACCTCGCTCATGCCGCTCTATCGCGACGTGTTCCGAGGCTATGAGAGGACCTACCAGCCACGGTCGGGCACCTATGCGGCCACCCATCGGTTGGTCGACGAGTGGAACGTGCGGCACGGCGTCTACGAGGACGCGACGGGAACCCCCCGCCATCATGTCGATGAGGGCCGCACCTACAGCCGTCCACGCGACCTCGCGGCCGCCTTCCGCGGTCGTTCTGAGGCGTACCCACGCAACCACAGGGTCGTGAGCGTGCGCTCGCTCGCCGGCGAACACGACGTCTACTGCCTGACCGTGCCAGAGGCCGGCAACTTCGCTCTCGAGGTCGGCGTGTTCGTGTCGAACTGCGGCATCGTGGCGAACGTCACGCCTCTGGAGCCCGGTTGGGAAGGACACGTCACCCTCGAGCTCTCCAACACCACGCCGCTGCCGGCCAAGGTCTACGCGAACGAGGGCGTGGTGCAGTTGCTGTTCTTCCAGGGCGAGCGCCCCGAGGTGACGTACCGCGACCGCAAGGGCAAGTACCAGGGGCAGCGCGGCATCACGCTGCCGCGCCTGGGTGACGAGCCCACCTGAGGTCAGGCCAGGGCGTCGTCGTCGTTCGAGACGTCCATGCGGGCGAGCCGGACGCCGAACGTGGTGGCGCCGGGCCGGCTGTCGAGCGTGAGCTCGCTCCCGTGCGCGCGGGCGATCTGCCGCGCGATGGCCAGGCCGAGGCCGGCGCCGCCACCGCCCGAGGTCCAGAACTTCTCGAACACCTTCTGGCGCAGCACCTCGGGCACGCCGGGCCCCACGTCGTGGACCTCGAGGACCACCGCGTCGCCGTCGACCCGCGAGCGCAACGTCACGCCCTCCAGCCCGGCGGAGCGCACCGCGTTCGCCGCCAGGTTCCGCACCAGCTGCCGCAGGCGGCTCGGGTCGCCCAGCACCGTCTGACCCAGCGACCCCTCCACCCGCAGACCCGGCCACTCCTCCGCCACCGGTGTGAGCACGTCGGCGACGGGGTCGAGCAGGAACGGATCGACCTCGCGCACGACCTCGCCGCGCGACAACTGCAACAGGTCGGTCACCAGCCGCGTCATGCTGGCGGCGATGCGACGGGCGTCGTCGAGGTCGCGGCGCACCTCGGGTTCGGCGCGACGCGACGCCCGCTCCAAAAAACCCTGCAGCGCGGTCAGCGGGGTGCGCAGCTCGTGCGACGTCTCGGCCAGGAAGGCGCGTTGCGACCCCATCGCGTCCCGCAAGCGTTCCAGCAGCGCGTTGAGGACCTCGGTGAGGCGCCCGACCTCGTCGCGGGGGCCGGGGTCGGCGATCGGCTCCAGCCGCTCCGGGTCGAGCCGCTGTGCGGCGTGCGCCAACCGACGGATGGGGCGCACGATCTCGGCCGCGACGGCCCAGCCCACCAGGGCCGAGACGGCGATCAGGACGAGGGCCATCAGCACCAGCTCGCGCGCCAAGCGCGTGAGCGCCTCACCGATGAAGGTGGCGTCGCCGACCACCGCCACCACGCCGAACTCGAACGGCACCAAGGCGACCTGCACCGGCCGCGCCGCCAACTCGCCGCGCCAGGCCACGCCCACGTCGCGGGCGCCGGCGAGCGGCGCGGGGGGCAGCGTGGCGTCGGGCGCGGCGAAGCGCGGTTCGCTGGCGACGAGCAGCTCGCCCAACGGGTCGTACAACTGCACGATCACGCCCCCGGTGGGTCCAGCGAGCAGGTCGCGGGCGCTTCCCGCCGCGCCCGTCTGGTAGATCGCCGCCACCCGCACCGCGTCCCGCTCGAGCGCCGCCTGGAGCGTGCCGCGCAGGCTGCTGCGCACGACCGCGAACGCGGCCGCCGACGCCACCAGCGCGAGCAGCCCGATCGCCATGCTGGCCAGCACGGCCCCGCGCCACGTCAGCGGCCACGACCTCGGTCGCAGGCGGACCCAGGGCGACACCCGGCGGGCGCCGCTACCCCTTGATCGCGTAGCCGACACCCCGCACGGTCCGGATCACCCCGAAGCCGCCCGCGTCGCGGAGCTTGCTGCGGATGTTGGCGATGTGGACGTCGACGACGTTCGAGGTCGGGGGCAGGTCCTCGCCCCAGACGCTCCGTTCGATCTCGGCGCGACTGTACACGCGGCCCGGTTGACCGGCCAGGAAGGCGAGCAGGTCGAGCTCGCGCGGCGACAGCTTCACCTCGAGCTGCGTCCACCAGACCTGTTTGCGCACGGTGTCCAACGTCAGGTCGCCCACCGTCGTCGGCGCCCCGCCGTGGCGCTTGCGCAACTGCACGCCCACGCGCGCGATGAGCTCCTCGACGTGGAACGGCTTGGCCAGGTAATCGTCGGCGCCGGCGTTGAGCATCTCCACCTTGGTGGCGACGTCGTCGGCCGCGGTGAGGATGACGATGGGGGTCCCCTCCGTGCGGCGGACGCGGCGGGCGATCTCGGCCCCGGAGAGGTCGGGCAGCCCGAGGTCGAGGACGATCAGGTCGGGTTTGAGCTCGCGGATGCCGGCCAAGCCCCGCATGCCGCCGTCGAAGGCGTGCACCTCGTACCCGGCCTCCTCGAGCTCCAGCGTGAGCAGGCGGGTGATGTCGAGGTCGTCTTCCACGATCACGACGCGTTGCGGCACGACGTTCACCTCCGGGTGACGAGCACGAGCGCGATCCCGCGCTCACGGCGGAGCCATTCACGCAGCGACACCGGGGCCTCCGTGTCGGGGAACTGGACGAGCACGTCCGAGCGGTCGTCGGCCACACGACCGAAGATCGCCCGGGCGCCGGACAAGGCCGCTGCCTTCTCGACGTCCGTGGCGTCGGGTGGGAACACCAACAGGCGCAGCTCGGTGCCGGCGTCGAGCGGCAGGTCGACGACGAGCTGTCCCCCCTCCGTCACGCGCCCGCTCGAGTAGACGGTCAGCAGGTCGGGCGAGACCAACCGCAGCTCCGTTCCCACCGGGAACGCCGGCAGGCCGCCCAAGGCTTGGGCGAGCAAGAAGCCGAAGAGCAGGTCGGGCGCCATGGGGTCATGGTAGCAGCGGTGTCGGCCGCCCTCCGCCCCGCGCCGGCGTCCGCCCTTCAGGCATCCTTCATGCGGCCGCGACCTCTCGGCCGTCGACGTTTCGGCGCGGCCTCAGGACGGCGATTTCCTACGCTGCGACGTACCAGGGCGGGCTACGATGGCGCCGATCATGAACCGTTCTCAGAATCGCCACCTCGCCGCGCGCACGCTGGCGGCCTTCGTGATGCTGGGTCTCGCAGCGGTCGCGTTTGGCCAAGCCTTCTCCGCCGACCGCTTCCTCCAGGAGTGCCTCCGCTTCGAGGCCGGCGGCGACCTGACGACCGCCCGGGGCAGCTGCCGCAACGCGCTCGAGGTCGACCCCGACCTCGTCGACGCCAACCTGGCCCTGGCCCGGATCGAGCGCGCCTTGGGCGAGTACGGCAGCGCCGAGACGCGCTTGCGGGCCCTGCGGGGCCGGGTGCCGGGGGCCGAACCGAACGTGCTGCTGGCCGAGATCGCCTTCGAGACGGGACGCGTCGACGAAGCGGCCGCCGTGGCGGCGACCGCCCGCAGCGAGCTGGCGGCGGTCGACGACGTCGGTCTGCGCGCCCGGGTCGCCTTCCTCGAGGGCTCGGTGGCCGAGGCCCGCGGCGAACTCGACGCGGCGCTGTCGGGGTACGAGCGAGCGATCACGGCCAACGGTCTGGAGCCGAAGTACCGCCTCGCCGACGCCGGTCTCCGCTGGCGGCTGGGCGACCTGGACGGTGCGTTGGCGCAACTGCGCGACTACGAGCTGGTGTCTGGCGACACGCTCGACGCCGACGTCAAGGCCCTCGTCGCCCGCGCGCTGTGGGCGCAGGGCGCAGCGGCGCAAGCCGCAGGTCAGATGGAGACCGCCCTGGCGCTTCGCGACGTGCGCGACAGCGACGCGCAAGCCGCCGACCTGCGCGCGTTGGCGGTGCTCTATTACGGCCAAGGCGACGTCGAGAGCGGCGGCCTGGCGCTGCGCGAAGCGCTGCGCCGCGGCAACCTGATGGACCAGTTCGACGGCAACACGTTGCTGTGGCTGCTCGGCCTGGTCGTCCTGCTGGCCATCCACCTCGTGGGTGAGGCGCGCCACGGCGGTCTCGTCACCCCACCCAGCGAGGGGCCCAAACCGTGGTCGCTCGGGCAGGCGTACGGCGTCCTGTTGGCCGGGGCGCTCCTGGGGTTGGCGGCCGCGCTCGTCTACGGTTCGCTCGTCCACCAGAACACGCTGGTCTTGTTGACGCCCTACCTGCAGCACGAAGCGCGCTCGATCTACCTCATCGTCTTCGCGCTCTCGATCGCCGGCCTCACCTGGTGGCGCGTGCGCCGCAACGGCTGGGATCCGGCCGAGCGCCTGCTCGGCAGCAGCGACGGTCTGCTCAGCGGCGTCCTCGTGGGCGCGCTCCTGTACGGCGGTGCGCTCGCCTACCTGATCTACGTGCCGCGCGGCGGCTGGGCGGGTCCGTTCTTCCTCGACCTCGCCGCCCTGACGCCGTTGCGCGTCGCGGCCCTGGCGGTCCTGCCGGTGGCGGAGTTCTACTTCCGTGGCTTCCTCCGGCCAGCGGCCACGCGCCGCTACGGCGCCTCGACGGCCGTCGGCGTGGTGGGTCTGGCCTGGGCGCTGGCGTTCGCCACCCCGCTGATCCTGCTGGTACCGGCCGGTCTGGCGCTGGCGGAGTTCGATCGCCGCCGTCCCAACGGGCTGGCGGCCGCCACGGCCCTCTGGGTCGCCTGGCTGGGGCTCGCCGCCACCGTCGCGGTGTCGCCGTTCGTCCGCAGCCTCTTCCTCTAGACTCGACCCATGCCGGCGCCCACGGATTGGCTCGAACGACCCATGTGGGTGCTCGACGCCGGCGGCCGCGCCTTCGCGCCGGTGACGTGGCGCGACGAGCTCGGTCTGGCCGGGATGGCGTTCTCCGACGAGACGCGCGCCGAGCGCCAGCGCGCGCGCTTGCTGGCATCCGCGCGTCCCGCCGGCGCTCGGCGCCGGCGACCGCTGCAGGCGCTGCGTCTCGACGCCGGCGATCATCGGGCCCGCGAGGAGTGGTTGCGGGCCGTGCTCGAGGCGGGCGCGGCGCGCGTCGGTTTCGATCTCGAGGGGGGCCGCCCCGAGCCCGCCGCCTTCGAGCTGACCGGTGCGCTGCTCGCCGAGGTCCTCGGACACAAACGCGGGTTGTCGTGCCTCTGACCCGCGGTCACGGATCGTCGACGCGCCGACCCGAAGCGACACGGCCCGTCCGGGCCCGTGCCCGCGCCGCGGCCGCTTCGCGGGCCAGGGCCGCCCGCTGGGCCGCCCTCAGCTCGTCGAGCGCGTAACGGCGCCCCCGCCACGCCACGCGCCCGCTGCCGAGCGCCTGCAGCGTGGACCGCGCCAACCCGTACGCCAGCCACGTGACGCTCACCGGATGCAGCAGACCCAACCAGGCCGCGTGGCCGGCGCGACGGCCGTGGACCGCGTAAGCGAACACGCTGCACCCGGCGATGCCGAGCGCCGCGAGGCGCACGCTGGGGGGGCCCACGAACAGGCCTGCGAACGGCGCCACGTGCGTCGCCAACAGCGCCACGATCGCGAGCGCAGCCAGCCCGGGCCGGTACCCCACCGCCGCGAAGGCGTTCTTCTCGAGGCCCACGAGGGCCGCCCGCAAGGTCGGGTACCAGGTCACCGACGCCAGCTCGGGAGCGTACGCGATCGCCGTGCGACCGCCCGCGGCTTTGACCGCCCGGGCCAGCGCCAGGTCGTCTTCGGGCCGCGCGCGGACGACCGCGAGCCCGCCGGCCCGGGCCAGCGCCCGGCGTCGATAGAGCCCGAACGCACCGATCCCCAGCGCCTGCGGCGAACGCGGATCGCTCGCCTCCCACGGCCGCGTCACCAGCGTCAGCAACAGCATGAAGGCGGCGACGAACCCGCGCAGCCAGACGCCGGTCGCCGCGAAGCGCGGCACGAAGGCGACGTGGTCGAGGTCGGCCCGCGCCGCCCAGGCGAGGGCCACCCGCGCCGCCGCCGGATGCAGCTCGACGTCGGCGTCCGTGAACAGCAGCCACGGGGCCTCGGTCGCGGCGACGCCGAGAGCCTGCGCGTGGACCTTGCCGAGCCAACCCTCGGGCGGCTCGTCGGCGCGTAGGACCCGAGCGCGCGGGTCGTCGGCGAAAGCGGTCGCCAGCACGGCGGCGGTGGCGTCCGTCGAGCGGTCGTCGACCACCACGACCTCGAACCGTGGGTGGTCGAGCGCCAACCAGCTGCGGGCCGCCCGCGCGAGGGCGGCCGCCTCCGCCGGACGGCCGGCCTCGTCGCGGGCGGCGACCACGACCGCGAGCGCCGGCGGGTCGTCGCCGAGCTCCCGCGGGTCGTCGGTCGAGCGCACCGGCACGCGCCGCAAACGCGACCACCAGACCAGCGGGATCGTCAGCCACAGCCCCAAGACCGCCAGCATCGCCGCTTCGATCACGCTTCGCCGCCACCGTCCATGAGCCCGAGGGTACGCCGCGCCGGCGGTCGCGACCGCGGCAGGGCGCGCCCTGGTACCGTGAGCGCCGACCATGACCCTTCCCGCCGATCGCGACCGCGCCGCGCTGGCCCGCTGGAGCCTGATCCCTCGGTTGCTGCACGACGTGGTCGACCCCGACCCCAGCGCCGAGCTGCTGGGGCGCTTCCGCCGCAGCCCCATCGTGCGCCGTCCCGAGACCCTCGAAGCGACGGCCGGCGAGGGCACGCTCCTGCTGATCGCGGCCGCCGACGTCACCGCCGGCCACCCCGACCGCGTGCCGGTCCTCGCCGCGGGCAAGATGGGCGAGCTCATGCCCGAGGTGCGCCGGCTGGTGGCCCTCGACGTGCCCGCGTTGGCCCTCGACCTGGGCCATCTCGCCGACACCGCCCCCTTCGGCACCCAACCGTGGCGGCCGCGCACCCGCGAGGACCTGGCGGAACTGGCGGCCGCGGCGGGTCGGCCGGTCTGGTTGCTCGGCCTGGCCTCGGCCGACGACGCCACCGTCGCCGCCGAGGCGGGGATCGACGCGATCGTGCTCGACGCCGCGGTGTCGCGGCATCTCGGCGGGCCTGCGACCGTCGACCTGCTGCCCGAGGTCGTCGACGCCGTGGCAGGCATGGTGCGGGTGCTCGCCGGCGGCGGTGTTGGCAGCGGCGCCGACGTGCTCAGGCTGTTGGCCTTGGGCGCCGACGCCGTGGTCGTCGGCGGCGAGCGGCCCACCACGGCGCTCGAGGACGAGCTGCGCTACGCGATGCGGCTGACCGGTTGCGCCACGCTGGCCGACGTCGGCTACGACGCGCTGTTCGAGCCGCTGTTCGGGGACATGTGATCGCCTTCGTCGAGGGCACCGTCGAGGAGATCGGCGACGACCGGCTGGTCGTGCGCGCGGGCGCCTTCGGGGTCGAGGTGCTCGTGACGCCCAAGGCGCTGAGCACCGCCCGCGTCGGCAGCGTCGTCCGCCTGGGGACCCACTTGGTGGTGCGGGAGGACGCCTGGACGCTCTACGGTTTCGCCGACGCGGCCGGCCGAGCGCTCTTCCGCCACCTGCTGGGCGTCGGCGGCGTCGGCCCCAAGCTGGCGCTCGGCATCCTGTCGGCGCTGTCGCCCGCCCAGGTCGCGCTGGCCGTCGCCACGGGCGACGCCGCCCTGCTCGCGACCGCACCCGGCGTCGGCAAGCGCACGGCGGAGCGGTTGGTGGTCGAGCTCAAGGGCAAGCTGCCCGAAGCCTTGGAGGCCGGCGGCGCGCGCAGCGTGACGGTGCCCCCTGGCGCCGCCGAGGACGCGGTCGCGGCGCTCATGGCGCTCGGGTTCCGCGAGGGCGCCGTGCGCGGCACCGTGGCGGAACTGGCGGCCGCCGCGCCCGAGGTCGGCCCCGAGACGCTCATCCGCAAGGCGCTGGCGAAGCTTCGGTGAGGGTGGGTCCGGGGCGGCCTGCCCCGGACCCCGATCGATCAGGCGGCCAGCGCCGCGTCCGCGACCACCGAGGGCAGGTCGAACGCGGCCGCCACGGCGGCGTGGGTGAGCCGGCCGCGGTACGTGTTCAGGCCGCGCATGAGGGCCCGGTCGGCGCGCAGCGCCGCCAGGGGGTCGGCGGCCAACCGCAGCGCGTAGGGCAACGTTTGGTTCGACAGCGCCCGCGTGCTCGTGTTCGGCACCGCGCCCGGCATGTTGGCCACGCCGTAGTGCACGACGCCCTCGACCTCGTAGGTGGGGTGGTCGTGCGTGGTCGGGTGGATGGTCTCGATGCAGCCGCCCTGGTCGACGGCGACGTCGACGATGACGCTGCCCGGCTTCATGGAGGACAGCATCGCGCGGGTCACCAGGTGTGGCGCCCGCGCGCCCGCCACCAGGACCGCACCGATGACCAGGTCGGCCCCCTCGATCGCCTCGCGGATCGTGCCCGGGTGGCTCGAGATCGTCTGAAGACGACCCCCGAAGACGTCGTCGAGGTAGATCAGTCGCGCATGACTGACGTCCAGGACGCTCACCCGCGCACCCAGACCGACCGCCATGCGGGCCGCGTTGGTGCCGACGACGCCGCCGCCCAGCACCACCACCTCGCCGGCGGCGACCCCGGGGACGCCGCCCAGCAGGAGCCCACGCCCGCCCAGGAAGCGGCTCAGGTGGTGGGCGCCGACCTGCGTGGCCATGCGGCCGGCGACCTCGCTCATGGGGGTCAGGAGCGGCAGCGCGCCGCTGTCGAGTTGCACCGTCTCGTAGGCCACGGCCGTCGTACCGGCCGCCAGCAGCGCGTCGGTGAGCGGGCGGTCGGCAGCCAAGTGCAAGAACGTGAACAGCACCAGGTCGTCGCGGAGGAAGCCGTACTCGGCGGGCGTCGGCTCCTTGACCTTGAGCACCATCGGCGGTGCCCAGGCCTCCGCGGCGCTGTCGACGATCACGGCGCCGACGGCTCGGAAGGCGTCGTCGCTGAAACCGCTGCCGCTGCCGGCGTCCTGCTGCACGATGACCTCGTGACCGGCGGCGACCAGCGCCTGGACCGCCGCGGGCGGGGCCGCGACCCGGTACTCGTGAACCTTGGTCTCCTTGGGGATCCCGATCCTCATGCCTGCACTCCCGTTTCAGGGGAACCACGCCGGCAGCCCGCCTGCTCCGCGGCACGCCCCGCGCGTCGCCCCCCGCGTTCGTCGTCGATCAGGACAGTCTAGCGTCCCCGCGGTCGGCGACGTCGGGCGGAACTCCACGTCCAGTCCCGGCCGACCCGGTCGCGCCGGGCCACCCCGACCCGCTCACAACGCCCCGCGCCAAGCGCGCACGACCACCGTGACCCCGTCGACCGCGTCGGCGACGGCGACGAGCGCGCCGTGGCGATCGACGAGGGCGGCGCGGCCGGTGAAGGTCGCGGGGTCGCGGCGACCGTCGCGCACGCGCCGCGCGGCGACGTCGTCGACGACCACCGGCGGCAGTCCCAGCAGCGCCACCGGATCGACGCCGGGAGCCTGGCCGAGGGCGTCGAGCGCCACGGCCTCGTCGAGCGCGGCAGCGCCCGCCCGGGTGCGGCGCAGCCCCGCCAGGTGCGCGGGAACGCCGAGGGCGACGCCGAGGTCGCGGACGAACGCCCGCACGTAGGTGCCGCCCCGGACGGTGAGCGCCACGACCGCGCCCGGAGCGCCCGGCTCCAGGGCGTCCGGGAGCGGCGCCGGGCGCTCCGGGTCGGGGACCCAGCCGTCGCCCTGGGGCCGCCACCCGACCGGCAGTTCCGCCAGCGGCCCGAACGCCAGCAGCGACAGCGCGTGGTAGCCGGCCGCACGTGGCGGCAGGTCGAGCGCTTCGCCGCGGCGGGCGGCCTCGTACCCCTTCACCCCGCCCCGCTTGACCGCCGAGTAGGCGGGCGGCGCCTGCTCCGTCACCTCGAGGAAGGCGGGCAGCGTGGCGGCCACGGCCGCCGCCGTGACCCCCGAGGCGTCGCCGCGGGCGTCCACCGGACCCTCGGCGTCGAGCGTCGGCGTGCCGAGCCCGAACGCCACCCACGCCAGGTAGCCCTTGTCGGAGCCGGTCAGGAAGGCCGAGAGCTTGGTGGCCTCCTCGGACAGGACCACGAGCACGCCGGTGGCGAGCGGGTCGAGGGTGCCCCCGTGCCCCACACGGCGCGTCCCCAGAGCGCGACGCGCCCGCGCGACGACGTCGTGCGACGTCAGCCCGAGCGGTTTGTCGACGACGAAGGCGGGCATTCGGCCATCGTAACCGCCGCTCCACCTCGCGTACGATGCAGGGTGTGATCAGCGTTCGAGGTCTGACGAAGCGTTTCGGTGACGTCGTCGCGGTCGACGACGTCTCGTTCGACGTGGCCCCGGGTGAGGTCTTCGGCCTGCTCGGCCCCAACGGTGCGGGCAAGACCACCTGCCTGCGGGTGATGGCCACCTTGCTCCGCGCCGACGCCGGCAGCGTGACGGTCGACGGCCACGACGTGGCGCGCGAACCCGAGGCGGTGCGGCGCCGCATCGGCGTGGTGAACGGCGGCATGGGGCTCTACGACCGGCTGACGGGGCGCGAGGTGCTCCGTTACTTCGGTCGCCTGTACGGCATGAGCCACGCCGCCATCGCCGAGCGCACCGCGCACGTCGACGCCCTGCTCGACCTCTCGAGCGTCCTCGACAAACGCACCGGCGCGTACTCGACCGGCATGAAACAGAAGATCGTCATCGCCCGCGCCGTCCTGCACGACCCGCCCGTCCTCTTCTTCGACGAGGCCACCAGCGGCCTGGACGTCATGGCCCGGCGCGCGGTGCTCGACTTCTGCCGCGCGTACCCCGGCGAGACCCGAGCGGTCGTGTACTCGACGCACGTGATGAACGAGGTCGAGGAGCTGTGCGACCGCGCCGCCGTGCTCTACCGCGGCCGGTTGGTGGCCGACGACACCGTGACGGGTCTGAAGGCGAGCGCCGAGGCGCCCGATCTCGAACGTGCCTTCTTCACCCTGGTGCAGCGTTCGGGCGTGGCCGAGGTGACGGCGTGAGGGCGCGCTTCGTCGGTCGCGTGGCCGCCAAGGAGATCCTGTCGACGCTGCGCGACACGCGCGCCATCGTCTCGAACCTGGTGATCCCGCTGGTGCTGTTGCCGACCGTGATGCTCGGCCTGCCGCTCCTGCTCGGCGGTCTGTTCCAGCGCGAGACCACCACCGTCACCGAGCTCGCCGTGCAGGGCGGGCGCGACCTGCCGGGTGAGCTCGTGGCGCTCATCCAGGCCCAGAACGCCACGCTCGTCGAGGTGCACGACGCGGTGGCGGCGGTGCGCGACGACACCTACTCGGCCGGCCTC
Source organism: uncultured Trueperaceae bacterium (assembly GCA_963839375.1). Lineage (GTDB taxonomy): Bacteria > Deinococcota > Deinococci > Deinococcales > Trueperaceae > JAABTL01. The sequence continues at coordinate 19,060 of CAWIUY010000022.1, read as the reverse complement.
ATCGTGCCCGAAGGGTTCGGCGCGCAGGTCGGCGGCGCGTCGCCGGTCGAGGTCGTGATCGTGGCCAAGACCGGTAACATGCGCGCCGAGCTGAACGCCGGCAAGCTGCGCGCGGCCGTCGACGCCTACCGGCAGGGGTTGGTGGCGGAGCGTCTGACGGAGGCCGGCCTCGACCCCTCGGTGTTGACGCCGATCACGGTCGTCACCCAGGACGCCTCGAGCGCGGCGGAGCGCTCCTCGGGCCAGCTCGCGTGGCTCATCCCCTTCTTCATCGCGATCTGGACGTTGACCGGCGGCCAGATGACCGCCATCGACGCGACGGCGGGTGAGAAGGAGCGGGGCACGCTCGAGGTGCTGCTGGTGGCGCCCGTGCGCCGCACCGAGATCGTCTTCGGCAAGTTCCTGGCGGTGATGGCGTTCGGCCTCTCGGCGGCGGTGATGGCCATCGTCGGCTTCGTGCTCGGCGGCACGGTGCTGCGTCGGCTGTTCATGCCGCTCCTGGGCGACGGCGGCGGCGAGATCGTGGCCGTGATGGGGGGCAGCCTGACCGTCACCCCGCGCATGGTGGTGCTGCTGTTCGTGTCGGCGCTGCTGCTGGCCGGCGTCGTCTCGGCACTGCTGCTCTCGGTGACGCTGTTCGCCCGCTCGTTCAAGGAGGCGCAGACGTACGTGGCGCCGCTGTCGTTCGTGTTGCTGATCCCCGCCATCGCGCTGCAGTTCCGCGACCTCATCGGCACCGGCGACGCCGTCTACTGGATCCCGGTCTACAACGTCATGGTGCTCATGGACGACGTCGTGACCGGGACGGCCGCTCTGGGCGCCATCGCGATCACCTGGTTGGTCATGGCGATCGTCGTGGCGGTGCTGCTGGTGTTCGCCAACGCCTCGTTCCGGCGCGAGGACGTGCTCTTCCGGACCTAGGCACGGGGCTCAACCCTCGGGTTCGCTGCCCGTGGTCGACTGGCGGTAGGGCGTGTCGCTGGGCGCGTCGGCGGGCACGCGCCCGTAGAGTTCGGCCACCTCGCGGACCCCGTCGACCAGCCAGGGGGGCAGGTCGTCCCAGGCGAAACGCCAGCCCCAGTTGCCGGAGGCCGCGCCGGGCACGTTCATGCGCGCTTCGTGGCCCAGTCCCAGCAGGTCCTGCAAAGGCGCGATGGCGGTGTCGGCGACCGACGCCTGCGCCAGACGCCACAGGTCCCAGGCCACGTTGTCGTCGCCGCGCGCCAGGTAGCGGCGGACGTGGTCGCGCTCCGTCTCGGGCGCCTGCGCGTACCAGCCGGCCGTGGTGTCGTTGTCGTGGGTGCCCGTGTAGACCACCGCGTTGGGCAGGTAGTTGTGGGGCAGGTAGGGATCGGACGCGTCCGCCGCGAACGCGAACTGCAGCACCTTCATGCCCGGGAGCGCGTTGTCGTCGCGCAGCCGTTCGACGCCGGGCGTGATCACGCCGAGGTCCTCGGCCACGATCGGCAGGTCGCCCAGGGCCTCCCGCAAGGCGTCGAAGAGGGGTTGGCCCGGACCGCGCACCCAGCGACCCTTCACCGCCGTCGGCTCGCTGGCGGGGATCTCCCAGTAGGCTTCGAAGCCCCGGAAGTGATCGATCCGCAGGAGGTCGACGAGTTCGAGCGACCGCCGGACGCGCGCCTGCCACCAGCCGTAGCTCTGCTCGGCGTGTCGGTCCCAACGGTAGAGCGGGTTGCCCCAGCGCTGGCCGGTGGCCGAGAAGTAGTCGGGCGGCACGCCCGAGACCACCAGCGGCGCCCCGACCTCGTCGAGGTGGAACAGCCGTTGATCGCTCCAGGTGTCGGCCGAGTCGTACGCGACGAAGATCGGCACGTCGCCGAGGACGGCGATGCCCAAGGCGTTGGCGTGCGCGCGCACGTCGGCCCAGTGCCGATCGAACCAGTACTGCCACAGCGCATGGCGGCGGATCGCCTCGGCGTGGTCGAGGCGCGCGGTCAGCAGCGCCGCCGGCTCGCGGTCGCGCAAGGGGGCGTCCCAGTCGGCCCAACCCCCGCCGCCGTGGGCCTCCTTGAGCGCCATGAAGAGCGTGAAGTCGTCGAGCCACCACGCCGCCGCCGCGCAGTACGCGTCGAACGTCGATCGCTCGGCATCGGACGCCTTCGCCTCCCAGGTGCGGGCCGCCCGCCCGAGGGCGTCGAGGCGGAACGAGATCACGGGACCGAAGTCGACGCGGCCCTCGTCGAACGAACCGTGGGCCAAGTCGTCGTCGCTCAGCCAGCCGTCGTCGCGCAGGCGCTCGAGACTGATCAGGTAGGGGTTGCCGGCGAAGGACGAGAAGCTCTGGTAGGGGCTGTCGCCGTACCCGGTGGGGCCGAGCGGCAGAACCTGCCAGACGCCCTGACCGGCCGCCGCCAACCAATCGAGCCAGCGCAGCGCGTGGGGGCCGAGTTCGCCCAGACCGAACGGGCCGGGCAGCGACGTGGGGTGCAACAGCACCCCGGAGCGGCGTGGGAACGGCATGAGGACCTCCGGGTCAGCTCTTGACGAAGGGCTTGCCGATGGCCTTGGGCGCCACCGAGCGGCCGACGAAGCCGGCCAGGACGAGCATCGTGAGGATGAACGGCAGGCTCTGGACGACGGTCGGCGGCAGCAACTGACCGCCGCCGAGCTGGGTCTCGAGCGCCTGGAAGGCGCCGAAGAGGAGCGTTGCGCCCAACACGCCGAGCGGATGCCACTTCCCGAAGATCAGCGCGGCCAGCGCGATGAAACCGCGTCCACCCGACATCTCGGTGATGAACTGGTTGAAGCCACCGATCGACAGGTACGCACCGCCCATGGCGGCCAGGACGCCGGAGAGCATCACGCCCGCGTAGCGCATCCGGCTCACCGAGATGCCGACGCTGTCGGCGGCCTCCGGATGCTCGCCCACCGCCCGCAAGCGCAAGCCGAAGCTGGTCCGGAACACCACGAACCAGACCACCGGCACGAGCGCGAAGGCGATGAAGACGAGCGGGCTGAAGGTGAAGATGCCCTCGCCCCAGCGCGGCAGCCGGTTGGTGATCGTGGCCGACGTCGAGTTGTTGCCGAACAGACCCGTGAGCAGGACGGCGGGGACCCCGATGGCCATCAGGTTGATGGCGACGCCGGAGATGATCTGGTCGGCCTTGTAGCGGATCGAGACCACCGCGTGGATGCCGCCGACCAGGCCGCCGACCACCATGGCCGCCAACAGGCCCAGCCAGGGCGCGTACGGGACCGAGGCACCGGGGTTCGTGCGCAGCACCGGGAGCTCGACGTAGTACGTCACGAGCGCCGCCGCCAGCGCGCCGAAGATCATGATCCCCTCGAGCGCGATGTTGACCACGCCCGAACGCTCGGAGAACAGGCCGCCGAGCGCCGCGAAGAGGAGTGGCGTCGTGGCGCGCAGCGCCGAGGACAGCAGCGTGAGCAGGACGATCGTCTCCATCAGATGTTCTCCCGCTCGGACGCCGTGGGCGGCGTGGCCGTCACCGGGTCGGTGGGCACCGATTCGGCCTGGTCGTCGACGATCTTCTCGCGACGCACCGGGTGGGCCCAGCGATCGGGTAGGAAGCCCCGGGCGGCGATGAACAGCACCACGAGCGCCAGCACCATCGACACCACGTCGCGCGTGAGGTCGCTGAAGGTGATGTTGAGGACCGAACCGCCGTTCTTGAGCACACCGAACAGGAACGCCGCCAGCACGATCCCGACCGGGTGGTTGTTGCCCAGCAGCGCCACCGCGATGCCGTCGAAACCGTCCGAGGTGGGCAGCGACTGCCGCAGGGCGTAGTCCTCGAGCGCACCGCCCATGACGTAGTGCGTGGCGGTCAAACCGGCCAGCGCACCGGAGATCGCCATGGCCAGCACGGTGTTACGCGCGATGTGGGCACCACCGTACTCGGCCGCCTTGGGCGAGAGCCCGACGGCCCGCAGCTCGTAACCGAAGCGCGTGCGGAACAGGTAGATCGACACGAACGCCGCGGCCGCCAGGGCGATCACGAAGGCCGGGTTCAGGTTGGTGGCCGGCACCGCCAGGGCCACCGAGCGTGCCCCGAAGACCGCCAGGACGCCGTAGACGACCACGCCCGCAAGCACCCCCAGCCCCACGCGGCCCACTGGACCGCGGCGCCGCACCGCCCGCAGCGCACCTCCCGCCCACGCTGCCACCACCGCTGCGGCGAGCGCCGCCCACAGCGCCAGGTCGACGTCGACCGTCGCGGCCGCCGTCACCCCCTGCGGGTCGACGCCGAAGAGCGCCGGCAGCCGCGGTAGACGCGCCGCCTCGGAGATCTCGTACGACTTCGGCTCGGACCCGGGCACCTTGAACGGCAGCTGCAGCACCACCGGCGCGTCACCGGGCTGGGGTTGGGCCACCACGAAGGCGGCCACGAGCACCGCCACCGCCACCAGAGCGAACGAGAACCGGGGCGACCGGCCCAGCAGCCGTCGGGTCGGCGGGATCACCAGCGCCACCACCGCCGCGGCGATCGCGATCCCGATGACCTGGATCACCCGCACCGCCGGTTCGGCGAAGGTCGGCGAAGCCGACAGCATGAACAGCAGCAACGAGGCCGCCACGAAGTTCAGCAAGATCGTGTTGATGACCTCGTTGGCCCCGAAACGCGCCTTCAGGAAACCGGGGATGGCGCCCCAGAAGGCGCCGCCCAGCGCGGCCGCGAGCACCGCCAGCGGCACCACCAGCCAGGTGGGGCCGGGCACGTACAGGCCCACGAACATCGTGCCGATCGCGCCGAGCACCATCTGCCCGGGGGCCCCGATGTTGAACAGTCCGGCGCGGAAGCCGAAGCCGACGGCCAGCCCCGTGAAGATGAGCGGCGTGGCGAACGACAGCGCGTCCAGGAACCCCTTGATCGTGCCGAGCGACGGCGAGAAGAGCGTGAAGTAGGCGTGCCAGAGCGTGTCGAGCCGTCCGGCCAGGGCCATCGCCGGGCCGGTGACCACGACGTCGCGCCCGAGCGGGGTGGGCTGCAAGATCAGGATCACGACCGCCGCCACGGCCAGCGCCAGCAAGATCGACACCAGCGGCACCGCGACACCGAGCACCACCCGGTCGACGGCGCCGGCGACGGGTGGCCACAACCGTCCGCCGAAGAAGATCGCCACGCCGCCCACCACGAACGCCAGGAACGCGGCCGGACCGAAGGCGGACCCGCCGTACGGCAGCCGTCGCACGACCACGCCTGCCTCGCGGGCGAGCTCGACGCTGCGATCGACCGAACGCGTGCCCGCCTCCTCGATCAAGGTTCGCAGGCGCGCCACGTCCTGGCGCTCGTTGGGCTGGGCCACCGCGCTCGACACGGCGTCCTGGAACGCCACCACCCGCCGGACCTCGACGGCCTTCCCGAACGCGTCGAGTCCCCAGGCGGTCGCGCCGATCACCAGCACGCCGCCCACCAGCCACGCCACGTACCGTGGCCGCTCGCGCAGCGCCGAACCGGCCCCGACCGCGACCAGACCGAGCGCGGTGAGCAGCAGGACCGCGTCCTGACGCGGCACGTCGATGGGGTCGGTGCGTCCGGTGAAGTCGAGGGAGCGGTTGGGGAGCAGCACGACCGCCGCGCGGGCGCCCGTCTCGCGGTTGAAGGTCGCCCAGGGCGCCACCCACAGAGCCGCCAACGTCACCAACGCGAGGGCCGCGACCGCCAGACGCTCGTTCATCGGGTCATCCTACGATGCCGCCGCGCGCTCGCCCGGGGACCCGGCCAGACCGATCAGCAGCGCGTCGAGCCTGGGGCGGGCCAGGTCGGCGATCGCCAACCGCATGGTCGGGTCGCTGGCCAGCAGCCCGAGCACCAGCTCGTCGGCGGGCGCCAGGACCGGGTCGACCTCCGACGGTCGCAGCGGCATCGCCGTACCGATCGGCGCCTCACCGGTCAGCGCGGTGGCCAGCAGCACGCCGGCGGCGTAGAGGTCCGAGGCGTACGTGGCGATCTCGCCCCGCGTCTGTTCGGGGCTGAGGTACGCCAAGCTGCCGGCCACCGTCGGCGTCCGGCTGCGCTCGTCGACGCGGACCGCCAGGTCGAAGTCGATGAGCCGCGCGTGTCCCTCCCGGTCGACGAGCACGTTCTCGGGCTTCACGTCGCGGTGCACGACGCCGCGGGACCGCAGGTACGCGAGCGCGTCCAGGAGATCGCCGAAGGCGCGCACGTAGCCTTCGAGGTCGAGCCGCGAGCGGCCGCGCACCATCAGGCGCCGACCCGGCACCAACGGCATCAGCACCCCCGGCCGGTCGTCGAGGTCGACCCGGGCCACGACGTGGCCCACGCGCGGGTGGGCGAGCCCGTGGGCCACGCGGTGCTCGTGGTCGGCGCGCGCGGCGTGGCCGGCGGGGAGCAGCTTCAAGGCGCGCAGCGACGAGCCGTCGGAGACCAGGTAGACCCGGGCCAGGGCACCGCGCCCCACCTCGCGCAAGACCGTCTCGCCGGTCGGCAAGCGGCGCCCCAGGACCTCCATGAGCGTCATCGTACCGGCGTCAGCGTGGGACGAGGATGCGCGCCCGGCGCAGCGCCGCGAGCGCCGCCTGCTCACGCGAGACGTCGGGGTCGGCGCCGGTGGTCGGTGCGGCGAGCGTCGCCGCGGGGACCCGCAGCAGCACGTGGGCGACGCCGGCCTTGGACAACGCGGCGCGGGTGCGTCGCACGAACGCCTGCACCGCCTGGCGGTAGGCGCGCACCTCCTCGACGCCCACGACCCGGCGCTCGCCGGTCTCGACGTCCACGACCTCGAAGCGACCCTCCGGCGGATCGAGGTCGTCGTCGGCCAAGACCTGCAGGAAAGCGGCGTCCAGCCCACGCGCGCGCAGCGCCACCAGCGCCGGCCGCCAAGGCGTCGGGTCGAGGAGATCGGAGACCACCACCGCCAGCGCGGCCCCGCGCACCCGCGGCAGACCCAACGCGAACGCCCGCACCCCGTCGACGGGGCCGACGACGGCCGGCACCGCCGCGGCGCGCCCGGCCTGGCGGGCGCCCCCGCCTCGGTCACCGCCGGCGCCGGCGCCACGTCGGCCAACAGGCCCCAGGCGCGCGCCAGCCCGACGCGTCCTTGGGCGCCCGGGCTGCTCGCGCCGGCCGTCGTGTGCACCCGCGTCACGGCGTCGCGCTGCCCCACGTACGTCACGAGCTCGGCCACGGTGCGGGCGAACGCCGCCTTGCCACCGAGCGCCATGCTGGGACTGACGTCGAGCACCACGTGCACGTCGATGGTGCGCTCGGCGCGGTAGAGGCGCGTGACCACCCGCCGCGAGCGGGCGTAGGCGCGCCAGTCGACGGCGCGCAGCTCGTCGCCCGGTTGGTACGGGCGGAAATCGTGGAACTCGACCGAGCTGCCGGCCTCGCGCGCGCTCCGGTCGCCACTGGCGGCGCTGAGCTCGCGCGAGGCGAGCGCGTACCGGTCCAGGGCGCGACGGGACGCGGCGCTGATCACGGCTCGCTCAGCGCGCCTTGGTCCGCGTGCTCGTCCCGTCCACGGTGGCGACCGCCTCGGTCACCACCTGGTCGGGGACCACCCCCTCGACCTCGGCCTCGAACGACAGCAACAGCCGGTGTCGCAACGACGGCAGCGCCGCCCGCCGCAGGTCGTCGAGTTCGACGTGGGGGCGGCCGGCCGCCAGGGCGAAGCCCTTGGCCGCCAGCACCATCGCCTGGGCGCCGCGCGGGCTGGCCCCCAGACGGACGAGCGGGTGCGCGTGCGTGGCGTCGACGAGGGCCACCACCCAGTCGAGCGCCGAGGTGGCCACCGGCGTGGCGCGCAGCATGTCCTGCAGCGCCAAGAACTCGGTGCGCGTGACGATGTCGCGCGGCGGCTGGTCCTCTTCCCCGGTCGTCGCCACGAGCACCTGCCGCAACGTGGCGGCGTCGGGCCGTGGGACGTCGAGCTTGAACAGGAACCGGTCGAGCTGGGCCTCGGGCAGCGGGTAGGTGCCCTCCATCTCGATCGGGTTCTGCGTCGCCAACACGACGAAGGGGTTCGGCAGCTCGTGACGCACCCCGGCGACGGTCACCGCGCGCTCCTGCATCGCTTCGAGCAACGCCGACTGGGTCTTGGGCGTCGCACGGTTGATCTCGTCGGCGAGCAGCACGTTGTGGAAGACCGGCCCGGGCTGGAACTCGAAGCGCCGCTCGCGCGCCTCCTCGACGAACACGGTGCTGCCCGTGACGTCCGCGGGCATGAGGTCGGGCGTGAACTGGACGCGACCGAAGGTGAGCTCGGTGGCGTCGGCGAACGCCCGCACCAAGCGCGTCTTGCCCAGACCCGGTGCGCCCTCGATGAGCACGTGACCGCGGGCGAAGGCGGCCACGAGCAGGTCCTCGACCAGGACGCGCTGGCCGAGCACGACCCGGGAGATGGCGTCGCGCAAGCGCGCGAACGGCTCGGCGAAGCGTTGGACGGGATCGGTGGTCATGGGGCTCCTCCCGAATCGGGGCGCCGTCGGGCGCGGGGCAGCCGCCAGCGTACACTGGGCCCCATGACGGCCGCGTCGGCCCCCAGCGTCGCGTCACAGCCGGTCCTCGCCCATGGGCGGGTGACGTTGCGGCCGCTCGTCGACGTCGAAGGCGAAGCGTGGCAGCGGGTCCACGCCCACTTCCGTGACCCCGAGATCGCCTTCCTGAACGGTACGCCGCCGACCCGCATGCCGCTGTGGTTGCTGCGGCGCGTGTTGCGGGCCGACGCCCGCCGCCCCGATCGTCGCACGTACGGCATCTTCGACGAGGGCGACCATTACGTCGGCACGATCGAGCTCTACGACCTGCGGGGCAGCGAGGCCACGCTCGGCATCATCATCGGCGAGCGCACCCACTGGAACCACGGCTACGGCCCCGAGGCGATCCGTGCGCTGCTCGGCTACGCCTTCGACACGCTCGGCCTGGCGCGCGTCCGGCTCCACACCTTCGCCGACAACCCCCGCGCCCAGGCCGCCTTCCGCAAGGTGGGCTTCGTCGAGCAACGCCGCGTCCCGGCCCGGCACGGTCGCACCGACGTCCAGATGGCGCTCGAACGGTCCGCCTGGTTCGGACGCGAGAGGGAGGCAGCCTCATGAACGACGACCTGCACGGCCGTATCGCCGTCGTCACCGGCGCCAGCCGCGGCATCGGCCGCGCCACCGCGGCCCGCCTCGCCGCGTTGGGCGCCATCGTGGTCGCCGGTGCGCGCGACCGGGCCGAGCTGGACGCGCTGGCCGCCGACGTCGAAGGCGTGCGGGCGTTGGAGCTCGACGTGCGCGACCCGGGCTCGGTGCGCCGCTTCGCCGACGTCGTGCGGGCCGAGCACGGGCCCGTCGACGTCCTCGTCGCCAACGCCGGCATCGGCGTCTTCGGCCCGGTCGAGACGACGTCGCTCGACGACTGGGACCGCGTCTTCGAGGTCAACGTGCGCGGCACCTTCCTGATCGTCCAGGCGTTCCTGCCCGACCTGCGCCAACGGCGCGGCCACGTGGTGATCGTGACGAGCGACGTCAGCGCGCGTACGTTCGCAGGCGGCGCCCTGTACACCGCCTCCAAGCACGCCCAACGCGCCTTCGCGCGGGCGCTCCAGATGGAGGTCGTCGACGACGGCGTGCGCGTGACCGAGGTCCGGCCCGGCGTCGTCGCCACCGCCTTCGGGAACGGCACCGAACGCCCGGGCGACGTGGACGCGCTCGAGAGCGCCGACGTGGCCGAGACGATCGTCTTCGCGCTCACGCGCCCCGCGCGCATGCGCCTCGACGAGATCCACTTCCATCCGATGGGGCAGACGCCGGAGTTCTAGGGGCGGCGCGCCGCCGCCCGCCCGTGCTCGCGCAGGTGCGCGCGCACGTCGACGGCCGTCTTCAGCGCCACCAGCAGGACCAGGGCGACGACCGAACCGCCCAGCAGCACCGCCGCGAACCCGCCGGCGAGGATCGTGACGTGCAACAGCACGACCCGCCCGTAGGGTTGGGCCATGAGCTCGCGGGGGGTGAGCGCCCGGTCCTCGCCGCGACGCAGGTAGTTGGTCACGAACGACACGCCGTGCGACGCGAACAGCGCCAGCACCGGCACGGTCAGGTAGGCGGGAAGGACCGGCAGGTCGGCGAAGGGCCCGAACGAGGGTGACGACGTCGCCCCGGCGCCGAACGCGCCGCCGAACGCACCGCTGCCGAACAGCAGTCCCACGAAGGTGCCGTGCACCGACCAGAACAGGCCGTAGTGCACCACGAAGAACGGCACCAGCACGATCGACGACCACGCGCCGCCGCCGCCCGTGGGGCGCGCGGTCACCATCTTGGCGATCGTGAACAGACCGACGACCCCGTTCTCCAGCCAGTAGAGGACCATCAGGTCGTACGTCCGCCAACCCCAGAACGCCACGCCCGCCAAGGGCAGCAGGTTGACGACGATCAGCGCGCCCAGCGCCCAGGGGTTCGAGGCGAGTCCCGGTGCGGGGGCGACGACGACCGCCGGCGCGACACCGGGCGTGGTCTTCACGCGCGCATCGTACCCGCTTCGTTCAGGACGCGGTCTCGAGGGCGACGTCGGCCTCGACGTCGTCCTCCATCCCCAGCTCGGGATCGGGCTCGAGGTCGAAGAAGCTCTTCACCGCCGCCGCCGCGCCGCGACCGACGCCGGGCACGGCGGCGAGTTCCTCGACGCTCGCCTCCCGCAACTGGTCGACCGACGAGAAGCGCACCAGCAGCGCGTCGCGCCGCTTGGGCCCCACCCCGGGGACCTCGTCGAGCAGGCTCTTGGTCATGGCCTTGCCGCGGCGCTGCCGGTTGTAGCCGACGGCCGTCCGGTGCGCCTCGTCGCGCGCGTGCACGAGCAGCTTGAGCGCCGGATGCGTGTTCGGCACCAGCAGCTCCTGGCCGCCTTCGGTGACGATCGTCTCGACGCGTTTGGCCAGCGCGATGGCGGGGATGTCGACGCCGGCCTCGACCAGCGCACGCTTGGCGGCCGAGAGCTGCCCCTTGCCGCCGTCGATGAGCAGCAGGTCGGGGGGCGTGAGGCTGTCTGCGAGCCGACCCGTGAAGCGCCGGTAGACCGCCTGATGCATCGAGGCGAAGTCGTCGGGTTTGTCGAGACCGTGGATCCGCAGCCGCCGGTACTCGCTCTTCTTGGCCCGGCCGCCTTCGAACACCACCAGGCTGGCGACCGTGTGCGTGCCCATCAGGTTGGAGATGTCGAAGGCCTCGAGGCGCCAAGGCGGCAGCTCCAACCCCAAGAGCGTCTGGAGCTCCTTGACCCCCGGCGCCTCGCCGCGCTTCTCGAGGAGCGCCAGCTCGGCGTCGAGCCCGGTGCGGGCGTTGCGCTCCGCCATGCCGAGCAGCGTCACCTTGTCCCCGCGCTGCGGCACCCGCAGCTCGACCTTGCGACCCGCGCGCTGCGCCAGGAACGCCCGCCACACGTCACCGTCCAGGTCGCTGGCGGGCAGGAGCACGAGGGGCGGCACCTGCGTGGCGACGCCGTAGTACTCGACCATGAACGGCTCGAGCACCTCGGCGACGCTGGCGCCCTCGGCCCCGGTCAGGAAGCGCTTGTCGCGGCCCACCACGCGACCTCGCCGCATCTGGAACAGCTGCACCATGGCGTAGTCGCCCGCCTGGGCCACGCCCAGGAAGTCGACGTCCTCGCCGCCCGACGACGCCACCGTCGACTCGAAGCCGGTGAGCCGCTTCAACGCCTCGAGCCGGTCGCGGTACGTGCGGGCCAGCTCGAAGTCGAGCCGCTTGGCGGCTGCCTTCATGTCGCTCTCGAACATCCCGACGGTCTCCTCCACCCGCCCCTGCAAGAACGCCCGCACCTGGGCCACCGTCGCGGCGTAGGCGACGGGGTCCGCCGCGCCGATGCAGGGGGCGGGGCAGCGGCCCATGTGGTGCCGCAGGCACGGCTTCTTGCGTGCCACCATCGGCGAGCCGCTGTTCTGACGCAACGGGAACACCGCGCCCACGAGCTCCTGCACCCGTCGCACCACACCCGGGTTCGGGTACGGGCCGAAGTACTGCGCGCCGTCCTTGACCACCCGCCGCGTGAACTGCAGCATCGGGTACGGCTCGTTCGTGAGCTTGAGGAACGGGTACGACTTGTCGTCCTTGAGCAGCACGTTGTAGTGCGGCTTGAAACGTTTGATGAGGTTCGCCTCGAGGATCAGCGCCTCGACCTCGTTCGTCGTGACGATGTACTCGAGCCGCGCGGCGTCCCGCGTGATGAGGTGCGCCTTGGCGCCTGCCGTCGCGCCGAAGTACGAGCGCACGCGCGAGCGCAGGTCGTTGGCCTTGCCCACGTACAGCACGACGTCGTCGGCGCTATGCCACAGGTAGCAGCCGGACTGGCGCGGGAGGACGGGGAGGTCGTGGCTCGTCACCCGACCAGCGTACCGGGCGACGCGCGAGCGCGCCGTCGGGCACGACGCCCCTTGCTGGAGGCGACGCATCCCGTTCGACGCCACGCCCCGTCGTTCACGCGTCGAGCAGCATCGCCTCGGGCTCCTGCAACAGGTCGATCAGCTGGTTCGTGAACCGCGCCGCGTCCGCACCGTCCACCAAGCGGTGGTCGAACGCCAGGCTCAGGTAGAGCATCGGCCGCGCCGCGATCGTGTCGTCGGGGAGCACCACCGGCCGTTTGCGGATGGCGTGGACGCCCAGGATCGCCGCCTCGGGCACGTTGATGATCGGGAAGCTGAACAGGCCGCCGACGCTACCGATGTTGGTGATCGAGAAGGAGCCGCCGCGCACGTCGTCGGGCGCGAGCTTGGCGTCCCGCGCCTTGGCCGCGAGGCCCTGGAGTTCCTCGGCCACGTCGATGAGCGTCTTGCGGTCGACGTCGCGCACCACGGGCACCACCAGCCCGACGTCGGTGGACACCGCCATGCCCAGGTTGACGTAGTCGCGCAGCACCACTTCCTGGGTGACCTCGTCGAGCGCGCTCGAGAGCGACGGGAACGACGGCAGCACCTGGCCGACCGCCTTCATGATGAGCGGCAGGTACGACAGCCGCACGCCACGCGACTCGGCCCGCGGTTTGAGCCGTTCGCGCAGGCGCACGAGCTCGCTCACGTCGGCCTCGTCGACGTGCAGGGTGCGCACCGAGTGAAGGTGCGACACCACCATCTGGTTGGCGATCGCCCGCCGCATGCCGCGCAACGGCAGCCGCCGCTCACGGTCTTCGAACCCCTTGGGGGTGACCGGACGCGCCGCCGGCGGCAGACCGCCCGCGGCCGTCGGAGCGACGTGGGCCGTGTGGCCACGGACGTCGTCGACGCGCACCCGGCCCGATGGGCCCGAACCGAGCACCTGTTCGATCGACACGCCCAGCTCGCGCGCCAGACGTCGCGCCGCGGGGACCGCGACCACGCGGCCGTACGCGCCGCGCAGCGAGGTGTCCTCCTCCGGGGCGCCCGGAGGCCGGGCGGCGCCCGGAGGCCGGGCGGCGCCGGCAGGCCCCGTGGCGCCCCGCGGGGGTCGGGCGCCCGCGCGTTTGCGAACGCTCGGGAGCTCGTCGCCGGCACCCTCGTCGCGCGCCCGGAACAGGCTGCGCTCGTCGCCGTCGTCGGCCGTTTCGACCTCGGCCTCCGCTCGGGCGGAGGCGGGCGGAGACGCGGCCGCGTTCGCGCTCGCCCCACGGCCGTCGCGCTCGACCTGGACCAACACCGCGCCCACCGGCACGACCGCGCCCTCGGGCGCGACGATGCGCACCACCACGCCGGCGAACGGTGCCGGCAGCTCGACGGTCACCTTGTCGGTCATGACCTCGACGAGCGGCTGGTCGGCGGCGACCGTGTCGCCTTCGGCCACCAACCACGTCAAGATCTCGCCTTCGACCACCGATTCGGCGAGCTCCGGTAGCTTGACGTCCTCGGGCACGGGTCCTCCAGGGGTGCGGCGCGCTGACGCGCGGGGGGTCGGTTCAGTAGTCGAGCACGCGTTGGACGGCGTGCAGGATGCGGTCGGGGCCGGGCAGGTAGGCGCGGTCCTGGGCGTACGGGTAGGGCGTGTCGTAACCGGTGACGCGCACCGGGGGCGCCTCGAGCAGGTCGAGGATCTCCTCGGCGATCGTGGCGGCGACCTCGCTGGCGAACGAACCCGTGCGCGGCGCCTCGCTGATGACGACCACGCGGCCCACCCGTGCGACGCGTTCGAGGACCAGGTCCTCGTCCCAGGGGAGCAGCGACCTCAGGTCGACCACGTCGGCCGAGACGCCTCCTTCGGCGAGCGCGTCCGCGGCCCTCAGCGTCTCGGCCATCGAGGCACCGTAGCTGATGAGGACGACGTCGTCGCCCTGACGCCGCACCGCGGCGCGGCCGATCGGCACCAGGTAGTCGAGGTCGTCGCCGACCTCCTCCTTCACCGCCCGGTAGAGGCGCTTGGGCTCCATGAAGACGACCGGGTCCTCACCGCGAACGGCGCTCTTGAGCAGCCCTTTCACGTCCTTCGGCGTCGAGGGGTACACGACCTGGAGCCCCGGCGTGTGGACGAAGTGCGTCTCGGGGTTCTGCGAGTGGTGATGACCGCCGGCCACCCCGCCGCCCGCCGGCATCCGCACCACCATCGGCGCCGTGAAGCCGCCCGCCGACCGGTAGCGCAGCTTCGCCGCTTGCGACACGAGCTGATCGAAGCCGGGGAACACGTAGTCGGCGAACTGGATCTCGGCCACCGGTCGCAGCCCATGCACCGCCATGCCGATGGCGGCGCCGATGATGGCGGCCTCGGAGAGCGGCGTGTCGATCACCCGGTCGGGGCCGAAGCGATCGAACAAGCCCTCGGTGGCCAGGAAGACGCCGCCACGCTTGCCGACGTCCTCGCCCACCACCACCACCCGTTCGTCGCGCGCCATCTCCTCGGCCAGCGTGCGCGCGACGGTCTGCACGATCGTCTGGACCGCCATCAGCGTTCGCTGTCCTCCAGGTCGTGGGTCCGCGCGAGGCGTTCGCGCTGCTTGCGGAGTTGGGTGGACGGCTGGGCCAGCACGTCGCCGAACATCCAGCCGAGCGGCACCGCGCCCGACGCCTCGGACGCTCTCACGGCTTCGTCGAGCTCGGCGCGGACCTCGGTCGCCAGGGCCGTCTCCGCCTCGTCGTCCCACAGCTTGCGACCCGCGAGGAAGCGCCGGTAGCGCGGCACCGGGTCGCGCTTGCGCCACGAGGCCACCTCGTCGGGCGGACGGTAACGCTTGTCGTCGTCGGCGTTCGAGTGCGCGGCGTAGCGGTAGACGAGCGCCTCGACGAGCGCCGGCCCGAGACCGTCGCGCGCGGCCGCCACGGCTTGCCGCGTCACGTAGTACACGGCCAGCGGGTCCATACCGTCGACGCGGTAGCCGGGCATGCCGTACGCGCGCGCCTTGCTGGCGACGTCCACGCTGCCCGACTGGTGGCGGAAGTCGACGCTGATGGCGTAGCCGTTGTTCTCGCACACGAAGACGGCGGGCGCCCCTTGGGCGCCTGCGAGGTTGAGGGCCGCGTGCCAATCGCCCTCGCTCGTGGCGCCGTCGCCGAAGGTGCAGATCGTGACGTCGCCACGACCGGCGAGCTTCTGGGCGATCGCGGTACCCACGGCCGGCGGCACATGGCTGGCGATGGGCGAGGCGGCCGTGAACAGGTGGAGCGCGGCGCTGCCCGGGTGGGCGGGCATCTGTCGGCCCCGAGCCGGATCGGCGCGGGTGGCCATCTGCTGCGCCACCGCCTCGGCGAGCGGCCAGCCGATCGCCAGGGACAAGGGCAGGTCGCGGTAGTAGGGGAACACCCAGTCGCGGCCCACCTCGACGGCGCGGGCGACGCCGACCTGGGCCGCCTCGTGCCCCGCGGCGCTGGCCACGAAGCTGACCTTGCCCTGGCGCTGCAGGGTCGAGAGGCGCTCGTCGAGTCGGCGGGCGCGCACCAGGTCGCGGTAGATCGACCGGAGGGTGTCGTCGTCGAGGTCACAGGTGAAGTCGGCCGTCCACTGACCGGCCTCGTCGATCACGCGGATGGGCGCCTCGTTGAACGGGTCGAACCGCTTCGTGTTCCCGATCACGGGGTCCTCCTCTCGCGGCGCCGGCGATCACCGGCGCGGGAGCACGTCGCACCCGTCGGCGGGGGGCCGGAACGGACGCTGGGCGCGGGAATCGCGGGCATCTTAGCATCGACCCCCACGGCCGGACGGTCGGAATCCGACATCGAGCCAGACGCTATGCTGCGCGCATGCACCGCCCCGAGCTCCTCGCGTACCTGCTCATCGGAACCGGTGTCCTGGCGTTGCTCGGCCGCTGGACCGACGGGGCCGGCTGGCTCTGGATGGCGCTGGTGGCGGCCGCGCTGCTCGGCGGGTACGTCAGCCAACGCACCTACGGGTTCCTGGTGCTCGGCGGCGTTTTGGCCGGCACGGCCGTCGGCCTGCTGCTGCAATCGGCGTTCCCCGGGTGCGACGGGGTCTTCCTCATCTCGCTCGGGTTCGGCCTCTACGCCGTCGACCGCGTCGAGCGCCGCGAGAACCGCTGGCCGCGCCTGGTCGGCGTGGCGCTGGTGGCGATCGGCACCGTGAGCGGCGTGGTCTCGTCGGGTGTGCTGCGGTCGACCTGGTTCGCACTGGTCCTGATCGCCGTCGGCGCGCTGGTGTTGTGGCGCTCGCCGCGAGGCAGCGGCGCGTTCCCGCCGAGCCGTCCGGCGTCCCCCGACGACTGATCGCATCCGTTTCGCCGGGACGCGCGGCCCCACCCCGCGCGCGTTACACTGGACTCCGTCCAACGGGCGAGTTCCGGGCGCGTTCGCGTCCCGTACCGCCAGACCCTTTCACCAGGGCCGGTCCCGGTCACGTCGCCGTGGCGCCGTCCCCGTACCCTCGGAGGCGCCATGGAAGAGACCATCTACCGCGGCTTGAACGGTGTCAACGTCGACACCTCGGAGATCTGCTTCATCGACGGCGAGGCCGGCGAGCTCATCTACCGTGGGTACGACATCCGCGAGCTCAAGGACGCCAGCTACGAAGAGGTCGTCTACCTGCTGTGGGAGGGCGAGCTGCCCACTGCGGCGCAGCTCGAGGCGTTCCGTGCCGACCTCGCCGCGCGCGTCGCGCTGCCGCCGGTCGAGCTCGAGTTGCTCCGGAAGCTGCCCGCCGACGCCTCCCCCATGCACAACCTGCGCACCGCCGTGTCGGCGCTGGCCGACGCGGATCCGAACCCGGACGGCGTCGACATGGCCAACGTGCGCCGGATCGGCCTGTCGCTCGTGGCGAAGTTCCCGACCATCGTCGCCACGCTCGAACGGCTGCGGCGCGGTCTCGATCCGGTGATCCCCAAGCCCGAGCTGTCGCTGGCGGCCAACTTCTTGTACGCGCTCAACGGCGAGGTGCCCACCGACGCCGCCACCAAGGTCATGGACACCGCGCTCGTGCTGCACGCCGAGCACGGCTCGAACGCCAGCACCTTCGTGGCACGCGCCACGGCCTCGAGCCTCACCGACGTCTACAGCGCCATCACGGCCGCCATCGGCTCGCTCAAGGGACCGCTCCATGGTGGCGCCAACACCGCGGTGATGAAGGCCCTCGAGCAGATCGGGTCGGTCGAGAACGCCGAGAAGTACGTGCTCGACACACTCTCCAAGGAGAACGGCCGCGTCATGGGCTTCGGCCACCGCGTCTACCGGGTGCTCGACCCGCGGGCCGACATCCTGGAGGACGTCGCGCGCGAGCTCGCCAAGGAGTCCGACGAAGCGAAGTGGTTCGAGATCTCGCTCGCGATGGTCGACGTCATGGACCGCGAGATGACGAAGCGCGACCGCCAGGTCAAGCCGAACGTCGACTTCTTCAGCGCCAGCGTCTACCGGATGCTCGGCTTCCCCGCCGACACGTACACGCCGATCTTCGCCGTCGCCCGCATCTCGGGCTGGATGGCGCACCTCTTCGAGCAGTACGGCGACAACCGCCTGATGCGCCCGCGCCTGGTCTACGAAGGCCCACGCGGCAAGACCTTCACGCCGATCGAAGCACGGCGTGAACCCGGCGGCGTGGGGCTGCGCCCCACGCCCGACGAACTCAAGCACCCCAGCGCACCGACCCGTACGTGTCCTCGCGGTCGGGGCTGGTCGAGAACATCCACACCGGCACGCCCACCGCCGACTCCACGAGCGCCAGGTAGTCGAGCAGCGGCCCCGGCAGTGCGTCGCGCGACCCCAGACCGCGCAGGTCGCCCCAGCCCGGCAGGGTCTCGTAGACGGGTGTGCCGTGGGCGTCGGCGTCGACGGCGACACGCACCTCGTCCATCCCCGACAGCACGTCGAGCTTGGTCACGACCAGCCCGTCGAACCCGTTGATCTCGGCCGCGTACCGGAGCTGCGGCAGGTCGAGCCAGCCGACCCGGCGCGGGCGGCCCGTGGTGGTGCCGAACTCGTCCCACTGGTTGGCGCCCGTGCCGCGCAGGCGTTCGGCGCCCTCACCCGCCAGCTCCGTCCGGAACGGTCCGTGACCCACCCGGGTGGTGAAGGCCTTGACCACGCCCACCACACCGTCGAGCGCCTTGTGGCTCACGCCGGCGCCCACCAGGATCCCGCCCACCGTCGGGTACGACGAGGTGACGAACGGGTAGGTGCCGTACGACAGGTCGAGCATCGTCCCCTGGCCGCCCTCGAACAGCACCCGGGCGCCCGAGCGCAAGGCGTCGCGCACGAGCGCCCCGGTGTCGGCCACTAAGGGCGTCACGTACGCTCGGACCTCCTCCAGCTCGGACATGGCGACCTCGACGGAGGTCCAGCCCACACGTTCGGTCGAGTTGGGTTTGCCCTCCAGCAACCGCCCCAGGCGCTCGCGCAACAGCGCCTCGTCGAGCAGGTCGCCGAAGCGCAGCCCGAGGCGACGCGCCTTGTCGGAGTAGGCGGGACCGATGCCGCGGCCGGTGGTGCCGACGAACCCGCCGCCCTCGTCGTTCTTCTTGTGATGGGGCAGCACCAGATGCGCCTCGTGTGACACCAGCACGTGACCCGGATCGCGTCGCGCGCGCAGGCCCTCGAGCTCCTCGCGCAGCTTCCAGGGGTCGATCACCATCCGCGCCGAGCACCGAGGTGGGTCGATCGTGGAGCGTCCCGCACGGCAGATGATGGAGTTTGAAGACGTCGGCGCCGACGACCACGGTGTGGCCGGCGT
>CAWIUY010000021.1:0-32681 GCA_963839375.1 uncultured Trueperaceae bacterium | reverse complement strand
GCGCGCTCCGGCGGTTCGCCACGCGCCGTGACCGTGGCGGAGGGCTTGCGCAAGGCGCTGGCGCTCGACCTGGCCGCGCTCCTCGACCCGCACCGGCGCCTGGCGCGCAAACGCGACCTGGCCGAGACCGGCCTGGGCGACGCGCGGCCGCGTGACCTGATGGTGGCGCTGCAGGCGCACGGTGAGCGCGTGCACGTTGCGCCCGTCGAGGCCGACGCGCTGGCCCTCCAGGACGACGTCGACCGCCTCGAGGGGTGGCGCGGGCTGCTCGACGGTCTGGTGCGGGTGCCGCGATCACCCCGCCGACGCCGAGGTGACCGACCTCGACGAGGAGATGGCGGGCGCCTTGCGCGGCCGCGGGCGGGCGGAACTGGCGCAGATCGAGGGCTGGTCGGCGGCGTCGCGGCGGTCGCCTCGGGCGCCCGGGAACGCGCGGCCGAGGAGGCGGCGGCCGCCCACGCCGCCGAGCTGGCATCGATCGCCGCCGACGAGGCCGAGGCCGACGATGGCGAGACGGACGACGGCGAAGCGGGCGGACGATCCCTTCGGCTTCAAGGACGCCCCGCTGCTCGACGACGCCAGCGTGGTGGTGGACGAGGTTGTCGCTTGGGTGCGACCGGCCCAGCCGTGGCGGCCGGCGCCGGCGAGGCCGAGACGGGTCGACGATCACCGACGACGCGCCGCCGTGGACGCCCGGCGAACGCGGCGGGCGCCCGGGCGGGCTGGAGCCGGCCCGCAGCGTCACCGGGCGCGCCACCGCGGTGGTCGACGGCCGCCCCCGGTGGTCGGCGGTATCCCCATCCAGCTCCCGCGCGTCGACCTGCTCGACCCGCCTGCTCCCGGCCGCGAGGACCCGGGCGCGCTGGCGCGCGAGCTACGCGAACGCGTCGCCCGCATCGACGTCACGCTCGCCAACTTCAAGCTCGAGGGCCGCGTGGTCGCCAGCGTGCGCGGTCCGGCGGTCACGCGCTTCGAGGTCGAACCGGCGCCGGGTGAGAAGATCAGCCGTTTCGCCAACCTCTCCGACGACCTGGCGCTGGCGATGGCGGTCGCCAGCGTGCGGATCGAGGCCCCCATCCCGGGCAAGAGCGTCATCGGTCTCGAGGTCCCCAACGCCGACCGCGACCTGATCCGCTTCCGCGAGGCGGTCGAGGCCGGACCCTTCCGGCGCTCCAAGGCGCGCCTGCCGCTCATCCTGGGCAAGTCGATCGACGGCGAGATCCTGGTGGGCGACCTGGCGCGCATGCCGCATCTGCTCATCGCCGGGTCCACCGGTTCGGGCAAGTCGGTGGCCGTCAACACGCTGGTCGGCTGCCTGCTCTACCGCTTCCTGCCCACCGAGCTGCGCTTCCTGATGATCGACCCGAAGATGGTCGAGCTGACGCCGTTCGACGGCGTCAAGCACCTCATCCGCCCGGTGGTCACCAACCCGGGCGAGGCGGCCGGCGTGCTGCTCGGCGCGGTGGCACACATGGAGCGGCGCTACAAGATGATGTCGAAGATCGGCGCCAAGAACCTCGACCAGTACAACGCCAAGGCCAAGAACCTCGACCTGCCGGAGCTGCCCTTCATCATCATCGTCATCGACGAGTTGGCCGACCTCATGATCACCAGCCCCAAGGAGGTCGAGTCGGCCATCATGCGCCTCGCGCAGATGGCGCGGGCCACGGGCATGCACCTGATCCTGGCGACGCAACGCCCGTCGGTCGACATCCTGACCTCCCTGATCAAGGTCAACGTGCCGGCCCGCATGGCGTTCGCCGTCTCCAGCGGCTTCGACTCGCGCACGATCCTCGACACGATGGGGGCCGAGCGCCTCATCGGCATGGGCGACATGCTCTACTACCAGCCCGGTCTGGCGAAGCCGGTGCGTCTGCAGGGCCCCTTCGTCTCGGAGGCGGAGATCGGCTCGGTCGCCGACTTCCTGCGGCGGCAGTACTTCGAGGACGACTTCGTGGAGGCCTACGGCGACGACTTCGAGCCGGCCAGCACCGACGATTCGGACGCCACGGGCTACGTCGACTGGAACGACGAGAAGCTGCGGATCGCCGCCGAGATGGTCATCAACGAAGGTCAGGCGAGCGTGTCGCGACTCCAGCGCCGGCTCCAGGTGGGGCACGCGCGCGCCGGCAAGCTCATGGACTCGCTCGAGGCGCTGGGCGTCGTGGGGCCGCACTCGGGCAGCAAGCCGCGCGAGGTGCTGATCGCCTTCGAGGAGTTGCCCGACGTGTTCGGGAAGTAGGCGTGCGCTTCCAATCGTCGCCGTGGCCGCGACCGGCGATGCTTCAGGCCGGAGCCCAGAGCGCCGAGATCGGTATCGCCCAGAGGCGGTCGCCGAGCGGTAGGACGGTGGGGCCGCCATGCAAGACGACCCGCGCGCGAAGCGATCGCCGATGGTCTCGCGGAGTGCAGCGAGGTGTCTCGCTGCGTCGGCACCGACGCGATGGCTCGACTTGACCTCCAGAGCCACGACCCGGCCGTCGGCGGCCTCGAGCAGCCAATCGATCTCGGCGCCGTCGTGCTCGCGGTAGTGGTGGAGCGTCGCGGGCACCGACGACCAAGCGAGCTGCTTGCGCAGCTCGAGCCCGACGAAGGTCTCGACGAGCGCTCCGCGGACCTCGGGCACCTTCGCCCAACGGGCGTGCGTGACGTCGAGGAGGGCCGCGGCGAGGCCGGTGTCGCTCATGAGCAGCTTCGGGCGCCGAGCGACCCGCTTGCCGGCGTTCGTGCTCCACGCGGGCACGTCCTCGAAGAGGAACAGGGCGTGGAGCGCATGGAGGTACCGAGCCAGCGTGCTCGCGGGGAGGCCCGACGTCCGCGAGAGCTCGGCGAGGTTCGCCGGTCGAGCGCTGCGGGCAGCCACCAACCGAGCGAGCCTAGGGAGGTCGGCCAGCTTGGTGAGGTTGGCGACGTCGTGGACGTCCCGTTGCAGGGAGGTCGCCAGGTAGGCGTCGAACCAGGCGCGGCGCCGGTGGGGCGCCGTGCGCGCCACGGCGGGAGGGAAGCCGCCCTGCAGCACGCGCTCGGCGAGGTCTTGGATGGGACGGTGCGCAGGTGGTGCGGTGTCGCCGAACGCCCACGCGGTGAAGTCCTCCCGAACACCCTCGAGTTCGCCTTGGGAGAACGGACGGAGCGGAGCGACCTCGACGCGCCCGGTGAGAGCATCGCCGTACCTCGGAAGCGTGAAGACGTCGGCAGAGCCGGTCACCAGGAAGCGCCCCGGGCGCCGGTCGCGGTCCACGGCGGCCTTGATGGCCAGGAGCAGGTGCGGCGCGCGCTGGATCTCGTCGATCGCCACCGGGCCGGTCGCCCCGGCGATCAGCGCGGCCGGGTCCGCCTGGGCCCGTTCGAGGACGTCGAGGTCGTCCAGGGTCCAGGAAGTCCAGCCGGAGCGCTCGGCGGTGATGCCGGCGACGAGCGTGCTCTTGCCCGCTTGGCGAGGGCCGACGATCGCGACGACGGGCGTGTCGTCGAGGGCCTCTTGCACACGGCCGGCGAGCCAGCGGGGTCGGAGCGTGGCGGGTTCGGGCATGGCCGAGGGTAGCATGATGGTCGAAATTCAGCCATGCCGTGGTCGAAAATCGACCATCCTGTGGTCGATTCTCATCTAGCGTGCGTGGGTTGATGGCGAGAGAGGTTCGGTCAGCCGCCCGTTGGCGCGCCCTACTTCCGCTCCATGTGCGTGACGGGTCCCGCCGCCTCGGGCACCACGACCTGCGGGACGGGCTCGGTGTCGGCGCTGCCCGCGTGGACCGGCGGTCGTGGGCGGCGTGGTGGGGGGATGGGGTGGATGGTCATGCGCGGTTACGGCGCCGCGGCGCGCTAGGCTGCGTGGCGATGAAGGCGCCGAACGACGAGATCGGGCGCACCCGGCCGCCCGCGCACATGGCCCCCGAGGCAGGGCGTCGCGCCGGCCCCCCGGAGCTCATGGCCCCGGCTGGGCACTGGCCCCAGCTGCGCGCCGCCATCGAAGCCGGTGCGGACGCGGTCTACTTCGGCCTCAACCACTTCAGCGCGCGCGCCAAGGTCGGCTTCTCGCTCGAGGAGCTGCCCGAGGCCGTCGCGACCCTGCACGCGCGCGGGGTGGCGGGGTTCGTCACCTTCAACACGCTCGTGTTCGACGCCGAACTCGCCGAGGCGGAGCGCGCCCTGCACGCGATCGCGGACGCCGGCGCCGACGCGATCATCGTGCAGGACGTGGGCGTGGCGCGGCTGGCGCGCGCCGTGGTGCCCGCCCTGGCGGTGCACGGCTCGACCCAGATGTCGATCACCAGCGCCCAGGGCGTCGCGTTCGCCGCCGCCCACGGCGTGCGCCGGGTGGTGCTGGGCCGCGAGCTCGCGCTCGACGACCTCCGGCGCATCGCCGCCGCCACCGACGTCGAGCTCGAGACGTTCGTCCACGGCGCCCTGTGCGTGAGCTACTCGGGCCAGTGCTTCAGCAGCGAGGCCTGGGGCGGCCGCTCGGCCAACCGGGGCCAGTGCGCCCAGGCCTGCCGGCTCGCGTACGACCTGATCGTCGACGGCGCGCACAAGACGCTTCTGGACGAGCGCTACCTGCTCTCGCCCGGCGACCTGATGGCGCTCGCCCAGGTGCCGGAGCTCGTCGCGATCGGGATCGACGCGTTCAAGATCGAGGGGCGCTACAAGGACGCCGCAGTACGTCGCGCTCACCACCGACGCCTACCGGCGCGCGATCGACGCGGCCTGGGCGGCGCACGTCGCCGGCAGCGAGGCGCCCGCGCCCGACCCCCACACCCTGCGCGACCTGGAGGGCGTCTACTCGCGCGGCCTCGGCCCGTGGTTCGTCGCGGGCACCGACCACCAAACGGTCGTGCGCGGACGCGCCCCACGCCACCGCGGCCTGCGCCTGGGCACCGTCGTGCGCGTCGACGGGGACGCCGTGGTCGTCGCGCCGGCGGCGGCCGTGGAGCCCCCGGGGCCGGCGCTGGCCGACCGGCGGCCAGGCGTGCGTGCGGCCGCCGAGGCGGCGGGTCGTGCGCCCAAACCGGGGGACGGTCTCGTGTTCGACGCCGCGCACCGCCGCTCGCCGGCACTGCCGGAGCAGGGGGGACGCGTGTACGCGGTCGAGGGCGCGCCGGACGGCTGGCGCCTCGGCTTCGGCCGCGGCGACGTCGACCCACGCGCCATCCGGCCCGGCGACGCGGTCTGGCGGAGCGACGACCCGGCGCTCACCGCACGCGCCCGGCGTTTCACCGAGCCCGCCGAACCGGTGCGCACCGACGCGCTGTCGCTGGCGCTGACCGCCCACGAGGGGGCGCCGCTCGTGCTGGTGGCGACCACGGCGCGCGGCGAGACCGCGGTGGCGCTGAGCGAGACACCGCTGGAGCGGGCGGCGAAGCGCACCCTCGATCACGCGACCGCCCACGCGCAGTTGGGGCGCCTGGGTGGCACCCCGTTCCACCTCGGCGACCTGACGCTCGACCTCGCGGGCGCGCCCTTCGCCCCGGTGTCGGTGCTCAACGCGCTCCGGCGCGACCTGGTGGCGCAGCTCCTGGCGCTGCGCACCGCACGTCCCGACCGCGCGGCTCGGACCGGTGCGCTGGGCGGCGCCGACGCGACCCGTGCCGACGTCGCCCGTGCCGACGTTGCCCCCGCCGGCGTACCGCCCCCGGTGCCCGCCGACGCCCCCACGCGCCTCCACGCGCTCGTGCGCACCCCGGAACAGCTCGACGCCGCCCTCGCCGCGCACGCGGCCGGCGTGACGCTCGCGAGCGTCACGCTCGATTACCTCGAGCTGTACGGCCTGCGCCCGTCGGTGGAGCGCGCCCGCGCCGCCGGGCTGCGCGTGCGGGTGGCGAGCCCGCGGGTGCTCAAGCCGGCAGAGCAGAACGTGGTGCGCTTCCTCGTCGACCTCGGCGCCGACCTCCTCGTGCGCTCGGCGGGCCTGCTGCGCGACCTCGCGGCGCTGCCCGCCCGAGCCCGGCCGCGGATCACCGGCGACTTCTCGCTCAACGCCGCCAACGCGCTCACCGCCCACGCCTTCCTGACGGCAGGCTGCGACACGCTCACGCCGGCGTACGACCTCGACGCCGCCCAGGTGGCGGCGCTCGCGGCGACCGTCGACCCTCGTCGGCTCGAGGTGGTCGTGCACCACCACCTGCCGGTCTTCCACACCGAGCACTGCGTGTTCTGCCGCTTCCTGTCGAACGGTCGCGACTTCCGCGACTGCGGTCATCCGTGCGAGAGCCACCGGGTGGCGTTGCGCGACGGCCAGGGGCGGCTGCACCCGGTGCTCGCCGACGTGGGCTGTCGCAACACGGTGTTCGGCGCGGAGGCGCAGGTGGCCGCCAAGCCCTGGGCCGACTGGCGCGCCGCCGGCTTCCGCGACGCGCGCGTCGAGTTCGTCCACGAGGACGCCGCTGCGGTGCGCGCGGTACTGACCGCGTGGCGCGAGGCGCTCGACGCGCCGCACCTCGACGCGGGCGCGCTCGAGGCACGCTTGCGCGCGGCCGTGCCCGAAGGCGTCACCGAGGGGAGCTACTTCGTGCCCCACGAGGGGATGCGCGCGCTGCCGATGCTCTGAAGCGCGCGGTCGCTCGCCGCGACCCTCACGCCCGCGGGCGCACCCCGTCGACGACGACCACCGTGGGCGTCTCGGTCCCGTCGAGCACCTCCGCCACCGTCCGCACGCCGTCGGTCCAGCCGACCGCGAGCTGCGCCGTGTCGAAGGCGTACGCCAGCCGACCGTCGGCGGTGGCGACGATCAGGCCGCCCGAACCGTCCATCCGCCGCACGTCGGCCAGGGCGCGGGCGAGGGACAGGGCCAGGTCGTCGCCGCGTTCGAGGCGGTCGGCCAACGCCTTCGCGGTCACCGCGCGCAGGAAGGCCTCCCCCTTGCCGGTGGCGCTGACGGCCACCGCCCGGTCGGCGTAGGTGCCGGCACCGACGATCGGCGCGTCGCCCACGCGCCCCGGCCACTTGCCGAGCACGCCGCCGGTGCTGGTGGCCGCGGCCAGGTCGCCGGCGGCGTCGATCGCGACGGCGCCCACCGTCGCGGAGCCGGTCGGCGGTGGCGCGGCGTCGGCGCGTTCGCGTCCGGCACGCCACGCGACCCAGGCTTCCCGGCTGAGGTCGGTGATCAGCGCCGCGGGTTCGATGGGGTCGTCGACGAGGGCGTCCGCCCCGGGGCCCACGACCAGCACGTGCGGGCTCTCGCGCCGCACCCGATCGGCCAGGCGCACCGCGCTCCGGGCGGTCCGCACCGCGCCGACGGCGCCGGCGCTGCCGTCCTCGCCGCGCACCACCGCGGCGTCGAGCTCGACGTCGCCGTCGCGGTTGGGGCTGCCGCCGATGCCGGCGTTGAAGGCCTTCTCGTCGGCCTCCATCGACGCCACGGCGCGGAGCACGGCCTCGACGGCGTCGGCGCCGTCGTCGAAGGCCGTCCAGCCGGCGGCGAGGGCGTTGGCAAGACCTGCACGGTAGGCGACGCGGCGCTCGGCTCCGATGGAGCCCGCACCGCCGTGGACCAGGAGTCTCGGCATGCCTCCACGGTACCGGAAGCGCCCCAAGGATAGACTGACGACGTGCGTTTGGCGCTCTTCTACCTCGTCCTCGTCGTCGTCCAGGGCTTCCTGGGCGCGCTCATGGCGCCCCTACCGCCCCCCGACCTGTTCCTCATCGGGGTGTTGACGCTGCTGTACCGCTTGCCGGCCTGGCAGCTCGTCCTGCTCGGCTACGGCGCGGGCTTGATCCAGGACCTGGTGGGCCATGGCGCCTTGGGCGTCCACGCGCTGGGTCTGGCGGGCGCGGCGTTGGTGGCGAGCACCGTGCGCGCGCAGTTGTCGCAGGAGGGCTTCCTGGAGCGTTCGGCCGCGGTGCTGGCGGCCGCGGCGGGCAAGTGGGCGGTCGTGGCGGTGCTCCTCGTGTGGCTCTCCGGCGGGGTCACCACCTGGGTGACGGTGGGCGCCGTGGCCGCCCTCGACGCGGCCTTCACCGTGGTCGCCGCGGTGCTGCTGCTGCCGTGGGGCTTCGCGCTGCTGGCCCGCACCAAGGCGCTGCGCAAGGAACTCCTGTGACCCGCAGGCCCGCCGGCGCCTCGTCGCGCGGCCGCTCGAAGCCGCTGTCGTTGCGGCGACCGGCCTCCGAGGTCGTGCCCGGCGAGCGCAAGCCCGACGTCGAGGCGCCGGCCGAGATGACGGCCCGCACCCGGCTCGTGCTCATGTTCATGCTCACGATCCTGGTGGTCTTCACCGGCCGCCTGATGTACCTGCAGCTCGCCCGGGCCGAGGCCTTCCAGGCGCTGAGCGAACAGAACTTCACCCAGGTCCGCCGCATCTCGCCGCTGCGCGGGCGCATCCTGGCCCGCGACGGCACGGTGCTGGCCGACAACCGTGTCGCCTACGACCTCATGTACTGGGGCGGCGAGGTCGAGACCTGGCCGCGCCTGGCTGCCTTCCTGGGCCTCGAGAGCGAGCCGCGACCGCCCGACCCCGACCGCCCGGAGGAAGTCCTGAACGGCGCCGTCGTCGCCTGGAACATCCCCGACCACCTCGTGCCCGCCGTGGAGGAGCGCATCGTCGGTCAGGTCAACCTCTACCTGCGCGAGCGCATCGAGCGCACGTACCCCACCAACCTCGCCGCCCAGGTGGTGGGCTACACCTCGCAGGCGGACCCGGTCCGGAACCCGGGCTACGGGGTCGACGACCTGGCGGGCGTCATGGGGATCGAAGCGACCTGGGAAGAGGACCTGTACGGCGCCTCGGGCCTGCGGCGCGTGAACGTCGACCACCGCGGGGTGCCGCTGCGGAGCGAGGTGACGCAACCGGCCACGCCCGGCGTGGACGTGGTCCTGACGCTCGATCCGCTCGTCCAACGCATGGCCGAGGACGTGCTCGACGGTGCCTTGACGTACGTGAACCAAGACCGTGCCCGCGTGGGTCTGCCGCTCGAGGAGGTCGTGCACGGCGCCCTCATCGCTCTCGACCCGCGCACGGGTGAGGTGCTGGCCATGGCGTCGACGCCCACCTTCGACCAGAACGTCTTCGCCAAGCGCCCCATCGACCCGACGGCGGTCGGCGCCTACCTGACCGACGGGACCCACAAACCGCTGCAGAACCGCGCCGTCGAGGCGTACGTGCCCGCGTCGACCTTCAAGCTCGTCACCGCCAAGACGCTGCTCGACGGCGGCTGGGTGAGCCCCAACCAGCGCTTCTCGTGCTCCGCCCGCTTCCGCCTCGGCGGCATCACCTTCAACAACTGGGCCACCTACGACAAGGGCAGTTACGACGTGCGCAACGCGCTCGCCGACAGCTGCAACACGTACTTCTGGAACGCCGTCGTATCGACGCCCGAAGCGACCAGCGGGTGGGCGCCGTTCATCGCCGACGAGGTCGCGACGGCGCGCGACCTCGGTTTCGGGTCGCCGGTCGGCGTCGGCGTTCAGGAGGAGCGGTCGGGGCGCATCCCCGACGACGCCTGGGTCCGCGAGACGTACGAGCACGCCTGGTTCCCGGGCTTCACGATCAACACCGTGATCGGTCAGGGCGACGTCCTGGCCACGCCCGTGCAGGTGGCCCAGCTCATCCAGACCGTCGCCGAGGACGGCCTCCAGGTGCAGCCGCACCTGGTCCGGAAGGTGGGCAACGTGCCGTTCGCGCCCGCCACCCGGCAGATCGAGGGACGTCACTGGAACGTCCTCCAGGAGGGCATGCGCATGATGTTCACCGACTACCCGTCGCGGACCGTGTTGGGACCCGGCGCCTTCCCGATCGACGTCGCCGGCAAGACCGGCACCGGTCAGACCGCGCGCGGCGGCGACTACACCCACGCTTGGTTCATGGGCTACGGCCCCATCCAGGACCCGGAGATCGCGATCGTGGTGTTCATCGAGCACGGCGGGTCGAGCTCGCGGGTGTCGGTGCCGTTGGCGCGCGACTTCTTCGCCGCCTACTGGAACGTCGTCGACGGCGTGCTGGCCGGCGCCCCGGCGCGGACCACGCCGTGAGGCTGCGGGGTACGCGCGGCGGCGTCCTGCTGACGCTCGACGCGTCGGTGAAGCTCGAGGAGGTCACCGTCACGCTCGACCCGCACCGTCAGCTGCTCGCGGGCAACGTGGTGCTGGAGGTGGCCGAGAAGGTGCCCTTCGCGGTCCTGGCCAAGGTGGCGGCCGAGGTCGAGGCGGCGGGCGGCGAGGTGGTCGACGTGCGGCCGCCCACGTCGGTGATGCAGGCGCGGGCCGAGACGGTGATCGTCGCGCGCACCGTGCGCGCCGGCGGCCGGGTCGAGTCGAGCGGTTCGCTGGTCGTGATGGGCGACGTGAACCCCGGCGGCGAACTGGTGGCCGAAGGCGACGTGATCGTGACCGGCGTCCTGCGCGGGATCGCCCACGCGGGCGCGGCGGGCAACGAGAAGGCCGTCATCTACGCCGAGCGGATCCTGGCGCCCCAGCTGCGCATCGGCGGCGTGTTGGCGCAGGGCGACCCGAACCCGGACGAGTCGCGCAAGACGCCCGAGGTGGCGTTGGTGCAGGGCGGCCAGATCGTCGTGAAGCCGTGGTCGTCGTGAACGACGCGGCCACGACCCGTCTGAGTGGGCGGCTGCTGCTCCCCGACGGGGTGGCGACCGGGACCGTCGAGGTGCAGGGCGGGCGCATCGCCGGCGTCACGCTCGGACCGACCGACGACGAGCGTTGGCTGGTCCCGGGCTTCGTGGACGTGCACGTCCACGGCGGTGGTGGCGGCGACACGATGGACGGGCCCGGACGGCGTGCGGGCGCTGGCGGCCGCGCACCTGCGCCACGGCACCACCGCGCTGTTGCCCACCACGCTCACCGCGCCGTGGCCGGCGGTGCTGGCGGGCCTGCGGGGCGTGGCGCTCGTCATGCAGGAGGACGCGGTCGCGGCCGCGACGCCCGAGGCGACCGGCGATGTGCCGCGCGCCGCCGTCCTGGGCGCCCATCTGGAGGGCCCGTTCGTGAGCCCGCAACGCTTGGGCGCCCAACCGCCGTTCGCGGTCGACCCCACGCCCGGCCTGGTGGCGAGCGTGGTCGCCTTCGGCGTGGTCCGGGTGGCGACGCTGGCGCCCGAGCTGCCTGGCGCCGGCGAGGCCGCCGTCGCGCTGGCGCGGGCGGGTGTGCGGGTGAGCTTCGGGCACACCGTCGCCGACGACGCCACCGCCCGCGCCGTGGCCGACGCGGTGCGCGCGGCCGGGGGCGTGGTCGGCACCACCCACCTGTTCAACGCCATGAGCGGCTTCACGGGTCGGGCGCCGGGGGTCATCGGCGGCGTGCTCGGCGACCGCGAGGCGTACGCCGAGCTCATCGTCGACGGTCATCACGTCTTCGCGGCGTCCGTGCGGGCAGCGTTCGCCGCCAAGGGCCTGCGGCTGCTCCTCGTCACCGACGCGATCCGGGCGACCGCCACCGACGCTTCGGTGACCACGCTCGGCGACCAGCGCGTGACGATCGAAGGTGGCGCGGCGCGCCTCGCCGACGGCACCCTGGCCGGCAGCGTGCTGACGCTCGACGTGGCCGTGCGCACGGCGGTGGCGTTCGGGGTGCCGGTCGAGGCCGCGCTGCGCGCTGCCAGCCAGGTGCCGGCCGCCTACCTCGGTCTCTTCGACCGCGGGTCGCTTGGCGCCGGGTGCCCATGCCGACTTCGTGCGGCTCGACGACGACCTGACCGTGCGCGAGGTCTGGCGCGCGGGCGTGCGGGTGGTCTGAGCCCGACGGGCGGTCAGGGCGCGGCCCGGCGGGCCGCACGACGCGCGCGCGCCCACGCGCCCGCCACCGGGGGACCGTCCGGGGCCTGCAGCCGCTCCGCCAGCGCCGACGGCAGCGCGGCGCGCACGTCGGCCTCCAGCGCCCGGGCTACGCCGCCCGTGTGGCACCACGCCGCGGTGGGTCGGTCGAAGCGGCCGGCAGCGGTGGCCACCAGGTCGGCCAGGTGCGCCACGGCTCGGGTGCGTAGGGCGGCTGCGACGGGATCGTCGTCGGAGAGGGTCAGGACGACCGGGGCCAAGGCCGCGAAGGTGGCTGAGGCGGCGTCGCGTGCGCGTCCGACGAGCGCCTCGGGCCCGCGGCCCCACGCCTCCTGCACCGCGTCGGCGAGCGGTCCCGCGGGCGCACGCCCGTCGATCGCGTGCAGCGTTGCGCGGACGGCCTCCAGCCCCAACCAGGCGCCCGACCCCTCGTCGCCCACCCGCGAGCCCCAGCCGCCCACCCGCACACGCGTGGTGCCGTCGACGCCGACGGCGGCGCTCCCGGTGCCGGCGACGAGAAGCAGCCGCGGTTCGTCGTCCGGCCCCGCCGCCGGGAGAGCGCCCTCCAGCGCCACCCAAGGGTCGGCGATCAACTCGAGCCGGTCGCCGTGCAGCCCGCGCGCTTCGAGCGCGGCCCGCATCGCGGCACCGTCTTCGGGCCGGTCGACGCCGGCCAGCCCGGCGCAGACCCAGGCTTCGGTGAGCTCGGCGGGCGCGTAGCCGGCTTCGGCCCAGGCAGCCCGGATCACCGCCATGACGGCCTCCGCGGCCGCCTCCGCGCCGACCGCGTACGGGTTGCAGGGCCGTTGCGCCGTCGCGCGACCGGCCGGCTCGGCCGCACCGTCGGCCGCGCCCACCCACGCCCGACCGCCCGTGCCCCCGCCGTCGACACCGACGGCGCGGCGCTCGGTCGGCTCGGGATGGTCCTCGCTCGCCCCGCGATCGCCGACGCCGTTCACGCGCGCGCCGCGCCCCGCTGGCGCGGCGTGAGCGTCATGGGCGCCGTGCCCGGCGCAGACCCGCTCTGGAGCGCGCCGACGACCGCCGCCACGGCGTCGGGCCTGAAGCCGAAGGCGACGAGCGCCGGCCCCGGCAGGGCGCTCACATGGGCGGGGTTCCACAGCGCCACGTGCAACGCGGGCACGCCGGCGCCGTCGGCACGCTCGAACACGGCGTGGGCCGCGGCGACGGCGGCGGGGGTGAGCGGCAGGCGGCCGGCGCTCACGAACACGAGCGCCTGGGCGCCCGCCAGTGCCGCGTCGAGGGCCTCAGGCCGGAGGCCGTCCGCGCCCGCCACGGTGCCGGTGCCCGAGCGTTCGTCGACGTCACCGAGGGTGAGGTGGCGCACCTCGAAGGCGGCGTCCTCCAAGGCCTGCACGAGCGCCGCGGTGGCGCGCACGGTGCCGTCGGTGGCGGCGCCGGGGGCGACCGCGTCGGTGCCGACCACGACCACGGGCCGGCCGGGCGTCAGCCGCGGCGGCGATCCCAGGGCGACCAAGGCGCGTCGGGCGGCGTCGGCCATGAGTCCGCGGTCGTCGGCGTCGTCGTACGCCTCCGCAGGGCGGACGTACGTGCTCGCGAGCGCCGCCACCCGCTCGGCCGACGCGCTCATCGCGGCCGGGTCGAGGCGGCCGTCGCGCACGGCCCGCTCCAGCGCCCGCACGACCGCGACGTGCTCGGCGACCGGGCCGATGAGGAGGGGCGCGTCTACGCCGGCGGCCACCGCCCTCACGGCCGCCTCGGGGGCCGGCCACCGGTCGGCGATGGCGCGCATGTTCAGCGCGTCGCTGAAGATGACGCCGGTGAAGCCGAGCTCGCCGCGCAGCGTCGCCAACGTCGCGGCCGACATCGTGGCCGGGTGCTCGGGGTCGAGCGCGCGCACGAGCAGGTGCGCGGTCATGACGGCGGCCGCCCCCGCCTCGATGCCGGCCCGGAAGGGCGTCCACTCCACCGCTTCGAGCCGCGCACGGTCGACGTCGAGGTACGGCAGGTCGAGGTGCGAATCGACCGCGACGTCGCCGTGGCCGGGGAAGTGCTTGACGGTGGCGGCGACGCCCGCCGTCTGCAGGCCGCGGACGAACGCCGCCACGTGGCGCGCGACGAAGTCGGGGTCGGCTCCGAAGGCGCGCTCGGCGATGACCGGGTTGCGCGGGTCGAGCGCGACGTCGGCGACGGGCGCGAAGTCGACGTCGACGCCCGCGGCCCGCAGGCTACGGGCGGTGGCGGCCGCGACCGCTTCGGTGAGCGCCGGGTCGTCGATCGCCCCCAGCGCCATGGCCGCGGGGGGGACCGGCCCGTCGACCAGCCGCGCGACCGCGCCGCCCTCCTGGTCGATGGTCACGAGCAGCGGTCGGCCGGCGGCGGCCGCTCGCGCCTCTTCGACCAGCGCCCGGGTGCGTTCGCGGTCGGGGGTGTTGCGGCCGAACAGGCAGACGCCCGCGATCGGCTCGTCGGCCAGGAGCGCCCTTTCGTCGGGGGTGAGGCGGGTGCCTGCGAGGTCGATCACGACGAGCGCCATGGTCTCTCCTTGAGGGAACATCAGCGTGAGCGGACGTCGAGCGCGTCGCGCAGCGCGTCGCCGACGAAGTTGAACGCCAGGACCGACAGGACGATCAGGGCGCCGGGAGCGAGCAGCCAAGGGTAGAGCGAGAGCGCCTCGAACGACTGGGCGTCGGCCAGCAGCAACCCCCACGAGGTCATGGGCTCCTTGATGCCCAAGCCCAGGAACGACAGCGCGCTCTCCCCCAGGATGTACCCCGGCAGCGCCAGCGTCGCGGCGATCACCAGGTACGAGGTGATGTTGGGCAGCAGGTGGCGCAGGATGACCCGCAGGTCGCGCGCGCCGAGCGCCTGGGCGGCGTGCACGTACTCGACCTCGCGCGCCGCGAGCACCTGCCCGCGCACCACCCGCGCCAGCCCGGCCCAACCGATGAGCGCCAGGACCGCCACGATCCCCAGGTAGACCCACGTGGAGGGCCACGCAGGCGGGATCACGGTCGCGAGCGCGAGCAGCAGCGGCAGGCGCGGGAACGACAGCAGCACCTCGAGCAGGCGCTGGATGGCGCCGTCGATCCAGCCGCCGTAGTAGCCCGACACGCCGCCCACCACCACCCCGATCGAGAACGAGATCAGGATGCCGATGAGGCCGACGGTGAGCGACACCTGCGAGCCCACCAG
Organism: uncultured Trueperaceae bacterium; assembly: GCA_963839375.1. Lineage (GTDB taxonomy): Bacteria > Deinococcota > Deinococci > Deinococcales > Trueperaceae > JAABTL01. Next base: position 17,786 of record CAWIUY010000021.1, on the reverse strand, counting down.
CGTGCGCGACAGGAGGTCGCGGCCGAAGCGGTCGGTGCCGAGCGGGAACCAGTTCCCTTCGCTCGCGCCGAACAGGTGCACGTCGCTCGTCCACAGGCCGAAGATGCGGTACGGGTCGCCGCGCACGAAGAGCCTCACGGGGACGCGCACGCCCGTGTCCTCGACGTAGGAACGGCGGAAGGTGACCGGATCGCGGGCGGTCACGAGCGGGTGGACGAACGGCGCGCGCAGGCGCCCGGCGTCCCAGATGCGCAGGGTGTGGGGCGGCTGGTGGACCGCGTTGCGGTGCTGCACGGTGATCCCGTAGGGGGCCAGGAACGGTGCGAGCAGCGCCACGGTGTACAGGACGAGCAGGATCCAGGCCCCGGCCACCCCGGCGCGCGAAGCCATGAAGCGGCGCCAGGCCTTGCGTCTCGGTCCGTGGCGAGCGGCCGCACGCACGTGATCAGCCATAGCGGATCCGCGGGTCGACCCAGGCCAGCACCACGTCGGCGAGCAGGTTGCCCAGCATGAGCAGCAGGCTGGCGAACAGCAGCAACGTCATCGCGACGTACTGGTCCTTGTTGAGCAGCGACGTGTACAGGAGCGGTCCGATGGTGGGGAGGTTGAGCACGATCGAGGCGATGATCGTGCCGTTGATGAGCTCCGGTAGCTGCAAGCCGGCGAGCGACACGAGCGGGTTGATGGCGTTGCGCACCGCGTGGCGGTAGGTGACACGCCGCGGCGCCAGACCCTTGGCCTTGGCCGTCCGCACGTAATCGGCGTGCAGCACGTCGAGCAGGTTCGCGCGCATCTGGCGCATGACGGTGGCGATGCCGCTGGTGCCGATGGCGAGCACCGGGATCCACAGGTGGTTGAGCAGGTCGACGAGCTTGGCCCACGACCAGGGTTCGCCCAGGAAGCGGGAGCTGAACAGGCCGCCGACGTTCGTCCCGCCGTAGGCGAACACGAGCGCGACGAGCAGCAACGCGACCAGGAAGTCGGGCACTGCCAGACCGATGTAGCCGATGAAACTGGCGATCGCGTCGGTGAGACCGTTCCGACGCAGCGCCACGAAGATACCGAGCGGGATCGCCACCAACCAGGCGAAACCGAGCGTGACGCCGGCGACCACGACGGTCCACACCAGGCGCTCGCCGATGATGCCCGACACGGGCCGGTTGGCGAAGAACGAGTAGCCGAAGTCGAGCCCGGTGACGATGCCGCCGGCCCAGATGAGGTACTGCTCGACCGGGCTCTTGTCCAGACCGAGCTGGGCGTTGAGGCGCGCCACGGTCTCGGGCGTGAAGCGCGGGTCCTCCAGGTAACGATCCGCGAAGGAGCCGGGCTGGAGTTGGATGACCACGAAACAGATCACCGACACCAAGAACAGCGTCGGGATCATGAAGAGCACGCGTCTCAGGAGGAAGACCAGCACGGGGGCACCACGCCAAGGAAGGGTCTCGGGCCGCCCCCGTGGGGGCGGCCCGAAGGTTCAGGTCAGTCTTGCAGGTAGTAGAACGGCACGGGGTTGTAGCCCGGGATCACGCCCAGCGTGTAGACGAAGTTGCCGACATCGTCGTAGACGGCGGCGACGTTGCCTGGCTTGGCGATCATGATGACGGGGACGTACTCCGCGTTCAGGCGCTGCCACTCGCGATAGAGCTCGGCGCGCGCGTCGGGGTCGACGGTGGTCGAGCCCTGGTCGAAGATCTCGAACGTCCGGCGCTCCCAGTCGGTCATGGCGTCGAAGTCCGGTTGGCCGCCCTGCTCGTCGGGCTGGGTGCTGCGGTGCCAGTAGTAGAGCGACCCGCCCGGTTGCCAGATCGGCTTGCGAAGCTCGGGGTCGGGCTGGTTGCCGAGCGCCACGAGGATGGCCTCGTAGTCTCCGGAGAGACCGGTGCCGAGCAGCTGGCTCGACTGGATGCCCTGCAGGTTGGCGCGCACGCCGATCTCGGCGAAGTCGTTCTGCAGGATGGTGGCGATGTCGGTCCAGGTCGACGAGTCGTTGCCGTACGTCAGCGTGAACTCGAGCTCGCGCTCGGGCGTGATGTTGCGGATGCCGTCGCCATCGGTGTCGGTGAGGCCGAGCTCGTCGAGCGCCGCAGCGGCCGCCTCGAGGTCGTACGGGCGCATGATGTCCGTGGTGTCTTCGTAGAAGGCGCCGTTGGCGGGGGCCGTGGGCGTGCCGGGGATCTCGGCCAGGCCGTTGTAGACGTCGTCGATCACGCGCTGGCGGTCGACCGCCTGCTCGATGGCCTGACGGAAGGCGGCGTCGGAGAACACGCGGGCCAGGTCCTCGTCCGCGGCGTCGAAGTTGAACGCCAGGTGCGGCGGCGAGCCGAACAGGGCCGGCGACTGCACGACGCGGAAGTCGGCACCGGCCAGCTCGCGGCTCTTGAAGTCGGGGAACTGCGCGCCCGAGATGTTGAGCTGATCGAGGTTGCCGGCCAGGAACTGGGCGATCTGCGCGTCGGTGCCGGGGACGATGAGGAAGTCGATGCCGTCGAGGTAGGGGAGCTGCGTGCCTGTCTCGTCGACCTTCCAGTAGTCGGGGTTCTTGACGAGGCGCACCACCTGGCCGGGGACGTACTCGGAGAGCATGAACGGTCCGGTGCCGACGACCTCGCTCGGGTCGACGTCGGTGGGCCAGGCGTCGTTGATCTCGACGGCCGCGGCGCCGCCTTCGACGCTGAGCGGCAGCAGCTTGTGCTTCGGCATGATCGGGAAGCGCTGCTGGAGCAAGAAGGCGGCGGCCGGCGCCGGCAGCGTCATGCGGACGGTCAGGTCGTCGATCTTCTCGAAGGTGACGGGCTGGGCCACGCCGTCGACGGTGAACTGGAAGTTGGCGGCGTCACCGGCGCGCGCCTCGGGGTTCGTGATGACCTGCTCGTAGGTGAAGATCACGTCGTCGGCGGTGAAGGGGGTGCCGTCGTGCCAGGTCACGCCCTCGCGCAGGTGGAACGTGTACTCGGTCCCGTCTTCGGAGACTTCCCAGGACTCGGCCAGGCCGGGTACGAGCTCGTAGGTCTCGAGGTCGAACTCGACGAGGGTGTCGAAGATGTGCTGCGCCAGCGTCTGGCTGACCGTGCTGATCTCGCCGTAGTAGAAGAAGCGCGGCGGGCTGTCGCCCAGCGCCAGCGTGAGCGTGCCGCCGGGCGTGCCCGGTTCGAGACCGAGTCCGGGGTAGGTGACCGTGCGCGTCTGGGCCAAGGCGAAGCTGGCCAACGTCACGGCCGAGGCGAGGAGTAGGGCGTGCGTTCGTCGGAACATGAAGACCTCCTGTCGAACTGTGCGCTGCCCGCTCAGGATAGTCCACTTCCAGACCACACATCACCGGGCGCCGTCACGTCGCCTTCATTCCGACCTCCCGGACGACCCGGGATCGGAGCGCGGTCGCCGTCCAGGTCGTGCTTCGTCCACCCGACTGGGGATCGACCGGCAGCCCGCGAGTGGTCCATGGGTGGTATGCTCCGGCCACCCGATCGCGGGACCCGGTGGCGGGATCCCCCCCGCAGCGAGGAGCGCGATGCCCAGCCCTCTGCACCCTGACGTTGCCGGGGTCTCGACGACCCCGAGGTGGACGGTCGACAAGCGTCTGCCCACCCCCGCGTACCTGCAGCTCCGCGACCAGCTCGCGGTCGCGATCGGCCGTGGGACCTTGCCCGCGGGTCACGCGTTGCCGAGCGAGCGCGACCTGGCGCAGGAGCTGGGGCTGTCGCGCATGACCGTTCGGCGCGCCTTCCGGGAGCTGGAGCACGACGAGCTCGTCGAGCCGCGTCACGGGTCGGGCACCTACGTCCGTGCCCGTCGGTTGGAGCAGACGATCGACCGCGTCATCGGCTTCACGGACGAGGCCCGTCACCTCGGCTTCCGGCCCGGCTCGCGGCTGCTCGAGTTGGGCCTGGTGGCCGCCGAGGCCGACGTGGCCGAGGCGCTGCGCTGTCACGACGGCGACGACGTGCTGCGGGTGGCGCGCTTGCGCACCGCCGACGACGCCCCGTTGGCGCTCCAACTGGCGTTCCTGCGCCCGTCGCTGGCCTCGCTGACGGTCGCCGATCTGGGCGCCGACGGGAGCCTCTACCGCGCGCTCGAACGCCGCTTCGGGGTCGTGCCGCAACGCGCCCGCCAGACGATCAGCGCCCGTCTGCCCACCCGCCGCGAACGGCTGCTGCTCGAGATCGGGGTGCACGAGCCGGTGTTGGCGCTGGACGCACCACCTTCGATCCCGACGACCTGCCGTTCGAGTTCGTGCGTTCGGCCTACCGTGGCGATCGCTACCGCGCCGCGCTCGACCTGCGAGCCCCCGACCGCTCGTGACGCTCGTGCCGCTCGACGTCGGGCGCCATGCCGAGGCGGCGGCGGTGTGGAACGCCACCTTCGGCGGCAGCCACCCCTTGACGGAGCCCGCTTGGGCGGCCTGGTGGTCGTCGCCCGACGCCGACCCCGAGCTCGCCTGGGCGGTGGTCGACGCCTCCGACGCGGTCACGGGGATCGCGCTGGCACGCGCGCCGCGGCGCGCGTGGGCCCCCGCCGACCTCGGCCACGTGGCGCTGCTGGCGGTCGCGCCCTCGGCCCAGGGTGCCGGTGTGGGCGGGCGCCTGTGGGACGCGGCGATCGCCGCCTTGCGGGCGCGCGGTCGCACCCGGGTGCGTCTCGGCGCCGACCCGGAGCGGCTGCTGCCGGGCGTACCGCTGAGCGCGCCGCTCGCCACCTGGCGCTTCCTGCGGGCACGCGGCGTCAGGCCCGGCCGGCTCGAGAGCGACCTGCTCGTCGATCTGCGGCCCCCGCCCGTCGGACCGGAGCCGCCCCCCGGGGTGCGCTTGGTCGACGACACCCCCGACGCCGCCCACGCCTTCGTGGCCGAGGCCTTCCCGGGCCGCTGGGCGGACGAGGTCAAGCGCTACGCCGCCGCGGGGACCCGCGTGTTGACGCTCTGGCGGGACGCGACGGCGATCGGTTTCTGCGTCGCCGCCCGACCAGAGGACCGCGTGCTGGCGCCCGGTCTTGTCTGGGCGTCCAGCCTGACGGGGGTGGTGGGTGGCCTGGGACCGCTGGGGCTGAGCGCCGCGGTCCGGGGCGCCGGGCTCGGCATGGTGCTGGTGGCCGAGGCCGCTCGCTGGCAGCGCCGGCATGGCGCCACCGCGGTGGTGATCGATTGGACCGACCTGACCGACTTCTACGGGCGCCTGGGCGCCCACGTCTGGCGCGTCTACCAACGCGCGGAGGTGCAACCGTGATCGACCGCGATCGGCCCGACGATCTCGAGGGCTTGGACGCGTTCCCGACCGAGGCCGTCGACCCAGCCTTCGCCGACCTCGACGCCTGGCCGCTCGAGCGCACGCTCGCCGCCCTCGTGGACGGTCAACGCCGCGCCATCGAAGCGGTGGGTCGGGCGCTGCCCGCCCTCGAGGCCGCCGCGACGGGGATCGAGGCGCGCGTGCGTGGGGGCGGACGTCTCGTGTACGCGGGCGCCGGCACCTCGGGGCGGCTGGCCGTGCAGGACGCGGCCGAACTGCCGCCGACCTTCGGTTTCGACCGGGCACTGGTGCTCATGGCGGGGGGCGCGGCGGCGGGGCAGCAAGCGCGCGAGGGCGCGGAGGACGACGTCGACGACGCCGCCGACGCGGTGGCGCGGGCCGACGTGGGTGAGCGCGACGCGTTCATCGGCGTGGCCGCCAGCGGACGCACCCCGTACACGGTCGCCGCGGTGCGGGCGGCGCGCGCGGCGGGGGCCTTCACGGTCGGCATCGCCAACGTGGCCGGTACCCCGTTGCTGACGGCGGCCGAGGTCGCCGTCTGGCTCGACACCGGTCCCGAGGTGCTGGCCGGCTCGACGCGCTTGGCGGCGGGGACCGCCCAGAAGGCCGCGCTCAACGCCCTCTCCACCGCCGTGCTGGTGCGCGCCGGGGGCGCCTACTCGAACCTGATGGTGGGCATGCGGCCGCTGAACGCCAAGCTGCGCCGTCGGGCGATCACGCTGGTGGCGCAGGCGGCCGCCGTGCCCGAGGCGACCGCCGCCGCCGCCCTGGGCGCGAGCGACCACGAACTGCGCACGGCCATCGTGGTGGCCCGCACCGGCGTCGATCCGGCCCGGGCGCGCGCCGCCTTGAGCGCGTACGGCGACCGGGTGCGCGACGCCCTGGCCGCTTTGCAGGACGGCTGAGCGGCCGGAGACCGGGTCCGCGGCGCCCTCGCCGCGCTGCACGACGCTTGAGCGCCCGCCGACGTCGGGTCGCTCGGCGGTGCGTCAGCGCGGCGGCGTCGGGTCGTCGTCAGCGGGTGCGGCGCCGTCGTCAGCGGCGGCGCGCACCGACGTGGGCTCCGCCGGCCGCGTCGTCGCCGCCCGCGCCGTCGCGGCACCGGACACTGCGCGCTCCGCGACCGCGTGCGCGATCTCGTCGAGGTCGAAGCGTGCGGCGAAGCGCGTCTTGAGCGACCACACCTCCAGGGCGCGACGGATCGCGGCCGGGTCGGTGCTGGCCGGCCGCCGCGCCCGCCTCAGGTAGGCTTCGGCCCGTTCGAGGGCGAGCTCGAACAGGGCTTCGCGCGGGCGCGGGTCGTTTCGGTCATGGCGTCAGGGGCCGTTGGGGTCGCCGCGCACGCGCGCTTCGTAGCCGGCTTGGCGCAACGCCTCGGCGCCGCGCCGCTGTTCGTCGAGCGAGTCGAAGGCGAGCCGGAGCGCGCCGCCGCTCTCGCGCACGCCCAGCACCTCGATGTCCTTGACGTTCACGTCGGCGTCGCCCAGCGCTTGGGTGATGCGCGCCAACTGCCCCGGCCGGTCGGGCACCGCGATGACGACCTCGTGGCGGGCGGGCATGAGCGAGCGTCGCACGACCGGCAGCGCGTCGCGCGTGCGTTTGGCGCTCTCGGCCGCCTCGAGCAGCGCCTCGGGGTCGTCGAGGCGTTCGGCGAGCGCCACCAACGCCCGACCGAAGCGGGCGACCGCGTCGCGCACCGCCACGCCGTTGGCCACCACCATGTCGCGGCTCATGCGCGGGCTGCCCGAGGCGACGCGGGTGAGGTCGCGGAAACCGCCCGCCGCCAGCAGCATGAGCAGCTCGCGTTCGTCGGCCTCGGCCACGAGCTGGGTCAGCGCCACCGACGCCAGGTAGGGCACGTGGCTGACGGTGGCCACCAGCCGGTCGTGGAGTTCCGGATCGACCTCGATCGGGTGGGCGCCCAGTGCCCGCACCAGGTCGGTCACCCATGCCAGCGCGTCGCGGTCGGTATCCGGCGTGGGCGTGAGCACCCAGACCGCGTTCTCGAGCAACGCGGCGTCGGCGTGGAGCACCCCCATCCGCTCCGAGCCCGCCATCGGGTGGCCGCCGACGAACCGGAGCGCGCCGGTCAGCGCGCGCACCACCTCGGCCTTGGCGCTGCCGACGTCGGTGACCACCGCGTCCGCGCGCAGGTGCGGGGCCATCTCGTGCGCGAGCCGCACGAGCGAGCGGGCGGGGGTGGCGAGGACCACCAGGTCGGCGTCGGCCAACCAGGGGCCGGCCTCGAGGCGCGCTTCGTCGATGACCCCCAGGCCGCGCGCGGCCTCGAGCACCTCGGGATCGCGGTCGAACCCGACCACCCGGCGGGCCAGGAAGCGCTGCTGCAACCCGAGGCCCACCGACCCGCCGATGAGGCCGACGCCGGCGAGCACCACGGTGTCGACGAGCGGCGCCGGGCGGGCGGCGGATCGGGTGCGGGTGTCACGCCGACGCGCTCAGAGGCGTTTGCCGACGGCGGCGACGACGCCGCGCAGCGCGGTCATGAGGGAGGCGAACTCGCCGTCGTCGAGCTGTTGCGCGGCGTCCGACTTGGCCTCCTCGGGGTGCGCGTGCACCTCGACGATGATCCCGTCGGCGCCCGCCGCGGCCGCCGCGAGCGCCAACGAGGGCACCAGCGCACGGCGCCCCGCCGCGTGGCTCGGGTCGACCCACACCGGCAGGTGGGTGAGTTCCTTGAGGACCGGCACGGCCGAGATGTCGAGCGTGAAGCGGGTGGACGTCTCGAAGGTGCGGATGCCGCGCTCGCACAGCACCACGTTGGGGTTGCCCTGCGAGAGCACGTACTCGGCCGCCTGCAGGAACTCGCTGATGGAGGTCGACAGGCCGCGCTTGAACAGCACCGGCTTGCCGCTCTTGCCGACCTCGGCCAGCAACGCGAAGTTCTGGGTGTTGCGCGCGCCGATCTGCATCATGTCGGCGGTGCCGGCGACGGTCTCGACGAGCTCCGGCGCGGTCACCTCGGTGACGATCGGCATGCCGGTGGCCGCGCGCGCCTCCGCCAGCAGTGCCAGACCCTCCTCGCCCAGACCCTGGAACGAGTACGGGCTGGTGCGTGGTTTGTAGGCGCCGCCGCGCAGCACTTGGGCGCCGTGGCGGTGCGCGATCGCCGCCGCCTCGTGCAGCTGTTCGCGCGATTCGACGCCGCACGGCCCGGCCGCCACCACGAAGCGACCGTCGCCCGTCACGACGTCGCCGATGCGGACGCTCGAGGCGTCGTGGCGGAACTCGCGTGAGGCGAGCTTGAAGGGTTTGGTGATGCGCACGACGTTCTCGACGCCCGGCAGCGCCCGCAGGTGATCGCGGACCTCTTCGGTGGGCGCCGGGCCGATCGCGCCGATCAGGCTGCGCGACTCGCCGTCGCTGACGTGGGGGGTGAAGCCGAGCGCGACGATCTCGGCCAGGACGCGTTCGCGCTGCGCGGGCGCGGCGCCCTTCTGCATGACGACGACCATGGAGACTCCTTGACGGTGGGGGTCCGTCGGCGCGCGTCAGCGCGCGGATCGGGGGGAGGCGAGAGGGAAGCGACGATAGCCATAGCCGTCGTCCACGCCATCACCCCCGTCCGGAGGGTCGTGCGTCCAGTGTGGCCCCACAGGGGCCACACTGGACGCACGACACACGCGCTGCATGGCGCGGAGTCTATCAGGCGGCGACGCCGGCGCGACAAGCCTCCAGGAAGAGACGGAACGGTGCGCGCTGGTCCGGGTGCGTGGCGTAGCTCATCTCCGGGTGCCACTGCACGCCGAGGAGCCAGGCGCCCGTGGTGCCTTCGAGCGCCTCGACGAGGCCGTCCTCGGCATGCGCGGTGGCCCGCAAGCCGGCCCCGAGCCGGTCGAGCGCCTGGTGGTGGTAGGTGTTGACGACGACCTCGTCGGCGCCGAAGCCGGCGCGGATCTGCGAACCCGGCGCCAGGACCAGCCGGTGGTGGGGGCGCCCGCCCGGGTCGCGCTGGCTGTGCTGCAGCGGCCCTCCGAGGGCGGGCAGGTGCTGGTGCAGGCTGCCGCCTTCGGCCACGTTGATCAGTTGGATGCCGCGACAGACACCGAACACCGGCTTGCCCGCGGCGCGGGTGGCGCGGTAGAGCGCCAGCTCGAAGGCGTCGCGCTCGTGGTCGACCGTGCCGAGGTCGGGGTGCGGCATCTGATCGAAGCGGGCCGGGTCGACGTCCGGACCGCCCGAGATCAGCAGTGCGTCGGCGCGCTCGACGTAGTCGGAGGCGACGGCCGGGTCGACGTTGGCGACGAGCACGGGCAGGCCGCCCTCGGCGAGCACCGCCTGGGCGTAGTTGCGGCCCGAGTAGACGTCCTCGCGGCGCAGGCCGAGGTTGAGGACGCCGGTGCTGGTGGTGATGAGGACGAGGGGACGACGCGCGGGAGCCATGGAGGCCGAGTCTACGCCCCCGCGCGGGTCACGTGAGCGCCTGCAGCAGCACGAACTTCAGGTAGCGGCTCTCGGGGAAGCCGAGCCGTTCGGGGTGGTCGGGGGCGGCGCCGAAGCGGCCGAGCACGTGCAGCGTCCGGCCCGCGTCGGCGGCCGCGTCGGCCAGGACGTTCAGGAACTCCGCCTCCTGCAGGTGCGCGCTGCACGACGACGTGCCCAACACGCCGCCCGGCGTCAGCAGGCGGATCGCGCGCAGGTTGAGCTCCTTGTAGGCCGCCATCGCCTGCGGCAGGTCGCGGGCGCGTTTGGCGAGGGCGGGTGGATCGACGCTGATCGTGTCGAAGCGCGCGCCCTCGTCGTCGAGGCCACGCAGCCGATCGAAGACGTCGGCGCGGGTGAGGCGGGGGCCGGGCAGCCCGTTGCGTGCCGCAGCCGCGCTCGCCTGCCTCAGCGCCGGGGCCGAGCTGTCGACCAGCTCGACGCTGGTGGCGCCCGCCCAGGCCAGGTGGAGCCCGAAACCGCCGTGGTACGCGAACGCGTCGAGCGCGGCCCCGCGTGCATGGACGGCCAGGCGCCGGTGGTTCAGGCGCTGGTCCAAGAAGGTGCCCGTCTTCTGGCCCGCCAGCGGCTGGACGGGCCAGACCAGGCGACCGTCGCTGACCTCGACCGTGGCGGGGACCTCGCCCGCCAGCACCCGGAGGGTCCGCGGCAGATCCTCGCGCTCGCGGGCGGCCGCGTCGAAGCGACCGAGCACGCCCACCGGCGCCAGGTCGGCCACCAGCGCGTCGACGAGCGCCTCGAGGTAGGGCTCGAGCGCCGCCGATCCGTTCTGCACCACGAGCACCGGTCCGAGGCGGTCGACCACCAGGCCCGGCAGACCGTCGGCCTCGCCGTGCACGCAGCGGTACCCGGTCACGCCCTGCATGTGGGCGTCGGGATCGCGGTCGAGCGCCGCCCGCCGCGCCACCGCCGCGTGCACGCGTTCGATGAGCAGCCGTTCGTCCACGGGGGCGTCGTCGGTATGCACGAGGCGCACCGCGATCTGCGAGGTCGGATGCACCGCCGCCCAGCCCAGCACGCGGCCACGAGGGTCGTGCACGGCGGCGAACCCGGGGATCGTCGCGGGCCGGCTGACGTCGGAGCGGTAGACCCACGGATGGCCCGCGGCGAGGCGCGCCGCGCCGCGCGCCGTGACCACCACCGGTCGGAGCTCCTGGGGGATCGGCATCGGGCCATGCTAACAGCGTCCCCGCGGCCGCCCAGCCCCCACCCGTGCCGGCGCGCGGGGCCGGCCGCGCGCCCAGGGGCGCCCGTGACATACTTCCCGGGGTGCGGACACCGAGCATGCTCGGGACCGCCCGGCCGAAGGAGGTCGCCATGCCCGGCATCGCCATCATCGGCGCCCAATGGGGCGACGAAGGGAAAGGCAAGGTCGTCGACGCGCTCGCCGCGGAGGCGGATTGGGTCGTGCGCTTCTCCGGTGGCGCCAACGCCGGCCACACCGTGGTCGTCGGCAGCGACGTCTTCAAACTGCATCATCTACCGTGCGGGACGCTGCACGATCGACCCACCTCGGTGCTCGGCGGCGGCATGGTGATCGACCCCTGGAAGCTGCGCGAAGAGCTCGAGGGCCTGCGCGCGCGCCGCGATCCGGGTCACGTGCTGGTGTCGCACGAGGCGCATCTGGTGCTGCCCCATCACAAGAAGAACGACGAGGGCGGCGGCTTCGTGGGCACCACGGGTCGCGGGATCGGCCCCGCCTACTCCGACAAGGCGCGTCGGTTGGGCCTGCGCTTCGGCGACCTGCTCGACGACGCGCTGTTGCGCGAGCGTTTGGGCCGGCTGGTCGAGGGCAAGCCCAACTCCACCGAACGGGTCGGCTGGACCTCGGTCGAGGTCGCCATGGCCGAGCTCGAGGACGTCCGCGACTACGTGGCGCCGCTCGTGACCGACACCGGCGCGTTGGTGCGCGACGCCCTGCGCTCGGGCGCGCGGGTGCTGTTCGAGGGCGGCCAGGGCACCATGCTCGACCTCTCGTACGGCACCTACCCCTTCGTCACCTCGTCGCACCCCACGGTGGGCGGCATCCTCGTCGGGGCCGGCGTCAGCCACAAGGCGCTCGACGGCGTGGTGGGCGTGGTCAAGGCTTTCACCACGCGCGTGGGCCATGGACCGTTCCGGACCGAGCTGACGGGCGAGGGGGCCGAACGCCTGCGCGGCACCGGCGCCAACCAGTGGGACGAGTTCGGCACCACCACCGGCCGCCCGCGGCGCGTCGGTTGGCTCGACCTGCCGCAGCTCCGCTACGCCGCTCAGATCAACGGTTTCGACGGGCTGGTCGTGACCAAGCTCGACGTGCTCTCGGGCATGGACGAGGTGCGTGTCGCGGTCGACGTCGACGACCACGGCGCGCCGGTGTACGAAGCCCTGCCGGGCTGGGGCGACCTGCGCGGTCTGGGTTCGCGCGACGCGCTGCCGCAGCCCGTCCTCGATTACTTGGCGCTCGTCGAGTCGGCGGTCGGGGTGCCGGTGTGGATGTTCTCGACCAGCCCCGACCGCGAGGACACGTACGGGTCGGTGCGCTGGGGTCGCTTGAGGCCGGCGGGCGTGGGGTAGTCCCCCACGCCCGCCGGGACTCACGCCCGCTCTTCGATCGGCGTGAAGGTCTTGCCGCGCGGGCCTTCGTAGACCAGGCGCGGGCGCATCAGGCGGTTGTCGCCGTACTGCTCGAAGAGGTGCGCCATCCAGCCCGAGATGCGGGCGACGGCGAAGATCGGCGTGTACGTGTCGGCAGGGAAGCCGAGCATCCGGTAGACGCTGGCGCTGAAGAAGTCGACGTTCGGCTTGACCTGGCGGTCACGCTTCGTCATCTCGCGGTCCATGACGTCGACCATCGCGAGCGAGATCTCGAACCACTTCGCTTCGTCGGACTCCTTGGCGAGCTCGCGCGCGACGTCCTCGAGGATCGCCGGCCCGCGGGTCCAGCACCCGGTAGACGCGGTGGCCGAAGCCCATGACGCGGCCGTTCTCCTTGGAGAGTGTGTCGAGCACGTACTTCTCGGCGTTCTCGACCGAGCCGATCTGCTCGAGCGCCTTCATGACCGCGGTGTTGGCGCCGCCGTGGAGCGGTCCCTTGAGCGAGCCGATCGCGGCCGTGATGGCGCTGAAGACGTCGGTGAGGCTCGAGGCCGTCGCCCGTGCCACGAAGGTGCTGGCGTTCGAGCCGTGTTCGGCGTGCAGCACGAGCGCCGTGTCCATGACCTTGGTGGCGGCGTCGGTGGGCACCTCGCCGTTGAGCGTGTAGAGGAAGTTGGCCGCCAACGACAGCTCGGGCTTGGGGATCACCGGTTCGAGGCCGCGCCGCAGCCGTTCGAGCGTGGCGACGATGGTGGGGAAGCTCGCCACGAGCGACAGACCGATCCGGCGCACGTTGGCCATGTCGACGCCGTCGGGGTTCGGATCCGCGTCCGCCAGCGCCGACACGGCGGTGCGCAGGTTGTGCATGGGGGAGGCGTCGGCGGGCAGCTTCCGAGCAACTCGAGCTCGACCGGCGGCAGCGCGACGCGCGCGGCGAGGTCGGCGCGGAACGCCTCGAGCTGCGCCGCAGTGGGCAGCTCGCCCTCCCACAGCAGGTAGACGACCTCTTCGTAGCTGGCGTCCTTGAGCTCGCGGATGTCGTACCCACGGTAGATGAGCTCGCCGGCCTCGCCGTCGATGAAGCAGATCTCCGAGGTGTCGACGTTGACACCGTTCAAGCCGCGGTAGATGGTCTCTTCCATGGCGCCTCCGAGGGTACGGGGACGGCGCCACGGCGACGTGACCGGGACCGGCCCTGGTGAAAGGGTCTGGCGGTACGGGACGCGAACGCGCCCGGAACTCGCCCGTTGGACGGAGTCCAGTGTAACGCGCGCGGGGCGCGGCCGCGCGTCCCGGCGACACGGATGCGATCGAGTCGGGTCGGCGGGCTCACGCCGGACGGCCGGCGGGCGGAGCGCGACCGCTGCCTCGGCGGCGACGCGCCACAACACCAGCGCGCCGACGGCGATCAGGACCAGTGCGAACCAGGTCGACCGCAGCACACCCGACGAGACCACGCCGCTCACGGTGCCGATCGCCACCAGCGCCACGCCGACCAGGCGCGGCCAGCGGTTCTCGCGGCGCTCGACGCGGTCGACGGCGAAGAGGCCGAACCCGAGCGAGATGAGGAACACCCCGTCGCAGGCAGGGAACGCCGCCTGCAGCAGCAGGCCGACGGCCGAGCCGGCCAGGACGCCGCCCAGCACCAGGAACCCGTACGTGCGTTGGCTGACGTACGCGCCCAGGAGCGCGGCCGCCACCAGCGCCATCCAGAGCCATCCGGCCCCGTCGGTCCACCTCCCGAGCAACGCCAGGACACCGGTGCCGATGAGCAGGTAGGCGAGGAGGTCGGGGCGACGCATACCCGAAGCATAGCGTCTGCGTCGATGTCGGATTCCGACCGTTCGCCGTCGGGGTCGATGCTAAGATGCCGGCGATTCCCGCGCCCCAGCATCCGCTCCGGCCTCTCGCCGTCGGATGCGCCGTGCTCCCGCGCCGGTGATCGCCGGCGCCGCGAGAGGAGGACCCCGTGATCGGGAACACGATGCGGTTCGACCCGTTCAACGAGGCACCCATCCGCGTGATCGACGAGGCCGGAGAGTGGACGGCCAACTTCGCCTGTGACCTCGGCGACGACGCCCTCCGGTCGATCTACCGCGACCTGGTGCGCGCCCGCCGACTCGACGAGCGCCTCTCGACCCTGCAGCGCCAGGGCAAGGTCAGCTTCGTCGCCAGCGCTGCCGGCCACGAAGCCACCCAGGTGGGGATCGCCCGCGCCGTCGAGGTGGGCCGGGACTGGGTCTTCCCCTACTACCGCGACCTGCCGTTGTCGCTGGCGATCGGCTGGCCGCTCGTCGAAGCCGTCGCCCAACAGATGGCCACCCGCGCCGACCCGGCCCGCGGACGGCAGATGCCCGCCCATCCGGGCAGCGCCGCGCTCCACCTGTTCACGGCCGCCTCGCCCATCGCCAGCCACGTGCCGCCGGCCGTGGGCACGGCGATCGCCCAGAAGCTCGCCGGTCGTGGCGACGTCACGATCTGCACCTTCGGCGACGGCGCCACGAGCGAGGGCGATTGGCACGCGGCCCTCAACCTCGCCGGCGCCCAAGGGGCGCCCGCCGTCTTCGTGTGCGAGAACAACGGCTACGCCATCAGCGTCGACTTCCGCCACCAGTCGGGCAGCGTGGACGTCGCCAGCAAGGCGCGCGCGTACGGCATGCCCGGCTACCGCGTCGACGGCATGGACCCGCTGGCCGTGTACTACGTGACGCGGCAAGCCGTGGCGGCCGCGCGCGACGGTCTCGGGCCGGCGCTCGTCGAGGCGCTCGTCTACCGCTACGCCGCGCACTCGAACGCCGACGACGACAAGCGTTACCGTCCGCCGGACGAGGTGGCCTCGTGGCGCAAGCGCGACCCGTTGCCGCGCTACCGGCGCTTCCTCGAGGGTCGCAGGCTGTGGGACGACGAGGCGGAGACGGCCCTGGCGACCGAGGTCCGCGCCGAGCTCGACGAAGCCGTGAGAGCGTCCGAGGCGTCGGGGGCGGTGCCGCTGGGCTGGATGTTCGGCGACGTGCTGGCCCAGCCCTCGACCCAACTCCGCAAACAGCGCGAACGCCTCGCGCGGACGCACGACCTGGAGGACACCGAACGCTGATGGCCGTTCAGACGATCGTGCAGACCGTCGCGCGCACGCTGGCCGAGGAGATGGCGCGCGACGACCGGGTGGTGGTGGTGGGGGAGGACGTCGGCAAGCGTGGCGGCGTCTTCCTGGCCACCGAGGGCCGTTCGATCGCTTCGGTCCCGACCGGGTGATCGACACGCCGCTCTCCGAGGCCGCCATCATCGGCGCCGCGATCGGCATGGCGGTGCACGGGCTGCGGCCGGTGGCCGAGATCCAGTTCGCCGACTACGTGTTCCCCGGCTTCGACCAGCTCGTGTCGCAAGCGGCGAAGCTGCGCTACCGGTCGGCGGGCGGCTTCACGGCGCCGATGGTGGTGCGGATGCCGGCGGGCGGCGGGGTGGCCGGCGGTCATCACCACTCGCAGAACCCCGAGACGCACTTCGTCCACACGCCGGGGCTCCAGGTCGTGTACCCCTCGACGCCGAAGGACGTGAAAGGGCTGCTCAAGAGCGCCGTTCGCGGTGAGGACCCGGTCGTCTTCATGGAGCCCAAGCGCCTCTACCGGGCGGTGAAGGAGGAGGTCGGCGACGACCTCGACTACCTGGTGCCGATCGGCCGCGCCGCGGTGCGGCGCCAGGGCGACGACGTCGTCCTCATCAGCTACGGTGCCTCGATGGCCGAGACGCTGAGGGCCGCGGACGCGCTCGCCGAAGGAGGCGTCTCGGCCGACGTGGTCGACCTGCGGTCGCTGCTCCCCTGGGACGAGGACCTGGTCCTCGAACGCGTCGCAAGGGTGGGCCGCGTGGTCGTCATCAGCGAGGCGCCGCGCACGGGTTCGTTCGCCAGCGAGGTCGCCGCCACGATCGCCGAGGAGATCCTCGACCTGCTCGAGGCGCCCCCGGTGCGCGTCACCGGCTACGACACGCCCTACCCGTATGCCGAGGACCGCTCCTACCTGCCCGGCCCCGACCGGATCCTGCACGCCGTCCAACGGTCTCGACTAGAACCCACCCCCCGCGCGTCAGCGCGCCGCACCCCTGGAGGACCCGTGCCCGAGGACGTCAAGCTACCGGAGCTCGCCGAATCGGTGGTCGAAGGCGAGGTCTTGACGTGGTTGGTGGCCGAAGGCGACACGGTCGCCGCCGACCAGCCGCTCGTCGAGGTCATGACCGACAAGGTGACCGTCGAGCTGCCGGCGCCGTTCGCCGGCGTGGTGGTGCGCATCGTCGCGCCGGAGGGTGCGGTCGTGCCGGTGGGCGCGGTGTTGGCCCAGGTCGAGCGTGACGGCCGCGGTGCGAGCGCGGTCGAGGCCGCGTCTCCGCCCGTCGCCGCCGAGCGGACGCCGAGGCCGAGACGGCCGACGACGGCGACGAGCGCAGCCTGTTCCGGGCGCGCGACGAAGGCGCCGGCGACGAGCTCCCGAGCGTCCGCAAACGCGCGGGCGCCCGACCCCCGCGGGGCGCCACGGGGCCTGCCGGCGCCGCTCGGCCTCCGGGCGCGGCTCGGCCTCCGGGCGCCCCGGAGGAGGACACCTCGCTGCGCGGCGCGTACGGCCGCGTGGTCGCGGTCCCCGCGGCGCGACGTCTGGCGCGCGAGCTGGGCGTGTCGATCGAACAGGTGCTCGGTTCGGGTCCGTCGGGCCGGGTGCGCGTCGACGACATCCGTGGGCATACGGCCCACGTCGCGCCGACGGCCGCGGGCGGTCTGCCGCCGGCGGCGCGCCGTTCACCCCCAAGGGCTTCGAGGACCGCGAGCGGCGCCTGCCGCTGCGCGGCATGCGGCGGGCGATCGCCAACCAGATGGTGGTGTCGCACCTTCACTCGGTGCGCACCCTGCACGTCGACGAGGCCGACGTGAGCGAGCTCGTGCGCCTGCGCGAACGGCTCAAGCCGCGGGCCGAGTCGCGTGGGGTGCGGCTGTCGTACCTGCCGCTCATCATGAAGGCGGTCGGACAGGTGCTGCCGTCGTTCCCGTCGCTCTCGAGCGGGCTCGACGAGGTCACCCAAGAAGTGGTGCTGCGCGACTACGTCAACCTGGGCATGGCGGTGTCCACCGACGTCGGGCTGGTGGTGCCGGTGTGCGCGACGTCGACCGCAAGACGCTCATCGACGTGGCCGAGGAACTCCAGGGCCTCGCGGCCAAGGCTCGGGACGCCAAGCTCGCGCCCGACGACGTGCGCGGCGCTCCTTCTCGATCACCAACATCGGTAGCGTCGGCGGCCTGTTCAGCTTCCCGATCATCAACGTGCCCGAGGCGGCGATCCTGGGTGTCCACGCCATCCGCAAACGGCCGGTGGTGTCCCCCGACGACACGATCGCGGCGCGGCCGATGCTCTACCTGAGCCTGGCGTTCGACCACCGCTTGGTGGACGGTGCGGACGCGGCGCGGTTCACGACCAGCTGATCGACCTGTTGCAGGAGCCCGAGGCGATGCTGCTCGACGCGTGA
>CAWIUY010000020.1:0-19404 GCA_963839375.1 uncultured Trueperaceae bacterium | reverse complement strand
GCCTGGATCGATCACGCGATCTACCAGCTCGACATCATGCGCTTCCTCACGGGCCGTGAGGTCGACCAGATCGACGGTCGAACCACGACGCTACACCACGCCTGGCTCCCGTTCGAGGACGATGGTGTCGCCAACCTGTACCTGGACGGCGGCCTTCCGTGCACCTCGCCGGCCAACTGGCTCGTCCCGCAGGGCACCTTCCGACGGCAGGTCGACGTCCTCGGCACGAAGGACATGATCGCCTACGACAACCTCACGGACACGGTGCGCCTTCGCACCACCGCTGGACGGGGCGACGACGCCGGTCCGTCGGACGCGACCCTTCCGCCCGCCGCGGCCGCCCTTCAGCGGCCGTCCGGCTGGCAGGTCTTCCAGACCACGATTCCCGGCGCGCCGGGTTTACTCGACCACGTCGCCGACGTCTTAGAAGGGAGGCAATCGCCCGCTGCAACCGCCCAAGACGGTGTCGCAAACCTCACTGCCGCACTTCGTTTCTACGCCGCCACCCGCACCGGCTGATCCCTTTCACCGGTGGCCGTCGACCACGAACACCACTCATATCGTTCGACAGGAGAACCCATGCGTCTCAGGCTCACGCTCATCGCACTCGCGCTCGCGGCTGTCGCCGGCCTCGCGGCGGCGCAGGACACGCCCACCTACGGGGGAACCCTGGTCGTCGCCTACAACACCGAACCGAGCAGCCTCGCGACCTGGCGTAGCGGCGATACCAACACCCACCGCGTCTACAACGCCATCTACGACAACCTCGTCGAGCAGCGCGCCGACCTCACGATCGCTCCCGGCCTCGCCCACGACTGGGAGGTCAGTGACGATCGCCTCGTGTACACCTTCCACCTTCGCGATGACGTCGTCTTCCACAACGGCGAGACCTTCGACGCTACCGCCGCGAAGTGGAACCTCGACCGCTGGGCGGCCCCGGCGGACGGAGAAATCTACGGCCTCAACGCCGACATCACGCAGACCGAGGTGCTCGACGACCAGACGGTGCGCGTCACGCTCGCAGCGCCGGACGGCAAGTTCCTGATCGACCTGTCGAACAAGCTCCGCGGGATGCTCGCTCCGGGTGCGGTGGAGGCTCTGGGCGACGACTTCTCGTTCAACCCCGTCGGGACCGGGCCGTTCAAGTTCGACAGCTGGGTCACCGATTCTGAGATCCGGGTCGTACGCAACGAGAACTATTGGCGCCAAGACGAGGCGGGGAACCAGCTCCCGTATCTCGACGGCATCGTCTTCCGCACCATGCCCGACGCGAGCACCCGCTATACGGCCCTCGTCACCGGCGAGATCGACATCGACACGAACACGGCGCCAGAGAACGTCGCAGATGCCGAGGCGCGCGACAACCTGGCCGTCTACAACGAACCCGGCGTCGGTTACATGGCGCTCCGCCTGCTCACCACCATGCCGCCCCTCGACGACGTCCGCGTCCGTCAGGCGATCGCTTGGGCCGTCGATCGGGAGGCCGTCAACGAGTTCACCTACTTCGGCCTGGCGTTTCCGGGCAGCACGCTCTACAGCCCGCCTACCCCCGGCTTCGACCCCAGCTACGAGCCCTACGGCCGGGACCTCGAACGCGCGCGCGCGCTCCTCGCCGATGCGGGCTATGCCGACGGCTTCGACATGAACATCATCGCGGCGAGCCCCGTTTCACAGACGATCGCCGAGGTCCTGCAGGCGAACCTGGCCGAGGTCGGCATCCGCGTCACCGTGGAACTCCTCGAGCGGGGAACCTTCCTCGACGGGATCATCCAGCGTCGGCACATGGCGTACATCGACAGCATCACGGGCCGCACCGACCCGTCGGACTTCTACGACCACCTCGAATGTGGAGCGACCTACAACGGCCACGATTACTGCAACCCGGAGGTCGATGAGATGACCCTTCGGAGCGGCCGCAGTGACTTCAGCGACCTGCAGGACCCGGAGCGCCTCGAGATCTACCGTCAAGCCGAGCGCATCGTGATCGAGGACGCGCCCCTGGTCATCCTCGTCCACCCGCCCTACATCTTCACGTGGAACAAGGATGCGCGCGACATCGTCGTCACGCCGGCCGGTCGGACCTTCTGGACGACCGCCTGGAAGGCCAACTGACCCAGGGTCTCGCTTGTCGGGTCTGGCGTCGCTTCGCAGCGATGCCAGACCCGTCCACCGGCCGCCTGCTTGGGCGTGCCCTAGTGCATCTCACGCCGTACGGGGGACTCGCGCCATGACGACCTATCTCGCCACGAGGCTGACATCGATGATCCCTGTCGTCCTGTTGGTGACGCTGTTCGTGTTCTTCCTGGGGCGGATGATCCCGGGCGACCCGATCATGCAGTTGATCCCCCCCGAGGAGGCCCGCACCCTCACCCCGCAGCAGATCGAAGGCATGCGCCGCGCGTACGGTCTGGACCGGCCCGTAGCGGTGCAATACCTGAGCTGGATCGGAGACCTAGCGCAGGGGGACCTGGGCAGCTCGATCCGCAATCGCCAGGAGGTGACGTTCATGGTGGCGGAGCGGCTGCCCGTCACGGGTCAACTCGCCCTGATGGCGATGGTCATCTCGCTCACGATCGGCGTTCCGCTCGGTGTGGTCGCCGCTCTTCGGCCACGGTCTGTTCTCGACTCGATCTCGTCCGTCACGGCCCTCGTCGGCGTCTCCATGCCCAATATTTTCCTTGCGACCGCGCTCATCTTCATCTTCGCCTTCACGCTCCAGATCCTGCCCTCCGGCGGCTTCGTCCACTTCACGGACGCCCCATTGGACAGCCTGAAGCACGCTTTGCTGCCTGCGATCACCCTCGGCACCGGCCTGATGGGTAGCGTGATGCGCATCACGCGCACCAGCATGATCGAGGTCCTCGGGCTCGATTACGTCGCGACCGCCCGAGCGAAGGGTCTCGCCCCGCACCGGGTCCTGTTCCGGCACGCGCTCAAGAACGCATTCATCCCGGTCCTCACGGTGATCGGTCTGCAGGTCGGGGGCATCCTCGGCGGCTCGTTCATCGTCGAGCAGATCTTCGCGATCCCCGGCATCGGTCGCCTCGCGGTCAACGCGATCTTCGCCCGTGACTACCCCGTCGTGCAGGGTGTGGTGCTCTTCATCGCCGTCGTCTACCTCGTCGTGAACCTCATCGTCGACCTCATCTACGCCGCCCTCGATCCCCGCATCCGATACGCGTGAGGAGCCGCATGATCGTCGAGCCGAACGCGTCCACCGCTCAGGCGCGACCACCGAGGAGAACCTCGCTCTGGTCGAAGTTCATCCGTCATCCCCAAGGCGTGATCGGTGCGACGATCCTGCTCGGCGTCGTCGTCGCTGCGTTGTTCGCACCGTGGATCGCACCGCACGACCCATCCGTGATCAGTGCGGCGAACCGGATGCAGCCCCCTTCGGCCGAACACTGGTTCGGCACCGACCACCTCGGCCGCGACGTCTACAGCCGTGTCATCTACGGCAGCCGAGTCTCCATCCTCGCCGGCTTCGTGGCGAGCTCGATCGCCACCGTGTTCGGCACGTTGCTCGGTTTGATGGCCGGCTACCTCGAGGGCCGCTTCGACCACGTGATCATGCGGGTCACGGACGCTCTGCTTGCGTTTCCCGACCTGGTGCTCCTCATCGCCTTCGCGGCCGTGTTCGGGCCCGGTCTGACCATGGCCATGGTGGCCATCGGGATCGCCGGGATCCCGGTGTTCACGCGCCTGGTGAGGGGGCAGGTGCTCGCCATCCGGGGCCGCGAATACGTCGAGGCGACGCGCGGCCTGGGCGCGGGTCACGCCCGCATCGCCGGCCGTCACATCCTCCCCAACGTGCTCCCGGCCATCATCGTGTGGACCTCGCTCCTCGTCGGCGGCGCCATCCTGGCCGAGTCCGGGCTGTCGTTCCTGGGCCTCGGCGTCCAACCCCCCGCACCGAGCTGGGGTTCGATGGTGAACCAGGGAAACCAGTTCCTACGACTCGCGCCCTGGATGTCGCTCTTTCCGGGGGCTGCGATCTTCCTTGCCGTACTCGGCGCGAACCTTCTCGGCGACGCGATGCGCGATCTCGGCGATCCTCGTATGCGCGGACGCATGTAGGGGAGCATCGTCGTGAACGCGACAGACCGGCTGGTGAAGGGGCACGACTCGGACCTCGCAAGAGCGGTCCAGGTGCTTTGCACGTTCCTGGACGTGCGCGGTGAACCGAGGTTCTGGGAGGTCATGGACGACGCGAGCGAGCTTCTGGGTGGGCTCGCGCAGCGCCACGAGACGCTCCGTGCGCTGGTGATCGTGCACTTGAAGGGGCAGTTCGACGGGGTGCGCGAGCTCGCGCACCGTGGGCCGTCGCCCGAAGCCATCGGTCCAGAGAGAGCGCCCAGCTTCGTCGCTACCGTTCGTGCGCTCCTGCGCACGTCGGGCCTCGTGGGCCTCCGTGATTGGTGTCCTCCCGACGACCTGGAACGATTCTGGGAGGACGTGTGTCGAGTCGTCGGCAGCCGCCGCTATGCGTCGGAGAAGTTCTTGCCCGATCTCGTCGCGTGCTATTCCGACTACGCTCGCCCGCAGGCCATCCACGCGCTTCGCGCCCTGGCCAGGGACGAGCAAGTCCTGCTGGGCATCCACACCAACGCCGCCGCAGAAGGACAGCTCGCGGCAGCGGCGTTGACCCAAGGGCTATCGTTGCCGCACCTCTCCACTGATCACTGGTCCTATCGAAGAACTCAACAGCTTTCGATCCGGAGCTTCGCTCGTCGACGAGCACCGGCAGCGCGCCGAGATCCGGGTCACCCAGGCTCTGAAGGTGCCCTCGGTCCAGCCACCCGCCGCTGAACGGTCGCTCGGAGCGTCGGCGCGCGATCAGCCGACGTCGTCGAAGGCGACGGCGGCCGCAGAGAGCGCGCTCGTTCGCTGGAGCAGCGTGGACACCACGATGCGGTCCGAAGGTACGTGCCCGGCGGCCTCCGATTCGGACCAGTCGATCGGTCAGCGGTCGGAGAAGGAGGTCACCTGCATGGGCCACGCCACCCGCAAGGACGAGCAACTCCAGGGGGACGAGCTTCCAGAGGTTGTGCACGGCGAGCGCGAGGTCAGCGGCAGCAGCCTCCAGCACTTCGAGTGCGGTCGCGTCGCCAGCCGTGGCGGCAGCGATCAGGCCACGTGTCGACGCCTGCGTGCCGCCCAACGCGCCGTACTGCGCCGCCAGGGCCGGTCCGGCGACCGTGGTCTCGAGGCAACCTCGGCTCCCGCAACGACAGGTTCGCCCTGCGGGATCGACGATCACGTGCCCCAGCTCCACCCCGCTGCGCGCCCCCCCATGGAGCAGCCGGCCGTGCGACCACCACCCCGCAACCGACGCCCGTTCCGATCGTGATGCACGCGTAGGTCGAAAGGCCGACCGCAGCACCGAAACGCCCCTCGGCGAACACCGCGGCGTCCGCGTCGTTCGCGATGACGGTCCTCAATCCCGTACGCGCAGCGACGATCTCGGCGAGTGGGGTCTCGTTCCACGGGAGGTTGGCCGCGACGACCGCTACGCCGCGCGAGCGATCAACGATCCCAGGAACTCCGATCCCGACGGCTTCGATCGACCCCGCTGCGCGCTCGGCGAGACCGAGGACCGCGTCGACGACCTGGTCGACGAGGCGGTCGGCGTCCTCGATCCGAGTCGGCGCCACCGTAGAGGCGCCGACCGATCCATGCTCGTCGACCACCGCCGCGGCGACCTTGGTGCCCCCGACGTCGACCCCGATGACACGGCGACTCACGTTCCGGCGTGCCGCTCGGCCAGGCGCCCCTCGGCCAGGTGGACGGGGCGACCACGGACCAGCGTGCAGGAGACGTCGCCACCGTCGTCGAGCACGAACAGATCGGCGTCGAGCCCCTTGGCGATGCGCCCCGTGCGGTGCCCGAGCCCGAGAAGGGCGGCTGCGTTCGTCGCCGTCATGGCCGCGATCTCCGGCCACGTGCGGCCGACGGCGTCTCTGAGGAGTGCAACGTTGCGGTGCATGGGGCTCGCGCTCCCCGCCAGCGTCCCGTTCGGGTACGCGCAGCGGACGCCGTCCACGACGACCGTCCGCCCCGGTTCTTCGTAGGTGCCGGAGGCCATCCCGGCGTACCGACCGGTGTCGCTCACGACCACCACCCGGTCCGCGCCCTTCGCGGCGATCGCGAGGCGGAGCACGTCGGGGTGAACGTGCACGCCGTCGGCGATGAGCTCGACCATGGGTGCGCCACTGGTCAGCGCCGCGCCGACCACGCCGGGCTCGCGGTGATGCAGCCCACGCATCGCGTTGAACAGGTGCGTCACGGACCGCACGCCGCGGGCGAAGGCGTCACGGGTCTGGGCTGCCGTGGCGTCGGTGTGGCCGGCCGAAACGACGATGCCTCGTGCCACGAGGTGGTCGATGAGTTCGTCGGCCCCGTCGAGCTCGGGGGCGAGCGTCAGGTAACGGACCGTGCCTTCGGAAGCTTCCCACGCGCGCTCGAAGTGGGCGACGTCCGGCCGGCGCATCAGGTCGCCGCGCATCGCGCCCTTGCGCACGGGGTTCAGGTACGGGCCCTCGAGGTGGCTCCCCAACACCCGCGCCCCGCCATCGGGATCGGGCGCACCACCGACGCCCTCGGGCTCGCCGAGGACACGGCGATCTGTCTGCTCCGCGACCGCGCGAACCGCGTCGAGCATGACCTCGTCGCTCGCGGTCGCGATCGTCGGCAGGAAACCGGTCACGCCGGTCGCGGCCAGGGCGCGCCGCATGCCCCGCACCGCCTCGGCGGGCGCGTCCTCGCTGCCGACACGCCAGCCACCGTGGCCGTGGACGTGGAGGTCGATCATCCCGGGCAAGAGGGTTCCCGTCGGGAAGTCCAGCGTGGGGAGTCCGGCCGCCAAGCCGGCAGCCGACGGTGCAACCGCGGAGATGCGGCCGTCTTCCACGACGACGACGCCGTCCCGCAGCACGTCCCGCTCCAGCACGACGCGCCCTGCCCGGACGGCGAAGCGGGACGCCCTGCGGATCACGTCGGCGAGCGCTTCAGCCATCGCTGCGCCGTTCGTCGAACGTGGCGAGGGCGTCGAGTGCCGACTCCACCAGTCGCTCGCCCGACCCCGGTCGCACATGGCTGGAGGTCACCTCGTACCCTCCCTCGGCGTACGCAGCCTCCGTCGGCACGTAGCCGATCGCCTCGTCCGCGTAGCCGACCACCATCAGGTGAGGGACGCCGGAGCGCCTCTTCAGGTCTAGGCCGAGCTCGACGAACGTCTCCCCCGGAAGCGTCGCGAACGCGACGGGACCCACCCGCGCGACCTGCTGCCGGACCTCCAGGTCGTCGCCGCGTACGCGATCGCCGAACCGCTTCCGCCGCTGCTCGACGCGCGCCGCCATCGCGCGGGCGCGCTTGACCTCATCGGCGAGCCGGCCGCCCTCGAAACCGCCGTCGTCGCCGTGGACCGCCAGGGCAGCCTCGGCAGCGCGCACGTACGCGTCGAACGCCTCGGCGGGCTGTCGCCGCAACGGCAGACCGACCTTGACGGTTCGCGTGCGCACGCTGTCTGCCTCGACCACCGTGAAGTCCGCCGCCAGGACGGCCTCCGCGAGCGCTTCGCCCATCGCGCGCTTGACCTCGTGGCTTCCGCGACGGTTCGGGTTGACGTTGCCGCACGCCCCGTTGAAGAAGATCGCGTCGCCACCGGCGGCCTCGAGAGCCTGCAGCAGGCTCGCCACATAGTCGCCCGAGTAGCTGAGGTTGTCCTCGCACAGCACCACGGGGTGGCAGGCGTAGTTCACGACCGTGCCGATGGGCTCGCCCGTGACGGCGTCGTCCGCGCGCAAGACGATCACTTGGGGATCGTGCCGGCCCTCGGGATGGGGCGCGAGACGGACCTCGCCGAACGGGTCGATCAGGCGGCGGTGGACAGCGAGGTCGACGTCGACCGTCGCGACCCGACAGCGTCGCCTCCCGCGCGCTTCCGAGGGCGGATCGCACCGCCTCGTGCATGCGATGCGGCAGCGCGTCGCCCCAGGCCACCGACGCCGCGGGCTCGCCCGGGAGGTTCTGCTGGTAGGTGCGAAACATGTCGTGGTAAGCGGGCGCCGAGTGGGTGTGCGTCACCGTGACGATGACGGCGTCGGGATCGACCTCGAGGGCAGCGTCGAGCCGCACCAGCTCGCGGAAGCGCTCGATCGTGCCCGGCGCGTACGCGACGAGGTCGGCGGAGAGGAGTACGGCGGTCGCGCCGTCCCGTGCGTCGCGAAACGCGACCGCGCGGACGGTCAGTGGGTCGGCGAACCCGTCGGCCACGCCGACACGTGCGCCGTACCCTGCCAGGGGCAGCCCCGGGGGTGGGGTGACGTCGAGCTTGGCGAATCCGACCTGAAGCGTGGACGACATGATGAGTCCTCTCGTTCCGTGAGTTCTTGGCGATCGTGGGGCGTATGCCGGGGTACGGATGGGTATCGGAGCTCAGCCGGCCGGCGAGGCGATGCGCAGGAGCGCACGCCCACAAGCGTCGACCGCCTCTTCGTGACCGAGGTCGAAGAGCGTGCGTCCCGCCTCGTACCCGCCCTCCGCGCGGTAGGCGTCCGGCACCAGGTACCCGACGTAGTCGTTCGCGTAGGCGGCCACGAGGAGATCGCCCGTGGCCACCTCCCGCGCGCGCCTCGCGAACTCCGAGGCGGCCTCCCCCGGGTACGTCAGCAGCGACAGTCCGGCGTCGAGGTCGAGGCGCTGCATCTCGGTGACCACGACGTCGGAGCCCGAACGGCGATAGGTCTCGGCGACCGCGAGGACCGAACGCTCGGAGCGCAGGGCAGCACGCTCGGCGACGAGCACCCCCCTCCGGTACGGGTTCTCGGCCGCATCGATCGACCCGGTCAGCTCCTCGAGGCGACGGTCGTACTCGCGTGGGTTCGCGAAGTGCTTCAACTGCAGCCTCAGCGGTTCGCGTCGGCCCGCGAGGCACAGGTCCAGCACGCGGCCCAACTCCCTCGGAGCGTGCTCGACGAGCCGCTCGTCCCGGAGAAGGTTGTCGACGTGGCGATCGGCGCCGACGTCGCTCAGCTCGCCGACCGCACGGACCACCGCCCCGCCGAGCACGTGGCCGAAGCGCTCGACCTCGACCGGGTCGGCGGCCACACGCAGGGGGTTCACGTCCGCGCACGCTCCGGTCATCACCAGCGTGGGTGCGCCCGACAGACACGCCTCCACGGTCCGGGCCAACGCTCCCGGCCAGTCGCCGCTGTAGCGGAGGTTCGTGTGGTCGAGCACCGTGGGGTGGCACGCGAAAGCGGCCAGCACGGCGAGGGGTCGGCGGTCGTCGCGCCCCGTGATCAGCAGGACGTCCAGGTTGTCGTCGACGGCCACGTCGGGATCACGCCGATGCCGCTGCAGCCCGCCCACACGACGGCGACCGTGGGCGAGCCGGGCGGGCCGGAGCGACGCGATCGCGCGGTGGGCGACATCGACCGCGACACGCCGCAGCGTGTCACGGAGGTCGTCGTCGCGTGGGATCGGACCGACGCGCACGCCGGCTGGACCCCCGTGGGTGTGGGTCGCGGCGAACAGGACAAGGTCGGGATCCTGACCCGCGGACGCGATGAGGTCGGCACGGACCGCTTCGGTGAGTTCCAGGTCGACCCCGATGACATCAGCCGCGAGGATGACGGCACGCCGCTCGCCATCGTCGAGGACGAGCGCCCGTACCATCAGAGGGTCGAGGTGGCCGGTCACGGGTGCGGTCCGCGCACCGTAGCCGTCGAGCAGACGCCCGAGGGGTACGGCCCACCGGGCAACGGCGGCGCCCGCGCGCGTCGGCCTCGTGGACGAGATCACGTCGGAGGACCCGATGGACGACAGCTCCCGACGGCACCCATCGCCGCTCTTCCGGGAATGGGCGCCCGTACGGCGTCGCGGTTGCGCGGAGTCAGCGCCCCGCCCATCATCGGCGGACCACTTCCGGTTTTTCGCACAGCGACATGCGATTGCGGTGGTTTGCTTGGACGTAACGGATCAGCACGTCGTCCTCCTCCAGAAGAGGCACCGCGTACGGCACCGGCAGGGATGGGGCGGATGGTAGCAGGTCGCACGGCAAGGCATGGGCCCCCGCGCGCCGAGCCGCTCCCCGGGTCGACGCTACCTGATCGCGAACACCCGGGCGTTGGCGGCTGGCGGTGTGTTGTAGCCGTCGGCCGCTCGCCTTGCTTGGGCGAACGCAGGTCGACGGCGTACTTCGCACACCAAGAGGAGGAAGCGTCTTCAAGCGGGCTGTTTGGGCGCAAGGTCCGCTAATCTCCCCTGCTTACGCTTGCCGGAGCTTCGCCCAGGCCGTGGGGCCTTCGAGCAGGGCGCGCAGGAACGCGCAGGTGTCATACGCACCGTCAAACGCGTCGAGGCCATCCTCCTGCGAACCCTGGAAGCAGCCAGCTAGCCCACCCCCGAGCGCCAGGCTCACATGACGCCCGACGACCGCAGTGCGACCACGACACACTTGACGCGAGTCAACTGCAGTTTCAAGCACGACCGCACCATCGTCGAGGGCGCCGCGTGGAATCAGCCCCCAACCCCACCTTCGACGCGTACGAGGGAAGCTACGGGGGTCGACGTGCCGAGGCAGGCCGCGTGAGAGCACAGTCTCTACGAATCTCACGACCGTTCAAGGCAGCAGTTCGGTCTCGGTCGCCCGGCCGGCCTTGCCGGCGCCGCAGTCGTCCGCGCAACCAGCCGCGTCCAGCATCCTCGCATGAACTGTGGATCGTGTTGCCATTGACCAAAGCAGCACGACGAACTCCGGGGATCTAGGTCTCGCCGGCACGATTTGGGAAGCCTTAGGGAGGTTCCCCCAACACCCCCCGTATCCTCCCCACCACCAGGTCCCCCTCCCCATCCGTCAACCCGAGCGGATGCACGTAGAACCCGTTCGGATCGTCCTCGAACGGCCCCAACACGATGCGCGGATCGCCCTCGCGGAGCACCCGCAACAGCTCGTCCCGCCCCACCCGCGCCTCCGCCCCGAGGAGCCCGAGCGTCCGCGGACACGGCTGACCCTGCCGTCCGTCGGGCAGCACGCTCACCGACAGCCCCGGGATGCCCCGCAGTCCCGAAGCGACCCGCTCCGCCCGCGCCAACAGCGCCGCGTAGCGCGCGTCCTCGTCCGCCTCGACCGCCATCTCGACCGCGGTCAACAATCCAACGACGTCTTCCTTCGTCGACTTGAAGGCGCGCCCGACGCCGTGGATCGGAGCGTTGACGGACTGGATCGTGGCGACCAGGTCGGCGCGACCGAGCACCACCCCGCTGTCCTGCGGACCCTGCAGCCCCTTGCCGCCGCTCACGACCACCAGGTCGGCGCCACGCTCGGTGAAGCGCCACAGGTTCTCGGCGGGCGGCACCAGCGCGGCGGCGTCGACGATCACGGGCACGCCCTGCGCGTGCGCCAGGTCGACCACCCGCTCGAGCGGGATGCCGTCGCGCTCGTAGGGCCGGCCGGCGGTGTAGAGCACGGCCACCGTCGGCGGCGCGAGCGCCGACCGAGAGGTGCGCCTCGGGCGTGGCGTTCTGCGCGTACCCCACCTCGAGCAGGTCGACGCCCGCCTGCCGCACGTTCTGGACGTAGGGGCTCATGTGCACCCGCTGCACCACCACGCGGGGTCGCGGTCGACCGGGCTCGGCCGGCGCCGTCAGCTGCAACACGAACGATGGGTCGAAGCGAGCGGCGCACGCCACCGTCGCCAGCACCATCCCCGCCGACGCCCCGTTGGTCACCGCCGCCGCCTCGTTGCGTGTCAGTTCCGCCAGCCGCCGCCCCACCGCCGCGTGCAGCTCCCGCAGGTCGACGAAACCGTCGCGCGCCGCCGCCATCGCGTCCCACACCTCGCGGATGGATGCGGGTGCCGCCGACGATGCTCACCGTCTCGTACCCGTTGATCACCCGGCGCACGCCGAGCCGCGCGTAGACGTCGGCCGCCCCCTCAGCGATCGACACGGTAGCGCTCCACCACCGCGGGATCGATCTCGATCCCGAGCCCGGGCCGGTCGGGCACCGGCACCCGCCCGTCGCGCACGGACGAAGCGTGACCGACGGGCTCGAACGCCAGCATCGTCGCGCAAGCGGGTTCGCCGGCACCGAGCACTCGTACGTCCAGAAGTTGGGCGCCGAGGCCGCCAGGTGGACCGACGCCGCGGCGCAGAGCGCCCCCGATCCGCCCACGTGCGGCGCGTAGCGTGCGTGGTACAGCGTCGCCAGCGCCCACAGCTTGCGGGTCTCGGTGATGCCGCCCGAACGGCAGACGTCGGGCTGGATCACGTCGATCGCCTCGGTGCGCAGGAGCTCGTGCATGCCCCAGCGGGTGAACTCGCCTTCGCCGGCGGCGAGGGCAATCGACGTGGCCGCGCGCAGCTTCGCGTAGGAACCGCGGTACTCGGTCCGCACGGGCTCCTCGAACCAGGCCACGCCCGTCTCCTCGAGCATGGCGGCCACCCGCAGCGCCTCGGGGTACTCGTAGGCACCGTTGGCGTCGACGTAGATCGCCACGTCGTCGCCCACTGCGTCGCGGATCGCGCGCAGCACGCTGCGCTCGGTGGCCACGTCGCGGCCGATCTTCACCTTCAGCGAACGGAACCCCTGCTCCACGAATTCAGCCGCGCGCGCCGCCATCGTCGGCGTCTCGTCGACCGTCACCGACGAGGCGTAGGCGGCGACCTCACGCGCCGTGCCGCCCAGCAGGCGCGCCACGGGTTGCCCGACCGCCTTGCCCATCACGTCCCACAGCGCGATGTCGATGCCGCTCATCGCCTCGAGCAGGATGCCGCGCGAGTGCCCCGAGAACGAGCCCTGGCTGCGGTACAGCCGTTCCCAGATGGTCTCGACGTCGAAGGGATCGGCGCCCACCACCAGCGGGGCGAGCACGTCGTTGACCAGGTCGGACCAGGCGCGGGGCTGGTAGCGGGCGAGGCATTCGCCGTACCCGACGACGCCGTCGTCAGTCTCCACGCGGACGAGCGCCGTGTAGAAGGCCGTGAACGTGGCCACGCCGGTCCGGAACGGGCGATCGAGCGGCGCGAGCAGGGGGATCGCTTCGATGCGCGTGACCTTCATGGGACTACCCCTTCGTGGAGCCGATGGTCAGCCCCTTGACCAGGAAACGCTGCACGAGCAGCACGAACACCAGGAGCGGCACCAACTGCACCGTCGCGGCGGCCAGGAGCGGCCCCCACGCCACGCCCGTCACCGAGCCGAGCATCTCGCTGATGATGGCGGGCGCGGTGCGCGCGTTCGACGTCGTGAACAGGAAGGCGAACAGGAACTCCTTCCACGCGTACACCACCACGAAGACGATGCTGGCAACGATGCCGTGACGGCTGAGCGGCAGGATGATCCAGAACAAGAGCTGCAGCACGTTGGCGCCGTCGAGCTTGGCGGACTCGTCGAGCTCGCGCGGCACCTCGTCGATGAACGACTTCATCACCCAGGTCGAGAGGCTCACGAAGAAGGTGGCGTACAGGACGATCAGCACGAAGTGCGTGTCCTGCAGGTTGAGCGCGCGCACCACCGGGTAGAGCGGCAGCGTGATGACGATCGGCGGGAACATGCGCACGGCCAGCATGCCGAACGCCGACCACGTCAGCAGCCGTGAGCGGTAGCGCGAGTACGCGTAGGCGGCGGGGATGCTGACGAGCAGCGTCAGCGCCCCGGCGCCGAGCGTGACGATCGCGCTGTTGAGCAGTGTCGGTGCGAACTCGGGCCACTGCCGGAACAGGTTCACGTAGTGGTCGAAGGTCGGCGTGAAGAGGAGCGACGGTGGGAACTCGAAGATCCGGTTGCTGGCCTTGAACGACGACACCACCACCAGCACGATGGGCGCCACCGACCAGAAGAGCACCAGCGCCAGCAGCAGCCAGCGCAGGGCGTTCGCCGGCGCACGCCTACCGAGCATCGCGCACCATCGTCCGGTAGAGGTTCCAGAGGTAGATCGACGCCAGCAGCGCCGTGACCGCCACCATGATCAGCGCCGTGGTGGCCGCGATGCCGAAGTCGTAGTAGCGGAAGCCGTTGCGGAAGAGGTAGATCGACAGGAGGTCGGTGGAGCCGAGCGGCCCCCCTTGGGTCATGATCCAGACCACCTCGAAGGTGCGGAACGCGAAGATGTAGCGGAACATCAGCGCCACGAGCACGGCCGGCATGATCGACGGCAGGGTGATGAAGCGGAACAGGTCGATGCCGCGCGCGCCGTCGATGCGCGCCGCCTCGTAGAGCTCCTGCGACACGCCCATCACGGCGGCGTAGAGGATCAGGAACGTGAACGGCGTGTTGAGCCACACCTCGAGCAGCACCACCACCGCGAACGCGTGCCACGGGATCACCGTCCACAGGATCGGCTCGATGCCCACGAGCCCCAGCAGGTAGTTCACGAACCCCGTGTCGGGCTCCAGGATGAACTTCCACATGAGCACCGCGATGACGGCGCTGACCGCGTAGGGCGCGATGATGGCCGAGATCCACAGCTTCTGCAGCCGGAACTGGGTGGCGAGCAGCACCGCGATCGCCAGGCCCAGGAAGATCTCGAGGTAGACGACCACGTTGACGAAGAGGACGGTGTTCCACAGCGCGCCCCAGAAGCGGTAGTCGGCGAAGACGGTGCGGAAGTTCTCGAGACCCACCCAGGTCGCGTCGAGACCGAACGAGGAGCGGAAGAACGCCATGCCGGCGGCGCCGAGCGACGGGAACACGAGCACCACGAGCAGCAAGAGCTGCACCGGTGCGATCAGAAGATAGGGGACGAGCCGCGACCAGCGCTCGGAGCGCCGCGCGCGCCGGTCGCGT
Organism: uncultured Trueperaceae bacterium; assembly: GCA_963839375.1. GTDB lineage: Bacteria > Deinococcota > Deinococci > Deinococcales > Trueperaceae > JAABTL01. The sequence continues at coordinate 4,613 of CAWIUY010000020.1, read as the reverse complement.
TCGGGGGCGAGCACCGCCAAGGGGTGGCCTCCAGGGTCGGCCCGGGCGTTCACCGCGGGCGCAGGGGGTGTCGGGGCCCGCTCGCGCGGGCCCCGACGATGGGTTCGCTCAGGCGCGGATGAGCGCCTCGAGCCTCGGGGCGAGCCGGTCCATGGCCGCTTGCGGCGTCGCGGCGCCGAGGATGGCCGACTGCACGGCTTCGGTGATGATGTCGGCCGCCTCGGTCGAACGATCGAAGGCGGGGAGCGGCACGCGCGCGACGGCGAGCGCCTTCTTCTCGGCCTCGGCGTAGGGCAGGCTCGAGTTGAAGGTCGGTTCGTCGTAGGTCGACGCGCGCGTCGGGCCGTTGCCGTTGAGCGCCATCGCCAGGTGGGCGTCCTTCGAGGAGAGCTGCCTGGATGAAGCTCCACGACAGGTCCTTCTGCTGCGCCGCCTGCGGGATCACCATCGACCAGTACTCGGTCTTGACGGGCGCCACCTCGAACTGTCCGACCAGCTCCTCGGACACCGGGATCGCCATCGTCTCGACCTGGCCGGGGAACTGCGAGGCCTCGGCGTCGTTGTAGATGCGGTTGCGTCCCATGCCGCCCACGCACATGGCGGCGCGGCCGGTCTGCATCCAGGTGTCGAGGTCGGTGTTGGCGATCGAGATGAGGCTCTGCGGCAGCACGCCGTCCTCGAACATCTAGCGCAGCATCGTGAGCGCCTTCACCATGGGTGGCTCGGCGCAGACGACCTGGTAGTCGGTGGTGATGAAGTCGCCGTTCCAGGCCCGCGCGATGTCGGTGGTGTTGGCGTGCATCTGGCCCGAGCCCGGCAGCACGAAGCCGTAGACGGGTTGCCCGTCGGAGCGGGTGAACGTGAGCTGGCGGGCGATCTCGGCCATCTCCTCGATCGTCTGGGGCGGGCCGGAGACGCCGCGCTCGTCGAAGTAGGCCTGGTTCCAGTGGAGGCCCGAGGTCGAGTGCCGCACCGGCACGCCGTAGATCTGACCGTCGATCGTTAGGCTTTCGCGCATGCCCGGGAAGAAGTCCTCGAAGTCCTCGATCGGGTCGGACGCCAGGTACCCGTCGAGCGGCTCGAACAGGTTGGCGATCCGTGGGAACAGCTGCGTGTTGAGGATGTAGCCGACGTCGAGGTTGGTCTGGTTGAGGCTGGCCTCGCGGAAGAGCGTCTCATGCACTTGGGCGATGCCGGCCGTGCGCCAGTCGATGCTGTCGATGCCGTGCGCCTCCAGCCAGGGGGCCACGACGTCGCCGCCTTCCCCGGTGGTGGCCACGGTCTGGTGCACCGCGTGCGACACCACCACGAAGGTGCCGCCTTGCGCGAACACGCGGAACGGCAGGCTGCCGGTGGCCGCGAGCAGCGCGGCGGTGCCGCCGAGCTTGAGGAACTGGCGTCGATCGATGATGTGGATGGGCTTCTTCATGGGGCGTCCTTTCGAGAGCGGGGGATCTGGGGGATGGGGCGCGGGCGCGTCGCTACGGTCGGGGCACCTCCTTCCGAAGGGGTGGCTCGGGCGATCTCGAGGGCGTCATGGGTCCGCCGCGTACCGACCGGCGGAGAGGGTGTTGCGGTAGCCCAGGCGGGCGGAGATGCGTTCGGCGGCGTCGAGCAGCAGGCCGGCGTAGGTGTCGGCCTCGAGGTCGAGTCGGATGGCGTCCTTGGGCCCCGACAGGCTCATCGCGGCGACGACCTGACCGTCGCGAGCACGGATGGGGACGGCGATGCAGCCGCGCCCCAAGGCGAGCTCCTCGCGCTCGATGGCGTACCCCCGCGCGCGCACCTCGGCGAGCTCGGCGCGCAAGCGCGTGGGCTCGGTGATCGTGTGGACGGTGTAGGCGGGGAGGGTGCGGTCGCCCAGCCATGCCTCGAGCCCTTCGGCCGTCTGCCCGGACAGCAACGCCTTGCCGAGCGCGGTGGCGTGCAGCGGTGCGTGGCGACCGACGAGCGTGTTGCCACGCTTCATCTTGGGCCCATCGATGTGGAACAGGTACATGAGCCGGTCGTCGTCGGGCACGGCCAGGTTGGCCCCCAGCAGGGTGGCCGCCATGAGCGCGTGCAGCTCGGCGTAGGCGTGGCGGAACTCCTCGTACTCGTTGATGGCGGCGCCCGCCAGCGACACGATGGTGGGACCGAGACGGTACGTGCCAGTGTCCCCGTCGAAGCGCAGGAAGCCGGTCTCGACCAGGCTCGAGAGCGAGCGTGACAGCGCGCTGGGCGACAGCTCCAACGCACGCGCCAGGTCGACCTGACGCCAGGTCGGCCGGTCTTCGCGGAAGCGCGTGAGGATGGCGTGGAGCTTGGACGCCATCTGCATGGACGGTCCTCCAGAACGCGCGCACGGGCCCAACGAGCGGCCCCGGGTGGATGCGCGCACGTTACACGATGGTTGCGATTCTCGCAAGCGTCGTGCATGATGCGGACACCATGATGCGACCACCCGAGCCCAGGAACGCCTGAGCGCGATGCCCTTCGACCTGCTGGTCTCTGATGGCATCGTGCTCGACCCCGACACCGGCGCGCGTACCCGGGCCGACGTCGGCATCAGCGACGGCCGCGTGGCGGCCATCGCGCCGAACCTCGAGGGCGCCGCCGAGCGCCTCGACGCCGCCGGCGCCCTCGTGATCCCGGGCCTGGTGGACGCCCACACGCACGTCTACCCCGGCGCCACGCCGCTCGGCGTCGACCCGGACGCGCTGGCGCCCGCCGCGGGCGTGACCACCTGGGTCGACGCGGGTTCCGCCGGTGCGGGGAACTTCGAAGGACTCGTGCGCTTCGTGATCGACCGCTCGCCCCTCACGATCCGCGCCCTCGTCCACCTCTCGTACGTGGGTCTGGTGCCCGTGGGCCACACCGAGCAGCGCTTCGGCGAGCTGTTCGACCTGCGGCTCGCCGACGTGCCCGCCTGCATCCGCACGATCGAGGCCTTCGCGCCGCTGACCCTGGGCGTGAAGGTGCGCCTCGGCGCCAACTCGACGGGCGCGCACGGCATGGACGCGCTCCGCGGGGGCCGCGCGGTGGCCGACGCCACCGGCACGCGCCTGATGGTGCACATCGCCGAACCGCCGCCGCTGCTCGACGACGTCCTCCCCTACCTGCAGGAGGGCGACCTGGTGGCCCACTGCTTCACGGCCGGGCTGATGGGCATCCTCGACCGCCACGGCACCCTGCGTGAGAGCGTGGTTCGCGCGCGCGACCGGGGCGTGCTGTTCGACGTGGGCCACGGCAACGGCTCGTTCTCGTTCCGCGTCGCCCGGCGCGCCCTCGAGCAGGGCTTCGCCCCCGACCTGATCAGCTCCGACCTTCACGCCTACAACGTCGACGGTCCCGTGTTCGACCTCGCCACCACGATCACCAAGTTCCTGGCGCTGGGGCTGTCCTTCGAGGACGCGCTGCGGCGCGCCACCGTGGTGCCGGGCGCGCTCGTGGGCGACGGCGTCGGCACCCTGCGCGTGGGCGGGCGCGCCGACCTGGCCGTCGTCCGGCTGGCACGCGAGAGCGTCACGCTTGGGCGACTCGCGTGGCGAACTCGTCACCCACGACGAACGGCTCGTCGTCGACGCCACCGTGCTGGCCGGCCGCCACCTCCATGCCGATCCGAACGCCCGACCCCAGGGTCGGCGCAAACCCGGGCTGCCACCCGTCGACGCGCGCCTCACGCGCCCGCGCGCCTAGACCCCCCGGCGCGCCGTGTTCGACCCAGGAGGTCCGATGCCCAGCCCCGCCTCTCCCCACCTCGCTAACCCCGGCCTGGCGCGCTTCGAGCCGCTCGAACGGATCCTCTACTTCGACGACTTCGACGAGGGCACGCACGGTTGGACGGCCCACATCGGCAACTACGAGGGCAGCCTCGACACGCTGCTCACGCCGTACTCGGACCTGCGCCCCGCGCAGCTCTCCAACCTGACGATGTGGGACGTCGGCAGCATGGGGGCGATGGACGGCACCTACGCGCTCAAGCTCGCCACCCGGCCGACGCCGGGGCACATGGCCATCCTGATCAAGCGGCAGACCTGGCGTGAGCTGGCCGACGTGCGCTTCGAGGCCTACCTGGCGTACAAGCCCGAGCCGCGCGAGCTGTCGCTGGGCGAGCTCGACGTGCGCGCCTTCGGCGTCGGTTTCGACCTGCAGGACGACACCACCCGCTGGATGCCGCAGTACCGCTTCCTGAACGCCGAGGGGGGCAAGCCCGCCGCCGGCGACACCACCGACCAGGCCAGCCGCAAGACGCCGCGCGGCAAGTGGCAGCAGCGCGACGAGACGAGCGCCTTCCACGCCATCGGCGGCTCGGGGCGCACCGTGTCGCACTGGCACCTGGCCGACGAGGGTTGGCACGACGTCCCCGGCGGCGCGCAGGTCATGTGCTACAACGAGATCCCCACCAAGGTGAACTGGTTCTACGTGCGCGTCGACCTCGACCTGAAAGGCCGGCGCGTCACGCGACTCCAGTGCAACGACCTCGTGCTGGGCGAAGAGCCCCTCGAGTACATCGCCTTCCCCGCCATGCCCAACCTGCGCGGGATGCTCAACGCCTTCGTGTGGATCCAGACCGACACCGCCAAACGGGCGTTCCTGTACATGGACTCGGCCGTCCTGTCGACGGGGCGTGC
>CAWIUY010000019.1:0-18429 GCA_963839375.1 uncultured Trueperaceae bacterium | reverse complement strand
CCTCATCGCGGCCGACGCGTACGACGTCCCCTCGGTGTGGCTGCGCGCCTCGGACCTGCCGCGCGGCGACCACTTCAAGTTCCACGACTACCTGGCGTCGGTCGGACGGTCGCAGCGTGAACCGGTGCGGCTCACGACCGGGGCGAGCGTCGACGAGCTGGTCGACGCCGTCGAGGTGGCGCCCGACATGGTGGACCTGGACGCGTTGATGGGGGCGTGTCCGTTTTGCGAGGGGACGACGGGCTGAGGACAAGCCCGACTGGTCGGTGGACCCATGAACCGAGCCGTGCCTTGGGGGACCGCGCCGGCGGTCCGGGCCGGCGCTTCCGAGGGCCTCAGCCCCCGACCCCCTCCCGCGCCGACACCACCCGGTGAGCCACATCCGCCACCGCGTGCGGGTCGGGGGCGTGCCGGTACTCGATCCTGGGCATCGCGTGCGGCAGCTGCCGCAGGATGCGCTCGGAGCCGGTCGCGTACACGACCACGTCGAAGCGGCCCACGAGGCTCTGGGCGTCGAGGCGATCGGCCGTCTCGACGGCCGCGACCTCCACGTGCGGGGCGAAGCGCTCGATGCTCGACCTGAGCGCGCCCATGTAGCGCGGGTAGGTGGCCACGGCAACGACCTGGTCGCGCGGCTGCAGGTGCGCCAACCGCGTGCGCGTCCCCTCGGACGGTAGGAACGGGACCACGGCGACCGGTGCGGCGCCGCCGACGAGCTCCTCGACGCTCGCGAGCTCGAAGCTGATGGTGAGGATGGCGTCGTAGGCGTCGAGCGGAGCGGGCGTGACGCCCTGGCGGAGCTCGTCGATGGTGATCGCCTCGACGACGTCGCCGGGGCCGAGCGCCGCCTCGACGCGCTGCGCGTAGCTCTGCGTCGCCTCGGCGAAGATGCCCACGAACAGGAGCCGGACGGTCCGGCGCTCGTGCCAGGCGTGACGGACCTGCACCCGCTGCACGAGCTCGGCGACGTCGAGGTCGTGGTGCTGGGCCACCCGCAGCAACTGGTCGACGGCACGTTCGACCGCCCTCTCCCGCACCGCGCGCTGCACCACGACGCCCTGGCTCCCGCTCACGTACGTCCCGTCGCCCACCCGCGACACCACGAGCCCCTTGTGGCCCAACGTCCGGTAGACGCTGGCGACCGTGACCGGCGAGATGCCGAGCTCCGCCGCCAGCCTGCGCATCGCCGGCAGACGCTGACCCGGCCTCAGGTCGCCGCATGCGATGGCGTACTCGAGTTGACCGGTCAACTGCGTCGCGAGCGGTACCGGTATCGCCCGATCGAGCTCGACCTGCATCGTTCCTCGTCCCTAGCCGCATGCCACCGATGACGCCGCCCACGCCGGAACGTCCACTCGAAGTCACGCGGCCGTACCGATCCTGACGCGATGCTATCAGACCGCGAATGCGACACTCGAGTGTCACGCGCGGGGCGTGGGCGCCGACCGGAACCCCTCGTCCAACGGGCGCTTGTGCCCCGTAGCGGCGGCCACCGAAGGCGATCGTTCAGGGCGCAGGTGCGTGGAGGACGTCTCGGCGGACGTTGCGTCCAGCAGCCGGTCAACAGCCAGAGCGCCGGCTGTGTACTCTGGCCGTCGGGCGAATCGCGCTCCCCGGCGGGCGAGTTGTTACCGTTCGCCATGTCAATCCTCGACGGTTCTCCCCAAGGTCCGTTCGCCGTCCATGCGGGTCGCTTGTTCGACGGCACCGGTGCGGCGCCGCAGCGCGACGTGATGGTGGTCGTCGAGGACGACCGCGTGACGCAGGTGGGACCTGCGGCCGACGTCCGCGTGCCCGACGGCGCTCCGGTGATCGACGCCCGCGACCACACGCTCCTTCCCGGCCTCATCGACGCCCACGTGCACCTGCTCGGCAGCGGCGACCCGGGCGACGACGCCTTCTTCTCGGGTGAGATCACGCGCAGCCAGGCCGACATCGCCATGAAGAACTACCGCCACGCCGTCTTGAACCTCGAAGCCGGTTGGACCACGGTGCGCGACGCCGCCTCGCGCGGCTTCACCGACATCGCGGTGCGCAACGCCATCAACCGCGGCGACGTGGTCGGACCGCGCATCTGGGCCTGCGGCCTCGGCATCACCTCCACCGCCGGTCACATGGACCGCGAGAAGCACCTGGCGCCCGGCGTCCACCTGCCCGGCCCGAGCGCCGTCGCCGACGACCCGACCGAAGGCCGCAAGGCGGTGCGCCAGAACCTGCGCTTCGACGTCGACTTCATCAAGATCAACGCGTCGCTCACCGAGCACGTGCGCCGGTACCAGGGCTACAGCGCCCCCGAGATGACCAAGGAGACGATGGAGGCCATCATCGACGAGGCACATCGGCACGGGCGCAAGGTGACCGCCCACTGCTACAGCGGCGACGGTGCCACCTGGGCCATCGAGGCTGGCATCGACGGCATCGAGCACGGCTTCTACCTCACCGACGAACAGTTGGACATGATGGCCGAGCGTGGCACCGTCTTGTGCCCGACCCTCAGCGTCGCCGGGCGGTTCCGCGAGATGGGCCAGAAGGCGTTGCCCGCCAACGCGCCCAACCTCGAAGCCTGGCGCAAGAAGGCCGTGGCCAACGCCTGGAAGACCACGGGCGCGCCAAGGCCGCCGGCGTGACGATCATCGCCGGCACCGACGCCGCGATGCCGTTCATCCGGCACGGTGAGGCCGCCTTCGAGCTCGAGATGCTCGTCGAGGCCGGCCTCAGCCACCTCGAGGCCCTCCACGCCGCCACCGGACGGTCGGCCGACGCCCTCGCGATCGAGGGCGTGGGCTACGTCCGCGAAGGCGCCTACGCCGACCTCGTCCTCGTCGCCGGCGACCCCACCACCGACGTCAGCGTGTTGCGCGACCTGCAGCGCGTGCCGCTCGTGATCAAGGGCGGGCGGATCGTCGCCGACAGACGTCCGGTCGATCAGAAGCGTCCGCTCGTCCACACCTCCGCGACCGCTTGACTTGGCGCGCGCCAGCGCGCGCGTCGTCCCAGACGGGAAGGGGGCCCCATGGCCTGAGGAAGACCATTCCCCGATCCGCACGTCGCCTCACCGCTCTCGCACCCCGAAAGGGCCCTCTGTGAAACGAACCAAGCTCTGGTTGATGACCCTGCTCGTCCTCTTGACGCCGCTGTTGGGCGCCGTGACCGCGCAAGGTGCGCTGGTCGTCGGGATGCAGTACGAGCCCGTGACGCTCGACCCGCACGTCACCGGTCAAGCGAACGCCATCCGCATCCTCAACAACGTGGTCGACACGTTGGTCTACGCCGACGACGAGGGCGGGCTCACCCCCTTCCTGGCCACCGGCTGGCAGGTCAGCGATGACGGCCTGACCTACACCTTCCAACTGCGCGACGACGTGACCTTCCATGACGGCACGCCCTTCAACGCCGAAGCGGTGAAGTTCAACTTCGAGCGCATCATGGACCCGGCGACCGCGTCGCAGTCGGCCATCAGCGCCCTGCAGCCGTACGTCTCCAGCGAAGTGCTGGGCGAGTACGAGATCCAGGTCACCCTTTCCGAGCCGAGCGCCATCTGGCTGCGCAACATCGCCACCGGTCCGGTCGGCATGGTGTCGCCGGCGGCCGTGGCCGAGCTCGGCGACGCGTTCGCGCGTGCACCCGTGGGCACCGGTCCGTTCATCCTCACCGACTGGGTCGACAAGGAGTCGGTCTCCATGGTGCGCAACGACGCGTACGCCTGGGGCCCCGGCGTCATCGACCATTCCGGTCCCGCCTTCCTCGACTCGATCACTTTCCGCTTCATCCCGGAGAACCAGGTGCGCTTCGGCACGCTGGAGACCGGCGAGACGAACATCATCGAGGACGTGCCGGCGCTGTTCGCCCAGTTCCTCGAAGGCAACGACGACCTCGAACTGATCAACGTGCCGTACCCCGGCTCCGCGCGTCAGTTCATGATCAACACCCAGGAGTTCCCCACCGACGACGTGGCCGTGCGCCGCGCCATGATGTACGCCACCGACGCGGCCGGCATCATCGCCAGCCTCTACGGCGGCGTGCCGCCGATCGGCAACGGTCCCATGACGGCGGCCACCTTCGGCGCGGTCGTCGGCATCCAGCAAGAGGCCTACCCCTACGACCCCGAGATGGCGCGCAGCATCCTCGACGAGGCCGGTTGGGTCGTCGGCGACGACGGCATCCGGGTGAAGGACGGGCGTCGCCTCGAGCTCGTCGCGAACTCGCTGGCCGACGTGCCCGAGTACGGTGAGCTCACCCAGGTGATCCAGGCGCAACTGCGCGAGGTCGGCATGGACGTGTCGATCAAGTCGCTCGCGCGTTCGCCGTGGTACGCCTCGAACGCCGAGGGCGACTACAACTTCGTGGGCATGGCGCTCTGGAACACCGACCCCAACATGCTGCGCATGCTCTACGGCACCAACGGCTCGGTCTTCACCTGGTCGCACTACTCCAACCCCGAGTTCGACGCCCTGGTCAACGAAGGCGCCCGCCTCACCGACGTCGACGCGCGCCTCGAGCTGTACGCGCAGGCCCAGCACATCCTGGTCGACGACGCCGTCGTCCTGCCGATCTACGACCAGGTCAACCTGCTCGGCAAGCAGGCCAACATCGAGGGCATCTTCTTCGATCAGAACGCCTACCCGCGCTACTACGCCACCCGCTACGAGTAAGCGGACCTGAGGGCCGAAGGGGACCATGCATCTGTACATCGCGCAGCGCTTGCTGTCGGCCATCCCGGTCGTCCTGGGGGTCACGCTGCTGGTGTTCCTCATGCTGCACCTGGTCCCCGGCGACCCCGCCGCCCAGATGCTCGGAGAGATGGCCGTCAGCGAGGCGGCCATCCTCAACCTCCGCGAGCAGATGGGTCTGAACGACCCTCTGCACGTTCAGTACGGGAACTTCGTCCTCAGCGCGCTGCGTGGTGAGCTCGGCGTGTCGATCCTGGCGCGTCGCACCGTCGGTGAGATGATCGGCACCAACCTGCCGGCCACCCTGACCCTCACCCTCGCCGGTCTGGGCATCGCGTTCCTGGTCGGCGGCGTGCTCGGCATCCTGGCGGCCGTCTTCCAGAACACCTGGATCGACCGCGTCAGCATGAGCTTCGCCATCCTCGGCGTGTCGATGCCCTCGTTCTGGCTCGGCTTGCTGCTCATCTTCCTGTTCTCGCTACGGCTCGGTTGGTTCCCCGCGACGGGGTCCGGTGGGATCGAGCGGCTGGTGCTGCCCGCCTTCACGCTCGGGGTCGCCGGCGCGGCGGTGATCTCGCGGATGGTGCGCTCGAGCATGCTCGAGGTCATGCGCCAGGACTACGTCCGCACCGGTCGCGCGAAGGGGCTGTCCGAGTCGCGGGTGGTGCTCAAACACGTGCTCCGCAACGCGCTCATCCCGGTCTTGACGATCGTGGGGCTGGAGTTCGGCCGGCTGCTCAGCGGCACCGTGGTGATCGAGGTCGTCTTCGCCCGGCCCGGCATCGGTCGGCTGCTCGTCGACGCCATCCTCAAGAAGGACTTCCAGGTGGTGCAGGGCGTGGTGCTCGTGAGCGCGCTCTTCTACCTGGCCGTCAACCTGCTCGTCGACCTCTCCTACACCTTCGTGGACCCCAGGATCCGCTACTCGTGACCGTCACGCCCGTCGCCACGACCGACCGCACGATGCCCGAGTCCCCCTGGCGCAAAGCCGCCCGCCAGTTGCTCCGCAACCCCACCGCCATGATCGGCCTCGGCGCCCTCGTGCTGCTGACGCTCGTGGCCGTCGCCGCGCCCTGGCTGGCGCCGTACGACCCCATCCGGCAGAACCCGCTCATGTCGCTCAAGCCCCCCAGCGCCGAGCACTGGCTGGGTACGGACCAGTTCGGGCGCGACATCTTCACCCGTATCTTGTATGGAGCACGTATCTCGCTGCGCATCGGGCTCGTGTCGGTCGGGATCGCCATCGTCCTGGGCGGCATCCTGGGCCTGTTCGCGGGTTTCTACGGTGGCTGGCTCGACCAAGTGATCTCGCGCTTCGTCGACCTCCTCCTGGCGTTCCCCGGCATCCTCCTGGCGCTGGTCATCGTCTCGGTGATCGGCCCCAGCCTCACGAACGTGATGATCGCGGTGGGCATCTCGGCCACCCCGACGTACGCCCGCGTGGTGCGCGCGTCGGTGCTCGCGGCGCGTGAGAACGTCTACGTCGAGGCCGCACACGCCCTCGGCGCCGACGACCGGCGCGTCCTCGTGCGACACGTGCTCCCCAACGTGCTCGCCCCCGTCATCGTGCTGGCGACGCTCGGCGTCGCCGGCGCCATCCTCACCGGGGCCGCCCTGAGCTTCCTCGGTCTCGGCGCCGCGCCCCCCACCCCCGAGTGGGGCGCGATGCTCAGCGAAGGCAGGAACTACATGCGCTTGGCGTGGTGGATCAGCACCTTCCCGGGTCTGGCGATCATGGTGACCGTCTTGGCCACCAACCTCTTCGGAGACGGGCTGCGCGACGCGCTCGACCCGCGGATGCGCACCTGATGGCGGCCGACCCCATCCACGTCGTCGGCGCCGGCGCCATCGGTGGCGTCATCGGCGCCTACCTGGCGCGTGGCGGTCTCGACGTGGTGCTGGTGGACCGCGAGCGGGCGCACGTCGAGGCGATCGAGGCCGACGGTCTGCGCGTCAGCGGCTTCCGCGGCGACCACCGCTTCCCGCTGCGGGCGATCACCCCCGACGACCTCCCGCCGGTCCTGCACCGCGTGGTCCTGGCCGTCAAGGCCCAGCACACCGCCGACGCGATCGCCACCATCGCCCCGAGGCTGGCGCCCGGCGGGTACGTCGTGTCCGCCCAGAACGGTCTGTGCGAGGAGACGATCGCCGAGGCCGTCGGCGCATCCCGTACGGTCGGCTGCTTCGTGCACTTCGGCGCCGACTACCAGGAGCCCGGCCACGTGCTGCTGGCCAACGAGGCGCCGATGTACCTGGGCGAACTCGACGGCCGCTTCACCCCGCGGCTGCGCGAGGTCGCCGGCGCGCTCTCGCTCGTGGTGCCCGCCGTCCAGACCGACAACGTGTTCGGCTACCTGTGGACGAAGATGGTCTACGGGGTGCTGGCGTTCGCCGCCGCGCTCGTCGACCGTCCCTTCGGCGAGGTGCTGGGGAGACCCAGCGAGCGCGACCTCTACGTGGCGGTGGCGCGCGAGGTGACCGCGGTGGCGCGGGCGCACGACGTGCGGCTCGAGCGCTTCGGCGGCTTCGAGCCGGCGCGGGTCGACGACGGCGACGAGGCCGCCTCCGCCGTCATCGGTGGCCTGGCGGCCGCGAGCGCGGGCGGGCTCAAGGCCTACACCGGCATCCAGCGCGACCTGATGGTGCGCAAGCGGCCGACCGAGGTCGACCACCAGCCGGGTCTGATCCGGGCGAAGGGTCGTGCGGTCGGGGTCCCGACCCCGTGGTGCGACGCCATCGTCGACCTCATCCACGAGGCCGAAGCGGGCACCCGCGCGCTCGGTTGGGACAACCTGGGCGAGCTGCGCGACCGTGTGGGAGCGTCCCGTGTCGGCGCCTGAGCGGGGGGCCGACGGCGCGTCCGTGCGCCCGGTGGGGGTCGGCCTGATCGGCTGCGGTTCGATCGCCGCCACCGCGCACGTGCCGGCGCTCCAACGGGCGGCGGGGCTCGCTCGACTCGTCATCGCCGCCGACGTCGACGCCGGTGCCGCCGAGCGTCTGGCGACGCCCTTGGGTGCGGCCTGGACCACCGAGGTCGCGCGGGTGTGCGAGCACCCCGACGTCGAGCTGGTCATCCTCGCCACCCCTGAGTTCGGCCACCGGGCCCAGACCGAGGCCGCGGCGGCGGCCGGCAAGAGCGTGCTCTGCGAGAAACCGATGGCGCCCTCGCTGGCCGACGCCGACGCGATGATCGCCGCCTGCGAACGGGCCGGCGTCCACCTGACCGTGGGCCACAGCCGTCGGGCCACGAACCGGTATGCCTTGGCGCGCGAGGTCGTGCGTTCGGGCCGGATCGGCGAGCTGCGCCTGTTCCGTGAGAACGAGCGGCGCGGTCGAGCCCGGGTGGGGCAGGAGGGGCTGTACTGGAGCCGCCGCCACTGGACGGGCGATCCCGAGCGGTCGGTGGGGGTTGCGCTCACGAACGCCATCCACGAGACCGACTTGTTCGGCTGGTACCTGGGCTCCGAGCCGCGCAGCGTCTTCGCCGAGACCCGGGTCACCCGCGCCAACGGCGTCGTGCCCGACTTCATCTCGATCACCGCGGCCTTCGCGAACGGCGCGGTCGCGTCGGCCGAGGTCAACAACAGCGCGCCGCCGGGCTACCCGGGCTACCACCAGCTCGAGCTGATCGGCACCGAGGGCCGCATCACCGCGCACGACCTCGACCAGCAGGCGCTCACGCTCTACGGCGACGATGGCGCCAGCGCGCCCGACGTCTTCCAGCGCTTGCTGCGCTTCGACGACGCCTACCTGTCGCAGCTCGTCCAGATGCTCCGGGCGGTGCGCGAGGGCGCGAGCCCGGCGGTCGACCCGCGTGACGCACGCCAGGCGCTTGAGATCGCGTTGGCGGCGGTCGAGTCGGCGTCCACCGGGCGGCCCGTTTCACTCGGAGCCCGCGCGTGAGCGGCGAACGCCGCGTGGCCTTCGTCGGTCGCGACGCCCGCGCCGACGAGCTCTACGCGCTCACCCGGTCCGACCACCGCGCGCCCCGCGCGGAGCTGCGCCCAGTGGCGTGGTGGGCGGGACCAGACGAAGCGCCGCCGCCGGCGGCCGCCCACCAGGCGTGTGGCTCGCTCGACGAGCTGCTCACGACGCCAGGGTTGGACCTCGTCTACCTCGCGGGCGCCGCCGCACGGGACGCCCGCGTCGTACGCACGCTGGCCGCCTCGGGGGTCGAGGTGGTGGCCTTCGCGCCGCTCGCCGGCGCGCCCGAGGACGTGGCCGCGTTGCGCGTCAGCACCGAGCTGCGGGCCACCCTCGCCGGCGCCCAGGGTCTCGAGGCGCTCGCCCGTGGCGACGTGGGCGGGGTTCTGGCCGTCTACGTCGGCGTGCGCGTTCCCAGTGGCGCGGCCGCCACGACGAGCGGTGGACTTGGCGACGCCCTGCGACGCTGGCTGATGGCGGCGCTCGACCTCGCGAGGACGGCCGCGGGAGGACTGCCCGTGCGCACGTTCGCGCGCGCGAGCCGGCTGCTCGGCGACCAGCGCGACCACCTGCAGCTGCTGCTGCGCTTCGCCGACGACGCGATCGCCACGATCGACCTCTTGGCGTTGCCCGCCGACTCGGCGGTCGCGGAGGTCGAGATCGAGGTCACCGGCAGCGAGGGTCTGCTGCGGCTGAAGCCGCTGGCGCACCAGGTGAGCGTGAGCTCGTTCGCGGCGCCGGGCGCTTCCGAGCGGCGCGGCTGGCATCCGGAGCCCGTGCGGGTCCTCGTCGACGATCTGTTGAACGTGCCGGCGGCTGCGTCCCGGGTCGCGCCACACGGCTCGGCACCGCTCGCTGCCTGGACGGCGGACCTCGAGACGCGGTTGGCCGACAGCGACGACGTGCTCTTCGAATCGTGACCGCCGCCCGTCCGGCGACCGCCGCTTCCGGCACCGCCGCCTTCCCGGCGACCGCCGCCTCCAGGCGACCGCCGCCTTCCCGGCGACCGCCGCCTTCCAGGCGACCGCCGCATTCCAGGCGGCACCCACTTCCCCGCGCCTTCGGAGGCCGCCATGCCCGCATCCCGCCTGATCCTGCGTCCCGATCGGCTCTTCCCCAGTGGCGGCGCGCCCGTCGTCGACCATCCCGACGTGGTCGTCGAGGGGGGCCGCGTGACCCACGTCGGCGCCGGCCGGGCCCCCGCGGCGCTCATGGACGGTGCGGACGTCGTGGACCTGCCCGGGACGACACTGCTACCAGGCCTGATCGACGCCCACGTGCATCTGCAGTTGCCCGCCGACGGTTCGCCCATCCTGGACGTGCTCGACGAATCCGACGCCGTCCTCGGCGCGCGGACGCTCCATCAAGCCGGGGTGGCGCTGCGCGCGGGGGTCACCACCGTGCGTGACTGTGGGGGCCGTGAACTGCTCGCGGTCGACCTGGCGGACGAGGTGGAGCGGCGGGCGTTCGCCGCCGCGCGCATCGTCGCGCCCGGACCACCCGTGACCGTCACCGGCGGGCACTGTTGGTTCTTCGGCGGCGAGGCCGATGGGGTCGAGGGGGTGCGCCAGCGCGTGCGCCGGCTGATCAAGGGCGGCGCCCACTTCGTGAAGGTCATGGCCAGCGGTGGCGGGACACCACGCACGGTCTCCTGGGAGCCGGCCTTCGCCCAAGCCGAGCTCGACGCCATCGTCGCGGAGGCGCACCGGCACGGCCTCGTCGCCGCCGCCCACTGCCTCTGCGCCGAGTCGACGCGGCGCGCCGTGAAGGCCGGTTTCGACGTGGTCGAGCACGCCGGCTTCCTGATCGACGGCGCCGGCCACCAGCGCTTCGAACCCGACGTCGCCGAAGCGCTCGCCGAGGCCGGCACGGTGGTGTGTCCGACGCTCGCGGTGGGACGCTTCACGCTCGCCGACCTGCGTGCGCGGCACGATGCGCCCCAGGCCGACATCGAGCGGTGGGAGCGCATGCTCGACGCCAACGTCGCCAACCTGGCGCGACTGCTCGAGGCCGGCGTGAAGGTCATGGCGGGCACCGACGCCGGCTGGCGCTCGACGCCGTTCGATGCGCTGCCCGACGAGCTCGACTTGATGGCGCAGGCCGGGCTGCCGAACTTCGCCGCCCTGACCTCGGCCACGACCACGGCCGCCGACGTCTTCGCGCTCGCCGGTCTCGGGCGGGTGGCGCCGGACGCGATCGCAGATCTTGTCGCCGTCGAGGGCGACCCCACCGTCGACCTGATGGCGCTGCGCGCCGTTCGGTTCGTGATGAAGGGTGGCTCCGTCGTCGTGCGCGAGCCGGCCCTGGACAGGATGACCGCATGAAGACGAGCGACCTGCCCGCCGCCGTGGCGGCGACCGCCGCCGGAACCCGGCAGCAGTCCCTGGTGATCACGCCCACCGACCCCGCCACCGAGGTGCCGGTGTTCGTCGTGCGCGGCGAACGGGAGGGCCCCACGCTGCTGGTCACGGCCGGCGTGCACGGCGCCGAGTACGCCTCGATCGAGGCGGCGTACCGGTTGGCGGACACGGACCCCGCGTCGCTCGCCGGCACGCTCGTCGTCCTGCCGATCGTCAACCGCCCCGCCTACGCCGCGCGCTCGATCTACGTGAACCCGCACGACGGCAAGAACCTGAACCGCCAGTTCCCCGGCGATCCGGAGGGCACCTTCTCGCAGCGGCTGGCGCACTGGTTGGTGCACGACTGGATCCGCCACGCCGACGCGCTCGTGGACCTGCATGGCGGCGACCTGAACGAGGCGCTCACGCCCTTCGTGCTCCACGCACGGAGCGACGAGCGCGGCCGGGACCTGGCGGAGGCGTTCGGCATCCCCTACGTGGTGGCGTCCGACTCGGTGGGTCACAGCTACGCGGGCGCCCGCTCGGTGGGCGTCTCCGCGGTGCTCGCCGAAGCGGGTGGCCAGGGTCTCTTCCCCGAGCGCGACGTCCTGGTGCTCGTCGAAGGGGGCGAGCGGGTGATGGCGCGCTTGGGCATGCGTGGGCCGGAGCCGGCGCCGCGACCGACGGTCGCGATCGACGCGTTCGTGGTGTTGACGTCGGACGTCGACGGCCGCTGGTACCCCGCGGTGCGCCTCGACGCGCGGGTCGAAGCTGGGCAGACGCTGGGCGAGGTGCGCGACCTGTTGGGTGCGGTGGTGCAGGAGGTGCGCGCGCCGGTCGCGGGCGTGGTGCTGTACTACGTCTCGACGCTGGCGATCAACCGGGGTGATCCGTTGGTGGGGATCGGGCAGTGAGCGGGGGCGACGGGGGCTGAAGATCGGGACGGGGCCGCCTCAGGTGGTGACTGACGGGCGCCGGTTCACCGCGGACGTGGGGGAGTCCGCCGACGCTTCGCGCTGCCGCAACACCTCGCGCAGGTACGCCAGCGACGTCGGTTCGATCTGGTAGCGGACGGTCTCGACCCGTCCCGTCGGGGTCCAGCCGGCGACCCGTGCGTGGATCGAGTGGCTGTCGACGACGATGTCGGCCTCACGTGCCGCCGACGGTGCATCCCCGTCGTCGACGAGGTGCGCCGAGGCCGGTTCGAGGCGCGTGTACGTGCGCAGCATGCGCACGAACCGCTCGAGCGTCTGCGGGTTCGAGGCGACCACGGCCACCCGGGCGCTGGTCGGGAAGCGCGCGAAGGCCACCAGCGTGGCCGTCGTGGGCACCACGTTCACCGTCACGACGGGCGCGACGTCGGCGAGGGCGGTCTCGACCTCGTCGACGTGGAACGGTGTGGTGATGTAGAAGCCCGGGGCGTCGGCCCGGCCCATGAGGTGGTGGGGCAACTCATCGACGAGCAAGGGGCGCACGGGTCGTTCCAGCAGCATGCTCAGGCTGGCGCACAGCTCCTCGGCGTCCCGGTGACTGCACTCGACGAACCACAGCGCCGGCCCCTCTCCACCGAAGGCTGCGCTCTCGGCCTCAGCGGTGAGCCGCGCCCAGTCGCGCCGGGAAAGACCCAGTCGCCGAGCCTGGAGCGCGAGCGTCCGAGCGCTCGCGTACAGGTCGTCGACGGCGGCCGGACCGGCGTCGGGGATCGCCACCACGAAGGTGCCGCTGCCTTGGACGGTTCGCAACACGCCGTCTTGCGCCATCTCGGTGACGACCCGGGCGACGGTGTTGGGATGCAGCTCGAACTCGTTGGCGAGGACACGTAGCCCGGGCAGACGACTGCCGACCGGGTAGAGTCCCGTTCGCAGGCGTTCGAGGAGGGCTTGTTGGAGTCGCCCACGCTTCCCGTGGATCATCGTCGTCGGTCAGCCTACCGTGAGCTCTCGCAACGCCGCGATGGCGGACGCCCCGGCCAGGTACGACGTCCGCGGGTTCGAGGGGCTCGGGTTGGTCGCGACGTGGACGCGCAGGCTGGCGACCTCGCCGTCGACCTCGATGTGTTGCTCGGTCCGTGTCGCCGATGGGTCCGAGCGCACGATCACCTCCGTGCGATCCGGTCCGATCCCGGCGAGGCTGAGCGCGACCGCCACGTTGACGTTCGCCGGGAAGCCGGCCACCGCCGCCCGCGCGCTGCCCTCGAACACGGTGACGGCGCGGTCCTCTGGCAACTCGATCCCGTGCTCGACGAGGTAGGGCGCCCCGCGCAGGCCCGCGGGCGCCTTCGTCGTCGTGATCGCCACGCGGCTCACCTCGCCGGCGCCCGCGATCGCACGCACGGCGTCGAGCCCGCCGATGCCACCGCTCGGCAAGACCACCCGCAGGCCGCGGCGGAGCGCGTCTTGGTAGGCGCGCTCGACCTCGGGATCGATCAGGGCGCCGATGCTCATGACGATCGTGGACATGCCTGCCGACCACAGCCGTGGAAGGTGCGTGCGGACCGCGGCGCCGCCCGCCGCTTCGAGCACCCAGTCGACGTCCAAGGTGGCGACCTCGTCGGGCGCGACGGCGCGGGCACCGAGTCGCCCCGCGAGGGCCTGGGCGGACGCGGAGGTGGCGGTCGAACCGGCCACCGCCACCACCTCCACGCCCGCCAGGCGCCCCTCCAGCCAGGCGTCCCCGACGAGGCCGCCGATGCCGCCGGCGCCGAGCAGCGCGACCCTCATCGGTCGAGGCGCAGCTCGCGCGGCACGTCGGTCATGAGGACCGGGCCGTCGGCGGTGACGTGCACCAGGTCCTCGAGCTGGTAGCCACCCTCGCCGGGAACGTAGCGACCGTTC
The DNA here is from genome assembly GCA_963839375.1 of uncultured Trueperaceae bacterium. Classification (GTDB taxonomy): domain Bacteria; phylum Deinococcota; class Deinococci; order Deinococcales; family Trueperaceae; genus JAABTL01. Next base: position 4,662 of record CAWIUY010000019.1, on the reverse strand, counting down.
TCGATCATGACCACCATGCCCGCCTCGAGCTCGAAGTCGCTGGCGTCGTGGATCATCGGTTCCTCGTGCACCTCGAGCCCCATGCCGTGGCCGCAGTGCTCGCGCGTCAGATCGGGCAGGAGCTTCTGTCCGGCCGACATCTGTGCGCGGTACACCTCGCCCGCGGTCGCCCCCGGTCGACAGGCGGCGATGCCGGCTTGCACCGCGTCGTAGACCGCCTGGTAGCGCTTGGCATCGACCTCGCTCGGATCGGCACCCACCACGAAGGTGCGCGCGAAGTCGCCGGGGTATCCCTGGTAGTACGCTCCCATGTCGAAGCGGCAGACCTCACCGGCTCGGATGGCGCGATCGGTGGGCTTGCCGTGGACGATGGCGCCGTTCGGACCGGTGCCGACGATCAAGAACTTCACCGACTCCGCGCCCGCTCCGAGCATGGCCTCCTCGGCCGCGTGGGCCAGGCTCTTCTCGGTCACGCCCACGTCGGCGAGGGCCAGGACCGCCCGCGCACCCTCCTGGGTGATGTCCATGGCGCGCTGGATGCGGCGGAGCTCCTCATCGCTCTTGATGGCGCGCAGCCGTCCCAGCAGGTCGGACGCCGGCACGAGCTCGAAGCCGGCGAGGTGGTGCTCGAGTCGCCGGAAGATGTCGACGTAGAGGCTGGCGTTCTCGTAGCCGACCCGTCCGCCCGTGAGGCCCCGATCGGCGAGGATCTGGGCGATCGCCTTCTCCTTCTCCCAGATCACGTTCGGTCGGCCGGGGATGTGGAACTCGGCGGTGGGCCGCACGTCCTCGATCCAGGTGGCGCGCACCACGTCGTCGATGTCCTGGTGGGGCACGAGGTACGCAGGAGGCTGGTCGTCGCGAGCGAAGAAGATCGTGTAGTAGGGGCGCGACTTCAGGACCGCGCTGTTCACGTGCAGGAAGTCGCCGAAGTAGACGTTGTTCTCGGTGTAGGTCATGACGAGCGCGTCGAGACCTGCTTCGCGCATGAGTTCCTGGGCTTTGGTCTTGTTGAGCAGCATGGGGGCTCCTTGGGAGGTCCGGTCAGTAGCGGAGGGAGGGGTCGAGGAGGTCGCGCAGGTCGTCGGCCAGGACGTTGAACGCGAGGCTCACCAACAGGATGGCGACGCCGGGCAGCGTGGTGTACCACCAGGCTTGGAGGAAGTAGTTGCGGCCTTGGGTCACGAGCGAGCCGAGCTCCGGGGAGGGGGGTGCCGCCCCCAGGCCCAGGAACGAGAAGCTCGCCGTCGCGAGCACCGCGACCGAGACGTCGAGGCTCATCTTCACGGCGATCGGCGTGAGCGCGTTGGGGAGGAGGTGTTTCCACATGATCCGGCCCGATCGCGCACCCAGCGCTGCGGCCGCCTCGATGTACGGCAGCTCGCGCAGTTGCAGGACCTGTCCACGGGCCAGTCGTGCGTACTGCGGCCACCAGACCAGGGCGAGCGCGATCATGGCGTTGCGAAGGCCGGGCCCGAGCACCGTGACGATCGCCATCGCCATGATCAGCGAGGGGAAAGAGATGAACATGTCGGCGATCCGCATGAGCACGAGATCGAAGCCCCGGCCCAGGTAGCCGGCCAAGATGCCGACCGGCACGCCGATGAGGGCGGTCAGCAGCACCACGCCCAGCGACGCCCCGAGCGACAGTCGGATGCCGTGGATCACGCGGCTGTAGAGGTCGCGTCCCAGCTCGTCGGTCCCGAACCAGGCCTCTGGGGATGGGGGCCGTAGGCGAGCGCCGATGTTGAAGCCCAGGGGATCATGGGTCGCGAACCACTGTGGGACGACCGCGATGGCGAGCGAGGCGAGGACGACGACCAGCGCGATCCAGCCGAGGACGCTGAGACGGAGCCAGCGTGGCAAGCGCCGACGGCCGGCCAGGGCCTCGGAGGTCGTCACGAGAGGCGCACCCGGGGATCGATCCAGCTGTAGCTGAGGTCGACGAGCAGGTTGACGAAGGCGTAGATCAGGGTCGCCCAGACCGTGAAGCCCATGACGACCGGGAAGTCGAGCTGGCGCAGGGCTGTGAAGGCGTAGCGACCGACCCCGGGCCAGGCGAAGACGGTCTCGGTGAGCACCGCGCCGCTGAACATCTGACCGAGCCGCAAGCCGATCACGGTCACGATCGGGATGAGCGCGTTGCGAAGGGCATGCTTCCAGACCACGACGCCCTCACGCAGACCCTTGCTGCGGGCGGTGCGGACGTAGTTGCTCGAGAGAACGTCGAGCAGGCTCGAGCGCGTCATGCGCGCGACGATGCCCAGCGTCAGGGTCGACAGCGCGATCGCGGGCAGCACCAGATGGTGGGCGGCCGAGACGAACAGGTCCCAGCGACCGGCCAGGCTCGCGTCGATCAGGTACAGGCCCGTGACGCCCGGCGGCGGCGTGAACTCGGTCGCCAAGCGACCGCCGGCGGGGAACCACCCCAGCACACGGAAGAAGACCAGCTGCAAGACGAGGCCGAGCCAGAACACGGGCATGGACAGACCCACGAGCGACAGCAACCGCGCCAGTTGATCGACCCAGGTTCCGCGGTAGAAGGCGGCCGCCACGCCCAGAGCGAACCCGAACACGATCGCGATGATCAGGCTGGGCACCATGAGCTCGATCGTGGCCGGGACGAAGGCGGCCAGGTCGTCGATCACCGGCGTCCGGCTGACGATCGAGGTGCCGAAGTCGCCACGGGCGACGGCGCTCACGTAGCGCCCGTACTGGACGAGCACAGGTTCGTCCAGACCGCGCTCGCGCCGGTAGTTGGCGACCTGCGACTCGGTAGCGTCCGGACCCAACGCGGCCCGGGCCGGATCGGCCGGGACCAGGGTGGCGAGTGCGAACGTGACCGTCACCGCGCCGAGCACGGTGAGGGCCATGAAGGCGAGACGGCGGATGAGGAAGCTGGCCATGGAGGGTCGGGATGGGTTCCGGCCGCGAGAGCGACCGGAACCCGAGCCTGCCGGTCAGTCCTGGCGGTACAGCGGGTACACGCGGACGGCGGGGAACCACGTCGGATGCATGTAGAAGCCGCCGATGTCGCTGCGGAGGGTGTAGATCATGCGCTGGGTGCCGACGAACACCTGGGGTGCGTCTTCCACGATCAGGTCGACGGCTTGGCGGTACGCGTCGAGGCGGGCTTCGGCGTCCGTCGCCAACGCGCCTGCCTCGATGAGCGCATCGACGCGCGGGTTCTCGTAGAAGTTCTGGTTACGGCCGAGGCCGCCTTGTGCATCGGAGTGATACATGTACCAGAGGTAGGCGTACGCGTCGGGCATCCGCGGTGGCGTGTACAGGAAGTTGGCCATGCGGAAGTTCTCGTCCGTGGCCGACCGATCGCCCTCGCCCCACGCCGTGATCGAACGAACGAACGCCGGGAAGTCCTGCGCGATCACGTTGACGGTGACGCCGATCTGTCCCAGGTACGCCTGCAGGACCTGGCCCGCGAGCTCCTGGACCTGGTCGCCGGTCGTGTAGTACACGTCCAGCGTCATCCCCGCTTGGCCGGCCTCTTGGAGCAGGCGCTGCGCTTCTTCGAGGTCGACGCGGTTGTACGGGATCTCGGGTTTGTAGCCGCCGAGGAACTCCGCCGGCACGGGACCGTCCGAGGGCGCGAAGGTCCCGCCCGTGGCTTCGAGGAACGTGGCCTGATCGAACGCCAGGTTGATGGCGCGGCGCACGCGGGGATCGGCCGTAGGCCCGGCGGCGGCGTTGAGCATCAGGTACAGGACCCGCACCCCGCTGTCACGCTCGATGACGGTGACGTCCGGGTCGGCGCGCAGTTCGGGGAGCGACTCGGTCGGGACCTGCTCGGCGATGTCGACCTCGCCGCGCTCGAGCATGAGCTGGGCCGAGGAGCGTTCGGGCACCAGGAGCATCACCGAGCGGTCGAAGTGGGGACCTTCCCACCCGCCCCAGTACGGATCGAACCTGTCCAGCACGAAGCGGTCACCGCGGACCACCTCGGACACGACGTACGGACCCGTGCCGGCCGTCTCGGTCGCCGCCCAGTTCTGGGCCCAGGGGTCCTCGGAGGTCGCGCCCGCTTCGAACGCGGTCGGGCTCACGATGCCCACCATCGACACGGCTTGGAGGAACGGGGGGCCACCGGGGCGGATCGTGATCTGGACCGTCTGGTCGTCGAGGGCCTCGAGGGATTCGATGTAGGCGATCGCCCAGTACGGGCCCTTCTGGATCTCACGGACGCGCTCGAACGAGTACCGGACCGCGTCCGCAGTGAGAGGCGTGCCGTCGTGGAAGGTCACGCCCTCGCGCAGGTGGAAGGTGTACACGGTCTGGTCGTCGGAGACGTCGATGCTCTCAGCCAGGACGGGGGAGAGTTCGGTCGTGGGTCCTTGGAGGCCGATCAGTGGTTCGTAGACGTTCTCGAGGAAGGGCACCGCACGCGACGAGGCCACGTGAGGGTCCATCGTCTCGACGTTGCCCGAGAGGGCGACCGTCAGGGTATTGGGATCCCCTTGGGCCAGGGAACCGGCCGTGAGCGTGAGCGCGATCGTGACGATCAGGGCGAGCGAGCGTCGAAGCACAGCGCACCTCCTCAGTGGGTGTTGGGTGACACCGTACAGTAGACAGCTCGTTCGTGGACTGGGGAGACAGGGCGCTGCCGGTACACCGGAAGGGTCTTGGTTCGGCGTGACGCGGCCCGCC
>CAWIUY010000018.1:0-9125 GCA_963839375.1 uncultured Trueperaceae bacterium | reverse complement strand
ACCTTGGCACCCTCGAGCCGGGAAAGCACGCCGATCTGCTGCTCTTCGACGGCGACCCTAGCGGTGACGTCACTGCGGTCCGGCACTTGCTGGAGGTCTGGCAGGGCGGGGCGCCGGTCCACGGCGGCCGCGAGGAGATGGCTCATGCCTGAGTCCTTGGTCGTACGCGGCGGCCTGATCGTGGACCCGCACGCCGACCGCGCCGGGCAGTTCGTCGCGACGTGCTCGTGCGCGATGGTCGGGTGGCGGACTGGCTCGAGCCAGATGCGCCCGTGGCCGACGCCACTGAGATCGACGCGCGCGGGGCCTGGGTGCTACCGGGTCTCATCGATGCGCACTTCCACCCCTTCCTCGTGGACGTCGACCCCAAGGTGCCGCGCGATCGCCACACGCCGGCCTTCGAGTTCCTGCACGCTAAGCACGCTCTGGGCGCTTGGCTCGACAGCGGTGTGACGACGGTGCGGAGCGCAGGGGCGCACGAGAACTACGACGTGGAGTTGCGCGAGCTCGTGCGCCAAGGCGCGCTGCGCGGGCCGCGGATCGTCGCGTCCGGCTCGCTCCTCGCGATGACGTCCGGTCTGCGGGCCGGCAACGAGAACATCTCGGTCGAGGTGACTGGACCTGACGAGGCGCGCCGTGCCGCACGTCGACAAATCAAGGCGGGCGTCGACCAGATCAAGCTCTACACCTCTTCCTCGGTCGGCGGCGGCGGCGGCCGCATGATGGGCCCCCCCGGCTGGCCACAACTCGACGAGGACGAGATCCGTGCCGTGGTCGAGGAGGCCGACCACGCGGGCGTCCCGACTCTCGCCCACGCGACCTCCGTCGCCGCGGTCCTGAACTGCCTGCGGGCCGGGGTGCACTGCATCGAACACGCCACCCGCCTCGACGACGCCTGCATCGAGCTCCTCGTCGCCCGCGACGTACCCATCGTCCCGACGCTCGCCATCGGTTGGTCGCTCGCGACCTTCGGGGTCGAACGGGGCTTCGGCGCCCACATCGCGCGGATGGCGGCCGAGAAGCAGCCGATCGGCATCGACAGCCTGCAACGGGCACGCGCGGCGGGCGTTCGGATCGCGGCCGGGACCGACGCCGACAACAGCCGCTGCCTGCTCCGCGAGGAGGTTCGTCTCCTCGCGGAGGCGGGCCTGTCGCCCTTCGAAGCGCTCCGGTCCGCCACCGTGGTCGCGGCGCAGGTGCTGCGCCTCGAGAGCGAGATCGGCGGGCTGCGCCCTGGCTTCGTGGCCGACCTGCTCCTCCTCGACGCCGACCCACTCGCCGACGTCGGTCACCTGGCCGAGGTTCGCGGAGTGCTTCAAGGTGGCCACATACGCGTGTGGCGGAAGGAGGCCGTTGCTTCCGCCTGACCTTCACCGCCTCCGGAGATGACCCCGATCCTTCGTTCCCTACCCTGCAGGAGTCCCCGTATGCATCGAACGCTTCGCACGGCCCTCGTCCTTCTCGTCACCGCGCTCTTGGCGCTTGCCAGTGCGCAGGACAGCGTCTTCCGCATGGCCGCCTACGAGCCGGCCAGCCTCGATCCCGCCATCGGTGGCTTCGGATACCAGGAGTACGTCAACCTGTACGAGCCGCTCGTCGACGCCTACCGCAAGGACGGCACCATCACGCCGCTCGCCGCCGAGTCGTGGACCATCGAAGAGGACGGCCGCGTGTTCGTCTTCAAGCTCCGCCCCGGCCTGCGCTGGAGCGACGGCGAGCCGTTGACCATGCAGCACTACTACGACGGCTGGATGCGGATGCTCGATCCCGTCACCACCGCGTACGAACCCCAGAGCTTCTACGCCATCGAGAACGCCGAGGCGTACAACCTCGGTGAGATCACGGACCCGAGCGAGGTCGGCCTCGAGGTCGTCGACGACCTGACCCTGCGCGTCACGCTCGTCACCCCGACACCGTTCTTCCTCGCCGCGGTCGGACAGCCCGAGTTCTTCCCCATGCGTCTCGATCTGCTCGAGCGCTACGGCGACCAATGGATGGAAGCCGGGAACCACGTCGGCAACGGCCCGTTCATGCTCGAAGCGTGGGCCCACGACCAGCGCATGGTGTTCGTCCAGAACCCCTACTACGAGGGCGTCTGGAAGGACACGCGCCATGTCGACCGGATCGAGTACACGTTGCTGGCCGACCCGTGGAGCCAGTCGGTCCCCGGCTTCGAGACCGGTGAGCTCGACGTCGGCGTGGTGCCCGCCGCCGACCTCGACCGTGTCCGCAACGACGCGCAACTGGCCGACAACCTTCAGGCCCTGCCGATCTCAGGCGCGGTCATCCTCGTGATGGACACGGGCAACGGCCCCACCGCCGACGTGCGCGTGCGCCAGGCGCTCGCCCTGGCGATCGATTACGATGTGCTCGCGAACGCCGTCCTGCGCGGTGCGTACGCACCCGCCGCCAGCTTCAGTCCGCCCGAGCTCGAGAGTTACGACCCCGGTAGTCGACTCGGAACGGACGTGGATGCCGCGCGGGCGCTGCTCGCCGAGGCCGGATTCCCCGATGGTGCGGGATTCCCGCCGTTCACCATGACGTACTGGACGCAGCAGCGCGAGAGCCTGCTCGCGCAAGCGATCCAGGCGATGTGGTCCGAAAACCTCGGTATCGACGTGGCGCTGCAGGCGCTCGAGCCGGCGGCCATGACGCAGTTCCGCAACTCCCGTGCAGACGAGGCCTTCGACGTCTACCTCGCGCTCAACTGGGCCGGTCTCAACGACCCACACCAGTTCCACAACAACCAGCTCGATCCTGACCGCAACGTGCGCCACTCGCGCTACGACGACCCGGCATACGTCGAGCTGATCCGCCGCGCGCTCACCCATCCCGATCTCGAAGAGCGCGGTGAGATGTACCGGCAGGCCGAGGCGATGATCAACCGTGACGTCCCGATCCTTTCCCTCGTCTACGAGGCGCGCACGTGGCTCGTGTCCGATCGTGTCGAGAACTTCGCGGAGATCACGACCTCGATCGCCGAGATGCTGCGCTTCGCGGCGCCTCCCGGACTTCGCGTCGTCGATTGACGCTCGGCGGTCCTGCCGGCGGCGCATCCCGTCGCCGGCAGGACCGACCCCCGTGGCCTCCATGCCCAAGGACCCGACCAGCCAGCCCTGCCGACGCGAGCCGGCGTCGTGACGACGTACGCGCTGCAGCGCATCGCGCTCCTCGTTCCCAGCCTGCTGGCCGTCTACACGATCACGTTCTTCTTGATGCATGCGACACCGGGCAGTCCCTGGAACGACGACGGCGGCCGCCCGATCCCACCGCAGGTCGTCGAACGCCTCAATGCGCGCTACGGACTCGACCAGCCGGTGTGGCGGCAGTACCTGACTTTCCTGGGCGGCATCGTCACGCGGGGCGACCTGGGTGACTCGTACTCGCGCGTCGGGCAGAGCGTGGCGACGATCCTGCGAAGCTTCTTCCCGGTCTCGCTGCAGCTCGGTGTGGTCGCGATGGCCATCGCGGTCGTCGCAGGCGTCGCGCTCGGGATCGCAAGCGCCGTGTATCACAACACGTGGCTCGACCGGTTGGCCACCTTCCTGTCGATCGTCGGAATCTCGACACCGAACTACGTGGTCGCCACGCTCTTGGTGCTGCTCCTCGCCGTCCAGCTCGGGTGGGTGCCCACAGGTGGCTGGGAGGGGATCTTCTCGCGGCGGATCGTCATTCCGGCGCTGGCGCTCGCCCTCGGGCCGACGGCGCTCATCGCGCGGTACACGCGGGCGAGCATGCTCGACACGCTGCGGCTCGATTTCGTCCGGACCGCCACGGCGAAGGGCATGCGGGGACGCCGCGTGCTGCTGCTCCACGCGCTGCCCAACGCCCTCATGCCGGTGCTGACGGTCGCGGGCGTCGCCTTCACCGAGGTCGTCACCGGCTCGTTCTTCGTCGAGACCATCACCGGCGTTCCAGGCATCGGTCGCTACTTCGTCACGAGCGTCGCGGCGCGCGACTATCCCGTGATCATCGGCACCACGCTCCTGTTCGCGACGGTGGTGATGGTGATGAACCTGATCGTCGACCTGCTCTATTTCCTCGTCAACCCGAAGCTGCGCTATGGCTGACCCATCGACGGTCCTGCCCGCAGCGGTCGACCGTCCGCACGGCCGCTCACTCGGACGTCGCGCCTGGGAGCGGTTGCGCCGAAACCCGCTCGCGCTCCTGAGCCTGACGTACGTCGTGCTCCTGCTCTTGATCGCGGTCGCCGCCCCGTGGGTGGCGCCCTATCGACCCAACCAGGTCGACTTCACGGCAATCACGCAACGCCCCTCGGCCCAGCATTGGCTCGGCACCGACCAGCTCGGGCGCGACGTGCTCTCGCGCCTGATCCACGGCACCCGCGTGTCGATGGCGGTCGCGTTCGTCGCCCAGGCCATCATCCTCATGATCGGCGTGCCGGTCGGACTCGTGAGTGGATACGTCGGGGGGCGCGTCGACCTCATCGTTCAGCGCGTCGTGGACGTCCTCTACGCCTTCCCGAGCCTCCTGTTCGTCATCATCGTGATGACGTTCGTGCAGGCGAACCTGCGCACTGCGAGCGGTCCCGTCGGCGGCGCCCTCGTGCAGTTGAACCAGGCGACCGGCGGTCTCCTGGGGGTCTTCGTCGCCCTCGGTCTCATCTTCTGGCTCACCGTGGCCAGGTTGGTGCGAGCCGAGGTCCTCAAGGTGAAGACCCACGAGTACATCGACGGAGCGCGCGCATTGGGGGCGAGCGACTTCGCAATCGTCCGTAGGCATGTGCTCCCGAACATCCTTCCCCCGATCATCGTGGCCACGACCCTCGGGTTGCCATCCGCGATCATGATCGAGGCGGGCCTCAGCTTCCTCGGACTGGGCGTCGCGCCGCCGACGCCAAGCTGGGGCTTGATGATCTCTGACGCGATCCCGAGCCTGCGCGCGGCGCCCCACATGATCGTCGCACCCGGGGTCGCGCTCTCCCTCACCCTCCTCGCCTTCAACTTCCTCGGCGACGCGGTACGCGACGCGATCGACCCGTGGATGAGCCGCTGACCTGCTGGAGGTCCCCATGAAGACCGTCATCACCCCCGAGTTCCTCGTCGACGGCACCGGCACCGAAGCCCGCAAGGGTCTCGCCCTGATCGTCGATGGCGGCCACATCGAAGCGATCGTGCCGGCCGACCAAGCGCCCACCGACGACGTCGTGCGCGTTGACGCGCACGGCCAGACACTGCTCCCCGGACTCATCGACACCCACTTCCATCAGTTCCTGCTGCTCGTCGAGCGGCTCGGCGGGCCGCAGGAGCAGACCTTTCGACGTGATCCCCTGATCGCAACGACGATCTTGAAGGCCGCACGCGCCGCGAAGATCTGGCTGCAGCAGGGCGTCACGACGATCCGCGACGCCGGCGCGCCGGACAACATGGCGGTGGCGATGAGGGAGGCGATCGCCGACGGCTTCACGATGGGCCCGCGCGTCGTCGCAAGCGGCTCGTTGATCGCCCAGACCGGCGGCATGCGCGCCGGCAACGAGGACCACGCCGTCGAGATCACGGGCGCCGACGAAGCACGCCGCGAGGCTCGCAAGCAGCTGAAGGCAGGCGTGGACGTGCTCAAAATCTACGGCGCCTCTTCGATCGGCGGGGGCGGCGGTCGACTCGTCGGCCCCCCGGGGTGGCCACACTTGACGGTCGACGAGATGCGCGCTATCTGCGAGGAGGCGCACAAGGCCGACCGGCTCTGCTCGGCCCACGCCGTGAGCACGGTGTCCATCAAGAACGCCATCCGTGCCGGTGTCGACTGGGTCGATCACGCCGACTTCCTCGACGACGAGGCGATCCAGATGCTGCTCGACACGAACACCCCAATCGTGCCCACCCAGGCGATTGCCTGGAGCCTGGAGCATTTCGGCGAGGACATGGGCTTCGGTCCCCACATCGCGCAGAAGGCGCGCGAGGTGAGCGAGGTTGCGAGCGCAGCACTGGCCAAGGCCTACCGGGCGGGCGTCACCATCGCCGCGGGCACCGATGCCGACAACCCGCGCGCCTCGCTTGCCCAGGAGTGCCAGCTGCTCACCGAGATCGGCATGAGCCCCCTCGAGGCCATCCGAGCGGCGACCCTCACGGCCGCGCAGTTGCTGCGCCTCGACGCCCGGATCGGCACCCTCGAGGCTGGCAAGGTCGCCGACCTGCTCTTGGTCGAGGGCGACGCCGCTCGGGACATCGCTGCACTCAAGGGTGTCAAGGACGTGTTCCTGGGCGGCAAGCGGCTCGAGCTGCCACTCGTCGACCTTCGGCCGTTCGGGTACGCATGAGCCGTGCCCCCCGTCGGCGCCACGAGACCGAGGACGCGCCGCCCTCCACCGGCTTTCGCTCCCAAGCCCTCGCCACGTCGGGGTTCCTGTTCACGGGTGGCCAGATCGGCGCGCCGTACCTGCGCGGCGAACCGATCCGGGCGCTCGCCGACACCTTCGAGGGCCAGGTCGACGCGGCCCTGGCCCATCTGGCGGCAGTGACCCGCGCCGCGGGCGCACGGCCCGAGCGGGTCGTCGAGCTCAGTGCCTTCACGACCGTTCCCGAAGGCGAGCGTGTGGTCCGTGCGCGGTCGCGCGCGGCGCTCGGCTTCGAGGTGCCGCTCCTCAATCACGTCGAGGTCGCCGACTGTGCCATGCACGGCGATGTCGAGCTCGACTGGGCTGTGCTGCTCGACGACGCCGCTGACCCCGACGCGGCCGCGGGGCTGCTGCGCCCCTTCATGCACGGCCCCGCCACCGGGGTCTTGCCCAGCGGCCCGTTCTTGATCCGCAACGGTGGGGTCGGCGCCGGTGCCACCATGGCGGCACAGACCGAATCGCTGCTCGACGCGCTCGGCGCCGAGCTGGCGTCGCACGGCGCTGGGCTGGCCGACCTTGCCAAGCTCACCGTCTACATCCGCGCCTTCGACGAGTACCCGGCCTTCAACGAGGTCACCATGCGCCGTTTCGCCGACTTCGTGCCGCCGACCCGTTCGGTGGTGGTCGCGCCGGCGATCACCGGCGCCTCGCTGCTGCGGATCGATGCGCTCGCCACCGCACCGGTCGGATGAGCGTGGACGCGGGCGCGCTGGATCGTGAGGACGCGCGAGCGCGTGACGACCGGCATCCACTGCGGGCGTACCGCGCACGCTTCGCGCACCCGGATCCGGACCTGATCTACCTGGACGGCAACTCGCTGGGGCGCCTGCCCGAGGCGACCCGCGCCCGCGTGCGCGACTTGGTGGACGTCGAGTGGGGCGACCGGCTGATCCGCTCCTGGGGGGCCGGTTGGTTCGAGGCGCCCGAGCGGTTAGGCGACCGCGCAGCCCCGCTGGTGGGCGCCCGGCACGGCGAGGTCGTCTTCGCGGACGCGACGAGCGTCAACCTGTTCAAGCTAGCCATGGCTGCGCTCCGCGCCCGCCGGCCTCGAACCAAGATCGTCACGGACGCCCTCAACTTCCCGAGTGACGTCTACGTGTTGGCCGGCGCCGCCGAGCAGGTCGGCGGGCGGGTGGAGGTGGTCCCCGGCGGCGCCGACGGCGTGCATGCGGACGAGGACGCGATCGTTGCGGCCATCGACGACGACACTGCGCTCGTCTCGCTCTCGCACGTCGCGTTCAAGAGCGGCTACCGCTACGACGCGGCGCTCGTCACCGCGGCCGCACATGCGCGAGGGGCACTGGTGCTGTGGGACCTGTCGCACTCTGCGGGCGCCGTACCGGTCGACCTCGAGGGCTGGGGCGCCGACTTGGCCGTCGGTTGCTCCTACAAGTACCTCAATGGCGGCCCCGGCGCGCCGGCCTACCTCTACGTCCGCCGGGCGCTGCAGGACCAGCTCGTGCAGCCCATCTGGGGTTGGTTCGGCCAAACCCGCCCCTTCGCCTTCGACCTCGCCTATACCCCGGCGCCGGGTATCCGCCGCTTCGTCGTCGGGACACCGCCGGTGCTGTCGCTGCTCGCGGTCGAGCCCGGTCTCGACCTGCTGCTCGAGGCGGGCATCGCGCAAGTCAGGGCCGCCTCCGTCGCGCTCACCGGGTACCTGATCGAGCTCGCCGACGCGCGTCTGGCACCGCTCGGGTTCCGCGTTGCGACCCCTCGCGACCCGGAGCGACGCGGCTCGCACGTCACCCTTGCCCACGACGAGGGTTATCGGATCGCGGGCGCGCTCACCGACGCGGGTGTAATCCCCGACTTTCGCGAACCAGACGGGATCCGCCTCGGCGTGGCACCCCTGTACGTTGGATTCGAGGATCTCTTTGAGGCCGTCGATCGGCTCGAGGGGCTCGTGCGTCGCGGTGATCACGAGCGCTTCTCGCACGAACGGGCCGTGGTCACGTGAGTGCTGCGGGACCGGAGGGGGTGCTGCAGCTCGGCGCCGCGAACGCGCTCGGCGCCTGCCTGAACGTCGGGCCCGACGACCGTATGGTGCTGTTCATTGATGCACCGACGGCCGCTATCGGCGCCGCACTGGAGCGCGAGGCGCGTGCCCGCACGGCGCACGTGCTGGTGGTGCGCCTCGAGGAGCTCGGTCCCCGTCCGCTGGTCGGGGTACCGGGCGGACTGTTCGCGCGCCTTGAAGCCTTTGCGCCGACCGTCTCGGTGCTCGCGGCGCAGGGCCAGCCGGGCGAGATCCGTTTCAGGATTCCGCTCGGGCGCTACCTGCAGGGCGTCTTGCGCACCCGCCACGGCCACATGATCGGCATCACCGAGCCACTCATGGCGACCGGCATGGCGGTCGATTATCGCCACGTCGCGACTGTCACGGAGCGCGTCTGGGCCCGCGTGCGCGGCGCGGCCACCATCACTGCCCGCAACGCGGACGGCACCGATCTCGTGGCGCGCTTCGATCCGGACGTCGCCCGTTGGGTCCCGTGGACCGGGCTCCTGCATGAACAGGGGGCTTGGGGCAACCTGCCGGAAGGGGAGACCTTCACCTGTCCGGCCTCGGTCGACGGCGTCCTGACGGCGCGCTTGATCGGCGATCACTTCGCCCGCACGTATGGTCTTCTCGACGTGCCGCTACGCCTCACGCTAGTGGGTGCTCGGCTGGTCGCAGTCGAGCACCCCGACAAGAGCTTGTGCGCCGCCTTCGAACGCCATCTGGACGGTGCCACGAACGGCCGCCGTGTCGGTGAGGTCGCGCTCGGCA
>CAWIUY010000017.1:0-26191 GCA_963839375.1 uncultured Trueperaceae bacterium | reverse complement strand
CGCACCTTGCCGACGTCAACCCCGAGGGCTTCCCCGACAACATGCCTGGCGCGTGCGCCTGGCCGATGAGAGGCACGCCTCGGACTTCCCCACCGACGACGGCAACCTGCGCGAGCTGGTGTGGGTGACCCGGGAGGTGCGTCTCGTCATCGCCCTCCGCGGCATGGGCGGGCGAGGAGGGCGGCCACGCCCTCGACCTGGGCGCAGTGCAGGACGTGGTGTTGATCCCCGTACACGAGCCGGGCCGCACCTGAGGCGCGGGCGCGCCCGCGCTCACGCCATGCCACAATGGGCCGCGTGACCACCGAGGACCTGGTCGAGGCCATCCACGCAACCCCCCAACGCATGGTGATGGCGTTCGCCGGCGCGGGTTCGCAGGCGCTGGGTTGGCTGCACGCCGTAGGAGGCTCGTCGCGGACCGTGCTGGAGGCGGTCGACATCTACGCCGACCGCTCGATGATCGCGTTCCTCGGTTTCACGCCCACCCGCTTCACCTCGCGGCGCGTCGCTCGCACGCTTGCCGCGCAAGCGTACCGGCGGGCCCGCGCCTACGCAGATCCCGACGACCCTGCCCTGCCGGTCTTCGGCCTCGGCTCGACCGCCACCATCGCCACCGACTACACCAAGCGCGGCCAGCACCGCGTCGCACTGGCCGTACGCGACGGCTTCGGCAGCGTCGCGTACGCGCTCACGCTCGCCAAGGGCGCGCGCGACCGCGCCGGCGAGGAGGAGCTCGTCAGTCTCCTCCTGCTGCGCGCCGTCGCCGACGCCTGCGGCGTGCTGCACCGGCCGGCGCTGCCGCTGGCCGCGGACGAGCGGCTCGAGATCGGTTTCAGCGCCGCCCCGCTGCTCGCCGACGTCGCCGACGCGCGGCGCGGCGCCGTGATCGTGCGCCCCGATGGCGGCCTGGTGACCGCCCGGCCGGCCGCCGGAACGCCCATCCTCTCGGGCGCGTTCCATCCGCTGCACGACGGACATCGTGAGCTGGCGCGCGTCGCCGCCGAGCACCTGGGTCGGCCCGCCGTTTTCGAGTTGGCGCTCGTCAACGCCGACAAGGACGCCATCGACCTGCTCGAGGCCCGTCGCCGCGCGCAGCAGTTCCCGGGCACGGCGGCCGTGGCGCTCACGCGCGAGGCACTGTTCGTGGGCAAGGCCGAGCTGTTTCCCGGCTGCGTCTTCGTCATCGGTGCCGACACCGCCGCGCGCATCCTGGACCCGCCCTTCTACGGCGGCGGCGAGCGGGGGGTGCGGGACGCGCTGCAGCAGATCCGCGCGCACGGCTGCCGCTTCCTGGTGGCCGGCCGCGAGACCGACGGCGCCTTCCTCACGCTCGACGACCTCGAGCTCCCCGAGGGTACCGAGGACCTGTTCGAGGCGCTGCCGCCGCGGGAGTTCCGGCGCGACATCTCGAGCACCGAGATACGGGAGGCGTGGCGGGGGGAGCGCTGAGCCAGACCAGCGAGGGGCGCGTGCCCGTTCTACCGAACCAACTCGCGCACGGACCAGGGGCCGACCGTTTCGGTGCTGCGGGACCGCGGGACTACGCTCCACGATCGGCTAGCGCGCTCGTAGGTGATCAGTCCGCCGGTTGGGTCTGCGTTGCGCGTAGGTTCTCGACCTGCCCGGAGATCCAGGCGTAGGTCTTGCGCACGCCTGCCTCGAGCGGCTGCGAAGGCGCCCAGCCGAGCTTCTCGCAGATGAGGTGATTGTCGCTGTTGCGACCCCGTACCCCGAGCGGCCCCGGGATGTGCTGCAGGGCGATGTCCTTTCCTGCAACGCGCGCCACCATGGCGGCGAAGTCGTTGATGCTGATCATCTCCTCCGAGCCGATGTTGACGGGTCCTTCGAAATCACTCGCCACCAGGCGCTGCACGCCGTCGAGGCATTCGTCGATGTAAAGGAACGAACGGGTCTGCTCGCCGTCCCCCCAGATCTCGATCGCGTGGCCGCTCCTCGCCTCGGCGACCTTGCGGCAGATGGCGGCCGGGGCCTTCTCGCGGCCGCCGCGCCAGGTGCCCTGCGGGCCGAAGATGTTGTGGAAGCGGGCGACGCGAACGCTGAGGCCGTGATTCCTCGCGTAGGCGAAATACATGCGTTCGCTGAAGAGCTTTTCCCAGCCGTACTCGCTGTCGGGCGCGGCCGGATAGGCGCTCTCTTCAGCGGTCACTGGTGTGTTCGGGTCCATCTGGTTGCGTTCGGGATAGATGCAGGCCGACGACGAATAGAAGATGCGTCCCACGCCCACCTTGCGCGCCTGCTCGAGCACGTTCAGGTTGATCATGGCGCTGTTGTGCATGATGGCGGCGTCGTTGTCACCGGTGAACACGAACCCGGCGCCGCCCATATCGGCGGCGAGCTGGTAGACCTCGTCGAAGCTCCGGTCGAGCACCCCTTCCACGAGAACCGGGTTGCGCAGGTCGGCCACCACGAATTCATCGGCTTCGGATGGGGCTGAACTCGTGGCGCTTCAGATCCGCTCCGCGCACCCAGTACCCCTGCGATTTGAGACGGGTCACCAAGTGGCCCCCGATGAAGCCACCGGCCCCGAGTACAAGCGCGGTCTTCACGTTCGACATCGTCCCTCTCCCTCCAGCGCGCGGCGAACCGTGCGCCCGTCAATGGTTGCGCCGCTTGCGATAGGCATCGCCCACCCATGATGCCGAACATATGGCAGTAGGGAAGGTACGGTCGCCACACGGAAACGGGACTCGCTCGCCGGGGCATACCTCCTTCGTATCCCACGGAGCACCGAAATCCGTTCCATGGAGGGAGTGCCGCGGTACGGTGGGAGCGTCCGTGAGAAGTATGTGATGGCTGTGCGGATCGTAGGAATCGGGGTGCGCCACAATGGGCGTCACGGAGGCGACCATGTTGCATGACGTCAAGCACGCCGCCCACCGGCACGATGAGCCGATCCCAGATCGAACCGATGGACGGACCAGGATCGCGATACGGCGCGAATCATGAAGGTCGTCCTGTTCTGCGGGGGTCGTGGCTTACGGCTTCGGGAGTTTTCCGGCACGGTTCCCAAACCCATGGTGGCGATCGGCGGTGAGCCGGCGCTCCTTCATGTGATGCGGTACTACGCACACTTCGGTCACACCGACTTCGTCCTGTGCCTCGGGTACAAGGGGAACGTCATCCGCTCGCACTTCCTCCGCCTGGGCGCCGTGCACGTGGACACGCCGCGGTCCGGCGACCCTGATGATGCGGTCGTGGACCGCGCCGTGCTGGGATCGTGGAACCTGACATTCCTTCAGACACGCGTCGACGACACCATCGGAGACCGGTTGCGCCGGGCGAAGCCGCTCATCGGTGACGACGAGATGTTCCTAGCGAACTACAGCGACGATCTCGCTGACGCGCCGTTAGGCAAGATGGTCGAGGCCTTCGCCGCGCGCGCTGGGACCGTCGCCTCGTTCATCTCGGTCAAGCCGAACCTCAGTCTCCATGTGGTCGAGTCGCACGACGACGGTACGGTGATCCACGTGGGGCTGTTGAAGGAGCAGGGTGTCCGCGTCAACGGCGGGTACTTCATCTTTCAGCGGTCGATCTTCGATGTCCTGCGGCCGGGGGAAGAACTCGTGGAGGAGCCCTTCCGCCGCCTGATTGATAGGCGCGCCCTGGTCGCATTCCGGCACGACGGCTTCTGGGGCCCGCTCGACACGCTGAAGGATCTTCAGTACCTCGAGGATCTTGCGGCATCGGGCAGCCCACCGTGGCAGTTGTGGCCCCCAACGCGGCAACGTTCCGCGTCGGTGCCGGGTGGTGCTATCGGGAACGGCGGACCTCCGCGGATGCCGTTCGCCATCGACGAGTCGCCCGTGGGAGACCGATGACGCGCAAGCGGGTCATGGTCACGGGTGGCGCGGGTTTCATCGGGTCGCACCTGTGCGACCGGCTGGTCAACGAGGGCCACGACGTCCTGTGCGTCGACAACCTCTACACGGGCAGCAAGGACAACATCGCGGCGCTCCTCGGACGCGCCAACTTCGAGTTCATGCGACACGACGTGACGTTCCCTCTGTACGTCGAGGTCGATGAGATCTACAACCTGGCATGCCCGGCGAGCCCCATCCACTACCAGAGGGATCCGGTTCAGACCATCAAGACCAGCGTGCATGGTGCGATCAACATGCTCGGCCTGGCGAAGCGACTCAAGGCACGCATCCTCCAGGCCAGTACCAGCGAGGTCTACGGGGACCCCTTGGTCCATCCGCAGCGGGAGTCGTACTGGGGGAACGTCAACCCGATCGGCTCCCGGAGTTGCTACGACGAGGGAAAGCGAGCCGCCGAGACCTTGTTCTTCGACTATCATCGGCAGCACGTGATCGACATCAAGGTCGCCCGCATCTTCAACACCTACGGGCCCCGCATGGCGATCAACGACGGTCGGGTCGTGAGCAACTTCCTCGTGCAGGCCCTCGAGGGTGAGGCACTCACGATCTACGGGGACGGACATCACACGCGCTCGTTCTGCTACGTCGACGACCTGGTCGACGGCCTGGTTCGGTTGATGGGCACCGCGCGGGGGGTGACGGGTCCGGTGAACCTTGGGAACCCTCGGGAGAGCAGCATCCTCGACCTCGCGCAGGCGGTGCTGGATGTCACGGGGTCGAAGGCGACGATCGTCTTCCACGAACTCCCGGCCGACGATCCCACGCGTCGCCGGCCGGACATCACGCTCGCTCGGCAGGTACTGGGATGGTCGCCCCGCGTGCCGCTCCTCCAGGGCCTTGGTAAGACGGCCGCGTACTTTCGTACCGTCGTCGCGGATGCACCACGCGGCGACGACGACGGATGACGTGGACCCGAGGGCATCGTGCGATGGGGCGGATCGAGAGGACGGGCGGCTCTCGTCAACCTGCGGTCAGCGCGAAGCGAGGGGCGAGGATTGGAAGGTCGAGCGGCCGTCTTGCTGGGTTGCTTCCTGCCACGTGGGGAACGCCAGCGTGCCTTCTCCGCTTCCCAGCATGTTGAACACGTTGCCGCGGTCCGGCTGGACGTACGTGTTCTCGTCGACACTGGACGACGCGAGAAAGCGCGTGCGGGCGTCGCGGTCCCAGAACACGGCCCCCCACAGGACGGCGTCCCCGGTTCCGGAGATGAGATTGTCGTGGACGTTCCAGTCCTGCAGCGTGAGGTCATACGCTGCGCCCGTTTCGTAGTCCTCCACGTGTCTGAGTTCCTCGACCAGGTACAACTGCGCCTGCGCGTTGTCGTTGACCGTGTTGTGCGTGAAGGTGAGGTTGTGCACGCCGTTCGCGGACATCCCGAAGCGATGGTTGTCGCACAAGGTGCTGTTCGTCACGGTCAAGGGGCCTTGGCTCCCTTCGAGGCGCAACCCGTCCATCGTGTTCCCGCAGGACACGAGGTTGTCGACGAGGATGTCCTTGTTGTCCCAGTCGAACCAAAACCCGCGTGCGAAGTTGTCCATCGAGGTGTGGTTCCGGATGACCCCGCCGTGCACGTGAGCCAGCTTCTGGCCCACGGCCCAGTCGTCGAAGCCGCCGCGGATCCCGCGCCAGTTGTTGCGCGACGTTTCCGTCGTGTCGAAGAGGAGTTCCCGCGCCCGGTCGACCGCGAATCCATCGCCGCCGTTGTCGTTCATGGTCGTGTTCAGGAGCGAGATGTTGTCGCCCGAGAGGTATGCCCCCGTCTGTCCGTTCCACGAAACGTCGACGTCACGCAACGTCGTACGGGATCCGACGTACAGAGCGCTCTGCAGGAAGGCGGAAGCGGCATGCTCGAACACGAGACCGCGCAACACCACGTTCTCGAAGCCCGTGCCGTCGTACAGCGTCGGTCGTACCCCGACCTCGACGACGGCGTTCGACGGGGTGGTCCCCGAAGGGGGCGCCAGGTAGATCCGCGATGCGCCCTCGTCAACGTAGAACGCTCCTGGCGCGAGATCGGCACGAGCCATGACCTGGTCGAGGTTCTGTCCGTCTACGAATACGATCTCGCGCCGGCGCGCCGCTTCCCCTACGTCGATGTCGTTCGGCCAGGGGTTCGGCTCTGCGCCCCAGCGGTACGGCCAGTCGTGGATGCACACGCCTCCCGAGCACTGCCAACCGGTCCACACATCGGAGCCTGTGAGGACCGCCCCCTGCTGCGTGGCGGCTTCGATCACGATCGGCGCATCCCCTTCGGGCGCTCCGTAGCCGTCGATGGTCTCCCGGTACGTGCCGTCGGCGAGGACGATGCGCGTACCGCTTCCCTCGGTGCGGTTCTCGAACGCGATCTCGAGCGCCGCGCGGATCGACTTCAGGGGCGCGGAATCGCTCCCGGATGCGTCGTCGGTTCCGTACGGGGAAACATAGACAGACTGCAGGTTCGCGTCGTCGTACGAGGGGGCGGGCGTCGGCGCCGGTACCGGCGCCGGATCGCTGGTGGGCGCTCGGACTTCTGCAGGATCGGTCACCGAGCTGCAGCCAGCCAGGAACAGGGCGAGGACCATCGCATGGAGGAGCGGCGGAACCCGTCCACGCCTGCCGGCCACGACTCTCGTGCGTCCGCCCGAGGTGAGCGTGGTCGCTTGTCGCCTCCTGCGTTCGTTGGTCGTACGTCTCGAAGAGTCCGTTCTGCGCGGTTCCATGGTACACCCCTCGGCCGGTTGCGCTACTCGCTCCACCTGTTCCAAGCGCCCAAGATGAAGAACAGGTTTCTCAGCATCCCAGGGGCCGCAGCCCCTCGTACGAGTTCATGATAGGGCAGCGCGCTGAGGGGACCGTTAGATATGCGTCATTCGGGCTTCACGATGGGGCGCCATGATGGAAAGCCGCACCCAGGAGGAGCCGCGCCCGCCGCACGACTACGAGCCATGGATGGCGCGCTACCTCACCGTCAGCGTCGACGACGGTCATCCGCTCGACGAGCGAACCGCGGAGCTGCTCGCCAGGCATGGGATGCGGGCTACGTTCTACGTGCCGGCGGTCAACCCCGAGCGCCCGGTGCTCGAGCCGAGCGCGCTCCGCGAGATCGCGCGTTTGTTCGAGGTCGGCGGACATACCTTCCACCACGAGCCGCTTCCGCGCCTCGCGGCCGGCAGGATCGCGGCGGAGGTTCGCGACGGCAAGGCCTGGTGCGAGGACGTGTTGGGTCATCCAACCTCATCGTTCTGCTACCCGCTGGGCAAGGTGGACCGCCGCGCGGTGCGAGCGGTCCGCGAGGCGGGCTACACCATCGCGCGGACGTGCCTGTTGAACCATACGCACCTGCCTACCGACCCGTACCGGATCGGTGTCAGCACGCAGGCCTTCGACCACCCCATCGCCGTGCAGGTGCGTCACGCCCTGGCCGAGGGGAACGTCCGCGGCATGGTAGCCTTCGCGACCATGGCGCGCATGGCAACCAGCTGGCCGCGCCATTTCCTTCGCGCGGTCGATTGGGTCCAGCGCCACGGTGGTGTTGCGCACCTGTACCTTCACAGCTGGGAGATCGATGAACGACACGATTGGGCCGATCTCGACCACGTGCTACGTGAGGTTTCCAGTCGTGGAGACCTCCGGCGCGTCACGAATGGCGAGCTTGGAGAGCAGCTCGGGTTCGGTACCCGCGCTCAGTAGTTGCCGAGCGCTCGGTTCCGGCGGGACCGCCCGCGACGCCGCGATCCGGTTGGCGCCAGTTCCGCCGCAGGAGGCCCTTCCATCCGTACAAAACGTGTGACCGCGCTCTTCAAGGGACTGCCCTCTGGGCGTCAGCTGCTCCTCCGTGCCGCGGACAAGGGCATCTGGGCGCTGATGGACCAGGGGGTCGTCTCGGTAGCCAACTTCGTCCTGAACCTCCTCCTCGCCCGCTGGCTGGCGGCGTCGCAGTACGGCGCCTACGGCGTAGCGTTCGCGGTCTTCCTGCTGCTCGGGACGTTCCACACATCGCTCTTCTCCGAACCGATGCTGGTGTTCGGCGCCGGGCGCTACAGCACACGCTTCTCGTCCTACCTCCGGGTCTTGCTGCAGGGGCACGTGCTGTTCTCGGGTGCCATCGCGGCCCTGTTCCTAGTGGCGGCACTCGTCCTTCGCCAGTTCGGCGCCGACGTGTGGGCGGTGGTCGCGACGCTGGCCTTGGCAAGCCCGCTGATCCTGTTCCAGTGGCTCATGCGACGCGCCTGCTATGCGGCCCTTCGTCCCAGGCGCGCCGCGTTGGCGGCGCTCGTCTACTTCGCCGCCGTCATGGCCGGTGCCTACGCGATGTATCGAGTCGGGGTCCTGACCGCACCGGTCGCCCTCCTTCTCATGGGCATGGCTTCGGCGATTTCCGGTGGCCTCATCCTCCTACGGTTCGACCGGCCGCACGATGGCGCCTTGAAGCTTGCAGCCGTCGCGCGTGAGCATTGGACCTTCGGCCGGTGGTCGGTCGGATCGGCTGGCCTCAAGTGGCTGCAGAGCTACATCTACTACTTCATCCTGCCGGCGTTCGCCGGGCTTGCCGCTGCCGGCTCGTTGCGCGTGTTGTCGACCATGCTCATGCCGATCTCGCAAGCCAATG
The DNA here is from genome assembly GCA_963839375.1 of uncultured Trueperaceae bacterium. Classification (GTDB taxonomy): domain Bacteria; phylum Deinococcota; class Deinococci; order Deinococcales; family Trueperaceae; genus JAABTL01. The sequence goes on along the minus strand of CAWIUY010000017.1, from coordinate 17,704 downwards.
CCGCTCTCGGAACCCTGCTGCTTCCCATGATGGTGAGGCGCAGGGCTTCCGCGTCCTTCGGTCGGAGCGTGGCGGCCATCGCGACGGTACTGGCGACGGCAGCGGTCGCCTACTACGCCGTCCTCCTTGGCCTCGGCGGGTGGCTGATGCACCTTGCCTTCGGGGACAAGTACCACGACGTGAGTCCCTTGCTTGCGATCTACGGCCTGGCTCCCATCCTGTCGGCGGTCGCTGGCGTGCTCGCTTCGGCGCTGCAGGCACTCGTACTTCCATCCCGAGTTTTCGTTGCTACACTCGTTTCGGCGTCGGCGGCGGTAACCCTCGGCACGGTCCTAGTCATGACGCTCGGGCTCACCGGCGCCGTCCTTGGTGACGTGGTCTCCCTCGCGGCCATGGTGGTGTTCCTGGCGCTCGATTTTCGCTCTCGTCATGCTCACATGCGAGGAACGCAGGCTGACTGATGAGAATCGCAGTCTTCTACCGTGACTTCCTCTCGCCGGGCGGCGTCCCGAGTGAGATGCAACGCTTGGTGGACTCGCTCTCCAACTTCGTCGAGGAGATCCGGGTCTACTGCTACCATCCCCGACCAACCGATGATCGACGCGGCAACGTCAGGGTTCGCAGCTTCCTGCCGCCCCGTTTCCCTGGCGTGTGGAACGCACTGTCGATGCCGGCGGAGTTGCGTCGAACGCTCGGCGGGGAGCGGCCCACGCCCGACGCCGCGCTGCTCGTCGGCTCCTTCATCCCCGCGAATCTGCCGGTATCGACCTATTGGCATCGGCGAGGCACGCCCTACCTGTACTCCGTGGGGGCGGGGTTCAATCCGTACCTCTGGACCGGCCGCAAGGGCGTGAAGAAGGGCCTGTACGCGCCGTGGGCGGAACGATCGATCGTGCGCCGCGCGGCCTCCGTGCATGCCTACTCCTGGGCGCAGATCGATCACCTCGAACGACGCGGGTACAGCGTGCGCGAGCGGTGCTTCGTCGAGATCGAGGGGATCGATCCGGACACGCGATCGCTCGCCGCGGCGGCGGCGGCAGCGGCTGGGGATGCCTGGGACGCGCCGGAACCACGCTTCGGCTTCCTGGGCCGGCTCGACACGTTCGGGAAGGGTCTCGACGTCCTGCTCGACGGATGGGCGACGTACGTCGGCGGCGGCGGCGTAGGGACGTTGGACCTGGTCGGTCCGGGCTCCGACGCCGACCGCGAACGCCTGCGCCGGATCGCTTGGCGACTCGGGGCCGAGCGAGTCCGCATCCTGCCGGCGCTCGGGTCACCCGAGAAATGCGCGTTCCTGGCCAGGTTGTCCCTGTTCCTCCATCCCTCTCGTCATGAAGGTGTCCCGCGCGTGCTCCGCGAAGCCCTTGCGTCCGGTACACCCGTGCTCGTCACCGACAACACGAACGTCCACGACATCGTGGAGGAGTACGGGGCGGGGTACGTGGTGGGCGTGGATGGCGGTTCGCTCGCGCAGGCTCTCTTCGCCTATCGCGACCTCGGTGGCGAAGGCAGACGCGCGCTTCGATCCGGCGCGCGTAGCGCGGCGCGCGCCATGGATTGGGACGCGATCGGGCGATCGTTCGCGCGCCACTTCGAGTCGGTGGTCGTGCAACGGCGACGGCCGGACGTGCTCTCCGAGGCGCCCGTGCGCTCTGCGCCATGAACCGTCCCGTGGGCCCGGGGGACCTCCTCCTCCGTGTGCTGGCCGCCTTCGAGGGGGCGCGGGTGGCCTATGTCGTCGTCGGCAATCCGCGCGGGTTGCCGGACCGCATCGAGGGCGACGTGGACGTCGTCGTTCCTCATGGCGACTACGAACGGCTGTTGCATGATCCGTCGGCCTGGGGTGAGACTTCGGCGCTCGTGGTGCAAGCGCTCACCCACGAGCGCAACGCCACCTTCTTCGTGCTCGCGGAGGGCGAGGTTGGCACCGATTGCAGCCGTGCGGCGGCGTACCTACGTGTCGACATTTGTAGCGATTACCGTCGGCGCGGGCGAGTCCTGTTGCGGGCCGAGGATCTGCTTCGTGATCGGCGGCGCTTCCAGGGGGATCGCGGTCCCACCTTCTGGATACCGGCGCCGGCGATTGCGTTCTGCTACTACCTCGCGAAGAAGATCGACAAGGGGAGCCTCGCGCAGGGGCACGGAGACTACCTCAGCGGTCTCTGGCGAGCCGATCCCGGGGGCGTCGAGGGTGCCGTCGAGCGGTTGATCGGCCGCGACGAAGGCGCGGTGGTCGTTCGAGCTGCGGAGCGTGGTGAGTGGGCGGACGTTCGCGGCCGTCTCAGCACCCTGCGGCGTACCCTGCACCGGCGCTTCCCCACCGCGCCGTCCGACTGGGCGCAGGATCAGCTGCGGAAGGCTCGTCGCGCGCGAGCGCCGACCGGCCTCGTCGTGGCGCTCTATGGTCCCGATGGCGCCGGCAAGAGTTCGGTGCTGGAGCGCGTGACCACTAGGGTGGCACCGGCGTTCCGGCGCGTGCGGCGCTTCCACCTGCGGCCCCACTTCGGCCGCTCCGACGAGTCGGCGCCGCCCGTCAACGAGCCGCACTCGCAGCGCCCGCGGTCGGGATTCATGTCACTCGTCAAGCTCCTGGTGTGGTGGGTCGACTACGTGGCGGGCTACGCGTTCCTCATCGCTCCGATCCGGGCGAGGTCGGGGTTGGTCGTGTTCGATCGGTACTTCCACGACGTACTCGTCGACCCCGTACGGTACCGCTACGGCGGGTCGCCTCTCCTAGCGCGCGTCGTCGGGCGGTTCGTGCCGGCGCCGGACCTCACCGTTCTGCTCGACGCGCCGGTCGAGGTCCTCCTGGAACGGAAGCGGGAGATCACGGAGGCCGAGGTTGCGAGGCAGCGCGACGCGTTCGTCGCGATGGTGTCGGCCATGCGCGATGGCCAGGTCGTGGACGCGTCGCGGCCCTTGGACGAGGTGTCGGCGTCCGTCGAGCGCGCGATCCTGGAGCGCCTCCGGTGCAGGACCGTGCGGCGCTTGGGGTGGTCCTGATGCTCGAGGGAGTCGGTCGCGCCGCGCCCGAGGAGCGCGGCGATGATCACCAGGTCACGCCGGTCCGGTTTCGTCGGACCACCCGCAGCGCAGCGCGCCATGTCGCTATCCCGGCCACCGGCTCGCCGCGCTGGTTGGTCCCGAGAGAAGCGGGGTTGCGGCGAGTGTCGGCCCAGCTCTACGAGCCCCAGAAAGTCCTGGGTCGTCTCCGGAAACGCTTGATGGCGTGGGGCGTCCACCCCAGCACACCCGTGGAGATCGACGAAGTCGACGCGCTCGCAGCCATCGTCGCAGAGGTGGCCGGCGTGCGCGAGGTGGAGCTAGCGTTCTCGTTGGGGACGCCCGGCGCCTACAGAAAGGCAACGGCCCTTGCGCTCACGCCGAACGGGCGTAGGCTCGCGGTCGTGAAGATCGCTCGGCACGAGCTCGCGCAGGCTGCTCTGCGCAGCGAGAGCGAAACGATCGCGCGCTTGAACGAGGTCCCGTCGCTTCGTTCGTCCGTGCCCACGCTGCTGCAGCGTGGACGATGGGGGGACGCCGCCGTCATGGTCACGAGCGTGGGACCCGAGCAAGCCGGTCCTACGACGCTGAGCGACGCGCACCGGACGTTCCTAGCGCGCGTGCGCGCGCAGTTCGGCCGCCAGGCGGCGTTCTCGGATTCGAGCTTGTGGAAGAGCGACGTTCGTTGGTTCCATGGGCGGGCGGATTGGTTGGGCGATGCCCTCGCGTCGATCCTCTCCCGAGCGTTCCAGGTGCTGGAGGAGGGCTTGGGGGGTGAGCGCGTACCGCTGTCGCTCGGTCATCGCGACTTCGTGCCATGGAACACCCGCCTGGGCGCCGACGGCTCGCTGTTCGTCTTCGACTGGGAGACGGCTCGCCCGGACGCGCCGGCGTTCCTCGACGCGTTCCATTTCGTGGCAATGCAAGCGTGCAAGCGCGGGACGGTTCCGCTCTCGTCGGATCCGATCGTGCATGCCGTGGCGGATTTCCTCGGCTACCGTGACCGCCGCAGCAGACGGCTCCTGTACCTGGCGTACCTGGTCGACGCGGCGGCGTACTACATCGAGGCGCGCTTCGCGTCCCCGAGCACGAAGGGTGACGACGTGGAGGCCTGGTTGTTGAGGCAGGTCGAGGTCGTCCTGGACGAGGTCTCACATGCAGTGGCCTAGGATCACCGTCGTGACGCCGTCCTTCAATCAGGCGCAGTACCTGGAGGAGACTCTCGACAGCGTCGCCCAGCAGCATTACCCCAACCTCGAGCACATCGTGATCGATGGCGGCTCGTCGGACGGCAGCGCCGAGATCCTGGAACGGAGGGGGGCCGATCTGACGTATTGGGTGAGCGAGCCCGACGACGGGCAGACGGACGCCCTCATCAAGGGATTCTCTCGTGCGACCGGCGAGATCTTGTGCTGGCTGAACTCGGACGACCTGTTCGAGCCCAACACTCTGCGGGAAGTGGGTGCCTGGTTCGCGGGCCATCCGCGGGTGCGCGTCGTGTACGGAGACGCCACATGGGTCGACAGCCAGAACCGGATCCTCCGGCGCAATCGGCAGCACCACTTCAACCGCTTCGTGTGGCTGTACCACTACAACTACCTTTCGCAACCCTCGACCTTCTGGCGCGCCGACCTCTACCGGGAGGTTGGAGGGTTGGACCCGGCGTTTCAGCTCGCGATGGATGGTGACCTCTGGATCCGCTTCGCGGAGCGGACCCCGCTCCACCACGTCCGTCGGTTCTGGTCACGCGAGCGGTCGTACCCGGAACAGAAGAACAAGCGACTGCGGGCGCAAAGCGATCGCGAGGATCGGCTCATCCGGGAGAGGTACATGGGGAAGGAGGCGGCCATCGTGGCGCGCGCCAAGGAGACGGCCGCCCTTGCGTGCCGCATCGCGTTCAAGGCCGTGGAAGGGTGCTATTGGTGAGGCGCCTGCGCGTGCTGATGTCGGCGTATGCGTGCGAGCCCGATCGCGGCTCCGAGCCGGGCGTCGGCTGGGATCTGGCTCGCAGCATGGCGGAGCTGCACGACGTATGGGTGATCACGCGGGCGAACAATCGTCCGCTCATCGAACCGGTGGTCGGTGATGCGTCGAGTGGTGGTGCTCGATTCTCCTACGTCGACCTTCCCGCATGGGCGTCGTGGTGGAAGCGCGGCCCGCGGGGTGCGCAAGCGTACTACTACCTTTGGCAGTACGCCGCGCTCCGGGTCGCCCGCTCCCTCCATGCGCGCGTGAGGTTCGATCTCGTTCACCACGTCACATTCGCGAAGTATTGGGCGCCGTCGCACCTCTGGCGCCTGGGCGCCCCCTTCGTCTGGGGTCCGGTCGGGGGCGGGGACACCACGCCACCCGAACTTCTGGCGGGGTTGGGCTTCCGCGCACGCCTCTACGAGGAGGCCCGGGAGGTCGCGCGGGAGCTGAGCGAGCGCGACCCCGGGGTCCTGGCCACCGCCCGGCACGCGAGCGTCGGGTTGGCTACGACGCCGGCGACGGCCGCGCGCCTCACCGCCCTGGGCGTGAAGGACGTCAGGGTACTGCCCGCCATCGCGTTGTCAGGGCAGGACAGGGAAGCTCTGGCCACGCCGCCGGGGCCCCGATCGCCCGGAGTTCGCTTCCTCGCCCTCGGCAATTTGCTCGGCCTCAAAGGCACCCACCTGGGATTGCGCGCCTTCGCCCGAGCGGAGCTGCCGGACGCCAGCTACTGGATCGTGGGGGACGGTCCGGAGCGTTCTCGTCTCCAGCAGCTCGCGCGATCGCTGGGGATCGACGACCGCGTCGTGTTCTGGGGCTCCTTGCGGCGCAAGGAAGCGTTCGCGAGACTCGCCCAGGCCGACGTCCTAGTGCATCCGAGCCTACACGACTCGGGCGGCCTGGTGTGCCTCGAAGCCATGGCTGCGGGACGACCCGTTTTGTGCCTCGACCTCGGCGGACCCGGAGCGCTCGTCAGTGCGGAGACGGGCATCAAGGTGCCGAGCGGTGACAGCGAAGCCACCATCGAAGGGCTTGCCTATGCTATGCGCCGGTTGCACGCGAGCGAATCGTTGCGGGCCAGCCTCGGCGCCGCCGGCCAACGTGCCGTGGCGGACACGTTCACGTGGGAAGCGAAGCGCCTCGTCCTCGATGAGATCTACGGCGGTCTCACGTGAGCGCGCTTTCGTGGAAGGTGTGGCTGCCAATCGCCGCCCTCCTCGCCTTTGGCGCCGCGGGCCTGTCCGTCGTGCTGGGAGTGGCGTGGGCCCTCGGGATCTCACTGGCGGCACTGGGGGGTAGCGTGGCGTTGGCGACGAGCGGTGCACGCCCGTCTCGGCTCGCGTCGCTGGCGCCCGCTAGGCTGGAGGAATGGCTTTGGGCGCTCGTCTGGTTCGTCCAGGGCGCCGAGCCGTCGACGGCCCTGTTCCTGCAGTCGAACCTCTACTTCAACTCGGTCCTCTCGGTGTTCGGATCGGCGGCCAGCGCGGCGATCGTTCTCCTTGTCTACGTGTTCCGCGAGCCGGCGGCGACGGTGTGGCGGTTCACGAGTACCCGTGTGCTCGCTCTGGCGGCGGCGGTCGCCCTGGTGGGGATGGTATCGGCGCCCATCCTCCCCGCCGACCGCGTCGCCGCCATGTGGGGCGAGTTCGTCGACGAGGCCGGTGCCCTGGCGAGCATCCTGTTGCTGTTCACCCTCCTGCGGGATCCGCGGCGCGCGGTCCGCTTCGCCGTACCCGCCTACGTGGTCGGCACGTGTTTCACGATCCTCGCGCTGCTGGGCACGGGCAGCAGCGATGCCGTCCGCTTCGGTTCCGACGCCGTTCTGCACCCCAACACGGTGGGTGGTATGGCCGGCCTGGCGGTGCTGATGGTCCTCGCGGCCTGGCGCAGCGTCGGTCGATGGTGGCTCGCCCCGTCGCTCCTACTGCTCGGCGCCGGCCTGGTTGCGAGCTTCAGCAAGACCGCGTTGATCGGAGCGGGCGTTGCCCTGCTGGCGTGGTGGCTCCTTGCCACTCCGACGGCGAAGCTCTGGCGGGCGTTACTCCTCGCTGCGGTGGCGGCTGTCGTCGTCGCTGCGGCCGGACACGCGCTCGGGCCTTACCTGGAGAGGTACCTCGCGAGCGAGTCCGGCGCCCAGACGCTGTCGGGCCGCACGCAGTTGTGGGCTGCCACGCTCCGTGTCGGCGCCGAGCGTCCAGTGATCGGGTACGGCTACGGCCTCTACCCCGACGTGATCGCTGCACGAGCCCCGGAGATCCAGTGGGATGTCAACCGCATCGCCCACGCTCACAACGCCCCACTCACGGTGTTCCTCGAGCAGGGATCGCTGGGCGTCGGCTTGTTACTGTACTGGCTGGGGTACGCGGTCTTCCTTGCCATCGCCTTGCTTCGCAGCCATCGGACTGATCCGCCATACGTCGTTGCGGCCCTACTCATCGTGTACGTGCTGGCCCGCGCGGTGACCGAGGGAGCCCTCGCGTACCGAGCCGACACGCCGTTCCTCCTGTTCGCGACCCTTCTTCTGGAAGCCATGCGGGCGCCGTCCCGCTCGAGGCCTTCCTCGGATGCATCGAACGGTACCTGAGTTGGCAGAACACAAGGTACGTGTGACGTAGCCGGGTGCCAGAAAATCCCGTATTCTCGATTCCCGGGCGTGAGGTTCTTCACACCGGGGATGTGGGGAGGTCCACCATGTCATCTCGTCTTCTCACCGGTCGGACCGCGCTGTCGAGCTCGTGCCGACCGGGGGACTCCCAACCGCATGCGAAGGGCGTGGCCGAGCGGTGAGCACCAATACCCACACGTACGCTTCGCCCGTCCGTCGTAAGGGGGCTGCCCTGCCCGACGGCGCGATCCGTTCGGCCCGCGTCGGATTCACGCGCGCGGTGTTGATGCTCGCCGACGTCGTTGGGCTCGCCGCCGGCGCCTTCGCAGGCTCCTTCGCCTGGATGATCCTGCAGCCGCTCGCCGATCCGCAGCCCTTCCTCGCCCTCTGGCCACTCCTGATTTTGGTACCCGTCGCCTTCTGGTTCCTCGGGTTGTATCCGGCGGCTGGCATCAGCCCCGTCGACGAGCTCCGGCGTATCACCGTCTCCCTCGCGTTGCTGTACGTGTCCACGGCCCTGGCGATGGTGATGCTCACGGGGCTGGAATCGGCGTCGCGCGGCATCCTCGTGTTCATCGGGTTGGCGACGATCCTGCTCGTTCCCCTTGCCCGCGCTCTCGCGCGCCAGTTCTTCGCGTCCCGGGATTGGTGGGGCGTGCCGGCGGTGGTGTTCGGTGGCGGGAAGACCGCGTCCCTCCTGTTGGAACGCCTTCAGGCGCATCCCGGGCTTGCGGTCAAGCCCGTAGCGATCCTCGACGACGACCCCCAGAAGCAGAACCGAAGCGTGTGTGGGATTCCCGTCCTGGGCGGGCTCGCGCGGGCTGCCCAGCTGCAGCGGGAATACGGGGTGCAGTACGCCATCATCGCGATGCCCGGGGTGTCGTCCGCGCGAACGGCCGAGATCATCGACCGCTTCGCGCACCCCTTCCGGTACACCGTGATCGTGCCCAACTTCTTCGACACGACGAGCATCGGGACCACCACCCGGGACTTCGCGGGCGTCGTCGGCCTGCACTACCAGCGGAACCTCCTGCTGCCGCGCAACCGCATCCTAAAGCGGGTCGTCGACCTCCTCCTGCTCGTTCCGGTGGGCGTCGTGGCGTTGCCGGTGCTGATGCTCGCGGCCCTTGCGGTCGTCCTCGTAAGCCCGGGCAACCCGTTCTACGGCCAGCGTCGCGAAGGGTACCGGGGCCGGACGATCAAGGTGTGGAAGCTGCGGACGATGCGCACCGATGCCGACGAAACGCTCAAGGAGCACCTGCGCACCAACCCGGACGCGAAACGCGAGTGGGAGACGCACTTCAAGCTCACCCACGACCCTCGCATCCTTCCCGTCGTCGGCGGGATCCTGCGCAAGGCCAGCCTGGACGAACTCCCTCAGCTCTTCAACATCCTGATGGCGGAGATGAGCTTCGTCGGACCGCGCCCCTTCCCCTACTACCACGTCGAGCAGTTCGACCCGCCCTTCCGCGAGCTCCGCTCCTCGGTTCTCCCTGGTCTGACCGGGTACTGGCAGACCACGTCGCGGAGCACGGCGGACCAGGCTGCGCAGGAGCGGCTCGACAGCTACTACATCCGGAACTGGTCCATCTGGATGGACCTGTACTTGCTGGCCTGCACGCCGCGTGCCGTCCTGGCCGGCAAGGGCGCGTACTAGTCTCCCTCGCCCCTCGCATGCGGATCCTGGTTGCTCACGCCTACTACCAGCAGGCAGGGGGCGAGGACGCGGTGTTCGAGGGAGAGAGCACGCTGCTCGAGAGCCGCGGCCACGAGGTCGTCAGGTTCACCCTCCACAACGACGTCGCCGACGACATGTCGAGGCTGGCGCTGGCGAAGGCCGCCATCTGGAACTCGAGGAGCTATCGTGAGCTCACGGCGCTGCTCGAGCGGGTACGGCCGGACGTCGCGCACTTCCACAACACCTTCCCGATCCTGTCACCGAGCGTGTACGACGCCTGCCGGCGGAGGCGCGTTCCGGTCGTGCAGACGCTTCACAACTATCGGGTCGGGTGTCCGAACGCGAACCTGTACCGCGACGGGCGGCCGTGCGAGGACTGCATCGGCAAGATCGTGAAGTGGCCGGGGGTCGTGCACGGCTGTTATCGCAACGATCGCGCCGCCACGGCGGTCGTTGCGGGGATGCTCGCCTTCCATCGGTTCCGTCGCACCTTCGAGGAACGCGTCGACGCCTTCGTCGCCCTCACCGAAGTCGGTCGCGAGCTGTTCGTGAAGATGGGCCTGCCTTCCGAGCGCATCTTCGTGAAACCCAACTCCGTTCCGGACCCCGGCCGGCCCGACTGGCCCGACAACGGAGGTCGCGACCGACCGGCCGTGTACGTCGGGCGGCTGTCGCCGGAGAAGGGGATCGGAACGCTCCTGGCCGCCTGGCGCAACCATGATGTGCCCGTTCCGCTCCGCATCGTTGGCGACGGCCCGCTATCGGGAGAGGTAGCAGACCTCTCGCGGCGCGATCCGCGGGTCACCCTCGTGGGGAGGTTGGAGCCTGCCGGCGTGCGTGACGAGATGCGCCGCGCCAGCATTCTGGTGTTTCCTTCCGAGTGTTACGAGACGATGGGAAACGTCGTTGCCGAGGCCTTCTCCATGGGCCTTCCCGTGCTGGCCTCCGACATCAGCGCCGGCGGCACGCTGGTGACGCCGGGTAGCGACGGCACGCGGTTCCGCAGCGGCGACCCGGAGGACCTCATCACGAAGCTGCTGGTGCTGCTCGGGCAACCAGACCTGGGCGAGTTACGCCGTGGTGCGCGTGCTACCTACGACGCACGCTTCACGCCCGAAGCCAACTACCGCGCGTTGATGTCGTTGTACGAGCGCCTCGTCTCGAACAGCACCCGTCCGGCTCGCTAGGCGTCGGACCGACGTGAGGCGCGGTGAGGCCGGACTGTGGCGACCGGGCGCGCCGCTTCCTCGGCGGTGCCCGGCGCCACCCGGGCATGCGCGGCGCGCTTCTTCCCCTTGTCGCCCGCTGGCGTGCCGTACCCGTAGCCGTAGCCGTACGCGTGCTCCTGCCGCCGTCGCGCGGTGCGCTCGAGCTTGGTGGCCACGACGCCCAGAGGGCGCGCTCCGATCCTCTCCAACAATCCGACGGCTGCCTTCACCGTGCGCCGTTCCGCCGTGGGCAGGCTGACCGTGACGACTACCCCGGACGCGTGGGCGGCCATCGCCAGCGCATCTGCCACCGGAAGCACGGGCGGCGAGTCCAGCACGATCACGTCGTACGATCGCGCGAAACGTGCGAGAACACGGCCCAGCCCTTGGGACAGGAGCTCGCTCGGCGATCGCACGGGACGCAGTGTCGGAAGGAAGTCCAGACGCCCGGCGTTGGTCTCGATCGTGATCGGCTCCACGTCCGCCTCCGGGTCCTCCAGGTAGCGAGGGAACGTGGCCGACATCAAACCGGACAACTGGTAGGCCCGCACGATGGTGGGGCTCCTGAGATCCCCGTCGATGAGCAGAGTGCGGTAGTCGTTCCGGGCGAAGCTCTCCGCAACGCTCATCGACACGCTCGTCTTGCCCTCGCCCGGCATGGCGCTCGTGACGAGGACGATCTTCGGGTGGCTATCGGCGAGCGCGAACGTGAGGTTGGTTCGCAGGTAGTTGGCCGCTTCGCGCGGCAGCGTGCCCGGCCCTCCGCTTACGCGCGGGAACTCGGCCATCAGCGGAAGCTGCGTCTGGCGCGCGATGTCGTCGGAGCTCCGGAAACGGGTGTCGAGCGCAATACGGAGAATCAGAGCGCCGTAGACCAGGATCACGCCCACTGCGAAGGCCAACACTGCATTCCGCGCCGGCTTCGGCGAGACCGGCTCACGCGGGGTGCTCGCCGGCTCGAGGATCTCGAGATGCCCGACCGCCGACGACCGTAGGGCCTTGGCCGAATCGAGTTGCAAGTTCTGGTCGGCCTTCATGTTGTTCAAGCTGTCGATCTGCGCCTTGTCCGGCTGCGCCGCCTCCTGGGCGCGCGCGATCTCGGCCGTCACAGCCGAAATCCTGCCTTCGAGCGTGCGGATCACGTTCTCCAGGTTCTGGGTCGCGCGCTGCTTGTCCCAGTCGAGGAGCGCCTCGGCGACCGCGTTCGCCTTGTCGGCCGCGAGGGCCGCGTTGGCGTCGGCGACGTTGACGTGGATCAGGCTCGAGGGATCGTCGAGCTCGGCCGCGACGGAGAGCTGCTTCCTGATCGCTTCGATATCATCGGGCGCGACCGCCATGGTTCCCAAGCGGATGAGCGCGCTCTGCAAGACCGGTTGGCTCGTCGCCGCGGCCTGGTAGGCGCTCACGGCGACCGCCGGTGCGGTCACCAGCGAAACGCCGAACGAGTCCTGCGAACGATCCGGCTGGCTCGATAGCAGCGTGGCGGTGGCCTCGTACTTGGGCACGAGCCGGTTCGACAGGAAAAACGCCAATCCTGCCGCGGCACCGCCGACGACGAACGCGAGGATGATCCCGCGCCGTACGATGGCGATCAGGTCGCGGAACGATGCTCCCTGCTGCACCTCGGGGTGGGTGTCGATGTCGCTCTCCACGGTATCCGTTTCTTGCTCGCCGGCAACGTCCAGGCCGAAGAGGGAGGAGGAAGAGGTGACGTGGATGTCGCTGTCGCCCCGACGACGGTGGCGAGCACTCCTACGGCCGTCCTGGCGAGCTTACCAGCAACGGTGTCTGGCTGGCTGTGAGGCGTTCGGTCCGCAGCGGCGCAGCCGTAGCCGCTCTGGCCGGCATCCCGGCCCGTCCGGGTGACGGCGAAGCGATGCATGAAACGCCTCGCAGTCTGCGAGTACGCATGCGGTACCATGGGCGCGCATGACGTGGCTCTTCGTGAACTGGTGGCCCGAAGACCATTTCGAATACGAGTGGCACTTCTCGCCGAGCCAGATTCACCTGCTCGCGAAGCAAGGGATCGCGGTCGACCGAATCTCGGGAAGCTCCTGGGCCGAGCCCTGGACGCCGGCCGGAATCGCGCATCGTGTGGCGTTCATGGTCGGCCTGCTTCGCCGAGGCCGGACCGTCGATGTCGTGCTGTGTCACATGGACTCCTACCCCACGCGTGTGGCCGCGGTCCTGCACGCATTGGGCCTCCTCCGCGGGCCGAGGATGGTGATGACCGACTTCTGGTTGAAGATGCCGCCATCCTCAGGCAAGAGTCTGCGGGAGCGCCTGAAGACCGTATTCCTCCGCCGCTTCTACGGGCGGTTCGATCTCATCCTGTTCGACACGCGGCCGGGGTTGGCCGCTTACCGCCACCGCCGACTGCTTGGGCCGACGGTGAGAACGGCGTACGCGCCGACGGTGGCTGCCGACCACAAGCTGCAGTACCTCGCACAGGCAGCGGCGACGGAGACACCCGAAGCGGCACAGGGGGACTACTTCTTCTCCGTAGGGAACTCGCAGCGGGATTTCGCGACCGTGTACGATGCGGCGGAGCGCGTGCCCGAGCAACGCTTCATCGTCATGACCAAGTCGCCGCCCGACCGGCCGGCACCCGCCAACGTGTCGCTGGCACGGTGGGGTCCGTACAAGGAGTACCTCTCCTACCTGGTGCACGCGAAAGCCGTCATCATCCCGCTGTTCCCGGGCGTTCACGCCGCAGGGTTGCGCGCCCTGTTCGAGGTGTGGGGGTTGGGACGCCCGGCGATCATCGCCGCGACGGAAGCCATGCGCCCGTACATTCTCTGCGATGGCGACGTCGCGCTCACCTACATCCCAGCCGACGCCGGGAGCCTCGCGCAGGTCGTGCGAGCGGTGGGCTCCGATGAGATGCGCTCCGAGCTCGACGCCATAGGTCGACGCGCGCAAGCGTACGTGCACAACGAGTTGAACAGCAGCTACTACATTCGCGAGCTCTTGACGCACCTGGCGGCCATGGTCGAATCGCCCGGAGCGGAGCAGGAGATCGCGTCGACGGGAGGCGTCGTCGAGAACTGAGCCGGAACCGAGCGTCGAGTCCGCCATCGCCGCGAACGTAGCGACGGCGCCACCAGGTTCTCGGCCGACCCTCGTGGAGCAGGAGAACCAGGTGGCACGGAAGCACGTGCGGTGAGGATCTGCCTCGTCTATCAGCATGCGTTGGCCTCGGGCGGCTACCCACGCGACGCCCGATGGCTCGCCACCGCTCTGCACGGGGTCGGCGCCCAGGTCGCCCTGGCCTGCGACGATGGGCCGGTTCGCGAGGGGCTTGTCGACGGCGTCGAGATCGTGCGATTGGGTGCACTGCCCCAGCTCCTGGATCGCTGCGATGTCGTTCACGTCTTCGGGGTCCTCATGCCCGCTCACATGCCCGTGCTCCACGCGGCGCAGTCGGCCGGCGTTCCCACGGTCATCTCGCCATTAGCGGCGCTCATGCCCTCCTCGGTCAATCGCACCCCGTGGAAACGGATGAAGAAGGAGGCGTTCATCCGGTACCACCGCGAGGTCCTTCGGCGCGTGGCCGCCGTGCATCTGCTCTCCGAGAGTGAGGCGATCCAGTGGCCGCGGCTGTGGGACACCACGCCCCGCTTCTTCGCCACCCTCGGCATCTTCCCGGCAGCTGCCGGTTGCAACGCGGATGCGCCCGCGCCGCACGTGACCGGCCAACTGGTGTTCTTCGGTCGGAACGACGTGTACCAGAAGGGTCTCGACATCCTGCTGCGCGGGTTCGCCATCGCGAAGGGGAGTGGCCGTCCGGGCGAGCCGCAGGCCCGCCTCGTCATCGCGGGCCGACCCTACGCGGCGAGCGACAAGCTCATCGCGCGCCAAGTGAGGCGCCTTCGACTTCGGAGCACCGTCCGCGTGTTGGGCTCGCTGGACCCGCAGGTTGCCGAGCACCTGATGTGCTCGTCGGAGGCCTTGATCTTCGTGAGCCGTTTCGACGGGCCGCCACGCCCCGTTCGGGAGGCGATCGCGCTCGGTGTCCCCATCATCGTCAGCCACGAGACCAACATAGGAGCCGCAGTGGCGGCACACGATGCCGGAGCCGCCGTTGCCTTGGATCCCCACGCCATCGCCGACGAGATCCTACGCGTCGTACGCGAACCGGGGAGGTCGTCGGGCTGGCGTGTGAACGTACCGCGGCTCAGGCGGGCACTGTCTTGGGAGCGCGTGGCGCGCGAGTACCTCGAGGGATACGAGGCTACAACGGCCTTTGGCGCGTGATCGCGTGTTCGAGGTCGCGTCCCCGGACGACGCCGGCGGGCCGTTCAGCGGTCCATGGTGCAGAGGGTCTTGCTCCTGCTACGAGCCTGGTGTTCCCTCATCGCAGGGGTACGACCGGAACCCTAGCAGTTGCGCCAGGGTCATGAGGACGAACATCGGGTTGTTCACCAGGTAGCGCTTCCACAACCGCCGCGGTTCGGTCGCAAGGCGGAACGACCACTCGAGACCCGAGCGCTGCATCCAATACGGAGCCTGGCTCTTCAGACCGGCGTGGAAATCGAAGGCCGCGCCTACGCCGATCATCACCGGTGCGCTCAGGCGTCCCACGTGCTCGGCCATGAACCTCTCCTGTTTGGGGGTACTCAACCCCACCCACACGACATCAGCGCGCGACTTCCCCACGGCCTCGGCCAGCGAAGCATCTTCGTCGAGCGTGAGAGGACGGAACGGCGGCGTGTACGTGCCCGCCACTTGCAGCCCCGGGAAGCGCTCCTGCAAACGGTGCGCCAGTCTAGCGGCCACGCCCTCGGCTCCGCCGAGGAAGAAGTGGCGGTACCCGCGCTCGACGGAGTGCTCGCACAGGGCAAGCAGCAGATCCGGTCCATAGACGCGATCCATGTCGCGGATCCCCCGCAGTCGGCCGAGCCATACGAGCGGCATGCCATCGGGCGTCACCAAGCCCGCCCTGTTGTGGATGTGCTTGAGCATCGGGTCGCGTTGGCTCTCCATCACGCCGTGAACGCCGGCCACGCAGACATACGTGTGCGCCTGCGTTTCGATGAAGCCATCGATGCAGGCCAGCGCCTTGGTCATGTTCAGGTGGCTCACGCCGACGCCGAGAACGTTCACGCGGCCGACGGGAGCCGGTTTCGACACCGCATGCGACTCCGCGTTCGGTTGGACGATCATGTGGGTCCCCCCTGGGTGGGGCGAGTATGGCACGGTGCTTGCCGAAGTGATCCGCTTGCGTCACAGTGCCCTCGCGCGTCACCGAACGCGCCTGGGCATCTTCCTGGAGCTTACGTTCCCGCGCCCGCGCTCAGATGGTCACGTGCGCGATGCCGTGCGCCTCGACCGCATCGACGGCGTCGCGTTCTCGTTCGTTGACCAACGCCACCCGGGGTGGGATGAGGTGCTCGCGCCAGGCGGCGGCGGTGGTGATGTCGTCGTGCCGGGCCGGAGCGTCCGCGCCGCGGCCGAGCCCTGCAGGGGGGCTCGGCCGGACGTCCGACGCACGCCCCCGCCCTACTCGCCCACGCGCTGCAGCAGGCCCCAGCCAACAGTGCCGCTCGTCGGGCGCCCCGCGTCTTCGATCACGTGCTCCACTGGGGGCGGGATGACCGCCGCCGACGGCGCCCAGGCCGTCGAGGGTGGGGACAGCCCCAGCGCCGCCGTGTAGTTACCGTCGCTGCCACCGCCGGTAGAGGATTCGGTGAGGTAGAGGCCGTTGTTCCCGCCCTACCTCGGCGGCCGGCTCGAAGACGAGCGCCACGACGCCTTCGCTCCGCTCCATCGGCGGGCGGTTGATCCCGCCGCCGACTTCCAGCTCGGCGCCGGGAAGCACCAGGCAGAGGCCTGGGATTCGAGCGCGTCGAGCCGCTCGGCCTCGTCGGCGGTGGGAGCGCGTAGATCGATCTCGGCGGACGCCTCGGCCGGGACCACGTTGCGGCGCGTTCCGCCGCTAGCGGTGCCGACGGTGCGGCGTGGATTCTGCCTTCTGCGGGTGCGCTGCTCGGTTCGTGCAACACGCGGATCTGGTGGGCCATGCTCCAGGCGCCGTGCTCACCGACCTTCTCGGGCTCGACCCCGGCATGGGCGGCCCGGCCGCGCACCCGCGGCTCGTACATCCCGATCCCCCTGCAGGCAGTCTTCAGGGCGCCGCCCTTCGCTCGACGGCTCCACCACCCGTTCGCATCGCAGCGGCGGGCCTCGCGCTCGATGGTCGCGCGGGATCTCCGGCTGCCCGTCTCCTCGTCGCTGGTGACGTGCGGCCGGACGGTGGCGCCGGAATCGCCGGATCCGCGGTCGCGATGTCTTTGCGCCATGGCGGCATGGAGCCCCTGGACGGCGGGGCCCACCTTGATGTCGGACACGCCGGGCCCGGTGATGCGGCCGCCTGCCCGCGTGAACGGGGCGGCGCTGGGCTTCGCCGACCGGCCGTACGGTGTCGATGTGCGCGAGGATCAGGCGCGGTCGGCGCGCCTGCACGCCCCCGACCAGGTCGCGAGCAGCGCCACGGCTGCCCTCGGCGTCCACGCTCTCGACGCTGGCGCCACCGCGTTCAGCAGTACCGGCCACCACGCCTCGGGCATCATCAGGATGCGGATCGGTCTCGTTCGCCGGTGTATCGATCATGACCAGCTGGCTCGAGCACCTCCAACATCGCCTCATCGCATGGTCGCGTCCACACGAGGACCTCGGTGGAGACCCGCGCTCATGCATTCCGTCCGCGGCCGCGCCGAGCGTGTCCAGCATGCTTGAGGCGGACGTCGGTACGTCCGCCCGACGCCGGCCTCGATCTGCCGCACCGCGGCCTCGTGGTACGCGTGCGCCGTTCATGCTGCCGCAGGCGTTCCTCCAGCGGCACCAGCCGGAAGATCACAGCACTCCAACGTCGAACACCGTGCGCGAGAACGCAGTTGTTGGTGTTGACGCAGGCGAGGAACAGAGTCTTCACGCCGAGCGTCCGCCGGCACGCGCTACGAGGTCCGTGGTGTAGAAGGCGCTGTAGTGGCGCCTGTAGATGGCTTTCCGCTCGCAGGGAGCGCCTCGCGGCGAAGGCCGGCTGGTGCGTGCCGGGCACGCCGCTGCTGGACCACATCGAGGCGCGCCGAGGCGAGCACGTGATCGCCCGCCGCGAGCGCGCCGCCCTCAAGCGGCGCTGGCTCGCGGACCGTGCCCGCGCGCGCCTGAAGCGCCGTCCCTGAGCGGTCCCGGACCTGCGCGGGGCCGCCCTGAGGCGGGGCCGTCGGCGAGGGCCTG
>CAWIUY010000016.1:0-16639 GCA_963839375.1 uncultured Trueperaceae bacterium | reverse complement strand
TTCCTCCGCCACCGCCAGGGGCACTTGTCCCGCCCCATCGTTGCCGTCCTGCACGCGCAAATCGACGTTGGCCGGCACGTAAGGAATCCGTCAGGACGGTCACCTATCATGACGAGGTCGGGTTCGGACCAACCCGGCACGCTTCGGAGGCGACGAAGCCCGTTCCGTACTTGGGCGCTTGGAACGAGTGGAGCCAGTAGCGCACCCGGCCGAGGTCGCCCTGTCGGTGGGGTACCGACATCGCATTCCCCCGGAAAATCCGCGCCCTTCCGCCCACCCACCGTGGTGGAGCTCACGCACCCGCCTCGCGGCGTGCCAACGGAAGGGGAACACCATGAGGACCAAGGGCACGCAGCGTATCGCGCCGTCGGTCGATCGCCGCCGGCGCCAGCCGCGGACATCGAGCGCTGCTCTAGCGGGCCCTGCCGGCTCCGCCGGGGAACGGCACGAACGCCGCTTCCCTCGCGACCGATGCCGTCGGATCCATCCCGGATCCGCACTTCGGGGCATGCCACGCGCGTACCCCACGAAAGGAACCATCCGGATGT
The DNA here is from genome assembly GCA_963839375.1 of uncultured Trueperaceae bacterium. Taxonomy (GTDB): domain Bacteria; phylum Deinococcota; class Deinococci; order Deinococcales; family Trueperaceae; genus JAABTL01. The sequence goes on along the minus strand of CAWIUY010000016.1, from coordinate 16,091 downwards.
CGTTTCTCCGCCCCACCCTCGCCATCGTCGCCGCCACCCTGCTCGCCGCCGCACCGAGCGCCCTCGCCGGCACTTCGCTGCCGTCGAACGAGGCCACCCAGACCGTCACGGTGCAGGTTCAGCCGATCCAGGTGATGACCGTCAGCACGTCATCGATCACCCTGACCATCGCTGAGGCCACCCCCGGCTCCAACCCCGACATCAAGAACGACGCCACCTCCTCGATCACCTGGACCAACAACGTCGCCGGCCAGAAGATCACCGTGCAGAGCGACGCCGCTTGGACGAAGTACCACCTCGCCGTGGTCGCGCTGAGCCCGACGAACGGCACCGCCCAGTCGTGGGTGACCTTCAACGGCATCGGCACGACCGCCAGGGACTTCATCCTCGGCATCGTTCCCGGCGTCGGGAGCGCCGGCATCAAGTACGCCGCAACCGTCACCGCGGGCGACGGTGTAGGCACCGAAGCCCACAACATCATCTTCACGATCACCAACCAGTGACGGCCACGCCGTCTCGGAAGGACCTGCACACGATCATGTCACGACCCATCGTCAAACTCGCGTTGCTTTCGGCCTGTGCCGCCCTCCTCGCGCTCGGCTCGAGCGCCTTCGCCCAGAGCACGGCCTCCCAAGCGGTGACCGTTTCCGTGAGCCCCATCAACGTCATCTCCGTGTCGGGTGGCTCCATCACGGTCACGATCGGATCGGCCACCGCCGGCCAGAACCCCGACCAGGCGGAGAACACGTCCGCGGCCCTGTCGTGGACGACCAACCAGAGCGGCAAGAAGATCACGGTTCAGACCACCGCGCTGACCTACAAGTACCTGCTATTCGTGCAAGCGGGCACCGCGGCCGAGGTGCCGATCACGAGCGCGGCGCGCGACGTGGTGAGTTCGCTGAGCCTGGGAGCCACCAGCGCGAACCTCACCTACCGCGCGACGGCCACAGCCACCGCCGGCGCCGGAGATGACGTCTACGACGTGACCTACACCATCACGGACGTCGCCAATTGAGCGTGACGCGCCCGCGCACGTCCTCTCGGCCCGGTCGCAGCCGGCCGAGAGGACGCGTGGCGCCGACCGCCCACCCGACGTCGAGGAGGGAACGGCCCATGAACGCACGCCACGAACGAAAACTACGATTCCCCGCGCCGCCGCCGAACGCGGCGACGTCGCCCGTCGGCGGCCCGTCGAGGTCGGCCGAAGGCTGGCGGTTCGCCAGGGCGGCCGTCAGGGTGGCGCTGGGCGCGACGTGTCTGGCAGCGCTCGCGTCGGCGGCGTTCGCCGCGGGGTGGACGAGCCAGGAGGCGAACGTCCTCATCAGCCCGATCGCGGTCCTGAGCGTCAGCGTCGGCTCTGTCGGCCTGTCCATCGGCGCGGCGGATCCCGGTTCGGAGCCCTGGGCCGCGACCGCGGTACCGGTCCAGCTCGCTTGGACGAGCAACCAGGGCACGAAGAAGATCACCGTGCAGACGTCGCTGGCGTCGCAGGCCTTCTCGCTGTGGGCTTCCATGAGGGGTGAGCCGACCGGGCACGTCATCTCGACTACGCCGACCGAGCTGGCGTCCAATCTGGCACCCGGTACCGGAACGGTGTCCTTCTCGCTGTCCGCGACCGCGGCGGCTGCGAGCGGCACCGGGACCGAGGTCCACACGCTCCTCTACACCCTGACGGACCAGAAGTGATGCGGCTCCGAACCTCCTCAGCGACAGGGCCCGGCGTCGGGCTACTGGCGCTGGCCCTGACGGCCGCGTGGGGCGCGGTGTCTCCTGCGCTGGCCGACTCCACGGCAACCACCCACGTCGTGATGGAGCTCGTCCCCATCGTCGAGTTGGAGCTCGATCTCGCGAACGTGGCGCTGACGGTGAACGCCGCCGTCCCCGGCGGCCAGCCCGCCGCGGTCACGGCCGACGGTGGAACGCTGGCCTGGACCTCGAACCTCGCCGGCACGAAGATCACGGTGCAAGCCGATGCCGCTCCGGAGGGCTACGGCTTGTCCGTGACGCCCGTCGTCGCGGGGGACCGTGGGCGGCGTGGAGCCGCTCCCTGCTCAGGCGCCCGTCGCGATCGGGCAGCAGGCGCGCGACGTGGTGGTCGGGATCGGGAATACCTTCGGCCAGGCCACGCTGACCTACACCGCCTCCGCCACGGCCGCCGTCGCTCCCGGATCGGACGCCCGCACCGTGATCTTCACCATCACCGGCGAGGAGTGACCGCGATGTTCCCCACGCACGTCCGCACCCTCGGGGTCGCCCTGTGCCTGCTCCTCAGCGGGACGGCGCTCGCCGACGACAACGCCGGTCAGACCGTGCACGTGGTCGTCGAATCGATCAACGCCATCTCGGTGGACGTGAGCGACCTGCACCTCGTCGCCGACTTCATCCCCGTCGGATACAACCACACCATCCTGTCCCTCGACGAGGCCGTGGACGCCCTGCCCCCGACGCTCACCGTCTCGTGGACCACCAACCAGACGGGCAAGAAGATCACCATCAACGTGTCGCAGACTCCCGAGCACGGCGTCTTGCGCACGTACGTCCCATGCGATGGCGCGGGGCGCTTCCTGCCCGGCGAGCGCGACTTCATCTGCGGTCTCGAGCCGGGCACCGGAACGTTCGGCGTGAAGCTGCTTCCCGTCGCGCTCGTCACGCGATCGCCGGGGACGGACACGTTCGACCTCATCTTCACCCTCACCGACGGCTGACGGACGGTCAGGGGCCTCGACGTGCCGAACCGACGCCTCCGGAGCACCGGCACGACGCGCGCCGCCGGCAGCGCCCGACACCTCCCGCCCGCGGCCCAGCTGTGCCCGCGGGCGGGAGGACCGTCGCGCCCCGCGCGTACGCGCGTCGGATCGCCTTCGATCCACCGCCACCCCACCGACGTTGCGAGCCACGCGTCGGCCACGCCTGTAAGGCTCGCGTAAGAGTCCCCGTGGCAACCTGTGCTCGTGCCGCGCTGGCCGAACTCGCGCCTACGCGCGGCCCCTTGAAAGGCAACGTGCTACGTACGTCCTCGAACGCAACCTCCGGCCGGAGGGGTGGCTGGATGAAGCACGCCTCGGTCCGCCCGATCCCGATCCTCGCCGTCGTCATGACGGCGGCGGCGCTCGCGTTCGTCGCGCTGCCCACCGCCGTGCTCGACCGCGCGGAGCGCGTGCTGCGCACCGATCTGGCCGCCGCTTCCGAGGCGCAGAGCGCGCTGCGGGACCTCGACCTGCACGTCATCGTCGCCGAGAGCCGCCTGAGGGCGTACCTCGAGGGCGCGGACGCTCGGGAGCTCGAAGCCTACCGGGGCGCGCGCGAAGCGGTCGCGCTCGATCTCGCCGGCCTCGGGGCGCCGAGCTCCACCGCCATGGCGCGCGCCGGGCTGACGCCAAGCCATGACGACGCGGCGCTGCGGGTGTTCTCCGCGGGAGCATTGGCCGACCTCGAGGCCCTCCGCGCCGCCGCCGAGAGCGGATCCGTGGCCGTCCTGGACGTCGGCGGCGCGAATCGGGACGCCTTCGGGCTCTTGCGGTCCATCAGCTCCAGACCCGCTACGACGACCTCTGGGCGTTGTTGCGGCTTCGCTCCGAGCGGCTCGACGCCACCCGCCGAACCGTCGCCTCGTCGGAGCTTCTCGCGTTCCTCGTCATCACGCTGGTCGCGCTCTCCCTTACCCTCCGCCGCGTCGGCGCGCGCGTGGAGAGCATCGAGCGCGAGGTGCGCGCCATCGTGCCGGGCCTGGCCGTTCCCGCCGCACGCAGCGGCGACGGTCTCGCGCGCATGGCCGCAACCGTCACGGCCGTCGCGCGCATGGCTCGAAGCGAGCGCGAACGCCTCGATTGCACCCTCGACAGCGCTCACGTGGTGCTGTGGACCGTCGACCCGGCGGGCCCGACGCTCGAACTGGAAGGGCGCGGCGAGGGAGTCGCGAGTGGCTTCGAGGAGGACCTACCCGGCGACTTCGAGACCTGGCACGAGCGCATCCACCCCGACGACGAGGCGCGGGTGATGGCCGCCTTGCGGGGCGTGCGCGGCCCCGGCGACCCCATCGAGGTCGAGTACCGATTGGTGCAACCCGACGGAAGGCTGGTGTGGCTCCTGATGCGGGGGAGCTTGCTACAGCGCCAGCTGCCAGGATCCCCCGAGCCCGTCATGATGGCTCGCGGCGTGGCGATCGATGTCACGCGCCAGAAGACGGCCGAGGAGCGCGCGCGGCAGGCGACCGAGTTGCATCAGCGGGCGCTCCATGACCTGCAGGAGATCGTGTACCAGACCGACCTCGACGGCGCCTGGACCCTGCTCAACCCGGCCTGGACGGCAATCACCGGCTTCGGCGTGCACGACGCGCTGGGCAGGCCGTCGACCGACTACCTGCACCCCGTCGACCGCCAGGTGGTCTCGAAGCTGCTGCTCGAGATCGTCTCCGGGCAACGGGAGCGGATCCACTGCGAGCTCAGGCTGCTGACCGCGGACGGGGATTGGCGGTGGATCGAGGCTTCCTCGCGGCTGTTGCGTGATGCGGCCGGCGCGCCCGTGGGTACGGCCGGCATCTTGCACGACGCCACCGAGAAGCGCGCGGCCGAGGCGGCACTCCAGGCCGCCAATGCCACCCTCGAGCGGCGCGTCGACGAGCGCACCGAACAGCTCCGGCGCCTCAACGAGCAACTCGTCCACGACGCCTTCCATGACAACCTGACGGGGCTCCCGAACCGCGCCCTGTTCGTCGACCGGCTGAGCCAGGCGATCGAGCGGGCACGGCGTGCGCCGCGTCGCTCGTACGCCGTGCTCCTCCTCGACTTCGACCGCTTCAAGATCGTCAACGATTGCTTCGGTCACGCGCACGGCGACGCGCTCCTGCGGGAGATGGCGCGCCGGCTCGTCGCCACCGTGCGCCCTGCCGACACGCTCGCCCGCCTCGGCGGAGACGAGTTCACGGTGTTGCTCGAGGATCTCGAGGATGCCGGCGAGGCGGCGCGCGTCGCGGCGCGGCTGGAGCGGGGGTTGCTCGAGCCCTTCACGGTCGCCGGGCGTCCGCTCCATGTCACGGCCAGCATCGGCCTGGCGGCCGGCTCGGCCGCATACGACGCCCCGGGAGACGTCCTGCGCGACGCCGAGATCGCGATGTACCAGTCGAAGACCGCCGGCCGCGCCAGGCTGACCGTGTTCGAGCGGGCCATGCGCGAGCGCGCTCTCCAGGCCGTCACGCTCGAGGCGGACCTGCGCGCCGCTCTGGCGCGCGGCGCCCTGAGCGTGCAGTACCAACCGATCGTGAGCACCGAAGACGGAAGCGTCGTGGGCCTCGAGGCGCTCGCGCGCTGGCCACACCCGACCTTCGGCCTGGTGCCGCCTGGGCAGTTCATCGCGGTGGCCGAGGAGACGGGTCTCATCGTCGACCTCGATCGCTTCGTGATGCGCACGGCGCTTCGCGACCTCGCTCGCTGGCGGGCCGACGCGCCGGGTCGCGAGCTCACGCTCGGGTTCAACCTGTCCGGCCAGCAGTTCCAACGCGACGATCTCGTGGCCGAGGTGACGCGCGCGCTGGCCGCGAACCGTCTGCCCGCTTGCGCCGTGAACGTAGAGATCACGGAGAGCCTGATGCTCGCCACCTCGCCACGGGTCTCGAACAACCTCGACGGCCTCCGCCGGCTCGGCGTCAAGCTGCACATCGACGACTTCGGTACCGGGTACTCCTCCCTGGGTTACCTGCAGCGCTTCTCCGCCGATGCCATCAAGATCGATCGCGTCTTCGTGTCCAACATGCTCTCCCACCCCGAGAGCGCGGAACTCGTCCGAACCATCGTGCAGATGGCCAGCCACCTGGGCATGAGCGTGATCGCCGAAGGCGTCGAGCGGCACGAGCAGCTCGAGCGCCTGCGCGCCAGCGGTTGCCGCTACGCCCAGGGGTTCCTGTTCGCGAGGCCGATGGACGCCACCGCCGTGGGCGGCTTCCTGGCGGCCTCGGCGGTCGTGCCGGGCGGCTTCGCCCGGCACGCCCTGCCGGCCGTGGAGTCGCCCTCGTGAGTCGCAACCTGATTCGTGTCCACCCGGCGCCGGGCCATCGCGATGCCGGTCGCCGTCGAACTGTCGGCCGCGGGGTGGACGAGGGGCTCGAGCCCGAGCGGGCGACCCAGCCCTCGGCGACGCCGGCGTTCGTGGCGCGAGACGAGGTGCCGCGCCGCGCCATCGCCGGCCTACTCGGCCTCGGGGCCGTCGCCTTCGCCCTGCTGGTGTTGCTGCCTGCGCGAACACTCGAGCGCCGCGCCTGGCAGGTCCAGGGCGGGATGCTGGAGGCCGTGAACGCGAAGCAGGCCGTGCAGGATGCCCGCAGCGCCTACTTCGATGCGGAGATCGCTCTCCACGACTTCCTCGTGACCGGGTCGCGCGCCCGGCTCGACGCGTACGGCGCTGCCGCGACGCAGGTGGATACGGCGCTCGACGCCGTTGCTGCGGCCGAGATGCACTCGACGCGGGCCGACCCGTTCCCCGGCATCGACGACGTGGCCACCTTGCGCATCTTCGCCGCCGGCGCCCTCGCTCACCTAGAAGCGCTGCGCGTCGGGCTCGACCCACACATCCACGCCGCGACCGGCAGCGACGCTCCGAACCGCGACAGCTTCCTGCTCGCCCTGGCGACCTCGGAGGGCGCGCTCGCGGAGCTCGTGACGAGCGAGCGGGCCCAGGTGCGCCACCTCGCGCGCCTTCAACCCGTTGTCGGCTTGGCGGGCATCGTCGCCTTCTTCCTGCTCACTGTCCTCGCGCTCCTCTTCTACCTCCGCGCGGGCGCGGCCCGCCTGCGACGCATCGAGTCCATGGCGACCGACGTGGTGCCGGGCTTCGACGCCGCTCCCGGGGTGCACCGTGACGCCATGGCGCGCCTGGAGGCCACGGTCGACGGCGTCCAGCGGCGCGTGACGATCGAGCGTGAGCGGCTCCGCTTCACCTTGGATGGCGCGCGCATCGGCCTGTGGACCATCGACCCCGACGCGCGCGAGCTGACGCTCGAGGGGCGGCCGAGGGAGAGCGTGAGTACTACGACCGAGGGCCTGGCGTGGCTGCCCGGGGACTTCGACGCCTGGCGTGCCATGGTCCACGAGGACGACTGGACGGCGGTCGAGGCATCGATGAGGGGCGCCTTGGAGGCGCGAGAGACGTTCGAAACCGAGTACCGGCTCCTCGGTCCCGACGCGCGCGTGCGTTGGATCCTCATGCGGGGCCAGTGCTTCTACGGTGAGGGCGCGGACGGCTCCGTGCGGCCCATGCTCAAGAGCGTGGCCATCGACATCACGCGGCGCAAGCGTGCCGAGGAGGCCGTCCGGGACGCCCGCGAGCGCCACCTCGCCCTGCTCACCCAGCTCCAGGAGGTGGTGTTCCAGGCCGACGCGGAGGGGCGCTGGCGCTTCCTGAACCCCGCCTGGAGCGAGTCGACCGGCTTCGACGTGGCCGCCACCATGGGGCGTCTGCAACGCGAGTTCCTCCATCCCGACGACGTCGATCGTGTGAACGACGTGCGCAGACGGTTGATGGCGGGCACGCTGGAGCGCAGCCGCATCGAAGTGCGGATGCTCACCCGAGACGGCGGCTGGCGTCGCTTCGAGCTCGCGTCCCGCGCCGTGCGGACACCCGATGGGACGGTGCAGGGCACCCACGGCGTCATGCACGACGTCACCGTCGAGCGCGAGACCCAGGCCGCCCTGCGCGAGGCGAACGCGCAGCTGGCCCTGCGCGTAGAGGAGCGGACGAAGGAGTTGCGACACGTCAACGAGCGGTTGGTGCACGGCGCGTTCCACGACGGTCTGACCGGACTGGCCAACCGCGCGCTGTTCGTCGACCGGGTGGGTCACGCGCTCGAGCGCGCCCGGCTTGCCCATCCGGCCGGCTGCGCGGTGCTGGCCATCGATCTCGATCGCTTCAAGGTCGTCAACGCGGGTATCGGACATGCCGCGGGGGACGAGGTTCTCCGGCTCGTCGGCGAGCGGCTCGAGAGCTGGATCCGGTCGGCGGACACCGCGGCCCGCCTCGGCGCGAACGTGTTCGGCGTCTTGCTCGAGGGCCTCGACGGTACGACCGACGCGAAGAACGTGATGGAGAGGTTGTCGCGGGTGTTCGTCGAGCCCGTCGAAGTGCGCGGGAACGACGTCTTCCTCACCGCGAGCATGGGTCTGGCGGTGGGCGGCCCGGGTTACGAGGAGGCGGAGGAACTCATCCGCGATGCCGAGCTCGCGATGGAGGAAGCCAGGCGTGCAGGCCGGGGCAGCACCGTCGTGTTCGAGGCGAGGCTGCTCGACCGTGCCCTCGCGACGGCCAGCCTCGAGGCGGACCTGCGCGCGGCACTGGCCGCCGACGCGCTGGACGTCCATTACCAGCCCATCGTGTCCAGCTACGGCGGTTGGACCGTTGGCGTCGAAGCCCTGGCCCGTTGGCGTCACCCACGGCACGGCCCCGTATCTCCCGGGGAGTTCGTCCCCTTGGCGGAGGAGACCGGGCTCGTGATCGAGCTCGATCGTTTCGTCCTGCGGCGCGCATGCTCCGAGCTCGTCGGCGTGCCCGCGCGCCCGGGACGTCCGCCGCTGCACCTGAGCGTGAACCTCTCGAGCCAGCAGTTCGCGCGCGCCGACCTGGTCGACGCGGTGCTCGGATCCCTGAGTGCGAGCCGGCTCGAACCCTCGCGCCTCGATGTCGAGATGACCGAGTCGGTGTGGCTCGACGCGTCGTCGCACGTCGCATCCAACCTCGCGGCCCTCAAGAGGCTCGGGATCGGCTTCCACATCGATGACTTCGGTACCGGATACTCGTCGCTCAGCTACCTGCAGCGCTTCTCCGCCGACGCGCTGAAGATCGACAGGGCGTTCGTAACCAACAGCATCGACCACCAGGAGAGTCGCGAGCTCGTGCGGGCCATCGTCGAGATGGCACACCGCCTGCGCATGCGCGTGGTGGCCGAGGGCGTCGAGAACGCCGAGCAGCTCGAGCTGCTGCGTCAGGTGGGCTGCGAGTACGTGCAGGGCTACTACTTCGCGCCGCCCATGTCGCTCGAGGATCTCCACCGCTACCTGATGAGCGAGGTCCGGGCCGAACCCGCCGCCTGACGCACCCGGCTACCCGCGACGGAGAGCAGCGGGTCGAGTCTTCCGACAAACCTCAGACCGAGGCCTCGACGCGGTCTCGCCCGGCGGCCTTGCCGCGGTAGAGCGCGCGGTCTGCCCGGCGCAGGGTGTTCGTCCAGTCGCCGTCGAAGATGGCCACGCCGAAGGTCGCGGTCACGGCGATCCGCTGTCCGTCGACCTCCACGGGCAGCGCGTGCACCGCCGAGCGAACGCGCTCCGCTGCCGCCATCGCGTCGCGCGCCTCGGTCTCGGGCAGCAGCAGGAGGAACTCCTCGCCGCCCCAGCGCGCGACCAGGTCGTGTGCCCGCAGCGCGTCGAGCATGCACGTCGCGACCGAGATCAGCACGTGGTCGCCCGCGTGGTGCCCGTGTCGGTCGTTGATCTCCTTGAAGAGGTCGAGGTCGCACAGCACGATCGCGAAGGTGCGACCCGAGCGGCTATGGCGCGCCGCCTCACGATCCAGCTCGAGCTCCATCTGACGGCGGTTCATGATGCCGGTCAGGGCGTCCTTGCGCGAGATCTCGTCGAGTCGGGTCACGGCGTCGCGCAAGTCGTCTTCGGCCTGGCGCGTCGTGGCACTGAAGACGTACGACAGGAACGCGAGGACGAGGACGAGGAAGGCGCTGTTGCCGACGCGCACGGCCTGCAGCGTGTCGTGGGGCAGAGGGAACGACGGCCCGAGAAGATCGGTGACGAGCGCCAGCCCCGTGTAGATCACCGTCAGCAGCACGGCCAGCCGTTGCATGGCGCCCAGCTTCCCCTGCGGGAACAGGAAGGCCAGCACGGCCAGGATGGGTATGTACACGTGGAAGCCGGAGGCCCACCCCAGGACTATGGAGGCGGCGACCGCGTGGACCGTCACCTCGACGACGCCGATGACGAAGGCAGCGCGGACGCGACCGCGCCGCAGCATGGCGACACCGACCAGGTAGGCCGCGACGCTGCCGACGTTGACCAGGACCAGCGAGCGCACGCCGACCACGCCGAACACGACCAGGAAGAGCAGGTGGCTGACGAGGCAGACCCACATCATCTGCCGTAGGACCCACCCGAACCGGTCCCACCGCGCGGCCTCCACGGGATCGACATCGCCCGCGTGACCGAGCGCCCTGGTCTTCGGGTCGGGGGACGGGGAGCGCGCTGCCGTCTTCCGCGCGCCCACGTCCCCGTCCCGGGCCGTGCCCGTCACGGCGCGGACGTGCTCGACCCCGTCGCCGGGTGCGGCGGCGGGCGCAGGATCGCATGCGGAGACCGTCGCGGGGTCGCGGACGGACGCGTTGCGCTTGTCGAGCTCGGGCGGGGGAGGTACAGCCACGATGGCCTCGGGGCATTCGCCGGATCGCAGGAGGGCGTTCCTCGCCGCTTCGCACGACCCGGCCAGGATGACGCCAACGGTTCCCGTTGCTCGCCACCCCGGTTGGCGCTGCGCGCAGCCGGTGCGCGCGTCCGTCGGGCCAGTTCTCTGGCACGCATAGTGTGCGCCTGTGCGGCTTACGGACCTCTGAATCCCTCGAGGCGCGGCGCGGGGAGGAAGACGCCGGCCCCGGGGGCACCACCGCACCGCCCCGGGGCCGATCGCCGCCCGCCGGGCCGCCCGGCCTCGGGCGCGCGGCGAGGCACCGCCGGGAACGGCGTCGCGCCGACCGCCGGGCCGTCCGGCCTCTGGCGCGCGGCGAGGCACCGCCGGGAACGGCGCCGCGCGTGAACCATCTCACCGGGGGAACGTGAAGCCGCGTAAGAGCAGCGTCAGAGCTCCTGGCTACCATGGACGTGTCGGGCTCGGACCAGCCCGCACGTCGCTTCGGAGGCGATGAAGCCCGCTCCGCAATCTGGGCGCTTGGAGCGGGTGGAGCCAGTAGCGCAACCGGCCGAGGGTGCCCTGGAAGCGGGGTACTGACATCGCACGCTTCGGACCCACTGCGCCCCGTGGCTCATCCTCTCGGATGGAGCACACCGTCCCGCCCCCTGCAGGCGGGAGAAGGGGCAAGGCATGACTCGATCGCGACCTCTCCACATCATGACGGCGCCGACCTGAGGGCGGCTCCGCAGGGGCTCCACGAGAGCCCACCCGCGCGGACCGCTCAGGTCGCGACCTGGCCCTCGCTGAACGATCGCGATCCTGCACACCTCGTCGGCCGCGTTCGCACGCCCTCGCGCTTCCGGCTTGCACACATAGAATCCCGCGACGCCACCTGTCGCGGCGAACCGAGGACCCACCATGAACCAAGTACCGCAACTCGACCCCTTCCGAGCCGTCCGCCGCAGCGCCAGGTCCGGCCGTGTCGCGCCCCCTGCGGCGACGCTGGCCGTGGCGCTCCTGCTCGCGCTCGCGCCGAGCGCCTTCGCGACCCTCGTCGTCAACGGCAGCCTCACGGCCGAGTTCGACGTGAGCCCCGGAGCGCACGTCGTCGGAAGCCTGCCCGTGAGGAATACGGGCGATCAGGACGCCACCGTGCGCGTCTACCAGACCGACTACCTGTTCTTCGCCGACGGCTCCAACGACTACGATCCGATCGGCAGCCAGCCGCGCTCCAACGGCGCTTGGGTCCACCTCGCCGCGGACACGCTCACGGTCGCCGCGGGTGCCAGTGTCCCCATCCAGTACACGGTCGACATCCCCGACGACGCCTCGCTCGCGGGAAGCTACTGGAGCATGGTGATGATCGAGGAGGTCGTGCCGGAACCCGAGCCCAGCCCCACCGCCGGGCTGACGGCGAGGACGCTCACGCGCTACGGCGTGCAGGTCGTCACCAACGTCGTCGGCGCTCAGGGAGGAACGCTCGAGTTCAGCCGTCCCGTGCTGACGAGAAACGACGGCGGCAGCGTCGTCCTCACGGTCGACGTGTCCAACGGCGGCGACTCGATGTTGAGCGGCCACTTCACGCTCGAGCTCTATGACGCCTCCGGCGCCAGCCTGGCCACGGTCGAGGGGCAGGATCGGCGGCTCTACCCGGCGACGTCGGTGCTTGAGCGCTTCGACCTCGGCGATGCCGAGAACGGCACCCTGACAGCGGTGATCCTGGGCGATGCCGGCGGCGACCAGGTGTTCGGCGCTCGCTACGACCTGGACCTCTCCGCGAACTGACGACGCGGCGAGGCCCTCGGCGCACCGCCCAGGCGGCGCAGGACCGATGGCTCCGCCGTGGCCGCCGCGCGATCCGCGGACGTCGACACCCCTGACCATGCCCACCGCTCGCCCCCATACGGGGCACCACCCGAACCTTCGCCGCCGGCGTTCCGTTGCGCGCACCTTGACGGTGCTCGCAGCGTGTGCCGCGGCGTGGGTCGCGCCGGTGGCATGGGCGCAGGCGGGTGCCGACGACGCGCTCGGCTACGTGCGGGCGATCGTGTCCGACGCCGCCATCGACACGGGCGGCCGCTCCACCGCCACCGTGGTGATCTCGCTCGAGAACCTCGCGGGCTCCACGGCGACGCTGACGCCGGTCCTGGCGCTGCCCGAGGGGTGGCGCTCGCTCCTCCCGCCGGTGACCGTGTCGATCCCGCCGGGCGCGAAGGCGACCACGGTGGTGCCCGTGGTGATCCCCGCTCGGGCCGAAGCGGGGGAGTACGAAGTTCGTGTCGAGGACGCCGCGGGCGTGATGGAGGCCGCCACCATCGCCATCCACGTCCCCGAGCGTCGTGCCGTGTCCGTCCGCCTCATGACGGCACCGCACGAGACCCTGGGCGACCCGTTCGACGTGACGTTCGAGGTCGTGAACGAGGGGAACGTCGCACAGCGCGTCGTGATGGACGCGCGGGCGAGCGCCGGCTCCAGCCTCGAGCTCCACGCCCGCGAGGGTGTGCTCGGTCCCGGCGAGGCGTTGGACGTGAACGTTACCGTGACCCCGCCCGCCGACCTGGAGCGCCCCGGCACCGAGATCGTGGCGTTGCGCGCCGTCGACCCCGAGCGGGAGGACGTGGGGGACGCCGCCTCCACCAGCGTCGAGATGTACGCGCTCGGACAAGCCGACGGGCTGGTGTACCACACGCTTCCGTTCCGGGTGACGCTGTCGACGCAGGGCGATGCGAGGACGGCCGGCTCGGCGCCGGTGTGGTTCCGGGTCACGCACGTGAGCCTCGATGGGGGCGGCCCGCTTCGCGACGGCGGTGCCGCCGCGCTGGAGGTCCACCTCGACGACAGCCTCGATGGGGGATACCGGAACAACCGGGTGAGCTATGACGCGCCGGGCGTGCGGGTCGACGCGGGAGACGTCCAGATCCATGCGGCGGGCGCGCTGGACGCGCACAGCGGGTTCGGGGTCGAGGCGAACCTGCCGATGCGCGTGGCGGGCGTGGCGGGGACCCTACGCGTCGACGCGCTGTTGGAGGACGGCCGCGATCCTGGCGTGGGCGTGGATCTCTCGCTGTCCCCCTCGAGCGCGATCGACGTCACGCTCGCCGGCGAGTCGCGCGCAGGGGGTCTGGGCGCGTCGGGAGCCGTGGCGTTGCAAGGGCGGGCGCTTGGAATCGACCTTGGCGCGAGTGTCGCCGGGGGGCTACGAACCGTCGTCGACGGTGGCGTGGCGAGCAGGCTCGAGGCGGCGGCGTCGGCCCGCTCGCCCAGGGGTTGGGCGTCGGTGGCGGGGGACCTCACGTCCGCCGGTTTCGGTGAGTCGGAGCGCGCGACGGCGGGGCTGGCGATCCAGGCCCAGGTGCCGCTCCCGCTGGGGGCGCCCGTGTGGGCGAGGGTGGCGTACGGTGGCCGGCGCTACGAGCGGGAGGACGGCGCCGGGCTCGAGCGCTGGTATCAGAGCCTCGACCTCGCGCTCGAAGGACGGCCGACGAACGCCGCCTGGGGTGTCAGCTACGCCTGGGACGGCGCCGGTGGGCCGGCGGTCGACACTGCCGGAAGTTCGCGGCTCACGGCCACGGCCACGCTCGCCCCCACCGCCGGCGTGACCCTGCACCCGAGTCTGGGGTTGCGCTGGGGGCGCGATATCGCGCAGGAAACGGATCGCGGCGCCGCGATCGGGGCGGGCCTGGGAGCCGACGCTCCGCTGGCCGGCGGCCGCATGGCGGCCGGGGCGGACGTCCTCTGGCCCATAGGCGCTGCTTCCCCGTACGATCTGACGTTGCGAGGGGAGTGGAGCGGGGAGCTGGCGGCGGGGCTCTCGGCCGATCTGGGCGCGGCGGTGTCGCCGCTGAGCGGCGCCTGGAACGGCAGCGTGACGGCCCAGGCGGCATTCGCCGGCCCGATGACCTTCCAGGCTTCGGTGGATGCGCGCGGCGGCGGCTACGGGGGCGCGGCGAGCGTGACGTTCGCAACGTCCTTGAGCGTGCCCTTCGACCTCGCCGTCGGGCTTCGCGCCTCGATAGGGTCTGTGCGTGGACGCCTGCTCGACGAGCGTGGGGCCGGCGTTGCGGGAGCGGTGATGTGGCTCGCCGGCTACTCCACGGTCACGGCCATCGACGGAACGTTCTCCTTCCCGGCGATCCCCGAGGGGCGCCAGACGCTCGCACTGCGCTCGAGCCTGCCCGTCGGAACCGTGACCCTACCTGCCTCGCCCCTCGGCGTGACGGTCGAGGCGGGCGCGGTGACCGGGGTCGAGCTGCGCGTCGTCCGCCTCGCTGCCGTTCACGGGCGCGTGATGGTCCAGACCCGCACGGCGGGCGCGGCCGCGGTCGTCGGCAGCACCGACGGCTCGCTCCCGCTCGTCTCCTCCCTCCTGTTCGAGCTGGCCCCGGCGTCGCCGGGGTCCTCGGGCGCGTCGGCGTCGTCCGCCGTCGCCCCGGGGACGGCGGGCGACGCGCCGGCCGCTCTCACCGCCCCCGCTCTCACCGCCCCCGCTCTGACCGCCCCCGTGCCGACCGCCCCCGCTCCGACCACTCCCGCCCTGAGCACACGCGTGCGCCCGAACGACGACGGGACCTTCGACCTCACGCTGCCTCCCGGCCTTTGGCGGGTACGGGTGCTGGGCGGCACGATCCCCGAGCATTGGAGGCTCACGCCTTCCGATGTGGTCCTGGACATCGTCCCGGGCGCGCACGTAGACCTGGACTTCACCCTGGAGGGGGTGACGCGCACGATCCAGTTCACGGGCGGGGGCTCCGTCGGTCTGCTACCCGAGTCGCCATCGGACCGGTCGATCGCGATCGACCCGGCCCCCGAACCGGCGCCGCCGCTGCCGCCAACCCCCCCGACCGAGCTCGAGGACGAGGTTCCCTGACCGCCGTGCGCCCCTCGCCGTAGCCTGCCGCGGCCCGAGCGCGCGCCGACCGTGCTCTGCTGGGCCATGGTCGACGTGCTGCGCGTGGCCGTCGTCGCCGACGAGCCGCTGGACCGCGCGGCGCTCGCGGCGGCGCTGGCATCCGAACCCACGCTGGCGCTGGTGTCGGTGGCGGCGCCTGCCGCGACGCTCGAGCCGGTCGGGTACGAACCGGTCGGTTACGACCCCGACGATCCGGCCGCCATCGACGTGCTGGTGTGGGACGCCTCGCCTCCGGTGGGGGCGATGGGGGACGCCCCGGTGCTGCTCCTGGTCGACGAGGAGCGCGAGACGCCCGGCCTGGGGGACTACGCGGCGGTGCGCGGTCGTATCGGACGGACGAGCGCGGCCGCGACTCTGGTGGCCGCGGTGCTGGCGGTGGGGCGGGGCCTCATGGTCGCCGATCCGGCGCTGGAGCCCGTCCGGAGCGCGCGCGCTCCGGACGTCGGGCGCGCGCCGGGCCAGGCGCTCGGACGGGCGATCGGGCCGGGTCCGGAGCCGGCCGAGCACCTCACCCCGCGCGAGAGCGAGGTGCTCGAGCTGCTCGCGCGCGGCGCCACCAACCGGCATGCCGCGGCGGCCCTGGACATCAGCGAGAACACCGTGAAGTTCCACGTCGCGTCGCTGCTCTCGAAGTTCGGCGTGTCGAGCCGCACGGAGCTCGTTGTGCGGGCCCTGCAAGCCGGCGCCTTGCGCGTCTGACGCGGGCGCCGGCGCCGGCGGCCCTCGGCGGGCGCCCGCCCCGGCGCGCGACGAGGGCCCCCCGGCGTTGCCGTCGCGCCGGCGGCGTTCG
>CAWIUY010000015.1:0-4010 GCA_963839375.1 uncultured Trueperaceae bacterium | reverse complement strand
AGCAGCTGTCTGGGTGGTCAAGTGGGGATCGGCCGTGGCTCCCAGCCGCGGCCGGTCTTCGTGATGGACGGGTGGGCCTCGCCGCGGAACGTGACCCAGCCCCGCCCCGTCAGCTCGGCCGCCGCCCGTACGTCCCCGCCCGCCACAACCACTCGGCAGGGCCGAAGCGGAAGCGCCGCGCGTAGAGCACGGCCAACGGCACCTGGATCGCGAAGAGCACCACCGCCAGCCCCAGGGCCTGCCCGTGCGTCACCTGCCCGTAGAGGCCGAGCCCGTACCCGTAGGCGAGGGTGGTCATGACGATCGATTGGGTGAGGTAGGTGCTGAGCGCCAGCCGTCCGACCGCGGCGAGCGCGGTCGCCACGGGACCCCCCGCCCTGAGGGCGAGCGCCGTGCCCGTGGCGATGGCGAACGCACCGCTCGGGGCGCCGATGGCGAACGCGATCGAGGCCAACGCCGCGGGCCAGGAACCGAAGTCGTACTGCGCGCCGCTCACGGCGCCCCAGGCGTACGCGGCGTTGGCGACCAGGGCGATCGGCAGCATGCGCACGAACAGCCAGCGCCACCGGTCGGCGGCCTCCGCGTCGAGCCAGCCGCTCCGCTGAGCGGCCGCGCCGAAGAAGAACATCGCCACCACGATGAGCAGCATCCCGCTGAACAGCGTGCCAACGGTCCCGAACCCCCAGTC
Source organism: uncultured Trueperaceae bacterium (assembly GCA_963839375.1). GTDB lineage: Bacteria > Deinococcota > Deinococci > Deinococcales > Trueperaceae > JAABTL01. The sequence continues at coordinate 3,322 of CAWIUY010000015.1, read as the reverse complement.
GGCCCAACGCACCGCGGCCGCGGCGGCGACGTCGCTGCCGGCGTAGACGGCCAATGCCTCCTCCCCTTGCGCTGCGAGCGCGGCGTCGGACTCGGCCGTCGCGGCCTCGAACGCCGCCGCGCCCTCCGGCGTCGCCGACGAGAGGGCGCCGAGCGACGCGAGGCCCAGCTGCAGGACCACCGGCACCGCGAGCAAGACCAGCGCCGCGCGCACCAACCGACGCGCCGACCAGCGCCGCGCGAGGACGAGCGCGAACCCGAGGATGGCGTAGTGGAGCAGGATGTCGCCCCACCAGAAGAGCGAGATGTGGACCGCGCCGAAGAGCGCGAGCAGCGCGAGTCGTCGCACGATGACCCGGGCGGGATGGCCGCGGCCCAATTGCAGCGCGACGCCGATACCGAACAGGAGCGAGAAGATCGTGAAGAACTTGCCCTCGAAGGCGAAGCGCACCAGCGCGTTCGCGACGTCGTCGAAGGGCGACAGCGAGGGGACGTTGCCGAGAGGGATCGCCTGGGCCGGCCAGAAGTAGAGCGGTGCGTTCACCACCAGGATGCCGAAGAGCGCCAGGCCACGCACCGCGTCGAGGACGACGATACGGTCGCGCGTCGGCCGGGGGCCGCCGCCGGCGTCGAAGGGGCCGGGCTCGATGGGGTGCCGCGCGTTGGGGCGCGCTGCCTTCGTCATGGACCGAGCGTAAACGAGAACGGCGGCGCCGTACCGAAGCGAACGCCCCTCCGCCTCCCTCGGCGCCACGACCTCGACCTCGATGCGATCCAGGTCCTCGCAGCACACGCCATCGCCGTGGCGAAACATGCGTCGAGCAACCATCGGGCGTGCCATGCTCCCTTCATGCCGAGGTCGTTCGCACGTGAAGCGTGGACCGTGTCCAGGGCACGCGTCCGCGGCAATGAGATCGCGTCCTACCGTCCGCCCGTTCGAAGCGGGGCGGCATGATCGGTGCGATGGCGGCGTGGCTGGGCGGCCTTGCCAAGACGATCGAGCGTCGCAGCCCGATATCCGTCGCGCTGGCTCCGGTACGAACTCGGCGGCCGAAGGTGGTCCTGGCACCGGAGTACGCGGACGCACCCGTCGCCAGCTTCTACGCCTGCGCGTCCGACGCCACGGTCGTCGACATCCCACTGCATCGTTGCCGCGGTCTCTGGTTCGCGGCGTTCTCGTGTGACGTCGGCTCCGACCATCCGTTCATCAGGACGGCGCTGGCGCTCGAAAGCGGTGTATCGGCAACCTACGCAGGCTCCCCTCTTCAGGCGTACTACGACAGTTGGCGCCCTGCTTCGGCCGCAGAGTCCCTGGGGCTCCCCGACCGGACGGGTCTCCTCGCGCAGGCTCCGGCCGTTGCCGCGGCGGCCCCCTGGTGGCCGGTCCACGACCTCGCGGCGTTCGCGGAGGACTTCGAGGCCGGCATCGCGGCGGAGAACGCGGAGAACGGAGCTCCGCTCCCCGCCGCTGCGGGCAGCCTGTTGCACGGTCCGGTGTCACCCGAGAAGGGCGCCCTGGAGTTCGCTCGTTGCGTCGCGATCTACCGGGCTATCCGGACGTTCGGGTACCGCCGCTCGTCCGACACGCCCGATGGTGATGTCCGGGGTCAGGTCCTGGTTGACGAAGGCGGCGACTACTCCGTCCTGGTCCTGAACGGTCAACATCGCATCGCCGGGGCGGCGGCGGCAGGTCTGAGCTCCGTGCCGATTCGCTTCTACGACGGGACGCTCTCTGGAAGCCGCGTCGTGCATCGAGCCGACGTCGAGATGTGGCCCTCGGTGCGTCGCGGTTGGCTCACTGTGCCCCAGGCGCTGCACGTGTTCGATCGCCTCTTCGCGGGTCGTCCGCCCTGGACCCCCGCACCCATGGTGGATGCGTTGAGGGTGTCGGCGAACCGCGCGTGACGAAGGCGTCCATGTCGGAGATCTGCCTCCCGAGCCCCCACGGTGACGCGATCGCCAGACAGGCACCTCCGGTCTGGCGACGGACCTAGAGGCCATGCGCCCGTCACACCTCGTTCGGCGCCACGACCTCGACCTTGATGCGATCCGGGTCCTCGAAGAACACGGCGTAGTACCCGGGCGCCGTGGCGAACGGGAAGCGGTCGTCGTAGAGCAGCGCGTGCCCGGCGTCGCGCGCCCACCGGCGCACCTCGTCGACGTGCGTCCGCGAGCGTGCCCGGAACGCCAGGTGGTTCAAGCCGATCCGCTTGCGGTGGTAGCCGGCCTCGAGGTGTTCGGCGGCCGCCTGCACGAGACAGACGTAGGGATCCCGCTCACCGTCGAGGTAGTTGACGCCGCGCGACCAGCGCTCCTCCGCGTACCCAAGCAGGCCCATGAACGGTGTCCAGAACGCGATCGAGCGCTCCAGGTCGCGGACGTAGAGCTCGACGTGGTGCAGCATCGGATGCTACGGCTACATCTTCATGGCATGCGCCATCACGTTCGCGAACGTATCGATCTCGCCCGAACTGTTGGTCTGCTCGAAGAGGTCGTACCAACCGGAGTCCCGCACGATCGCCTCGAACGACTTCACCGCTTCCTTGTTCGGGAACCTGAAGGCGGTGAAGAACGTCTTCTCGAGCCTATGGTCCGTGTCCGGGTCGTTGACCCAGGCTCCGAGCACCTCGGCGCCGATGGACCCAAGTCCTTTCGACGCCTCGGCGACCTTCGCCATGAACGCCTCGCGCTCGGCCAGCGAGAGGGCGAGCCAGCTCGGCTTCGCGTTCCACATCTCGACGTACAGGTACATGGCGCCTCCGACGTCTTTCAGGATGGTTTCGTCGGAGAAGATAACATCCGAGCGCCGTAAGCGCCTCGACACGGCTCGATCGCCGAGCGCCGTGGTGCGGGCCGTAGCCTCACGACCCCGACCCACACCACCTCGGGCATCTCGACGATGCGGGGTTCCGCGAGCGCAGGATTCACGCGCTCGATCCGGACGTGGCGTTCAGCCGTCGCGCTCGAGTGAGAACGAGATCTTGGCGTTGATCCGGTACATCACGATCTGGTCGTTCTCGACCACGGCCTGCATGTCCTTGACGTAGATGCTCTGGATGCCTCGGAGCGACTTGGATGCTTCGGCGAGGGCCACCTTGGCCGCGTCGTCCCAACTCTTCTCGGACTGCGCCAGAACCTCGATCACTTTCACCATCGCTGCCATGAGCACTCCTCCTTCACGTGAGGCGTCGTTCGGTCACGTTGCGGCCATCGTAAGGGCGGCCCTCGCGGATGCCCGTGCGCATCGACCATGGCGCTGGCCGCTACCGCGACAACGTCAGGACCGGTCCTCCACGAACTCCACCAGCCCTGCATGCCGGTCG
>CAWIUY010000014.1:0-16047 GCA_963839375.1 uncultured Trueperaceae bacterium | reverse complement strand
GACCGGCATGACCGGAGAGATGCTGCGGTTCGACTTCCGCCCCGGCGGGTCGTACCGGATGCGTCTCACGTACGCGCCTTCCCAACGGGGAGAAGGCAAGACCTCGGTGGACGCCGACGAGGTCGAGGTGCAGCTTACGAGCCTCGAGGTCGGCCGACGCATCGAGCAGGCGGTCGTCTTCGACAGCGAGGACTCGGCGTTCGCCGGGGTCATGCGGATGGTGTGGGACCTGCAGCCCGACGGCGACGGCACGGTCGTGTCGGTCCGGGCCGAGAACGTGCCCCCGGGCATCCGGCCGGACGACCACGTGGCGGCGATGCGCGCGTCCCTCGCGGGGCTGGCGGCGTTCGTGGAGGACCGGTCCTGACGTCGTCGCGGTAGCGGCCAGCGTCATGGTCGATGCGCACGGGCATCCGTGGGGGCCGCCCTTACGATGGCCGTGACGTGACCGAACGACGCCTCACGTGAAGGAGGAGAGCTCATGGCAGCGATGGTGAAAGTGATCGAGGTTCTGGCACAGTCCGAGAAGAGCTGGGACGACGCCGCCCAGGTGGCGCTGACCGAGGCCTCCAAGTCGCTCCGCGGCATCCAGAGCATCTACGTCAAGGACATGCAGGCCGTCGTCGAGAACGACAAGATCGTGCAGTACCGGATCACCGCGAAGGTCTCGTTCACCGTGGAGCGGCAGGGCTGAAGCGCGCGCCGTCCGCTGGGGCACCGCGTAGGATGCCGCCACCATGACGGTCGAGCGGATGGACAACGTCGGCATCAGCAGTTCGCGGCGTAGCGTCTAGAGCGTCAGCCACGGGTTCCCTCCCGGTCGTCGGCGGATCATCGTGTGTCCGCAGGGCGCCAGGGAGGTCGACCCTCGAACAGCCGGTCGAACACGTGAAGTGCCTGGGGCGCGCTGAGCCGGCCATGCCGCACCGCGGGCCACATCTCGACGTCGGCACGGTGCACGATGCGACTTCCGGAGAGCGTGCCGTCGTAGAAGCGAACCGGGACCGAGGTCAGACCCGCTGCGGCTGCACCTGCCACGCGGTGTTGACCGTTGAGGACCAGAACGGCGTAGTCGCCGCCATCGCGAACCAGGACTTGACCCCGGGCGTCTCCGTCTGGGGTATCGGATGATCGCTGGAACCCAAGCGATCGGATCGACTGGAAGCTCTTGACGCACCGAGCGAACTCGAGCGCACCCTTGCCTGGCGACACCGGACCGTGCAGCAAGCTGCCTGCGCTGGCCGGGAGTGCGGCGCCGTTCTCCGCGTTCTCCGCCTCGATGCCCGCCTCGAGGTCGATGGCGAACGCCTCGACGTCGTGGATCGGCCACCACGGCGCGGTCGCCGCGAGGGCCGGTGCGTGCCCGAGTGGGCCTGTCGTCTCGGGGAGCCCCAGCGCCTGTGCGGCAGAAGTAGGGCGCCAGTGGTCGTAGTACGCCTCGAGCGGCGAACCCCCGTAGGTGGTCGACGCACCGCTCTCGAACGCCACCATCGTTCGGATGAACGGATGGTCCGAACCGAGGCCGCACGGGAACGCCGCGAACCAGAGGCCGCGGCATCGCTGCAGGGGAACGTCGACGACCGTCGCGACGGACGGGGATTCGTAGAAGCTGGCGACCGGTGCGTCGGCGTGTTCCGACGCCACGACCACCGTCGGCCGCTCGGTTCGTGCCGGGCCCAGTGCCGCGCTACCCAAGCCGCGACGCCCGAGGTCTCTGGCGATGCCGCGGAGCCGCGTCAGCACACCGCGCCGATCACGCGCCGTCCTGGGTCGCGCCGAGCCGAGCGTGAGACGCCGTCTCGCGGCCGTATCCGCGGGCAGCGGACCTGGTCCGACCCTCACGTAGGTCGTTCTTCGACATGCACGGATGATGCCACGGTCGATGATGGCGCGACGCACGTTTGATTACTGCGATTCCGCTTTCCTTCGGCCAGCGCAGGCGATCCCGGTGGGCGACGTGCCCTCGCTCTCCCTCGTCGACGATGTGGCCGACGCGGTCGTGCGCTTCGCCTTCGAGGGCATGTTCTTCACGATCTTCACGCGGGCGCGAGCACCGTCCCGACGATCAGCCGCCGCGCAGCCGGTGCGTCCGGCGCCGTCGACGCGGTCGGCGTGGTCGACGTCGTCTTGGCCGGTATCCTGCCGGCAACCTGACGTCGCGCGTCCCTGTCTCGTCGAACGCTCGGCTGGCGACGTCGCCAGATGCGGACCGGAGGTCGTGCCGTGGACAGCGTGGGCGTGTCGCTCGTCGTCGTGGTGCTGGTGTCGGCCCTGCTCGTCGCAACCGGGCTGAAGAAGCAACCGGGCCTCGGTGTCCTAGGCGCGATCGTGCTCGTCGGACTGCTGCTGGCGTGGCGCGGCGAGGGCGTGGGAATGCTCGGCTTCACGGCGCCGGCGTCGTGGTGGCAGACGGTGGTGCTGGCGCTGATGCTCGGGACGGCTTTGCAGTTGCTCGCCGTCGCGCTCCTCGACCCGCTCATCGAGCGGTGGACGGGCGTGCCGCTCGATCACTCCGTGGTGGAGGGCGTCAAGGGCAACGGGCGGGCGTTCGCGCTGTGGATGCTCGTCGTGTGGCTCGTGGTGGCGCCCCTCGAGGAGGCCATCTTCCGCGGCTTCCTGATGACGGAGATCGCCCGGGTCGTGGGCACGTCGACCTGGGCGACGGTCCTCAACGTGGTGCTGGCGTCGGTGGTGTTCGGACTCGCGCATGGGTACCAGGGCCGGAGTGGCGTGATCGGCACGGGGATCATCGGCGTCTTCTTGGGCTGGATCTTCGTGGCCAGCGGCTTCAACCTCTGGTTGGCGATCCTCACGCACGGCGTCGTCGACACCGTAGGCCTCGCACTCATCGCGACGGGCACCGACGAGGCGGTTCGGCGGCGGAGCCCGTGGCGCCTTGGCGGTCGCGCCGGAGGCCCTACCGGCCCCCGCGAGGCACCGGTGGATCAGGCGTCCGCCAAGCGAACGTAGCCGGACCGGCGCGCCGCGTCACGCCGTCGCGGACGACGACCAGCTGGTGATCGCCAACATCGTCTCGCCGGTTCCGCGGCGAACTCAGTCCGCGTCGAACGTCACGTCGTAAGTCCACCCGGACGACAGGCTCGCGACGCCGCTGGTGCCCTGGAGCAGCGGCCGCGCGTACACCGCGAACTCGTAGAACCCGGGCTCGAGCGGGATCGACTCGTCGAACGCTTCGTCCGTCTCGGCCTCGTCGGACTCGCCGATCCAGACGGGCGCGGCGGCGTCGCGCTCACGCACGAGGATGTAGTGCAGGCTCTGTCCAACGACGGGCGGCATGACCTCCGCGTAGAGCGTGGCCACCACCTGCATCGTCACGGGTTCCAGCACCTCGAACTCGACCACCCACTCGAACAGGGCATAGGTCTCGTAGGTGCAGTCGGCGGGGTCGTTGAAGCCGTCGCCGAGCGCGTCGTAGGCGCCGCTGAAGCCGTCGAGGTAGGTGGCGAGCACGAGGTCGAGCGCGTACTCGGCGTCGGCGGCGAGCTCGAAGTCGCACACCGGATCGTCGTTGACGGTGTACGAGCCGCCCGTGTCGACCGAGCCGGTGAAGGCGGCGACCTTGCCCGCCTCCATATCGTCCTTGAAGGGTGCCGGCAGGGGCGACATGTCGAGGAAGACCTCGAGACCGATGGCGCTGTCCTCCCAGCGGACGGCGCAACATGAAGCTATCGAGGTCGCGATGGCGAAACCATATGAGGGGAAGATGTGAAAAATCAAGTCGCCGGCGCTGCATGCGGAGGTCGGCCCCCTCGCCCGCCGACCCCGGGCACGACGCCTCCACGGGGCCCGCGCTCCGACGGCTGGCCGTGGGGGCCACGACGAGAACTCGATGAGCCGTCCCTCGCACCCTTAGCATGGCCACACATGCCACCGCTCGAACTCCTCGAACGTGCGGAGCAGCTCGCCACGCTGCGTGAGCGACGCAGGGCAGCGGTGGCCGGCGCAGGCAGCCTCGTGTTCGTCGGCGGCGAGGCGGGGATCGGCAAGTCGGCGCTCGTCGGGCGTTTCGGCGACGAGGTGGCCCATGATGGGCGACTGCTCGTCGGTGGCTGTGACGCGATGCGGACGCCGCGCCCGCTCGGGCCGCTGGTCGACATGGCGGCACGGCTCGGCGCGCCGTTCGCCGCCCTGCTGGACGACGAGGGCGCCCGCGAACCCGTCTTCAAGCACCTCCTGGAGGTGTTCCGCCAGCAGCCGACCGTGGCCGTGTTCGAGGACGTCCACTGGGCCGACGAGGCCACCCTCGACCTGCTGCGCTTCCTCGGCCGCCGCATCGGCGACACGCGCGCGCTCGTCCTCGCGACGTACCGCCACGACGAGGTCGGCGCACGCCACCCGCTGCGGATCGTCCTGGGCGACCTCGCGACCGCGCCTGGCGTAGCCCGCTTGCGCCTCGCGCCGCTGTCGCCCGCCGCCGTGGCCCGCCTGGCCGAGGGCGTGGACGTCGACGCCGACGAGCTCCATCGCGTCACGGGCGGGAACCCCTTCTTCGTGACCGAGGTGGTGGCGGCTGGTGGCCGGCGTTTGCCCGCCACCGTCCGCGACGCCGTGGCGGCGCGCCTCGCCCGCCTCGACGACGAGGCGCGCCGCGCCGTCGAGGCCGCCAGCGTCGTCGGGCGCAGCGTCGACCCGGACCTGCTCGCGCGATTGGGCGCGAGCGACGCGGCGATCGACGCGAGCCTTGCCGTTGGCGTGCTCGAGGAGGTCGCGGGCCAGATCGCCTTCCGGCACGAGCTGGCCCGTGAGGCGGTGTTGGGGACGGTCTCCGTCGGGCGTCGGCGGGCGCTGCACGGCGCCGTCCTGGCGGCGCTCGAGGCGGCGCCGGCGCTACGCGCCGATCTCGCCACGCTGGCGCACCACGCGGCCGAGGCCGGGGACGCCGAGGCCGTGGTGCGTCTGGCGCCCGCGGCGGGTCGCCAAGCGGCGTCGCTCGGCGCCCACCGGGAGGCGTGGGCGCAGTTCGCCCGCACCCTGCCCCACCTGGCGCGGCTTCCCGACGAGGAGCACACGGAGGTCCTCGAGGCCTACGCCGCCGAATGCGAGATCCTCGACCGGTACGCCGAAGGTCGCGACGCCCTGTGGCGCGCGATCGAGCGCTGGCGTGCGGCGGGGCGCACGGAACGCTGGGCCGACCTCCTCACGAACGTGGCCCGGGTCTCCGAGCGCATGGGAGAGAACGACGCCGCCCAGGCGGCGATCGCGCAGGCGGTGACGGCGCTCGAGGACCTGCCGGCGGGCCCTGCGCTGGCGCGTGCTTACCAGGTGCGGGCCTTGCTGGCATGCTCGATCGCGACTGGACGCCGCGATCGTGTGGGGAACGAGGACCATCGAGCTCGCGACCGCGCTCGACCAACCGTCGGTGGTCGCGGCCGCCTACGTCACGGTGGCGTCGTCGCTATTGCTGAAGGGCGATCCCGGCTACGCCGAACCGTTCGAACGCGCCATCGCGCTCGCCCAGACGCACGATCTGGACGTCCAGCACGCCAGCGCCCACGTCCGGCGCGGGTCGGGCGCAGGCGAACTCCACCGTTTCGACGAGGCCGAACGGTACCTGCGCTTGGGACTCCTCGTCGCCGAGCAGCACGACCTGGAGTCCCAGGCGTCGTACGCCTCGGCCTGGCTCGCCTTGACACATGTACACCGCGGCCACTGGGACGAGGCCGCCGCGACGATCGACCGCACCCTGAACCGCGGCTCGGAGTCGGTGGTGGCGCGGATCATGGCGCTCGTCGCGTTGGGGCGCTTGCGCGTGCGACGAGGCGATCCGGAGGTCTGGGCGCCGCTCGACGAGGCCCTGGCGTTGCCGGTGCCCACGAACACCCTGCAACGCTTGGCGCCGGTGCGGGCGGCGCGCGCCGAGGCGGCCTGGAACGAGGGCGACCTGGATCGGGTCCGACGTGAGGCCGACGCCGCCTTCGCGATGGCGGAGCGGGTGCGGCATCCGTGGTTCGTGGGCGAGCTCGGCTACTGGCGCTTCCTCGCCGGCGTGGACGAGGCGCTCCCCGGGTACGTTGCCGAGCCGTACGCGCGGCAGGTGAGCGGGGCGCACGCAGCCGCGGCTGCGGCCTGGTCCGCGCTCGGTTGCCCGAACGAGGCCGCGCGGGCGGCGGCCGAGGGTCGCGACGTGCGCGCCATCCTCGACGCCGTCGCCACGTTTGACCGCTTGGGTGCCCGGAGGGCGGCTGGCCGCGCGCGGGAGCGATTGGCGCAACTCGGCGCTCCGCGGGTTCCACGGGGCCCGCGACCGCCGACGCAGGAGCATCCGGCCGGGCTCACGCCCCGCGAGGCGCAGGTGCTCGCCGGCCTGGTCGCCGGCTGGTCGAACGCCGAGATCGCCACGCGCCACGGCGTGAGCCCGCGCACCGTCGAGCACCAAGTGTCGGCCGTCCTGGCGAAGCTCGGCGTGGAGAGCCGCGCCGTCGTGGGCAGCATCGCCGACCACGGTGTCACCTGGGTGCACTCGTACGTCAGCGAGGACAAGCGCACCACCTACTGCGTCTACGACGGCCCGAACCCGGAAGCCCTGCGTGCTGCCGCCAAGCGCACCGACCTGCCCATCGACAAGATCACCCGGGTCACCGTGCTCGACCCGTACTTCCACCACTGAGAACCAGCGCTCGGCGCCGTCGTCACCGTCCTGCTGCGATGTGGCGGTGGCGACGGCGGAACGGCAGGGCGCTCGGGGAAGACGCCGCCGGCAAGGGTCGTGTTATCTTCTTCGGCGAACTTGACCAGAAGTCCTTTGGAGGCGTCATGTACTTGTACGTCGAGATGTGGAACGCGAAGCCGAGCTGGCTCGCCCTGTCGCTGGCCGAGCGGGAAGCGTTCATGGCGAAGGTCGCCGAGGCCTCCCAGGAGCTCGGCCCCATCGGAGCCGAGTTGCTGGGAGCTTGGGTGAACGATGCGGACACGGACCACAGGCTCGAGAAGACGTTCTTCACGGCCTTCAAGTTCCCCGACAAGGACGCCGTGAAGTCGTTCGAAGCGGTGGTGCGCGCGTCCGGCTGGTACGACCTCTTCGAACAGACCAACAGTTCGGGCGAGATCGACACCTTCGCCAACGTGATGGCGCACGCGCTTTCGATGTGACGTCCGACCGGGTTCGGCCACGGCAGGCCCGACACCGAGCGCCGGACCGTGCTCCGAACCTGCTTCAGTCGACCCACTCGATCGCGACCCGCCCGACGCCGCTGCTCACCTGCAGCTCGACGCGCTCGGCGGCCGCGCCGAAGCCTGGCGTGGTGTAGACGTCGCCGTCCCGCACGAAGCCGGCCGGGATGGAGATGCCGCCCAGGCCCCTCGATGCGGCGATGCGGACCGGCAGACCCGTCGGCAGGCGGACCGTGGCGGCGCCCACACCGGTGCTGATGCGAGCCTCGTAGCCGCCGCTGGGCGGCAGGATGACCGTCGAGGCCCCCACGCCGGTGTCGAGCTCGAGCCGGCTCAGGCGCACGAGGGTCAGGTCGAGCAGCACGTCTCCGACGCCCGTGTCGACGGTCAGTGCGACCGGCACGGACCCCGTGAGGGCCAGATCCCAGAGGCCCGTTCGGGGCTGCGCGAAGCCGACGACGCGCCCTTCGCTCTCGAGCGCGAGTCGAGCGACGCCGCCCTGCACGGCGAACGTGCGCGCGACGTCGACGCCGCGGACCGGCCGGATGGTGCCCTCGGCCAGGAGACCGCCTTCGAGCCCGCCCACGACGCGGAGCTCGGCGACGCCCGCGCTCAGGGTCACGTCGGCGCGCGCGGCGCCCATGAGATCCTGCGACACCGGCTCGGCCGCGGCCGCCGCGGGCCCCAAGCCTACGAAGCCCAAGGTGCCGGCCTGACCCGCGAGGAGCCACGCGGCCACGGCCACGGTCACCAGCACCAGCGGGAGCCGGTAGCGACCACCGAGCAGGAGATCGACCCCGAAGGCGATGGCGGCCACCGGCACGAGGTAACCCACGTTGAGGAGGACCGTCCAGCTCCACCAACCGAGGTTGGCGGCCAACAGGACGACGCCCAATCCGATCAGGAGCAAGGGTCCCACCCCCACCGAACGTGGTCGGTGGGCGCGAGGTCGCATACCGGGCGAGATCGCCATGTCACGTTCCTTTCGAAGGCAGGGACGGGCCGCTCGACGTACCACCGCGGCGCCACAACAGGTAGACACCGGCGGCCACGAGCAGCAGCGGCAGCACCACGGCCGAGACCGCGCCGGAGAGCACGGTGACGAGCGTGAGCACCGCGGCCGCGAGCGCCGGGTAGATCGCCCAACGATGCCTCCCCTGCTGTTCCGGGAGGACCGCGAGGAGGCCGAACGTGACGGCCACGCCCGCGAAGAAGAGCCAGCCGGCGTCCCACCGCGGCGCCCGCACGTCGAGCCAGGCGACGCTCGCGAGCGTCAGGAGGATCCCAGCGGGGATGATCGCCCACCAGCGCTCTCGACCGGTCGCGTAGACCGCCGCGAAGCCGATGCCGAAGGTGCCGAGGAAGACCGCACCGCCCATGTCGCCGGCGAGGATCGTGAGGCCGACACCGGCCAGCTGCGCGCCGGCGATCAGCGCCCACCAGTGCGCGGGCTCACGGCGGAAGTGGAGGAGGAAGAACCCGCCGCCGGCAAGGAACAGGGCGGCCCAGAGCCATGAGTTCATCCAGCCCAGCCATCCGAGCTGGGCGGCCAGGAGCAGCACGCCCCCGACCACGAGAAGGTACGCCCACGATCGCGTGTCCGTGTACCTAGGAGTCATGTGGATCCTCACGATCCGCGTGGCAGCGCCTCAGCTGGCTTTCGTTTCACCCGGTGGGGTACCTTCTTGGGCGACCATCGGTGCGGCCACCTCGGACGGCGCGTCCTCGATCTCGCGGACGACCTCGAGCTTGACGCGCGTGACGAGGGCGGCCAGCGCTCCGAGGGCCGCCAGCAGCGGCGCCGCCACGGTGATGAGGCCGCCAGCCACCACGCCGAAGGTCAGCGGGGCGGAGAGCAACTCGTTACCGTCGCTGTCGCGGATGATGACGCGGCGCGCGTTCCCGTCGGCGACGAGGTCCCTGAAGCGATCGACCAACTCACCGCCCGACACCTCGAGCCGTTCGACGAAGGTCCGACTCGTTCCTGCACGGTCGTCCATGAGGACGCCTCCGCTTCTGGTCACGCGCCGAGTTCGGCTGGGGACCGTGTCAGAGATCTCGTGACGGAGGGTCGAGGGGTTCACCGCGGAAGGATGGGACGTGCCGTCCGTCGGTCGTGAGGCCGGCCGGAGGGGCTGAGGACGACCCACCTGCCGTGGCGTTCCCGGGTCGCCCGGAGGTCGCGAGGACCTCTGGCGCCTCACCTCATAGCCGATGTCGGTCGCCGCTGCCACTGCGGAATGTCCTGGTTCGGTGGTGCGCGCGCCGGCCCGAGCGCGAAGCCGTGGCGCGCGCCTACCGGCGGTTCGCGCGTTCGATGTCCTGCAGCTGGTCTTCGGTGATGCCGGCCTCACGCAAGACCGCGACGATGAAGTCGGTCTTCGCGGCGACGTAGCCGTCGATGTCGTTCGGGAACGCCTGCGCCAGACGCTTCTTCAGGGCACCGTAGGCGTGTGCGCGTTCCGGGTGGGCGCGAAGGTGGTCGCGCAGGGCGAGGTGGTTGGCCAGGCTCGGGCTGTCGTGTCGGCACACGACCCACTCGATCGCCACCCGGCCGACGCCGCTGCTCACCTGCAGCTCGACGCGCTCGGTGGCCGCGCCGAAGCCTGGTGTGGTGTAGACGTCGGCGTCCCTCACGAAGCCGGCCGGGATGGAGATGCCGCCCAGGCCCCTCGATGCGGCGATGCGAACCGGCAGACCCGTCGGCAGGCGGACCGTGGCGGCGCCCACACCGGTGTTGACGCGGGCCTCGTAGCCGCCGCTGGGCGGCAGGATGACCGTCGAAGCCCCCACGCCGGTGTCGAGCTCGAGCCGACTCAGCCGCACGAGGGTCAGGTCGAGCAGCACCTCTCCGACGCCCGTGTCGACGGTCAGTGCGACCGGCACGGACCCGGTGAGCGCCAGATCCCAGAGGCCCGTTCGGGGCTGCGCGAAGCCGACGACGCGCCCTTCGCTCTCGAGCGCGAGTCGAGCGACGCCGCCCTGCACCGCGAACGTGCGCGCGACGTCGACGCCGCGGACCGGCCGGATGGTGCCCTCGGCCAGGAGACCGCCCTCGAGCCCGCCCACGACGCGCAGCTCGGCCACGCCCGCGCTCAGGGTCACGTCGGCGCTTGCGGCGCCCATGAGATCTTGCGACACCGGCTGGGCCGCGGCCGCCGCGGGCCCCAAGCCCACGAAGCCCAAGGTGCCGGCCTGACCCGCGAGGAGCCACGCGGCCACGGCCACGGTCGCCAGCAGCAACGGGAGCCGGTAGCGACCACCGAGCAGGAGATCGACCCCGAAGGCGATGGCGGCCACCGGCACGAGGTAACCCACGTTGAGGAGGACCGTCCAGCTCCACCAACCGAGGTTGGCGGCCAGCAGGACGACGCCCAATCCGATCAGGAGCAAAGGTCCCACCCCCACCGAACGTGGTCGGTGGGCGCGAGGTCGCATACCGGGCGAGATCGCCATGTCACGTTCCTTTCGAAGGCAGGGACGGGCCGCTCGACGTACCACCGCGGCGCCACAACAGGTAGACACCGGCGGCCACGAGCAGCAGCGGTAGCACCACGGCCGAGACCGCTCCGGAGAGCACGGTGACGAGCGTGAGCACCGCGGCCCCGATCGCCGGGTAGATCGCCCAACGATGCCGCCCCTTCTGTTCCGGAAGGACCGCGAGGAGGCCGAACGTGACGGCCACGCCCGCGAAGAAGAACCAGCCAGCGTCCCACCGCGGCGCCCGCACGTCGAGCCAGGCGACGCTCGCGAGCGTGAGGAGGATTCCCGCCGGGATGATCGCCCACCAGCGCTCTCGACCGGTCGCGTACACCGCCGCGAAGCCGGCGCCGAAGGTGCCGAGGAAGACCGCGCCGCCGATGTCGCCGGCGAGGATCGTGAGGCCGATGCCGGCCAGTTGCGCACCGGCGATCAACGCCCACCACTTCGCGGGCTCACGCCGGAACAGGAGGAGGAAGAACGCGCCGCCGGCAAGGAACAGGGCGGCCCAGAGCCACGAGTTCATCCAGCCCAGCCAACCGAGCTGGGCGGCCAGGAGCAGCAGCCCCCCGACCACGAGAAGGTACGCCCACGATCGCGTGTCCGTGTACCTAGGAGTCATGTGGATCCTCACGATCCGCGTCGCAGGGCCTCAGCCGGCGTTCGGTTCACCCGGTGGGGTACCTTCTGGGGCGACCATCGGTGCGGCCACCTCGGACGTCGGGTCCTCGATCTCGCGGACGACCTCGAGCTTGACGCGCGTGACGAGCGCGGCCAGCGCTCCGAGGGCCGCCAGCAGCGGTGCCGCCGCGGTGATGAGGCCGCCGGCCACCACGCCGAAGGTCAGCGGGGCTGTCAACAACTCATCGCCGTCGCTGTCGCGGATGATGACGCGGCGCGCGTTGCCGTCGGCGACGAGATCCCTGAAGCGATCGACCAACTCACCGCCCGACACCTCGAGCCGTTCGACGAAGGTCCGACTCGTTCCTTCACGCTCGTCCATGAGAACGCCTCCGCTTCTGGTCACGCGCCGAGTTCGGCTGGCGACCGTGTCAGAGGTCCTGTGACGGAGGGTCGAGGGGTTCACCGCAGATGGATGGGACGTGCCGTCCGTCGGTCGTGAGGCTGGCCGAAGACGCTGAGGACGACCCACCTGCAGTGGCGTTCCCGGGCCGCCCGGAGGTCGCGTGGACCCCTGGCACCCCACCTCATAGCCGATGTCGGTCACCGTTGCCACTGCTGAATGTCCTGGGTTCCTTGGTTGCCCGCCGCCGAGCGGTCGCGTCCGCCGGCGCGAGCACGAAGCCGTGGCGCGCGCCTACCGCCGGTTCGCGCGCTCGATGTCCTGCAGCTGATCTTCGGTGATGCCGGCCTCACGCAAGACCGCGACGACGAAGTCGGTCTTCGCGGCGATGTAACCGTCGATGTCGTTCGGGAACGCCTGCGCCAGACGCTTCTTCAGGGCACCGTAGGCGTGTGCGCGTTCGGGGTGGGCGCGAAGGTGGTCGCGCAGGGCGAGGTGGTTGGCCAGGCTCGGGCTGTCGTGTCGGCACACGTAGAGGTGGTGCGGCGACGACCCGTCGGGCGGCCGGAAAGCCTCGCGACCGGCGATGCCGAGGTCGCCGAGGTGGTCGTACCCCAGCACCGTGAGGCGGCCCACGGCTTTGGGCACGTCCGAGCGGGAGCGCACCACGACGTCGAGGTCGATGACCGGCTTGGCGGCGAGGCCGGGGACCGACGTGCTCCCCACGTGCTCGATCGAGACCGCAAGATCGGCGACGACGGGCCACACCGTGGCGCGCAAGCGCTCGAAACGCGCAGGCCAGGACGGGTCGTAATCGACGACGTTCACGGTGCGCATCATGTCCTCAGGTCCCCCTTCGTGGCCGCGATGCGGACCGGAAGGTCCGGCCCGAAACGGTCCTTGAGCGGGTCAGCCATCCCGTCCTCCGGTCGTGTGAGCGTCGGGTGGCAGCCTACCGCGAGCCGTTGCCGGCGGCTGGCGGCGCCGTGCATGATGGCCGGACTTCGGACCCGCTGAGGGGCGGTGGCCCGGGCGGGTGGGTGGACCGCGCACCCGGTGCACGACTTGGAGGTCGACAGGTGGTCACGCAAGATCCATGCAGGGGTCCGTGGCGGTGGCGCCGGGCTCGAAGGCGTCCATGAGCCGCTTCGGGGACGATCCGCTGGCGTTCTTCGACGCCGTGTACCAGGGCGACGTCCCCTGGGAGATCGGCACGGTGCAACCGGCGATGGCGGCGCTGATCGAGCGGTACCCGCCGGCGGGACCGGCGCTCGACCTCGGGTGCGCGTCGGGCGATCTGGTCCTGCACCTGGCGCGGCTCGGCCTGGAGGTCGTCGGCGTCGACTTCGTCGAGCGGGCGATCGAGGGGGCGAAGGCCAAGCGGTCGGCGCTTCCGACGGCCGTCGCGCAGCACGTCCGCTTCGAGGTCGCCGACGCCACCCGGCCGTCGGCGCTCGGCCGGTTCGCGTCCGTGTTCGACTCCGGCTTCATGCACCTGCTCGACCCCGAGGTGTGTGACCGGCTGGCGGCCGATCTCGCCGCGACGCTCGTGCCGGGCGGCCGGCTGTACCTGCACGAGTTCGCGGTCGAGTTCCCGGTGCCGAACGTGCCGCGCGCCGTGACGGAGAGCGAGCTGCGCGGGCGTTTCACCGAGCCGGAGGGCTGGCGCGTTCTCCACGTCGAACCGGCCGGCTTCGAGAACATGGTGGCCGCGCCGACGCCCGCGATCGTGGCGTGCGTGGAGCGGGTGGCGTGACGGTGCGCCCGGCCGTCACCCACGATTCGACGTCATGCGGTCGCGGGCGATCGTTTCCCCATCCGGAGCGCGTTCGTCGTACGAGCCACGGCGGTCGAAGCGATCGTGGCGCCGAGCTACTGGCTGTTCCCGAACGAGACGACCGAGGCGTCGCAGGAGGAAGCGGCGCTCCGGGCGTACGGCGTCGTGCGCGTCGCCGCCAGTGGACGCGGATGAACCACGGTCGACGAGAGGAGCGCCCCATGTCGAAGAACATCGAGACCGTCCACGCCTACCTGGACGGATTCCGCGCCAACGACCACGCTCGGATCCTGGCCTGCCTGACGGACGACATCCAGTGGACCGTCTTCGGCGCCTTCCGCCTTTCGGGCAAGGAGGCGTACGACGCCGCCATCGACGGCGCGCCCGAGTTCATCGACCCGCCCACGCTCGAGGTCGTGCGGATGGTCGAGGGCGACGACGTGGTCATGGCCGAACTGACCGGCACCGCGCGGCGGGCGGCGGGAGGGGAGACGCGCATGTCGATGGCCGAGGTGTTCGTCATGCGCGACGGCAAGATCGCCGAGCGCCGCGCATGGGTGGTCGTCCTCGAGGAGAACGACTACCGCTGAGGAATGCCGGACGCCACGCAGCGACGTGGCGTCGCCCGTGGATTAAGCGGCGGCTAAGCGGGTGCGGCCTACGGTGCGCGGCGAGGAGGCCCACACCATGCCCACCACCCGCACGCTCCAGAAGGTCGTCGCGTTCCTGGCCGCCATCGTCACGACCGCCGCGCTCGCGCAGCCGCTCACCGTCGAGCACCCCGATTTCGACGTCCGGATGAGCTACCCGCCCACGTGGATCGCGGACACGATCCCGGCGGAGGACGGCTCGTTGACCCTGACCTTCACGGCCCCGGGCGACGCCGGTCTCGTCGTCGTCGTGCTCGCCCAGATCGACGCCGACCTCCGCGCCGAGCTCCGAGCCTTGGGCACGGACGCGGTGCTGGACGCCTGGGAGGGCTTCGCGGAGGACGTGCCGAACGCCCGCCTCGAACGCGTCAGCGAACGAGCGGTGGCCGGGGTCCCCTCCGGCGTCGTGGACTACGTGGGCCAGGGGATGGCCGGATCCGTGATCACCGTCATCGGGGAGTTCGCCGCGTACACCGTCGTGTCGATGGGCGCCGACGGCTTCATCCCCGAGGTCCAGGCTGGCCTCGAGACGATCCTGGCGAGCTTGACGATCCTCTCGAACGCCGGGGCGGGTGCCGCGGGCGGCCAGGCGGCCGCTGCACCGGCCGGGAATCCGCTGGCGCCTCCCGCGGGCAACCCCTTGGCGCCGGCCGCTGCGAACCCCGCCGCGCCGGCCGTCCCGAACCCCGCCGCGCCGGCCGCCGGGAACCCGCTCGCACCCGCCGCGTCGACCCCACCCGCGCAGACGGCGAGCCCCGCGGGCTACGTCGAACCGTTCACCGACACCGACCCACAGCGGGTGTTGGGCGGCGTGCTGGACGTCGGCAGCGACGGCACCTGGACCGGCACGCTGACGGGCGCCGCCTACCGGCTCACCAACACCGCGGCGCCCGACGCGGTCCGGTACTACTACCTGACCAGCCTGCCGGACCACGCCGGTCCTCTCGCCCAGGGCACCACCGGCGTGACGCTGGGGATCTCCGCGGGTGGCGGCTCGTTGTCGGCGGCCGGCTTACTCTTCGACTTCGACCCGAACGACGGCACGTACCTCGCCTTCGCGCTGACGACCACGGGCTACGCCGTCTTCCAGCGCAGCGCCAGTGGCTTCGAGCTGCTCGCGATGGAGGACCTGGACTCGCTGCGGCCCGACGGGCGCAACCGACTCGAGCTCCGCGTCGACGGCACGACGGTCGAGGTGATCGTGAACGACCAGTTCGCCGCCTCGCTGAACGGCCAGCGTGCCTTCGCCGGCGGCGTGGGCCTCATCGCGGTCGGTGCCGGCGCCTTCGAGTTCCAGGACTTCCGCCACGCGGGGCCGTAGGCCCCGCGCCCGACCCGACGTCACCCGCCCACGTCCCAGGAGGAGCACCATGTCCACGCCACCGAACGTCCGTCACCCCATCGTCCTCGTCTTGGTCCTGCTCGCGTCGATCGCCTTCGCCCAGACGACCGCGTACGAGCACCCGCAGCTCGGCTTCCGCTTCAGCCAGCCCGACGGTTGGGCGCCCAGCGAGGACGTCGCGCCCGACGGCACGCTCACGCTGCAGTTCATGGTGCCGTCGGGCCAGGGTGCGGTCGGCGTCGCCGCGGTGCCGATCGACGACGCGGAGCGCGCCTACTGGACGGGTCCGCGCGAGGAGCTCGTGCGCGACGTGTGGGCGGGTTTCGTGCCCGAGGTGCCCGACGCCCAGATCAACCAGACGTACGAGGTCACGGTCGACGGCGCGCTTGCGAGCGTGATCGACTACGCCAGCCCGAGCGTGGCCGGCACCATCGTGGTCATCGTCGGGAGCCGCGCGGCGTTCACCTTCTTCTCGGCCGGGGATCAGGCGTCGCTCGCGACGGTGCAGGGCGGGCTCGAGACGATGCTCGGGAGCTTCGCCTTCCTGCCGGGCGGCGCTCCCGTCGGGCAGGCGGGCGGCGGGGGCGGCTCGAGCCCGATCGGGGAACGCCGCCGGTCGGCCCGACGAACCCCGCGCTGCCGG
>CAWIUY010000013.1:0-29413 GCA_963839375.1 uncultured Trueperaceae bacterium | reverse complement strand
CCGCACGATCGGGCGTGAAGACGTCCTCGAAGTAACCGGCGATGCCCAGGGCGTCGAGCACGGGCCACTGGAAAGCGTGGAAGCCGTTGGACACCGCGACGAGGCGAAGGCCGGCGTCGCCGAGCGACCGCAGCGCCTCCTCCGCCCCGGGGAGCAACTCGATCATGTTCGGATCGCGGCAGAAGCTTGCGACCAATCCGGCGACGTCGGGAACGGGCGCGGCACCGAACGCGCGAGCGACCTCCTCGTAGATGGCGTCCCAGTCGTACGCGTCGACGAACCGCCCTGCCCGCATCCGCTCGCTCCACGTCTCACGGATCGCTTGGTCGACCATGGCGTCCGCCTCGACGGGAGCGACCCCACGCAGGCGCTCACTCTCGCGCATGTGCTCGCGCACGTACGGGACCACACCGCGTAAGAACGGGTTCTGCATGAGGACGCCGTCGAGGTCGAAGCTCACCGTCATGGGGCCTGTCGCCGTCATCCCTTGACGGCCCCGACCGTGATGCCGCGCAGGAAATACCGCTGGAACGCGAAGAAGACGATGATGATCGGGACCGCCGCCAGGACGGCCCCCGCCATGTGCAGACCGAAGTACAACGGTTCCTCCTCGCGCATGAGCACCAGTCCCACCTGCAGCGTGCGCATGTCCGACGACCGCGTGGCCACCAACGGCCACAGGAACAGGTTCCACTGGGCGACGAACGTGATGATCGCGAGGAACGCCGTCCCGGCGGTCACGAGGGGCGTGACCACGTGCCAGAAGATCTGCCACTCGTTCGCCCCGTCGACGCGCGCCGAGTCCATCAGCTCGGTGGGCAGGGTCTGGATGAACTGCTTCATCAGGAACACGCCGAAGGGGCTTGCCAGCAGGGGCAGGATCAGCCCCGCGTACGTGTCCACCAGACCCAAACGCGTGACCAGGATGAAGAGCGGGACGAGGATCGTCTCGAACGGCAGCATCACGGAGACGATGAAGGTCCAGAACAACCACTTCGACCCGGCGAACGGGATCTTCGCGAACGCGTACCCGGCCATGCTCGTGGTGATCACCGTGAACACGGTCACGACCACCGCCATGATCGTCGAGTTGAGCAGCCAGGCCACGAACATGGGGCGATCGAGCACGGCCCTGAAGTTGCGCAGCGTCGGTTCGGACGGCCATAGTTCGGGCGGGAAGCGGACGGCAAGCGTCGGCGGGGTGAAGGCGGTCACCACCATCCAGTACAGCGGGATGATCGTCGCCAGCCCCATGATCGTCAGGAGGCCGATGAAGAGGACCGTCCCCCACGGCGACGGCTTGACCGGATGGTCGGGATCGATCGTCAGGCGCCGGAGCAGGGACGGGCGGTAGACCCCCATCAGTACTCCACGTGCTTGCCGAGGAAGCGGAACTGCACGATGGCCAGCAGGAAGGTGATGACGAACAACACGATCGCCTGGGCCGACGCCAGCCCGATCTGGAACTGCTGGAACGCCGTCTGGTAGATGCGGTAGACGACGGTGATCGTCGCGAACTGGGGTCCGCCCTGCGTCATCACGTAGACGCTCTCGAACACCTGGAACGTGTTGATCGTGCCCGTGACGACCAGGTACAGCAGCACCGGTCGGATGAGCGGGACGATCACCTGGGTGAACACGACGCCACGTGAGGCGCCGTCGAGGATGGCGACCTCGTACATCTCCCGCGGGATGCGCGCCATCGCGGCGGACAACAAGACGATGCTCGAGCCGCCCCCCATGATCACCTGCATGCCGATCAAGGCCGCGAGCGCAGTGCTGGGGTTGCCGAGCCAGGCGATGCCCTCCAGACCGACCGTTCTCAGGACGGCGTTGAGCAACCCGAACGTCGGGTTGAAGATCCAGAGCCAGATGAGCGAGATGATGACCCCGGACGTGACGGAAGGAAGATAGAACACCGACTTGTAGAACGTCTGCAACCGCTTCGAGAGCGGATCGAGCAGGTAGGCGATCAGGAGCGCCTTGCCGAGCCAGAACAGCACGACGCCCACGGTGAACAGGGCCGTGTTGCGCAGCGCGATCCCCATGAGCGGGTCCTGGAAGACGCGCCGGAAGTTGTCGAGGCCGACGAAGCTCACGCGATTCGGGCGGTAATCGAGGAAGGCGAGCACCAGAGCCCCCACCACGGGGATCAGGAAGAAGACGAAGAAGACGCTGAACTGTGGCAGCAAGAAGAGGTACCCGCGGACGTTCCACCTCACCCAGCGCCCCATCCTTTGACGGATGGGGCGCTGGGACGCTCTCTTCGTGGCTGCGGACGAGGCCGCCTGGTTCACGGGGTCAGCGGCCGAAGACGACCCGGTTGGCGTTCTGCACGAACTCGTCCAGCGCTTCCTGGGGCGTCGCCTGCAGGCTGAGCGCGGATTGGATGGCGGCGGTGAAGTAGTCGATCGCCGGGCTCACGTCGACCTCGCGCGGCCCGAAGTACGGGACGCCATGGGAGATGGCTTCGAGGTAGGTCTCGACGTTCGGCCGCACGTCGGCGTACGCCTGGACCGACTCGAAGGTCAGCTCCTCGTTCACGGAGTGCCGAGCCGTCACGTACAGCAGGTCTTCGAGCAGGGCCATGTTCTCACGGTTGGTGATGAACTGCGCCAGTTCCATTGCCATGTCGCGACGGTACGCGTCGGGCTGCGTGAACACGACGAAACCACCGGACGTCTGGTAGGCGACGGGGCCGGTCTCGGGATCCTGCGGGAAGGGCGCGATGACGACCTCGATGGCCTCGTCGATCAGGCCCTCGTTCAGGCTGCGCGCGATGCGGCCGATCTCGTAGATGCCGCCGTAGCCCATCGCCGCGCGACCCTGGTGCAGGTTGTTGATCGTGTCATAGACGCCCAGGCCCTCGGCCCCGGTGGGTGCCACGCCGTGCTCGTGGATCAGGTCGACCATGAACTGGAGCGCTTTCACGCCCTCCGGCGAGTTGAGGACGAACTCGGTCGCGTCCTCGTTCAGGAGCGTCGCACCGTACCGGTGCATCCAGCCGAGCATGTTCTGGGTGTCCTGGGCGGCCAAGGTGATCGCGTAGACGTCGGTGCGTCCGTCGCCATCGCGATCGAACGTGACCTGCTCGGCGACGTCGAGGAACTCCTCGAGCGTCCAGTGCCGGTACGGGCCTTCCGGCATCGCCACGTCGCGCTCTTCGAAGATGGCGGGGTTCAGGAGCAACGTCGAACCCATGCCGTTGTTGGAGTTGTTCCACGGCCAGATGTAGTAGTGGTCACCGATCCGACCGTCCTCGAGCGCGTAGTCGAGGAAGTCCGCGCGGTCCTCGTCCGTGAGGTACGCGTCGATCGGCTCCAGGAGACCGTCGCGCGCCCAGTCGGGGTTGAAGTCGAGGTCGCGCAGGATGTCGGGCGGGTTGCCGGCGAACAGGGCGGTGTTGATCTTCTCGAGGTAGCCGGCGTTCGGGACCACCTCGGTCACGACCGTGACGTTGGGATGCAGCGCCATGAACTCGTCGGCGATGTAGCGCATGTACTCTTCGCCGGTGGGCGTCTCCTCGGGATCGAAGCCGGGTGGGCGGATGCGCCACGGGTTCATCCACCACGTCAACGTGATGTCGGGCTCCTGCTGGGCGTGCACCGTTCCGAACGAGAAGAGCCCCAGGAACAAACCGAGCGCGAGCAGGTTGCGGATCACCTTCATGCTCGTACCTCCCTCTCGTGGAGCGAACGCAGGCGTCGTTCGATGCGAACGACCGGACGAGCACGATGCGACCGCTTCCCTCTGTCTTCCTCGCGTGAACCTTACCCGATGAGGGGTGGACGAGGCGAGCAGATGCGCGGCTCCAGGACGCCGCGCCGTGGCCCCACCACGAGCAAGCGGCGTTCGGTCCGCGCCGAACGCCGCTCGCTGGGTCGTCTCGTGCTTCCGCCACCGGCCGCTACGACGCCTCCTGCTTCCCCAGCGCGCTGCCGACGGCCCGCTGGAGCTTGTCGGCCGCACCGTCCGCGGCCTCCTCGACCGAACCGGCGCGGTGGCTGGCCACGAGCGGCTGCAGGCCCGACACGCGCGCCTCCATGAGGCAACGGATGTCGTCCGCGCCGCCCTTCTTGTCGCTGTTCTCGTCCGTGAAGTGGACCTCGACACGGGTGATCCGGTCGGCGTAGTGCTCGAGGCTGCTGTCGACGATCGACTTCACCAACACGGTCAGGTCGGTGTCGGCGGTGAAGTTGCTATCGGTGTTCACCAGGGTCTGCATGGTGCCCTCCTCGCTCGGGACGTTACCGGCCGAGAGCCGGGAATCGGACGGCAGGGCGCACGGCGGACGCCGAGGTCGCAGGCTCACGGGCGGTCGTTCGCCGGATCGGAGATCACGTCCTCTCAGCCGGGCCGTCCATCCGGCAGTGCACCGCGCAACCAGCGCAGCCAGTTCCCGCGCGCGAAGGCCGCCACGTCGGCCTCGTCGTACCCCCGGGCGCCGAGCAGCCTCGGGAGTCGCGCCACGTCGGCCACCGTCTCGAGACCGTCGGGGCTCTGCTCGGTGCCGAAGCCCCCGTCCAGGTCCGTGCCGATGCCCACGTGCGCGGTGCTCCCGACGATCTCGCAGACGTGCTCCACGTGGTCGAGCACGCGCTCGAGCCCCACGCCCGCCCGCTGGCTCCGACCCTTCACCCAACCCGGTTCGAGCATCCACGCGTCGAGCGCGACGCCGATCACCCCGCCGCGTTCGATGACCGCGCGGATCTGGTCGTCGCTCAGTTGTCGCTGATGCGGCACCAGCGCGCGACAGTTGCCGTGGCTCACGTGCACCGGCCCGTCGTAGGCCTCGAGCGCCTGCCAGAACGCGGCGTCGGAGAGATGGGTGAGGTCGAGGGCGACACCGGCCGCCGAGAGCTGCGCCAACAGCGACCGGCCGAGGTCGGTGAGGCCGAGGCTGGTGCCGGTGCCGCCTGCGTATCGGCCCGGGCCGTAGTGCGCCAGCCCCAGGGTGCGCAAGCCGGCCGCGGCCCAGGTGCCGATGTCGTCGGGGTCGAGGATCGGGTCTGCGCCCTCCATCGCGACGACGACGCCGAGGGGGAGCCCGACCCCGCCCCCGTCTGCGGCGACCGCATGGGTGTCGAGACCCGCTCGGTCGGTCAACACGCGCACGTACCCGCCGCGCTCGAGCGCCCGGTAGTAGGCCAGCTGCCCGAGCGCCACCGCGTGGGCCTGCTCGGCCGAGGCGAAGTCGACGTGCGCGCGGACGGTGCCGCTCGAACGCGCCAGCACCGTCGCGAAGCAGAGGCGCACCCCGCCTTCGCGCAGTTCGGGCAGGGCCACCGTGTTGCGACCCCGTCCGGGACCCGCATCGGTGGCCTCGCGCACCCGCAGGACCTGCACGCTCTCACGCAGGTCGCGGTTCCACTGCAGGGCGTTCCAGGCCAGGTCCAGGTGGGCGTCGACGAGCCAGTCGCCGCGGTCGCTCCCGGGGTCGCTCAACGGCGTGCGTCCTCGTTCCGCACGTGGGCGACGACACGCGTCGGATCCGGGAAGGGCGGCAGGGTCAGCCGAGACGAGATCGCGTGGCCGACGCTCAACTGGTGGTACTCGCTGCCCCGCCGACCCACGAGCTGCATCCCGATGGGGATGCCCTCACGGCTCATCCCCGCCGGGAACGAGATCGCCGGGTGGCCGCTGATGTTGAAGGGGGCCGTGTAGGCGGCGTTGCCGCCCTTGCGGTGGGTCTTGGGGTTCCGGGCGGTGGACGTCCGGGTCACCGGCGTCGTGGGCATGAGCAGCAGGTCGACGCTACCCAGCACCGCGTCGATCGCGTCCCGGGCGATGCCGCCCACCCGCTGTGCGTGCAGGTAGTCGGCCGCCGTGAGGCAGGAACCGGGCAGGTTGTAGAAGCCAGCGCTCGACCCGTAGCGCTTCCGGTCTCGACCTGGCCCCTCGTGGTCGAAGAAGTGTTCGGCGGCGATGATCACGAAGTTCGCCCGGACCGCGTCGTGCAGCACGTCGAGCGCGGGCCGGGGCAGACCGACGATCTCGATGTCGAGCTCCGCACAGACGTGCCGGACGCTCTCGAGGGCGTCCGCCACGTCGTCCTCCATGCCCACGTCTTGCAGGTAGCCCTCCGGAACGCCCAGCCGCAGCGCTTTGGGACCCTCGAGCACCTGCGCCGCCCGCTCGGCGGGCTCGCGCCGAAGCCGCTCGGCGCCGCCCACGCCGTCCACGTCGACCTGCATGGCGGCCAGCACGGCCGCGGCGCCGGCAGCGGTGCGGGCGAGCACGCTCACCTCGGACACGCTGCCCTCCCCCACGCCCTGACGCGGCACGTCGTCGTGGCCCGGCTTCACGCCGAACAAGCCGTGCTGGCCCGCCGGCAGCCGGATCGAGCCGCCCCCGTCGGTGCCGATCGCCGCCAGCGCCAGACCGGCCGCCACCGCAGCGCCACCACCGCTGGTCGAACCGACCGAGCGCTCCTCGGGGAACCACGGGTTGCGCGGCGGCGGCGTCAGGTCCTCCTCGGTGGGCAGGCTCCAACCGAACTCGTTCAGGTTGTGCTTGCCCACCATCACCGCGCCCGCAGCCCGCAGGCGCCGGATCGCCTCGGCGTCCCGCTTCGGCTGCCAGTCGCGCATCAGCGGCGAGTTGTAGGTGCAGCGCATCCCCGCGATCGGGATGCTGTCCTTGGCGCCGATGCACACGCCGTGGAGCACGCTGCGGGGCCGTCCTCGCGGAGCTCGCGGGTCAGCGCCGCGGCCGCCGACCGCGCGCCGTCCGCGTCGACGGTGACGTAGGCGCGCACGGCACCGTCGAAGCGCTCGATGCGCTGGAGGACGGCGTGGGTGACGTCGAGGGGCGTGACCTCGCGGCGAGCGATCGCACCGGCGACCGCCATGATCCCGGCGTCCAGGAGCTCGTCGGGCACGTGCTGGGCTCGCCGATGCGCCCCGCCCCGGGTCTGCGGCGCCGCGCGGCCTCTCCCCGGTTCGCGTGGGCCGCGCGCAGCGGCATCTCGTCGCGCAACCCCTCGAGACCCGGCGTGTCCACCTCGCGCAGACGCGCCGCCATGTCCCAGACCGTATCGACGTACTCCTCGAGGCGCTCGCGTTCGTCCTCCGTGAGCACGAGCCCGGCGTGAGCGGCGAACGCCGTCACGACGAGGTGTTTGTCGACGTTCCCGGGACCCGCGGCGGCCGGGTCGGACGTGGACGGAGCGGGAGCGTTTCGGTCGTCGGCCATGGCGGTCCTCCTGGGTCGGACGATGGGCGGCGCGCTTGACACCCTCGGTTCGATGTGTAACATTTCAGATACTACACGACAGAGGAAGGGGGCGCCCGGATGCCGGAGCGGGGTCTCTCAGCGATCAAGACCGAGCGCGTCACCGACACCGTGTACCAGGTGCTCCGCGAGGGCATCGTGAACCGCACCTTCGCGCCCGGCTCCAAGCTGAATGTCGACGAGATCGCCCGGCGCCTCGACGTGAGCCGAACCCCCGTGCACGAGGCGCTCGCGGTGCTGGCGACCGACGGTCTGGTCGACGTCCAACCCCGCCGCGGCACTTTCGTCGCCGCGTTCACGCTCGACGATTACGCCGAGACGCTCGATGTCCGCCGCGCGCTCGAGACCCTCGCCTGCGAGACCGCTTGCGTTCGCGTCACCGAGGACGACCTCGCTGCCTACGGCGGCTCGTGGACGACATGGAGCGCTCCGTAGCAGAGAACGACGACGCTGCCGTCGCCGCCCGAACGCACGACGCCAAGAACTCGCTGTTCCACCATCGCCTGGTGCAGCTGTCGGGCAACCGTCGGCTCATCGCCATCTATGACGACCTGCGCGCCCACTTGCGCATCGCCCGCGCCCACCTGAACGCCACCACCTGGTTGCTTCGCGTCCCCATCGAGGCCGCCGAGCACGTCGCCATCCTCGAGGCCCTCGCGGCACGCGACGTCACCGCGATGCAACGCGCCCTCGACGCGCACCTGCGCCGCTCCGCCACCTCGCTCATCGAGGACGTATCCCGTCCAGAAGGGAGTCCCTCTGGCCCTGCCACCCGTTGAGACGCCCGCCCACCCCCTCGCCCTTCGCACGTTGGGAGACCCCATGCACCACCTTCGCAAAGCTCCGAAATCTCGCGTTCGCGTTCGACGCTGCTCGCGTCGTTCGCGTTCACGACCGTCCACGCCCAGGACATCGTTCTCGAGATGCCGTCCTGGCAAGCCACCGAGCCCGGCACGTCGGACTGGTGGAACGCCCTCATCGACGCGTTCGAGGCCCAGAACCCCGGCGTCACGATCGAGTTCACCCACGAACCGTTCGCTTCGTACAACCAGACGATGGTCACCCGTTTCGCAGGCGGCAACCCACCCGACATCCTCCACCTGCCGGCCGCCAACTTCATGGTCTACGCGCAAGAGGGCTGGCTGGAACCGCTCGACGAGCACCTGGCCGACATGTCCGACGTCGTGAACCAGTGGACACCGGTCCAGTCGACGTGCGAGTACGAAGGCCAGACCCTGTGCATCGTGGTCCTCGGCTACGGCTACGTGCTCGGCTGGAACCAAGCGGCGTTCGAAGAAGCCGGTCTGGCCGGTCCGCCCAAGAACAGCGACGAGCTCATCGAGTACGCGCGCCAGCTGACGGTCGACAAGGATGGCGACGGCGCCATCGACCAGTACGGCTTCGTCTTCCCGACCGTCACCCACCCGGGCGTCGAAACGACCGCCACCTCGTTCCTGTTCGAGGCGGACCCGGACGGCCATTGGGTGAACGCCGAAGGCGAGCTGAACCGCGACGCCATCACGACCGCCTGGACCAAGATGCGCCAGCTGATCGCGGACGGCTCCGTGCCGCTCGGGCTCGACAACAACGGCAAGCGCCAGTTCTTCGTCGAAGGCCGCGCTGCCATGATGCTCGAGGGTCCGTGGATCCAGGGCAACATCAACAGCGCCGCACCCGACGTCCAGCCCGGCCTCCAGGTCGCGTCGACGCCGTTCTCCGGGACCGTCTACGGCGGCGCCAGCAACGTGCTCGCCGTGCCCGCCGACATCGACCCCGAGCGCCAGGAGCTCGCCTGGAAGTTCATCGAGCTCTTCACCTCCGAGGAGTGGCAGGCGAAGTACGCCACCATCGCGGGTCAGCCACCGGCCCGCGCGGGCGTCCTCGACGACGCTTTCCTCGCCGAGAACCCCAACATGCAGGTGTTCGTCAACGAGGCCAACGCCGCCAAGGACTACATCCCGCCCGGCATGGCCGAGAACTACACCCGCTTCCGCGACCTGGTGATCGAAGCCACCCTCGCCGCCGTCGTCCAGGAGCAGGACATCGACGCGGTGCTCGACCAGCTCGAGAACGACCTCTCGCGTCTGCGCTGACGTCTTCGCGCGGGGTCGCCGGCACACGCCGGCGACCCCGCGGCCCGAGGAGGCCACCAGGTCCCGTGAGCACGACCCTTGCCCGTCCCCGCCGACGACGGCTCGCCAGCGCCGCACGCAGCCGGCTCTACGCCTTCGCGCTGCTGGCGCCCGCCATCATCGTGGTGCTGCTCGTGATCGTGTACCCCCTGGTCAAAGCCGGCCAGATGAGCTTCTTCGACGTGCAGGTGTTCCGACGCGACCGGGGCTTCACGGGGACGCCCGGCTGGTTCAACTACCGCGACATGTTCGAGAGCGCCAACTTCTGGCGCTCGTTGCGCGTGACCCTCGGCTACGTCTTCTGGGGCACGGTGGGCTCCTTCGGGATCGGGCTCTTCACGGCGGTACTGCTCAACCAACCGTTCCGCGGCCGCGTGCTCGCCCGCATCCTGGTGATGATGCCGTGGCCCATCCCGGGGGTGGTGGCCGCCACCATCTTCATGTGGATGTTCAACTCCTCGTTCGGCGTCGTCAACTATCTTCTGCTCCAGGCCGGCCTCATCGACGCACCCGTCGCCTGGTTCACCAAAGCCGGCCCGGCCTTCCTGGCCGTCACGGCCGCCACGATCTGGAAGGGCTACCCGTTCTTCACCGTGACGCTGTTGGCGGGCATGCAATCGATCCCCAAGGAGCTCTTCGAAGCGGCCCGCGTGGACGGGGCCAACGCCGTCCAGCAGTTCCGCCACATCACGATCGCCGCCCTGCGCCCCGTGATCGGCATCGCCTTGGTGATCTCGACCCTATGGCTCTTCCGCGTGTTCGACATCATCTACGTCATGACGGGTGGCGGCCCGAGCGGCGCCACCGAGACACTCGCCATCCAGATCTATCGCGAGGCCTTCCAGTACTTCCAGATGAGTTACGCCGCCGCGGTGGGGATGATCACGCTGCTGCTCTCGGTGATCGCCACCTTCGTCTACCTGCGGCTCACGTCGAAGTCGTTCTACTGATCGCGTCCCCGTCCGAGGAGGTCCGAACGCCGTGCTGCGCCAGAGTCGCCTGAACACGCTCCTCGTCTACGTGCTGGTGATCGGCACGTTGGTGGTGCTGCTGTTCCCCCTGTACTGGATGCTCATCACGGCGCTGCGGCCGGGCAACGTCCTGTTGTCGTGGCCACCGCAGTTCTTCCCGGACGACGCCACGTTCACCGCCTTTCGCCGGGTGCTGCAAGAGACCCTCATCTTCCGCTGGTTCCTCAACTCGACGCTGGTCACCGCGATCACGATCGCGATCGCCGTCCCCGTCTCGTCGTTCGCCGGCTACGCGATGTCGCGCTTCACCTACCGGGGCGTGAGCGAGACCGGCTTCTTGCTCCTCGTGGCCCGCATGCTGCCCGGCAGCCTGCTCATCATCCCGCTCTACATCATCTTCGCGCAGCTCGGCCTCATCGACAGCTACCTCTCGTTGGTCATCGCCAACACGAGCTTCGTCGTGCCTTTCGGGGCCTGGATGATGAAGGGCTTCTTCGACTCCATCCCGCGGGAGCTCGAGGACGCGGCCATGATCGACGGCGCCTCCGCCTTCGGGGCCTTGATGCGCGTGGTGATGCCGCTGTCGCTGCCCGGACTGGCGGCCACCACCATCTACTGCGCGATCCTCACGTGGGGCGAGTTCGTGTTCGCCACGACGCTCATCTCGGGCGAGTCGCGCTGGACCGGTCCCATCGGGATCGCCGCGTTCAACCAGCAGTACCAGGTGCAATGGAACGACATCATGGCGGCCTCGCTCATCTTCGTGCTCCCGGTGATCGTGCTGTTCGGGTTCCTGGAGCGCTTCTTGGTGCAGGGCATCGCCGCGAGTGGGGTGAAAGGATGACGCAGCTGAAAGGGATCGTGCCGATCCTGCCTTCGATCTTTCATGACGACGGAACCGTCGACGAGGGCGGCTTCATCCGCGTCGTGCGGTACGTGCTGCAAGCCGGCGCCCACGGCGTCGCCTTCCCGGCCCTGGCGTCCGAGTTCTACGCGCTCTCGGACGAGGAACGCTTGCGACTCACCGAGATCGTCGTCCAGGAGGTGGGCGGCGCGGTGCCCGTGGTGGGTACGGCCACGGCCGCGAGTCCCCAGGCGGCCGTCGCGCTGGCGCGGCGGGTGGCTGGGCTCGGGGTCGACGCGCTCATGCTCATGCCGCCGTACGTGGTCCGCGATGGGCCCGACGCCACGCTCGCGCTCTACGCCGCCATTGCCGACACCGTCGACGTGCCGCTCGTGGCGCAGAACGCCCCGCCGCCGCTGGGCTCCGGGCACGGCGTGGCCTTCGTGCGGCAGTTGCTCACGCGGGTGCCGCAGGTGCAGTACGTCAAGGAAGAGAACATGCCCGGAGGCCAGCGGATCACCCAATTGCTGACCGACCCGCCGGCCGGGTTGGTGGGGGTGTTCGGCGGCGCCGGCGGTCGCTACCTCATGGACGAGCTCAACCGCGGCGCCATCGGCGCGATGCCGGCCTGCGAGCTCACCGAGGTGCACGTGCGCATCTTCGAGCGCCATCGGGCGGGTGACGTCACCGGCGCACGCGAGCTCTACGACCGGAGCCTGCCGCTCCTGACCTTCCAGACCGTGTTCCGAATGAACATGACCAAGGAGGTGTTGCGACACCGCGGCCTGATCGACTCGACGCACGTGCGGGTGGGCGCGACGCCGCTCGACGCCGGCGATCATGCGGAGCTCGATGCGCTGCTGGCGGGCGTCGCCGACCTGTTGATCGAGCCCGCCAACCCGTGACGTGCCGCCGTCGGGCGGTGCGTGGCGCTGGTTCCGGGGCGGTCGGCCGCACGCGGACACGGGCGGCCGCGACATGAGGACGATGCCGGCGTCCGTGTTCGACGCCCGCGCCCGCGCGGCCGCGTCGCACCTGGTCGCCTACCGGTACAAGATCTGGGGCTTCGGCGAGGACATCGGCCTGCGAGGGCTGCTCGAGTTGGGTGACGAACTCGGTGAGACCGCAGCCAGCGACTTCGTGGCGGACACGGTGGTGTCTTGGGCACATGCGACCCCGCCGCTCGGGCCCGCCGACCACGTGGCGCCCGGCGTGGTCCTCCTCGACGTCGCCGAGCGGCGCCAGGACCCGGTGGCCCTCGAGCGCGCGCTGGAGCTCGGGCGTCTGCTCACGTCGTTCCCGGTGGCAGACGGCGTGGCGGTGCACCGTCGCGACCTGGACGACTGGCGCGACACGATCTGGGTCGACTGCATGGCGCTCGACGGTCCCTTCTTGACGCGCTTGGCGCAGGTCACGGGCGACGAGCGCTGGGCCGATCGTGGGACCGACGCCTGTCTCGGCTACGCGCGAGTGCTCCAGGACGACAGCGACGGCCTCTTCGTCCACGGGTACGACGTGGGCACGCATCGCCCGAGCACCGTGAGGTGGGGACGCGGCAACGGCTGGGCGCTCCATGGCCTCGTCGACACGCTGGCGAACCTGCCCGCCGACCACGCCGACATGTCCGAGCTGCGGGCGCGGCTGGCGCGCCTTGTCGGGGGTCTGTGCGAGCGGCAGGACGCATCCGGCGCCTGGCACACCGTGCTCGACGATCCCACGAGCCCGCTCGAGGCGTCCGTCGCGGCCTTCTTCGTGTCGGCCATCCTCAAGGCGCGCCGGTTGCGGTTGCTCGGCGCGGAGCTCGTCGCGGAGATCGATCCCGCCATCGACCGAGCCCGCGCTGTCCTCGGCGACACGATGGGCGACGACGGCGCCCTGATGGTCTCGAACGCCACCCCCGTCGGCGACCGGGCCACGTACGTCGACCGACCGCTCGGTGTCTTCCCGTGGGGCCAGGGGCCTCTCGTCCTCACGTTCGTCGAAGCGCGCCGCGCCGCCGTCGGGAGTCCGGTATGAAGATCGAACGGATCGAAGCAATCGTCGTCAAGGCGCCGGTCCCCGGCATCGAGTCGTGGCAGGCGGCGAGCTTCGCGATGCCGTTCAAGTGGGCGGAGTCGACGCTGGTCAAGGTCACTGCCGACGACGGCACGGTGGGGTGGGGCGAGGTGCACGCGCCGGTGGCGCCCGAGGTCACGAAGTCGATCATCGACGTGCTGATCGCGCCCGCGCTCCTCGGGGCGAACCCGCTCGACACCGGCCCGCTGTGGGACAAGATGTATGCGCTCATGCGACCCCGGGGTCATGCGCTCGGCTTCATGCCCGAAGCGATGAGCGGCGTCGACATCGCGCTCTACGACCTCGCCGGCAAGGCGCTCGGCGTGCCCTGCTACACGTTGCTCGGCGGGCTTCAGCAAGCGCGCGTCCGCACGTACGCCTCGGTGTTGCAGTGGCTGTCACCCGAGGACCTGGCCGAGACAGCGCTCCGCCACCGCGACGCCGGCTTCACCGCCATGAAGCTCAAGGTGGGTCAGGGCACGACCGTCGATCGCCGCAAGGTGGAGACGGTCCGCGCGGCCGTCGGGGGCGACCTGGACCTGATGGCTGACGCCAACTGCCGCTACACGGTGGCCGAGGCGGTGGGCATGGCGCGGGTCCTCGAGGCGCACGGTGCCGTGTGGTTCGAGGAACCCCTACCCCCTGAGGACGTCGCCGGCTACCGCGAGCTGCGCGGGAAGGTCGACGTCGCCATCGCCGGCGGCGAGTGCGAGTGCACCCACTACCGCTTCGGCGAACTCCTGGCGAGCCGCACGTTCGACGTGATCCAGCCCGACATCTGCCGGGCCGGCGGTCTCACCGCCTGCCACCGCATCGGCGTGCTCGCCTCCGCCCACAACGTGCGGGTGGCGCCGCACGTCTCGATCGGCAGCGCGCTGCACGTCGTGGCCTCGCTGCATTGGGCCGCGAGCGAGCGTCAAGCCTTCATCCACGAGTTCCCTGTGTTCCCCAACCCGCTCGTCGACGACCTCCTGCTCGAAGGGGTGGGCTGGCACGAGGGGTACCTGACGGTCGGCGACCGGCCCGGCCTGGGCGTGACCGTGAACGAGGACGTCGTCGCGCGCTACCGCACCGCCTGACGCGGCGCTGCCAGAGGAGCCACCATGAGGATCGTCGACGTCGAAGCCATCGCGATCTCCGCACCCAACCCGGCGGGGACGTACTGGGGCAAGGCCACGTGGGGCGCGGGATCGCGCGGCGGGGACCCCGAGGCATCCGGCGTCCCGAACCCCACCGCCCATTGGCAGGCGACGCGCTTCCCCCATCCCGGTCGCATGCTGCCCGCGTACGCCACGGGCATCGACACGTGCCTGGTGCGCATCGAGACCGACTCGGGCCTCGTCGGTTGGGGCGAGGCGAAGGCACCGGTCGCCCCGCGGGTGGCGCAAACGATCGTCCACGACCTGCTGCGCGACCTGCTGATCGGCGCCGACCCGCGCGACGTCGAACCGATCTGGGAGACCCTCTACGCCTCGATGCGCCTGCGCGGCCACGAGAGCGGCTTCCTGCTCGAAGCCATCAGCGGCGTCGACATCGCGCTCTGGGACGTGGTCGGGAAACACGTGGGCGAACCCGTCCACCGCTTGCTGGGGGGCGCGTACCGGGACCGGATCCCCGTGTACGCGTCCGGCGTGCCGGCCACGCGGGCGAGCGCGGGCGAAGCCGACCACGATCGCATGCTGCGCGCGGCCGCGGGCGCGACCGAGCGTGGTTTCGGCGCGCTCAAGATGGCCATCGGCCTGGGCGCCGACGTCGACGTCGCCTCGGTCGAGGCCGTGCGGCAGCACGTCGGCCGCAGCGTCGAGGTCTACGCCGACGCCGCCGGCAACTACGACGTGCCGACCGCACTGCGCGTGGGGCGTGAGCTCGAGCGCTTGGGCGTGGGGTTCTTCGAGGCGCCACTCCCGCACGAGCAGGTCGAGGGGTACGGCGAGGTCGCGCGCGCCCTGGCCATCCCCATCGCCAACGACGTCATCACCAACCGCTACCAGGTCCTGCGCTACCTGCGCGTGGGGGGCCTCGACATCGTCCAACCCGACGTCTGCCGCGCCGGCGGGCTCACCGAGTTGCGTCGCATCGCGATCCTGGCGGACGCCTTCGGCGTGGCGTGTACGCCGCACGTGAGCATCGGCTCGGCCATCCACTTCGTGGCCTCGTTCCACGCTGCGGCCGCGATGCCCAACTTGGTGCGCCACGAGTACTGGATGGGCGAGAACCCCTTGGGCGACGCGAT
Organism: uncultured Trueperaceae bacterium; assembly: GCA_963839375.1. Lineage (GTDB taxonomy): Bacteria > Deinococcota > Deinococci > Deinococcales > Trueperaceae > JAABTL01. The sequence continues at coordinate 13,945 of CAWIUY010000013.1, read as the reverse complement.
CCTCCGGACGCCGGCGCTGGCGGTCCGCGACGGCCACGTCCGCGTGCCCCAGGGCCCGGGGCTCGGCATCGAGGTCGACGAAGCGCGGGTTCGAGCCTTGGCGTTGCCGGCGACGGTGGCCGCATGAAGGCCGCCTCGGCGACCTACGCGGTGGTCGACTCCGGCACCACCACCACACGGCTTCGCCTTTGGGACGGCGCCGCGGTCCGGTGGGCCGGCAGCGTGGCGGCCGGCGCGCGCGATACCGCGATCAGCGGCGAACCGACCGCCATCCGTGCCGCGGTCGCCGACCTGTTGGCGCGCGTGCGGGCCGAAACCGACGCGACACCGTCGGCCGTCATCTGTTCGGGCATGATCACCTCGAACCTGGGACTGCACGAGGTCCCGCACCTGCTGGCCCCGGCCGGACCGCACGATCTGGCCGCCGGCATCGTCCGCACGACCTTCCCGGACCTGGGCGAACTCGCCTTCATCCCGGGCGTCAAGACGCTCCCGCGCGTCCTCGCGATCGACGCTCTGGCAGACGGCGACGTCCTGCGCGGCGAGGAGGCGGAGATCATGGGGTCTGCGCGCCCGCCTCGGTCTGCACGAGGCCGCCACCTTCCTGCACTTCGGCTCCCACCACAAGGCCATCGACGTCGACGCCGACGGACGCATCACCGCTTCGCGCACGGCCATCACCGGCGAGCTGCTGGCGGCCGTCGGTGCGCACACGATCCTGAAGAGCAGCGTCGTGCCGCTCGACGACCTGGAACTCGACCTGGACGCCGTACACGCCGGGGCCGAAGCCACGCGCGCCAACGGGCTGGGACGCGCCCTGTTCCTGGTGCGCGTGGGCGAACAGCTCGGCGGGCTCGCTCGCGAGCGCATGACCAGCTTCCTCGTCGGCGCCTTGGCCGCCGTCGACCTACCGCTGCTGCCACCGGCCGGCCGTGCTCCCATCGTGCTCTACGGCCACGGCGTCTTCCCCGACGTGCTGGCGGCCCTGTTGGCCCGCGCCGGCCATGCGGACGTGCGCCAGGTCGATGGAGACGAGGCCGACTTGGCCGCTGTCGAGGGGGCGGTCGCGCTGTTCGAACTCGGACGCGGCGCGTCGTGACCACGCTCGCCCAAGGCTTCGCGGACGACGTCCGGCGCCACCGACTGGTGGCCATCTTGCGCGGCGTCCCTCGCGGGTCCCTCGACGCGCGCGTCGACGCGCTCTACGGCGCCGGCGTGCGCTTGATCGAGGTGGCGCTCTCGGAGCCCGAGGCCGTGACCACGCTCGAGGCGCTGGTCCGGCTCGCCCCTGCGGACCTGCGGGTGGGCGCCGGCACGGTCACCACGCGCGCGTCGGCCCAGGACGCCGCCGGCGCCGGCGCCACCTTCCTCGTGACCCCGCACGTGGCGCCACCGGTGTTGAGCTACGCCCGCGAGCACGACCTGGGCATGCTTGCGGGCGCGCTGACCCCCACCGACATCGCTGCCGCGCGCGAGGCCGGCGCGACGTTCATCAAGCTGTTCCCGGCGGCGGCCCTCGGGCCCAGCTACGTCCAGGCGTTGCTGGGACCGTACCCCGATCTGGAGCTCTTGGTCGTGGGCGGCATCGGCAGCAGCAACTTGCCCTCCTACCTGCGAGCCGGGGCGCTGGGTGCCGGGGTCGGCGGCGCGCTCGCGGGCGGCGACGCCGCGGACGGGTTCGCGTCGGCGGCCGCAGAGGCCCGCTCGTTGGTGTCGCTGCTCGGCAGCACGTGGGGAACCGACAAGGCGTGAGGACGGCACTGGCCCCGGCGACGTTGCTGAGGGGCGAAGACGTGTGGGCGACGCTCGGGGCCCACATGGCGGACCTTGGTTCGCGCGCGCTGCTCGTCCACGGGGAGCACGGCTTCGCCGCCGTCGAGAAGCGTCTGAGCACGAGCCTGGCCGATGCCGACGTGAGCTGGGTACCGGCGCCCCACCGCGGCCAGGTCACCCGAGCCACGATCGAGCGGCTGGGAGACGACGTCCGCGCCGGTCGCTACGACGTGGTCGTCGGCGTCGGCGGCGGCCGCGTGCTCGACGTCGGCAAGGCGGCCGCCCGCGTCGCCACGGTCCCGTTCGTGGCCGTGCCCACCAGCCCCGCGACCTGCGCGGCGACCACCGCGATGAGCGTCACGTACGACGAGAGCGGTGTGTGGCAAGGCCCCTTCTTCGCGCCCATGTGTCCGGCGCTCGTCGCCCTGGACCCGGGCCTCCTCGCGGCGGCACCCGATCGGCTGCTCGCGGCGGGCGTGCTCGACGCCTGGTGCAAGGTCGAAGAGGTCCGGCTCGCGGCGCGCTCAACGGTCGCTCCTGACCTGTTCCTGGCCACCGCCTTGGCGACCTGCGACGTCCTGGCGCGCTGGGTCGACCCCGCTACGGGAGCTTTGGCAAGCGGACTCCCCGCCGAGCCAGCCGAGCGCAGCGCCCTCGCGGAGGCCGCCATCGTGCTCCCGGGCCTGATCGGCGGTCTCGCCGGCGAGGGCAACAAGCTCGCCGCGGCGCACGCCGTGCACAACGCCTTCACGCTGCTGCCCGACCACCACCGGTCGCTGCATGGCGAGCTCGTGGCGTTCGGCGTGCTGGTCCAGCTCGCCCTCATCGGCGAGGACGACGCCACCCTGTCGGCGCGTCTCCGGTGGATCGAGGCGCTCGGCGTGACGCCCACGCTCGCGGCGCTCGGCTGCGACGCGTACCGATGCGACCCTGAACCCGTGCTCGCCTGGCTCATGGCGGCACCGGCGTTGCGGCGGGCGTTCCCGTCGACGTCCGAAGGCATCCTGGAAGAAGCGATCAAACGGGTCGATGGGCTCGCGAGCGCGCTGGAGGTTGGGCGCAGCGCCTAGCCGCGACAGGACGGCGGCGCACGTCCAGAACGTGCGTCTCCACCCACGGGCCTCATCACCTCCCGCGTGCCAGCTGAGCGGCGGCGGCGTCGACGCCGCTTGTACGCTCACACATAGGAGGTCGCGACATGACGATGCCGCATCCGCCCAGGCTCATCCTCGTCACCGGCATCATGGCGTCGGGCAAGTCGACGGTGGCCGAGCGCCTCGCCGAGCGGCTCCCTCACAGCGCGCACGTGCGCGGCGACACGTTCCGGACGATGATCGTCAACGGTCGCGCGGAGTTCGCGCTGCCTCCCAGCGACGAGGCGTGGCGGCAGGTGCTGCTGCGCTACCGCATCGCCGCCAGCGTGATCGAGCACTACCTCGGCGCCGGGTTCACGGTGGTCTACCAGGACGTCATCCTCGGCCCGGCCCTCGCCGCGGTCGCGCGCACGCTCGTGCACCACGCGCTTCACGTCGTGGTCCTGCACACCGACCCGGATGTCGCAGCGCAACGGGACGCGCAGCGCGACAAGGACGCCTACGCGCACGAAACGCCCGACGACTACGAACACATCCTGCGCCATGAGACCGCCCGCCTCGGCCTGTGGCTCGACACGTCGACGTCGGAGGCCGACGAGACGGTCGCGCAGATCCTTGGCGGGCTGGACCGGGCGACGGTGGCTCCCGGGGACCTCAGCGCCGACGTGACGAGCGGTGCGGCAGGCGTCCTGAGCGGTCGGCCGGTCGCGTGAAGGCGGCGTCCGTGGCGTCGCCCACAGCAGTCGGCGAACGCTTCGCAACCGTCACACACGTCCGGCAGCGACGCCTTTAGCTTGAACGTCCGGAGGGCGTCGCGGGGGAAATGCCGTCCGATCGTCATCCAGCGCGCACCCGCGCGCCCTCTCGAGACCCGAGAAGAGGAGCACCCAGGTCCGGTCGCGAGTCCTGCACCCGAAGCCGTGACCACGCCACTCACGCCCTGGTGGCCGCGCAAGGCGCGTGGAGCCAGTCCTGAAGACGACGGCCGGGGGGACTCGCCCCCATCGGACGCCGCCACGGCGTCCCCGCCCGAGGGCGACCGACGCGTCGCCGCATGTCACGAGGAGACCACCCATGACCAAGTCCCGTCCCCTGTTCATCGCCACTGCCCTGCTCTTGCTGAGCGGGCTCTTCCTGATCTCCCAAGCGCAAGACGCCGCTACCGCTGCCGACGTCCAAGTCGCCACGAGCGACATGTACGGCGAGCACCTGGTCGACGCCGAAGGACACGCGCTGTACATGTTCCTGAACGACACCGAAGGCACCAGCAACTGCACCGACGACTGCGCCCAGAACTGGCCGCCCCTGACCGTCGAGGACGGCGAGCCGATGGTGGGCGAAGGCCTCGACGCCTCGCTCGTGGGCACCATCGAACGTGCCGACGGCACGATGCAGGTGACCTACAACGGTCACCCGCTCTACACCTTCGTGCAAGACCAGGAACCCGGCATGGCGAACGGTCAGGACGTGGCGGACGCCTGGTACCTCGTCAGCACGACCGGCGAGCAGATCGAAACGCCCTGAGGGCCGTTTAGCGGTCGCGGCGAGCGGACCGAACCGGCCCGAGATGCACCTCGCCGCCTCACGACCGTGAACGCAGGCTCGATCCTGGCCGCCCGGACCAGACCCGGGCGGCCTTCTCGTGCAGCGGCACGGGCGCCCGCGCGGCGGCGCGCCGCGGCGTCGGGGAGCCGCACCCCCAGAATGGCGGGTCAAGCCGCGGGGTGGCGGTCCGTCCTACCGCTGCGCCGACCCGAGCAGCAGGTCGCGCGCTTCCACGAGCCGCTTGAACTCGAGTTCGGCGAACTCGCGCTGAGCGCGCGGGTACTTGGCGCCCGGGAAGTTGTCGGGATGCATCTCGCGGCGGAAGCTGCGGAAGCGGGCGTCGACCTCGGCGGCTGTCGCGGACGGACCAAGGTCCAAGATCCTCAGCGCGTCGTCCCGGGTGGCGGGCTTGCCCTGCATGGGATCGCGCGCGGCCGAACTCCGCGGCGCCGCCGTGGCGCCCTCGCTGCGCCCTCGATCGAACCCGGCCTTGTAGCCTTCGCGCCGTCCGGCCTCGCGGGCAGCTTCGATCGCCGCCGCCGATGCGCTCTGATGCGACGCTTCCCCGTCCGCCTTGCCGCGCAGGTACGCCTGGTTGAGTTCGGCGGAGCGCTGCACGTGCAGCCCGGCCACGGCCTGTTGCCCCTCGGCCCGGCCGGCGGCGCGCCCCTGGCGTTGCCCCTCGGCCACGCCGGCCGCGAACGAGCTCTCGCGTGCTTCGAGTCGCCCGCGCCGCAAGCCCGACTCGAACTGCAGACGGTTGGCCACCAGGGCCGCGTGGCGTGCGACCTCGAGCCGTGCGACCGCGACGTCCGCCGACAGCTTCAGGCCGTCGGCGCGGAGCCCCTTCAGGTCGGCGTCGACACGTGCGGCTTCACGATGGACGGCGCGGTACGACGGCAGCCCGAGCAACAGCGCCAACAGCAGGTACGACGCTGCGACGGCAGCCGCCGCGAAGAACCACGCTGGTTCGCCGGCCGCGGGAACCCAGCCGGGCCACCAGGCGGGCAGGCTCTCCCAGACCCCGGCGCCGACGAGCAGTAGCGGCGCACCGACCACCGGTGCGAGGGTCGCGTGGATCATGATGCGGCGTCGGCGGAGGCGGAGGTAGCGCGCCACCCGCAGGTTCTCGGCTTCCACCTGCTGCTGCCAGGCGATCTCGTAGCCGATGCCCGCCCCGGCTCGGAACACGTCGTCGACAGCGGTCGCGACCTGTTCGAGCACGGTCGCATCGGGACCGGCTGGAGGCAGATCCTCGGCCGGTCGCCCGGCCCCCGCGAGAACCACCACACGACGGCCACGACGACGAGCACGAAGACGAACAGCGTCATGGTGGCGCGCGCCTGAGGCTCTCGCCCGCCGACGGGTCGCGTCGGCCGGCGAGCGCGAGGCAGGACGCCGCTCTTGGGCTGGCGTCGTTCGGCGTGCACATGGGACCAGGATAACGGCCCGCGATCCTGGTGCCGTCGCAGGCTTCTGGCGTCGACCGCGGAAGCATCGTCGAGCGTCACCGCCGCCGTTGGGACGGGCGTACCGCACGAGCCCGAACCCTGGCGCTAGCATGAGAACGCGCACCGAGGACGACCCTCACTCGGTCGGCATCCGGCCATGAACCCCCTGCCACGACCACCCCACCGCCCCTTCACCCTCGTCCTCGCCGGCGGCGGTGCGCGTGGCGCCGCCCACGTTGGCGTGCTCCGCGCACTGGAACACGAGGGGTTCGCCCCGAGCGCCATCGTGGGGGTCTCGATGGGGGCCATCGTCGGCGCGACGTACGCGCTCAACCCCGACTGGTACCGGGCCTACCTGTCCGCCGACCTGAGCCGGATCCCAGGCTTGACGCGCCACCACGGCAACGGTGCCACGGCGCGGCTCGTGCGGCTGGCCGAGGACGGCCGCAACCTCCGCCATCTGCTCCTGCGGTGGGGGCCGCTGACACCGGCCGTGGACGCGATCATGGAGGTACTCGACGAACTCACGCTCCACCAGGACCTCGACCGGGCGCGGCTCCCGTTCGCGGCGGTCGCCACCGACCTGCGCTCCGGTGAGCGGGTGGTGCTGCGGGAGGGCAACGCGGCCCAGGCCGTCTACGCCAGCTCGGCCCTGGCGGGCATCCTGCCGCCGGCGGCCCACGACGGCTCGCTCCTGGCCGACGGCGCCTACGCCGACGTCGCTCCGGTCGACGTCGCGCGCACGCTCGCCGACGGCGTGACGGTGGCGGTCAACCCGTCCGCCGGGGTCCCCGAACCGACCCTCCGGAACGGCCTGCAGGTGCTGCAGAGGTCGATCGAGATCGCCTACCACCATCAGGCAGCCGCCCGCTTCGGCGAAGCCGACCTCCAGATCGACGTCGACTTCCCCTTCCCCATCGGCACGACGGACTTCCAGCACCTGCGGACCTGCGTCGCCGCGGGCGCGCACGCCGTGCGGCGGCGGCGAGCGACGTTGCACCAGCTCCTGGAACCCGCGCTGGTGGCGACGGGCTGACATGCGACGCCGGCGGCGTCGACCCCGGCGAGGGGCGGCCCTACGGTCTCAAGACCTCGACCCTTCGACCGTCTTCAGCAGCGCCTGCATGTAGCCCATGGCGTACGCCATGCCCGAGTGCCAGCCCGCCGGTCCCGCCATCAGCGGGGTGTGGTCGGGGATCAACACGCCATCGAAGCCGGTGCGTCGCAGGATCTGCACGATCCGCGCCATGTCGACGTCGCCCTCGTCCATGAACACCTCGTGGTACCGGGGCACCTTCCCGACGACGTTGCGGAAGTGGACGTACGCGATGTGGCCAGCGGCCGCGTGTTCCTCGGTGGCCACGTAGACGTCGCCCTCGGTCATCTCGGCGAGCGAGCCGAGGCAGAACTCGAGCGCGTTCGCAGCGCTCGGGTGGAGGTCGAGCAGCCGTCGGTAGTGCTGGGGTTGGTACACCAGGCGGGGCTGCCCGCGCACGAACGGTGCGGGCGGGTCGTCGGGATGCAGGGCCAGCCGTACGCCGGCCTCTTCGGCCACCGGGAGGATCTCCTGGAGGAAGCCGTCGAGACGCGCCCAGAGCTCGTCGTGGCTGATCGGCGCCACGTGGCCCGCGGGGGCGGCCGCGTCCCAGACCATGTTCCAGACCATGCCCAGCGGCATGGGGGTGTCGTCGCCGCCGTCCATCCCCACGGACTCCGCACCGCCGCGGGCGAACGGGCCGCTGACCCGCCCGGCCACGCCGGCGAGGCTGAAGTTGTAGCCGATCACCGGGATGCCCGCTTCGCCGACGTCGCGCACGATCCCCTTGAGCCGCTCGAGCTGCTCGCGCTTGCGCGGGCCGTCGAGCAGGACGTCGTGCCAGTGGGCCGGGTCGAAGTTCTCGATGGCCGTCAGTTCCAGCCCCTCTTCGGCCAGGTCCGATCTCAAACGGCGCAGCGCGGGTAGCGTCCATCGTTCGTCGCTTCCGCCCGCCCGGCCCCACCCGGCACTGCCGCCCACGGGCTGGTTCGCGTCCGCGTTGTCGTGCCCGAAGTAGTCGACCAGGTGCACGACCGCGTGGGTGGCGCCGCACTGTCGCGCGAAGCGATAGTTCTCGCGCGTGAGCATGTGGTGGTAGAACCCGAAACCCAACTTGATGCGAGCGGTCATGGTCGACTCCTGAGGAGGGTGATCGGAGAGCGATCGGCGTGGACGACGTCTGCCTCGGGCCCATCATCGCAGGACCATGGGGCGGCGGCGCATCCGACGCCCTGCGTCACACCCGCCGGTACCGCGCCAGCACGTCCCCATCCGGCTCGAAGCCGAGACCGACGCCGTTCGGCACCGCGAAGGTTCCCCCCGGACCGAGGGGTCCGAGGGGGGCCAGCCACGCCTCGGGCCGAACGAACAGGTACTCGAGCTGGTGCACGCCCGGCAGCGCGGCGGCCAGGTGCATGGTGGCCTGCAGGCCCGGTCCGAAGTAGGGGCAGTGGGGGGTGAGCGGGACGCCGGCCCGAGCACAGACGTCGGCGACGGCCAAGAACTCGCTCACGCCGCCCACCTTGGTGACGCTGGGTTGAGCCATGTCGATCGCCCCCGCCGCCAGCGCCCCCTCGAACTGCACGCGGGTGCACCAGTTCTCGCCGGCCGCGATGGGGAGCCCGTGACCGCGCAAGCGGCCGAGCGCCGCGAAGTCCTCGGGCGGGAACACCGGTTCTTCGAGCCACGAGACGCCGAGGTCGACCAGCGGCGCGACCGCCTCGCGGGCACCCGCCTCGCTCCAGTTGCCGTTCACGTCGACCGACATCGGGATGTCGTCCCCCACCGCCTCGCGACAGGCGCGGACGTGGGGCAGCGTGATCTCGTGGAGCTTCAGCTCGCGAAACCCCATCGCCACGGCCTCCTCGCTCACGCGCCGGGCCACGGCGTCATCGGCGTAACGCACCAGGCTGCCGTAGAAGGGCACCGGGGCGGGCGCGGTCGTGCCACCCAGGAGCACGTGGAGCGGCACGCCGGCGCGCTTGGCGGCGATGTCCCAAAGCGCCATGTCGACGCCGGAGATCGCGAACATGGTGATCCCGTAGCGTCCGAAGAGATGCAGCCGGCGCTGGGTGGCCAGGTTCCAGGCCGGGATGTCGTCCACCTCGGTGCCCACGAGCACGGGTGCGATCATGCGGTCGACGACGGCCTTCGTGGCGTCGGTGACGAAGTAGCCGAACCCTTCGCCCCAACCGACGACGCCGTCCTCGTCCTCGATCCGGACGAGCGCGATCTCGAGCTGGTTCCAGACGGTGGGCCCGATGCCAAGCCCCTTGCCACCGTCCACGAACGGGATGTCGACGATCCAGGTCTCCACCGAACGGATCTTCACAGGTGCTCCTCGGCGCTCGGCAGCGGTGCCACCGCGTAGGCGCCGCCGACGAAGTCGCGGCCCAGACGGTCGGGCATGGCCGCGTAGGGGACGAAGTCGGGGGCGAGGTGATCGAGCGCCCGGTCGCGGGGTCGGTAGCCGAGCTGCTGGGCGCGCGCGTTGTCGTAGAGCGGGTCGGGGCAGTCGGAGACGCCGTACACCACGTCGTGCCCGACGTCGGGATGGGTGAGGCCGATCTCGAACAAGGCGGCCAGGTCGCGGGCGCTCGTCCACAACCGCAGGGTGCGGTCGTCGGCGACGAGGGGGTCGGCGTTGCCGATGCGCACGACCAGCGTCCGGAGGCCGAAGCGCGCGGCGTAGAGCGCGCAGGCGACTTCCCCGAACGCCTTGCCGAGACCGTAGTAGGCGTCGGGCGCCAACGCGGCCGCGTCGCCCGCGAAGCCCGCCCGCCGCTGCGCCCCATGGACGTGGTGGCTGCTGGCGTACACGAAGCGGGCCACGTCGGCGCGCTGCGCCTCTTCGAGGAGGTGGACCACCGCCCGAAAGTTCGCGTCGACCGAAGCGTCGAAGGCCAGGTCCAGCCCGTGCACCGCAGCCAGATGGATCACCGCGTCGACACCTCGAAGCGCGTCGCGGACGAGCTCTCGATCGACCAGGTCGCCCACGACCACCGTCTCGTTCGCGGCGGCGTCGTCGACGGCGACACGGTCGAACAAGCGGAGCTCGAAACGCTCGCGCAGCCACGGACGCACCGCGCGACCGACGCGGCCAGCCGCCCCCGTCACGAGCACGCGGTGCACCTCGGGTTTCACCCGAACGGCGGGCTCAGGTTCGCGATCCATGGTCCTCCCCCGTACGTCGAAGCGTCTGGCAGCGCCGCTCCTGTTGACGACGTTGACACGACCTGAGACCGGACGTACGCTTCGCGCACGGTGGTCATACCACCTGACCGCGCCCGCCGGAAGGAGCCACGTTGACGCCGCGGACCGATCCCGACCCCGCCTACCCGCCCATCGAGCGGGCCTCGCTGCCGGACACGGTCGCCGATCGCCTGGCGGGTCGAATCCTGGATGGCGAGCTCGCCTCCGGCGACCGTCTGCCGGGCGAGCGGGCGCTCGCCGAACGGCTCGGGGTCAGCCGCATCGTCGTGCGCGAAGCGCTCGGCAGGCTCCAGGCCCGCGGCCTCGTCGAGGTGCGTCCGGGCGTCGGTGCGTTCGTGGCCGCGATGCCCGAGCGCGTGGTCACCGAGCCCTTGAGCCTCTACATCCGTCGCCACGGCGTCGGCCTCGACCAGCTCTTCGACGTGCGCCGGGCGCTCGAACCCCAGATCGCCGCGAGCGCGGCGCGGCGACGGTCGGACGCGCAGCTGGCGGCGCTGCGGTCGACGCAACGACGGACGGTGACCGCCGCCGAGGCCCTCGCGTCCGCGGTCGAGGACCACACGGGTCGGGACGACGCGGACGGCGAGGAGGCGCTGGAGAGCTTCGCATGGTCCGACCTGACGTTCCACCAGCAGCTCGCCGAGGCCAGCGGCAACCCCCTGTTCGAGGTGCTGCTCGTGCCGCTCGTCGAACCGTTGCTCGGTGTGCGGCGCGAGGGTGCACGCCGCCCGGGTGCCGCGCCGGCCGCCGCCGCCCAACACGCCGCCATCCTGGCTGCGGTGGAGGCCGGCGACGCGGCGGCCGCCGCCGACGCCATGCTGACGCACCTCGACACGGTGGCCGCCTGGCTCCGTCCCGCGCCCGAACCGACCCGCTCCGACCAGGAGGTACGACCATGAACCCGATCGACGAACGCCAGCGCGCCGCCATGATCGACGCCGTGCGCGCGTACTTCGCCGCCTGCAACGCCGCCAGTCGCGAACGCTTCGGCCAGGTCCTGGCCGAAGGGTGCGTCCACTACTTCCCACCCGAGACGGGCAGCCCCTACGTCGGTCGCGACGCGATCGCCGACCTGTGGATCCGCTTCGTGCGCGAGAAGGGGTCGTCCTGGACGATCGACCGGCTCGTATGTGACGGCGAAGGGATCTGCGTCGAGTGGACCCACTGGAAGCCGAAGGTGGGCGAGCACATCCGCGGCTCGGAGTGGTACACGTTCGACGCCGACGGGAAGATCGACGCGATCTGGGCCCACTACGCGTCGCCGCGCGACCCGGAGCGGGCGGCGAACGAACTCGAGGGGTTCGACTACGCGGCGCATGCCTACCCGCTCTCGGCTCCGACCCTGGACGCCGCGCTCGCCGCCGAACGCGCCCGTAACCTCGAGGTGGAACGGTGAGCGACATGGCGCCGCTCGAACCCGCGGTCGCCGGGCGGCTGCGCGAGGTCTCCACCTCGACGCTCGCCACGGTGTTGTACATCGGCGGCTTCCGCACCCGCGTCGTGCGCGGCGTGCGCCGGCTCCACCCGGGTGGACCGAAGATGGTGGGCGTGGCCCGCACGCTCCGGTACGTGGCCATGCGCGAGGACCTCGACACCCTCGCCGCCTGGAAGCGTCCCAGCAACCCACAACGCCGGGTCGCGGACGCGATCGAGCCGGGCGAGGTCCTCATGCTCGAGGCCCGCGAGGACCTGAGCTGCGGCACGATGGGCGGCATGCTCGTCGCGCGGATGATGGTGCGCGGCGCCGCCGGCATCGTCTCCGACGGCCCGTTCCGCGACGGGCCGTTCATCGCCGGGCTCGACTTCCCGAGCTACGCGCCGGGCATGAACGCCAACACCAACCTGATCGCCCACCACCCCGAGGACCTCGACGTGACGGTCACCGTCGGCGGCGTCCAGGTCCGCCCCGGCGACGTCGTGGTGGGCGACGACGAGAGCGTGATCGTCGTGCCGCGCCACCTGGCCGAGGAGGTCGCCGAGGCGGCCTGGGTCAAGGAGCGCGAGGAGGCCTGGATCGAGCGCCGCATCTTGGCGGGCGCACCGGTGGAGGGCACGTACCCGATGGACGAGGCGACCCGCGCGGCCTACGAGGCCTCCTCGACCGACTGACCCGACGCCGCGGCGGCGGTTACGACGTCCTGCGGGAACGCCCAGCCGGCGTCGCGGTCGGCGGCCCAGCGGATCGCGACCTCGATGCGCGCGCGCACGACGCGGGTGGCGAGGTCGGGCTCGTGCGTGAAGAGACACCGCGGGGCCGTCGTGCCCCATCCGGCCGCCCCGTCCAGCCGGGCGGCCACGTCGGGCGTCGACTCGAGCCGCGGCAGGCTGGCGACCAGGTGCAGCCGCTCCGCCGCGTCGAACGCCGCGCCGCCGGCGGCCACGCGCGCACGCAGGTCGGCGCCGAGGTGGTAGACCTCCGGTCGGTCGTCGTCGGCCGTCAACAGCCCCACGACGCCGAAGTCGGCGTCGCGCCAAGCCCGCACCGCGGCGCGCGCGCCCAGGAACCGGTGGACTCGCGGCAACCGGTCGATCGCCGCGGGACCGGCGAAACCCGTCGCGGCCTCTACGAATCGCGCGTAGTGCTCGCCGGCGTCCGTCGCCGGGAGACCGTCCGCCCCGTAGTGGACGCCCGCGTGTAGGCCGTGGAAGCCGAAGCGCAGCCACGCGGCCGACGCCGCGAACGAGGCGCGGTGGCGCGTCGGCACGTCCTCGAGCCGCCACCCGGCGTCCTCGAGGAAGGCGTACAGGCTCACCACGACGCCCGCGCGCTCGTGGAGCGCCCGCAGCGACGCGAACGTGGGCTGGGTCCAGGGCGTCGCGTGCGCTTCGCGCCCGAGTTCCTTCAGGCAGGCCGTCACGTCGTCGACGCTCAGGTGCAGCGGGCCGGGCGACGCCGCCGGCGGGACGGGGACCGAGGACGCCGTCGTCAGCCCTCCCGTTGGGGATCGGTGACGAAGGTCCACCTGTGGCGTCGACGCGCCCCACGCGCCGCGCGGTGCGGAGGGAGGCTTGGTTGGCCGCGTCGATCGTGCCCAGGACCAAGGGGTGGGTGGCCGTGTCGAGGTGCGCCAGCGCCATCCGCTGGAGCAGTGGGGCGAGGCCCCGGCCGCGCCAGCGGTCGGCGAGCAGCTCCTCCTCGACGAGCCAACCGGGGACCCCACGGACCTCGCCCGGCCGCGCCGCGAGACGCCCGCCACCTCGCCGTCGACCTCCGCGACGAACAGCCCGCCCGCCTCCGCACAGGCGCGGTAGTCGTCCCGTGAGGTCCGCGCCAGCCGGCCCTCCCAGGCAGGGTGGGCGGCCATGAAAGCCGCGAAGATGCGGTCGTACGCGTCGTAGGACGAGGCGGTTGGGTCGCGGCGGAGCGTGAACGGCGCGCCCGTCGGATCGACGGGCGTCCGCACGAGGTCGCGGATGGCGCCGAGCAGCAGGCGTTGGTCGGGGGTCGCGCCGTCGACGTCGCGGGCGCCCTCGCCGTCGCCCGCGGTCCACCACCAGGTGGCGCCCGGCGCGAAGGGGGCGAACGCGTCGCACAGCGCGGGCGTGACGCCCAGCCGCTCCGCCGCCGACACGTCGCGGGTCTGGGCGAAGATCCCGACGAAGGGCCGCTCGACGTCGCCCCCGTAGAAGTGGATCCCCGCCAGCACGCCCAGGCCGTTCGCGAGCCGCACCTCGCGCAGGCGGTACGCGTCCGCGGGCACGGCGCCGACCGGGCACGACCGTCGGAACCGCTCCGCCCATCCCCCTGTGGCTTCGTCCTCCCGCCAGCGTGCGCCGGAAGGCCCCCGCGACGGCGTTCGCGATCACGTCCTCACCCAGGACCGCCGCGGCCG
>CAWIUY010000012.1:0-645676 GCA_963839375.1 uncultured Trueperaceae bacterium | reverse complement strand
CGTCGGCATCTCGGTACCGACCGGCAACCTGTTGCAGGACGAGAAGCTCCCCGGGTTGCACGTGGCTTTCGGGGACCCCTACCGGCATCTGACCGGGGCGAGTTGGCAGAGCGACGTGCACGTCGACGTGGTCCCGTTCGACGTGGACCTGGAGGTGGACGGGGTCCCGCTCATCCGTGCCGGTGCATACGTGGCGGACGTGCTGGCACCATCGTCCTCGTCCTGACGTCGGCCGTCCACGAAGCCGTCGCGCTGCAATTGCGGCCCGCCTACGGCCCGGTCAACTCGAAGTAATGGAAGGTCTCTCCGCCGTAGAAGGACGTCGTGGGTGCGACGAGGACGTACGTTCCGGGCTCGAGCGAGCGTGCCTCGAGGCGCAGCCAACGATCCCCGCGGGCGGAGGTGGTCCAGGCGATGGACGCTCCCGCCGGGACCGTGAGCAGTCGGTAGTGCGACGGTGCTTCGAGGACCTTGCGGTGGATCGCGATCGACTCGAACGCCGACCGCGGGACCCGCACCGCGTCGTCGGGTGGGAACCGCAGCGGCATGTTCCAGGCGTCGAGATGGAGGTAGCCGTCGCCGGTCGCCAGGTAGACGCCGTCGTCGATCATCGTGGCGACCGGAAGCGATCTCGTGGCGTCGCGCGCGGCCAGGAGCGCGAGGTGGCGCGCGAGGAAGGGGAGCGCGACGAGCGCGGCGAGAAGGGCGATCGACACCGAGAAGACCGCGCGCCGTCGTCGGGCGAAGCGTCGAGCCGCCGGACGATGGCCGTCGTGCCCCTCCGACTGCCGCTCGGGGTCGTCATGCTGACGCCTCGGCTCCTTTCGTCGAACGCAGGTCCCACGCGAGGAACGATCCCGAGACGCAGGCGGACACCGCCAGGTAGGCGAGCATCGGCCACGGTCCGGCCGGCGTGAACGTGTCGACCTGCACGAGCGACATCGCGATCGGGATGAGGACCCAGACGACGATCGGGCTCGCGATGAGGAGGCCGACGCCGAGCAGCGCCCGGCCGCTCGAGAGCCAGCCGAGCCCTGCGAACCCGAGCGCGGCCGCCACGACCTCGATCGTGACGAAGTAGGCGGGACGGTGCCGGGATCGCACGATCAGCGCGCCACCGTCGTGTCGGTTCGCGTAGCTCGCCACGCGCCCGGATAGCGTTCGGGGAGTCTCGGACCGACCGGCCGCGCGCCCGTTCACTTGATCCCCGGCACCAGGAAGAAGAACGAGAGCTGGAAGGCGACCCAGAAGAGCGCGGCGACGCCCAACAGGAGCCAGTCGCGCACCTGCCGGTGGCGCTCCCAGCGCTCGTCCTCGTGCTCGAACGAGCGCTGCCGGTCTTCCTCCGTGATCGAGAGCGTGTACTGCCGACGCTTGTCGGGCGAGCCCTCGGCCGTGCTGTGCCGGTCAGACATGCTTCCCACCCCTCACGAGAAGTCTTCGAGCGTCTCTTCTTGGATGTCGTACGGAGCCGGCTCGATGGTCCGGAGCAGTGCGGCGATGGAGAGCTCGCTCTCGCGCCACGCCTCGAGCTGTTCGGGATGCCGCCAGTGGATGCTCACGTACACCTTGACGTCGCCGTTCGTCACCGGACGCGCCGCGATACGGGTCACGAGGTGCCCGGGGAACGATTGGAGGTAACCCTTCAGGGTCTGGAGCGCGAACCAGGTGCCGTCCCAACTGTGCTCCGGTACGGTCGCGCAGGTCAGATGGGAATAGGCGACGACCTCGGCCACCTCGCGACCTCCTGTCTAGTAGGGAAAGCCGATCATGACCGCCTGAACGCCCTCGAAGATCACCACGAGGAACAGGCCGGCGATGAGGATCCACGTGAACGCCGAGACCCGTCCGTTCCGCTCGAGCAGCGAGCCGGCGAACGACACCGCCTCGTAGAGCTCGCCTCGTCGGCGATGGGCGTGCTTGAGGCTGTAGGTGAGCAGGAAGAACGCGACGATCAGGATCGCTCCCCAGGCGAAGACGGTGACGAGCGACGAGGTGAGGATCCCCTCCGCGCGATCGAGCGGGATGGTGCCGTAGTAACGCCCGTAGAGGTACTGGTAGTAGTCCTGCACCACCTCACTCGTCTGGCCGGTCGGTACGTGCGCCATGCAGGGCCTCCTTCACCCACTCGGGCGTGTAGTAGTCGGGTTCGTGGATCTGGAGCATGGGGTACTTGGCGCTCTCGATGTCGCGGAACCAGCCGCGGCGCAGCGCGACGAGCAGTCCGACGAGCGCGAACAGGAAGAACGAGAGGTACCACATGAGATAGAAGTAGTCGGCCGCTTGTAACCGGGCGCCCTCGCCGGCGGCCTCCTCCGCGAGGGCCAGCGCGGGAACGGCGAACGAGACGATCGTTGCGGTGACGATGCTCCTTGCGCGCATGGCGCCTCCTACGGTTCGTGGAAGACGAGACCCGCGGTGCTGGTCAACTGTTCGGGCGGCGGGAGTGGGTTGCCGCGAGCGACCGCCTCGTCGATCGCGGTCTGCAGGTCGTCCTGGTACTGCGTTCGGATCATGCTCGCAAGGCGCTCGAGCGTGATGGGGAGCTGACCCAGGAACAGCACCTCGTCGTCCGGAGCGAGGCCGGGCGCGACCCAGCGGGCCGCGGCCATGAACGGATCCTCGGTGGCGCCGCGGATGCCGACGACGTCTCGCGCTGGGTGGGCGTCGATGTACTGCCGCAACGGTGGCTTCGCTTCCCACGGCTCCCACATGTCGACCGTCGGGACGGTGGCCCTCGTGTCCAAGCTTCCGTTCGGGATCGTCCTCAGGAACATGACGACGCGCCAGATGTCTTCCACGGAGAGCCTCGTCCCGAAGTTCTCCATCGCCGTGCCCGGTCCAGCGGTCAGGATGCGGTGGTAGTACATGCCGGGCGAGTCGCCGATCCCCGCCATCTGCCTCGCCTGGAAGTTGAACGGACTCGGCGTGAGGAACGGTGCTCCGGCTCCCTGGCCGTCCCCCGTGATCCCGTGGCAGCCGACGCAGCGTTCGAGGAAGACGGTCTTCCCACGCATGAGGTTCTGCTGCGTGACGGGTAGCGGGTTGTTCGTCTCCCAGTAGCCGCGCTCGAAACTGTTGATGTGCCACGCGGGCTTCCACGGCAGGCCCCAGGGCGAGCTGTCCATGGGCGTCCCGTCTTCCACGAAGCCGCCCTGATCGCGGAGTTGCTGCACGAGCACCGGGAACTGCTGCTCGACGGTCGTATCGGTCATGTTGGCCGACATGAAGGCGTGTCCGACCTGAATGGCCGCGTAGCGAACGAGGGCGTCCTTGCCGCCGGATCCCTGGTTGAACGCCACGAGTTGGCGATGTTCCTCGTCGGAGAGGAAGTTGAAGCGGGGCATGATCGAGAAGGGGTTGACCGCGCGCGGGCTGAAGTAGTGCGCGTCGTGCCAGCCGTCTGGATGCTGGCCACCCTCGTTCGAGAGGTCGGGACCGGTGCGGGCGGTGCCCAGCAGGTTGGGGCTCGCGGCGCCCTCCCAGTAGTCGCCTGGCTCGGCGACCCTCGGGTAGAGGTAGTACGCCCCCACGAAGTGATCCTGCGGGCGGGCGAACCCGCTGTGGCAGTAGACGCAACCGTTGGCCGTGAAGATCTGTCGGCCGGCGAGCGCCTCGTCCGAGAGCGGGATCCAGTTCTGCGAGGCCGGCGGGCTCATCGTGAAGGTCGGCAGGATGACGACGACGATCACGGCGACGATGAAGAAGACGAGCAGCGCCCCGAGCGTGCTCATGAGCGGTGTCATGGCGATCGCACGTCGGGGTGCCTGGCCCAGGTACGTGTCGCCGATCAGTGGATGGGCGGGGATGCGGTTCTCGTCACGGGTGGCCATGGTCGCTTCCTGCTTCCCTCACGCCGCGGCGACGTAGTCGTCGATCTCGTGCCGATGCTTCCGGCTGCCGTCGGAGACGAACGTTCGAACGATGTTGTAGGCCTGCAGGATCGCCGAGACCATGATCATCGAACCGAACAGCGCCCGCATGAGGTAGTGCGGCCGCAGGAACGGAACGGTGTTGATGACCGGGATGCCGGCCGCCCAACCCTGCCCCTGGAGGAAGCTGGCGAACGTCAGCGCGAAGAAGAACCCGATGAAGCCGATCGTGATCAGCCAGTACTGCCAGGTGAGCAAATCGTCGCTCCAGAGCGGCCGCTTGAGGATCTGCGGGATCATGTAGGCGACGACCCCCTGGCCGAGGATGCTGAATCCCCCCAGGAGCGCCAGGTGGGCGTGGGCCACGGTCCAGTTCGTGAAGTGCATGAGGTTGTTGAACGCCGGCAGCGACTGCCCGGCCCCCTGCACGTTGACGAGGAAGTAGAAGAGGAAGCCCGTGATCGTGAACCGGAGGGGGAGATGGGTGACGAACTTGTCCCAGTTGCCTCGCATGGTGGCCCAGACGTTCGAGAAGAAGGCGATGACCGCAGCGAGGATGAGGATGCTGTTGACCACCGCGACGGTCCGCAGCCAGCCCGGGATGGGCGCCTGCAGCAGGTGGTGGTGGCCCACCCCGGCGTAGAAGAAGGCGATGCCCCAGAACGAAAGCAAGGAGAGGGTGTGGCTGTACAGGGGTGTCCCGGTGATCCGCGGCACGAGGTAGTAGGTGATGGCCACGAGCATGGGCGTGAGCCACAGCCCGAACAGGTTGTGGGACCCCCACCAGTTCAGCATCACGTCGTGGAGCGGGTTCGCGAGCGCGCCCGAGAGCGCCGCGCCGGGCACGCCGTTCCCCAGCAGCGAGCCCGGCCGCCACATGACGTTCGCGATGACGAAGGTGGCGAGGAGCCACAGCGGACTCGCCAGGAACCACCACACGGTCACGTAGAGCGGCCGGATGTGACGCCGGAGGACCGACCCGATGACGACCGACGCTGTTGGCGGTCCAGACGACGACCATGAGCACGTCGATGGGCCAGATGATCTCCCAGTACTCGCGTCCCTGGGTGAAGCCGGCGCCGAGGCTGACGACCGCGAGCGCGAACGCGAGGTTCCACACCCACGCCATCCCGTGGGCCACCCGCTCGCCCCAGAGCCGGTCGAGCCCGAGCAGCCGTGGCAGCACGTAGAAGAGCGCTCCCCAGTACATGGTGCTCAACCACGCGAAGATCACGCCGTTCACGTGCATGGGGCGGATGCGCGAGAAGACGAGCCAGGGGACGCCGCCGAAGAGGTTCGGCGTGACGAGCTCGGTGGCCATGACGAAGCCGACGAGCGTGACGAACACCATCCAGAACACCGAACTCTGCAGCCAGATCAAGCCGGCGCGGTCGTGATATCTCAGAACGCTCTCGCCGGCCACGGAGATGGAGCGGGTGAACACCTTCGAACGGTGGGCCTGCGCCTCGTCCCGCTGCCGTGAACGACCCTGGACCGGCATGCGTGCCTCCTCGGTGCAGCGCTGACGAGCGGCTTCGGACCGGCGGGTGGCGCCTCACTCCTTTCGTAGGCCTCTGGGGCGGCGAGCGCAAGTACGATTGTCCTCGAGCGCGCGTGGCCCTGGTCGTGATATGTGATCGTCAGAAGGAACGGAGGGCGTCGTGGAGATGTACGGCGAGAGAGACGCGAGCGCGGCCCAGAAGGCGATGATCCTCCTCGTCGAGGTGGCCCTGGTCGGGCTCTCGTACTGGGTCCTCTTCGGGGAAGGGTTTCGCGGCGTGCGCGCTGCGGGCGAGGCGCCTCTGGACGCACGCAGCGTGACGCTGTTCGCCTTCAACGTGGTCGTCTTCGCACGGTTCCTGCTCACGATGCTCGTGTTCCTGAGGCGCAGGATCTCGTGGGAGGAGGCCCTGTCGGTTCCGTTCGCCTTCGGGCTCTACCTGCTCGGGTTCCCGCTCATGGCACGGCCCGCGTCGGTGCCCTTCGGCGCCCTCGAGATCGTGGGCATCGTGATCTTCGTCGGTGGTTCCTTCCTGAACACGTACTCGGAGTACCAGCGCCATCGCTGGAAGGCACGGGCGGAGAACAGGGGACGGCTCTACACCCGCGGACTCTTCGCGTACGCCATGCACATCAACTACTTCGGCGACCTCGCGTGGGTCACCGGTTACGCTTGCGTGACGCGCAACGTCTACGCCTTCCTCGTGCCCGCGTTCTTGTTCGCGTTCTTCTACTTCTGGAACGTACCGAAGCTGGACGCCTACCTGAAGCAGCGGTACGGCGAAGACTTCTCCGCGTACGAGCGGCGGACCAAGCGACTGATCCCGTTCGTCTTGTAGGGCTCCGCAGGGATCCGACCTCACTGTCCGCCCTTCGGACGCGGCGAGGCAGCCCACTCGTCGCGCAGCTGCGACATCAGGATCGAGTCGCTGAAGCCTCCCCGATGCCGGCGCGCGTGCCGCAAAACGCCCTCCTTCACGAAGCCGGCCTTGACGTAGGTCTTCTGAGCCCGCGGGTTGTGCGCGTACACCTTGAGCCAGATGCGCTCGAGGGGCAACTCGCCGAACGCGA
Organism: uncultured Trueperaceae bacterium; assembly: GCA_963839375.1. Lineage (GTDB taxonomy): Bacteria > Deinococcota > Deinococci > Deinococcales > Trueperaceae > JAABTL01. The sequence goes on along the minus strand of CAWIUY010000012.1, from coordinate 639,233 downwards.
AGTCGACGAGGGCGTTCAGCGCCTCGGTGCCGTAGCCGTGGCCCCACAGCTCCTTGTCGGCGATGAACATGCTGATCTCGGCGCTCCCGTTGACCTGGTCCATGTGCCAGAGCACGGCGGTACCGAGGAACGCGTCCTCACCCAATCGGCAGATGGCGAAGTAGAAGGCGTCCGATCCGTGCTGCACGCTGGCCCCCTCGAACCAGCGGCGCAGGTTGGTCTCGCTCATCGGGTGCGGGAAGCCGGCCAGGGACGCGATGTCGCGATCGGTGCAGGCGAGGCGGTACGCTTCGAGATCGCGCTCCTCGAGGGGGCGGAGCCAGATCCGCTCGCCTTGGAGCATGGGGACGTGGTGCGTATCGGACAAGGCAGGCCTCCTGGGGTTTCGTGATCGAGGCGGGCAGCATAACCTTCGTTCCCGAACCTTCACCCACGAGGCGCGCGATGCCGGAACAATAACCGGGTCACGCTCGTGAGAAAGCGCCGTGGCGGCATCATGGTGGACGAAGGCCGCATGGTCGATCACCGAAGCCAACCTTCTTGAGCGCCCGACCTCGAACCGCGGCACGTGGTGACGACGGGATCTGGGCAAGCGTCATGTGGGCTCCGGTCTCACGGCGTGGCCCAGGACTGCCGCCGGGTCCTTGGTCGTCGGCGGCGACATCGGCGCCGTCGCGGCCGTGGGTTGGTCGCCCTGGCCCGTGCGTCTCGCCGCGATCTTGGTCCTGCTCGTCAACGTGCGGCTGTTCCTCCGCTGGCGGCAGGAGAGCAGCGCCCAGTCTCACCGGTTCATGTAGCCGGCTGGGAGCGGCCACTCCGTCAAGGTGGTGGTGGGTGCCGGGACGGGAACGCCAACGAAAGAACCCCGTCCAAGACGGGGTTCATCGTGGTGCGCCCGAGAGGATTCGAACCCCTGGCCTTCTGATCCGTAGTCAGACGCTCTATCCAACTGAGCTACGGGCGCGTACGTCGTGACCTGCGTGATACAGGTTGGCGGAGAGGGAGGGATTCGAACCCTCGATAGGAGTATAAGTCCTATACGCCCTTAGCAGGGGCGCGCCTTCAGCCGCTCGGCCACCTCTCCATGCGCTTCCCTGTACCGGTCGTGCTGGTCCCGCAACCGCTTGGCGGAGGGTGAGGGATTCGAACCCCCGGACGGGTTGCCCCGTCTACGGTTTTCAAGACCGTCGCTTTCGACCGCTCAGCCAACCCTCCAGGCCGCGCCTGGCGCACGGAACCGGCAAGCCGACGTGCGGTCAGCGCCAGGAAGTATAGCCAGGGGTCCGGACGGGTGTCAACGCGAGCCGAGCGGAAACCAAGGTTCGCGATCGGCCGACGACCCGCTACTCGTTCCGCCCCCGCCGCAACCACGCCCACAGCCCGCCGACCACCGCCCCGATCGCGAAGCTCCCCAGCCCCCACACGAACGCGCTCGTGCCCGGCTGCCAGAAGCGCCAGTAGACGCCGAGCGTGGCCACGAAGACGGCGCCGACGCCCACGGCGAAGCCGGCGATGACGGCGGGATCGACCTGCTGTGGACGGTTCATGTCCTTCGGAGCCTACCGCGCGTGGGCGATGGCCGGCTACGGTGCGGCCGCTGCCCACCCGCCCTGCGCCGAGGGTGGGACGGGGTGGTACACCGTAGGCAACCTTCGCGCACCGGCCTCGCCGCCGCCGCGCCCCGTTGGAGACACGATGAACACGCCCACCGACGTTCCCCGCGTCGAGCTCGCCCCAGGCCTGACGATCGCGCGCGCCCTGACCGGTCTGTGGCAGGTGGCCGACCTCGAGCGCGACGGCCGGACCCTCGACCCCGAGGTCGCCGCCGACGCCATGGCGCCCTACGCCGACGCCGGCCTCACCACCTTCGACATGGCCGATCACTACGGCAGCGCCGAGCTCATCGCGGGCGCCTTCCGGCTCCGCCGCGAACCCGGCGAGGTCCAGCTCCTCACCAAGTGGGTGCCCCAGCCGGGCCCCGTGAAGCGCGAGGACGTCCGCGCCGCCGTCGACCTGGCGCGCGACCGCCTGGGCGTCGAGCGGATCGACCTGCTGCAGTTCCACACCTGGGCCTACGACGACCCCAGCTGGCTCGACGCGCTCTTCTACCTCCAGGAGCTGAAGGAGGAGGGGCTGATCACGGCCCTGGGTCTCACGAACTTCGACGCGGCGCACCTGCGCGTCGCCTGCGCCAGCGGGATCGAGATCGTGAGCAACCAGGTCGCCTACTCGCTGCTCGACCGGCGCGCCGCCGGCCCGATGGTGGAGGTCTGCGAGCGTTACGGGGTCCGCTTGCTCGGCTACGGCACGGTGGCCGGCGGGCTGCTGAGCGAACGCTGGCTGGGAGAGCCCGAGCCGACCGGCGACGCGCTCGCCACCTGGTCGCAGATGAAGTACCGGCGCTTCGTGGACGCGGCCGGGGGCTGGGGCCCGTTCCAGACGCTGCTGCAGGCGGTGAAGCGCGTCGCCGACGCGCACGACGTGCGCATGGCGACGGTGGCCGCGCGGTTCGTGCTCGAGCAACCCGCCGTGGCGGGCGTCATCATCGGCGCGCGCCTCGGCCAGAGCGCCCACGTCGAGGACACCGTGCGGCTGTTCTCGTTCGAGCTCACGGACGCCGACCGCTCGGTGCTGGACGAGGCCCTCGCCGGCCTCACGCCCCTCCCGGGCGACAGCGGCGACGAGTACCGCGTGCCCCCCTTCCTCACCGCGTCGGGCGACCTCGGCCACCACGTGCAGGCGTTCCCGGCGCCGTTCCCCGTGGGCGACGGGGCCGGCGGGCACCCGCGCGTCCTCACCGGAACGATCTGGGAGGAACGTGCTGGCTTCGCGCGCGCCATCCGCGTGGGCGACCGCATCCTCGTCTCGGGGACCACCGCCACGCACGTCGACCGGGTCGTGGGGGGCGACGACGCCGAGGCGCAGACCCACGCGGTGATCGACAAGATCGAGGGGGTCTTGCGTTCGCTCGGGGCGTCGCTCTCGAACGTCGTGCGCACGCGGGTGTTCGTCGCCCACGTCGAGGACGCCGAGGGCGTGACGCGCGCGCACGGCCGCCGATTCGGGGCCATCAAGCCGGCCAACACGCTCGTGCAGGCCGCCCTCATCGGCGACGGCTACCTGGTCGAGATCGAGGCCGAGGCCGTGATGGCGCCCACCCCCTCGAGCCGGATGGTGCCGCTGTAGGCCCGGGCGCTCACACGGGCAGCGTGAGGCTCGCCAGGTCGCGCGGGTAGTCGGTGAGCATCTCGATGCCGTCGTCGGTCACGAGCAGCGTGTCGGAGTGGCGGAAGCCGCCGACGCCCGGCACGTAGAGGCCCGGCTCGACCGACAGCACCATCCCGGGCTCCAGGAGCGTGGGGTCACCGATGTCGAGGAACGGGCTCTCGTGGATCCGTTGGCCCAGCCCGTGGCCCACGTGGTGGCGCCAGTGGTCCCACAGGCCGTTCGCGTCCACGTAGGCGCGGTGCGCGGCGTCGACCTCGGACGCCCGGACACCGGGACGGATGGCGTCGAAGGCCAGGTCCTGCAGCGCCAGCATGTGATCGAAGAAGCGCCGCTGCGTCTCGCTCGGCGTACCCAGGAACATCGTGCGCTCGAGCTCGCTGAGGTAGCCCCAGACGTCGGCACCCGCGCCGGTCACGAGCGTGTCGCCCTCGGCGAAACGCAGGTCGGCGGCCAGGGCGTGCGGGAAGGCGCTCTCGGCGCCGATCTGGCCCCGGTAGATGGCCAACGCGCCGTTGATCCAGCGGTTGCGCTGTCGGTAACCTGGTCCCATCGCCTCGCGCAACTGGCGGGTGGCCTCGCTGCAGGCGGCGCCCACCACCTCGTGCTCGGTCAGGCCCACGCGCGTGCCGTCTTGCAGCAGGCGATGGGCGACCGCCCCCCAGTGCGCGCTCGCGCGGATGAGCGCCACCTCGTGGTCGGACTTGTGCGCCATCTGCCCGTCGACGGCGGCCGAGACCCGCGTGATCTTCACCTGCGCCGACAGCGGCCGGGGCACGTAGCCCATCACCGGCGGGTACCCGTCGTGGTCGACGCCGATCGTGTGCGAGCCGAGACGCAGGTCGTCGAGCGCCGCTACGAGTCGGTCGATGGGGTGGGTCTCGCCGGGGTACTCCGGGTAGTCGCTCACATGCTCGACGTCGGCGATTGCTTGGGCGTGCTCGCGCTCGAGGCGCGGCACGAACAGGGTGCGCTCGCCCTCGCGGGTGATGAGCAGCGCGATCGGCCGCTCGGTGGGCGCGAAGACGAAGGCCGTGTAGTACTGGATGAACTGATCGTCGAACAGCACGACGGCGCTGACGTCGGGCGCCAGGCGGCCGAACAGCCGGCGGGCGCGCTGAGCGCGTTCGGCGTTCGAGATCGGGGCGACGGCGGGGGTGTCGGACATGGGGGCCTCCGGAAGCAGGGCAGGGGGGAGCCGGCCGACGCGCGGCGTCGGCGCGGGGCTGGCGTCGGGCTGAGGTCTAGACGATCGGGCCGTCCAGTGCTTCGTCCAGGTGGGCGCCGGTGTCGAGGAGCTCGCGCAGGACGTTCACCGCGCGGTCGACGTCGGCTTCGCCGTTGTAGAGCGCGACGGGCGCCAGCCTCAGCACGTCGGGCCGACGGAAGTCGGGGATCACGGCGCGGCGCCGCAGCGCCTTGGACAGCTGGCCCGCTTGCGGATGCACGAGCGCCACGTGCCCGCCGCGGCGGGCGTGCTCGCGCGGCGTCACCACGCGCATCTCGGGCAGGTCGGCGTCGGCGCGCGCGATGAGGTGATCGGTGAGGGCCAGCGAACGTGTGCGCACCGCCTCGATGCCGACCTCTTCGAACAGCGCCAGCGCGCCCTCGAGGCCCGCCAGCGACAGGATGGGGGGCGTGCCGAGCTGGAACGCGCCGGCGCCCCGTGCGCGGGTGAAATCGGGCGCCATGGCGAACTGACCCGCCTTCTCGTGCCCCCACCAGCCGCGCAGCGCGGGCTCGACGTCATGGTGGCGCCGGTGGACGAACAGTCCGCCCGGCGCGCCGGGGCCGGCGTTGAGGTACTTGTACGAGCACCAGGTGGCCACGTCCACGTCGTCGTCGTGCAGCGCGTGGGGGAGGGCGCCGACGGAATGCGCCGCGTCCCAACCGATGGTCACGCCACGCTCGTGGGCGAGCGCCGTCCAGCGCGCCACGTCGAGGCTCTGGCCCGACCGGTAGAGCACCGTGGGCAGCCAGGCGAAGGCCACGTCCGGGGTGAAGGCGGCGTCGAGGTCGGCGTCCTCGAGCGTGTGACCGTCGCGCGACGGCACCAGCCGCAGCTCGACGTCGCGTAGGTCGGCCCACGAGCGCAGCGCGTACAGGTCGGTGGGGAAGTCGAGCTCGGTGGCGAGCAGATGGCGGCGCGCCCCGTCGGGGCGGTGGAACGTGGCGAGGAGCGCGTGCAGGTTGACGGTGATCGATCCGGTGGCGATCACTTCGTCGGGATGCGCCCCCACGAGGCGGCCGACCGCCGGCGCGAGCCGTTCGGCCAGCCCGAACCAGTCGTCCCAGGCGCCCACGCCGTGGACCTGCCACTGCCGCAGGCGTCGCTCGATGGCGGCCTGCGCGCCGTGGCTGAGCGGTCCGAGCGAGTTGCCGTCGAGGTACGTGCCCTTGGGGAGGTGGAACGCGTCGGGTCGCGGGAGCGGGCGCACCGGCGAAGCCTACCGCGCGGGTCGGGGCGGGTCGCTCAGGCCCACGGGCGCAGCAGGGCACGGGCGGGCGAGGCGTCGGCGTCCGGCAGGGACAGTGGCAGGCACACCAGCTCGTAGCGACCGGGTTCCACCCGCGCGAGTGCCAGGCCCTCGACGATCACGACGTCGTTCGCCGCGCAGGCGGCGTGGCCCGGCAGCGACGTCGACGTGAGCGGGTCGACGCTCGGGGCGTCGGTGCCGACGGTGCCGACGCCGCGCGCGGCCGCCCACTCGATCGCCTCCGGGTCGAGGGCGCGGAACCGGGTGGGGAACTCCTGGCCCCAGTCGTCGGGCTCACCCGTACGGAGGAGCAGCCGGGGCGGCAGGTCCGCGTCGCCCACGGCTTCGGCCAGCTCGTCGGCCAGGACAGGGCCGCTGCCGCCGCTCACGTCGACCACGAGCGCTTCGCCCAGCCAGCGCCCCAGGTCGACGCCCCCCAGACGCACGCCCTCGTCGTCGTAATGCCAGGGCGCGTCGACGTGGGTGCCCGCGTGCAGGCTCGTGCACAGGCTGCCGACGTTCACGCTCGAGCCGTCGGCGATGCGTCCGTTGACCTGGATCTCCAGCGGCACGTCACCCGGCCAGTTGGGGTGTCCGGGCCGCAACGCCCGCGTCACGTCGATCCACCCGAGCGCCACAGGAGCGGCGTCGTGTGGACCGCTCATCCGCCCATCCGCGCGTCACGGGGGGCCGCCGGTGCGCCGCTGTCATGATTGGCCGCCGGCGCGCCGGCGTCGTGGCCCGCGGACGCCTGCGGCATCGCTGCCGGCACGTCGTCGCTCACGCCGTTGTGACGACTGGCGGCACGGCGCACCGCGGCAGCGACGTGGTTCGACCAGTGCTCGACCGCCTCGTCCGTCGCAGCCTCGACCATGACCCGCACGACCGGCTCCGTGCCGGAAGGGCGCAGGTTGACGCGGCCGTCCTCGCCGAGCGCGTCGGAAGCTTCCGCCACCGCGGCCGCCACCTCGCTCTCGGTGACGATCGCCGACTTGGCGTTCTCGGGCACGCGCACGTTGACGAGCGACTGTGGGAACACGGGGATCCGGTCGAGCCAGGTCTCCAGCGGAACGCTCGAGGCGCGACAGGCGGCCAGCGTCTGCAGGGCGGTGAGGATGCCGTCGCCCGTGGGCGCCTTGTCGAGGAACAACACGTGCCCCGACTGCTCGCCCCCCAGCCGCCACCCCTCGGCCAGCAGCTTCTCGTGGACGTAGCGGTCGCCCACCGCGACCCGGTGGAGCGTGACGCCCTCGGACGCCATGTAGCGCTCGACGCCCAGGTTGGTCATGTCGGTGGCCACCACGTGCTGCTCGCCGCGCACGATCGCGCAGATGGCGAGCACGTGGTCGCCGGTCACGAGCCGCCCCTTGCGGTCGACCAGCAGGGCTCGGTCGGCGTCCCCGTCGAAGGTGATGCCCACGTCCAGGCCACCCCGCTTGACCCGCGCGCGGATCGCTTCGGGATGCGTGCTGCCGCACTCGGCGTTGATGTTCACGCCGTCGGGCTTGTCGTACGCCACGTCCAACCGGGCGCCGATCTGCTTGAACACGCGCGGTGCGATCTGGTAGGCGGCCCCGTTGGCGCAGTCCAGCGCCACCCGCAGGCCGTCGAGGTACGGCGCGTTGCCGAGCAGGAACCGCAAGTACTGGCCGTCCTCGTGGCGGTAGCGCCGCACGCTCCCGAGCGCGACGCCGGTGTGTTCGGGGAAGGCGTCGCCGTGACCTTCGAGGCGCGCCTCGAGCGAGGCCTCCTCGGCGTCGGCGAGCTTCGCGCCGTCGGCGCCGAACAGCTTGAGGCCGTTGTCGTCGTACGGGTTGTGCGACGCGCTCACGACCACGCCCGCCGCGGCCTCGAGCGCGCGCACGAGGAAGCTCACGCCGGCCGTCGGCATGATGCCCAGGTCGACGACGTCGGCCCCGCCGGCCGTGAGCCCGGCGGTGACCGCCGACGCGAGCATCGGTCCCGAACGACGCGTGTCGCGGCCGACGACGACCACGGGCCGGTCGGTGCCGCGTTCGCGGAGGTGCTCTGCGGTCGCCACGCCGAGGGCGAGCGCGAACGTCGCCGTCATGGGGGCGCGACCGGCGACCCCCCGGACGCCGTCGGTGCCGAACAGTTGGCGGTTGGACATGGCGCGACTCTACCGCGACCGTGTCGTCAGGGGCAGGGCGCAGCGCCAGTTGTGACACGCGTCACGGTGTTACGCTCGCGACATGCTACAGGCATCGGTGAAACCCGTCGAGGGTCGCGTCTACACGAACGACTTCCGTGTGCACGGCACCTTCCACCTCCGGTCCAACACGGGCACCGCTTGGCTCCTCAACGCCGACGACCGCCCGCACCTGCCGATGACGAACGTGTCGATGTACCGGCCCGGCATCGAGGACACGCCCAAACCCGAAGCCTTGGCGTACGAGACGCACTTCGCCGCGCTCCCGAAATCCTCGATCGTGTGGATGCAGGGCGGCGGGCCCGATTCCGTCCAACAAGAGGGGTTCGGGCGCCAGCCGCGGCTCGTCTACCTGGTCTACCCCACGTACGTGATCGCCGGCACCTTCGCGCTGCGGGCCGAGGTGCGACTCTCCGACTTCGTCGCGGCGGCGATGGGGGGCAAGTCGTTCGTGACGCTCTCGGACGCCCGCATCCTGGGCCCGGGCCAGCGCGGCCAGACGTTCGCCGAGCTGCCGGTGGTCCAAGCGCACCCGTTCATCGTGGTGAACTTGAAGAACGTCGGCGGCATCTTCGACGACCGTGGTGGCGACCCAGGCAAGGCCTACGTCGTCGAGAGCTGAGCTTCGGGCCCGTTCAATCGCCCGGTGACCCCGGTGTGGGCGGGCCGCCCTCCCAACCGGGGCTGGGCGAGGACAGCGCCACCGGCGGCAGGCCCGCCCCGAGTCGGTACGACGCGAAGCGCACCGGCCCGCGCGCCTCGGAGCGCCAGGGTGTCAGACCGGCCGCGTGGGCCCACCCGTCGACGGCGACCGGGTCCGGGAAGCGCAGGCCGACACGCTCGCCCGCCGCTTGACCGGCGCGCGCCAGCCCGCGGGCCCGGTCGACGTACATCAACCACAGGACGCCGCCGGGCCGCAGCACCCGCGCGAACCCAGCCAAGGCCCGCTCCGGATCGCCCAACTCGTTGAGGGTGGCGCCCAGCACCACGGCGTCGAAGGCGTCGTCCACGAACGGGAGCGCGTGGGCGTCGGCTTCGACGAAGACGGGATCGAGCCCCGCTGCGGTCGCGCGCCGGCGCGCTTCGAGCAGGAAGGCGCGTGACGCGTCCAGCGCGACGACGTCGGCGCCCGCCGCCGCCAGCGTCCGGGTGTAGAGGCCCGACGAGCAGCCGACGTCGAGCACCCGGCGGCCCGTCAGCGGCGCGGACGGGAGCGCCTCCGCGCCCGGGCCCAGCGCCTTCGCCAACCACGCCTGGAGCGTGGTGAGCTCGCGCGCGGTCGTGGTCGCGCCCCGCGTCAGCAGCTCCAACGAACGCTGGCGCCACCAGGGCTCGTACACCCGGGCTGTCAGCGTCCACCCGTTGAGCCAGCCAGCCGGGCCACGCCCCGGCACCCTGGCGGCCGGCTGGGCACGGGCGTCCACGACGCCGGCGCGGACCGGATAGGGGGCGTCGAAGAGAGGGCGCTCGGACGGATCAGAGGTTCCAGCCACCGGCCACCTCGAGGTGGACGCCGGTGACGTACGCCGCCGCCGGGCTCAGCAGGTACCGCACCGCCCCGACCACCTCGTCGAGGTGTCCGAGCCGCGCCATCGGCAGCTCCGCAACCGGTTTGGTGACGCTGTTCTCGAGGACGCCGGGGCTGACGACGTTGGCCGTGATGCCGTGCCCGGCCTCGGCCAGCGCCAACGACTTGGTGTAGAGGATGACGCCGTTCTTGGCGGCCTGGTAGGCGACGATCCCCGGACGCGCCTTGAGCAGCTCCGCGCCGGCGTACCCGAGGTTGACGATGCGACCGCCACCGGCGGTGCGGAAGATGGGCACCGCGCGCTGGCAGGTGTAGAAGGTGGCGTGCAGGTTCGACGCGAACATGTGGCGCCAGGTGCCGCCGTCGAGCTCCGCCAGCGGACCGTGGTGGTAGTCGCCGACGTTGTTCACCAACACCCGCAGACCGCCGAGCGCCTGGGCCGCGTCGTCCACCAGTCGCTGCGCCTGCGCTTCGTCGGTGACGTCGCCCTGGAGGGCGACCGCGCGCACGCCCAGGTCGGCGGCGCGCGCCGCCACGTCCAGCGCCTCGGCGCGGCTGTGGTGGTAGTGGACGCAGACGTCGAGGCCGTCCGCCGCCAACCCCAGCACGATGGCGCGCCCCACGCCCTTCGCGGACCCGGTGACGAGCGCGCCGCCGCGACCCGACACCGCTTGGGCGTCCGGCCCGGTGGCGCCACGCGGGCGGGGCCGATCGGGCGGGGCGGTCACGTCGTCGCCGGCGGCTCGACCAGGGGACCCTGGGTCGTGCCCGTCGCGATGTCGGCCACGAGCCGGGGTGTGGCGAAGCCGTGGCGCACGTAGTGTTCGACCAGCACGCGGGTGGGCGCGTTCAGGTCCAGTGCCAGCGCCGCCCGCGCGTCCACCCAGGCGTGGTCCTGGGCCTCGTCGTTGAGCACGACCGCTTCGCCCAGCGAGCGCGCCACGAAGTTGAGCAGCACGAAGTGGGCGGGACGGTGGAACTCGGGATGGTCGACGGCCTCGTGGGTGGGCGCCCAGGCGACGTCGCCGAGCGCCAGCCCGGTCTCCTCGGCCACCTCGCGGTGCACCGCGGCGAGCAGCGTCTCGCCCCGCTCCACCTTGCCGCCGGGGACCCCCCAGCGGTCGCGCCACTTGTGGGTCCGGATGAGCAGCAGCCGCCCCGACGGTCCGATCACGAGCGCACCGACGGTCACGAGCGGGTAGCTCCGGCCCGGTTCAGGGTCTGCGCCCGCTGGGCGCTGCCGGCCCCCGGACCGCGCTTCATCGGCGTTCACACGACCCTCCTCGCGCTGCGGAAGCGGACGACACGCCCGACCTGCGTGACGACGACGAACAGCGCCATGGCGTAGACGGCCGCCACGTACGCGAACGGTACGCCCACGGCCAAGCACAGGGCCAACACCACGAGCTGGCTCGAGAGGCCCAGGTTCACCAGGGTGGCCGTGCTCCACAGGTCGTTCCAGGCGAGCCGCAGCTCGAGCGGCGCGGTCGGGAAGGCCAACCCGGTGAGGCGCCGGAAGGCGGCCTCGTCGAGCCGGTCGACGGCGGCGTCCTGCGGCGCCAGGAACCGATCGTAGAAGCCCTCGAACGCCGCCAGCACCCGCGGCGAGGCGCCCGCCGGAACCGACGACACGGCCGCCGCCGTGATGTCGCCCTCGCGCTGCGCCTTGTAGCGCCGCTCGAGGTTGAAGTCGAGGCTGAGCATCGCCACCAGGAGCGCGTACCCGCCGAGCGCCAGTGGCACGCCCCACCAACCCGGGCCCTGCGTGGCGAGGGCCACGAACAGCAGCGCGTTGACGACGGTGTCGAGGACGGTGTCGAGGTAGCGACCCATGCGCGTGACACGGCCGGTGGCCCGCGCCAGGCCACCGTCGACGTTGTCGAGGAAGACCTTGGCCAGGAGCAGCGCGGCCGCCAGCCACCAGCCGCGGTGACCGCCGAAGGCGACGAGGACCGCCGCCAGCGCGCCCAGGACCGCGTGGGTCCAGACCACGTGCTGCGGGTCGACGTCGAAGCGGGCCAGGAGGCGGACGGCGCGGCGCGTGCCGGGTTGCACCAGGCGCAGCACCACCTCCGACCGCGGGCGGAGCTTGGCGACCGCCGCCAGGTCGACCGTCGCGCGTCCGGGATGGATGGTCACGCGGTCAGGGTAGCAGCGGCGCGCCGACGGCATCGCGGCGCTCGCCACGATGCGTGGTGCCTCGCTTTCGCGGCTGGGGCCGGGGTGTAGATTCGGTCATGGCTTGGTGGACGCTCGCGTTCGTGGTGCTGTTGACGGTCTGGCGCGGCCCGGCCTGGCGCGCGCGCTCGCTGCCGGGCGTGCGGCCCGACCGTCCATGGGCGCTGGGCCACCGAGGGGTGCGCGGGTCCCGACCGGAGAACACCATCGAGGCCTTCCGGGCCGCGCTCGAGAGCGGTCTGGACGGCCTCGAGACCGACGTGCAGCGCACCCGCGACGGGCACCTGGTCATGGTCCACGACGACGAGATCGACGGCCTGCGCGTCGTCGACACCGACCTGGCGACCTTGCGGCGACGCGATCCCGACCTGGCCACGCTCGACGAGACCTTGGCGCTGGTGCAGGCGTTTCCCGGCACCCTCCTCAACGTCGAACTCAAGACGCTCGGTTGGCGCGACCGCGGCCTGGCGGGCGCGGTCGCCCGACGTCTGGTGGGCAGCGGGCTCGAGGACCGCACGCTCGTCTCCTCGTTCAGCCCGGCGGCGTTGGCACGCTTGCGCGTGCGCGCCCCCGGCCTGCGCACCGGCTACCTGTGGGTCGACGAACCGGGCGTGCCGCGGGCGTGGCGGACCGCCTGGCCTGCGGGTTGGTTGCACGTCGACGCCATGCACCCGCATCACACCCTCCTCCGCACGGACGAGATCGCGCGGTGGCACGCACGTGGCCTGCTCGTCAACGCCTGGACCGTGAACGAAGACGTGGACGTGAAGCGGGTGCACGCGGCCGGCGTGGACGGTATCATCGGCGACGATCCCGCAGCGTTGCTGCGTGCGTTGGACCGCGTCGGACCCCAGGACGCCCCCGTGGGGGCGGGCGGGGGTTCGGGGGTTGCCGAGGAGGCCGTGTGAGCGTCAGCCGTTTCAAGGTCATCACGTCCAACAGCCTCGAGCGCTTCGAGGAACGCCTCAACGCGTACCTCGACAGCCTCGACCGCGACGAGATGGTCGTGGACGTCAAGTTCTCCACGGTGGCGCTCGAGACCACGATCGAGTTCAGCGCCTTGGTCCAGACGCAGAAGACCGAGTCCTGGGGTTGAGCGGCGTGCCCACCATCACCATGGCGCCCGTGCGGAGCTGAGATCACGTGTCCACGACCTTGGTCCTGGCCGTCGACGACGAACCCGCGCTGCTCAAGATCACCGAGCGCACGCTGCAGCGCGGCGGCTACGCCGTCTTGACGTTCGACGACGCGCGTGACGCGCTGGCCGAGATGGTCGAGGGCCTGCGCCCCGACGTGATCGTCAGCGACATCCACATGCCGGTGGTGGATGGTTACGAGTTCTACCGCCGGGTGCGCGACCTGCCCGAGCTGCGGGCGGTGCCGTTCCTCTTCCTCACCGCGCTCGAAGACCGCGCCAGCATGCGCAAGGGCATGGCGCTCGGCGCCGACGACTACCTGACCAAGCCGTTCCGGGCCGAGGAGTTGCTCGACGCCGTCGAGGTCCGCTTGCGCCGTATCGCCGAGCTCCGGCGCCCGCTCGAAGGCGTCGTCACGGTGACGGGCTTCGGCCACCCACGCGTGCACCGCGACGGGGAGCGGCTCGACTGGGAGTCGCTCAAGGCGCTCGAGCTGCTGTTCTACCTGCTCGAACACCGCGGCGGCGCGACCACCTTCGAGGTCGCCGAGGCGCTGTGGCCCGGCAAGACCGAGTCGAAGGCGTCGTCGTCGTTCCACACCACGCTGTACCGCTTGCGCAAGGTGATGGGCGGCGAGATCGTCGAGTCGGCCAACCGCCGCTACTACCTGCAGGACAAGTTCACGATCGAGTACGACGTCGACCAGTACCGGGCGCTCGCGAAGCGAGCGCGCGACTCGCGCATCGCCAGCGACTACCGCTCCGCCGTCGAGCGCTACACCGGTCACTTCCTCACCGGCATGGACGGCGAGTGGCTCGACGAGGCGCGCGCGGCGCTCCAGGTCGAGCACCTGGCGCTGCTCCATGCCGCCGCCGAGGCGGCACGCGAAGACGAGGACCTCGACGGTGCGACCGCGCTGTTCCAGCGCATGACCGAGCACGAACCTTTCTCGGAGCTCGCCTGGGAGGGTCTGGCGCGGGCCTGGGAGGCCCGTGGCGAACGCCACCGTGCCGCCGAGGCGCGGGCGCGCTTCGATCGTCTGATGAACGAAGGCTAGACCTTTCTCGCGGTCGCCACAGGGCGCGTCGCATCAGGAGGCACCACCGTGTTCCAGCTCGACCTCAGCGGCAAGACCGCGCTCGTGATGGGCGTGACCAACCAACGAAGCCTGGCCTGGGCCCTGGCCCAGCCGCTGGCCCAAGCGGGCGCGCGCATCGCCTACAGCTACCAGGGCGAACGCCTGCTGCCCACGCTCGAGAAGCTCACCGAGGGGCAAGCGGCCACGCTGCACGCCTGCGACGTCACCGACGACGCCCAGCTCGACGGCCTGTTCGCCGAGCTGGAGTCGACGTACGGCCACCTCGATTACGTGGTGCACGCCCTGGCGTACGCACCGCCGGCGACCTTCGAGTCACCGTTCCACGAGGTGAGCCGCGCCGACTGGCGCACCGCCCTCGACGTCTCCGCCTACTCGCTGGTCGCGGTGACGCACCGGGCCCGGCGCCTGATGAGCGGCGGCGGTTCGATCGTGACCCTCACGTACCTCGCCGCCGAACGCGTGGTGCCGCACTACAACGTGATGGGCGTGGCGAAGGCTGCGCTCGAAGCGTCCGTGCGCTACCTGGCCTACGAGCTCGGCGCCGATGGAGTGCGCGTGAACGCGATCTCGGCCGGACCGGTCCGGACGATCGCCGCGCGTTCGATCGCCGGCTTCGGCGACATGTACGGCGAGGCGGGCCGGCAGTCGATGCTGCGCCGCAACATCACGCCCGAGGAGGTCGGCGGCCTCGGTCTGTCGCTCCTGGTCCCCGAGCTCGGCGGCGGCGTCACCGGCGAAACGGTCTACGTCGACGCCGGCTTCCACGCGATCGGGATGTTCTTGCCGCACGGGGAGACGTCCACCGACTGACGCCGGCAGGCGCCCGAGCGACGGGCGGCGCGCGGTGTCGGCGTGGTAGCGTCCCGCCATGACGCGATCCGTGACCCACGCCCCCCGCCACCGTGACGCGGCAGCGGCGCGGCGGACGGGCGACGTGCGCCGATGGCGTCCTCGTCGGCTCGAGCCCTCGACGACCATCCCGGTCGCCGGCAGGGTCGCCGGCACCGGTCGCTGAGGACCCCACGAGGTCCCACCCGCGACGCCCGCGCGCGTCCCTCCCCGGAGGACGTCCATGAACGACCGCTCGACCACCGCCCTCGAACCCGTGTTCGTCGAGATGCTCGCCGATCTCGATACCCCGCTCACCGCCTACCTCAAGCTGGGCGGACAGCCGTCGTTCCTGCTGGAATCCGTCGAACAGGGCGAGCGCATCGCCCGCTACTCGTTCCTCGGTAGCGGCGCGCGGCGCCGCTTCGAAGCGCGCGGCGACCGTCTGACCATCACCGAGGGCGGGCGCACCGAGACCGTCGTGACCCGCGACCCGCTGCGGGTCTTGTGGGATCGCACGGTACGGCCGGTGCGGCCCCATCCGCTGCTGCCCGCGTTCTGGAGCGGCGCCGTCGGCTACGCCTCTTACGACCTGGTGCGCCTCTACGAGGACCTGCCCGACGCCAACCCCGACGAGCTCGGCGTGCCCGACCTGTGCTTCGTGGAACCCGAGGTGGTGGTCGTGTTCGACCACCTGCGGCGCAAGGCGTTCGTGGTCGCGCCCGCGCGCGTGGACGACGACGCCGACAGGGCCCACGCGCGCGCCCTGGTCGACGCCACGTACGACCGTCTCCGGGGGCCGCTGCCGGGTGTCCCCGGCGACCGGGCGGGTCAGCGCGTGACCTTCACCAGCAACTTCACCCCGGAGACCTTCCGGGCGGCGGTGGCGCGGGCGGTGGCGTACGTGCAAGCCGGCGACGTGTTCCAGGTGGTGCCGAGCCAGCGGCTGTCGGCCGACCTGGGCGTGCACCCGTTCGCCGTCTACCGGGCGCTCCGCACCGTCAACCCGAGCCCGTACCTCGGCTACCTCGACCTGGGGCCGGTGACGCTGGTGGCGAGCAGCCCCGAGAGCCTCGTGCGCGCCAGCGGTCGCCGGGTCGAGACACGCCCCATCGCCGGCACACGCAAACGGGGCGCCGGGCCCGAGGAGGACGAGGCGCTGGCGGCCGAGCTCCGCGCGGACGAGAAAGAGCGCTCCGAGCACGTCATGCTCGTCGACCTCGGCCGCAACGACCTGGGGCGCGTCTGCCGCGCCGGCACGGTCGAGGTCACCGAGCTCATGAACGTCGAGCGCTACTCGCACGTGATGCACCTGGTGTCGCGGGTCGAGGGCGAGCTGGCCGAGGGGCGCACCGCGCTCGACGCGCTGGCGGCGACGCTGCCGATGGGGACCGCCTCGGGCGCACCCAAGGTGCGCGCCATGGAGATCATCGACGAGCTCGAACCGGTGCGGCGCGGCCCCTACGCCGGCGCCTTCGGCTACGTGGCGGTGGGCGGCGACATGGACATGGCGCTGACGCTGCGCACGATGGTGGCCGCCGGCGGCCGCCTGCACCTGCAGGCCGGTGGGGGCGTGGTCGCCGACAGCGAACCCGAGCTCGAGTACCAGGAGTCGCTCAACAAGCTGGCGGCGCTGCGGCGCGCCGTCGACCTGGCGACGGAGGGCCTGGCATGACGCGGGTGCTGATGATCGACAACTACGACTCGTTCACCTACAACCTGGTCCAGTACCTGCTGGAGCTGGGCGCCGACGTCACCGTCTGGCGCAACGACGCCTTCACGTGGGCCGAGCTCGACGCCTTGGCGCCGGACGCGGTCGTCGTGTCGCCCGGTCCGTGCACGCCCGCCGACGCCGGCTACACGCTCGAGGCCGTCGCCCGGCTGAGCGGGCGGGTGCCGCTCCTGGGCGTCTGTCTCGGTCACCAAGCCATCGGCCAGACCTTCGGCGGACGCGTGGTGCGGGCGCCGTTGATCATGCACGGCAAGACCAGCGAGGTCCGTCACGACGGCACCGGCGTCTTCGTCGGCTTGCGCGACGGCGTCACCTGCACCCGCTACCACTCGCTGGTCGTCGTCGACCCGTCGCCCGACCTCGTCACGAACGCTTGGGTCGACGAAGCCGGCGGGCGCACGATCATGGGCTTCCGGCACGTCACCCACCCGACCTGGGGCGTGCAGTTCCATCCCGAGAGCGTGCTCACCGAGGACGGCCACGCGATGCTGGCGAGCTTCCTGGCGCTGGCGCGCGGCGAGGTGATCGGGGCACCTCGGGCGACGACGCCGTGAGCTCGGCGGCCGCGCCGGTCGCGGCGGTGGCACTCAGCGTCGTCACCCCCTCGGCGGGCCGGGTGCCGGCGGTCCTGCGCAAGCTCGAGGCGCTGGCGGCGCAGACCCTCGGGGCCGCCGCGCTCGAGGTCGTGCTGGTCGACAACGCCTGCCCCGACGGCGTGGGTGACGCGGTCGCCGCCCGCGACTGGCCCTTCGGTCTGCAGGTCCTGCGCGCGAGCACCCGTCTGCCGGCCGCCGAAGCCCGTGCCTGGGCGGGCCGCGCGGCGCGCGGGCGTTGGCTGTGGTGGTCGGACGACGACGCGGTCCCGGCCACCGACGCGGCCGCCCGGCACCTCGACGCCCAGCGGCGGCGTCCGGGTGTCACCGTCGGTTCGGTGCGCTTCGTGGATCCCGCGCTCCCGACCACCCAGCCGGCGCCACGCTGGACCGCACGCCGCGCGGGTCCCGCCCAGGTGACGGGGGTCAACACCGTCCTGGTCCGTGACCGGTACCTGGCGGTGGTCGATCGCTTGCCGCGGCTGCCGCGCCCCTACGGCGGTGAGGACGCGCTGGTCGGCTTCGCCCTGCAGGCGGCCGGCGAGCCTTTCACGGCCGTCCCCGACGCGTGGGTGGATCACATCGGTCCCTGGCCCGCGCGCACTCTGGGTGACGCGGAGAAGGCCTACGACGCCGGTTTCAACGCGGCCGTGCTGGCCGCGGCGTACCCCGCCGCGGCCTGGCCGCTCGGCGTCCACCCGTGGGCACTGCTCGGCAAACGTGCCCTGCTGGCGTGGCCCTGGGGAACGACCTCGAGCGACGCCCGCCGCCGCTGGCGTTTCGAGCGCGCCTACCTGAAGGGCGCCCAAGCGGGGCGTCGCGCCCCGCCCACCGTGGAGGTACCTGCATGACGACCACCGAGTTCGCCATCGGCCCCTTGCTCGCCCGCGTGTTCGACGGCGATCGCCTGAGCACCGAGGAGTCGCGTGGCGTGATGGGCCGCCTGATGGACGGTGAGCTGTCCCAGATGCAGGCCGCCGCCCTGCTGGCGGCGCTCCGCACCCGCGGCGAGACGGTCGAGGAGATCGTCGGGTTCGCCCAAGCCATGCGCGAACGCTCCATCAAGGTCTCCGTCGACGTGCCGGGTCCGCTGGTCGACACCTGCGGCACGGGTGGGACGGGCGTGTCGACGATCAACGTGAGCACCACGGCCACCTTCGTGGCCGCCGCCGATGGGGTGCGGATCGCCAAGCACGGCAACCGCGGCGTCACCAAGCGCTCGGGTTCGGCCGACGTGCTCGAGGCGCTGGGCGTCCGGCTCGACGTGACGCCCGAGCGGCTCGCCGAGGCGATCGCCACCATCGGCGTGGGCTTCATGTTCGCGCGTGCGCACCACCCGGCCATGCGTTTCGTCGCTCCCATCCGCTCCGACCTGCAGGCGCGCACGATCTTCAACAACCTCGGCCCGCTCACCAACCCGGCCGGCGCCACGCATCAACTGCTCGGCGTGTACGACGCGGCCTGGACCGAACCGCTGGCGCAGGTGCTGAAGGGCCTGGGGGCCCAGCGCGCGCTCGTCGTCCATGGCGACGGCCTCGACGACCTCACGCTGTCGGGGCCGTCTCGGGTGAGCGAACTCCACGCCGATGGTCGCATCACCACGTACGAGGTCACGCCCGAGGGCCTCGGCGTCGCCCCGGCCCCGGTCGCCGCGATCCTCGGCGGCGACGCCGCCGAGAACGCCGAGGTCACGCGCGACGTCCTCTCCGGCCGCGAGACCGGACCGCGGCGCGACGTGGTCGCCCTGGCGGCGGGCGCGACGCTGTACCTGGCCGGCCGCGCCGCCGACCTCCCGAGCGGCGTGACCCGGGCGCTGGCGCTGCTCGCCGACGGCGCCGGGTTGGCGGCGCTCGAGCGCTACGCGGCGTTCACGCAGGCGCCATGAGCATGCGCACCGCTCGAGCCGCCGCGGTACCCCGGACCGACGTCCGGGAACGCCCGTCGCACCCGGGCGTGTGCCACGATGAAGGTGGAGAAGCCCGCGGGCGGCGAACGGCGCCCGCGGTCAGCCCGTGCTGCGGGCAGGAGGTCAGGTCGCATGTCCCATGAGCCGCAAGCCCCCGGCGACGCCGGCAAGATGATCGGGTCCACCAAGGTCAAGGTCGGGTTCGCCGACCAGTTCAAGGGCGGCGTCATCATGGACGTCGTCAACCGCGAGCAGGCGCGCATCGCCGAGGACGCCGGTGCGACCGCGGTCATGGCGCTCGAGCGCGTGCCCGCCGACATCCGCGTGCAGGGCGGCGTGGCGCGCATGAGCGACCCCGACATGATCCAGGCGATCATCGACGAGGTGTCGATCCCCGTCATGGCCAAGGCCCGCATCGGTCACTTCGTCGAGGCGCAGATCCTCGAGGCGCTGGGCGTGGACTTCGTCGACGAGTCCGAGGTCCTCACGCCGGCCGACGAGGCGTACCACATCGACAAGCACGCGTTCACCGTGCCGTTCGTCTGCGGCGCCACGAACATCGGCGAGGCGCTGCGGCGCATCGGCGAAGGCGCGGCCATGATCCGCACGAAGGGCGAGGCCGGCACCGGCAACG
Source organism: uncultured Trueperaceae bacterium (assembly GCA_963839375.1). Classification (GTDB taxonomy): domain Bacteria; phylum Deinococcota; class Deinococci; order Deinococcales; family Trueperaceae; genus JAABTL01. Next base: position 619,727 of record CAWIUY010000012.1, on the reverse strand, counting down.
TCGTCGAGGCCGTGCGCCACGCGCGCTCGGTGCTGGGCAGCATCCGTGCCATCCAGGCCATGCCGCGCGAGGAGCTCATGACGGTGGCCAAGGACCACGGCGCCCCGTACGACCTGGTCCTCTACGTGCACGAGCACGGTCGACTGCCGGTCGTGAACTTCGCCGCCGGCGGCGTCGCCACGCCCGCCGACGCGGCGCTGATGATGCAGCTCGGTCTCGACGGCGTGTTCGTCGGTTCGGGCATCTTCAAGTCCGGTCCGCACCTCACCGGCAAGGAAGCGGCGCAGGCCTGGTTCCGCCGCGGCGAGGCGATCGTCCGAGCCGTCACGCACTTCCAGGACCCCGACGTGCTCGCCGACGTGAGCCGCAACCTGGGCGAGGCCATGGTGGGGATCAACATCGACACCTTGCGCGAGGACGAACTGCTCGCATCGCGCGGTTGGTGACGGGAACGCGAGCGGTGCATCGAGCGCGAAGCGCTCGATGCGCGGGCGAACGGGGGCACGAACACGCAGTGTTCGGGCCCCCGTTCGCACACGGACCCGCTTCTCACCCATCGGTTGGTAGGCTGACGCCGTGACGCGAAAGCTCATCCAGGGTGCGTTCCTCGTCCTCCTCACCGCGGTCCTGTCGGTGGGCTCGCTCTTCGGAGCGTCCGCGCTGAGGTGGGCCCAGGAGCTTCCCTCGCTCGACGGTCTCGACGCGCTCGAGTTCACGGCCACGTCGCAGGTCTTCGCGCGCGACGGCACTCAGATCGGCCAGATCGTGCCCGTGGTGGGCGAGGACCGCGCCTCCACCAACCGCATCCCCGTCTCGCTCGACGAGATATCGCCGGCGGCGATGCAAGCGATCATCGCCTACGAGGACTCTGACTTCTTCCGCCACTACGGCTTCGACATCTTCGCCGTGGCACGGGCCTTCTACGAGGAGTTCTTCGGCAACGCGGACCGCGGCGGTTCCACCATCACCACGCAGGTGGTGAAGAACACCGTCCTGTTCGACCTGCGGTCCGACCGCTCGCTGGAGCGCAAGGCCAAGGAGCTCATGCTGGCCGTGGAGCTCGAACGACGTCTGACCAAGGCCGAGATCCTGCAGCGCTACGTCAACGTCGTGTACTGGGGCGGCAACGTCTACGGGATCCGCGCCGCGGCTCAGACCTACTTCGGCAAGGATCCGACGCAGCTCACCCTGGCCGAGGGCTTGTACCTGGCGCGCTTGATCCCGGCGCCGAACCCGCGTCACGAGGACTTCGTCGGCACCCGCGCGAGCATGCGCCAGGTGCTCACGTCGATGGTGCGCGACGGCACCATCAGCCAAGCTGCCGCCGACCGGGCCTGGCGCGAGCGACTGCAACCGCTCGGCTGGCGCGTGACGTACGACGGGCAGGGCGAGGTCGTCGAAGCCGAGCGCACGGGCGACGAAGTCGTCGTCCAGTCGAGCCTCAGCTCCGACCTGTCCCGGCACGTGCTCATCCACGTGCGCAACTTCTTGCTCGACCGTTTCGGCGACGCGGTCGTCTTCGGCCAGGGCGGGTTGCGCGTCTTCACGACCATCGACGTGCAAGCGCAGCGGGCGGCCAACGCCGCCGCCATCGCCGCCGACCTGCCGGCGGGCGCTCAGCTCGCCATCGTCGGGCTCGACCCCGCCACCGGCGGCATCCTGGCGATGGTGGGGGAGAAGGTGTCCGAAGGGGTGCCGCCCGGGTGAGTTCAACCGCGCCACCCAGGCGCGGCGTCAACCCGGTTCGTCGTTCAAGCCGATCGTGTACGCCACCGCCATGGAGCTCGGCGGTTTCTCGCAGGCCACCGTCCTCATCGACGAACCGGCCACGTTCCTCACCCGTGGGCAGCCGCCTTACGAGCCGCGCAACTGGGACGACCGCTTCGCCGGGATGCTGTCGGTGCGCGAGAACCTGAACCAGAGCCGCAACATCCCGGCGGTGAAGGCGCTCGAGGCGGCTTCGGCCGAGGCGGTCGCCAACCGGGCCCGCGAGCTCGGCTACGACGTCGAGCCCTACTACGCCATGGCGCTCGGTTCGTTCGAGGTCACGCCCGTGCAGCACGCTTCGGCGTTCGGCGCCTTCGCCAACGGCGGCGTGCAGGTCGAGTGGCACGTGGTCGAACGCGTGGAGGACACCGACGGCAACGTGCTCTACGAGGCGCGGCCGCGCAGCAAGCAGGTGTGGAGCCCCGAGGTCGCCTACGTCATGCTCGACACGCTCCACGGCAACGTCGCCGACCGCAACCCGACCGCCCTGTCCTGGCGCGCCGAGGTGCCCGGCCGCTGGTTGGCCGGCAAGACGGGGACCACGAATGACGAACGCGACATCTGGTTCGTCGGGGCCACGCCCGGGATGACGGCGGCCGTGTGGATCGGCAACGACGACAACACGTCGCTGCCGCGGTCGATGACCAACCGTGACGGCAGCACCGAGACCGTGACCAGCTCGCGACAGCCGATCTACGTCTGGAACGATTTCGTGGCGGGCGCGATGGAGGGCCGGCCCGTCGCCAGCGAGGGGTTCCCGGTGCCGCCGGGCATCGTCTTCCATCCGATCGATCGCCGGACCGGGGCGCTGTCGTCGGAGGGCACCCCAGCGGCGTTCCGAGCGGGGACCGACGTGGCCACGGGCGGCGTCGCCCCGACGCTGACGATCGAGGTGCCCGTCGACCGTCGGACGGGTCTGCGCGCCGACGCCAGCACCCCCTTCGAGTTCATCGACGTCCTCGAGGTGAAGCCCGCCGAGCTGGCCGCCTACCTCGGCAGCGACCCCCGCGAGCCCGTCCCCGTGAACCCGTGACGGGGTCCGTCCCGTGAACCCGTGACGGGGTCCGTCCCGGTCCAAGCGTGACCGGAGCCGGTTCCGGAGGCCCCGCGGGCGGCGGCGATCGGACGGGGGAGGAGGCCGATCTCTCCCTCACGTCGATCGCCGGCGTCCGGGTGGGTCACTGGACCGACGCGGCGGCGCTCACCGGCTGCACCGTGCTCCTCTTCGACCCCCCCGGCGCCGTGACGTCCGTGCTCGTGATGGGCGCCGCGCCCGGTTCGCGCGAGACCGCCTTGTTGGCGCCCGAGAAGACCGTCGACCGGGTCCACGCCTTGGTGCTGGCCGGGGGCAGCGCCTTCGGACTCGACGCGGCGACCGGCGTGATGCGTTTCCTCGAGGCGCGCGGGGTCGGTTTCGCGACGCCCTTCGGCGTGGTCCCCATCGTTCCGGCAGCGGTCCTGTTCGACCTGTCGGTGGGCGACCCGCACGTCCGACCGGACGCGGCCGCCGGTCACGCCGCCGCCGCAGCCGCCAGCGACGCGCCCGTGCCCGAGGGCTGGGTGGGCGCCGGCACCGGGGCGACGGTGGGCAAGTTCGCGGGCTTCGAGCGGGCCCAGCGCTCCGGTCTGGGCGTCTCGGTCATGCGCGTCGGAGGCGCGCTGGTGGGTGCGCTGGCGGTGAGCAACGCGGTGGGCGACCTCGTGGACCCCTCCACCGGCGCGCTCGTGGCCGGTTGCGGTGTCGGCGCCGACCCCGAGGCCACCGCGGCGCTGTTCGCACCGGTCGCCGGCGCCAACACGACGCTCGTCGCCGTGGTCACCGACGCGCCCTTGTCCAAGGCGGGCGCCCACGCCCTGGCGACCGCCGCCCATGTCGGGATCGCCCACGTCACACGCCCGTCGCACACCGTTCACGATGGCGACACGGCCTTCGTCAGCAGCGTCGGCGGTGGTCCCGAGGTCCCTCTCGGCGCCCTGGGCGTGGCCGTGCAGACGGTCGTGGCGCGGGCGCTCGTCCGCGGTGCACGCTTCGAGCTCGACGGGCGGTAGGCTGCGCCGCATGCCGCACGAGCCCCGTTCTCCCAGCCCCGACGCGGTGCAGCGCGCCGCCCCACGTCATCGGGCGGCCGCCGTGCCCGCCGACGCCCCCACGGTGGGCGTCCTGGCGTTGCAGGGCGCGTTCCGTGAACACCGCCAAGCGTTCGAGCGTCTCGGCATGCGGGTGCGTGAGGTGCGGCTGCCCGCCCATCTCGAGGGCCTGGCGGCGCTCGCCATCCCCGGCGGCGAATCGACCACGATGGCCAAGCTCATGCACGCGTACGGCCTCCACGACGCGATCCGCGCCTTCAGTGCGGACGGCGGAGGCGTGCTCGGCACCTGCGCCGGCGCGATCGCGGTCGCGACCGAGATCGATGGGCACCCGGAGCAGCCCCGCTTGGGCCTGATCGACCTGAGCGTCGCCCGCAACGCGTACGGCCGGCAGATCGCTTCGTTCGAGTGCGACCTCCACATCGCGGGGATCGCAGGGCCGTTCCATGGCGTCTTCATCCGTGCCCCGCGCATGCTGGCCGTTGGTCCGAGCGTCGAGACGTTGGCGGTGTACGATGGCGACCCGGTCGCCGTGGCGTCCGGCTCGACGGTGGCCACGGTGTTCCACCCAGAACTCAGCGGCGACGATCGCTTCCACGCGCTGGTGCTCGAGCGCTGGGGCCTCCTCGCTTCGGACGGAGCCCACACGTGACGGATTTCTACCACCTCAGTCCCGGCAAGAACGTACCCGAGCTCGTCAACACGGTGATCGAGGTCCCGCTCGGGAGCACCAACAAGTACGAGTACGATCCGGCGCTCGGCGCGTTCCGCCTCGACCGTGTCCTGTACAGCCCGATGCACTACCCGGGCGACTACGGTTTCATCCCCGGCACCTACGCCGAGGACGGCGACCCGCTCGACGTGCTGGTGCTCATGAACTCGGCCTCGTTCACCGGCGCGATCATGCGCGCCCGGCCGCTCGGCTACCTGGAGATGAGCGACGAGAAGGGGCGCGACCAGAAGCTGTTGGCGGTCCCCGTCGACGACCCGCGCTACGACAGCAACCGCCACCTCGATTCGATCTCCCGCCATCGCTTGCGCGAGATCGAGCACTTCTTCCGCATCTACAAGGAACTCGAGGGCAAGGCCACGATCGTCGAGGACTGGCACGGGATGGACGACACGCACGCGCTCATCCGCGAGGCCATCGACGCGTACGCGGTCAAGTACCCGGTCGAGGCCGCCGCGCGCAGGCCCGCGAAGGGCTGACGCCCGAGGGCGATCAGGCGCCCAGGCCGACGTTGTTCTTCTCGAGGGCCCGTTCGGCGCGGTAGCTGCTGCGCACGAGCGGCCCCGAGACGACCTCGAGGAAGCCCATCTCCAGGCCGAGCGTCCGCAACCGAGCGAAGGCCTCGGGGGTCACCCAGCGTTCGACGGGCAGGTGCGCAGGGGTGGGCCTGAGGTACTGCCCGAAGGTGACGATGTCGACGCCCACGGCGCGCAGGTCGCGCAGGGCCTCGAGGACCTCGTCGTCGCGTTCGCCGAGCCCCAGCATCAGGCTCGTCTTCGTCAGCACGTCCGGACGCGCGCGTTTGGCGTACGCCAGCACCGACAGGGTCTGGTCGTACCCGGCGCGCCGGTCGCGCACGGGGTGGGTGAGTCGTCGCACCGTCTCGAGGTTCTGGGCGTAGACCTCGACGTCGGCGTCGAGCACCCGCTGGACGTGGTCGGTGACGCCCCCGAAGTCGGGCGTCAAGGCCTCGACCGCCGTGCCCGGGTTGCGCGCCTTGATGGCACGCACGCAACGCGCGTAATGCTCGGCGCCGCCATCGGGCAGGTCGTCGCGGTCGACGCTGGTGAGGACCACGTACTTCAACCCCATGAGGAACACGGATTCGGCCGCCAGACGTGGTTCGTCGGGGTCCAGCCGGCCGCGCGGGTTGCCGGTGTCGACCGCGCAGAACCGGCACGCCCGCGTGCATACCGAACCCATCAGCATGATGGTGGCCGTGCCGGCGTTCCAACACTCGGCCAGGTTCGGGCACATCGCCTCCTCGCACACCGTGCTCAGACGATGCTCGTGGACCGTCGCCTTCACCGCCTGGTAGGCGCCGCCGCTCGGAAGCTTGACCTTCAGCCAGTCGGGCTTCTTCTCGCGGGGCGCGGCGTCGCCCGGTTTGCGCGCCAAGCCGTTCTTGACGACGCGCACCGGCGGCACGGCGGCTTCGCCGCCCGAGGACGCGGCGGTGGACGTGGGGACCTGGGCGGTCGCGCCCCGGGACGTCTTGGGCTCGCTCATGGGATCAGGGCTCCTGAGGCTCGGGAAGGGGACCGAAGGTGGCCCGGAACGCGTCGATCACGCGGGGCTTCACCTCGTCCAGCGTCACCCGTCGACCGAGCAGCTCGCTCAGGCTGGTGACGCGCTTGTCGTGCAGTCCGCACGGCACGATCGTCTCGAAGTGGCTGAGGTCGGTGTGGACGTTCATCGCGAACCCGTGGAAGCTCACGTGACGCTGGATGGCGACGCCGATCGCGACCACCTTGGCGTCGCCGGCCCAGACGCCCGCGTAGCCCGGCGACCCGACCGTCGTCACCCCGAACGTGGCCAGCGCGTCGACCAGCGCCCCCTCGAGGTCGCGCAGGAAGTCGCGCACGCGGCGACCGACCGGGAAGATGGGGTAGCCGACCAGTTGGCCAGGACCGTGGTAGGTGACGTCGCCGCCGCGCTCGATGTCGTACAGCTCGAAGCCGCGGGCCCGCAAGGTCGCCTCGGGCTGCAGCAGGTGCTCGCGACCGCCCTTGCGGCCGAACGTGATCACCGGCGGGTGCTCGACGAGCAGCAGCGTCGGCGGGATGCGTCCGTCCGCCACGGCGGCGTGGGTGGCGCGTTGCACGTCCCAGGCCTCGCGGTAGTCGAGCCGACCGAGGTCGCGCACCTCGAAGTCGAAACGCGTTGCGGGCGCGGGGGGTACGGGGACGGCGACGTCGGGCATGGCCCTCATGCTACTGCCGGGGCCCCGCCGATGGCGTCCCGCAGGCGGCCAACCGCGCGCACGTCGGCCGCGTCCCCCGTGCGTTCATTCGACCAGCTTGTACACGACCCCGCCGCCGTAATCGAGCACGTACGCGTCGAGGGCCTCGTCGAGGCCGAAGGCCGCCAGTGGGAAGCCCGTCTCCAGCAGCGGCGTCGCCGTGTACCCGTCGTCCACTGCGTCGAGCACGAACACGCGCCCGCTCACGAAGTCGCCGAACACGTAGCGGCCCGTCAGGGACGGAGCGGCGTCCCCGTAGGGAACGACCCCGCCGGTGATCGAGTTGCCCCAGCCCGAGTCGTGCGTGTACGTGGCGACGGGCGCCGTGAAGGCCGCCGGGTCGCAGCCCGTGGGCGGCTCGTAGCAGCGGTCGCCCTCCATGACGTTCCATCCGAAGTTGAGGCCGCCCGGGGTGCCGGCCGGGACCCGATCGACTTCCTCGACCGTGCTCTGGCCGACGTCGGCGATCCATAGGTCGCCGGTCTTGGGGTCGAACGAGAAGCGCCACGGGTTGCGCAGCCCGTGCGCCCAGATCTCGGGTCGCGCACCGGGCGTCGCGACGAACGGGTTGTCGTCGGGCACCGCGATGGTGCCGCGGCCGCCGGCGTCGACGTCGAGCCTGAGGATGGCGCCCAGCACGGTGCTCAGGTCTTGGCCGGAGCCGAGCGGGTCGCCGCCACGGCCGCCGTCGCCCAGACCGAGGTAGAGGTACCCCTCGGGTCCGAAGGCCAACTGGCCGCCGTTGTGGTTGAAGTACGGCTGGTCGACGGTGAGCAGCACGACCTCGGTGGCGGGGTCGAGGGTGGCGGCGCCGGCCTCGGCGTGCAGCTCGGCGAGCACGCTGTTGCCGTCGGCATCGGTGTAGTAGACGAACACCCGACCGTTCTCGGCGAAACCGGGGTGGAAGGCGAGGCCGAGCAGACCGCGCTCGCCCTGGGCCCGCGTGCGCCAGATCATGTCGAGCCACGGCGTCCCCTCGCGGGCACCGGGTTCGATGACGGCGATCGTGCCGCGTTGTTCGACGACGAACAGGCGCCCGGAACCGTCGTTGGCGGCGACCAGACCGAGGGGTTGCACGAAGCCGCTGGCGACGGGCTCGAGCCGCTGCGCCTGCACGTGTCCGATGACGAGGGTCGCGAGGACGACGAAGACGGCGGTGAGGGGGGCCGCCGTGAGCGGCCGCGCCACGGTGGAACCGAGGATCGAGCGCTGGGTTGACATGGCTCAGGTTAGAACGGGTCCGTGCACCTGAAGGTGCTCAGGTCACGAAGCGCCGAAGGTCGGGTCGCCGCCCCCTGGGGCGCCGAGGGCGTCCTCGGCGGCCGCGTCGGCCGGCGCGCCGCCGGGGAGCCGAGCCAACACGGCGTGCACGTGCTCGGGCAGGCTCCCGTCGGGCCGCGGGGCCGGCAGCGGCAGACCGGCGGCCAGCAGGCGCTCGGCGATGCGCGGATGCATCCACCGCACCGCGAGGTCGTCGCGCTCGCTCGCCGTGAGCCGCGGGGCCGCGTACGCGCCCGCGGCGCGGCGCTGCCGCTGGGCCTCGAACATGACCACGGCGGTGGCCACGGACACGTTGAGCGACTGCACCATGCCGAGCATCGGGATCACGATGCGGGCGTCGGCGGCCGCTGCAGCGGCTTCGCTCACGCCGTGCTTCTCGTTGCCGAACACGACGCAGGTGGGTCCGACGTAGTCGACGTCGCGGAAATCGACCGCGTCGTCGGCCAGGTGGGCGGCGTAGACCTGCATGCCGTGCGCGCGCAGGGCGGCGAGCGCGGCGTCGAGGGAGGCGTGGACGCGCAGGTCGACCCATTTCTCGGCGCTGGCGCTGGTGGCGTTGAAGGTCGCCACGCCGCCGCTCGGGTGGGTGGCATGAACCGTGCCCACACCCACCGCGTCCGCCGTTCGCAGCATCGCCGACAGGTTGTGGGGTTTGTACACGTCCTCGGCCAGGAGCGTGAGGTCGGGCTGGCGTTCGCGCAGCACGCGTTGGATCCGTTGGTACCGGCGTTCGGTCACGAGGGGCATCCTACCGGCCGCGGCCCTCGGGGGCGGTCCGTGCCCGTCGCCGGCCGCTTGACGCCGGGAAGCCTCGTGGTAGACTCTCGTTCGCGCTCGAGACCCGCGGGTCCGAGCGTCGATCGTGAGCCGAGGTGGCGGAATAGGTAGACGCGCCAGCTTGAGGGGCTGGTGACCGCAAGGTCGTAGGGGTTCAAGTCCCCTCCTCGGCACCAACGGACGAACGAGCCGGGCGCTTCAGCCCGGCTCGTTCGCGTCGTGCGGGGTGCTCGCAACCCGGGTCGTCGACGTGAGGGCGGGCGCCCGGCGCGACCGGCACGGCGCCGGCCAAGGCGCTGCCGGCTGCCCGCGGGCGACGTGCTAGCGTGCCCTCCGTGCCCGCCGGCTCCCCGTCACCCTTCCCCTTCGCCCGGTACCGTGTCGGCCAGCGCGAGGCGATCGACGCCGCGCGCGACGCCTTCGCCGACGGCCGGCGGGTCGTGGTGGTCGAGGCGCCCACCGGTGCGGGCAAGAGCGCCATCGCCGTGACCCTGGCGCGCGAGGCGAAGTCCGCCTACCTGCTCACCGCTCAGAAGGTGCTCCAGGACCAGTACGTGCGTGACTTCGACGACCTCGCGCTCATGAAGGGGCGTGCCAACTACCCGTGCGAGGTGGCGCCCACGCACGCCGCCGCCGCGCCGTGTCTGGCGGGCCGCACCTTCCCGGAGTGCGACGCCTGTCAGTACTTCCGCGCCAAGGACCGCGCCCTGGCGGCGCCGCGCGCGCTCATGAACTACGCGTACTTCCTGCACGAGCTGAACTACGCCGGCGGCTTCCGGCCGCGGCAGCTGCTGGTGCTCGACGAGGCCCACAACGCCGAGACGCTGCTCATGGGCTTCGTGCAGGTCAGCCTCGGCGACGCGCAGTTGGCGCGCGCCGGCATCGACCTGCGCCTGCCGGGCTTCCCGGAACCGGAGGCGCTGTTCGACTTCGCCGAGGACCTCCGGCCCCGCCTGTCGGCCCGTGCGCGCGAGCTCGACGCCGTGTTGGGCGTGGGCGCGCTGCCGCCCGACGTCGAGCTCGACCAGTTGCGTGTCCGCCAGTGGCTCGACGGCCAGGCGCAGCGGCTGACGTGGTTGGTGGAGACGCGCGACGCGGGCGTGCCGTGGGTGCTGGAGCACCGCTACGAGGAGCGCGGTGCCGGGGTCACGTTCAAACCCGTCGAGGTCGCGCCGTTCGCCGACGAGCTGCTGTTCGACCACGCCGAGCGGGCACTGCTGCTCTCCGCCACGGTGCTCGACGCCGAGACCTTCCTGCGCGGTCTGGGTGTCGATGCCGACGATGCCGCCGTCGTGCAGGTGGCCTCGACCTTCCCGGCCGAGCGCCGGCCGCTCGTGGCCCGACCGATCGCGCGCCTCACGCGTCACCACCTCGAGCGCGACCTACCCAAGCTGGCAGCCGAGGTGGCCGCCATCATGATCGACCACGAGACCGAGAAGGGCGTCGTGCATACGCACTCGTACCGGATCGCGGCCGCGATCTTGCGGTCGCTGCCGGCCGACCTGCGTCGGCGGGTGGTCACCCACCACGACGCCGGCGGTCGCGAGGCGGCGCTGGAGGCCCACCTGACCCGCCCCGAACCGACCGTGCTCATGAGCCCGTCGATGACCGAAGGGCTGGACCTGGTCGGCGACCTGGCGCGATGGCAGGTCATCTGCAAGCTGCCCTACCCGTACCTGGGGGACCCGCAGGTCGCCGCCCGCCGCGCCGACGATCCCGGCTGGTACGACTGGCGCACGAGCCTGACGCTGGTGCAGGCGTACGGGCGGGCGGTGCGCAGCGAGGACGACCACGCGATCACGTACCTGCTCGACGCGGACGCCCCGGCGTTCTTACGCCGCCAACGTCACCGCTTGCCGGCCTGGTTCCTCGAAGCGGTGCGCTGGCCGTGATCGCGCGCGCCCACGGGGCGGCCCGTGGGTGCCCGGTGGGCGGGCTCCGGCGTTCCGTCAGAAGCGGTCGACGTTCGAGCGGAACGGTCGGCGACCGCCCGACAGCGCGGCCAGGACGGCCAGCGTGCGACCGTCCCCCTCGGCCCAGCCCACCCGGCGGACGTCGGCGACCGGCGCCGCGCCCGAGAGCAGCAGGGTCAGCGCACGCACGTCGACGGTGGCGTCGGCGCCACCCGCGTGCGGGCGGACTTCGACGCCCTCGGACGTCGGCGTGAGGCGCCACGTGGCGTCGTTCCAGGGGAGATCGTCGTCGACCACGCGCACGACCACCGGGGGCAGGTCGAGCGGCGCGTCGTCGTCGCTCACGGCCCGCAACGGGGCCAGCGCCAGGCCGACGTCGACGAGACGCACCATCAGGCCCGCCGGGCCCCGCGCCGCCCAGCGGCGCGACCGGTCCAGCACGACGGGGTCGTCCCATGGCACCCCGATGGTCACCACCGTCGCCTGCCCCCGGAAGCCGGTGATGGCGCCCCACACGGCGTCGCGCCCGGTCGCGTCGACCCAGCCGAGGTCGAGCACCTCGAGGCGGACGTCGCCGTGCTCGAGGTCGTGCAGACGGATCGCGAGGAAGGCGTCATCGGACGCGAAGCGAAGGACGCGTTGCCCGGGGGCGCCGTCTAGGCTCTCGAAGGGGTCCCAGGGACCGGCACGGCGGGTGTCGGCGAAGGTGCGGGTGGCTGCGAAGCGGTCGTAGGCGGCGCGCAAGCCCTCGCCGGCGGGCGCGTCGACGCGTCGCAAGCCGCCGCGGACCCCGGCCGGCAGCGCCTCGGGTGGCAGTTCGAGCGGCACGGTCGTGGGGACGCTCACCCAACCGTAGCGGCCGTAGAAGGCGGCGTCGAAGGGGTAGAGCAGGTTCCAGCCCTGCCCCTCGGCCCGCCCGTCCTCGAGCGACGCGCGCATGAGACGGGCGACGTGGCCCGTGCGGCGGTGCTCGGGCGCGGTCTGGACCGCGCCGAACCCCCCTGCGGCCGCCGTGCGCCCGGCCACCCACACCGTGTAAGCGTGACGGGTGACCACGCTCACCAACTCGTCGCCGACGAACGTGCCCCACGACCGAGCGAGGCGCTGACGGAAGGCGGTCAGCACCTCGTCGGTCCGCCCGGGGTAGCCGAAGGTGCCTTCGCGCAGACGCAGGTAGCCCTCGAGGTCGTCGGGCGTGAGCCGTCGGTCGCGGGCGGCGGGGGTGGTCGCGGGGGCGCTCACGTGTCGTCGACGAACGGCAGGAACATCGGTCGCTCCGTGTTCGTGCGGAGCACCATGGTCGTCTCGGTCCGTTCGACCCCGTCGAGCATGAACAGCCGGTCGAGGAAGGCGTCGAGCGCGGCCGGCGTGGCCACGCGCACCTTGGCGATGTACGAGTAGTTGCCCGCGACCGCGTGCAGCTCCTCGATCTCCGGCATCGCGAGCAAACGGTCGACGAGGGCCTGGGCCGACTTGCGGGGCTGCGGCGCGATCTGCACGAACGCGCAGATCGCCAAGCCGATCCGCTCCGGATCGAGGTCGGCCCGGTAGCCGCGGATCACGCCCGTCGCCTCGAGCTTGCGCACGCGCTCACCGACCGCCGGCGCCGACAGACCGGTCTCCTTGGCGAGCTGGGCGTGGGTGGTGCGGCCCTCGGCGCGGAGCACCTCGAGGATCTTGCGGTCGATGGCGTCGAACATCGTCGCCAGGCTAGCACCCTGGCCGCCCAGAGGCGTCCCGGACGTCGCTCCGGACGCGTCGGTGGGTTAGCCTGGCGCGTGCGCGTGTTGTTCATCGGCGACGTCTTCGGGACCCCGGGCCTGCGGGTGACCCAGCGCTACCTGCAGGGACACCGGGCGGATTTCGACGTGATCGTGGCGAACGGGGAGAACGCCGCCGGCGGCTTCGGCCTCACCCGCAAGCACGCCGAACAGCTCTGGGGCTGGGGCGTCGACGTCATCACGCTCGGCAACCACACCTTCGATCAGGCCGAGGTCGTCGACCTGCTCGAGTCGTCGGCGCGCTTGGTGCGTCCCGCCAACTACCCGGCCGGGACGCCCGGCCTGGGCCACACCACCGTGAGCACGGCGGCTGGCGACCGCCTGACGGTGGGTCAGGTCATGGGTCGGGTGTTCCTCGACCCGCTCGACGACCCGTTCGTGGCCGCCGACGGCATCGTCGACGCCTGCCCGCCCGGCCAGGCCCTGCTGGTCGACGTCCACGCCGAAGCGACCAGCGAGAAGAAGGTGCTCGGGTACCACCTCGAGGGGCGCGCCAGCGCCGTCGTGGGGACGCACACCCACGTGCAGACGGCCGACGAGGTGGTTCACGGCGGCACCGCGTACATCACCGACGTGGGCATGAGCGGCGTGCAGCACTCGTCGATCGGGATGCAGTTCAGCGAGGTCCACGCGCGCTTCGTCACCAAGCGGCCCCACCGCTTCCGACCCGCGACCGGTCCGGCCACGCTGTGCGGGGTCGTCCTGGACCTCGACGGGCGGCGGGCGCGCAGCATCGAGCGCGTCCGGTGGCGCGACGAGGACGTCCTCTCCGAGTAGCACCGGTCCCGGTCGGGCCCACGGTCGCCTGGTGCGGCCTCATCGGCGCTTCGTGTCGACGTGGCGCAGCAGGATCGGGCGACCGACCCACGCCGCGAGCACCAACAGCGCCAGGAACACGAGCGCCACCGGATCGGTGCCGATGAGGCGCACGACCAGGGCCACCGTTGCCGCGGCCGCGCTCAGGGCCCCGATGCCGGTCACGAGCCGCGCTCCCGCCCGCTGGCGGAACGCCAGCGTGTTCACGACCGCGAACGTGAACAGGAAGGCCAGGCTGGCGGCCTCGACCAGCGTCGTCAGGGTCCCGATCGCCGCCAGGACGGCGGCCGCCGTCCCCAGACCGATCACGGCGCGGTCGGGGACCCCGACCGTGTTGTCGTGGGCGAGAGCCGCGGGCAGCTCGCCGTCCTCGGCGACCCGGCCGGCGAGCCGGGCGGTGGCGAAGAGCGTGGCGTTGATGGCCGAGCCGGTCGAGAACGCGGCGGCGATGGTGACCACGATGAGCCCGATCGTTCCGAAGGCCTCGCGCCCCGCGACCGCCAGCGCCACCTCCTTCTGCTCGACCACGGTGTCGGCGCCGACCAACATGACCGTGCCGAGGGCCACCATCACGTAGACGAGCAGCACGACGGCGATCGCCCAGAGCACGGCACGGGGCAAGGTCTTTCGGGGCGAGGCGATGTCCTCGTAGTCGTAGGTCAGGAGCTGGAAGCCCTCGTAGGCCATGAAGACCGACGCCGCGCCGAACAGGGCCGTGCCGATGCTCGCGTCGGGCACACCGTGCGACAGGCTGGCCGGGTCCCAGTGCGCCAACCCCCAGCTCGCCAAGCCGACGAGCGCGACGAGCTTGAACCACACGAGGAACACCTCGACACCGCCTGCCTCACCGGCGCCGCGCAGGTTCAGGACGATGAAGACGCCCATGATGGCGGCGCCGGTCGCGCGCGGGAACCAGGCTCCCAGGTCCACGACGTGGCCCAGGTACTGTCCGAAGGTGAAGGCGTAGACGGCGTTGGTGAGGACGTAGCCGGCGATGAGCACCCACGAGAGACCGCCCGCGAACCGCTCGGCATGGACCTCCCGGAGGAACGTGAAGGCCCCGCCGCCTTCACCGTAGGCGCCCGCCAGCTCGACGTAGCTGTACCCGGCCGCGAGCGCGATGAGGCCCGCGACGGTGAAGCTGAGCCACGCCCAAGCGCCGGCGACGCCGACCACGACGCCCAGCGTGGAGAAGATGCCACCGCCGATCATGCCGCCGACGGCCATCGACCACGTGGCGTTGAAACCGAGCTTGCCTGTGGACGCCTCCATCGGATGTCCTAGTCCCTGCGAACGTGGTCCACGCCCTCGGACGCTCGCCTGGGCGGCGTCCAGAACCGCTCCATGTCCGGTACCATCGCACATGCCCGAGCCGCTGCCGCCCTCACTCGACACGCTGGAAGCCGCAGCGTTCGAACGCCTGCGGCGCGACGTCGACCTGCTCGCCAGCACGCTCGGCGACGCCGTGCGCGAGCTCGAGGGGGTGCGCGCCTTCGACCTCGTCGAACGGGTCCGGTCGCTCACCAAGCGCCGCCGCCGCGGCGAACCCGTCGATGCGGAACTGCGGTCGCTGCTCGCGGAGCTCGACCTGGCCGACGCCGAGAAGGTCCTGCGCGCCTTCACCCTCTACTTCCAACTGGTCAACGTCGCCGAGGAGATCCATCGCGTCCGGGTCGTGCGGTTGCGCGCCGCGGCCGCGACCGAGGAGGCGCCGCGCGGCGAGTCGATCGCGGCGGCCGTGAAGCACCTACGCGACGAAGGCTGGTCGCGCGACGAGGTGCACCGGTTCGTCCGCGAACTGGACGTGCAGCTCACGCTCACGGCGCATCCCACCGAGGTCAAGCGCGCCACCTCGCGTCTCACCCTGGAGCGGATCGCGGCGGCCACCAAGGCGCTGGCCACGGCCGACCTGGCGCCCACGGAGCGCGCCGCGCGTCGTCGCGAGCTCGAGGCCGACGTGGCCACGTTGTGGCAGACCCGCGAGCTGGCGTCGGAGCGACCCACCGTCATCGACGAGGTCAAGGGCGCGCTCTACTACTTCCGCCACTCGCTCCTCGAGGTCGTCCCGCGCTTGATGCTCGACCTCGAGGACGCGCTCCGGACGTACTTCACGGGCGACGACGTCGAACCGTTCGGGCCCGTCGTCCGCTTCCGCAGCTGGATCGGCGGCGACCGGGACGGCAACCCGTTCGTCACGCCCGACGTCACGGCGCGCACCTACGGTCTGCACACCGAGGTCGCGCTCGACGCCCACCTGGCCGACGTCGATGCGCTCGTGCAGCGGTTGTCGCAGTGGGAGCGGCGCGTGACCTTGACGCCCGCCTTCCGAGCCGACCTGGCGCGGCAGGAAGCGCGTCACGGCCCCGCCCCGCGCTTCCCGACCGAGCCGTTCCGCCGGCGGCTCTTCTTCGTCCACGCCGGCTTGCTGCGTGAACGCGCCGCCCAACCGGTCGAGGCCGGCTCGGGGCGTCGGTACGAGCCCGGCGGGTACGACGAGCGCGCCGGCGCCGACGCGTACCTCGCCGACCTGGCGCTGGTGGAGCAGACCCTGGCGCTCGGCCGCGGCGGACGGGCGGCGCGGGCCTTCGTCCGGCCGGTGCGGTACCGGGCGCAGGCGACGCGCTTCCATCTGGCGCCGCTGGACGTGCGCGAGCACTCGCGCGTCCATGAGCAGGCGCTCGCCCAGTTGCTCCGTCACGCCGCCGTGGTCGACGACTACGCGGCCCTGGACGAGACCGAGCGGGTGCGCCTGCTCGATCGTGAGCTCGGCGACCCGCGCCCCTTGGCGGCGCCCGACGCCGACCTCGGCGCCGAGGCCCAAGGCGTTCTCGACGTCTTGCGGGTGGTGCGCCGCGCCCGCCGCCGCTACGGTGAGGACGCCTTCGGCAACTACGTGGTGTCGATGAGCGAGGGCGCCTCGGACGTGCTCGAGGTGTTGGTGCTCGCCAAGCAGGCGGGCGTGCGCGACGTCGACGTGACGCCGCTGTTCGAGACCGAGGCCGACCTCCGCACCGCCCCCGGGGTGTTGCGGACCCTCTTCGCCACCCCCGGTTACGCCCGCCACGTGCGGGCACGCGGCGTGCAGGAGGTGATGATCGGCTACTCCGACTCGAACAAGGACGCGGGCTTCCTGGCGGCCAACTGGGCGTTGTACGAGGCGCAGGAGGGTCTGGCCGACGTGTGCCGCGAGGCCGGGGTGCCGCTGCGGCTGTTCCACGGGCGCGGCACGAGCATCGGGCGCGGCGGCGGTCCCTCGGGGCGCGCGATCCTCGCGCAGCCGCCCGGCTCCTTGGGTGGGCGGATGCGCCTGACCGAGCAGGGCGAGGCGCTCGCCGAGCGGTACTCCGACCCCGACCTCGCCCACCGGCATCTCGAGCAGGTGGTGCACGCCTTCCTGATCGCCAGCGCCCGCGACACGCGGCCGTTCGCCCCGTTGCCCGAGGCGTTCCGCACCGCCATGAGGGCCGCAGCGGTCGCCTCGCGGGCCGCCTACCGCGACCTGCTCGAGGCCGACGGGTTCCTCGACTTCTTCCACGCGGTGACGCCGATCGAGGAGATCGCGCGTCTCCACGTCGGTTCGCGGCCCGCGCGACGCGCCGGCGATCGCGCGTTGAGCAACCTGCGCGCCATACCGTGGGTGTTCAGCTGGACCCAATGTCGCGCCAACCTGCCGGGCTGGTTCGGTCTCGGGTCCGGCCTGGCCGTCCTCGAGCCGGCGCTCGTCCGAACGATGGCGGCCGAGTGGCCGTTCTTCGCGTCGGTCGTCGACCTGGCCCGCATGAGCTTGGCCAAGAGCGACCTGGGCGTCTTCCACGCCTACCTCGACCTGGCCCCGCCGGCCTTGCGGGAGCGATTCGGGGCGCGGATCGCCGACGAACACGCCCGCAGCTCGGCCGCGGTGCGAGGGGCGCTGGGCGATCCGGCGGACGGCGCGGCGGCCGGAGCCACCCGCGGCACGGCTTCGGGAGCGGCAGCGGGCGCGGCTGGTGCCGCCCACGGCCGCACGCTCGATCGCGCCATCGAA
This sequence comes from uncultured Trueperaceae bacterium, assembly GCA_963839375.1. Classification (GTDB taxonomy): domain Bacteria; phylum Deinococcota; class Deinococci; order Deinococcales; family Trueperaceae; genus JAABTL01. The sequence continues at coordinate 602,308 of CAWIUY010000012.1, read as the reverse complement.
CTGCGCAACCCCTACGTCGACCCGCTGTCGTTCCTGCAGGTCGACCTGTTGCGCCGTCTACGGACCCTGCCCGAGGAGAGCCCGGACCGGCCGGCGCTCGAGGACGCGGTGCTCGTGAGCCTGCTCGGGATCTCCGCTGGGATGCGCAACACGGGATGAGCCGCTCTCATTCGGCTCAAGCCGTGGCTGCGTACGCTGGCGACACGTGAGGAGCCCTCCATGGACCTTCTGATCAGCGGTGGCGTCGTCCTGCTCGCCATCGTCGTCATCTCGGTGTACGCCGTGTACCTGTTCCTGGTGCGCTTCTTCAAGCTCTCCAAGGAGCGGCTCGACACGGACGAGCTGATGGCGCGCGTCAACGCCGCGGTGCGCGACCGCGATCTCGACCTGGCGCTCGATGCCTGCGAGCAGCACGGCGGCCCCGTCGCACGCGTGCTCCAGGCGGCGCTGTTGCGACTCCCGTACGGCCGCCAGGCGGTCGAAGCGGCGTTCGCCGAGGCCTCGCTCCTCGAGGAGCAGTCGCTCACACGGGGCTTGCGGCCGCTGGCGACGATCGCCCAGGTCGCCCCCCTGTTGGGCCTCCTCGGCACCGTGACGGGCATGATCATCGCCTTCGGCGAGATCAGCGTCGCGGGCACCGGCAACCCCGGCCTGCTGGCCGGCGGCATCGGCCAGGCGCTCGTCACCACCGCCGCCGGTCTGATCGTGGCGATCCCCGTGCTCATCGGCCAGAACTACCTGGCGAGCCGGGTCGACGCGATCCTGCTCGAGATCGACCGTCGCCGTGAGGAACTCATGGCGAACGTGGTCCAAGCGGTCGCTGCCCGCAAGGACGGCGGCGCGTCGGCGGCGAGCGAGCCCGATCCGGTCCCCGACCGGCCGGCGTCGAGGTCGGCGACGGGCGGATACGGCGCGGCGCCACGGCCGACGCCGGGCGCGGCCGCGAGCCGGACCCCGGTCGTCCCGCCGCTCTTCGGGACCGATCCGCGCGCCGATGCCGCTGCGGTCACCGGCGCCGGCGGCCGTGACCGGCCGCGCGTGGAGCGCTTCGGCGACGGCCGGGTCGAGGTCGGCGAGGCGCACGGCGAGCCGCACCGCGACGAGCGCGAACGATGACGATGCGGCGCAGCCTGCGACACCGCCGGCGTTACGGCGCCGCGCCCGGGCTCGACCTCACGCCGATGGTGGACGTCGTGTTCTTGCTGGTCATCTTCTTCATGGTGTCGACGACCTTCATCACGCTCGAGACCGGCCTGCCGGTGGACCTGCCCCAGGCCCAATCGGCGCAGGCGCAGCCGTCCGAGTTGCCCACCATCACGATCACCAGCGACGAACGCGTCTTCTTGGCCGGCGCGGAGGTCGATCGCGCCGATCTGCCCGCCTTGCTGCAGGAGGCGATGGAGTCGACGGGTTTGACGACGGTCGTGCTCCGGGCCGACGAGACCGTCCCACACGGCTTCGTGGTCGAGGTCATGGACCTGATCAAACGCGCGGGCGCCCAACGCATCGCGATCGCGACGGGCGGCTGAGGGACGAACCGCGTGGCCCGTCCTGTGCCCCCTGCCTCCTCGTCCAGCCTCCGCCGACGGCGCCCGCGCGGCCTGCCGGCCTGGTGGCGTGACCCCGATCGGCGACGGGCGGCGCTGCTGTCGAGCGCCATGCACCTGCTCGTGTTGCTGTTCGTGATCTTGGCGGTGCGGGTGCCCGAGCCCGAGCCACAGGCCACGTTCCTGGTCATCGACATCGGCACGCCCGAGCTCGCGCCCGAGGTCGTGGAGGCGCCGGCGGCGCAAGATCCCGCCCCCGCCACCGAGGTCCCGCAGGTGGCCGACGAGCAGGTGGGCGAACCGCAAGCGGCCACCGCGCCCGCGCCCGAGGCGGCCACCGACGACCCGGAGCCCGAGACGGCGCAGGACGAGGTACCGGCTGCCGCTCCGGACGCCCCCGTGGTCGAGAGCCCCGACGTGCCCAAACCGCCGGTCCCCGCGGCCGTGGCGCCGCCGGCGGCGGCGCCCGAGGTGCCGCTGGCCACGCTGCCCGCCACACCGCTGCCCGAGATCGACACGCCCGAGCTCGAGCCCGCGCCGTTGGCCGACCGCGTGCCGGTCCCGCTGCCGGCGGTGGCGACCGTGGTCCCCGAGCCACGCGCCATCGCGCCCACGCCGCAGGTCGCGGTGGCGTCGCCCGTGCCACTGCCCACGCCGGCGGTCAACGCCGCGGTCGAGGCCGCCGCACCCGTGCCCTTGCCGGCCGCGGCGGCTGCGGTCACACCCGGCCGGCCGGTGGCCACGCCCGACGTGCGCGCCTCCGTGGCGGCCGCGCGCGACGTGCGGGTCGCGCCGCAGGTCGTCGTCGCGCAGCCGGTTCCCACACCCACGCCCCAGGTTCGGGCCGAGGTGCGCTCGCCGGTGGTGTCGCCCGCGGCGCCCGCCGTCGACGTCAGCGCCGCCGCGGCCGCCACCGACGTCTCCAGCACGCGTGACGAGGAGCGGCAGGCGGGCGGCGACGCTGCCAACCCGGGCCAGAGCGGACCGCTCGATCCGGAAGCCCGCGCCGACGCCCTCGGCGCGGCCGCCGGGCCGGACGGTTCCGAGGAGCCCACGGGGAGCCCGGCGCCACCCCGGCCGCCCTTCTCGCAGCAGCTCGAGCGCCCCTTGGCGGTCCTGGTCGACAACGTCGGCGGGTACCCGCAGAGCGGTCTGCGGCCGGCCTCGCTGATCGTCGAGATGCCCGTGGAGGGCGGCCTCACGCGCTTGATGCTGGTGTTCGACCGCACCGACCCGGAGCTCGTCGGACCCGTGCGCAGCGCCCGCGAGTACTTCGTCGAGCTGGCGGGGGGCCTGGACGCGGTGCTGGTGCACGCCGGCGGTTCGCCCGGTGCCTTGGCCGCCATCGCCGCCTCCGCCACGCCGACGTTCAACTCCTTCGATCGTGGCGAGCTGTTCAGCCTCGGGCAGGCGCAGGCGCCCTACAACCTGTTCTCGTTGGGTGACGCGTTGCGGTCGGCCATGAACCGTCTCGACCTGTCCCGCGGCCGCACCGTCTCGGGCACGATCTACCGACCGGCCGAGGACCTACCCGCCGTCGACGCCGTCACCGTCCGGTACGGCGCCACCTACGCCACCGGCTTCCGCTTCGAGCGGGCGCTCGACGCCTACCGCTGGGTGCGCAACGGCACGCCGGCCGTCGACGCGCAGGGTCAGGCCGTGCTGGTGGACGCCGTGCTGATCGGTGAGATCGACGCGCGGCCGTTCCCCAACGACCCGGCCGGCCGCCTCGCCATCCCGTTGCGGGGTGGCGACGCCACCCTCTACCTGCGCGGGCGGGCCCTGACGGGTCGCTGGGTGGTCACAGACGGGGTGGGGGTGCGCTTCTTCGCGGGCGAGGAGGAGGTCGACCTCACCCCCTTCAAGACGTGGGTGACGTTCGCGCCTACGTACGACAACCGCGTGGTGGAGGCGGGCGAGTGAGGGACCCTCAGGTGTCCGTGGTGCGCGAGATCAGTTCGTCGAAGAACAGGCCCCGGAGCCGTACCCGGTACCCGTAGGATTCGACCTCGACCTCGAGGTACGTGTACTCGTCGCCGTGACCGTTGGTGTCGAGCAGGATCGCCCGGCCCTGGCTGGCGATGTTGACGCCGCCGCGCACCGGGGTGTGGCCGTAGACGCCCAGCCGGTAGGGGGTGCGCGCGAGGACGTCCTCCTCCTCGTAGATCCAACGGCGCCGGTTCTCGAGGTAGAAGCCTTGGTCGTAGGTGTTGTGTTCCGGCAGCGGTCCGACGTGCGCCAGGTGGAGGTCTTCGATCACCACCTCCTGAGGCCAACTCTCGATCCAGGTGCGCAGGTCGTCGGGGAGCTGGCCGCCGTAGCCGGGCTTCCACTCGAGGTGACTGACCTCGTCGGTCCGCAACGGGCCCTGGTCGTCGGCGATGGCGTTGTAGTCGTGGTTGCCGAGAACGATCGACATGCGGCCGGCGGGGACCGCCGCTTGGAACGCCATGACGTCACGCAGGAACGCCTCCTGGGCGGCCTCGGCCTTGCGCAGGTGCCGCGGGTTGTACTCGTCGTACCGGCGCACTTCGGTGAGGTCGGCGTAGCGTTCGCGGCTCTTGGCGTGGACGAGATCGCCGAGCAGCACGAGCCGCACGTCTTCGGGGCCGGTGAGCCGCTCGGTCGGTCGACCGTCATCGTCGGCCAGGTCGGCTTCGCGCAAGATGCGCCACAGCTTGTCCGCTTGCGTGTGGATGTCCCCGACGACGACGAGATGCACGGCCGCGCGCGACGTCAGCGCGAGGCGCGCGTCTCGAGGATCGGCAGGGGGTCGACGGCGTCGCCCGCGACCCGGATCTCGAAATGGAGGTGAGGCCCCGTGACGTTGCCGGTGGCGCCGACGCGTGCGATCAGGTGCCCGGCGGCGACGCTCTGGCCCTCCTGGACCAGCAGCGCGCTCGCGTGCGCGTAGTAGTACTCGGTGTCGCCGTGGCTCACGATGACCAGGTTACCGAACCCGCCACGCCAACCGGCGAACGTCACGGTGCCGTCGGTGGCCGACCGGATCGGGTCGCCGATGTCGCCGTCGATGTCGAGCCCGTAGTGCATGTTGGTGCCGGAGATCCGCAGCCGTCGGTAGCCGAAGCGGCTGGTGATCTGTCCGACGAGCGGCCACACCATGGCGGTGGTCGCGTCCGGCGCCCGCAAGACGTTCGTGGCCACGGCACCGAGCGCCGGGCCGGGGACCACCTGCAGCGTCTGGCCCACCACGAGTCGATCGTGCGCCAGACCGTTGAGGGCCATCAGCTCGGCGATGGTGGTGTTGTGTTGGCGGGCGATCTTCCAGAGGTTGTCGCCCGGCACGACCCGCACCGCGGCCATCGCAGCGCCGCCGACGTTGGCGCCCGCGGCGCCGCTCGTGGCGCTCACGGCGGCATAGCGGCCCGGCACGCTGACCGCCTGGCCGACGCGCAGGACGCTGCTGGCCGACAGCCCGTTGGCGGCCGACAAGGCCGCGACGGTGGTGTCGTACGTCCGGGCGATCTCCCAGAGCGAGTCGCCCGGTTGCACGTGGACGACCAGCGGCTGGGCGGCGGGCGCATCCTGCGCCGGCCCGAGGGAGAGCGTCTGGCCGGGCTTGATGAGGCTCCCGTCGAGGTCGTTCCAGGCGATGAGGTCGTCGACGCTGACGCCGGCGGCCCGCGCGATGGCGTACAAAGAATCGCCGGCGGCCACGGTGATGGTCGCCGGCGCGGCGGCGGGTGGCGCGCTGGCCGCGTTGCCCGGAGCGGCAGCGACAGCGGCTTCGGCCGGGGCAGCGGCGGGGGCCGCGGCGGCAGCTTCGGTCACGACGGGGTCAGGGACCGGCTCGGCGGCGGCCGCGGCGGGTGTGGCGGCCGCGGCGGGTGTGGCGGCCGCGGCTGGTGTGGCGGCCGCAGCAGGTGTGGCGGCGACGGTGGGTGCGGCAGCCGGGGCGGGGGGCGCGGGTGCGGCGGTCACGATCGGGGGGCCGGGCAGCCGCAGGCTGGTGCCGGGCCGGAGCGCATCGCTGGTGAGGTCGTTCGCCGCCATGATGCTCGCGACCGTGGTGTCGAAGCGGCGCGCCAGCGACCAAAGGCTGTCGCCCGCGACGACGACGTGTACGAGGGTGCTGGTGGGGGCCACCTCGAAGGTGGCGCCGGCGCGCGGGACCGTGAGGACCTGGCCGGGGCGCAGGCGCTCGTCGGCCAGTGCGTTGGCCGACATCAACTGCGCTACGGTCACGCCGTGCGAGCGAGCGAGCGACCACAGGTTGTCACCGGGCTCGACGATCAACGAGTCTGCGAACGCCGTGGAGGCCCCGAGGGCGACGGCCAGGGAGCACACGTGGACGAAGCCTCGTAGACGTGACATCGCCGGGAAGTGTATCAGAAGCGACGGGGTGGGGCTAGGGGTGCGGGCGGAAGCGTGGAACGTCCGTGCTTGTTCCACGCCTCGAGGCGGGGTCGACGGCCGTCGTGCCGCCGATGGTCAGCGCGGGTCGGCGACCCCTTGGCGCTCGGCGACCTCCCATTGCACGCGGATGTAGGTGTCGATGTCGTCGGCGCGAGCCGTGCCGGCGATGATGCGCGCTTCGAGGATCGTCGCGACGCGCAGCAGCGCATCGGTCGAGAGGTCGTGGATGAGATGTCGCATGCGCCCTCCGTTCGTTCGTCGGGCGAGGTTCGGTCCGCCCGGGATGATCGAAGGGTAGCGGGGGGCCACTTACGGAAACCTCGCTCGGCGGCACGCGCTCCGTCAGGGTTCGAGACGCGTGCCCGCCGCGCCCTGCTGGACACGGGCCAACTCACCGGCGAGACGCCCGTCGGCGATGACGGCCGCCGGCGCACCGCGCGCGAGCGCCGCCAGGGCGGCCTCCACCTTGGGGATCATGCCGCCGGCGATTCGCCCGTCGGCGATCCGCTCGAGGGCTTCGGCGCGGCTCAGGTGGGCGATCCTCGTCGCCGGGTCGGTCGGGTCGTCGAGGACGCCGGCCACGTTCGTCAAGAACACGCACGGCGCGGCGCAGGCCGCGGCCACTGCGCCGGCGACGTCGTCGGCGTTCACGTTCAGGGGCGCCCCCGACGCGTCGAGTGCCAGGCACCCGACGACGGGCGTGAGTCCCGCGTCCAACAGCGCGTCGAGGGGCTCGCGCCGCACCCGGATCACCTGGCCGACCTCGCCCAGGACAGGGTCGATGCGCTCGGCCAGCAGCAACCCGGCGTCCCGGCCGGTGAGCCCGACCGCGTCGCCCAGCTCGGCCGCGAGCCGCTTGCCCAGCAGGGTCAGCTCCCGCTCGACGATCCCGATGGCTTCGAGGGTGGTGACGCGCAGGCCGCGCTCGAAGCGGTGGGGCACGCCGGCCTCCGTGAGGGCGGCAGCGATGTGCGGACCGCCGCCGTGGACGAGCAGGGGTCGTCCACCCGCTCGCCGCACCGTTCGCACGTCGGCCAACACCTGTCCCCGCTCGTCGGCGTCGGTGAGGGCGTTGCCCCCGTACTTGATGACCCACATGGCACGAAGCGTACGTCACCGAGGCCCTGGGGCGCCGTGGTACCTTCGGCCGCGATGGAGAGGCTGGCGTTCGGCACCGACGGTTGGCGCGCCCTGATCGGGGCCGGGTTCACCCACCGCAACCTCGGCCGCGCCGCGCAGGCCTACGCCGAGCACCTGCTCGACCGGGGCGGCGGACGCGTCTTGGTGGCCCACGACACGCGCTTCGCCGGCGCGCGCTTCGCGCGCGTGGCGGCCGAGGTGCTCCACGCCAACGGGCTCGAGGTCTGGCTCCATGAGGGCCCTCTGCCGACGCCGGTGCTCAGCTTCGCGGTGCGCCACCTGGGCGCTGCCGGCGGCGTCATGCTGACGGCCTCGCACAACCCCCCCGAGTGGCAGGGGTTCAAGCTCAAGGGCGCCTACGGCGGCACGGTGCTCGACGCGGTGTACCGCGAGGTCGAGCGGCGCGCCGCCCTCACGCCGCCCGAGGCGGTGCGCCAGGTGCGACGGCCGCCGACGCTGGCGAGCTTCGACGTCCGCGAGGCCTACTTCGAGCATCTCGCCGGTCTGGTCGACCTCGCGGCGCTCCGGGCCGGGACCGGGCGCGTCGTCCACGACGCGATGGGGGGCGCGGCGGGCGGCTGGATCGAGGCCTTCATGCGCTGGGCGGGCGGCGGTGTCGAGGTCGTGCCCCTGCGGGCGCGGCCCGATCCGACCTTCGACGGGGTCCCGCCGGAACCGCTGCCGGCCAACCTGGCGCGCACCCGCAAGCATCTCCGGGAGCACCCCGACGCGCGCTTCGCGATCTGCACCGACGGCGATGGCGACCGGGTGGCCGCGGTGCTGCCCGATGGCACGTACTTCGATCCCCACCAGGTGTTCGCGGTGTTGCTCGACCTGCTCGATCGGCGCGGCGGCCCGGGGGCGGTGGTGAAGACGTTCACGGTGTCGCGGCTCGTCGAGCGGCTCGCCGCCGCGCGCGGGCGCGCGGTGTTCGAGACGCCGGTGGGCTTCAAGCACCTGGTCGAGCCGTTGCGGCAGGGTCAGACGCTGCTGGCCGGCGAGGAGTCCGGCGGCTTCGGGGTCGCCGGCCACGTGCCCGAACGCGACGGCATCCTCAACGGGCTGCTGTTGCTCGAAGCCGAACTGCGCGCCGGCGTGCCCTTGGCCGAACGCTTCGCGGCGCTCGAGCGCGAAGGCGGGTGGCGCCACGCCTACGACCGCCTGGACCTGCGGCTGGCGACCGAAGGTCTGCCCGAGCGGGTGGCGGCCGCCCTCGCCGACGACCCGCCTCGCTTCGCCGGCGCCGAGGTCACCCTGGTCGAGCGCCTCGATGGGGTCAAGCTCAACCTGACCGGCGACCGCTGGATCCTCTTCCGCGCGAGCGGGACCGAACCGGTCCTGAGGGTGTACGCCGAAGGACCGGACCAGGCGGCGGTGGACGACCTCATGGCTGCGGCGCGGGCGTTCGTCGACGCGCTGGCCGCTCAGACCTCGACGTAGTCCTTCGGCGCGTGCGACAACACCTCGTGGCCGTTCTCGGTCACCAGGACGAGGTCCTCGATCCGCAAGCCGCCCACGCCCGCTTCGTACACACCCGGTTCGACCGTGACCACCATGCCGGCCGCCAGGACGTCGCTCGAGCGGTCGCTGAGCGACGGGCCCTCATGGATCTCGAGGCCGGTGCCGTGGCCGAGCGAGTGGGTGAACCGGTCGGCGAGTCCGGCGGTCATCAGCCGGTCGCGTGCGATCCCATCGGCGTCCCGTCCCGAAAGGCCCGGCCGCAGCGCGGCGACGGCCGCGACCTGGGTGTCCAACACGATGTCGAACCAGTCGCGCAACGGCGGAGCCACCGGCCCGATCGCTACGGCGCGCGTCATATCGGCGTGGTACCCGTCGACCTTGGCGCCGAAGTCGAGCGTGACGAGGTCGCCGCGCTCGATGACGCGCGAGCTGGCGATGCCGTGCGGCATCGCGCTGCGGGGACCGCTCGCGACGATCACGTCGAACCCCATGCCGTCGGCGCCCTGTTCGCGCACGAAGTGCTCGAGGGCCGAGGCCACGTCGAGCTCGCGGACGCCGGCGCGCAAGACGCCCTCGAGCACGTGCGCGAAAGCGGCGTCGGTGAGGCGGGCGGCCTCGCGCAGCCGCTGGAGCTCGGCCGGTGTCTTGACGAGGCGCAGCGGTCGCGTGAGGTCCGTCGCGGCCACGGGGGCGGCGCCGAGGCGCGACTCGAGCCCGCGCGCCGAGTGCCAGGTGAGATGGTCGGCCTGGACCAGCGGCCGGGTGCCGCCGAGCAGCTCCGCGGCCACGTCGAGCCACGACCAGCCGGGCACGATGCGGACCTCGACCTCGGACTCCTCACCCGCCTGGACGCGGTAGCGGTCGTCGGTAACGAGGACCGCCCGGTCGGCGGTGACCACCACCTTGCCGTCCTCCGGGCTCGTGAAGCCCGAGAGCCAGCGGACGTCGGCCGGGTGGGAGAGGAGGACGGCATCGGCGTCGAACTCGGCCACCCGGGTTCGCAGGGCCGCCAGGCGCGCCTCGACGGCGGTCGTGGACGTGTCGACGCTCACGCGGTCGCCGCGCGGGCGATCGCCACCAGCGCGTCGCGATCCAGGCTCGCCCCACCGACGAGACCGCCGTCGACGTCGGGCATGGCCAACAGCTCGGCGGCGTTGCCGGGCTTGACGCTGCCGCCGTAGAGCACCCGCACGTCCTCGCCGAGCGCGCCGAACGTCTCGCGCAGCACGCCGCGCACCACGGCCGACATGGCCTGGGCGTCCTCGGCGGTGGCGGTGCGACCGGTTCCGATGGCCCACACGGGTTCGTACGCGACGACGAGCGCCTGCGCGTTGCCGACGTCGAGGCCCGCGAGCGAGCCGCGCAGCTGACCCACGACCACGTCCTCGTGCCGCCCCGCGACGCGGTCGGCCTCGACCTCGCCGACGCACACGACCGGCACCAGCCCGGCACCCAGGGCGGCGGCGGCTTTGGCCCGCACGATCTCGTCGCTCTCGGCGTGATCCGCCCGACGCTCCGAGTGACCGACGATCACCGAGGTCGCGCCGGCGTCGACCAGCATGACGGCCGAGACCTCGCCCGTGTGTGCGCCCTGGGCATGCGCCGAGACGTCCTGGGCACCGAGGGCGACGGGGCTACCGCGCAAGACGGGAGCGAGGGCGAGCAGGTGGGTGAACGGCACGTGGAGCGCGAGGTCGACGCCGGTCACGGGCGCCTGGGCGAGGTCTTCGAGGAACGCGCGGACCCAGGTCAGGGCTTCCGACGGGGTCGTGTGCAGTTTCCAGTTGCCGGCGATGAGGGGGGTGCGCATGCACCAGAGTACCGCGCGCTCGCCACGGTCACGCACGAAGACGCCCCCGGCGCGCGAGCGGCCGGGGGCGAACGGAGCGTGGGGGGAGGAGCGTTCAGGCTTGGGCGGCGGTGTCGGGCAGCTTGTTGCGCCCGGTCGAGCGCTTGCCGCCCGGCGTCTTGCGCTCGAGCGCGGCGAGGCCGCCGACGAGCGCGATGTCGAGCACGTCGTCGAGGTCGGCGACGTCGTGCAGCGACAGCGACTTCTTCATCGGCGCCGCGATGTCCTTCATGTCCGCCTGGTTCTTCGAGGGGTAGATGACGTGGCGGATGCCGGCGCGTTTTGCGCCGAGGATCTTCTCGCGCAGGCCGCCGATCGGGAGCACCCGGCCCCGCAGCGTCACCTCACCCGTCATGGCCACGTCGCGCCGCACCGGGACGCCGGTGAGGGCGCTGATGAGCGAGGTGGCCAGGGCCACGCCCGCGCTCGGGCCTTCCTTGGGCGTGCCGCCCGAGGGGACGTGGATGTGGATCTCGGCGTCGTCGAGCGTGCTGCGGGCGATGCCGAAGCGCTCGGCGTTGGCCTTGGCGTACGTGAGGGCCGCGCGCGCGGACTCCTTCATGACGTCGCCCAGTTGGCCGGTGAGCACGAACCCCGACTTGCCCTGCGTGACGCTCGTCTCCACGAAGAGGATGTCGCCGCCGACCGGCGTGTAGTACATGCCCGTGGCCACGCCGACCAGGTCCTCTTCGCCCTCGGACTCGGGGGTGAAGCGTTCGGCGCCCAGGTACCCCTCGAGCGAGCGCTCGGTGAGACGTACCCGCTTCGACTCGCCCTCGGCGATCTTGCGGGCCGCCTTGCGCACGAGCGTGCCGATCGTGCGTTCGAGCTGGCGGACGCCGGCCTCGCGGGTGTAGGCGGTGATCACGCGCGACAGGGCCCCGTCGGTGACGTTGAACTGGTTGGTCTTCAGGCCGTTCTCGCCGAGCTGGCGCGGGAGCAGGTAGCGCTTGGCGATCTCGAGCTTCTCGGACTCGACGTAGGAGGCGAACTCGATCGGCTCCATGCGGTCGTAGAGGGCTTCGGGGATCTGCTGGACGTAGTTGGCCGTCGCGACGAAGAGCACTTCGGACAGGTCGAAGGGGACGCCCAGGTAGTGGTCGACGAAGGAGTTGTTCTGGGCCGGGTCGAGCACCTCGAGCAGCGCCGAGGAGGGGTCGCCCTGGTACGAAGCACCGAGCTTGTCGACCTCGTCGAGCAGGAACACCGGGTTCTTGGTGCCCGCCTGACGGATGCCCTGGATGATGCGTCCGGGCATCGAACCGATGTAGGTGCGCCGGTGGCCGCGGATGTCGGACTCGTCGCGCGCGCCGCCCAGGCTGATGCGGACGTACTCACGACCCAACGCCTTGGCGATCGACTTGGCGATCGACGTCTTGCCGACACCGGGAGGGCCCGCGAACAGCAGGATCGGACCTTTGTGGACCTCGGCCGGGTCGATCTCGCCCTTCTTGGCCCGCTCGGTCTTCAGCTTCCGGACCGCCAGGTACTCGAGCACCCGGTCCTTGACCTTCTCGAGCCCGTAGTGGTCCTCCTCGAGGACCTCCTCGGCCACGTCGACGTCGAGCTTGTCCTCGCTGCGCACGCTCCACGGCAGCTCGGTGAGGGTGGTCAGGTACGTGCGGATGACCGAGGCCTCGGCCGAATCCGGGTGCATGCGCGACATGCGGTTGAGCTCCCGGTTGGCTTCCTTCATCACGGCTTCGGGCAGCCCGAGCGCCTCGAGCTTCTCGCGGAAGGCCTCGACCTCGTCCTCTTCCTCGTCGGAGCCCGAGATCTCCTTCTGCAGCGCCTTGATCTGCTCGCGCAGGAAGTACTCGCGCTGGTTGCGGTCGATCTCGTCCTTGACCTCACGCTGGAGCCGGCGCTGCGTCTCCTGCAGCTCGAGCTCGGTGTCGAGCAGCACGAGCGTCTTCTTGAGACGGTCGGCCACCGTGGCGGCCTCGAGCACGGCCTGCTTGTCGCCCACCTTGAAGTCGAGGTGGTACGCGACGTAATCGGCGAACTGGCCCGGGTCCTCGAGGTTCAGCACGAACTGCGCCACCTCGGCCTGCAGACCGCGGCCACCGTGTTCGACGAGGTCGCCGAACTTCTCCTTCAGCTCGCGGAAGGCGGCCTCGAGCAGCACCGGGTCGCCGTCGGGGACCTCGAACGGGGTGACGTCGGCTTCGATGACGCCGCCCTCGGAGGTGTACTCGTCGACCCGCACGCGCGCCACGGCGCGTACCAGCATCTGGATGCTGCCGTCGGGGTTCTTCTTCATCCGCATGATGTGGCAGGCGGTCCCGACACCGAAGAGGTCCTTCGGGCCGGGCTCTTCGATCTCGCGATCGCGTTGGCTGACGATCAGGATCGTGCGGTCGCGGTCGAGCGCGGCGTTGATGGCGCGGATCGACACGGGCCGACCAGCGTCGATCGGCATGACCATGGTGGGGAAGAGGACCGAGCCCCGGACAGGGCAGACGGGAACGGGGTGATCGAACGTGGTGGGGGTGCTGGCGTCGTCGGCCATGTGCCTGGCTCCTTCGCCGTGAGGCGCGTGAACGGTAGTTGAGCGTACAGGTTCGCATAAACCTGAGTCTTGCCTTGTCAAGTGTACGGGATGGGAGCCTGCCCACCGCGTCGCGGGCGACGATTCGTTCCGCAGTCTACCTCCCGCCCGCCGGTGGTACCCTCGCTGCGCCATGACCGACCTGATCCCCGCCCTCCAGGCTGCCCTCCGCGCCGCCGTCCGGCCCCTGCTCCCCGATCCGGCCGAGGCCGACCGCCTCGAGGTGCCGGTGCAGGTCGTCCCCGACGACAAGCCCGGCGATTACGGCAGCCCGCTGGCGTTCGGCCTCGCCAAGTCTTTGCGTCGCAACCCGGCGCAGATCGCCGCCGAGGTGGCGCGCACGGTGGTCGCCCCACCCGGTGTCGCCCGGATCGAGGCCGTCGGCCCCTACCTCAACGCCTACGTCGATCCGGCCCGTTTCGTGCGCATGGTGATCGACGCGCCGCTCCGTCTGGCCCCCAACGGCCGCAAGGTGGTCGTGGAGCACACGAGCGTGAACCCGAACAAGGAGGCCCACGTGGGCCACCTGCGCAACGTGGTGTTGGGCGACGCGCTGGCCCGCATCGAACGGGCGGCGGGCTTCGAGGTCGAGGTCCAGAACTACATCGACGACACGGGTCGGCAAGCGGCCGAGAGCCTCTTCGCCCGCGCCTACTTCGACGAGGCGCCGCCCGCGGACGAGAAGTACGACCACTGGCTCGGACGGCTCTACGTGCGGCTCGGGCGAGGCGAAGACGACCGACGCCGAGACGATCGAGAACGGCGTGAGCGCCATCATGCACCAGCTCGAGCGCGGCGAGCTCCGCGACGAGGTCGAGCGCATCGTCCGCGCCCAGCTCGAGACCTACCACGCCCTCGGCGCCGAGTACGACCTGCTCGTGTGGGAGTCGGACGTCGTGGCGTCGGGCTTCCTGCAGCGCGGCCTGGCGGTCCTGGAGACGCTGCCCACGGTGTTCCGGCCGACCGAGGGCAAGTACGCGGGCGCGCTGGTGATGGACGTGTCGGGCTTCCTGCCCGGCCTCGAGGACCCGCTGATCGTGCTCGTGCGGTCCGACGGCAACGCCATGTACGTCGCCAAGGACATCGGCTATCACCTGTGGAAGGTGGGGCGTCTCGAAGGCATGCGGTACCGCCCGTTCGCCGTCCAACCGTCCGGCGAGACGCTGTGGACGACCCACCCGGAGGGCGAGCCGGAAGTCGCGGGGCGACGGTTCGCCCACGGTCAGCAGGCCGTGAACGTGATCGACGCGCGCCAGGCCCACCCCCAGGCCATCGTTCGCGCCGCGCTGGCGGCGACGCGGCAGGAGGGCGGCGAGGGGGCGGAGGACGCGGCGGAATCGGTGCTCCACCACCTGGCCTACGAGGTGGTCACGCTCGAGGGGCAAGCGATGAGCGGCCGCAAGGGCGTGACGCTCTCCATCGACACGGTGCTCGAGGAGGCCGTTCGGCGCGCCCGCGCCGTGGTGACCGAGAAGCGCCCCGACCTGCCCGGCGCCGACGAGGTGGCGCGCGCGGTCGGCGTGGGCGCGGTGCGCTTCGCGATGCTGAGGAGCGAGGCGCGGCGGGTCATCGACTTCCGCTGGGAGCAGGCGCTGAGCCTGGCGGGGGACAGCGCGCCCTACGTTCAATACGCCCATGCGCGGGCCGGCAGCATCTTGCGCGCGGCGAGCGAGGCCGGCGTCCGCGCGGGTGTGCCCGACGACGCCCCGCTCGGGCCGCTCGAGGTCAAGCTCGCCCAAGTCGTCGCGCGCCTGCCCGACGTGATCGCGACCGCCGCCCACGACGACGCGCCCCACGTGGTGGCCCAGTACGCGCTCGACCTCGCCACCGCTTGGAACGGTTACTACAACCACCGTGGACCCGACGGCAAACCCGACACGTCGGTCCTGCGTGCGCCCGAGGGGTTGCGTGAGGCGCGCTTGGCGCTGGTCGGCAAGGTGCAGGGCGCCCTCGCCGAGGCGCTCGGTCTCCTGGGCATCGGCGCGCCCGAGCAGATGTGACGGTGCGAGCCCGTCCATGAGCGTGCGGGCGCGGGTGGCGCAGGCGACGGCGTGGGTGTTCGACCGTACCTGGGTCACCGTCGTCGTGTCGGTCGCCGTGTCGGGCCTGCTCACGATCGCGCTCTCGTTCGTGTTGACGGGCCAGGCCGCGGGGCGGGTGGGCTTGTCGATCTCGACCCTCGCGGCGGCCGCCATCACCGTCGTCGCCGCGAGTCAACGCAACCGTTACGTCCGCGCCCTGCGCGCCACCCAGGCGCAGCTGGAGGCGAGGGTGGTGGAGGTCGAGGCGCTCCAGATCGAGTTGCGTGAGCGAGCCACCCGCGACGCCTTGACTGGCGTGTTCAACCGACGCGTCCTCGACGAGCTCGCTCCGGGGTTGTTGGCCCGGGCCACGCACGCGCAAGAACCGGTGGCCCTCGCGCTGCTCGACGTGGACCACTTCAAGGTGATCAACGACCGTCACGGCCACCTCGTCGGCGACCAGGTCCTCGTCGCCATCGCCCGCCACCTGGCGGCAGGCGTCCGCGCGTCAGACGTCGTCTGCCGGTTCGGGGGCGAGGAGTTCGCCGTCCTCATGCCCGGTATCGGCGCACAGGCGGCGGTCGAACGGATCGAGGCGGTGCGCCAGGGCTTCCAGGGCCGCCCCCACGACGACCGGAACCCAGACCTCGCGGTCATCGTGCCGTTGCCGACGCTCTCGGGCGGCGTCGCTGCGGTGCCGGGTCACGCCGTCGATCTCGATGGTCTCATGCGAGCCGCCGACCGCGCGCTCTACCGCGCCAAGGCCGAGGGGCGCGACCGGATCGTCGTCGCGCGCTCGGCGCCCACCGTGGAGATGGCCGCCCGCCCCGGCGACCCGGCCGAGAGCGCGGCGGATCACCGCCGACCCCGCGATCTGGCCTCCGACGGGCGCAGCACGCAGTAGGATCGGCGTGCGTTGCAGGGCGACGGCGGGACTCGGCGAGGGGCTGGTGCCGCTGGCGCCAAAGGAGGTCATGATGGTTGGATCGTCCCGCGTTCTCCTCACCTCGGCCGCGCTCGTCGCGCTCTTCCTGGCCGGCTGCGCGTCCAACACGCCCCCGGTCGACACGTCGTGTGGAACGTACGGGGCCTACGTCGATGCCTTCCCGACGCCGGTGTCGGACGCCACGTCGGTGTTCACGGACGTCGACGACGACGCCATCCAGGTCGCGTTCACCGGCGGCCTCACCTTCCCGTTCTACGGCCAGGACTACACCTCGGTGTACGTGAACACGAACGGCGGCCTCACCTTCGGTGCGGGCGAGGCCGATTACGACCTTGCGGCCGCCGACGTCACGGTGCCCGCGATCGCCGTGTTCTGGGGTGACATGGACGCCGGCGAGTGGGCGGCCGACAGCCGCGCCAACCAGTTGCGCTGGCGCCAGTCGAGCAGCTGCTTCCAGGTCGCGTACCAGAGCCTGCAGGACAACGACGAAGAGACGTGGGCCAACTCGGCGACCGTCACGCTCGCCGACGACGGCACGATCACGGTCGTGTACGGCACGGTCGAGAGTGAAGACATCATGGTCGGTGTCTTCGACGGCAGCCACGCCGACGACCGGTCGCCGGCGGTGGCGTCGTCCTACGACCTCGGCAACCAAGGGACCGGCGTGGTGCTGTTCGACGACTTCGCCGCGGTTGACCCGCACCTTGGCGAGCTCGACGGCCGCACCATCACGTACGTGCCCTGAGGACCGGCCGGCCGGCGCCCTAGGCGCCGCGCCGCTCGTCCGGATCGCGGAGCGCCCGCGCCAACGTCTCGACGACGTGGCGCGGGCGCACCCCGGTGGCGTCCTGGACCTGATGGCGACAGCTGAAACCGGACGCGACGACCTCGCCGGGATGCTGGCGAACGGCCGGGAAGAGCCGCTGTTCCCCGATGGTCATCGACAGGTCGTGATGGGTGTAACCGAAGCTGCCCGCCATGCCACAGCAACCGGCGTCGACCTCGGCCACCGCCGTCGACGTCCAACCGAGGACGGCACGGGCGGCCGTCGTGCCCAGCACCGCCTTCTGCTGGCAGTGGCCGTGGAACAGGACCGGCTCGGGCTTGGCCTCGAAGACGGCTCGAGGATCGAGGTCGCCGCTCGTCCAGCGCTTGGCCAGCCACGCCTCGAGCGGCCGCACGTGGTCGGCCAGCGCGTCGGTGGCTGCGCCCGGGACCAGGCTGCGGTAATCGTCGGTGAAGGCGCTGATGCATGAGGGTTCGAGGCCCAGGATCGGCACGCCACGCTCGACGTACGGCGTGAGCGCCGCGACGTTGGCGGCGGCTTGCGCCTTCGCCTCGCGCAGCAGACCCTTGGAGATCAGTGGTCGGCCACAGCACCGGTACGGGACCAGCTCGACCCGGGCGCCGACCGCCTCGAGCACCCGGACGGCGGCCTCGGCCGGCGCGGTGTCGTGGAACGTGGCCCAGGTGTCGGCGAAGAGGGCGACCGTTGGCGCGTCGGGCGGGGCCGTCGGCGTGGCGCGGCCGGCGAAGGCACGATCGAAGCGACGCGTGGCGTAGGCGGGCAGCGTGCGACGCCGGTCGACGCCGATCGTCCGCTCGGCGAGCCAGCGCACGGGGGCGAGGGGCAGCAGCGCGTTGGCGAGCGGGGCGAGCGCCTGACCGAGCGGTGCCAACCGACCCGCGGCACCCAACGCCCGGGCCGAGAGCGGCACCCCGTGGTCGTCGTAGTACGCCTGCAGGAACTCGGACTTGACCTTGGCCATGTCGACGCGACTCGGACACTCGGTCTTGCAGGCCTTGCACTCGAGGCACAGGTCCAGCACGTCGTAGGCGGCCTGGCTGGTGAGGCCGCCGGGCAGCCCGCCGGTCATGGCCTCGCGCAGCACGTTGGCGCGCCCACGGGTGCTGTGGGCCTCGTCGCGGGTGGCCATGTAGGACGGGCACATGGTGCCGACGCCGTCCTTGCGACAGGCGCCCACGCCGGTGCACGCTTCGACGGCGCCCAACAGGCCCTCCTCGCCGAAGTCGAAGACCGTCGGCAAGGCCACGCTCGGGTATCCGGGCCCGTACCGCAGGTGCTCGGTCATCGACGGGGCGTCGACGATCTTGCCCGGGTTCCAGATGCCCTCCGGGTCGAAGGCCCGCTTCACCTCGCGGAACGCCTCGTAGAGGGTGTCGCCGAACATCTCCCGGTTCTTCTCGGAGCGGATCAGGCCGTCCCCGTGCTCGCCCGACCAGGAGCCACCGAAGCGCCGCACGAGCGCGAACGTCTCGTCGGCGATGGCGCGGTAGGTGGCCACGCCCGCCTCGGTCTTGAGGTCGATGAGGGGTCGGACGTGGAGCACACCGACGGACGCGTGGCCGTAGAGCACCGCGGGCGCGCCGTGGCGTTCGCAGACGTCCAGCACGGCGGGGACGTACTCGGCCAGGTGCTCGATGGGGATCGCCGCGTCCTCGATGAACGGCACCGGCTTGGCCAAGCCCTCGATGGTGGCGTACACGCCCAAGCCCTTGCGGCGGAACTCGAGCACGTCACGCTGGGCCACCGGGTCGATCGCCAGGTGGGTGGCGTACGCGCGGGCGGCCACCTCGGCGTCCGCGGCCAACGCGTCGAGGTGCCCGGCGAGGCTGGCCTCGTCGTCGCCGTCGAACTCGACGCTCAGCACCGCCGCGGGGTCGCCCTGCACCCAGCTGACGAACGGCGCCAGGGCCGGGTTGGTGGCGGCGAGCTCGAACAGATCGCGGTCCATCAACTCGACGGCCGACGGGCCGTGCCGCACGATGGCGGGCACGGCCTCGAGGCAGCCCGCCAGCGAATCGAAGTGCAGCAGCGCCAGGCACCGATGCCGCGGCACCGGGTGGAGGGCCAGGGTGACGTCGAGGATGGCGGCGAGGGTGCCCTCGCTGCCGCAGATCAGCTTCGCCAGGTTGAACGGCCGCTCGGGCAGGAGCTCGTCGAGGTGGTAGCCGCCCACGCGGCGCATGACCTTGGGCGTGCGTTCGCGGATGACGTCGCCGAGGTCGTCGACAAGCCGCCCGACGGTGCGGTAGACCTCCCCCTCGACGCCTGGTGCTGCACGCTTCGCGGCGACGCCCGCCTCGTCCAGGGCGGAGAACTCGGTCACCGTGCCGTCGGCGAGCAGCACCGTCATGGCGATGACCTGGTCGACGGTCTTGCCGTACTTGATCGACCGCGTGCCGGCCGAGTCGTTGGCCACCATCCCGCCGATGGCGGCGCGGTCGGTGGTCGACACGTCCGGGGTGAACTGCAGACCGTGAGCGGCCAGGGCCAGGTTCAGCTGGTCCCGCACGACACCGGGTTCGACCCGAGCCGTTCGGTTCTCGACGTCGATGTCGAGGATGCGGGTGAGATGCCGGGAGACGTCGACCACGACCGCTTCGGCGACCGTCTGACCCGCCAGGCTGGTGCCCCCGCCGCGCATGAGGACGGGCACGCCGTGGGCGCGGGCGACGTCGAGCGTGGCGCGCACGTCGTCGACGTGGGCGGGGAAGACCACGCCGTGGGGGAGGATCTCGTAGGGGCTGGCATCGGTCGCGTACAGGACGCGGGTGACGGGGTCGAAGCGTACCTCGCCGGCCACCCGACGCCTGAGGTCCGCCTCGAGGCGTGCCCGCAGCGCCCCGTGCTCGGCATCGGCGTGCGCGGTGGGGCGGGGGGCAGGGGAGGGCGGCGCCACCGGCGCGGAAAAGGGTTCGCTCATGGCGCAGTATCGCATCGCCCCAGACGGGGGCGGTCGCCGCCTCGGGGACTTCGCGCTCAGCTCGCCTCGAGGTCCGCCAGGCGCCGGACGGCGGCGTCGAAGCCGGCGTCGTCCAGGCGCCCGTAGGCGTGGACGAAGGTGCGCAGGGTGTAGGCCCGCACGAGCCCGGCGCGCAATCGGTCCGACGCGTACGGATCGATCTTGACGCCGCGCACCGCGTGACCCCGCGTGTCGACCAGTCCCAGCTCCTCGAGGACGGCGTGGACGCGACCGGCGAGCGGTTCCGCGAACGGCAGTGGCCGGCCCCGCGAGCGCGCCACCCAGCCGGCACGCACGTCGTGCACGGTGGGCCAAGCGGCGGCCTCTTCCTCGAGCGAGCTCAGGACGGCAGCGCTGGCGTCGACCCGAACGGGCCCCGCGGTCAGCGCCGCGCGGAGGGCGGCGAAGGGGTCCTCGGCCGTCACGTCGAGACCGACGATCGGCGCGCTCCCAGCACCGCGGCGAACGACGAGCGACCCGTTCGGTTCGACGCCCGCGACGGCCAGCCGTTCGGCGGGGCGTAGGGCGATCGCCTGGAACTCGATCGTGGTCCGACCGTTCCACGTGTTGGGAACCAGCTGTGCGACCGCGTCGATCGCACCGGCCCCGCTCAGCTCGTCGAGTTGACGGCCGCGGCGGAACGCCACACCCTTCACCTCGCGACCGTTCGCATCACCGAGCCGGAGCTGCAGGTGCGCCCCGCCGGCGCCGACGGCGCGCGCGTGGCGCAGCGCGCCACCGAGGAGCAGCGCCGGCGTGGCGTGCCCTTCACCATAGGGTTCGAGCGCCTGGAGCGCGGCGTAGAGGTCGGCGTCGACCTCGGCGAGGCCCACGAGCGCGTCGGCCAAGACGCTCGGGACGGACCGTGGTTGGGCAGCGACGTACCCGAGGATGGCGTCGCGGAACGCGTCGAACCGGTCCATCTCGAGCGCGAACCCGGCGGCCTGCTGGTGACCGCCCCAGCGCAACAGGTGCGGCGCGGCCGCCCGGAGCCCGCCCACGGCGCTGATGCCCGGGGTCGACCGGACGCTGCCCTTGCCTTGTGCCACCACGAAGACCGGGCGGTGGAACCGCTCGACGAGTTGGCTGGCGACGATGCCCATGACACCAGGGTGTCCGTCGACGTCGGCGACCACGATCGCGGGCGCAGCCGGGTCGACGGCGGGCAGGAGCCGCTCCAGCATGGCGTCCTGGATCTCACGGCGCTCCCGGTTGCGTTGGTCGAGCAGCGTCGCCAGCTCCAGGCCACGCCGTTCGGACGCCGTGGTGAGGAGCTCGAGCGCGAGCTCGGCCTCGCCCAGCCGGCCCGCGGCGTTGAGCCGGGGCGCGAGGACGAAGGCGACGTCGCGTGCGCTGGGGGGGCCGTGCAGCCGGGCGAGGCGCACCATGGCGCGGACCCCGGGCCAGGCCGAGTCGGTCAGCCGTTCGAGCCCCAGCTTGACCAGGGCTCGGTTCTCGCCCAGGAGCGGCGCCACGTCGGCGATGGTGCCGATCGTGGCCAGGTCGGCGTACGCGACCGGCGCCTCGAGCCCCAGCCGCTCGTGGACCGCCCACAGGAGGTGGTACGCCAAGCCGGCCCCCGTGAGCTGGGGCAGACCGTGGCCGGCGAGCGGCGAGGTCGCGGGGTGCACGACGAGGCAGTCGGGCAGGTCCTCGCCGGGCGCGTGGTGATCGCTGACGATCACCTCGATACCGGCCGCCTGGAGCTGTCGGATCTCGGCGAGGTTCGAGATCCCGCAATCCACGGTCACGAACAGGTCGCAGGCAGCGGCGTGCTCGGCCACGCGATCGGGGTGGATGCCGTAACCGTCGAGGATGCGGTGCGGGATGAAGGGCGTCACCCGCCCGCCCAACGCGCGCAGCCCCAGGGTGAGGACCGCGGTGCCCGAGATCCCGTCGGCGTCGTAGTCCCCGTGCACGAGCACGCGTCGACCCGCCTCGACGGCATCGGCCAGCCGCGCTGCCGCCCGCTCGAGGTCGGGGATCGCCGTGGGCGCCAGTGGTGGGTCGAGATGATCGCGGGCGTCGTCGCGTAGCCCTCGCGCCCATAGGATCGCGGCGAGCTGCGGGTGCACGCCCAGGGCGGCGGAGAGCTTGGCGACGGCGGCGGGTGGCGCTGGCGGCCGCACCGCCCAACGCGGGGCGAGGGGTGTGGCCTCGGCCTCGATGGCGCCGGCTTGGGCGCCGAGCGCCGGGCCAGATGTCACAGGTAGTCGGTCGGGTCGTCGTTGCGGCCGATGCCGCCGGCGTCTCGATCGGGGATCACGGGTTGGCTCGGTTCACCGCGGCGGGTGCGCTCGAGCTCGGTGGCCAGCACCTCACGATCCGCTTCGGCACGGTGCAAGCGGCGCTCCAGCCGCCAGACGCGCGCGCGTCCGGGCAACCAGCCCACCAGCCACGCGATGACGGCCGTGAGGGCGACGACCACGGCCGGCGGCACGGAGAACAGGAGCGGCAAGCGCACGTGATCGGGGTTCACGTTGTGGAAGAGCAGCACGTAGATCGCGATGAGAACGAGGGCGACGATCTGGGCGACCCGAAGCGCTTTCACGACGTACCTCCGGACGCCAGTGTAGCCCGTGCCCGGCGGTAGACTAGCGGGCCATGAGCGACCATGCCGCACCCCCACCCAAGGTCCTCGCCGCGATGTCGGGCGGGGTGGATTCGTCCGTGGCGACCGCGCTCCTGCGAGACCAGGGCTTCGACGTCGTGGGCTCGATGCTGAGGTTCTGGCCCGACGACCGCCCCTCCGGCGCCTTCGACGTCTGTTGCAGCCCCGAAGCGGCCTTCGACGCGCGCCGCATCGCCGACAAACTCGACGTGCCCTTCTACCTGCTGGACGCGCGCGACACCTTCGAGACGATCGTGGTCGACCCGTTCGTCCCCGCGTACGAGAGGGGCGAGACCCCCAACCCGTGCGTCTGGTGCAACCGCGAGATCAAGTTCGGAGGCTTGGCCGAGCGGGCGCGCAAACTGGGCTGCTCGTTCATGGCCACGGGCCATTACGTGCGCCGCGTCGACGGACCCGACGGCGTCGAACTGCACCGGGGCCTGGACGACGACAAGGACCAGACGTACTTCCTGTGGGCGTTGCCGCGCTGGGTGCTGCCGTACCTGTTGTTCCCGTTGGGCGACCTCACCAAGACGGAGGTGCGAGCGCTGGCCGTCGAGCGCAAGCTGCCGGTCGCCTGGAAGCCGTCCTCGAACGGTCTGTGCTTCATCGCCGACAGCGTGCAGGCCCACCTGGCGGAGCGCGTCGTCGCCCGCCCCGGCCCGGTCGTCGACCTCTCGCAGGACGGCGCCGTCGTTGGCGAGCATCGCGGCGTCGCGTTCTACACGATCGGACAGAAGCGTGGTCTGGGCCTCTGGAAGTCGCACCGGCCCCGCTGGGTGGTCGAGCTCGACGCCCACAGCAACACCGTTGTGGTCGGGCCACGAGCGGCCTGCAGCTGGACCTCGGCGACGGTGGACCGCGTCAACTGGCTGCTCGAGGCCGACGCGGTCCCGCGCCGCGTGCAGGCCCAGGTCCGCTACCGTCAGCGCCCGGAACCGGCCACCCTCACGCGCAGCGAGGGCGGTTTCCGACTGGACTTCGACGCGCCCCAGTTCGCCGTGACCGTGGGGCAGTCGGCGGTCGTCTACGACGGCGATCGTCTGCTCGGGGGCGGCGTGATCCGGTCTCGCAGCGGTCGGGGTTCCGCGATAGAGTGAGCTCGGAGGTGGCTACGTGACCACGCTCGTCGTGCTCGTCATCCTGATCGCTCTGGTCCTGTACGGCGTCAACGTCTACAACCGGATCATCACGCTCGAGAACCGCTACCAGAACGCCTGGAGCCAGATCGACGTCCAGCTCAAACGGCGCAACGACCTGGTGCCGAACCTGGTCGAGACCGTCAAGGGGTACGCGGCGCACGAGCAGGAGGTCTTCGACAACGTCGCCAAGGCCCGGGCCGCGATGACCCAAGCCCGCAACGTCGACGAGTCCGCCGAAGCTGCCAACATGATGACCGCGGCGCTAGGCCGGATCTTCGCGATCTCCGAAGCCTACCCGGAGCTCAAGGCGAACCAGAACTTCTTGCTGCTGCAAGAGGAGCTGTCGGGGATCGAGAACAAGATCGCGTACGCGCGGCAGTTCTACAACGACGCCGTCCTGCAGTTCAACACGGTCATCACCACCGTGCCCGGCACGTTCTTCGCGGGCCCGATGGGCAAGACCAAGCACGTGTACCTCGAGACGCCCGAAGAGGAGAAGGCCGTTCCTCAGGTCTCGTTCAGCGCTCAGGCTCCGGCCCAGGGCTGACGCCGTGCCCCGAGTGGGCCGATGAGCACGCCGGGCGCCGCCATGCGGCGTCCCCCCGAGGCCATCACCGATCCCACGACGGGTCGGCGCATCAGCCTGCTCGATTGGCAGGCGTCCAACCGTCGTCTGTCGTGGGTGCTCGCCGGCTTCATGATCCTGCTGTTGGTCGCCATCGGCTACCTGATGGCCCTGGCGATCGACCCCACCGCGGCGACCACGTTCATCGTGATCGCCGCAGCGTTGGCCGTGGCCCAGTCGTTGGCCGCGTACTGGTTCGCGGACCGGTTGACGCTCGCGGTGACGGGTGCGCGTCCGGCGCGGGCCGAGGAGCACCGCTACCTCGTCAACGTCAGCGAGGCGGTGGCGATCGGAGCCGGCGTCCCGGCCCCGAAGGTGTACGTCATCGACAGCCCGGCGCCGAACGCGTTCGCGACGGGGCGAGATCCTCGCAACGGCGCCATCGCGGTCACGACCGGCATGCTCGAACTCCTCGATCGACAGGAACTCGAGGGCGTGGTCGCGCACGAGATGGCGCACGTGAAGAACCTCGACATCCGGTTCGCCTCGATGCTGGCCGCGACGGTCGGCGCCATCGTCTTGCTGCGTGACGTCGCCTGGCGCGGGATGGTCTACGGCGGTCGCTCGCGACGCACGTCGTCGCGCGGTGGTGGACGCGGTCAGGGCTTGGCAATGGTGCTGTTGGTGGTGTTGTTGGTGCTGGCGCCGATCCTGGCGACGCTGCTGAAGTTGGCGGTGAGCCGTCGTCGCGAGTACCTGGCCGACGCGACCGGCGCCTACATCACGCGCAACCCCGAGGGCCTCGCGAGCGCCTTGGTGAAGATCCGCGATTACGCGGGCAAGCCGCTGGAGGTCTCCGAGGGCGTGCGACACCTGTTCTTCGCCAACCCCTTGCGTTCAGGGAACACCAGCGCCAACGTCTGGCTGTCGACGCACCCTCCGATCGACGACCGCATCTCTCGACTCCGGCAGATGTAGCCGACCTCGAAGCGTCCTCCGACCTCATCGAAGACAGGAGGGGCGGTCCCAAGCGGGACCGCCCCTCCTCGTTCGTCGAGCGCGTGCGCTCAACCCTCTTGTTTGACGTCGTCCTCGGTTCCGGCTGAGGCGTCTTCGTTCGCTTCAGACGCGTCCTCGACCCCTCCGCTCGCGTCGGCCTCGCCGGACGTCGTTCCACTCTCGGCGGCGCTCGCCGACGCGCTGTCGGACGGAGCGCTGGCCTCGGCCGCCGGAGCGGCCTCTTCGGCGCGTGCCGGGCGCTTGCCTTCACGGAAGGCCGCCGTCAGCAGGGCGGCAGCTTCGGCCGCATCGATCGCGTTCTCGGGATCCGAGTCGGCTTCTTCCAACGGCGCCCGGGTCGCCGGCGTCGGCGGCTTGCGAACGGGGGCCTCGGCGGTGTCGCTGGTCGACGCGTCCGCAGACGTCTCGCCGGTGCTCTCGGTCTCGGCCGCGGCGGGCTTGCTCGCCGCCTTCTCGGGCCGGTCTTCCTTGCTGTCGCTGAGGCCGAACTGGGCGAACAGGTCGGCGTAGACGTCACCGAGCTTGGTGGTCGCCTTGCCGCCACCCGCTTCGGACGCGGCGTAGCTGTAGTCGTAGTCGATGCCCTTGCTCCGGCGTCCGCCACGACGACCCGCTTGACGGTTCGCCGAGGGACCGCGTGCGGCCGGGCCACCCGTGCCCATCTCGTCGTACCCGCCCGCACCCGCGGTGAACGGCATGAGCCGCTTGCGCGACAGGCTGGCGCGTTGCTCGACGGGGTCGATGTTCAGGATGACGGCGGTCACTTCGTCGCCGCGCTTGAAGTGCTCGTTGATGTCCTCGATGTGCTCGTGCGCCAGCTCGGAGATGTGCACCAGGCCTTCGATGCCCTCTTCGATCTCCATGAACACGCCGAACTCCGTGATGCCGGTGATGGGACCGGTGATCTCGGTACCGGGCGGGTACCGATCGGGCAGGCTGCTCCACGGATCAGGCTGGGTCTGACGCAGACCGAGCGAGATCCGCTGCTGCTGCGTGTCGATCTTGAGGATCATCGTCTCGACCTCGTCGCCCTCGTTCACGATCTCCTTGGGATGGCGGACGCGCTTGGTCCAGCTCATCTCCGAGACGTGAATGAGGCCCTCGAGGCCGGGTTCGATCTCCACGAACGCGCCGAAGGGCGTCAGGTTCGTGACCTTGCCCGCGACCCGCTGACCGATGACGTAGTTGGTGAGTACGTCCTGCCAGGGGTTCGCCATCAGCGACTTCATGGACAGGTTGATGCGCTCGCGCTCGAGGTCCATGTCGAGGATCTCGACCTTGACCTTGTCGCCGACCTTCAGGACGTCGCGCGGGTGGTTGAAGCGGCCGTGCGTGAGTTCCGAGCGGTGCACCAGACCGTCGATGCCGCCGAGGTTGACGAACACGCCGAAGTCGGTGATCTCGACGACCTCGCCCTCGGTCCGGAAGCCCGGCTCGAGGTGCTTGAGGGTCTCCTGCTTCTGCTCCGCGATCTCGGTCTCGAGGATCGCCCGGCGCGAGATGATGACGCGGTTGCGACGCCGGTTCAGCTCGATGATCTTGACCTTCATGCGCTGACCGACGTACGGATCGAGCTCGTTCACGCGTCGGATGTCGACCTGGCTGGCCGGCAGGAACGCCCGCACGCCCAGGCTGGCGACGAGGCCGCCGCGCACCTTCTCGACGATCTCGACCTCGACCGGCTTCTCCTTCTCGAAGACCTCTTGGAGGAGGTTCCACGCGCGCTCGGCATCGGCACGGCGCTTGGAGAGCACGATCGTGTTGTTCGGGATGTCCGAACGGACGACGTACACCTGGATCTGGTCACCAGACTTGAAGTACTGGGACGCTTCCTCGATGTTGCTGTCGTGCTCGAACAGCTGGTTGTACGGCAGCAGGCCCTCGATCTTGGCACCCACGTCGACCACGATGCCGTCCTGGGCCAGCATGATGATCTCACCGACGGTGATCATGCCGCGGTGTACGGGCTTGCGGGCGAGCTGCTCGTCGGAGGCCGCGAGCACGTCCTCCATGGTGATCTCTGCCTCGGGCGTCTCGGCCACGGCCTCTACGGGCTCTTCGGCCGTTACGGCGCCTTCGGTACCGGCATCGTCGGACTCGGTCGCCGACGACTCGGGTGCAGCGGCAGTTCGTTCGGTTTCATCGGCAGGCGCAGCGGAGGGGGACGACGTGGGAGTAGTCGGTTCCGCTGCAGCGCCGTTGCCCTGCTCAGCTGCCGCAGTGGGGGCCTGTGAGACGTTCGTCTCGGGGTTGGGGTCGGTGGCCGGGGCAGGGGTGTCCACGGCCTGGTTCGGCTTCTGATCCATGAAAGGGGGGTCCTCCTAGAGAGCCTGCGTCGTAACGCAACGCGCCATTACAACACGGTGGCGCGCCGTAAAGCAAGGTAAGTCATCACGGGACGAGCGCCCGACGTATGCGATAGGGGCCGGCGGGTACCGGGCCCTCGCCCGATACCCCGCTCAGCGAGACGGCCGGCGACCGATGGGAGTGCCGCGACCGGGATCCAGATCGATCATGACGTCCATCGAGGCGCGATCGACGTACGAACTAGGCAACTGCCTAGCCGATCCCGGGTCGGTTCGGCCCGAGGTCGGGCCGTCGAGCTCGAGTCGTCGAGCTCGGGCGCCCGACTCAGGCAATGGACGTCAAGCCGCCAAGCTCCTGTACCGCTCGAGGGCGTGATCGACCATGAGCGCCCAATCGTTGCCGGAACTTGGCAGGAAGGGCCCGGTGTTCTTGACCTTGCGCCCGGCCCGAAGCTCGGCGACGTCCCAGACGATGTCGATCTCCGAGGTCAATCGATAGAGGCGGGCTTCGCGGTCGAATTCGATGTTCAGACCACGGATTGTCTCGCGAAGCTGATGCCGCGCTTGATGGAAATAGGATTTCGCAGATCGCGTCTTCTCGCCGGCGAAGACATCCTGAAGAAACGAGTCGAGGCTGACGGCCTTGTGTTCGAGGAGATACGCGAGAATCTCTATCGCTTTCCTGAGAGGGATATGAACGCGTTCGCGCCCAACGTACAGTGCCTCTTCGCCTAGTGTCCGCACCTCGAGGACGGTTCCTGCGCGACCAACAAGATCTGGATGGCTTCGACGTGCACGCGTCTGGAGGCTCGGGAATGCTACCCATTCTCGAGTGAGGAAGGAGTTGCTTTGGAGTGTGACCGTAAGGGCCTGCAGATCGTCGAGGACCGAAACGGCCTCGTCGTTTCCGATCATGTCGAGCAACCCCGCGCGATGGAGCTTCACATGAGCCTGCTCCTGGAAGAGACCCATCTCCTCAAAGTCCTCATCAAGAAGCTTCAGCTCGGCTTGTGCATGACTAGGCGAATAGGTGCCAGATGCCCACATGTAGTGGATCTCACGGAACCGGTATTTGAGCCGGTCCGATTTGTCCAGCACTAGGGCTTGAGCACGGCCAAGGTGCGTCTGCGCTGCATCGCAATTGTGCCTCAGCAGTTCAATTGCTACAAGCGACAGACTTGCGACGAACTCCTCAAAGGGCAACTGCAATGTCCTAGCCAACGAGATAGCCTTCTTCAGAGCAGTCTCGGCGCTGCCAATGTCTCTTGCCGCCCATGCCAATTCGCCAAGATAGTAGTACAGCTCCGGCTCAAACAGCTTTGGCAGATCAAGCGAGCTTAGGTTTTGAAGCTCCGCACTCGCCTCGTTGTGGCGCCCCAGCGTCTGGAGAACTTGGGCACGGCGCAACCTAGTCTTCAGGTGCTCCACTCCGTCAGTGATTTGGAGGGCTCGTTCAAGGAACCAGAGTGCACGTTGGGCTCTTCCGATGCGGCTGTGAAGTGTGCCTAGTTGGGCGAGGATTGACGGGGCAAGGATGGCGTACTCCGGGGATGCGTTGAACGCGCCTCCAAGCTTCTTCCGCTGCACGTAGACCCTCCCGCAGGTTTCCGTTATTCTCCTCGTGCAAGCTCACGAGGCGGTAGTAGAAGACTTGGTCATACTCGTTTAGCGAAGCATGGTTCACCGCACGTAGCTCCTGCGCGCCTTCGTCCCCGCGCTCGAGGAATCGGAGCAGGTGGGCAAGGTTAATCCTGGCTGCCTCTTCGCCCTTTGAGACAGCCCTTCGGAAGTGATGGAGGGCCTTCTCATCCTCAATCAGTTGAAAGAAGCAGACTCCGACCCAGCGTTCGTCCGCGCCGGTTGGGTCGGCGATCTGGCGGTACTGCTCAATACCCGTCGAGAATTCCTCAAGATCAGGCCGAAGCTGGATGTCGCTGACGACGCGAATACCAGGAAACTTCGCAGCAACCCGGTCCACTGCGCTGTGAGCGGTCACGGGTGTGACAGTGGTCGACTTTAGATCCTCCTGTGTGGAAGGCGCTGGCATCGTCACAATTATCGTAACAGCGGTCACTCTGCGCTAGTCGGGAAGAATCGTATATGTGACGTCTATGAGCGGCCAATCACGTCGGTGAGGCGTCGTCCGCGAAGAGTCGTCAAGCGACTCGTATTGACGGTGAGACACGGCAGCCTTATCGTCACGTTGGAGTTAACGGATTGGGAGATCCTTGGCTTCGAAGTGTTGTTCGAGAGAGTTCTACGGATTGGAAGAGAGGCTTGGAGGTCTTGGGTCCGAACGCGGTTCGGTTCCTTGACACCCAACAAATCGCGGGCGACGAGCCCAACGTTTTCTCTGGAGTTGGGAGGCTCCGGAGACACTGCGACACTATTGTGAAGCGGTGGTTTCTGTTCACAACGTGAACAAGGGGATGGGATCCACATGAAGAACACTGGGAAGCGCATTTTCTTCGCCGCCGTCGCGTTTGCTCTCGTCAACGTTGCTGTCGTTGTTTCGGCTGGTTCGTTCGCCTCGCAGCGCTGAAGCCTAGCGCGTATTCGTGTGCCTCTATTGTAGCCGCTGCAGATTGAGTTCTGACAGCGGCTACAGTTCTGTTGTGTACTGTTGATCTGCTGAACACGTGGAACGATGTTCTCTTTGCATCCACGATGTTGAGATTCTCGTCCATGAGGTGACCGGTCAACTCGTTTGGCGCTCGTGTGAGTTCGACTTTCTTCTCACGACACTAGAGGACTTTTCGGTGAGCGTTCTTCCGGTCGATTGTGTAACAGTGAACACCGGAGGTCCTCATGGCAGCGCCAGAGATTCACTCTTCTCGATGGCTCGCCAGGTGTCGTCGAGCTGTCTTCCCGTTTGCTGGAGTCCAACTCGTAAGGGCTTCCAGGCGAAGCGGGGTCTTTGTCGTGCTTGCGGAACTTCGCTCGGCGAAAGCGCCTCTGCTTTGGTTGCACCTTGAAGAACGCGACTCCGCCGACTCCACCTCCATTTCCAATCGCTTATCCGATTCTCTGTTTGACCTCTATGGAGCGAGGGTCTTTGGTCACGGGACCCCCGTTTCGCACGGTATTGCTCGGCTATCTCGCCTCCACGCGTTTCTTGGCCCCTTTGTGATCGTCGTTTCTAACGCTCACATCAACCCTGAAGCGTCGATCACCATCAGTAGGTTGGGCGTTCTTGGGTCGAACGTTGTTCTCGTCGTGCCAGAGGATTCGACGTTTCATCAAAGTGGAACCATTGGCGCGGTTCGATCAATCGATGGCACTACATTCAAGATGAGCCTCGACGAGGCGGAAGAGATTGCCGAAGGCTATCTACCAGGTGATGCAGTTAAAGAGCTATGGGTGCGTGTAGATGGTGCCTTCGTGGATTTCGTCGGCGAGATGCGCGAGCGGTCCGGCAAGCCCCCACTCTTGGAACCTGAGCCGTCAGGATTCTCCATTTCAGGTAGCACACTGCATGACGTGCCCTATGAGTTGCTCATGGCGTCACTGAGGCGAAAGGGCGCCGAGATGGATGCTTTCGAGGTCGCGGCGAGGATTCATCCTCGACAGATGCTCCGAGTTGATCGAGGAGGCAGGACCTCGATTCTCCGTGGCTGGCCTGCATGACAGGCTCTTCACGATCCTAGAAGCGCTTCCGAAACACGTCCTTGAAGGCTCTGACGGCCTGATGCGCTGGTGGTTTGCAGCAGCAACAAGTCTGGGCCACCACCGGGAGGTCCGCCCGGCGGTGGAGCGGTATCTCAGAAACCACGAGGCACCGGAGCTTCGCGCGCTCTATGCAACGGCGTTTCCCGGGCCCGGCCTTGTTGAGGAGACAAAGCGTGCAGTCAATGTGCTGAAGACTCCACTGACGATGCGTTTGCACGGGTTCGCTCTTGGACAGGTGGAGGGTGGGGATGGCGGCCTGGATTATCTGATGCGAGCTCTCCACATGGCGGAGGCTTTTGAGGACGTCGATCAGGTCGTAGCAGCCGCAACGGACATCTGCAATTATCATGTTCGTCGTGGAGGTTATCTTGAGGCCCACGAGTGGCGCAATGGGCCCTTTATCAACACAATTCTGGCGGAAGCCGTGACGAGCTTCGCAAGTTGGCCGCGACTAGCCTACTCGTGTATACGCGGCTTCTAACAGATCAGTCCGTGGGTGTCGAAGCGCTTGTTGAAGAGATTGATATCAACGACGAACTCCATGGCAGGCCCACAACAGAGGCCCTTGTAAGCACGGTTGGCGACTGGCACTTCCTTCATGAACAGTGGGAGGAGTCCGCCCAGAGACACAGGAATAACGTGGAGGTCATGCCGCGGAGCCAGTTTCCGTTCTTCGCACCAGACTTGGTCCAGTCGCTAGTGCGGCTGGGCCAAGGAGACGAAGCCCTTGCAGTTGGGAGTAGGGCACGCGCAATGACCGCGACGGCCGACACCGTTTCACGCGCGCAAGGTGTTCTTGCTGCCGGCATGGCGCTAATGACGCTGGATAGCGAGGCGGCCGAGGCCGCGCTCTCAGCGCGCTGGGCCTTCTCGCCGGCAACCTCGAGTCCCATCGACTGGCTCAAGCAGCCGTCTGCCTTGCTGGCCTGAGGATGAGGGCAGACGATGCTTCTGGAGCAAACGATGCGCTGAAGAAGGGAGCGAGCGGCATCGAGCAGCTTGCCTTCTCTGGCTGGCGGCTCGTCGGTGGGGTATTGAGTGACGCGGAGCTCCGTGTTCTGTGGAGGCTCTATCATCGAGTTGATCAGGAGCTCGAGATTGAGTTCCTTGGAGTGACTAGCGTCCGGCTGCACGGCGAGACCGTCTCGTTGACTCTTCGTCACGCAGAATGCTTGGCGGTACTGGCAAGTGAGCCTTCCGGGCTAACCGGTGACCGACTCGCGACGTTGCTTTACGGTGAACGTGCGGTGCCGGGAACCTTGAAGGCCCTCATCTCCCGCCTCCGCAGTTCGATACCGCTCGAGTCACGGCCCTATCGCCTGACCGTGAAGTACCAGGCCGACTTCCTCGATCTACTCGAACATCTGAAGCGTGGACGGGTTCGGCAGGCGCTGAGCCTGTACCGCGGTCCGTTGTTGCCGAAGTCGGAGGCGCCCTCGGTGGTGGAGCTGCGCGAACACATCGATGAATCGTTGCGGCAAGCCGTGCTGGGTTCGGGTGACGCCGAGGCCATGATCGAGCTGGCGAACCGGACCGACGCGGGCGATCTCGAACTGCTCGAGACGGCGCTGGTTCATCTGTCTCCGAACGATCCGCAATCGCCGTTGTTGCGCGCCAGGATCAGGCAAGTCCGACGAGCATGGAACGCGGACGGTGGGGAAGACCGACGGTACGCGCGCTCGGAACTGGAGTGATCGACCGCGCCGCTGGCGCGCGATCCGGTCGGCGGTCGCCGTGTCCGCGGCTCCCAACCACAGGGGAGAAGCCGCGGACGGGCGCGACGGTCGTACCTCGTTCGGTCGTCACTCCGGGTTGGGCGTCGGTTCCGGTGACGGTTGTTCGCTCGGGGCGTCCATCAGTTGTGCGAGGAGTTGCGCTCGGCTCTCCGCCGCGGTCTTGCACAGCACGTTGCTCACGTGCGCGTTGACCGTCTTCGTCGAGATCGAGAGGCTGTGGGCGAGCGATTTGGTGTCGAGGCCGCGCAGCAGGGCCCGCGTGACACGGAGTTCCATGTAGGTCAGGCCGGACTTCCACTGGTAGGTGCGTTGAGCGGTGGCGGCCGCGTAGACGCCCGACAGCAGGGCCGGTTCATCGGTGGAGGCGACGACGCCGGAGACGTGGTACGACGCCAAACAGTCGAGGTACACCGGATGGGTCGCTTGGGTCGCCACCAGCGTGCGTGCCCGCAGCACGCTGTCGAGGCCGTCGAGACGCGCGAGCGCCCAGGTCATGGGGAAGTCGAGCAGCACGTGGGCCAGGTACGTCGTCGGGCCGTCGTCGTCGAGGAGCTTGGCGCGACGGAGCGCATCCTCGATGAGGCGTTCGTACGCGGGGTGCGACGCGGCGATCTTGGTGCCGATCTTCGAGGAGCCCATGAGGCGACCTCCCTTGGGGATTCCGAAGGCCGCCGTCGCGATCGGCTCCTTTCGGGGCCCCATCATGGAGGTCGGGCCGTTGCGGGCCGGTTGCCGGTCGGGTTCACCCGACCACCAACAAGGTTGCATCGCCGGTTTCAAGGGACGGACCGCCCGGACCACGAGGACCAGGGTGACCTCGAGCACCGGGCAGTCGCCGAAGACCGGTGACGGCCGCGCGCAGCGTTCTCGGAGGATCGGGTGGATCAGCGTCGGGTGGTCGGGTCGAGCCAGTCGCGCAGACCGTCGCCGAGCAGGCTCCAGCCGAGCACGGTGAGCATGATCGCCAGCCCGGGCACGACGGCGGGGTAGGGAGACAGCGCCATGAACCCCTGCGCCTCGCGCAACATGTTGCCCCAGCTCGGGACATCGGGTGGCGTGCCGAGGCCCAGGAACGACAGCGCCGCCTCGGCCAGCACGGCCACGGCCAGCGAGAGCGATGCTTGCACCACGATCGGCGAGACGGCGCCGGGAAGGACGTACACCCCCAGCACCCGCGGCGGCCGGGCGCCTAGCGCGCGCCCCGCCTCGACGTAGTCGCGCTTCTTGATCGACAGCACCGACGCGCGCATGAGGCGCGCGAAGATCGGCACCGTCGCCAGCCCGATGGCGATCATCGCGGTGAGGGTCCCGGGGCTGTAGACGGCGGCGAGGAGCAGCGCCATCAAGATGGCGGGGAAGGCGTAGAGGACGTCGACGAGGCGCATCATCACCTCGTCGAGCGCGCCCCCGACGAAGCCCGCGACCGCGCCGACGAGGCAGCCGATCGACAGCGCGATGCCCACGGCGATCACGCCCACGTAGAGCGTGCCGCGAGCGCCGAAGAGCAGGCGGCTGAAGAGGTCGCGACCGAAGTGGTCGGTGCCGAGCCAATGCACTGCCGATGGCGGCGCGAACTGTGCCGTGAAGTCGAGCCGATTGGGATCGAAGGGGAGCCAGACGAACGAGAGCAGGGCGCCGCCGACCACCAGACCGATGAGCCAGCCACCGAGCACGAGGTTGAGGCGGGCGCCGCTCACGTGTAGCGGATCCGAGGGTCGAGAAGCCCGTACGAGGCGTCCACGAGGAACGACAGCATGACGATGGTGGTGGCGTAGACGAGGATCGCGCCCTGGAGCAGCGGGAAGTCGCGGTTGCCGATGGCCGTCAGCGCCATGCGCCCGAGCCCAGGCAGCGCGAACACCTGCTCGATGACGATCGAGCCGATGAAGACGTTGGTCAGCGATAGGCCGAGGATCGTCACGATGGTCACGAGCGCGTTGCGCAGCGCGTGCTTGTAGATCACCGATCGGGTCGGTAGACCCTTGGCGCGGGCGGTGCGGACGTAGTCCTGACCGAGCACGTCGAGCATCGCTGCGCGCGTCATGCGCGTCATCACCGCCGCTTGACCGAGGCCGAGCGCGAGGATCGGCAGGATCAGGGCCCGCATCGAGTCGATCGTCGAGCGGTCCCAGCCGGGGAATCCGCCGGCCGGGAGCCAATGCAGTTCGACGGCGAAGAACAAGATGAGCAAGAGGCCGAGCCAGAACGAGGGGATGGCGGCGCCGAGTTGCGAGGCGAGGATCACGAGCGGATCGGTGGCGCTGCCGCGGCGCAGGGCCGCCCAGACGCCGAGCGGGAGCGCGATCAGGCAGGCTATGGCCGCAGCACCGAGCGCCAGCGGCACCGAGACGCCCAGGCGCGCCCAGATGAGCGCGGCCACGGGTCGGCCGAACTGGAGCGATTCACCCCAATCGCCGCGGACGACGCCCGCCAGCCACGCCACGTAACGCTGGGCGGGCGCGACATCCAGGCCGAGGCGCGTCCGGAGTGCGGCGAGCGCCTCCGGGTGTGCGTTCATGCCGAGGATCACCACGGCCGGGTCGCCGGGCACGAGCAGGAGCGCCGAGAACACCAACAGCGACGCCAGCACGACGCTGACGAGCGCGGTCAGGAAGCGGCGCGTGAGGTAGCCGAGCACGCTGCGTCAGCCTCGAGCCGGCGAGGTCACGCAGGCGCCCGCGCGCAACCGCCCTCGCGGCACCGCGAGGGCGGCACCGCGAGGGCGGGCGGATCCGAGCGTGGTGGCGGTGCGGGCGAGCGATCGTTCACGGGGCCCGGTAGACCTCCACCATGTTGTAGTTCGGTGTCGGCTGGTTGACCCAGAAACCTTGCACGTCGCTCTGCATGCCGACGATGAAGGGCGCGCTGAAGAGCCACACGTTGACCGCGTCGTCGGCGATGATCCGCGCGATCTCCTGGTAAGCGGCGGTCTCCGCCTCCGCCGTGGGTGCCGCCTCCGCCTCGTCGAGCAGCTCGCGCACCCGCGGGTTGTCGTAGCCGTAGTAGTAGTCGGGGTTGCCGTAGACGTTGATGTCGCGCGGCTCGGAGTGCCCGATGATGGTCATGTCGTAGTCGCCACCGAGGAAGATGCGTTCGATCCAGGTCCCCCACTCGACGACCGAGAGGTTGACGTCGATGCCGACGTCGCGGAGGTACTGGGCGACGACCTCGCCGCTGCGCCGCTCGTTGGCGTACGGCTCGGGGAGCTCGAAGTCGACGGTGAAGCCGTCGGGGTAGCCCGCCTCGGCCAGGAGCTCGCGCGCGCGTTCCGGATCGTACGGGTACGTGTCCGTCAGGTCGACGTAGTACGCCTCGGCCGGCGTCATGTGGCTGCCGATCACGGTGCCGAGACCGAACATCGCGCCCTGGACGATGGCGTCCTTGTCGATCGCGTGGGTGATCGCTCGGCGGACGCGCGGGTCGGAGAGCGGCTCGCGCTCGTTGTTGAGCGCCATGGTGATCTCGGCCGTCGCGGTGCCGACGGTGGCCTCGAGGTCGGGGTCCGCGACCGCGAGCTGGAACTGCTCGGGGGCGAGCGCGGCCACGTCGACGTCGCCTGCTTGGAGGGAGGCGAAGCGCGTGTTGGGATCGCTGATGATGCGGAACACGACCTCGTCGAGATACGGCAGGCCCTCTTCGTAGTAGTCGTCGAATCGCTCGAGACGGACCTCGCTGCCCTCGACGTAGCGTGCGAAGCGGAAGGGTCCGGTGCCGATCGGCTGCGTGCGCTGGGTCTCGTGGGTGCCGGCCGGGTAGATGATCGAGTCCGGGCGGGCCAGGTTGTAGAGCAGTGAGCGGCTTGGCCGCTCGAGCGTGAACACGACGGCCGTTCCGTCCATGGCACTCTCGACCGATTCGATGGCCGCGTAGTAGCCGGGGTTGGTGTGGCCCGAATCGGGGTCCATGGCACGCTCGAACTTGGCGATCACGTCGTCGACGGTGAACGGGCTGCCGTCGTGGAAGGTGACGCCGGAGCGGAGCGTGAAGGTCCACTGCAGGCCGTCGTCGGAGACCTGCCAGTCCGTCGCGAGCGCGGGGACGATCTCGCCGTCTTCGTCGAAGCGCACGAGGCCCTCGAACACGTTGTGGTACACGACCCGGGGGATCTCCTGGGAGGTCGAGACCGAGGGGTCCCAGCCGGGCGGATCGGCGACGATCGCCACGGTGACGGAGCCCCCGTGGACGGGCGCGGCCTCCTGGGCGAGTGCGAGGCCAGCGAGGCCGATTCCGAGGGCACAGGCGACGACGAACAGACGATGCATAGTTCCTCCTCCTAGTCTCGATCTCCTGCCAGGAAGACCAGCGCAGCCGCTGCGTAGAACCGCGCAGCGTCGATCACGTCGGGCAGGCGGACGAACTCGTCGACCTGGTGCGGGATCGTGCGGTCCCCGGGCCCCACCGTCACGATCGGGACACCGGCGCTCGCGCTGAGGAAAGTACCGTCGGTCGCTCCTGGAACACCACCGTAGCGCGCCGGACGATCGAACGCCAGCCCGTAGGCGCGCTCGAGCGCCCGGACCAGGGGATCGTGCGGCGGCGTCTCCGTCCACGGTCGACTCTCGAACCAGTCGAGCTCGATGGCGAGGCGCGGCATCTCGTCCTGGGTGACGTCGGCGGCGTGGCGCAGGGCCGTGAAGAGCACGTCGTGATCCTGGCCGGGGACGGTGCGGACGTCGAGCGCCGCGTACGCCTCGTCGGGCATCACGTTGTGCTGCGCCTCGCCGCGCACGGGAGCGCGGACGATGGTGGGGGTGAACCATGGCAGACCGAGGTGCTCGTGCGCGCCGAGACGCGCCTGCTCGCTCTCCTGCAGCTCCTGCACGCGCATCAGGAAGCGCGTGACGCCCAGGATGGGGTTCACGCCGGCGTAAGGCATGGCGCCGTGCGCCATCACCCCGCGCACGCGGACGTGCAGCCGCATCGCCCCTTTCTGCACGAGACAGAGCTCCTGCTCCTCGGGTTCGCACACGATGGCGCCGTCGACGTCGGCGGCCCATCCCTGGGCGATGAAGTGCTTGATGCCGAGCATCATGCCCTCCTCGTCGACGACGATCCCGAGCCGGACGCGGCCCGGCAGGTCGGGCTCGCTGCGCATGAGCGCACTCAGGGCAGCGATCGCGCCGGCGACACCGGCCTTCATGTCGGCGCTGCCGCGGCCGTAGAGCCTGTCGCCGTCGTCGGCGGCGACGATGTCGCCGCCGTACGGATCGTGCGTCCAGCGCTGCCGGTCGCCCTCGGTGACGACGTCGGTGTGCCCCTCGAACATGAGCGTCCGGTGGACGGCCGGGTCGAAGGCCGTCCCCGACCAGTCGCAGATGACGTTCGGCCGGCCCGGGGCCACCTCCTCGACGACGGGGTCGAGTCCGAGGCCGCGCAGGTGCTCGACCACGAACGTCGCGCAGGCGGCTTCGTTCGTCCCGGCGTCGGCGTCGAACACGCTGCGGATGCGCACCAGGTCGCGCGTCAGGGCCACCAGCGCGTCGGCATCGACCGCCTGCGCGGCGGCGCGGGCGCGCCGATCGAGCCCTCGGGAATCGTCGTCCATCGCGTCGTCCATCGGCGACGCCTACAGCGGCGGCGTGAAACGGCCGTCCACGGCCGTCCAGCCACCATCCACGACGGTCAAGGTGCCGGTGACGTACGACGACGCGTCGGAGGCGAGGTAGATCGCCGGTCCGACGAGCTCGCTCGGTTGAGCCCAGCGGCCCAGCGCCGACCGATCGGCGTAGGCCTGGTACCACGCCGCGTTGGCCTTGATGGGGGCCGTGAGCGGCGTCTCGACGACGCCGGGCGCGAGCGCGTTGGCGCGCACGCCGCGGGGTCCGAGCTCGGCCGCGAGCGCTCGCACCAGTTGCAGGGTGCCCGCCTTCGTGGCGGCGTAGACGCCCTGTCCCGGCTCGACGACCTGGGCGCGGATGCTCGAGAGCAACACGATCGAACCCTTGCCCTGATCCGCCATCTTGCGCCCGGCCGTGCGCAACACGATGAAGCTGCCGCGCAGGTTCAGCCGGACGACGCGTTCGAACTCGGCGACGGTGGTGTCGAGGAGCGGCTTGCGAACGTTCACGGCCGGCGTCGCGACGCACGCGTCGAGCCGGGAGAGTCCGGCGATCAGGTCCTCGACGGCCGCTTCGTCGGTCACGTCGATGGCGTGCGACGTCGCGCGGCGCCCCTTGCCGAGGATGGCGGCTGCGGTCGCTTCGGCGGCGTCCGGTTGGAGGTCGGCGCAGGCCACGTCGGCGCCGGCGTCGGCCAGCCCCTCCGCGATCGCGGCGCCGATACCGGATCCGGCGCCGATGACGAGCGCCTGGCGGCCGCTCAGGTCGAACAGGGTGCTGTAGTCCATCGGGTTCCTCTCGCGTGCCTCACAAGTCTTCGGCCCCGGCGACGGGCCAGTCTCCGCCCAGCGCCAGCCACGCCTCGACCATGTCCATCGGGACCTGCGCCTGGAAGGTGATCGCTTGGTGATCGCGCGGGTGGGGCAGGCTCAACCGCTGCGCGTGCAACGCTTGTCGCCCGATGACGGCCGACGGCCGCCCGTACACCACGTCCCCGAGGATCGGCGCGCCCAAGTGGGCCAGGTGGACGCGGATCTGGTGGGTGCGGCCGCTGTGGGGGAGCGCGCGGACGAGGACGAACCCGGGGACGCGGGCCAGCACGCGCACGATCGTGGACGCCGTCTTGGCGTTGCTGCCGCCGACCGTCATCCGTTGCCGATCGACCGGATGGCGACCGATGGGGGCGTCGACGTGCATCTCCTCGGGTAGGCTGCCGACGGCGATGGCGACGTACGCCTTCTCGGTCAGACGCTTCTTGAACGCGGCCGAGAGCTCGCGATGCGCTTCGTCGTGCTTGGCGATCACCATCACGCCCGACGTGTCCTTGTCGAGCCGGTGCACGATCCCGGGCCGGTAGGCATCGTCGCCCGGGTCCATCGAGCGTTCCTTGCTGAGGTCCATGCGACCGAGGAGCGCGTTCACCACGGTGCCGGTCCGCAGCGTGGCGGTGGGGTGCGCGGTCATGCCCGGCGGTTTGTCGATCGCGGCCAGGTCGTCGTCCTGGTAGATGACGTGCAGGTCGACGTCTTCGGGCTCCACGAGATGCGGTCGCGCGGGCGGGATGAGCACCGAGACGAGCTCGTCGCCGCTCAGCTTGGTCGCCGGCTTGCCGATGGGCCGGCCGTCGAGGGTGACGTACCCGTCGTCGATGAGGTCCTTGGCGTACGTCCGTGAGAGCGAGAGCGCCTGCGCGATGGCGACGTCGAGGCGTTCGCCGGCCGGGGCTTCGAAGGTGCGCAGGTCCACGAGCGCATGCTAGCCCGGCGCCGCGCCCCGTGCGACGCCCGGCGTAGCATGTCGACCATGGCCGACACCGTCCCCCACCCGCTCCGTGAGCTTCCGATCGCGCTGGACGCGATGGGGGGCGACCACATGCCCGACGCCGCCGTCGACGGCGCGCTGCGGGCCGTCGAGGCCGGTACCGGGGTGGTGCTGGTCGGCGATCGGCCGCGCCTCGAAGCGGCGCTCCGGGCGCGCGGCGGCGACGTGGCGATCGAGCACGCCGCCGACGTGATCGGCATGGAAGACCACGCCAGCGACGTGCGGCGACGCAAGGAGGCGTCGGTGGTCGTCGCCACCCGTCTGGTCAAGGAGGGCCGGGCTTCGGCGGTCGTCTCGATGGGGCATTCGGGCGCGACGATGGCGGCCGCGTTGCTCTTCCTCGGGCGCCTGCCCGGCGTCGACCGCCCCGCCATCTTGGCCAACGTGCCCACCCTCGAGGGGTTCTGTGCGCTCATCGACGCGGGCGCCAACGCCGACTGTCGGGCGGCGTGGCTGCAACAGTTCGCGATCATGGGGAGCGTGTACGCCAAGGCGTTCTACGGTCGCGCCGAGCCGACCGTCGGTCTCATGTCGATCGGCGAGGAGGAGGGCAAGGGCAACGAGCTCACGCTCGCCGCCCACGCGCTCCTCAAGTCGACGCCGGGTGTCCGGTTCCACGGCAACGTCGAGGGCCGTGACCTCTTGGCCGGCACCACCGACGTGGTCGTGGCCGACGGCTTCACCGGCAACGTGATGCTCAAGCTCGCCGAGGGCGAGGCGAAGGTGCTGTTCCGACTGGTGCGCGAGGCGCTGCGGTCCTCCTGGCGCGCCAAGCTCGGCGGGTTGTTGGCCCGACCCGCCCTACGACAAGTGGCCGACCGCCTCGATCCCGGCACCTACGGCGCGCAACCGCTGCTCGGCGTGGCCGGCAACGCCTTCATCGGGCACGGTTCGGCGGACGCGCGGGCGGTCGAGAACGCCCTGGCGACCGCCCGCCGCATGGTGGAGGCCGGCGTGACCGACCGTATCGCCGCGGGGCTGGCCGCGCTGGCCGAGTCTCAAGGAACGGCGTAGGTCCAGGTCAACAGCCGGGCGCCCGTGAGTTCGGCCTGGCTCAGCGTGAACTCGCACGACGCGGTGTCGCTGGGCACCTGGGCGTCGAGGACGCACAGCCCGCCGCCCGCGCGGGCGACCACCGCGTAGTCGTTCGCTTCGATCGTCGCCCCCAGCGGCGTCAGGCTCACCTCGGGCGAGGCCGTCTCGGGGAACACGACCTGGGCCCGGTTCGGCGCCAGCAGCAACGCACCGGGGCTGCGCGCGGCGACGACCCGGTCGGCTCCCGAGGGTGCCGGCCGCTCGGTCACGACGTCACCCGGCACGATGCGCAGCAGGCTGGGTGAACCCGAGACCGGCGCCGCCAGCACCCACCAGGCACCGCCCGCGACGCCGACGTCGAGGACGTCGACCTCGTCTACCGCGGCCGGTACCGTCGCGGTCGGGTCCACATCGAGCAACGGGGCGGCGAACGCGCGTGTCTCCAGCGTCACGTTGCCGCCGATCTGCACGGTGCCGAGGGTGAAGGTCGCCGCGTCGATGACGCCGGGCCGGAGGCCGAACGGGTGGAGCGGTGCCGGTTCGCTCAGGAGTGACACCACCACGTCGTCCTCGAGGTCGATGACGTGCACGAGCGGGTTCCCGAGGTCGGTGCAGTCGTCCCACAGTGCGACGTACCGGTCGGGTGCGAGCGGGGGACCGCCGACCACCAGTTGCACGAGGCAGCCCGGTGGGGAGGCGTCGTCGGCGTCGAGGTCGGCGGCCCAGGCACCGGTCGCGTCGACCAGCGGACGCGGGGTCCCCACGACGGGCACGGTCGCACCGGTCTCGTCGCGCACCCCGCCCAGGTCGAAGCGGTACAGCGTTCGCGCGCCGGCGTCCGGGCCGTCGGGTCGCGTCAACACCCAGGCGTCGGTGGCGTCGCGTCCTCGTGGCGTGGCGTCCAGCGCCACCACGACGGCGTCGCTGGGGAAGGCGAAGGCGTTCGGCTCGATGACGCGCAGCGAACGACCGGTGGGCGACAGGTCGAGGGCGACGAGCGCCAGCGTCGGCGGCCGCGCTTCACCCGGTACGGCGTCGCGGACCACCACGATGACGGTGGGCAGGGCGGGCGTGAACGTGCCGGTGCAGCCGACCAGGAGGGCGAGCGCCCACCCCCACGCCGCCGCCCGCCTCGCACGCTCCCGGAGCGTCATGGGACCTCCGGCAGCGGCGCCCGCGGCAGCACGAGGTCGGTCTCGATCACCTGGCCCAGTCCCGTGCCTCCGCCAGGACCGGTGAGCGCCAGGCGGATGTCGCCCGTCGACGCGTCCCAGGCCCCGACGAGCGCCCAGCAGCAGCGGTCCCACACGAAGAACACCTCCGGTCGCACGGTCCACGGCGAACGCTCGGTCACCGTGCCGGTCAGTTCCCAGACGTCGCGCAGGCGCGCGCCGACGAGCACCTCGTCGGTGGCGCGCACGGCGAGGGTGAGGTCTTGGATGCTCAGCTCGCGACGGCTCAGTTCGCCGGTCGCCGGGTTGAAGGCGCCGGCGTAACCGAGGCGACCTTGGAAGCCGACGCGATCCCAGGCGTCCGCCCCGAAGACGACGGCGGCTCGGCGCAGGTACGCCTCGCTGAGGCGCGCGTCCGCGAGCGACCATTCGGCCAAGCCCTCGACGCTCAGGTTCACCGGCCCAAGCCGTTCTTGGACGAGCGCCAGCCGTGCTTCGAAGCGGGTGTCGCGCCGACCACCGTCGGCGGCGAGGGCGGGGTCGAGCGTGGTTCGCCACGTGGCCTCCCACCGCGGTTCGCCCCGGAGGCGGGCCTCGCCGAGGCGCACGGACAGGGAGCGCGGCCGAGGCTCGGGGTCCTCGAACCCGAACCAGGCCGGTGGCAGCCAGACGAAGCCGCGCGCTTCGAGGCTGGCGACGTCGCGCCACGTGACGTTGACGCGCGTGTCGGTCACGCTCGCGTCGGGAAGCGAGACGCGTTCGCGCAGGTCGATGGCGACCGGTCCGGCCTCGCCGCGGGCGGTGACGGTGAGGTCGGTGATCCGCGAGAGCGACAGGTCGAGGTCGGCCTCGAGCCCGAGGCCGGGGCGAGCGTCGCCGGCGCGGAGGCTGCCGAGGCTGACGCGGGCGCGGGCCGAGGTCCAGCCCGGTCCGGCGGCGGCGGCGTCGGGATCCACGGCCCGATAGGTGCCGTCGAAGGCGAGGGCGACGGTGCGATCCACCGCCACGCTCCATGCCACCGTCGTCTGACCGTCGTCGACCACGGGCGGACCGATCTCGCGTTGCAGGTCGGTCACGTGGTCGATGGACAGCCTCAGTTCGGCCGGGTTCGCCCGCCCCTGCACGGAGACCTGCGCCGCGAGCGTGCCGGCGTCGTCCTCACCGATGGGCCAGCGGTGCTCCACGCCTGCGCCCAACCAGGTGCGGTCCCCGAACAGGTCGACGCGCGTCACCAGCGGCGACCAACCGACGGTCTCCGGGCGCCGCGACTCGACGAAGACGTAGCCGCCGCTGCTCGTCACCGACGCCCACGGCGCCAGGCGCGCCGAGAACCGGGCGGTCGCCTCGGTGCGCGCGCGCGGCGACGCGGCGTCGAAGCGGAACGGCGTCTCGCCCTCCTCGACGTCGCGGACGGCGGCGAGCTCGAGCTGCGCGGCGTCGCCGAAGTGCTGCTGCAGCGCGAGCCGCGAGCGCCAGGTCA
Organism: uncultured Trueperaceae bacterium; assembly: GCA_963839375.1. GTDB lineage: Bacteria > Deinococcota > Deinococci > Deinococcales > Trueperaceae > JAABTL01. The sequence goes on along the minus strand of CAWIUY010000012.1, from coordinate 558,534 downwards.
CGGCGCGCTCGCCGCTGCCGTAGTACCGGCCCTCGAAGGCGTTGTCGGCCTCCAGGCGCGCGCCCGGCCACAGCGTGACGGGATCGAGGCGGACCGTGTGGGCGACGGAGACGCGCCCGTCGTCGACGATGCCGAGCGCGGCGGCGCGGCGGTTGGTCGGGTTGGCGACGTCCTCGAAGACGCCGACGTCGAGCGCGGCGGCCGTCACCTGCAAACGGCCGACGCGCCAGGGTGCGGCGTCGAGCGGTTCGAGACGCAGCCGGACCCCGGTCCACAGGGGGGTCCCGCGCCCCGCGTAGACGGGCGGGGTGTCGGGATCGACGTCGGGGTCGGTGTCCACGTAGCCCTGGCTGGTGAACGTCCCGCGGACGCCCTGGCGTTCGTCGGCGAGCAGTGCGGCGTACAGCCAGCGACCGGACACCGTCGCGTCGTCGCGCGACAGGGCGACGTCGATGTCGGGCCCGGGGCCGCCGGGCTCGGTGGCGTAGCGGGCGCGCACGGTCCACGTCGGTTCGACGCGCGCGCGACTCGGGTCGGTGGGGTCCGGTCCCCGGCCCGGGTCGTAGGCCACGGTCAGCGCGGCGCTGCCCAGGTCGTCGTACGCCCGGTGATCGAGCTCGAAACCGAAGGCGTTCGTCTCCACGGCGCCGCCGAGCAGGCGGGCGCCCGGTCCCGCTTGGCGGCTCGGATCGACCTCGGCCAGGTAGCGCACGGTGAAGGTGCCCAAGGCGGCGTCGCCGGCCACGTACGGCCAGCGCACGCGCACCTCGGCCCGTTGGGTGGCCGAGCCCGACGTCACCACGAGCTGCGGCTGGCGATCGCCGCTGGCGAGCGGCCACACCAGCACCGGCAGCCGCAGCACCGGCACGTCGCGGATCACGACGGTCACGCCGTGCCCCACCAGCCGATCGCCGGGATACAAGACCAAGCGATCGGCGTAGAAGCCGTAGTCGGCCGTGGTCTGGCCGCAGCGCGTACAGGGGCTCGCGAAGGCGTTGGCGAAGGTCACCTGGCCCGGCAGCCGCTCGGCCAGGTCGCCGGCGACGTCGATGGCGCCCGTGAACACGATCGCGTCGATGGCGCGCACCCGTTCCTCGTCGAGCGCGACCTCCAGGTCGGTGCCCTCGACGCGTTCGTCGCCCACCTCGAAGGCGCCTTCGCCGACGACCCGAACCAGCTGGCGATCGACGTCGATCTCCAGCCGGCTGCCTTCGATCCGCACGTCGCCCACGGTGACGACGATCGCCTCGCCGGAGAGCACCACGAGCTCGGCTTCGGTGCCGTCCGGCAACGTGTAGGTGCGCAACTCGAGCCGCGCGTTCGGATCGTCGCCGGCGTCGACGGTGAGGGTGGCGGCCGAAGCCGTGCCGAGCCACAGCGCGAGCCCCACCAGGACCACGACGAGGCGGCGCGTGAAGCTCGGCATCAGCGGCGCGCCGTCCGGGCCAACAGCACGATCCCGGCGACGGCGTACAGGGCCACCGGCGCCCAGCCGGCCGCCCACGCGGGCACCGTCCCCTGCGCGCCGAGCAGCTTCGCGACGCTCCAGGTGGCGTAGTACATGAACGTCAACACGAGCACGGCCACCATGCCCAGCGGCGCGCGACTGCGGACGCCGGCGAACGCGACCGCGACCGCGAACAGGGCGAACGCCAGCGCGGCCGCCGGTTCGGCCAGCTTGCGGTGGAGGGCCGTCCACTCGGCGGGCGCGTCGCGTCCCCCCGCTCGCAGCCGCCCCAGGAGCTCGGGGAGCGGCAAGGTGACCAGGTCGACCGTGCCGATCGTCGCCGCCGTGAGCCCGCGGACCGGCAGCACGGCCGTCTCGGCCCGCACGTCGAGCACGGTGCGGCCCTCGCGAAAGGAACGCAGGCGAAGGTCCTCGAGCCGCCACACGCCGGCTTCGGGGTCGGCTGACCCGCGCGCCGCCTCGATGAGCTGGCGCGGACCCGCCGATCCACCCGGAGCGATGACGGTGATGCCCTCCAAGCGGCCCGTGGCGGTGACCTCGCGCAGGAAGATCGAGCGCCCCAACGCGTCTTGGAAGAACGCGCCGCTGCGCAGGATCGTCTCGGGGCTTCGCAGCAGGATCTCGCGCTGGACGTCCTGTGCGCGCGCTTCGGTCCACGGCACGACGACCTCGTTGTTGAGGAGCGTCAGGGCCGCGACGACGGCGCCCACCGCCAAGGCGGGACCCACGGTGGCGCGGGGCGGCAGCCCGAGGTGCAGGGCGGCACGCAACTCGTCGTCGTGCGTCAAGCGTGTGAGCGCCAGCAGGGCGGCGAACAGGAGCGCCAGGGGCAAGCCGGCCGCCGCGGCCGCCGGGAGCTTCAGGAGCAGGTAGGAGGCGACCATGCCGGCCGGCACCCCGCGCGCGAGCACGTCGGCGAGGACGCCCAGCAGGAACGACGCCAACAGCAGCAGCGTCAGGACGACCAGCCCCAGCGCGTACAGGGGCGCGATCTCGCGCGCCAGCGAGCGGCCCCACGTCGTCATCGCGTCGAGGTCCAGGCGGCCAAGCCTACGCCGCCGGCGGCGACGATCCCGGGCGTGGCCCATGCCGCTGCGACCGCGTCCAGGACACCGCGTTCGAACAGCGTTCCGGTGAGCGTCCAGGTGGCCCAGAACGCCACCAGCATCGCGATCGTCAGGGCGAGACCGCCGGCCCGACCACGCACGCGCAGCGCCAGCGCGCCTGCCGCCAGGGCGAACACGGTCGCGCTCGAGGCGTCGGCGAGCCGCCGATGCAAGGCGAAACGCGCTTCGGCGGCGTCGCCACCCACCGAGCCGAGTTCCCGCACACGATCGGCCAGCTGGCTGAGGGTCAGCTGCGCCGGACGCGTCAGGGTGGCCTCGGGGGTCGATTCCAGCGGGAACGGCAGGTCGAGCTCGGCGACGCTCCGCGACGCGGTCGCGTCGGCGCCCGCGGCCGTCACCTGCGCCGCCTCGACGGCCCACGTTCGTGCGCGGGCGTCCCAGGTCCCGCGCGGCGCGGTGATGGTGCGGCCGTCGTCCAGCACGGCCAGCACACCGGTGAGCTCGGCCCGGGCCGGGTCCTCGCGGTCGGCGCGCAGGCGGGCGGCGAAGAACGTGCCGACCCCTTCGACGGAGAAGGCCGCGTCCGTCTGCGTGGCCGCGGGCGGACGCACGTACAGGAACGCCTGGATGTCGGCTTGGTAGGCGGCCTCGCCCCAAGGTTCGAGCCAACCGTTCACGACCAGTGCGACCGCCGAGACGCCGAGGCCGGCGGCGACGAGCGGGACCAACAACCGGAGCGGTGGGACGCCGCCGGCGTACGCGGCCTTGAGCTCCGCGTCCTTGGCCAGACGTCCGGCCGCGACGAGCACCGCGAACACGACCGCCAGCGGGAGCGTCAGGTGGAGGAACCACGGCAGCTTGAAGACGACCAAGCGGCCGACCTGGGCGAGCGACGCCGACTGCTCGACCAGGAAACGGGCCAGGACGCTGAGCAGGTCGATCGACAGGAGGAGGCACAGGCCCGCGACACCCAAGGCGTAGAGCCCGGCCGCTTCCCGCAGCAAGTAACGCCCCAGACGCGTCGTCACCCGCCGAGTCTACCCGCGCGGCATGAGCCGGACGGGTAGGCTTGGGCATGACCGACGAGGTGCGGCTGGCGGCCGTGCAGATGGCCTGGCGGCCGGCCGATTACCAGAGCGAGGCGGTGTTCGCCGACCGGGTGCGGAGGCTGGCGCTCCGGGCCGTCGAGGGTGCTCGCGGTCCGGCGCTGGTGGCGTTCCCGGAGCTCGTCGGTCTGCCGTTGCTGGCCACCGTCGCGGGCGTCGCCGACGAGCTCGAACGGGGGCTGCCGCAGGCCCTCGCCACTTGGGCGCGTCGACATCCGGCACGCCTGGCACTGGCCGCGCGGCGTCACCGGGTCGGGCCGCTCCGGGCCGCCTACGCCGCGCTCGGGCCCGCGGCGTTCCGCGCGTATCACGACGCGTTCGCCGCCGCGGCCAGGGCTGCCGGCGCCACCGTCGTCGCCGGCAGTGCCTTCTTGCCGACCGTCACGTACGAGCCCGCGCGGGGATGGCACGTGGTGGACGCGCGGCCACGCAACGTGTCGTTCACGTTCGCCCCCAACGGTGCCCTCATCGGACGCTCGGCCAAGGCCTACCTGACCGAGGGCCTGGAGCGCCGCGTCGGGCTGGTCACGGGCCGTGTCGAGGACCTGAGCGTGATCGCGACGCCGGTCGGTCGGGTGGCCGTGGCCGTCTGTCTCGACGGCTTCTACCACCACGTGCTGGAGCGGTTCGACGGGCTGGCTGCCGACGTGGTGGTGCAGCCCTCGGCCAACGACGCGAGGTGGGACCGGCCGTGGCCGCCCGACCCCAGCCGGCGCGAAGGCGACGTGTGGCTGAGCGACGGTCTGCGTGCCGGTCTCCAGGGCCGCGCCCACCTGCGGTACGGGGTGAACCCGATGATGGTGGGCGACCTGCCACCGCTCGCACCGCGCGGGTGCTCGACGATCGTGCGACGGGTCGCTGCGGACGCTTCGAGCGACCACGAGGCGACCTTGCCTTGGGGCGCGGGCGTGCTGGCGATCGCGCCCGACGCCGAGACGGAGGCCGTCGTGAGCGTCGACGTTCCGCATCCGGGGCGGCTCGAGGCGACGTCGTCCTGTGCGGGCCGAGCGAGCGGTCGCCCTTGGTAGCATGCCGGGCGTGACCGGTACGCTCGGCCTCTTCTCCCTCGTCGACCTCTTCCAGCTGCTCGGCGCCTCTGGCCGCAGCGGTCGGTTGGCCGTTCAGCACCCGCTGGGACCGGCGCGCGTCTACTTCGAGCGCGGCCAGGTGCGCCACGCCGAGTTCGCCGGCTTCGAGGGCGAAGCGGCCGTCGATGCGCTGTTCGCCGACGAGCGCGGCACCTTCTCGTTCGTGGCCGGCCTGCCGGCACCTCGCACCACCGTCACCGTCTCGACCGAAGGCCTCGTGCTGGACGCCTTGCGGCGGCTCGACGAGCGGCGCAAGAACGATCCGGATGCGGTCCGGCCCACCGCCCGCGACGCCGTGCCGTACGCCGCCGACGAGGCGAACGCCCCCGACCTGCCCTTGGCGGAGCTCGAGCGGCGCGTCATCGCCGCCGTCAACGGCCACTGGACCGTGGCACGCATCGCCGAGGAGCTCCACGTCGACGAGGAGGCCGTGCAGCACGCGGTCGGTCGGCTGGCTCAGGTCGGCTCGCTGAGATTGCGCACCCGCCGCCCCCGCACCGCGCAACTGGTGGTGCGGCTCGCCAAGGGCCGCCTGCCGGATGGGACGGTCGGGGTGGACGCCGGCATCGTGCGCGCCTGGGAAGAGGCGGTGGGCTTGCCGGTACGGTACGTCGCGCTCCGGCGCGACGACGGCCGCACGCTGGCGCTCCCGCTCGAGCCGGTCCAGGGCTCGGGCCCTTACCTCCAGGTGCCACGCGCGACGCTCCTCCGCCTCGGCCTGGCCGTCGACGACGCCCTGCTGGCGCGACCGCACGTGCCCGAGACCGACGCCGCCTCGTGACCGCGACCACCCCCGAGGGGGCGCCCTTCGTCGCCCCGCCGGACGCCGTGCTGTTGCCCTGGCGCCGCCTGGCCCATCCCGTGGCGTGGTCGAACGTCTTCGGCCGCCAGGCGCCGCTGCACCTGGAGGTCGGCTTCGGCGACGGACGCTTCACCGCCCTGCGCGCGCTGGCGCATCCCGAAGACGACTTCGTGGGGCTCGAGGTGTCGGGGACCAGCGTCCTGCGCGCTCGCCGGCGGATGCGGCGCGACGGCGTCGGCAACGTGCGGTTGTGCAAGGCCCCGGCCGAGATCGCCGTGCGGCAACTGTTCGCGCCCCAGACGTTGGCGTCGATCACGGTGAACTTCCCCGACCCCTGGCCGAAGGAGCGGCACGCGCATCACCGCCTCCTGCGGGCCTCCTTCTTCAGGCTCGCGGCGAGCCGGTCGGTCGTCGGCGGCGAGCTCCGCCTCGCGTCCGACCACCTGCCGTACGTCGAGTTCGCCATCGACGAGGCGGCTCGTTCGGGCGTGGCGCGGCGCGTGGATCGCGAGCCACCGCCCGAGGTGTTCGAGACCAAGTACGCCCTCAAGTGGCGCGAGCAAGGGAAGCCGCTCCACTACGAGGTCTTCGTGCTCGACGGCCGCGACGTGCCGGCCGAGGAACCGATCCGGAGGAACGACCCCATGCCCCACGCCCTGCTGAGCGGCCCGCTGCCGATCGACGCCTCCTTCGAGAAGCTGGTGGTGGCCCACGCCGGCGGTCACGTGGTCGTGCACGAGGCCGCCCGCGCCGTGGGTCGCGACGACCGCTGGCTCTTCCGCGTCACCGTCGACGAGGGCGACCTCACCCAGCAGATCCTCGTGGTCGCCCAACGCCGCGGCGAGGACGAGGTGATCGTGCGCTTGGAATCGTTCGGCGACCCGCTCGTCACGCCCGTCGTCCGCGGCGCCGTCGCGGCGGTCACCGACTGGCTGGAGCGAGCGGCGGGTCTCCGCGTCCTGGCGCGCCACTACTGACGCGCGGCGAGGGAGGGCCGATGACCGAACCGCTGGATGGTCTGGAGCACGGCGCACTCGGGACGCGCCACGGTTTCTCGCCACGCCACGGCGGCGTGAGTCGCGGGCCCTTCGCCTCGCTCAACCTGGGTGCGTCGGTGGGGGACGAGCCGCAGGCGGTCGCCGAGAACCGCCGGCGGCTGGCCGCATGGTGCGGTGTGCCGCTCGAGCGGATGATGTACGCCAGCCAGGTCCACGGTGCGCGGGTGCGGATCGCCGGGCGTGACGAGGTCGGCGCGGAGGGGGACGCGGTCGTCACCGACGACCCGACCTGGTGCTTGGCGGTGTCCGCCGCCGACTGCCTGCCGGTCTTGCTGTTCGACCGGCGCACGGGTGCCGTGGGTGCCGCGCACGCCGGCTGGCGGGGGGCCGTGGCCGGCGTGGTGGGCGCCACCCTCGACGTGCTCGCGTCGGCGTACGGCAGCCGCCCCGACGACGTCGAGGCGTGGCTCGGTCCGGCCATCCAGGGCCGCTGCTACCAAGTCGGGCCCGAGGTCGTCGAGGCGGTGCGCAGCGGTGGCGGTGGCGCTCACGTGGCTTGGCCCGACCCGGACGTAGCCGGTCGTTGGCGGCTCGACTTGCCGGCGTTCGTGCGCGACCAGCTGCTCGCTGCCGGCGTCGCGGCGAACGCCGTCAGCGCCAGCAGCACCTGCACCCACTGCGCCGCCGACCGCTGCTTCTCGCACCGTCGTGACGCGGGTCGGACCGGCCGCCACTGGGCCGTCGTGCGCGCCCCTGCAGGCGCCTGACCCATCGCACGGTCGGGGCTCGGCGCGCCCGTGGTTCTCGAGGTCCCGGCTGCGCCGCCTTCGGCCTCATGGCGCGCGGGTACCATGCGGCTCATGGAACGCCTGCTGAACACGATGCGTCGCTTGCGGGGGCCGGACGGCTGCCCCTGGGACCAGGTGCAGACCCACGAGACCCTCCGCCCCCACCTGCTCGAAGAGGCCGCCGAGGCGGTGGACGCGATGGCGATGGGAGACCCGGCACACCTGGCCGACGAGCTCGGCGACGTCCTCCTGCAGGTCGCCTTCCACGCCGTGATCGGCGAGGAAGCGGGCACGTTCGACTACACCGACGTGGAGGGCGCCATCGTCGACAAGCTCGTCCGCCGGCATCCCCACGTGTTCGGCGACGTCCGCGTGGCCGACGCCGACGAGGTCACGCGCAACTGGCAAGCCATCAAGGTGCAGGAGCGTGGCGGGGTCGAGCTCCAACCGGCCGCTCGGGTGCCGCGGTCGCTGCCGGCCTTGCGCCGCGCCGCCGACTTGGCAGCGGCGCTGAACTGGCGCTCCGACCCCGACCTGGACCGGCGCACGCTGGCCGACGTTGCCGCGGATCCCGACGCGCTCGCGCCCGCTCTCGTGGCGCTCGCCCAGGCCGCCTCCGACGCGGGCCTCGATCCGGAACTGCTCCTGCGGGATCATCTCGAGGCGCGCGCCCGGGCAGCGCTGGAGAGCGAGGCGAGGTGACCGGTTGGCAGGTGGCCGACGTGGCCCGGGCGTTGGCCGCGCCCGGCCGCGGCCTGGACCTGCCCGGCCACGGCCGAGCCGCCATCCTGGTGCCCGTGCTCGACGCACCGGAGGGCCCGTCCTTGCTGTTCACGGTGCGCGCCAGCGGCTTGCTCCGGCACGCGGGCCAGGTGTCGTTCCCGGGGGACGGCTCGAGCCCGGGGAGGACGTCGTGGCGGCCGCCATCCGCGAGGCCGAGGAGGAGGTGGGACTGATCGTGCGACCCGCCGACGTGCTGGGCGTGCTCGACGATCGCCCCTCGCCCTTCGGGCTGGTGGCCACGCCGGTCGTGGCGCGCGTCGACTGGCCGGCGCCGTTGCGGCTCGATCCCGGCGAGGTGGCCGAGGCCTTCGTGCTGTCCCTCGCCGAGGTCGGTGCGGTGGTGCCACGACTCGAGGAGCATCATCACGAAGGGACGCTGCGTCGCCTCTACCGCTACGACGTCGCCGGCCGCGGGGTGTGGGGCCTGACGGGCAACGTGGTGAAGGACCTCCTCGATCGTCTGGCGGCGGACGCCGTGACCCCGTGAGCGCCATGAAGCGCCGCGAGCTGCGTGTGACCGACGGGGATCAGCGCTACCCCTTCGCCATCGGCCCGCTCGTCGAGGCGCTGCAGGCGGCCGGGGTCGCGACCGACGACGCCATGCAGATCGCCCAGGACGTCGAGAAGCACTACCGCCACGTCGGCGACGAGACCGTGGCGCTGGCCGACCTGATGACGCGTCTCGCTGCCGCCGCGGCCGACGGCGCGGGGGAGGAGGCGGCCGAGGCGCTCGCGCGTCAGACCCCGCCGTTCGTCGGCCTCGAGGTCCTGTTGGGCGGGGACCGACGCGAAGCGTTCTCACGACGGCGCTTGGCGGCCTCGCTCGAGAAGCTGGGGTTGTCGTTCAAGGAGGCCCACGGCGTCGTCCGCCAGGTCGAACAGCGGTTGCGCGGCGACGGGCGCCGCGAGGTTCCCCAGCGTGAGCTGTTCCAGCGGGTCGCCTCGGCGCTCGAAGCCCGCTTCGGTCGCGACGTGCGTGCGCGCTACGAGGCGTCGCTGGCGTTGGCGGCCGAACTGGTGGTGGTCGAGGAGGGGCGCACGGCGGGGCTGCCGTTCTCGCGTGGGTTGCTGGCGCAGTCGTTGCTCGCCGTCGGTCTCGACCCCGAGCTGTCGCACAGCTTGGCGCGGCGCGCCGAGGACCAGTTGTGGCGTCTTGGCATCGGCGAGGTGCGACCGGAGCGCTTGCGCACGCTCGTCCGCCGGTTGGTGCAGGAGGAGGCGGGCGAGGAGTTCGCGCGCCGCTACGACCTGCTGAGGCGCGTGCGGCACGCGGAGCGGCCGGTGGTGGTGGTGATCGCCGGCGCGGCGGGCGTCGGCAAATCGGTGCTGGCGGCCGAGATCGCCTACCGCTTGGGCATCGCTCGGGTGGTCTCGACCGATAGCGTCCGGCAGGCGCTCCGGTCGTTGATCAGCCGCGAGCTGAGCCCCGTGCTCCACGCCTCGAGCTACGCCGCGTGGCGTGTCGAGCTGATGCCCGAGGACGCCGAGGACGCCAAGCCGAAGCGCAAACGGGTGGTGCGCGGCTTCCAGACCCAGGTCCTGCAGATGGGGACCGCCATCGACGCCATCGTCGCCCGCCACCTGCTGGAAGCGACGTCGGTCGTCATCGAGGGGACCCACCTCGTCCCGGGGCTGTCGCCGCACGTCTCGCACGAGCGGGCGATCGTCGCCGAACTCGTCCTCGCCGTCAGCGACGAGCACGACCATCGCGACAACTTCGCCCGGCGCGAGCGGCGCACGGCCAGGGGGCGGCTCAGCGACGAGTACCTCGAGCACTTCGCCGAGATCCGCATGATCCAGGACTACGTGTTGCAGCGCGCCGATCGTGAGGGGATCGCGGTGGTCGACACGAGCGACCTGGACCGGGCCGTCGAACGGGCCATCGACGTGGTGTTGGACGCGCTGGCGGGCGAGGAGGCCCACGTATCGGGGGGTACGTGAACGATGTTATCCCGCGCTCATCGAACCGACGTGTAGGCTCGCTGCTGAGGTCGACATGGAGAATCCCAGCGCCACCACGCGCCCGCCCGCGATCGAGACGGTCCGCCTGACCAAGCGTTATGGCTCGCGGCCGATCGTGCGCGACCTGACCTTCCGCGTCCATCCCGGCGAGGTGTACGCGCTCGTCGGACCGAACGGCGCCGGCAAGACCACCGTGATCCGACTCGTGTCGGGCCTCGCCTTCCCGACCTCGGGCACCGTCCGCATGCTCGGCGAGGATCCTCACGAACGGCCGAGCGTGCGACGTCAGCTGGGCGCCGTCGTCGAGGCTCCGGCGGCCTTCTACCCGTACCTCACGGGTCGACGCAACCTGCGGCTCCACGGCCGGCTGTCCGGCGGGGTACCGGAATCGCGCATCTCCGAAGTCCTCGAACACATGGAACTGACGCCCGCCGCCGACCGACCCGTGGGCGTCTACTCGCTCGGCATGCGGCAGCGCTTGGGCGTGGCGGCGGCGCTCTTGACCCGCCCGCAGGTCCTCGTGCTCGACGAGCCGGCGAGCGGGATGGACCCGCTGTCGCTCCACCTCGTCCACCGTGTGCTGCGTGACGCGGCCGCCCAGGGCACGGCGGTGTTGCTCTCGACCCACCATCTGGACGAGGTCGTCGCTTACTGCCATCACGTGGGCCTGATGGAGGAAGGGCTGCTGATCGATCAGGTCGACCTGAGCGATCGGCGTGCACGGCACCGGGCGCGGGTCTCGGATGCACCCACCGCCACCGCGCTGCTGCGTGCGCAACCCTGGGTTCGGGAGGCTCACGCTCGCGGCAACGATGTGGTCGTCGCGCTCCGCGAGGACGCCGACGTGGTCCGGCTGGCGCCCACGCTGGTGGGCGCAGGCATCGAGGTGCACGACTTGGGCCGGGACGTGTTCGACCTGCGCGCGCACTACCGGGAGCGGGTCGAGGCCGAGCGGGTGCGGCGCACCCAGGGCGAGGCGTTCCCGATCGGCCGGCCGGGTCGCGGGGAGGCCGCGTGATCGCCGTCCTGGGCATGGAGTTCGGCAAGCTCGGCCGGCTCGCCAGCGTGCGCTTCGGCCTGATCGCCTTGGCGGTGTTCCCGATCCTGTGGGCGTACGCGCCCGGCGTCTTCGACGTCTACGGCTTCTTCATCGTTTCGGGGTTCCAGGTGCCGGCGCTCTCGCTGCTCTCGAGCATGGCCTTCTTGCTGCCGCTTCTGGTCGCCATCACCGCCTCCGAGCTGCTCGGGATCGAGATCCAGCACGGCACGCTGCCGACCGTGCTCCTGCGGCCGGTCACCCGTTCCCAGTGGATGCTCGCCAAGGTGGTCGTCGCCGCCAGCGTGCCGTTCCTGGCCCTGGCCTGGTTCCTCGTCACGTCGTTGGTGGCCGGATCCTTCTTCGGTTTCGGGGAGTTCGTCGGCGGCACCGGTCTCGGTCAGGCCGGGCTGTCGGGGGCGGGCGTCCTGACGACGGCCGCGGCCTTCGCGGAGGTGTCGCGCGCCTACTTGATCGCCGCCTACGCCCTGGTGCCCATCGCGCTGCTGTCGGTCCTGTTCGCGGTGCTCTTCATGAACGCCGCCGCGGGGGCGCTGGCGACGCTCGCCAGCCTGATCATGATGGAACTGCTGGTCGTGATCCCCTCGATCACGCCGTACCTGCTCACGACCCAGCTGACGGCGTACGTGACGCCGGCCGCCGACCTCGGCTGGGTGGTGGCGCTGATCGCGTTCTACTGTGCGGCCTTCTCGGCGGCGGCCGTGATCGTCTTCGAGCGCAAGGATTTCTGAGCGTGGCGCGGCCAGCGCGCTTCCGGGTGGTCGTGCTGGCGCTCGCCGTGTGGCTCGGTACGTCGGCGCTGGCCCAAGGGATCGCCTACACCGTGCAGGCGATCGCCGTCTCCGAACAGCAGACGGCGATCGACCTCTCGCGCGGGCTGTTGCGCGACGGGTTCCCGGCCTACGTGGTGCGATCGACGGGCGGCCAGGGAGACGTGTACCGCGTCCGCATCGGTGCGTTCGCCAACCGTGCGGCGGCGCTCCGGTACGCCGAGGCGATGCCCGCCGTCGGCGGCGCCCGGCCGGTGCCGGCGCTGGCGGAAGCGATCCCCGAGGGGATCATGCCGTGGGCGCCGCGCGTCCTGTGGCAGAGCCCGTGGTCGGGCGAGGAGGTGCGGGTCGTGCCGTGGCCGGGAGCCGGTCTCGCCATCCGCACCCAACCGCGGTCGCCGTTGCGCGAGGCGACCTACGCCCTGGTCCAAGCGGGTGAGACCCGCACGCTCGATGCCTGGCGTGTCGTGCCGCTGGCGGCCGTCCCGGACGCCTTGGCGGACGAGGAGATCGAGGTGCCCTTCGTCGACCTGACGGTGCCGGCGCCGTCGGCGGAGGGCGGTGCCGCGTCCCAGGCCGCGGAGGGCGACACCGTCGGGGTTGATGACGACGGGACGCCGCCGCCGGCGAGAGCGCGTCGGCGACGGAGGAGCCGGCGGGGGAGGCTCCGGCTGCGGCAGGTGCGGTCGCGGACGGCGCTGCCTCTGCGGCACCGGCCGCAGAGGGGGAGGCCGAGGCGGCGGAGGCACCGGCCGCCGAGGGGGAGGCCGCGACCGTCGACGCCGAGGGTGTCGAGGCGGCGCCGGGTGTGGAGGCGGCGCCGGGTGTGGAGGCGGCGCCGGGTGCGGGGGCGGCGCCCGTCGCCATGGCGGAGGACCCGGTCACCGGACCGGTGGTCGCCCGTGCGGACGAGGGGCCCGAGGTCGGACTGTGGCTGCTGCGCGACCGTCCGCTATGGCCGACGACGTGGCCCGACGAGAGCGAGGAGGTGCGGGTGGCCTTCGCAGCGTCGACGGTCACGCTGGTCGCGAACGGATCGGGGCTCGAGGCGGAGACGGTCGCGAGCGCTGCTTACCAGCCCGGCGACGAACCGCCGCCGGCGCTCGTGGTCGTGGAACTGAGCGACCGTTCGGGTCGCGACATGGGTCTCGTTCGGGGCGTGGGCGAGCCGAGCGCCGGACTCCAGCCATTCGGACCGCCGCCATTGACCGGCACGGACGAGACGTGGTGGCCGCCGGCCCTCGTCGGCGAACGCGTCGACCCGCAGGTCGCGGCCGACGGCCCGTGGACGGGCGAGATGGGCACCCTCGAGACCGACGCGGGTTTCGTGCGGCTGGTCCCCGGCTCCGGCAGCGCGTGGCGCGCGGTCGCGGGGCAACCGTTGTGGAGCGACGGGCGCTACGTGTTGTTGCGCGACGGCGCCGACCTGGTCCTGGTCGACTTCGTCCCGCGCTGAGCCGCCGAGCGGGACCTCAGGTGACGACGGTCTGGGCGGGCGCGGTGGCCTTGGCCGCGAGCCAACGTTCGGCCGTCATGGCGGCGCGGGTCCCGGCGCCGACGCTGGTGGAGAGCTGGCGGTAGATCTCGTCCGCGACGTCGCCCGCCGCGAAGATCCCCTCGACGTCGGTGTAGATCTCGTCGCGGACCGCCACGTAACCGTGCGCGTTCAGGCTGACGGTCCCCTGCAGGTAACCGGTGTTCGGGACGTGGCCCACGTAGATGAAGACACCGTCGGCGGTGATGGTGTCGGTCTCACCGGTGACGACGTCGCGGGTGCGGACGCCGCTGACCTGGCCGTCGTCGCCGAGGACCTCCTCGACCACCGTGTTCCAGACGAAACGCATCTTCGGGTTGGCGAACGCGCGTTCCTGCGCCACCTTGTTCGCGCGCAGCTCGTCGCGCCGGTGGACCAAGGTCACGCGATCGGCGAACTTCGTCAGGAACAGCCCCTCCTCGACGGCCGCGTCGCCGCCGCCGACGACCACCACGTGCTTCCCGCGGTAGAAGAAACCGTCGCACGTGGCGCAGGTGGAGACGCCGCGCCCGTAGAACTCGTCCTCACCGGGGACGCCCAGTCGGCGCGGGTTGGCGCCGGTGGCGAGGATGACCGCCTTGGCGTGGTACTCGCGCTCGTAGCCACGCACGCGGAAGCCGTCGCCCGCGCGCTCGACGCTCTCGATCTCGTCCATGACGATCTTGGCACCGAAGCGTTCGGCTTGCGCCACCATCCGCTGGGCGAGGTCGGGGCCGGCGATCGGCTCGGCGAAGCCCGGGTAGTTCTCGACCTCTTCGGTCTGGGCGATCTGGCCCCCGGGCAAGCCGCGTTCGACGATCACCACGTCGAGTTGTCCTCGGCCGGCGTAGATGCCGGCGGTCAGGCCAGCGGGTCCGCCGCCGACGACGAGCACGTCGCATGTGGTTGGGGTGGTTGTGGTCACGAAGCCTCCTCGTACGGTCGAAGGGTAGCACCGGCCACCTGGTCTCCGCGTCGTCGATTATACCGGAAGGGGGTATACGTCGACAGGGCCCGCAGGTGGACGTGAAGGGTCGGTGACGGGCATCCTTCACGTTCATGAGCGTTCGATGCGTGTTAGCCTCATCGGCGGAAGAGCGTGGGACGAGCGTCCGACCACCACCGGGTTGGGAGGCCCAGTGGAGCGAGGAGGACGTTTCGGGACGTCGAAGACCTGGCGCCGAGGCTGGTGCAGGTCGCGGCGGTCGCCTACGCGACCCGTGCCCATGGCCGACGCCGATCCTCACCGCCCCATCACCCCCGCGCACCTCGATCCCGAGCGCCTGGCCCGCTTGCGGGAACGCGTCCTCTCGGGCTTCCCTGACGAGAGCGACGTGACCGAGCTCGTGCGCCCGCTCGCCGAGGTGCTCGCCGGCGAGACGTTCGTCGTCACCGACCTGCGGCGTGTCGGCCAGCCCGTGGTCCACGCGGCGGCCGGCTTCGAGCGCCTCACCGGTTACCCCGAGGACGACGCGCTGGGCCGCGACCTCGGCTTCCTCCTGCGCAACGACACCGATCAAGACAGCGTCCGCGAGGCGCGCGAGGCCGTCCGTGACGGACGCGCCATCACCGTGACGCTGCGCAACTACCGGGCCGACGGCTCGCTCTTCTGGTGCGAACAGCGCCACCATCCCCTGCGCGACGTCCGCGGACGCGTGGGGCACCTGGTGACGGTGCTGAGGGACGTGACCGACCAGGTCAACGCCCGGAACGCCGAGGCCGCCGTCCACGAGCTGGCTTCGTCGTTGTCGGGCGACGGCGCCTGGTTCGCCTACGGGGCGCTCGTCGATGCCGCTGGTCGGGTCCAGGTGACGTGGGTGGGGCAGGCGTGCGAGTTCGTCCTCGGCGTCGAGGCCGCTGGTCTGCTCGGCACCGGGCTCGTCGATCACGTCCTGCCCGAGGACCGTGCCGACGTCCTCGCCCGGTGGGCGGCACTTCGGGGCGAGGGCGGCAGCCGCCGGGACCGCTACCGCGTGCGGGCCGCCAACGGCAAGGTGCGGCTGGTCGAGGACTTCGCGGCCGTGAGCTGGTCGGCGCCAGAAGCCGGCGTCGTGGCGCTTCACGGCGTCCTGCGCGACGTCACCGACGTGGGCGAGCGCAAGGCGGCGGTCGCCTTCGCCGGCGTCGACGCCGTGACCGGCTTGCCGACGCGGGAGGTCGCCGAGGATCGCCTGCAGCAGGCGGCGCGTCATGCGCGGCGCCAGGGGCATGTGGCGGCAGCCGTGGCGCTCGAGCTCGACCACTTCGACTTCGTCCACGTGACGCTCGATCCACGTCGAGCGGAGCGGATCGTGCGCGAGGCGGCACGCCGACTCCAGCGCGCGTTGCGCCGCAGCGACACCCTCGCGCGCGTCGGTCCGTCGATGTTCACCGTGGTGCTGGGCGACCTGGCCACAGCCGACGCGGCGTTGCCGGTCGTCGAGAAGCTGCTCGCATGGGTGTCGCGGCCCTTCGACGACGGTCCTTTGCGTGTCGAGCTCTCGGCGTCCGCGGGTGTGGCCGTGGCGGCGCCGCGGGCCCGTTCCGCCGACGTGATCGCGCACGCCGAGCAGGCGATGCGGTCGGCCCAGCGGGCGGGCGGCGGTCGCTTCACCTTCCACGACCCGGCGATCGACGCCGCGGTGCGCGCACGGATGGGGTTCGAGCGCTCCTTGCAGGCGGCTTTCGCCAACGACGAGTTGGTCTTGCACTACCAGCCGCGGGTGGGCCTCGGCGACGGGTCGGTCACCAGCGTCGAGGCCCTCGTCCGCTGGGAGCATCCGGAGCGCGGCCTCCTGCCGCCGGCAGCGTTCCTGCCGGCGCTCGAACAGGCGCGCCTCGGCGACGCCTTGTTCGAACACGTCTTGGCCCGCGCGGCGCAGCAGTCGGCGCAGTGGCACCAGGCCGGTACCCCGCGTCGCGTGGCCGTCAACGTCGGCCCGGAGGGCTTGGAGCGCGACGACCTGGCGCGCTTGGTGGCCCGCACGCTCGACCGTTGGTCGCTCCATCCTGGCCTGTTGGAGCTCGAGATCCACGAGCGCACGGGGCGTCGGTCGTGGGAGCGGGCCGCGGGGCGTCTGAACGAGCTGCGCTCGATGGGGGTCCAGGTCGCGCTCGACGACTTCGGTGTGGCCGACACCAACTTGGCCCAGCTGCGCGAGCTGCCGCTCGACGCGCTCAAGATCGACCGCAGTTTCGTCGCGCGGGTGGGTGAAGGTGCCCAGACCACGGATCTGGAGATGGTGCGCGCGATGGTGGCGCTCGGGCGTGGTCTCGGGCTCACGGTGGTGGCCGAGGGTGTCGAGACGGTGGCGCAGCGCGAACGGCTGCGTTCGTTCGATTGCCACGAGGCGCAAGGTTTCCTGTACGCTCCGGCACGCCCGGCGCTCGCCGCCCTGGACGTGGGCGCGCCGATGGGTGCCGCCGCCGCGGCCACGCTGCCGGCGGCGTCGCTGGGACCACCGGCCAACCCGTCGGCCGGTCCCAACTGATCTCGAGCCGCCGGCTCGCACCCTGAACGGAGTCTCACCATGTCGACGCCCAGCCTGGACCTCGCCTTGCTCGACCGTGCCCCGTTGCGTCGCTGGAGCGCGGTGCGCGCCGAGGACGTCCCGACCGCCGTCGACGCGGCCCTCGCCCGGGCACGCGCCGAGCTGGCCGAGCTCGTCGCCGCGCCCGAGCGGACGTACGCCAACACCGTGCAGGCGCTCGACGACCTACTCGAGCGCCTCGATAGCGTCTACGACGCGGTTCGCCATCTCGTCGCCGTCGCCACCACACCGGCGTTGCGCGATGCGCACCACCGCGTCGAGGCGCCGTACCAGGCCTTCCGGGCCGCTATTCCTACGAACCCGGAGCTCTGGGCGGCGTTGCGGAGCTTCGCCGAGACGCCTGAGGCGGCCGACCTCGATCCGTTGCGGCGACGCCACCTCGACAAGACGCTGCGGGCGGCGCGTCGGGCCGGGGCCGACCTGGCGACCGCCGACCGTGAAGCGGTCGCGTCGCTGCGTGTGGAGCTGTCGCGCTTGTCGACGACGTTCGCCGAGCACGTGCTCGACGCGACCAACGCGTTCGAGCGGATCGTGACCGACGAGACGGAGCTGGCGGGGCTGCCCGAGAGCGCGATCGAGCGTGCGGCGGCCGACGCGCACGCCCGTGGCGTGGCGGGTTGGCGCTTCACCCTGCAAGCCCCCAGCTACCTGCCGGTCATGATGCACGCCCAACGTCGAACGTTCCGCGAAGCCATCTGGCGTGCGCACCACACGCGCGCCACCGAAGGGGACTTCGACAACCGGCCGGTGCTGCGTGAGATCTTCCGGAAGCGACGGCAGCTGGCGCGGCGCCTCGGGTACGACACGTACGCCGACCTGGTGCTGGAGGAGCGGATGGTCGGGTCGACCGAGCGGGCGCGCCGCTTCGTCGACGACCTCACCGCCCGGACGCGCCCGTACTTCGAGGCGGAGATGAGCGGTCTCGCCGCGTTCGCCCGCGAGCACCTGGGCCTGGACACGTTGGCGCCCTGGGACGTCCGCTACGCCTTCGAGCGGGCCCGGGAAGTCCGGTTCGATCTCGACGAAGCCGCGCTGCGGCCGTACCTGCCCTTCGACCGGGTGGAGGCGGGCGTGTTCGAGCTGGCACGGCGGTCGTTCGGGCTCACCATCCGTCCCGTGGCCGGGGTCGACGTGTGGCATCCCTCGGTGCGCACCTACGAGGCGATCGCCGAAGACGGTACGCCGCTGGGGACGTTCTACACCGACTGGTTCCCGCGGGAGAGCAAGCGGGGCGGCGCGTGGATGCACGGGCTCGTCAACGGGGGGCCGCGCGCCGACGGCGGCTTCGACCCGCACGTCGCGGTCGTGGTCGGTAACCTGACGCCGCCAGCGGGCGATCGTCCGTCGCTCCTGACGACCGACGAGGTCCGGACCGTCTTCCACGAGTACGGCCACCTGTTCCACGCGCTCTTGACGCGCGTCGACGTGCGGGCGCGTGGCGCCGGCGCGGTGCCATGGGACTTCATCGAGCTGCCGTCGTTGATCATGGAGAACTGGACGTGGACGAGCGAGGGTCTCGCCTCGTTCGCTTTCCATCACGAGACCGGCGCGTCGTTGCCGCCGGGCGAGGTGACCAAGCTCCTCGGCGCCCGCCGCTTCGGCGAGGCCTGGACGCAGATGCGGCAGCTGTCGTTCGCGGCCGTCGACCTGGCCCTGCACGTCGACCACGACCCGGACGGCGACGACGACGCCACCGCGTTCGCGCGGGACGTGATGGCGGCGTACGAGTGGCATCCCTCGTTCGCCCACCCAGGCTTCATCTGCGGGTTCAGCCACATCTTGGCGGGCGGCTACGCGGCCGGCTACTACAGCTACAAATGGAGCGAGGTGCTCGAAGCCGACGCGTTCACGCGCTTCGAGGCGGCCGGGGTCTTCGACGCGGCGACGGGCCGTGCTTTCGTGAAGAGCGTGCTCGAGCGCGGCGACTCGGTCGACGCGGACACGATGTTCCACGACTTCATGGGCCGCGCACCGAACCCCGAGGCGTTGGTCCTGCGCAACCTCGGTCCGGCGCCCGCGGCGCCGGCCGACGGCGCTCGATCAGCGGAGCTCGGGGCACCACGGCGGGGTGGGCTCTTCGCGGCAACGGAGGAGTGACGCCGTGAGGAGCACCGACGCGCGATCGTAGTCCGCCAGGCCCGCTTCGACACCCTGGGAGCGGAGGTAGACGTCGTAGGTGGCGCCGGCGACCGCTCGCGCCGCCGGCCAGGCGTACCGCTCCGCCGCCGTACGTGCCGCCTCCGCCGAGCGCGACACGCTCGCTGGCAGTCGGGCGACGCGCTCGTCGAGTTCGCGGGTGAGGTCGGGGTCGCCGGCCACCGCGCGCCTGATCTCACCGCGGACGAGACCCAGCGCGTGGACGGCCGCGGCGAAGCGCACCTCCTCGGCGCCGCAGGCGAGACCCGCGAGCGTGGCCAACGCGTCGGTCTGCGCCTCTCCAGCCCAACCGGCCGTGTGCGTCAGCTCGTGTAATCCGGTCGCGAGCGCCGCGACCGGCGGGAGGCCACCGTCGACATGCGGTTCGCGCAGCCACGGTCCGGTCACGCCCGCGAAACCGCCGACGAGCAACGTGCCCGCGGGCAGCCGGCGCACGGCGGTCGGGAGCGACAAGGGGTGGTCGCGACCGCTGACCTCGGCGTCGGCGTCCGCGACGCACTTCGCCGCCGATCGCCAGGCGCCGGCCGGCCAACCGCCGGCGGCGTCGACCGAAGTCGGGTCGGCGGGCGCCGCCTGCTGCGCGGCGTCGACCAGACGGTCGAACGTGTCGAAGAGGTCGCGGGTGCTGGGCGCCGCGGACGTCAAGCCGAGCTGCGCCTCGAGCGGCACGCGTCGGTAGGCGACGCCCCAGGCGAGGTCGAAACCGAACGCGGCGAGCGCGACCATGGCCGCGATCAGGGCCGTCCACGGGAGGCGCGTCCGGCGCGCGACCAGCGCGAGGGCGACCGGCAGCCCGATCAGGAACGCGAGGGTCCACGAGAAGGGGACGAGGTCGATCCACGGCGCCGTCCAGGCGCTCGCCCTGGGCAAGATCGTGGAGGACCACGTCGTCTCGATCCAGGCGACCGGCGCCGTCCTGAGCGCCAGCCAGCCGACGCCGGCCAGCAGTGCGATCCCCCACAGCGTTCGGCGCAGCCGGGTGGGCGTGCGGCGGGTGGGCGGGCGACGGGCGGGCGACGTCGGCACGCGCTCAGCCTACCGGCCGTCACCGAGGCGGCGCGGGCGCGAACGCGGGCCGCGGGTTCTTCGCCACCCTTCGGCGCGCTCGAGGTCGCGCCGCCGCCACCACCACCAACCCGGCGCCCAGGCCCCGAAGCCTCCACCGGGCGATCGCTCGCTGGCGACCTGCACCGCGCTCACGTTCGCGACGTAGAAGGTCAAGCGGGCGGCGCCGGCGATCAAGGCGTGCCAGGCCCACGGGGCGAGGTCACGGTCGGGGCAGTGGGTTGGCACCAGGTGGGCCACCCGCCGACCCTCGGACGTCAAGACGCGCACCTTCAGCGCCGCGTGCCCGTCGGGATCCGCTCCGTCGAGCCAGACCCGGAGCCCGCCGTCGCTCGGCTCGGCCCACACCAGCCAGCCTCCCTCGCGGGTTCGGAACGGGGGCCGGGCGGGGACCGCCGATCGCTCCCAGTCGGCGATCAAGGCCTCCTCGAGAGCTCGGCGGCGGGAACGCCAGCGGCGCCGGTCACGGTCGCTCCACGCCCACGGGTCGTCGAGGGCGACGTCGGCCTCCGTTCGCGCGGCGTCGAGGTCTCGGGGCAGCTCGGGTTCCGCGCGGCCGTCCACTCCCGGCGCAGGGGCGGCGGGGCGGTCGGTGGGGGGCGTGGGCGTCGGTTCGGGCAACCCGGCCTCGCGGCGGCGGACGCCACGGCGCCAGCCCGCCAGGCCACCGCGCCACCGCGTCAGCGCCCCGTCCTCGAGCGTGACCACGTCCGCCGCCAGCGCCTCGATGGTGCGGGCGTCGTGGGTGACGAGCACGACCGCGGCCGACGTCGAACGGAGCGCCGCCTCGAGCGCCTCGATCGTGCGCAGGTCGAGGTCGTTGGTCGGTTCGTCGAGCAACAGTACGTCGGCTTCGCGCGCCATCAACAGCGCGGCGCTCGCCCGCGCGCGCTCGCCCCCCGAGAGGGTGGCGATGGCGCGATCGTGCGTCGATCGTGGCAGGTCGACGAGCGCCAGCAGACCCTCCGCCCGCGTCGGCGTGACCCAGGCGGTGAGCACCGAACGCACGCTGGCGTCGTCGGGCAGCCCGCGCCGGTGTTGGTCGACGTAAGCGACGCGGGTGCCCGGCCGCCACCAGACCCGAGCGAGGGGGTCTTCGCTCTCGATCTCCCCGGCCAGCAACCTCAGCAACGTGCTCTTGCCCGACCCGTTCGCACCCACGAGCGCGAGCCGTTCGCCCGCGGTCAGCACGAGCGCCACGTCTTCGAGAACGCGACCAAAGGTCAGGTGCTCGAACCGAGCGATCAGGCCGCCCTCGGTCCGCGCGTCGAGGTCGAGTCGGGGCGACACCTCGGAGCGTGAGGGCGGCGGCGCCGACCGCAACGCCGCCATCTCCCGCTCCGCGCGTCGGCGCCGTGTCTGGGCGGTGCGATGCCCTTGGGCACGTAACTCGGCCGCCATGCCTTCGAGCTCGGCGATCCGCCGCTGCCGCAGGCGTGTGGCCCGGGCGTCGGTGCGCAGCGTCACCGCGCGGTCGCGCTGCCAATCGCTCCAACCGCCACGGTGGACGCGGACGGGTGACGCGTCCAGGACCAGGAGATGGGTGGCGACCTCGTCGATGAGGGCGCGGTCGTGGGCCGCGAAGACCACCGCACCGCGGTGGGCGCGCAGCCGTTCGGCGAGCCAGGCACGCCCCTCGAGGTCGAGGTGGTTGGTGGGTTCGTCAAGGAGCAACAGGTCGACGCCCGCCGCGAGCGCGCCCGCCAGGCGCGCCCGGCGGCGTTCGCCTCCGGAGGCCTGCGCGGCCGGGTGGGCGCCGGCGGCCGCCAGGCCGACACGCCTGAGCGCTTCGTCGAGCCGGCGGTCGGCGTCGTAGCCGCCCCGGGCTTCGAAGGCGCTCTGGGCGGCACCGTAGGCCGCCAACGCGGCGGCCGTCGGGGCCGGGCCGAGCGCCAGCGCGGCAGCCGCGACCTCGGCTCCGAGGGCGCGGAGCGGCGCCAGCGCGGCCCCGGCGAGGTCGAACAGGGTCGCGTCATGGCCCAGCCCGAGCGTGCTCTCGTCCTGACCCACGTACGCCCACCACGTGCCCGGCGCGCGTCGCACGCGGCCGTCGGCCCACGCTTCGGTCGCGCCCGTGAGGGCCCGGAGCAGCGTCGACTTGCCGGCGCCGTTGCGACCGACGAGGGCCACACGGTCACCCTCGGCCACCTCGAGATCGAGGTCGCGGACGAGCTCGCGGTCGGTGTGGCGGAGGGTGAGGGCATCGGCGTGAACCAGCATGGGGGCGGGGGCCGGCGGTGATCGCACGAGGATGGTCGACGGCCGAGTCATCGTACGCGCGTGCCTAGGGCCACCATCGTCGGACGAAGACCGAGCGTAGGCTCACCGCATGGCCCATCCCGCTCTCCTGGTCCCAGGCGTCCATCCGGATCGCCTCCACGTCCGCGTCGACGGGGCGCCCCGCCCCGACGGCCCGGTCGTCTACTGGATGGAGAAGGCCCAGCGGACGCGTTCGAACCCGGCCCTGGCCCATGCGTTGGCGATCGCCGCCGAGCTCCGCCGACCGGTGGTGGTGGTCGCCGGCCTGGCACCCGCGGGTGAGCGCGCCACCGTCCGCGCCGCCACGTTCGAGCTGGAGGGGTGGCGCGACGTCCGCGACGGACTCGCCACGCGCGGGATCGGCTTCGAGCTGGTCCTCGCCGAGCCTCCCGCCGTCGCCATGGCTGCTAGCGTCGCCGCCGCCGTCCTCGTGACCGACCGCGCCTACCTGCGCGAGCCGCGCGCATGGCGGACCCAGGTCGCCCGTGCGGCCGGCTGCCCCGTCGTCGAGGTGGAGACGGACGTCATCGTGCCCGTCGACGTGGCCAGCCCCAAGGTCGAGGTCGGTGCCCGGACCCTGCGGCCGAAGCTGCAGCGGCTGCTGGGCGCGTACCTGGTCGACGTGCCGGACGCGCGGGCGGCGACACCGTGGACCTCCGGTGAGCGTCTCGCCGCCCCGTTCGAGGACGTGACCGGGGCGCTCGACGACGTCGCGGCGCTGGTTCGGCGGCTCGACGTGGACGACGCGGTCCCCGCCGTGAGCGCCCTGTACGCGGGTGGCGAGCGAGCGGCCCACGCTCGCCTGGCGACGTTCGTCGAGACCACCCTGGCGCGGTACGCCGAGGACCGCCACCAACCTCACCGTGCGAGCGTCTCGCATCTCGGCATGCACCTGCGTTTCGGACACCTGTCGCCGGTCGCGGCGGCCCTGGCCGTCCGGCGCGCCGAGCGGGCGAGCGAGCCGGCGGCGACGGCGAGCAGCGGGTCCGGTGACGACGCGAACGTGGCCGCGTTCGTCGAGGAGCTGTTGGTGCGGCGCGAGCTGGCGGTCAACTTCGTGGTCCACCAAGACGACTACGATCGCTACGTGGGCGTGCCCGCCTGGGCGCGGCGCTCGCTGGCGGCGCACGCGGCGGATCCGCGTCCCGCCTCGTACGACGACGACACGCTCTTGCGCTGCGACACCGACGACCCGTTCTGGAACGCCGCCATGCGCCAGAGCATGATCACCGGCTACCAGCACAACCACATGCGCATGTACTGGGGGAAACGGGTGCTCGCCTGGAGTGCGACACCCGAAGCCGCCTACGACCGGTTGCGCCGGTGGAACGACCGTTTCCACCTCGATGGTGGCGACCCCAACTCGTACGCCGGCGTCGGCTGGATCTTCGGTCTCCACGACCGGCCGTGGCCGGAGCGTCCCGTGTTCGGTGTCGTGCGCACCATGACCGCCTCTGGTCTCCGGCGCAAGACGGACCCGGACGCGTACGTGCGCGCCGTCGACGCGCAGACGGCCGCGCTGGCGCCACCGCGGCCGTAGGCTGGACGCGTGCGCCGCTTCGTCGCCATCGGTACGAACGAACGATTCGTCTGCGCCCACTGTGGCGCCGACGTGCCGCCCCTGGCCAACGGTTCGTACCGCAACCACTGCCCGGTCTGCCTCCACTCGCTGCACGTCGACGTCCACCCCGGCGACCGGGCCAGCGATTGCGGCGGGCTCCTCGTGCCGGTCGGGGTCGAGCACAGCGGCAAGAAGGGTTGGGTGATCGTCCATCGCTGCGAGCGGTGCGGCGCGGTGCGCCGGAACAAGGCGGCGCTCGACGACCCCGTCATGCCCGACGACCACGGGGTCCTGGTGGCGCTCTCCACCAGGGCTGGTGGCGGTGCGCCCCGTTGAGGTCCGGTGTGGCGCCCTGGGCCGCGGGGCGATAGGCTCGCGCATGCGCCTCGATCTCCCTGAACCGGCCCGCACGTGATCGCCGACGTCGTCGTCCTGCCTGACACGGTTCGCACCGGCGACCCCGATCGGCCGCGGGCCGACGCGCTGGCCTGGCGGGGTGGCCGGCTGATCCACGTGGGCGATCGGGCGGCGATCGCGCCGCTGATCGGTTCTGGGACGCGTGTCGTGGAGGCGCCAGGCGCCTGCGCCCTGCCCGGTTTCCACGACGCCCACGTGCACCTCACGCAGTTCGGTCTCGAGCTCGGCCACGTGCGACTCGACGACGCCGCGACACTCGACGTGGCCCTGCAGCGGGTGGCGGCGCGGGTGCGGAGGGTCCCGCCCGGTCGCTGGGTGCTCGGCGCCGGCTTCGCGCTGCAGCGCTGGGGCGTCGCCACGCTGCGGCGGGAGGACCTCGATCGTGTCGCCCCGGACCATCCCGTGCTGCTGCGGTCCCAAGACCACCACGCGGCCTGGGTGAACTCCGCCGCGCTCGCACGCGCCGGGGTCGACGCCACCACCGCCGATCCGCTCCACGGGACGATCGAACGCGACGCCGATGGGGCGCCGTCGGGCCTGCTGCTCGAGAGCGCCTTTCACCTGGTGCGCGACCGCGTGCCGGTCCTGAGCGCCGCCGAGCTCGGAGCGGCGCTCGACGCCGCTGGTGCCGACCTGGCCGCGCGTGGTGTCACGACCGTTCATCACATGGCCTTCGAGCCCGCCGATCACTGGCGGGCGTTGGCGTTGAAGGCGAGCCGGGCGGACGGGGCGCCCTACCCACTGCGGGTCTGGGCCGCGATCCCGCACGCCGACCTGGAGGCGGCCGCCTCCATCGGCATGGCCGGTGGGCTGGGCGGCGACTTCTTCGTCGTCGGGGGAGCCAAGTTCTTCGCGGACGGCGCGCTCGGCAGCCGCACCGCATGGATGCTCGATCCGTACCCCGACGGCACGCACGGGATCGCCGTGGACGACCCCGAGTGCCTGCGCGAGCGCTACGCGTTGGCCATCCGGTCCGGGTTCGCACCGGTGACGCACGCGATCGGCGACGCCGCGAACCGGGCCGTCGTCGACGTGTTGGAGGCGACCGCGCCGGCGTGGCGAGCGGCTGGCCTGCGGCCCCGGCTGGAGCACGCGCAGCACCTGGAGCGCGCCGAGGTCGCGCGGCTGGGGGCGCTGGGCGTGATCGCTTCGATCCAGCCCAGCCACCTCGTGTTCGATGCGGCCTCGATCCGTGCCCTGTTCCCCGATCGGCTCGACCGCGCCTACCGCCTCCGCGACCTGGTCGCCGCCGGCGTGCCGCTGGCGTTCGGCAGCGACGCACCGGTCGCACCCCCCGATCCGTTCGCCGGGTTGCGGGCCGCCGTCGAGCGGCGGGGCGCGGACGGGCAGCCGCTCGGGATGGACCAGTCTGTCACCGTCGACGAGGCGCTCCGGGCTTTCACCGGCGGTGCGGCGTACGCCATCGGGCGCGAGGCCCGGTCGGGGACGCTGCGGGTCGGCGCCGACGCCGACGTCGTGCTGCTCGACCACGATCCCGGTGACGGCCTCGACGACCTGAGCGTCCGGGCCACGTTCCTGGCCGGCGAGGCGACGTTCGACGCGCTCTAGCACCGGTGAAGCGTGGCGGACCAGGTGCTCTCGTCCGGTGGAGGCGGCGGTCAGCGCGGGTCGGGGTAGACGTCCACTTCGCGCAGCCGTGCGCGGGGACCGAGGGTGAGCACGTGCAGCAAGACGTCGGCCAGGGCTCCGGGGTCGATCCAGCCGGATGGATCGCGATCGGCCATGGCGGCGCGGTTGGCGGGCGAGTCGATCGTGCCCATCGGGAACACGGTCACGGCGACCACGCCCGCGGCGGCGGTCTCGTCGTCGAGGGCGCGCAGGTAAGCGGCCAGTGCGGCCTTGGACGACGCGTACGCGCTGGCGCGCGCGCCGCCGCGGCGCGCTTGGCCGGCCGCCACGCCCACGATCGTGCCGCGACCGCGGCGCAGCAGACCGGGCAGCACGGCTCCCACCACGCCAACGGCCGTCCCGACGTTCAGGTCCCACTGGCGGCGCATCGTCGACAGGTCGGTGGTGGCCGCCGCTGCGGTCGCGAAGCCGCCCGCCAGCAACACGGCCGCCGACGGCGCACGCTCGTCGGCCTCGGCGGCCGCGATGGCGGCGGCGACGGCCGCTTCGTCGAGCAGGTCGACCGCGCGCGCCCACGTCCCCTCGGCCCGGAGCCGCTCGGCGTCGACCTCTCCCCGTACGAGGGCCAGCGGACGGTGGCCCGCGTCGGTCAGCCGCTTCACCACGACCTGGCCGAGCGCACCGGTCGCGCCGCTGATCACGACCGTCTCTCGCTTCGCAGCGGCGGGTTGTGGAACGTCGGGTTCGGTCATGGGACCCCCACGGCGACGGCCCCGGTCGACCCTCGCCGGAACGCGCGTGACGCCATGCTATCGTCCGCCCGTGATCGCCACCAACGACGCGAACGCTGCTCCGTTCGACCTACGGGGCGCTCTGCGAGATGCTCGGGCCGCCAGCCGGACCTTGCCCGGGCTCGACCGTGGGCGTGTGCTCCACGTCGTGGCCGACGCGCTCGAAGACGCGGAGAGCGAGGTCCTGGCCGCCAACGCCCTCGACGTCGGGCGGGCGCGGGCGGCAGGGACCCCCGCTGCCTTGGTCGACCGGCTGGCGCTCGATCCGGCGCGGCTGCAGGCGATCGCCGCCGCCGTGCGCCAGGTGGCCGACCTGCCCGACCCGGTGGGCCGGGTCGTGAGCGGTTGGCGTCTCGCCAACGGCCTCGAGGTGCGCCAGGTCACCGTCCCCTTCGGCGTGATCGGCATGGTGTACGAGTCGCGCCCCAACGTCACCGTGGACGCCTTCGCGTTGGCCTTCAAGGCCGGCTCGGCGGCGGTGCTGCGTGGCTCGGCCGACGCCCTGGACTCGAACCGGGCGCTCGTGGCGGCGATCCACGGAGCCCTCGACCGGGCGGGCGCGCCGGTGGCGGCGCTCGCGTTCGTCGACGACCCGGACCGGGCTCGGGTGACGGAGTTGTTGCATGCCCGCGGTCAGGTCGACGTCGTGATCCCGCGGGGCGGTGCCGGTCTCATCGAGTCCGTGGTCAGGAACGCGCAGGTGCCCGTCATCGAGACCGGCGTGGGCAACTGCCATCTGTACGTGCACGAGGATGGCGACCTCGACATGGCCGAGGCGATCCTGCTCGACGGCAAGGTGCGCCGTCCAGGCGTCTGCAACGCGCTAGAGACGCTGCTGGTGCATCAGGCGGCGGCCGAGCGCTTCGTGCCGCGGGCCGTCGCCGCCCTCCAGGCCGCCGGGGTCGCCGTGCATGCGTGCGAACGGTCGCTGGCGCTCGCGGGCGCCGTCGACGGCGTCTCGCGAGCGACCGACGCCGACTGGGCGACCGAGTACCTGGGGCTGGAGATCGCGGTGCGGGTGGTCGACGACCTGGACGCCGCGCTCGATCACGTCCGCCGTTACGGGTCGCAGCATTCGGAAGCCATCGTGACGCGCTCGCGGGCGGCCGCGCGCCGCTTCCAAGCGGAGGTGGACGCGGCGGTCGTCTACGTCAACGCGAGCACACGGTTCACCGACGGTTTCGAGTTCGGGTTCGGGGCGGAGATCGGGGTCAGCACCCAGAAGCTTCACGCTCGCGGGCCGATGGGTCTGGCGGCGCTGGTGACCACCCGGCACCTCATCGAAGGCGACGGTCAAGTTCGCGGCTGAAGCCTAGAGATTCTCGTCCTGGACGTATCTCGTGAATTGACCCTGGCGTCAGCGGCGGGGTAGGATGGACCGCAGCGGCACCCCGTGGCGCACGGTGGCCAGCGGGCGACCGAGCCCTCATGGCAGCCGCCAGCGAGACCCTTCGGGGCTCGGCGCGATCCCTTCGAACCGCCAGGAGGCGACCCTTGACGACCGCATACACCGCCGACAGCATCCGTGTGCTCAAAGGCCTCGAAGGCGTACGCATGCGCCCTGCGATGTACGTGCAGGGCGGCACGGGCATCGACGGGTATCACCAGTTGCTCACCGAGATCATCGACAACGCCATCGACGAGGCGCTCGCGGGGTACGCCGACACGGTCGAGGTCACCCTCCACGCCGACGGTTCGGCGTCCGTCAGCGACAACGGTCGTGGCCTGCCCATCGGCATGATGAAGAGCGAGGGCCGGCCCGCCATCGAGGTGATCTTCACCGAACTGCACTCGGGCGGCAAGTTCGACTCGAACTCGTACAAGGTGTCGGGCGGTTTGCACGGCGTCGGCTCGTCGGTCGTGAACGCGCTCTCGACGTACCTCGAGGCCGAGGTGTTCCAAGAGGGGCGCCATCACCGCATCCGCTTCGACCAAGGCGTCGTCACCTTCCCGATCCAGGACGTGGGACCGGCGCCCGCCGGGCGCGTCGGCTCGACGGTCACCTTCCAACCCGACGCCAACGTCTTCAAGGGGATCGACGGGTTCGACTTCACGCGGGTGCGTCGGCGTCTGCGCGAGCTCGCCTTCCTCAGCGCCGGCGTGCGCATCGTGCTCGAGGACCGACGGCACGCCGACGTCCGTCGCGAGACCTTCCACGAGGAGGGCGGAGCGGCGGCGTTCGCGGCGTACCTCGCGCGCGAAGAGAAGCGGCTCTACGCCGAGCCGCTGCGGATCCAGCAGGTCGTGGGCGTCGAGCGCGAGGGCAAGGTCGAGGAGATCGACGTCGAGATCGGCATCCTCCACACGACCGGCTACCAGCCCACCATCCTCACGTACGCCAACATGATCACCAACCGGGACGGGGGCACGCACCTCACCGGCTTCAAGACCGCCTTCACGCGCGTGCTCAACGCGTACTCGAAGAACAAGAACCTCATCAAGAAGGGCGATCCCGCGCCCGACGGCAACGACTACCTCGAGGGCATCGCCTGCGTGATCTCGGTGAAGCTGTCCGAGCCGCAGTTCGAGTCCCAGGCGAAGGTCAAGCTGCTCAACCCGGAGGCCGCCACGGCGGTGGGCCAGGTCGTGGGCGAGCGCTTCGCCGAGCTTCTCGAGGAGCAGCCCAAGGTCGGCAAGGCGATCGTCGAGAAGGCGGGCAACGCCGCCCGCGCTCGGGAGGCGGCCCGCAAGGCGCGCGATCTCGTGCGGCGCGCGAACCCGCTCGAGAACGACGAGCTGCCCGGCAAGCTGGCCGACTGCCAGTCCCAGGACCCAAGCGTCAGCGAGATCTACATCGTCGAGGGAGACTCGGCCGGCGGTTCGGCCAAGCAGGGGCGCGAGCGTCGCTTCCAAGCCATCCTGCCGCTGCGCGGCAAGATCCTCAACGTCGAGAAGGCCAACCTGGGCAAGATCCTCAAGAACGCCGAGATCCGCGCGATGGTGGCTGCGATCGGGGCCGGCGTGGAGGGGACGGGCGAAGAGGCGTACTTCAACCCTGACGACGTCCGCTACCACCGCATCATCATCATGACGGACGCCGACGTGGACGGATCGCACATCCGGACGCTGTTGCTCACCTTCTTCTACCGCTACATGCGCCCGCTCATCGACCTCGGCTACCTGTTCATCGCGCAGCCGCCGCTCTACGGCGTGCGGTTGCCGCGCCAGAAGGAGCTGACCTACCTGTTCGACGAGGCCGCGCTGCAAGACGTGCTCAAGCGGCACCGTGACAAGAAGCTCGAGATCCAGCGCTTCAAGGGTCTGGGCGAGATGAACCCCGAGCAGCTCTGGGAGACCACGATGAACCCGGAGACGCGCGTGCTCAAGCGCGTCACGATCGAGGACGTGCTCGAGGCGAGCGAGACGTTCGAGACGCTCATGGGCACCGACGTGCCGCCGCGGCGCGATTTCATCGAGACCCACGCCCACCTGGCGCAACTCGACCTGTAGGACGGGCGCCGCGAGCGCCGTCGCACGTCGCGGAGCCGGTCCCCTGGGGGCCGGCTCCGCGCGTTCTCAGACGCGGCGGGGCGACTCAGGTCGTGGTCCCGCCCGGTACGACCGTCGCCTCAGCGGGAGGCGGCTCCGTCCGTCCCGGACAGCACCCGCACGATCGCCGACGTGCACAGCGCCGCCATCGCGGCCCGGGCGCCCACGGTGGCCGACCCCTGATGCGGGGCCACCGCGACGTTCGGGAGTGCCAGCAGTCGCGCAGGTACCGACGGTTCGTGCTCGAAAACGTCGAGGGCGGCGCCGCCGAGGCGACCCGCCTCCAGGGCGGCCACCAAGGCGTTCTCGTCCACGAGGGCGCCGCGGCCCGTGTTCACCACGATGGCGTGCTGCGGTAGGCGTGCCAGCCTGGGCGCGTCGAGCAGGTGCCGGGTGGCGGCGGTGAGCGGCACGTGCAGCGAGACCACGTCCGCGTCGGCCAGGAGGTCGTCGAGGTCGGTCACGAAGCGAGCCTCGAGCGGCGCGGCGCGCTCAGGGTGGGCGCGGGGGCCGTGGTAGGCGATCCGCATCCCGAACGCGCGCCCGCGGACGGCCACCGCCGTCCCGATGCGCCCGAGGCCGATGATGGCCAGCGTGCGGCCCTGCAGGTCGCCGCCGAGCAGACGCGTCGGCGACCAGCCGGTCCAGGCGCCGTCCTCGATGAGGGCGCGGCCCTCGCGCAGGCGGCGGGCGACGGCCAGGAGCAGTGCCCAGGCGAGGTCGGCGGTCGCGTCGGTGAGGACGTCGGGCGTCGTGGCGACGGCGACACCGCGGGCGCGACAGGCCTCGAGATCGAGATGATCGGTGCCCGCGGCGAAGCTGGCGACGACGCGGAGCGTGGGTCCAGCGGCGTCGAGGAGTTCGGCGTCGACCCGATCGGTGAGCTGCACGAGCAGCGCGGCGGCGCCGGCCGCCCGGGCGCGCAGCGTGGCGGGCGCCATCGCCTCGTCCACCGGATGGGCGTCGACCTCGAGTCCGGCCGCGCGGAGCGGCGCGAGCCAGTCGGCGGGGAGCGGGCGGGTGACGAAGACCCGCGGGGCGGCGCCCCCCATGGCGCTCATCGCGGTGACGCCGGCGCCATGAAGACGACCGTGGTGAGCGGCGGCACGGAGGCCCGACCGCTGGCGGCGTAGACGGCGGCCCCGCGCAGCGTGGCTGCGTCCGCGCCTGCGGTCAGCAGCGGGTGCACGACCCATGGCCGCGCGGCCGTGGGCACGTCCAGGTTGACCCGGTCGGCCGAGGCGTTGATCACGACCAGCAGTCGGTCGGTGTCCGGGTCGAGGTCGACCAGGTCGGGGAGGTCGTCGCGCAGTTCCAGGACGATCACCCCTGGCGTCGCGTCCGGGCCCGTGTGGTGGAAGCCAAGGCGCGCGGCGATGTCGTCCGCGGTGCGCAATCGGAACAGCGGCGACGCTTGCCGGAGGCGCAGCATGTCGCGCACCGCGGCCGCGGTGAAGGCCACGTCCGCGGCCGACGGCTGCAGGCGCGGGTCCTCGAGCCGCGCGCGCATGAGGCTCCAACTGTCGCGGTTGTCGGCCGCCAGCGGGACGCCGCGACCGAAGCCGGTGCTGACGCCCGTCCAGTCGATGGCGTTGAACCAGTCGCCGGCGTCGTAGCTGTTGCGGTCGAAGCTCTTGGAGCGGAGCAGGTCGCTGCCGGCATGCAAGAACGGCATGCCCTGCGCGTAGAGGACCGTCGAGAGCGCCACGAGCTGTGCGCGCACCCGCGCCTCGGTGGCGAGGTCTTCGGGCAGCTTGTACTGGGCGATGTCCCAGAGCGTCTGGTTGTCGTGCTTGGACACGTAGACCACGTGGTCTTGCGGGACGCGGCCGTAGCCGCCGGGACCGCCGTTGTACAGGACCTCCGCGCCGCGCACGAGCTCGCCGTCGGCGCCCTCGAAGGTCACGGCCGCCAGGTTGCCCGCCAGACCGACGCGCACGAGGTCGGCGTTCGCGCGTGCCGCCGCCGCTTGCGCGAGCGGATCGAGGCGGGCCGTGAGCGCGTTCGGCATGGTGCCGAGGCCGGTCGCGAAGCCTTGGCTCCGCACGAGCGTGGCGCCGCCGTCGAAGGGACCACCGCCCCGGACCGCGTCGCGCAGCCGATCGTTGAAGGTTCCGATCCCGCTGCCGGCCAGGTTCCCCTGGGTGGCGTTGACGCCGCGGGCGTTGGCGGCGACCTCGCCGAAGTCCCAGCCCTCGCCGTAGAGCAACAGCGCGTCGCCGTGGACACCGTCACGTTCCGGCGTCAGGGCGTCGAGCGTGGCGCGCACGTTGGCCATGTTGGCCGCCATGTGATGTCCCATGAGGTCGAACCGGAAGCCGTCGACCTTGTACGCGCGCGCCCACAACGCCACCGCGTCGAGCATCAGGCGCTCCATCATGGCGTGCTCGGTGGCGGTGTTGGCGCAACACGTGCTGGTGGTGACGTTGCCGGCTTCGTCGAGGCGGTGGTAGTACCCGGGCACGATCCGGTCGAGGACCGAGCGCGCGGCTTGGCCCGCGGCGTTCGTGTGGTTGAACACGACGTCGGCCACGACCCGCAAGCCCAGTGCGTCGAGCGCCAGGACCATTTCGCGGAACTCGCGGATGCGCGCGGGTCCGTCGGCGTCGCTGGCGTAGCTGCCCTCGGGGACGAGGTAGTGCCACGGATCGTAGCCCCAGTTGAAGCCGTCGCGGTCGCGGACCGCGTCGACGGCCGCGCCGAACCCGGCGGCGCTGGAAGGGAGGGGTAGGTCGGGCAGATCGGGCTCCAGCCAGGTCGAGCGGTCCTCGTCGATCGTGGCGAGGTCGAACGTCGGCAGCAGGTGCACGTGGGTGAGGCCCGCGTCCGCCAGAGCGCGCAGGTGTTCGGTGCCTGCCGTGCCCGTCAGGCCGAAGGCGGCGTACGTGCCGCGGAGCGCCTCGGGCACGGTGGGATCGGCGGCGCTGAAGTCACGGACGTGGAGCTCGTAGATGACCGCGTCGACCGGGTCGCTCAAGGGCGGCTTGACCAGGGCCGTCCAGCCGGGCGGGACGAGCGCGGGGTCGTCGAGGTCGACGATCTGCGAACGCGCCGAGTTCTGGCGCAACGAGACGCTGTACGGGTCCGTCACGCGGTTCGTCTCGATCCGGTCGGTGCTCGGCGCGTAGACCTCGACCTCGAAGAGGTAATCGCGGTCGCGCCAACCGGGTTCGCCGGTGATCGACCAGACGCCCGTCGTGTGCGCACGCGCCATGGGCCAGGTGCGGGCCTCGTCACCGTCGAACAGGAGCAGCCGGACCACCCGAGCGGTGGGCGCCCAGACGGACACGGTGGGAACGTCGCCTTGCCAATGGACGCCCAGCGGGGTGTCGGTGGCGAAGAGGTCGTCCAGCACCCCGGCGATCTGGAGGCCGGTCGCGTCGACGACCGCGCCCGAGGCATCCTCGACCGAGACCGCCACCTGCCCACGCAGCAGCGTTCGGACCCAGGCTCGAGCGTCCGCTGGGAGCCGCAGGGCGGTCAGGCCGGCGAGGTGGGGGAAGCGCGCCAGCACGTCGGCGGGTGCGCCGTCGGGGTCGATCGTCAGACCCAGCGCTGCGCCGCCGCCGATGGCGCCGTCGGCGAGGACCAGACCGCCCGCCTCGGCGTGGTGCAGGCGGTAGCGGGCGCCGGGCAAGGGAACGCCCACGTCCCACAAGATGAGGTCGGCGCCGACCCAATGCGCCCGGCTCGCGCGCAGGTCGCCGCCGCCTGCCCGACGGAGGTCGGGCTGTTCGGCGAAGACCGTGGCGCTGCCGGACAGGAGCCACGCCTCGGCGCCTCCCGTCGTCAGGTCGACGTCCGCCAACTCGAGGAACTGGTCGGGTCCCGGGTCCTTCTCGTCGCCGCGGTGGACGATGAAGCCCAGCCGTTGGGCGCCCTCGCGCAACGCCACGTCCCAGTACGCGCCGTACGGGGTGACCCCGGTCGGTGGAAGCCCTTCCGTCCACGCGACGGACGCGACGGCGTCTTCCCAGACGTGCAGCGTCCAGCCGTCGTAGTCGCCGTCCGGGCGGGCGTAGTGCAGGCGCGCGGTGCCCGGAGCGGGCGGCCCGAGGGGCGGGGCGGTGTGGATCCGCTCGCTGCCCGAGACGAGCCACACCTCGTGGCCGTGCTCGGCCACGACGAGGAACCGATCCGGTCCCGGGTCCTTCTCGTCGCCCAGATGGACGATGAAGCCGAGGCGCGACGCGCCGTCGGTCAGCCCGACGTCCCAGTACGCGCCGTACGCGTCGAAGCCGGAGATGGCGAGCCCCGACGTCCAGGTCACCTCCTCGGTCGTGTCTTCCCAGACGTGGAGCGTCCAGCCCTCGTAGGCAGCGTCGGCGCGCTGGTAGTGGAGGCGCGCGACGCCGTCGGGTGGTGCGGACGCCTCGGTTTGGGCGGCGGCCGGCAGCACCAGACCCGACCACAGGAGGACCACGGCCAAGCAGAGGATCGGGCGGCGGGCGCGGCGGATCACGGGCACCTCCTGCAGCCGCACGGCTGCGCGGCACGGTCGAGCGGGTGACCGAGCGTACCGCGAACGACGCGGGCGGCCGATGGCCGCCCGCGTCGGATGGGGCGTATCCGCTGTCCAGACGATCAGGGCAGGGCGAGCTCCGCTCGATGTGCGGCGACGTCGGCCCCGCCGAGGCCACGGCCGCGGGCGGCGGCGATCTCGTCGGCCGTGTAGGGCACGAACGGTTCGGCCAGGCCGTCGGCGTCACCCCACGCCGTCATGATGTGGTCGAGCACGGCCGCGATCTGGGCGTCGCCGAGCTGCGACCAGGCCGGCATGAGGCCGTTGTAGGTCTGACCGTTCACGCTGATCGGCCCCTGGAGTCCGTACAGGAGCACGTCGATCGGGTAGCTGCGGTCGGCCGCGTAGAGGTCGCCGATGTGGTCGGCGAGCGGCGGGAAGGCCGAGGGGATCCCGGCGCCGGTGGCCTGGTGGCACGCGGCGCAGTTCGTCGCGAACACCGCGGCGCCATCGACGGCCGGCGTGGCGGGCGCCGGCGTCGCGTCGGCCTGGGCGTCCGCGCCCTCCGGCGCCGGGCCGGCCTCGCCGCCCGCGGCCGCTTCGGGGGCAGGCGTGGCCGCGGCTGCGGGTGCCGCTGGCGTTCCGGCGGCGGTGAGCGGTAGGTTCACGCCGCGTTCGGCCACCAGCCGGATGGCATGGTCGATGTCGAGGCGCGCGCTGCCGTCGGGGCGGACCTCGAAGCCGCTCAACGCGGCGTCGGCGCGCGCCAACGCCGCCTGGTGCTGGCTGGTGTCGAGCGGCACCACCGCGCCGCTCGGGCGCGCGGTGGCGAGCAGGAGGATGCCGATGAGGGCGGCGACCGCACCGATGCCCCCGAGCGCGTACCCGAGACGCACTTGGCCGGGGGAGACGACGTAACGACGGCTGTCGTCAGGCATGGCGCACCTCCGGGGTGCCGTGGGCCGGGTCGGCGGCCAGGCCGTGCTCGGCGGCGAGGAGACGCGGATCGTGCTCCGGAACCACCGACCGGGCACCGAGACTGCGGAACACCGCGGCCAACCAGACGCCGCCCACGCCGACGAAGATCGCCACGTCACCGATGGGCGGCAGCCCCACGCGGCCGAGTGCCGGCGCCACGTACCAGTACAGGTGCAGGGCCTGGTTCAGCAAGGCCCAGCCGGCCATGAAGCTCAGGGCCGCGCGACGGCGCTTCACCCAGCGCGAGAACAAGATCATGAACGGCAAGGCGAAGCCGGCGACGAGCAAGTAGATGCTCAATCCCTGCCACGGCTCGACGTTCAGTCGCAGGACGTAGAACGTGTTGGTCTCGACGATGTTGTTCGACCACTGGATGATCAACTGGCTGGCGTTGACGTACGCCCAGAACATCGTGAACGCCATGAGGAAGTTGCCGAGGTCCTGCAGCCGCTTCTCGGTCAACAGCGTGTCCATGCGGCGGCTGCGGGCCGCCATCCAGGTGACGACCAGGATCGTGAGCGCCATGGCGGTGATCGCCTGGCTGATCATGAACACCGCGCCGTAGATGCCCGACCACCACTCCGGCGTGAGCGACATCGTCCAGTCGGTGGTGGCGAGGGTCATGGTGAGGACGTACAGGATCATCCACGCGGCGGCCTGGCTCTTCAGCCGGTAGCCGATGCGGCCGGCGGGCCCGACGGCGGCCAAGTCTTGCTCGCGCGCGCCGCGTAGGTAGACCCAGGCGGCGATGAGCCAGACGGCCGCGTAGATCACGAAGCGGATCGTGTACCAGGTCGCGTTGAGGTAGCCGATCTTCCAGCTCACGAGCGGGTGCGCTTCGACGTACAGCGCGTCCGCCCACGGGTAGAGCTGCGGGATGAAGAACAGCACCGGCAGGAAGAACAGCAGCGCGACGGGCAGCGCCGACACCATCGCCTCGAGCGGTCGACGGACGACCGCGCCCCAACTGCCGCCCGCCATGTGGTTGACGAACAGCACCACCAGGCCACCGAGCGAGAGCCCGGCCCAGAAGACGAAGCTCAGCAGCACCGCGCCGGGCAGCGTGCCCTGCGCGAGCGTCAGCACGAGCCCGAGGGCGAGGCCCAAGACGCCGACGACGAGCGCGACGAGGGTGGGTCGGGCGGTCTCGATCGTGCTGGGCGTCATGGGCGCACCCGCCCTTGGTCGGTCGTGAGGTCGGTCCGGAAGGCCTCGGGGACGTCGTCGATGGTGCCGTTCTGCGACAACTGCAGCGCTTTGATGTAGCCCGCGATGGCCCAGCGATCGGCAGCGGGGATGCGCGAGGCGTAGCTGAACATGCGCCCGAAGCCGTTCGTGGCGGCGTTGAAGAAGTAGCCGACGGGCGCGTCGAGCAGACGCTGCGCATGGAACGAGGTGGGCGCCGGGAAGCCACGGCTGACGATCATGCCGTCGCCCGCGCCGGTGTAGCCGTGGCACACGGAACAGTAGATGTCGAAACGCTCCTTGCCGCGACGCAGCAGGTCGACGCTGAGCTCGATGGGGAGCTCGGTGACGAGCCCGTTCGGGCCCTGCCCGGTGAAGAAGACCGGGTCGATGGCGCCGGTCCCGCGCGACACCGCACCGTCGACGGGCGGCCGGTTGCTGCTGCCGTCGGCGTAGAACGGGGTCGGCTCGAGGGCGGTCACCTTCGGCTGATCGACCATGTTGTTCCCGCAGGCGCCGAGCAGCAGCGCGAGGGCGGCGACGCCGAGGGCGGTGCGCGCGCGGGTGAGGACGGCCGCGTTCATCGCGCCACCTCCTGCACGCCCACCGGCGCGGTGCCTTCGAGGAACGTGCGGGTGTCGCCGAGATCGAAGCGAGGGTCGGCGCTCTCGACGCACAGGTAGTAGCCGTCGCGGGTGGCGCGTTCGAAGCCGGGCGTGTTGAAGACCGGGTGGTACGGGCGGGGCAAGCCGTTGCGGGCGAGCATGAACAGCCCGGCGGTGAAGGCGGAGAGCAGCACGGTGACCTCGAAGGTGATCACGATGAAGTTGGGCCACGAGTTCAGGGGCCGACCGCCGACGTTGAGCGGGTAGAACTCGACGTGGGCGAACCATTGGAGCCCGAAGCCGGCGGCGAGGCCGATCAAGCCGGCCGCGAGCACGACGAAGCCGAGCCGCGTCGGGGCCAAGGCGAGCGCGTCATCGAGTCCTTCCACCGGATGCGGCGTGTAGGCGTCGAGTTTCGTGTAGCCGGCCTTGCGGGCGGCTTCGGCGGCGTGGACGACCTCTTCGGGCGTGTCGTACTCGGCGATCAGCCCGTAGGGCAGGGCGTCTCTGTGAGCGACGGTGACGCTCATGCGCGCACCTCCCCGCGGTAGTAGGCCTCACGGATCGCCACGAACGCGTCGTCGGTGCCGTGGTGGGCTTCGTGGTGGGCGAGCTCCTTCATCTCGGTCGTGGCGATCGAGGGCAGCAGCCGGATGAACAGGAAGAAGAGCGTGCCGAACAGCCCGAAGGAGCCGATGAAGAGCGACCAGTCCCAGAAGGTGGGCGAGTAGTTGCCCCAGGAGGACGGCAGGAAGTCTTTGGTGAGCGAGACGACGATGATCACGAAGCGTTCGAGCCACATGCCGATCGACACGAAGATCGCGATGATGAACAGCGCCAGCGGGTTCTGACGGACCGAACGCAACCACAGCGGTTGGATCGCGACGAGGTTGCAGGCGATCAGCGCCCAGAAGGCCCACGCGTGATCCGCACCGAGCACGCGGTTGTAGGCCATGAAGACCTCGAACTCGACGCCCGAGTACCAGGCGTAGAAGAGCTCGACGCCGTAGCCGTAGACCACGATCATGCCGGTGGCGAGCATCAGCTTGGCGGCGTTGTCGAGGTGGCGCAGCGTGATCAGGTGCTCGAGGTGGAGCGCCTTACGCAGCGGGATCGCCAGCAGGAGCACCATCGCGAAGCCCGCGAACACGGCGCCGGCGACGAAGTAGGGGGGCATGACCGTGTTGTTCCAGCCAGGCACCACCGAAACCGCGAAGTCCATGGCGATCGTGCTGTGGACCGAGAGCACCAGCGGGAAGCTCAGCGCGGCGAGGATGACGTAGGCGCGCATGTAGCGCTGCCACGACTTGGCCGAGCCGTTCCAACCGAGCGCCAGGACGCCGTAGAGCAGCTTCTGGAAGCGCGCCTTGGCGGAATCGCGCAGGGTGGCCAGGTCGGGCACCAGGCCGATGTACCAGAACAGCACCGAGACCGACGCGTACGTGGAGATGGCGAACAGGTCCCAGTCGAGCGGGCTGCGGAAGTTGGGGAACAGGCCGTGGGTGTTGGGGTAGGGGAGCAGCCAGTAGAAGACCCACGGGCGCCCGAGGTGCAAGATCGGGTACAAGCCGGCGCAGACGACCGCGAAGATCGTCATGGCCTCCGCGAAGCGGTTGATCGACGTGCGCCAGGGCTGGCGGAACAGCAGCAGCGCCGCCGAGATCAGGGTGCCCGCGTGGCCGATCCCGATCCACCAGACGAAGTTGATGATCGGCATGGCCCACGAGACGGGCTGGTTGTTGCCGAAGATGCCGACGCCCACGGTGATGAGCCGCACGATGGAGACCAGGTACAACCCCAACAACATCGCCGAGATGCCGAAGCCGATCCACCACCACAGCGGTGTGCGCTGCGGACCGACCAGGACGGGCGTGTTGACGACGTCGTCGATGACGCCCGACGTCTGTCCGGGCCCCAGGACGCGGTTCGTCTCGATCGTCTTCCGCTGGACGCCGGTCGTGACCGCCATCAGTGGACCCCTTCTGTGGTGAGGGCCGGATGCGGGTTGCGCACGCGGGCGAGGTAGGAGGTGCGCGGCTGGGTGTTGAGCTCGTCCA
Organism: uncultured Trueperaceae bacterium; assembly: GCA_963839375.1. Lineage (GTDB taxonomy): Bacteria > Deinococcota > Deinococci > Deinococcales > Trueperaceae > JAABTL01. The sequence goes on along the minus strand of CAWIUY010000012.1, from coordinate 518,986 downwards.
GGAGCGCGTAGTTGAGCACCGACGACTTGGTGGCGCGGACGGCGCTCGTCTCGTCGTTGAGGTCACCGAAGACGATCGCCTCGGTCGGACAGGCGCTCGCGCAGGCGGTGACGACCTCGCCGTCGCGGATGCGACGGTCCTCGTTGCTGGCGTCGATCCGAGCCGCCGAGATGCGCTGGATGCAGTAGGTGCACTTCTCCATGACGCCGCGACTGCGGACGGTGACGTCGGGGTTGTAGGCCAAGCTCTGCTCGCTGGCGGTGGTGGTGAGCTCGGCGTACTGGAGGTAGTTGAACCGTCGCACCTTGTACGGACAGTTGTTCGAGCAGTAACGGGTACCGACGCAGCGGTTGTAGACCATGACGTTCAGGCCCTCGTTGTTGTGCACCGTCGCGGCCACCGGACAGACCGGCTCGCAGGGCGCCTTCTCGCAGTGCATGCACGTCACCGGCATGTTGTACAGCGTCGGATCGTCGAGGTCGCCCTGGTAGTAGGCGTCCACCCGGATCCAGTGCATCTCGCGACCGACCAGCACCTGCTCCTTGCCCACGATGGGCACGTTGTTCTCGGACTGACAGGCGATCACGCAGGCGTTGCAGCCGGTGCAGACCGTCATGTCGATGACCATGCCCCACTTGTAGGAGTCGTACACGTACTCGGGGAAGAGGTCCGAGACGGGGTGCTCGACGGGGTGCACGAAGTGGGGGTGTTCGGGTTCGGACCGCAGGTCGGCCAGCGTGCCGGCCCGGACGATGTGGCGCCGCTCGCCGGTGCCCTCGAGCGAGTGGTGGATCTGGGTGGTGGCGAGCGGATGCCGGCCGGGGGCGCGGACGGCGGCCGCCGGAACGGTCCAACCCGGACCCATGAGCGGGAAGGTGTTGACGCCGACGCCGTTGCCGACGTGGCCGGCCGCCGTGCGCCCGTAGCCGAGCGACACGGTGATCGTGTCGGGTGCTTGGCCCGGTTGCACCCAGACGGGGAGCACGACCTCGCGTTCGCCGACGGTCACCAGGAGGAGGTCGTGCGACCGGACGCCCAAGCGCTCGGCGGTCAGCGGCGCCACCATGGCGGCGTTGTCCCAGGTCAGCTTGGAGAACGGCCGGGGCAGCTCTTGGAGCCAGCCGTTGTTGGCGTAGCGCCCGTCGACCAGGCCGTAGTCGAGCTGGAAGTGCAGCGTCAGCGGCGCCGCCGCGGGCAGCGGCAGGTCGATGGGGCGACGCGTCACGTCGCGCGGCGCGGCGCCGGTGTCGGGCACCACGCCGAGGTAGATGGCGCGTTGCCAGAAGGCGTCGAAGTCGCCCGTGACGCGTGCCTGCCAGGCCTCGCGGATGACCTCGTAGCCGGTGCGCTCCGGGCGGCCCAACAGCGCCTGGAGGACCTCGAGGTCGCTGTGGCCGCCGTAGAAGGGCGCGAACAGCGGCTGCTGGATCGTGATGGTGCCGTCGAACGCGCGCAGGTCGCCCCACGCTTCGAGCGGATGGGTGCGCGGCACGTGCCAGGTGGCCAGCCGGCCGGTCTCGTCGAGGTACTCGCCCACGTGCACGGTGAGCGGAACGCGCTCGAAGGCGGGGGTGAAGCCGAGGTCGGCGGGGGCCGTGTGGACCGGGTTCGCGCCCAACACGACGAGCACGTCGACCGCACCGGCCGCCATGTCGGCGATGAGGTCGGCCAGGTCGTCGCGGTGCACGACGGGTCGGGCCTCGGGGCTGGCGATGTAGCTCACGGTGGTACCGACGTTGCCGAGCTCGACGTTGAGCGCCTGGGCCAGGGCGTGCACCACGGGCGGTTGGTCGATGCCGGCGAACACGGCGCTCCGGCCACGGTGGTCGCGCAGGTCGGCGACGAGGGCCTCGGCCCAGGCGCCGTCCACGGCTTCCGGTAGCTCGCCGATCGGGGCATCGCCGACGCCGAGCTGGGCGGCCACCCAGGCGGCGAAAGCGGCCAAGTCGGCGGGCGCCAGCGCTTTGCGGTGGTCGGCGAGCGAACCGGTGGGCGTGGGCGAGGCCTCGACCTGCCACAGCCGGTTCATGGTGTCGTCGGGACCCCGCACGCGCCGGCGGCGCGCGAACTCCTTGGCGTACCGCAGCCGACCGGCGCCCACGTTCGTGAAGTCGGAGCCGAAGCTCACCACGACGTCGGCGCGGCTCAGGTCGTAGACCGGCGTCACGTCGGCGCCTTCGCCGGTGTCGAAGACGGCCCGCAAACCCGCGACGGAGGCGTCGGCGTGCTGCGGGTCCCACTGATGCCAGCGGGCGCCCGGCTGCGACGCGAGCAACGCCCGCAACTCGGCGGCGAGCGTCGGCGAGGTCACCGTCTCGGTGAGAACGCGCAGCCGCGCGCCATCGGGCAGGGCTGCCAGGGCCGCCGTGAGGTCGTCGGAGAGCGCCGCCCACGTGCGCACCTGGCCGCGCTCGGTGATCTGTTGCGAGCGATCGGGGTCGTAGAGCGAGAGCACCGTCGCCGACGAGGTGGCGTGGATCGCCCCGAGGCTGGCGACGTGATCGGGGTTGCCCTCGACGTGGGTGGGGCGCCCCTGATGGCTCTCGGCGAGGACGCCTTCGGCGTAACCACCGTCGGGCAGCGCGGTCGCGAAGAACGACGGCTGACCGGGCACGCTCTCGGCCGGCGCCCGCACGTAGGGGACGATCTTCTCGTGCGGCATCGGGGGCCGCGCGCAGGCGCTGAGCCCGCCCAACGCCAACGAAGCGCCGAGGAGCTTGAGGAAGTCGCGGCGGTCGAGCGACGCCTCGAGCGGTCCGGCTTCGCGCGGGAACTCCTTGCGCAAGAACTCCTGGAACTCGTAGGTGCCGGCGAGCTCGTCGAGGCTGCGCCAGTACTCGGCGCCTTGGCGACCGGCGAGCTTGGCGCGCACGTCGCTCACGTCGACGCTGACGACGCCGAGCTCCGGCTGTGGCAGCCCGTCGGTCAGCGCGTGTTCGAGCTTCGTCGGAGCGTCGCTCATCGGTGGCACGTCGAGCACTGGGGGAGCTTCTCGGTGTTGATGTGGTAGGCGGCGACGAGCTCGGTGCCGAGGACGAGCTGTTCGCTCGGGGGTTCGTAGGCCATGTTGAACACCTCGCTGCGCGGTCGAACGAAGCGCTCGGGAGCACGGTGGCATTCGAGGCACCAGCCCATGGTCATCGGCTCCGCCTTCCAGATCTGCGTCATCTGGTCGATCCGGCCGTGACAGGTGCTGCAGCCGACGCCGTTGTTCACGTGCGCGCTGTGGTTGAAGTAGACGAACTCGGGCAGGTCGTGCACCCGGTTCCACGCGATGGGGACGTCGAGCGCCCAGCTCTCCGCCACGACCTCGAGCGCCGGTGCGCCCACCCGGACCTGGGAGTGGCAGGTCATGCAGGTCTCGGTCGGCGGCACGTTGGCGAACGGGGCGACCTCGACCGACGTGTGGCAGTAGCGACAGTCGATGCCGAGCTGGGCGACGTGGAGGTTGTGGGGGTAGGCGACGGGCTGTTCCACCGGGACCGCGACGGCGTTGTTGACCGTCCGCGCCAGGATCGGCAACGACGTCAACAGCAGCACCACGAACACGCCGCCGCCGACGACGGCCCACTTCGCGAAGGTGTTGGCGTTCGGTGGGAAGATCTGCGGCATCAGACGATGACCTCGGGGTGGCGCAGGGGAGACGGAGGAGGCGGTCGGAACACGGGCGGGGCGACGTCGATCTGGTGCCCCTGGGGGTCCGAGCGGGCGAGATGGGGTCGGCCGAGGGCCTGGACCGCTGGCAGGGCCGTGAGCAGAAAGACCTCCTCGTTCATGCGGCAACGCAACCGACCGATCGAACGAACCGTCGGTCGAGTGGGCCGCGCGCGGTTCCGGTGTGATGGACGAGGGTGCGTCCTACACGGCCTTTCGGCCGCCTTCCGGCATGCGGCGCACGATAACACGCCGTTTCGCGCGACCCCGGTGGGACGAATGTCCCGGCGACCGGAGCGCTCCCGGGGACGGGTGGTGGAGCCTATGGGATTCGAACCCACGACCTCTCGCTTGCAAAGCGAGCGCTCTCCCAGCTGAGCTAAGGCCCCATGCCCATCGATCCCCGCACGTTCGCTCCGGCTACTGCGCGGGTCTCCGGGAAGGATACGCGCGCCGTGGGCGAGGGTCAAGCACTCGGAACGTGCCGACGGAGAACCGCGAAGCGGTACGCGTCGAGCCCGCGCGGATGCGCGGGCTCGGGTGAGTGGGTGTGGTCGCGACGACCGGATCGGTCGTCGCGGTTGCGGAGCTACTCGACGGTGCGCCAGGTCCAGGAGATGGACAGCTCGCACGTGCCCGAGGCCTCGTCGGGCAGCTCTCCGCGCAGGGTGACCGCGTCGCTACCGCCGACGACGGGGTAGGTGTAGCGGGTGCTGAAGCTGCCGTAGTCGGCGATGGCGGCCGGGTTGAGGCCGAGCGTGTAGTCCTCGCTCTCCTCCAAGATGTTGTTGCTGAAGGCACGGAAGCTCTGGTTGCGACCGAGCACGAAGGTCTGGACGTCGGCGGTGAGCGCGACGGAGGCTCCGGAGGCGACGCCGCTGAGGTCGTCGCGCAGGCTCACGACGCCCTCGGTGATGGACAGGCCCCCATCGCTCACGGGCACCTCGAGGTTGAGGAGGCCGCGGAAGTTGCCGGCGGCGAGCGCGCCGCCGTCGAAGTCGTTCGTGATCGTGGTCTGGCCGGTCGCCGCGAGCGTCGGGTTGTCGAAGCCGACGCCGCCGTAGAGGAAGTCGAAGAAGCGCTCCGGGGCCTCGTAGTCGCCGAGGATCTGGATCGCGGTCAGGGCGGTGAGCACCGACCGGAACTCGGCCTCGGTGGGGGCGTTGGCACTGCCGACCTTGACCCAGCCGGCTTCGGCGACCGTCAGCGGCACCGAGACGGAGGTCCACGTGGTCGACTCGTGCTGGTCCACGTCGTACTGGACGCTCAAGCCGCCACCCGTCAGTCGCACGTTGGGGGTGAAGCGGGTCTGGTCGCCGTCGCGCAGGAACTCGCGCAGGTCGAACGAGAACGTCCCGCCGTAGTAATCGGAGCGGACCCCGCCGAAGGTCGCTGCGGGCGCGCTCAGCACCATGAAGTTCCCGCCGCCGAGGAAGAAGGTTCCGGCGCGGAGCCAGAGGTAGCCGCCCTCGTTACCACCGAAGGTGCTGTAGCGCAGGTCGGCGTACCAGCCGTTCGTGGCGATGCCCCAGCCCTCCAGGTTCGCCTCGCCACCGATCTCGTAGCACGAGTCGAGGATGGTGGCGTTGGCGTACCGGAACTCCACCACCTGGTCGGGGACCAACGGGTTGCGGCCGTGGCCCGACGCGATCTCCTCGTCGTCTTGCACGCCGTCGCCGTCGGTGTCGGCATCATCGGGATCGATGCCTCTGGAGAGCTCGGTGCCGTCGCTCAGGCCGTCGAGGTCTTCGTCGGCGATCAGCGGGTCGGAGAAGACGCGGTACGGCGTCTCGCCAAGGACCGCGACGATCCACGATACGAGCGCCTCGTCGCCGTCGGAACGCCCGTCGCGGTCGGTGTCGAAGGAGAGCGGGTTGGTGAAGCGGACGGGGTCGACCACGTCGGAGCGGAACGGCACGCCACCAGCTTCGACACCGTCGCCGAGCCCGTCGCCGTCCGTGTCGAAACGGCCCGGGTGGCTGAAGAGGGCGCGTTCCTGGCCGTCCGTGAGACCGTCGTTGTCGGCGTCGGCACGAGCGGGATCCGAGGGCACGCGGGCGGGGACCGCCAACCCGGCGTCGAGCCGGACGTCGACGGTGGAGACCGGGTTGCCGAGGCCGTCGATGGGGATCGGAACGCCGTTCGGGGCGAGCAGGCGGCCGGCGCCGTTCTGGTACAGCAGCGCACCGTTGGCGTCGACCCACTGGCCGGCGGCGTTGCGGAGGAGGACGACCCAGCCGAACTGCTCCTCGATGTTGCGGAGGCCGTCACCGTCGACGTCGAGCGCGGCGTCGGCGGTCGAGTCGGCGTTCGTGGGGTCGATGCCGATCTGCACCTCGGCGCCGTCGCCCAACAGGTCGAAGTCGCTGTCGGCGTTGAGCGGGTCGGTGGCCGTCGTGGCAAGGCTCAAGGGGAAGCGAGCGCCTCCGATGCCGGGGTAGAGCTGGAGCGGGAGGTCGCCGACCTGGGCGTCGAGCGGGAGGTAGCGGACACCGACGAGCTCCTGGGCGTCGCTGAGGCCGTCGCGGTCGCTGTCGAAGCGCGACGGGTCGGTCAGGCGCTCGGAGCCGAGGGAGAGGTCGAGGAGCCAAGCGGCGGTGACGCCCGAGACGACGCCCGGACGACCGGTCGCGTCGCGGTAGAGGCCCACCCTGGGGCCGCTCTGCGGATCGGTCGCGAGGGCCGTGCGCAGGGCGGTCTGGTTGGCGCCGGGGTTGGCGCTCGTGGCGTTCGGGAACGCGTACACGTGGATCGTGCAGCGGCCGAGCTCCTGGCAGTCGGTCAGGCCGTCGCCGTCGGTGTCGAACCGTGCCGGGCTGGAGCTGGTGGGGACGGCGTCCTCGCCGCGCACCACGACGAGCCACGGCTCGTACCCGCCGAAGGACGCCTCGCCGAAGATCTCTTCGTCGTCGGCGATGCCGTCGCGATCGGTGTCGCGGCTGTCGGGGATGCCGTCGGGCGTCGAGCAGCCGGTCTGGGTGGGATCGCCGAAACAGGCGTTCTTGAGGACGTCGGTGGGCGCATCGACGCTGCCGTAGAACGCCTCCACCTGCACGGTGAGGCCGTCGCCGTCGACGTCCTGCCCGTAGAGGAAGCGGACGCTGCGGCCCGAGGTGATCGGCGCGTCGCGCAGGTCGTCGGGAGCGGCGGCGGTGATGGGCAGCTCGATCTCGGAGAACCAGCGGAAGCCGTCGTCGTTGGCCACGACGTTGCGGATCCGGTGGACCGCGATCTCGCCGGTCGGCTGCGTGCGGGTCGAGTAGCTGTTGACGAGCTGGAGGCGCTGGGCGCTCGTGCAGGTCGAGCCTGTCACGCACGCGGCGATGAGGGCAGCGTCGGCGGCGTCGTCGAGGTACTCGAGGTTCAGGACGCCCTCGAGCAGCTCGAACAGGGCGGGGCCGACCGGGTCGCCGGCGAGGTCGTAGGTCCCCGGCGTCGCGATCCGGTAGCGCTCGGCCGCACGCCTGCCACCGTAGTCGAAGGTGAACGTGGCGGTGCGATCGTTGACGTCCTGGTACGTGTACGTGAAGTTGCGGCCGCCCTCGGCGACGATGTCGTAGTTGGCGACCTCGAAGAGCAGGTTGCGCGGGTTCTCGCGCAGCGCCTCGATCAACGCGGGCGGCGGGTTGTCGGCCGTGAAGCGGATCGGGCCCCGGACGTCGGGCGCCGGACCGAGGTTGATCGACTGCGAACCGGAGCTGGTCAGGGTCGCGATCGGGATGAAGCGGGTGGGGTCGCGCGGGTCGACGAGCTTGGCCGTGATCTCGAGGTTCTCGACCGTGAAGGCGACGTCGCCGAGGCTCACGAGCTCGAGGGACACCGCCATGCTGGCGCCCACGACCTCGCGGGTCAGGGTCTCGCCGTCTTGCAGTTCGCGCTCGGTGCCGAGCGAGGCGGCCTGGGCCTGTTGGGTGGCCTGGACGGACGAGGAGCTGAACGACGTGGTCGTCGCTTCCTTGTAACCGCCGTCGACCGACACCTCACCGCTGAACTTGAAGCTGGCGATCGGTTCGTACTCCACGCCGATCTTGACGCCGGCGTTGATGAACCACTCGGTGGCCTTGGCGTTCTCCGAACCGCTGGTGCGGCTCGACTCGGTGCTGAGCGTGGTCTCGCTGCTGCGCGTCTCGAGCACCCGCGAGCCGCTCGAGCTCTCGGCGGTGAAGCGTACGTCGAGGCCCAGCTGGACATCGCCGACGATGCGCAGGTCGAACGTGGGCAGGTCGGCGATCAGCGGGTTGCGGTTCTGCAGCCCGACCTCGTCACCGTCGTCGATCTGGTCGCCGTCGGTGTCGGCCTGCAGCGGCGACGTACCGAAGAAGCCCGTCTCCAGGCCATCGACGAGGCCGTCGCCGTCGGTGTCCTGCTGGGCCGGCTCGCTGTAGTAGACGTTGAGCTCGGTCCAATCGTCGATCCCGTCGCCGTCCGTGTCCGTCGAGCGCGGGTCCGTCCCGTAGATGCGCTCGTCGAGGTCGGACAGCTTGTCGCCGTCGGTGTCGTCTTTCGTGGGATCGGACGTGACCTGGTAGCGGCGCGTGGTGCCGTCGGCGTTGCGGACGGTGACGAACCAACCCGCTTGCTCGGCGACGTCACTGAGCCCGTCGTCGTCGGAGTGGACCTGGGGTCCGCTCGGCGGCGTGCCCTGGAACGTGACGGCGCTCGGGTTGTTGAGCAACTCGGGCGGAGCGATCTGGTTCCCCGCCAGGTCCTTCACGTTCGTGACCGCGAGGGTGTAGAGCAGATCGGACTGCGCGCGGGTGGTGAGGGTGACCGTCGTTCGGTCGCTGCTCCGCACCGCGGAGACGATCTCGAGGATGGCACTGGTACCCACGCCGTCGTCGAGGCGCGCCGACACACGGTAGTGGGCGGCGACCTCGGCCGACGTCTGCTCGATCGGTTCGGTGAAGGTCACCAACACCGTCGTGTTGCCGATCGACCCGGTGTTCGCGACCCGTGGCGGCGTGGTGTCGCCGTCGATGGGTCCGTTGCGGAACACCCCGTTGAAGTCGGCACTGTTGACGCCCAGTTCGATGGCGTTGCCCTGCCGATCGGTCACGCCGGTCACGGTGACCGTGTACACGGTGAGCTCGTCGCGCTGTGGCGCGGTCGTGAGCAGCACCTGGGTGCCGTAGGGGTTGGCGTACGCGGCCGCGATGACCTCGAGCGGGCTGCCGTCGTCCGCTTCGATCGCGTAGCGGTCGGCGCTGTCGGCTCCGACGACGGGTTCGCTGAAGTCGACGAGGACCTCGGTGTTGCCGATGGCGGTCGCGCCCGTGACGGAGGGTGGAATCGCGTCGTCCACCGGGATGCCGCGGAACGTCGCGGTGTTGTTCGTGGGATCGAGGAGCTTGTCGCCCGCCTGGGTCACCACGTTGGTCACGCGCAAGGTGTAGCCGGTGTCGGTCTGGGGTTCGGTCGTCATGATGACGCGGGTTCGATCGGTACGGCCCCGGTCGACACCGAAACGGATCGACGTGATCGTGAGATCCGACGTCTCGTCGAGCGTGGGTGCGTCCTCGACGACGTCGTAGTACTTCGGGTCGAGCGCCATGTCGGACATCTCGGCCCCCGCGCCCGGAGGGGGATCGGCGAAGTGCACCAGCACCTCGGTGGGGCTCAGCGAGATCGCGGAAGCGACGATCGGCGCGTTGACCGACGTCCCGCCGAAGCTCGACGCGGACGTGCTCAGGGCGCCGCCCGTGGCGGCCGACACGCCGCTGACCGACAGGGTGAACGCGACCCCGTCCTGCAGCGGCGCGGTGGCGAGCAGCACGACCCGATCGCCCACGGTGCGCTGGGCGGAGAACACCTCGATGGGGCCGCCGGCGTGGCGGATGCTGTAGTTGGCGGCGATCTCGGCGGCGGCATCGACCGCATCCGAGAACGCGACACGCACGCTCGTGGAGCTGGTGGCCTCGGCCGTGTACTCGAGCGCAGCTTGGGGAACGGGCGCGCGACCGCAGGCGATCAGCGACGCGGTCAAGGTGATGAGCAAGGCGACCAGGGTTCTTCGATGCGTCCGCAAGGGACACCTCCAGGTCCAGCCGCTGCAGGAGCGTCGCAGCCATGTCGGAAGATGTGGGATTTCGTACCGACACGGTGTGTTTCGGCTGGTAATGGAGGAAGCTACCACACGATCTCATCGTTCGCTCATGGGTGGCAGCATCTCAGTACACTGCACCTGCGTGGGCAGCTCGACGAAGGTGAAGTCGGCGCCGCGCTCGGGCCTCAACGTTCGGCAGCAGCCTCGCTGCGACCCGCGGCCTCGGCGCGACCCTCGGTGTCGGCGCGGCCCGATCCGGCCGGTCGTCCGAAGATCATGCGCCCCATCTGGGTCTGCAGGCTGCTCGTCACGATCACGTCGACGCTGCGGCCGACCAGCGTGGCGGCGTCCTCGACCACCACCATCGTGCCGTCTTCGAGATAGGCCAGCCCCTGGCCGGCCTCGCGTCCCTCACGCACGATCGTGAGCGCCAGGCGTTCGCCGGGCAGGAAGGCGGCCTTGACCGCGTTCGCCAGTTGGTGCAGGTTCAAGACCCGCACGCCTTGCAAGGCGGCGACCCGGTGCAGGTTGTAGTCGGTGGTGATGAGGTCGGCGCCGCGCGCCAGACACACCCGCACGAGACGATCGTCGACGGGACCGCCGTCGCCCTCGTCGTGGACCACCTCGGTGTCGAGGCTGGGGTGCGCGACCAGACGGTCGAGGGTCTCGAGGCCGCGGCGGCCGCGACGGCGTTTGAGCGGGTCTTCGGCGTCGGCCACGCGCTGCAACTCCGCCAGCACGAACTGGGGGACCAGCAGGCGTCCTTCGAGGAAGTTCGCCTCGGCCACCTCGACGAGCCGTCCGTCGATGATCGCCGACGAGTCGAGCACCTTGGCGGTCGCCTCGGGCGGGACGTCGGCCGCAGCGCCACCCGCCCGCTCCAGGCTGCGCGCGACCGCGAACAGGTGGCGGTTCACGACGAAGAACCACGAGGCGGCCGTCACCAGCACGGTGGCGATCAGCAGGGACCAGTACCAGGTGAAGCCGGGGACCGGTGCGAGCACGTTGTTGAGCAACACGGTGATGAGGAGCGCGACGGTGGCTCCCGTCCCGGCCGCGAGGACGGCTTCGGGTGGCACCTCGCCGGCGCGCTGCAGGGCGCGCTCGAGCGCCCGCGTCGCGCTGGCCGCCGGGCGTCCCCCGACCAGGTAGCCCAGCAGCAGGCCCAACACCGACAGGTAGAGCAGGTTGTTCGGTCCCACCAGCCATCCGCGTTCGAGCAGGAAGGCGGCCACCAGTCCGGCGACGACGGCGGAGAGCGCGGCGATGCCCACCCGCAGGACACCCGGGTTCACGGGCGACCCCAGAGGGTGGCGAACGCTCCCGCCAGGTCGCGGACGGCGCGCCAGGCGACGGCGTCGCCGCCGCCCCGGGGACCCAGCACGTCGGGATGGTCGGCGCGCACCGACTCGGCGGCGCGACGCGCGCCCTGAGCCACCGAGCGCAACTCGCCCGCCAGACCGACCTCGCCGAAGACGGCCGTGCCCGCGGCCACGGGACGGTTGGTGACCGCCGACGCGACCGCGACCGCCACCGCCAGGTCGACGCCCGGGTCGGTGAGCCGCAGGCCACCGGCGACGTTGACGAACACGTCGAGGCCCGCCAGGGGCAGATCGAGCCGCCGTTCGAGGACGGCCAGGACCAGGTCGACGCGGCGCGGGTCGAGGCCCTGCACCACCCGTCGCGGCGAAGCGAAGGGCGAGGCCGAAGCGAGCGCCTGGACCTCGACGAGCAGCGGACGCTGCCCTTCGAGCGCGGCGACGACCACCGAGCCCGGCACGCCCACCAGCCGCTCCGCCAAGAAGGCGTCCGACGGGTTGGCGACCGCCCGCAGGCCGGCATCGGTCATCTCGAAGACGCCCACCTCGCCCGCCGCCCCGAACCGGTTCTTGGCCGCCCGCAAGACCCGGTAGCCGCCGGCGGACTCGAGCGCCAGGGTGGCGTCGACGACGTGCTCCACGACCTTCGGGCCGGCGACGTGACCCTGCTTGGTGACGTGGCCGATCAACACGAGGGTGGTGCCCGCCGACTTGGCGGCCTGGGTGAGCAGGGCGGTCGCGTCGCGGACCTGCGTGATCGAGCCCGGGGCGGCGCCCTCCTCGACCGTGAGCGTCTGGATCGAGTCGACGATGGCCAGCGCCGGCGCTTCGGCCACCAGGTGCGCCGCCAGGGCGCGCGCGTCGACCGTGCGGGTCAGGTCGATGGCGCCCGAGACCCCCAGCCGTCGTGCGCGCAGCTTGACCTGGGCGGGCGACTCCTCGCCGCAGACGTAGAGCGTGCGCCGACCGTCGCGGGCGGCGGCGTCGGCCAGCTGGAGCAGCAGCGTCGACTTGCCGATGCCGGGTTCGCCAGCCAACAACACCGCGCTGCCGGCCACCCAGCCGCCGCCCAGCACCCGGTCGACCTCATCGAGGCCGCTCGGCGTGCGGGCGAAGGCGAGGTCGCTGACGTCGTCCAAGCGCGCGGTGGCGATCGGCTGGAGCGGCGACGCGCGGCGGACCTCGCCGACGGTGGGGGCTTCGGCCTCGACGGTGCCCCATGCGCCGCACCGGGGGCAGCGGCCGAGCGGCCCGGGGCTACGAGCGCCGCACGACGTGCAGGCGTACGCCACGCTCACGCGCGCCATGACCGACTCCTCGACGTGGGGCACGCGCCGTCGTCATGCATTCCGCGCAGTCTAGCGCCCCGTGAGCGTCGGTGACCTCACGCGATGGGCACCGGCCGAGCGAACACCAAGCGACCGTCGTCGACGGTCACGAGGATGGGGATGTCGGCGCCACCCTCGAGCAGTTCGAGCGACAACGGGTCTTCGACGTGCTCGCGGAGCACGGCCCGCAACGGGCGTGCGCTGTCGCCGGCCGGCAGACGTTCGACCAGGAACGCGGCCACTTCGGGCCCGAAACGGACCTCGACGTCGCGCGTGGCCAACTCGCGCTCGATGTCGTCGAGCATCTGCGACGTGATCACCAGGATACCGGCACGGTCGAAGGTCTGGAACGCGATCACCTCGTCGAGGCGGTCGAGGAACTCGGGTGCGAAGATGCGCTTGAGCGGGGCGTCGACGTCGACGACCGCTTCGGCCTGGAAGCCCACGAGCGCGCCGCGGTTGAAGCCCGTGTTCGACGTCATGATGAGGATGACGCGGCGGAAGTCGACCTGGCGCCCCTGACCGTCGGTCAAACGGCCGTCGTCGAGGACCTGCAGGAAGGTGTTGTAGATGTCGGGATGGGCCTTCTCGATCTCGTCGAGCAACACGACCGAGAACGGCTGGCGTCGCACGGCTTCCGTGAGGCGGCCGCCCTGCTCGTGGCCGACGTAGCCGGGCGGGGCCCCGATGAGCTTGCTGATCGCGTGCGCCTCCTGGTACTCGGACATGTCGAGGCGGACCAGCGAACGCTCGCTGCCGAAGAGTTCGACCGCCAGCTGTTTGGCCAGGTAGGTCTTGCCGACACCCGAGGGACCGACGAACAGGAACGATGCCGACACCCGGGTGCGACCGCCGAGGCCGACGCGCGCGCGCCGCAAGGCGGCCGCCAAGGCGGTGATGGCGCGGTCCTGGCCGACGACCGCGTGCTTGAGGCGGCGCTCCAGGTCGGCGAGGCGGGTGCCGTCATGCTCGTCGACGTACACGCCCCCCCAGCTGTTCACCACCGCCTCGATGTCCTCGCGGCTCACGATCGGGGTCCCGTCCGAGCCCTCCAGGACCGGGAAGCCCAGCGACTTGTTGAGACGCGTGCGCGACGCCGCCTCGTCGATCAGGTCGATGGCCTTGTCGGGGAAGTTGCGACCGGGCAGCGAGCGCTCGCCGTAGCGAACCGACAGTTCCAGGATGGTCTCCGGGATGACGACCCCGTGGTGGGCCTCGTACTTCTCGCGGAGCCCATGGAGGATCTCGAGCGACTCCTCGGGCGAAGGCTCGAGGACGATGACCGGCTGGAAGCGACGCTCGAGGGCGGCGTCCTTCTCGATGTAACGGTGGTACTCGCCGGTGGTGGTGGCGCCGACCACCTGCACCTCGCCGCGCGACAGCGGCGGCTTGAGGATGTTGGCCGCGTCGAGGGTCCCTTCGGCCCCGCCGGCGCCGACGAGGGTGTGGAGCTCGTCGATGAAGGCCACCACCTGCGCGGCCTTGAGCTCCTCGATCACCTGCCGCAGACGTTCCTCGAACTCACCGCGGTACTTGGTGCCGGCCACGATGTTCGACAGGTCGATCGACAGGACCCGCACCTCCGCCAGGTTGGGCGGCACCCGACCCTCGACGATCGCCTGGGCCAAGCCCTCGACGATGGCCGTCTTGCCGACACCGGGTTCGCCGATCAGCACCGGGTTGTTCTTCGTGCGGCGGGTGAGGATCTGGATGACCCGTCGGATCTCTTCGGTCCGGCCGATCACGGGGTCGAGCTTGCCTTCGCGCGCCTCCTTCGTGAGGTCGCGCGCGTACTCGTCCAGGAACGGCGTCGCCACCGTCTCAGGCGTCTTCTTGGGGTCCGCGGCGGCCAACAGGCGCCAGCGCACGGTGTCGACGTCGCGTGTGAGCTGCTGCAGGATCCGGTAGGCGACGCCGTCGCCCTCGCGGATCACGCCGAGCAGGATGTGCTCGGTGGCGATGACGTTCGACCCGAGGCTGCGCGCCTCGCTGCCCGCGAGCTCCATGACGCGGCGCGCACGCGGCGTGATGGCGGCGGTCTCGTTGCGCGGCAGGCCGTCGCCACGGCCCACCATCTCCTCGACCTGCTTGCGGAAACCCTCGAGGGTGGCGCCGAACTCGGCCAGCACCTTGCTGGCCGTGCCGCCCTCGCGCATGAGTCCCAAGAGAAGGTGCTCGGGCCCGATCATCGCGTGACCGAGCTTCGAACCCTCCTCCCGGGCGAAGTGGAACACCAACCTGGCGCGGTCGTCGTAGCGGTTCATCGGGTACCTCGGGGGGGCCGCGCGGGGCCGGGAACGATGACGTACGAGGGTGGCGTGGCGGTCGCCGGTGGGGCGGCGTGCGCGGGGACGGTGGGTTCGACCCCGTCAGGGACGTGCATCCTGGCCCAGACCGACATGGTGTATAGTACGCGCTCGGCGTGAGCGCCGTGTGGACATCCGTTACGTTGCGCGTCCAGCGCGCGTCCGCGGCTCGCTCCCGCCCTTCGATGAAGCCCGTCCTACCCGCGAGGAGCCCGACATGACGTTCCAGGACCTGATCATGAACCTCGACCGCTTCTGGGCTGCGCGCGGTTGCGTCATCGTCCAGCCGCACGACACGGAGGTCGGGGCGGGCACCTTCTACCCGACCACCTTCCTGCGGGCCCTCGGTCCGGAGCCGTGGCGCGCGGCGGGTGTCGCGCCCAGCCGGCGTCCGGCGGACGGTCGCTACGGCGACAACCCCTACCGCTTCCAGTACTACTACCAGTACCAGGTCGTGCTCAAGCCTTCGCCCGCCGACGTCCAGGACCTCTACCTCGGTTCGCTCGTGGCCTTGGGGATCGACCCGCTGGCGCACGACCTGCGCTTCGTCGAGGACAACTGGGAGTCGCCCACGCTCGGCGCTTGGGGCCTGGGCTGGGAGGTCTGGCTCGACGGCATGGAGATCACCCAGTTCACCTACTTCCAGCAGGTCGGGGGGCAGGACTGTCGGCCGGTCTCCGTCGAGCTCACCTACGGCCTCGAACGGTTGGCGATGTACCTGCAGGGGGTCGACCACGCCTACGAAGTGGTCGTGACCCCGGGGGTGACGCTCGGCGACCTGCGCAGCGACTTCGAAGCCCAGCACTGCGCGTACAACTTCGAGCTCGCCGACACCGACCTGCAGCGCCTGCTGTTCGACCGCTTCGAGACCGAGGGCCACCGGCTGTTGGCGGCCGGCGCGGTCTACCCGGCGTACGAGTTCGTGCTCAAGTGCTCGCACGCCTTCAACCTGCTCGACGCGCGCGGCGTCCTGTCGCACACCGAGCGCCAGGGATACGTGCAACGCGTCCGGCGGCTGGCAGAGGCGAGCGCGCGCGGGTACCTGGTACAGCGTGGCCATCTGGAGCCGGCGGCGGCCAGGCCGGGCAGCGCGTCCGGCGGCAAGGGTGCCGGCGGCAAGGGTGCTGGCGGCAAGGGTTCAGGTGGCAACGGTTCCGGCGGCAAGGCCGGCGGCGGCGCGACGAACCCGCGGTCCGACGGGGCGCCGAGCTGATGCCGCGGCTCTTGTTCGAGATCGGGACCGAAGAACTACCTTCTTGGTACGTACGCGCCGGCGGAGCCGCCCTGGCGACCGCGCTGGCGGCGCTCCTGGACGAGGTCAAGCTGTCGTACGGCACGATGCACACCTTCGCCACGCCGCGGCGCCTGGCGGTGGTCGTGGACGACGTCGCCGAAGTCACCGACGTCCACGTCGAACGGCGGCGTGGACCGGCCGTCAGCGCCGCGTTCGACGCGGAGGGCCGGCCCACGCGCGCGGCGCTCGGGTTCGCCGCCGGCGCCGGCGTGGACGTGGCCGACCTGGTCGAGGAGGAGACCGACAAGGGCCGCTACCTCGTGGCGCGGCGCGAGATCGGCGGTGAGGACGCCCGGGTCGTGCTCAGCCAGCGCCTGGGATCGATCGTGGAGTCCCTGCCGGCACCCCGCAAGATGCGGTGGGCGGACGTCGAGACCGCCTTCGTGCGGCCGGTGGCCTGGCTCCTCGCCCTGTGGGACGACAGCGTGCTCGACGTCCGGGCCGCTGGTCTGCAGGCGGGTGGCGTCACGCGGGGTCACCGCTTCGCGCATCCGGGCCCCATCGCTCTGCCCGACGCGGCCGCCTACGAGAGCCGCCTGCGGGAGGCGGGCGTGCTCGCCGACCGCGCCACACGCGCTGCGGCGGTGGCCGACGCGATCGCGGCCGCGATCGCGCCCGAGGGGTTGACGGCCGCCGCACCGGCGGCCCTGCTGGAGGAGATCGTCGACCTCGTCGAATGGCCCGTCGCCGTGCTCGGCGCGTTCGACGACGGGTACCTGGCGTTGCCCGACGAGGTGCTGGTCACCGTGATGATCCACCACCAGCGCTTCGTCCCATTGCGGACGAGCGACGGCCGACTGGCGCCGCGTTTCGTCGCGATCTCGAACCATCGAGCGAGCGACCTGGGCGTCGTCCGTGGCGGGTACGAGCGGGTCCTGGCGGGACGCCTGTACGACGCACGCTTCTTCTGGGAGGCCGATCGGCGCAAGAGCCTGTCGCAGCACGCCTGGGCGCTGTCGGGCATCGCGTTCCAGAAGGACCTGGGCACGATGGCCGACAAGGTCGCCCGCACGTCGGTCGCCGCCATCGCGATCGCCGAGGTGCTGGGCGTCCGCGAGGACGAGCGCGCGACGCTCGAGCGCGCGCTGCCGATCTTCCGGGCCGACCTGGCGACCGAGATGGTCGCGGAGCTCCCCGAGCTCGAGGGCACGATGGCGCGCGCCTACGCGCTGGCCGAGGGGGCACCGTCAGCCATGGCGCAGGCGCTCGAAGACGGCGTGCTGCCGCGTGGCCCCAGCGACGCCTTGCCGGCGACCCGCATGGGGGCGGTGCTGGCCGTCGCCGATCGTCTCGACAAGCTGCTCGGCTTCTTCGCGCTCGGCAAGCGACCCACCGGGTCCGCCGACCCGTTCGCCTTGCGTCGCGACGCGGTGGCCGTCGGGCGGATCCTCGCCGCTCAGGGTTGGCGTCTGCCGTTGGGCCGGCTGGTCCAGGCGGCCGCCGAGGCCTACGCCGACGGTCCGGTCGAGGTCGACGCGGAGACGATCGCCTCGGTCGAGGCTTTCCTGTGGGACCGTATCGCCGGTCTCTTGCACGAGGAGGGGCTCAGCACGAACGTGGTCCGCGCGGCCACGGACGGCAGTCGGTCCGTCATCGCGGCCGCGCGCCGAGCGCACCTGCTGCGAGCGCTGGCCTCCGCCGAGGCGCCCGCCGAGCGCGAAGCCTTCGACGACTTGTTGGCGCTCTACAAGCGAGCGGCCAACCTGGCCGAGAAGGCCGAACCGGGCGTTCTGCCCAAGACCGAGGCGTTCGTGGAACCGGCGGAGGAGGCCCTCGGGGCGGCCCTCCCGGCCGCCCAGCGGGCCGTCGAAGGGCTGTTGGCCGCGGTGCGCGAGAGGCTCGAGCCGTGGGACCTGGGTCGGTGCCCGGCGCGGGAGCTCACCGGCGTGGCCGAACAGGCGGCCGGGGTCTTGCGGCTCAAGGCGCCGCTCGACGCCTTCCTCGACGACGTGTTGGTCATGGTCGACGACGCCGCGCTCCGGCGCAACCGTCTGGCGCTGTTGGCCCAGGTCACCTTCATCTTGCGGGAGCTCGGGTCGCTCGAACACCTCGGTGCGTGAGCGACGCGGCTCGAGCGGCGGCGCACGAGCGGAAGCGCGCACCCGCCGTCACGGACGAGAACGTCGACGCGAGAAGGCCCCCGGGCAGCTGCCCGGGGGCCTTCTCGACATGGTGCCGAAGATGGGACTTGAACCCACACGACCTCGCGGTCACACGACCCTGAATCGTGCGCGTCTACCAATTCCGCCACTTCGGCAGGCTGCGGACGGCCGGTCCGATGCGTCGTGTCGACGCCCTCTTCACGTGCGGCCCGCGTCGTCGCGAACGACGACCGCACCGTTCAGGCGACGGTGCGGACGCGAGTCTACCCGTTCGGCCGCGAGCGAAGCAAGAGGTGTCGGCGCGGTCGTTCGTTCGGCGCGCCGCGCGCCGGGCCCGCCGCCGCCGGGCGGCTCCTCAACGCACGCCTGAGGTCGCGGCGGGGTCCACGCCGAGCCTGCGCGCGCGGGCCAGGGCGACGGCTCCCGCCGCCATCGCCACGGCGGCGCCCACGAACAGTGCCCGCAGACCGAAGAGGTCCATCGCCGCCCCCAACAGGAAGGGCGCGACGACGGCCGCCGACATGCTGACCAGGTAGTACAGCCCGGTGAAGAAGCCGATGCGGTCGCGGCCACCCAGGTCGGCCACCAGCGGGTAGGCCTGCACGTTGACGAGCGCCCACGCCAGGCCGGCCAACACGAGCGCCGCGGCGGCCAGCGGCACCGAGCGGGTCGCCGCCAAGAGCACGAACACGACGGGGAGCGCGGTGAGGCCGTACCCCATGGTGCGCGCCTTGCCCCAGCGGGTGCCGAGCAGGCCGGCCGGCAGCGATGCCGCCACGAACGACAGCGAGAAGCCGCCCAAGAGCAGTCCCGCCAGCCCGCCGCTGAGGCCGAGCGCACCCACGGCGTAGGTCGTGAACTGCGCCTCGACGGCGGCGAAGCCGAGGAAGTACAGGAAGATCGCCAGCAGCGCCCACCGCGCGGCGACGGCGTCAGGGGCCGTCCACAGCAGCCGGAGATCGCGTGCCAGCGCGGCGAGGGGGGCACGGTCCTCGGCGACCGCCGCGGCCGGCCCGTGGGCCACGAAGGGCGGGTGGGGGTCGGCGGCGCGCGCGAGCACGAGGGCGGCGACGAGCAGCAGCGCGCCTGCCAGCGCGAACGGCAGCCACGGAGCCTGGTCGTACAGGGGCGCCAGCACGAAGAAGGCCACCAGGCCCCCCACGCCGCCCATCAGGTTGATGACACCGTTGGCGGTCGAGCGGCGGTCGGGTGCGACGTGATCCGGCATGAGCGCGATGACGGGGGCCCGGAACACGGTCATGGCGAGGAGGAACACCACGTCCAGCGCGATGAGGGTCCCGAACGCCTGGGCCGAGAAGGGGAGCACCGCGAAGGCCAGCGCGGCCACCGGCATGCCCACCAGCACGAACGGCAGACGTCGACCCCAGCGCCCGTCGATCCGGTCCGACCACGCGCCCACGACGGGGATCAGCACGAGCGCCAACACGTTGTCGAGGCCCATGACCGCGCCCCGGAGCGCCGCGCTCTCCACGAAGCGCGCGAGGAGCAGCGGCAGGTACGCGTTGTAGACGCTCCAGACGAGCGTGATCCCGAAGAAGCCGGCGCCGATGGCGGCGACCTTGGCGAGCGGGACGGCCGGGGCCGTCGCGGCCGCGGTGGTCACATCGAGAACCGTCCGTCGCGCTGGAAGGTCTCGCCGTCGAGCAGGAGCTCACCGCCGGTCCGCAGGTCGGTGATGAGGTCCCAGTGGATGGCGCTCTCGTTCGTGCCACCGGTCTCCGGGTAGGAGCGGCCCAACGCCAGGTGGACGGTGCCGCCGATCTTCTCGTCGTAGAGGGTGTTGAGGATGGGGCGCACGATGTTCGGGTTGGTGCCGATGCCCAGCTCGCCCAGGTAGCGCGCGCCCGGGTCGGTCTCGAGTTGGGCCTGGAGCAGGTCGTCGCCCTCCTCGGCGCTCGCCTCGACCACCTGGCCGGCCTCGAACCGCAGCCGCACGCCGCGCACGACGGCGCCGTTCACCGACGATGGCAGGTCGAAGGTCACCACCCCTTCGGCGCTGGTTTCGAGGGGGCCGGTGAACACCTCGCCGGACGGCATGTTCTTGCGACCGTCGGAGTTGACCCAGGTGCGGCCCTTCACCGACAGCTTGAGGTCGGTCCCGGGACCCTTGATGCGCACCTCGTCGGCCTGCGACAGGCGTGTGACCAGGTCGGCTTGGAAGGCCCGCAGGTCGCCCCAGCGCGCGATCGGATCCGGGTCGTTCAGGAACATCGCGTCGTACACGAAGGTCTCGAAGGCATCGAGGCTCATGCCCGCGTCCTGGGCGGCCGCCTCGGTCGGGAACAACGTGCCGACCCAACGCGTGCGGTTCACGCGCGTCTCCTGGACCTCGCGTTCGCGCCGGGCCAAGCGCGACTGTCGCGACGCGTCCGCGCTCTGCAGCGCGCGCGAGTTGGTGGGCGCCGCCACGCGGATCCAGGCGTCGACGGTGCGCACCTCGGTGAGGTCGAGGGTCGGCTCGGCCTCGTAGTAGGCGTCCGCCGCCAGTTCCAGCACGTCCTGCCGGAACTCCGGGTAGGCGATGCGGACCTCGGGCACGCCACCCGCCCGCAAGACCGAACGGGTCAGCGCGCGCGCCATCACGACGGCCGTGCTGGGGACGTGGATGGCGACGGTCTCGCCGGCCGCCACCCGGGTGCAGTACCCGACCAGCAGGTCGGCGAAACGTTCGTGCATGGGATGCAGCATGGGCAGGAGGCTACCACGCGTTCCTCACGCGGTTTCGTGGTCGACTCGGGCATGGACGAGGCCGAACCCGAAACGAACGTCGCGGCGCCCGACGAGCCCGAACGGCTGCAGCGCTTCCTGGCGCGGGCGGGGGTGGCCAGTCGACGCAAGGCCGAGACGCTCATCACCGACGGCCGGGTGACCGTCGACGGCGCGGTCGCCAGCCTAGGCCAGAAGGTGACGGCGGGCGCGCGTGTCCGCGTCGACGGGGTCGACGTGCGTCCGGTCGCCGCCCACCGGACGTTCGCGCTCTACAAGCCCACGGGCGTGGTCACGACCGCGTCCGACGAACGCGGACGGCCCACCGTCTTGGACCTGGTCCCGGCGCTGCCCGGCCTCCACCCGGTGGGACGCCTCGACCTCGATTCCGAGGGCCTGCTGCTGCTCACCACCGACGGCGACCTGACCCTGCGTCTGACGCACCCTCGCTACGGGCACCTCAAGACCTACCGGGTCTGGTGTCGCGAGGGGGCGGTGTCGCGCGAAGGATGCCGCGCGCTGGTGGCGGGCGTGGCGCTGGACGACGGGCTCGCTCGTGCACGGCGGGCGCAGCCGGCTCCGGGAGGGGTCACGCTGGAGCTGGGTGAGGGTCGCAAACGGCAGGTGCGACGCATGCTCGCCGCGGTCGGCTACGAGGTGGTGCGCTTGTTGCGCACCCGTGTCGGCGACCTGGCGCTCGGTGACCTGGCGCCCGGGTCGTACCGCGAGCTGACCTCCGCCGACCTGCGGCGCCTCGGTTATACTCCCGACCAGAACGACGCCGGCACGTCCAGCACGGCGTCGAAGAGGCGTGCCCGGACGCCCGGCCGCCCGAGCGAGGAGCCATGAGCGACGCGCCCACCGTCTTCCAGACCGGCCCCGGTCCCGTCCAGATCGACGCCCAGGTCCTCTCTGACCGCGTCGCGGAGCTCGGTGCCGCGATCGCCGGCGATCACCTCGACGGTCCGCTGCATCTGATCTGCGTGCTGAACGGAGCGTTCCTGTTCATGGCCGACCTGGTCCGGGCGATCGACCGGCCGCTCACGGTCGACTTCATCTCCGTCGCCTCGTACGGGTCGCGCACCGAGTCGTCGGGCGAGGTGCGGCTCGTGAAGGACCTCGACCAGTCGCTGAAGGGGAAGCACGTGGTGCTGGTCGAGGACATCGTCGACACCGGGCTCACGATGCGCTACCTGCTGGGCTACCTCGAGGGTCGCGGGCCGTTGTCGGTGAAGGTGGCCTCGCTGCTGAGCAAGCCTTCGCGGCGGCTGGTCGAGGTGCCCGTCGACTACCTCGGGTTCGAGATCGACGACGCTTTCGTCTACGGCTACGGCCTGGACGTCGACCACCGGTACCGCAACTTGCCCTTCGTGACGAGCATGGCGGGCGGCGAACAGGGGTGAGTTCGCTGCGGGCCGCCTGGCTGATCGCCGCGCTGGTCGGGTCGCTCTCCATGGGTGTGGGTGTGGTGTTGGCCTTCCGCGACACCACCCCGCCGGAGCTGTGGCTCGAGGCACCCCCGGGGCCCCTGGCCGCCGGGGCGCCGTTCGACGTCTACGTGACCTCGAGCAAGCCGGTGACGTTCACGCTCCGTTACGGCGACGTGGTCGTCGAAGAGGTCGCCGACCAGCTGCGGGTGTCGCTGCTGGCCCAGGTCGGGCGTCGCGTCGTCCAGGTCGACGCCGAGGACGCGGTCGGCCTGACGGCGACCGTGGCCCGTGAGGTCGAGGCGCGTCGGCCACCGCAACCGACCCTCGAGGCCCCCGCCGCTCTCGACGTGGGCGACCCGCTCGTCGTGCGGGTCGGCAACGACGCGTCCGGCACGCGGTGGGACGCCCGGGTGGCATCGGTCGGCCTGACGCTCGACGGGGCCGACCTGCGGCTTCGGACGGCGCCCGACGGGTGGTGGGCGGTGAGCGCGGTGCCGCTCGAGGCGGACGCCGGCACGCGCACGCTCGAGGCGCGGCTCGTCGACGAGTTCGGCGTCGAGCACGCCGTGCAGCAGGTCATCGAGGTGCGGGCCAACCCGCGCCCGATCGAGCTGCTGGAGATCCCCGCCAGCACGCTCGCGGTGGTGACACCGGCCGGCCGCGAGCTCGAAGCGCAGACGCTCGAGGCGGCGTTCGCGCAGGTGCCCTTGGAACCGCGGTGGTCGGACCCCTTCGTGCTGCCGATCGAAGGACGCGACACGTCCGGGTTCGGTGCGCCGCGGCGCTACGGGGTCGGCGGCAACGTCAGCTACCACCAGGGTGCCGACCTGGCGGCCCCGGTCGGAACCCCGATCGTGGCGACCAACGACGGCGTGGTCCGCGTCGCCGGCGTGTTCCCGATCAAGGGCGGGCTGGTCGTCATCGATCACGGGCACGGCGTCACCAGCCTCTACTTCCACCAGTCGATCATCGAGGTGGCCGTCGGCGCCGTCGTGGTCCGCGGCGAGACGATCGGCCAGGTCGGATCGACCGGCCTGTCGACCGGCCCGCACCTGCACTGGGAGATGCGGGTGAACGGCGTGCCCACCGACCCGATGCGGTGGGTGGGGGTCCGTTACCCCATCGCCGGCCGGCCGTGAAGCGCCTCCGCGCCTTCGCGCTCGCTTGGGCGTGCGTCCTCGGGCTGGGAACGACGTGGGCGCAGGCGCCCTTGCCGCCGACCGCCCTCGTCCACCGGCCCGCGCCGGTCACGCCGGCAGAGCGCTGGTCCTCCGATCCGGCGGACGGCGTCTACTACGAGGTGTTCGTCCGCAGCTTCCAGGATTCCGACGGCGACGGCGTCGGCGACCTGCGTGGTCTGACCGCCCGACTGCCGGTCCTCGCCGACCTGGGCGTGACGGGGTTGTGGCTCACGCCCATCCATCCGAGCCCCTCGTATCACGGGTACGACGTCACCGACTACCGCGCCGTGCACGAGGACTTCGGCACCCTGGCCGACGCCCGTGCGCTCTTCGACGCCGCCCATCGCCTCGGGATGCGGGTCGTCCTCGACCTGGTCGTCAACCACACGAGCGATCGCCACCCGTGGTTCGTGGCCGCGCGAGCGGGCGACCCGGCCCGGCGCGACTGGTACCGCTTCGAGACCGATCCGCCGGCGCTGCTCGGCACGCTCGGTGGCGACGCCTGGCACGATACCGGCGACGGGACGCGCTACCTGGGACTGTTCGTCGCCGACATGCCCGACCTCGATCACCGCCGTCCGGAGGTCACCGATGCGCTCCTCGACGTCGCCGTCTTCTGGGTCGACCTGGGGGTCGACGGGTTCCGGGTGGACGCCATCCAGCACGTCGTCGAGGGTGCTGACGGGCGCATCGCCAACGCGCCCGAGAACCTCGCCTGGGTGCGATCGTTCGACGCACGCCTGCGCGAGCGCCGGCCCGGCACCTTCCTGGTGGGCGAGACCTGGACCGCGACGCCGACGATCGCGGCGTACCACCGCGAGGCCGAGCTCGACATGTCGTTCGACTACCCGCTGTGGCGCGCGATCCTCGCGGCGCTCCAGGGCCGCAACGCCATCGAGCTGGTGGCGCAGCTGGCGCTCAACGCCGAGGCGTACCCGGCCGGCGCGCGCCGCGCCACCTTCCTGAGCAACCACGACCAGACACGACCCGCCAGCGTCCTCTCACCGTTGCGCCGCGACACCGGGCGGCTGGCGCTCGCCGCGCGGCTGCTCCTGGCGCTGCCTGGCACGCCGTTCCTGTACTACGGCGAGGAGATCGGCATGCCGAACGGCCCCGGCGCCGACGATCGCTTCAAGCGCACGCCGATGCGCTGGACGGCCACGGCCGACGGCGGCTTCAGCCCGGTCGAAGCCTGGTTCCCACCGTCGACCGAGGACCCGGCGATCAGCGTCGAGGCGCAGCGCGACGACCCGGCCTCGCTGTGGTCGGCCTACCGCGAGGCGATCGCGCAGCGGGCCGCATGGCCCGCGCTGGCGCGCGGCGACGTGCAGCTCGTGGACGGTCTGCCGAACGCCCTCTTGGGGGCGTGGCGCACTCTGCCGGGTTCGCCCCCCGTCCTCGTGCTGGCCAACCTCGGGACGCGTGAGCAGCGCGTCGCGCGGGCCGACCTCGCGGCGCCGGCCGGCGCCGCGGTCGACGGGCCGCTGCTGGACCTGGCGACCGTGGCCCGGTCGGGAGTCCGGCCTGCGGCCGGAGTCCGGCCAGCAGCCTCGGCCGGGGCTGGGGATGCGCTTCGCGACGACGAAGCGACGCTCGTCGTGGCGCCTGGTCGGCTCCGGCTGCTGACACCCGCACGGTAGACTCGCGCTCATGACGAACCTCGAAGCCGCGGGCGCGGCCCCCGGCGCCGCCGGCCGCGCGCCCGCCCGCCGACCGCGCGTGTTCTCGGGCATGCAGCCGACCAACGACCTCCACATCGGCAACTACCTCGGCGCCCTCAAGCAGTGGGTGGAGGGGCAGCACGAGCGTGAGAACGTCTTCTGCGTCGTCGATCTCCATGCGCTCACCATCCCCGAAGCGATCGACCCGGCCGAGCTGCGGGCGCGCAGCCGCGCCGTGGCGGCGATGTACCTGGCCTCGGGGCTCGATCCGGCGTCGTCGTTGGTGTTCGTCCAGTCGCACGTTCCCGAGCACACCGAGTGCGCGTGGATCCTCAACTGCGTCACCCCGCTCGGCTGGCTGAACCGGATGAACCAGTTCAAGACGAAGATCGAGGGGCGCGCTTCGATCGGCACGGGACTGCTCGACTATCCGGTCCTCCAGGCGGCCGACATCTTGCTCTACGACACCGACGAGGTGCCGGTGGGCGAGGACCAGGTGCAGCACGTCGAGCTGACGCGCGATATCGCCGACCGGTTCCACCACCTCTTCGGCGAGGTCTTCGTGCTGCCCAAGGCGGTGGTGCCGCGATCGGGCGCTCGCGTGATGGGTTTCGACGACCCCACGGCCAAGATGAGCAAGTCGGTGGCCAGCGACCGCGGTGGCCACGCGGTCCGGCTCCTCGACCCGCCCGACGTCGTGCGCAAGACGATCATGAGCGCGGTCACCGACTCGGACCGCGAGACCCGCTTCGAACACGCCTCGCCCGGCGTGCGCAACCTGCTGACGATCTGGCAGGTCCTGTCCGAGCGCCCCATGGCCGAGCTCGAGGCCGAGGTCGAGGGCCAGGGCTACGGGGCGCTCAAGAAGGCGGTCGTGGCCGCGGTCGTCGACGCGCTGGCCCCCATCCAAGCGCGGTACGCGGCGTTCCAGAGCGACCCGGCCGAGCTCGACGCGCTCCTCGCGCGCGGCGCCGAGCGTGCGCGCGAGACCGCCGCCGCCACCCTGGCGCGGGTCAAGGCCGCCGTCGGGGTCGGCAGCTGAGACCACCCATCCTGGTGCTCTTCCTCGACGGGGTGGGCCTGGGCCGCGACGACCCCGCCGTCAACCCCTTCGCACGCGCCCACGCGCCCGCGCTCGACGCGCTGGCGGGCGGCCGCTGGGTCGACGGTCTCGCCGACCGCAGCGAGCCCGAGCGCACCGTCCGGTCGCTCGACGCCACGCTGGGTCACCCCGGTCTGCCGCAGTCGGCGACGGGGCAGACGACGCTCCTCACCGGTGTCGACGGCGTCGCGGCGATGGGGCGCCCCTACGGTCCCTGGCCCGGCCCCACGCTCGTGAAGCTGCTCGAGGCCGGCAGCCTCTTCCACGACGCGGCCGCTTCGGGTGCACTTCTCGCCAACGCCTACGGGCGTCGCTACCTCGACGCCCTGGCCCACCCGGCCGGGGCGCGCCGTCGCGTGCGGGCGCCGGCGGCGCTCGTCGCCGCGCGTGGCGCCGGTCTGGCCGTGCGAGGCGACGACGAGCTACGCCGCGGGACGGCGGTGGCCGCCGACCTCGGTTTCTTCGAAGAGCGCCCGACGGACGTCGCGTCGGCGGGCGGTGCCCGACGGTTGGCGTCGCTGGCCGCCGACCACGCCTTCACGTACCTCGACGTGTGGGTCACCGATCGCACCGGTCATCTCGCCGATCCCGCGACGGCCACCCGGCTCGTCGAGCGACTCGACGCGTTCGTCGCCGCGCTCGTGCCCGCGCTGGGCCCGGTGACGCTGGTCGTCGTGTCCGACCACGGCAACCTCGAGGACGCCACGTCGGCCCGTCACACGCGCGCACCCGTGCCGCTGCTGGCGCTCGGTCCAGCGGCGCCGGCGTTCCGCGATGCGCGCGATCTTCGCGACGTCGCGCCCGCCGTTCGGCGCGCCTGGGCCGGCGAGGTGTCTACGAGCCGATGATGAGCACGATGGCCTCGTACCAGGCGCCGATGAGCAGCAGCAGCCCGGCCGGCACCAGCAGCGACGCCGCCTGGCGCACCGCCTCGGGGTAAGCCCCGAAGCCGCGCCGGAACAACGTGGTGAGCACGATGCCGCCACCCGAGACCACCAAGAAGTAGGCGGTCAGCTCGATCCCGACCAGGACGACGACCGGCACGAGCGCCAACGCCGTCGTGTCGCTGAGCAGTCCGAACGGCAAGCCGAGCAGGAAGAACTGCGGCACCGCCAGGAGGTACGTGGGGGCGCCCATGAGCAGCGACAGCAAGAAGTGCACGCTGAAGGTCACCACCACGAAGTTCTGGTAGAAGGTCACGACCGCGGCCCGCGCCAGGTCGCCACTGGCGTAGGCGTCGACCGCGCCCAGCTCGGCCGTCGCGTTCTGGACCACGACCAGGACCGCTTCGTCGCACGCGTCCGGCAGCGACGCCCCCGCCAGCACGCCGACCGTGAACACGGCGTACAGCGCCACCATGGTGACGAGCACGGTGCGCCGGTGGCGCCGGATGGTGAGGACCGACGCCGCGAGCGCGCGCCGCAGCGGGCTGGGACGGAGCAGCAGCAGCAGGACCAGGAGCGTGAACACGACGAAGGCGATCGCGGCGCCTCGCGTCTGCAACCACGGGCGTCCACCGTCGCCGTTCTCGACGCGGAAGCCCACGCGGTCCACCTGCCACGTCGCGTCGACGCGACGGAGGTCGACCTGGACGACGTCGAGCAGTTCGCCCGAGCGGACGGCCGCGTAGGTGAAGGCGGCCCGGTCCGGTTCGCCCTCGAGCGTCACCGGGAGCCGCTCCTCCACCCGCACGCGGGTGCCGCTCGGCGGGGGCGGGTTGGCCACCAGGCCGGGCAGGGACGAGCAGATCTCCTCGGGTGAGCGACCGGCGAGCTCGGTCAGCGAGGTGGGGGTCTGCCCGAGCCAGACCGCGATGGCGGCGTCCGCCACCTGCCCCGCGTCCTCACCGACGGGCCAGCCGCGCTCGTCGAGCGGCAGGGAAGGCCCCTCGGCGGCCGGTGGTGCGCCGGGATCGGCCTGCGCGACCGTCGCGCCGAGGACCATGGCCGCCGTCCACAGGACCAGGAGGAAGATGAGGGTTCGTCGCATCGCGCCTCATGATACGGGCCGGGCGCGGGCTAGACTCGCCGCCGTGGACGCTCCTCGTCGCTGGCTGGCCCTGGTGGCGCGCACGGTGCGCGCGTTCGTACCCGGGTTGGCGCACCCCGACGACGCCTTCGCGGCCGCCTGGCTCGAGCCCCGTGAGCTGACCCTCTACCGCGCCATGGACCGCCGCGACCGCGACCACGCATGCCGTGTCGCACGACGCCTGCTGCGCGACCGCTCCGACGTCGAGGCGACCTGGGTCCGGGCGGCCCTGCTGCACGACGTCGGCAAGGCGACGGCCCCCTACCGCCCGATCGAACGAATCGTCGTGCACGTGATCCAGCCCGAGACCGCGCTCGCGGCGCGGCTCCCGCGTCCGTGGGCCGAGGCGGTGCAGCGGCAACGCGACCACGCCGAGGCGGGGGCGCGCTTGGTGCGCGCCGGCGGCGGCAACGAGCGGGTGGCCGAGTTGATCGCCACCCACCACGACGCCGTCGGCGCCGGGCCCGGTGCGCAGGCGATCGCGGCCGCCGACGGCCGGGCGGGGTGACGCCGATCGAGGACGCTTGGACTTGGGTGGAGAGGTTGCAGCGGTTCGGCGTGCGGCCCGGCTTGGAACGCACCCGAGCGCTCCTGGCCGCGCTCGACGATCCGCAGGACGCGTTCGAGGTGGCGCTGGTGGCGGGCACCAACGGCAAGGGGTCGACGACGGCCGCCCTGGCGGCGATGGTGGGCGCGGCCGGTGGCGGACCGGTCGGTCGCTTCGTGAGCCCGCACTTGAGTCGTTTCGAGGAGCGTGTTCACGTCGACGGCCGGCCTCCGCCGCGGGCCGACCTGGAGGACGTGCTGGCGTCGGTGCGGGCGCCCGCGCAGGACCTGGAGGCGACCTTCTTCGAGGTCCTGGTCGCCGTCGCGCTGCTGGCCTTCGCCCGCTCCGGGGTGCGGCGCGCCGTGCTCGAAGTCGGCATGGGCGGGCGTTTGGACGCCACGAACGCGACCGAGCCCGCGCTCAGCCTGGTGACGTCGGTGGCGCTCGACCACGAGCGCGTGCTGGGCGACACCGTGGGCGCGATCGCAACCGAGAAGGCGGGCGTGTGGCGCACGGGGCGACCGGCCCTGACCGCGGCCGAGGGCGACCCGCTCGCCGTGCTGCGAGAGGCCGCCGAGGTCGTCGGAGCGCGCTTCACCGCGCTCGACGACACGCCGTGGCGACCCCTCGACCGGGGTTGGGCCGGCGTGGGCGTGGCGGGTCTTGGCGACGGACCCCTCTTCGCGCCGCTCCTCGGCGCCCACCAGGCGCGCAACCTGGCGCTGGCGGCGCTGGGGGCGTCGGCGTGGGGGGTGCCCTGGTCGGCGGTCAGCGCCGGGGCGGCTGAGGTGCGCTGGCCCGGGCGGCTCGAGCCGCTCGATGCCCACGGGCTGCGGTGGCTGCTCGACGGCGCGCACAACCCGGCCGGCGCGGAGGCGCTGGGGGCCGCGCTGAAGTCGCTCCGGGTCCGACCGGCGGTCGCCGTCGTGGGCGTCTCGGACGACAAGGGCGAGGGGCCCTTGGGCGCGGCGTTGGCGCGGCTGGCGCCCGCGGTCGTCGCCACGCGCGCCACGTCGAGCCCGCGGGCCGCGGACCCGGACGGGCTGGCGGCTGCGCTGCGACGGGTGCCGGGCGCCGCTCGCGTGCATGTGGCGGCGACCCCAGCCGAGGCGCTCGAGCTGGCGCGGACGCTGGCGCCCGAGGGCGCCACGGTCGTCGTCGCAGGCAGCCTGTTCCTCATCGGCGCGGTGCGCGACCTGCTCCTGGGCGAGGAGCCGGAGGCGTTCGAGCGCTGGCAGTGACGGGCGTCAGGCGGTACGTTCGGCGCGCGCGGGCCGGTGCTTCGCGAGCGAGATCAGGGCGATCGGCAGGGTCCAGGTGAAGAGCGTGAAAGCCGTGTCGAGCGTGACCCCGGTACGGAGCGCCACCAGCGCCACCAGGAGCGGGTAGAGGGCGAGCGTGACGACCGTCGCCAACACCCACCGACGCGTCATGAGCAGCAGCGCGAGCACCAAGGCGATCCCTGCCAACCCCCCCAAGGGGTAGAGCGGCAGCGACGCGCCGAACAGCGTGGCGAGCCCTTTGCCGCCACGGAATCCGACGTACACCGACCAGGCGTGGCCGGCCACGGCGCCGGCGCCCGCCGCCAGCGTCACCGCGAGTGCGGGCCCGGCGGGTAGCTCGGCGAGGCGCGCGATCGTCGCCCCGAGGACGGTGGCGAGGGCACCCTTGCCGACGTCGACCAGCAGGACCGCGACGCCCAGCGCCCAGCCCAGGTTGCGGGCCGTGTTCATCGCCCCCATGTTGCCCGAGCCGACCTCGAAGATCCGCCGGCCCTTGAGTCGGGCGGCCAGGGCCGCGGTCGGGATGGCGCCGAGCACGTATCCGACCGCCAGCGCCGCGAACACGCTCATCATGAGGCGACCTCGGCCATCTCGGTCTGGGGCGCGGCCACCGGCTCCTTGACCGCCGGGCGGCTCACCGACAGCGTCGTCAAGCTGCGGACCTCGCCGACGTGCCAGCGGACGTAGCGGTGCAGGGCGCGCCAGTGGGCGTGGCGGTCGTGCGGCGGGGTCGCGACGGCGGCGCCCAGCGGCCCGCGCAGCACGGCATCGAGCTCGACCAGACCGGCCTCGCCCAACGCCACGTCGCGGCCGCCGGGCTCGGCATGCTGCGCGCAGTGCGCGGTCCCCTCGTCGACCGCGAGGTGGCTGGGCGGAGCGCCGCACACGGCGCAGGCGCGCACGTCGGGGGCGAGGCCGGCGGTCACGACCAGGCGCCAGGCGTAGGCGAAGCCCACCGCCTCCGGATCGTGGTGGGCGTGCAAGCCCCGCAGGCCGCTGGCGACCAGCGCGTACCAGCGGTCGCTCACGGGGTGGTCGACGGTGAGCGCGTCGGTGAGCTCGGCCAGCAGGTGCGCGTAGGGATAGGTCTCGGGGCGCACCAGGCCCGACAGCGCGCCGTTGAGTCGTACCTGCGTGATGAGGGCCAAGTCCTCGTCGCGGCGCCGCCAGTACTGGACGGTCACGTCGTGGAACAGCGAGAGGCGCGCCAGGTTCCCACCGGGGAGCCGCCCTTTGCGGACGACGGCGCGCCAGGTGCCGGCCGGCGACAGGAGGGTGGCCACCACATCGCCGCTCGGCAGGGGACTGCGCCGCAGGACGAGCGCGTCGCGCACGTGGGTTCGTCGCACGCTCCAGTCTAGCGGTCGGGACGCTCCGGGACCGTTCTGGTGCGCCGCGTCGGGCCGGCGCGCCGCCTCACGCCGGCGCGCCGCCTCACGTCGGCGCGCCGTCGACCCACAGGACGGCGACCTCGGCCTTGACCGGTTGGAGCCGCAGGTCGACGTCGGCGGGCAGCTCGAGCGCGTCGCCGCGCTGCAGCACCCTGAAGTCGCCGTGCGGCAGGTCCACGATCAGGGCGGCGTCGAGCGCCATCAGCCAACGCGGTCGGGTCAGGCGCCAAGCGACCGCGTGCTCGAGCCGTGCGGCCACCCACGGGCGGCCCGGCAGCGGGGCGCCGGCGGCCCCGGCGGCCCGCGCCAGACCGAGGACGGCGACGACGTCGCCGACGAGGCGTTCACCGTCGTCGAGCGTCCCGCCGTCCCCGCGGCCGGTCCTCACGACTCGGCGGCGCGCGCCTTCCCGTACGCCATGCGCAGCTTGAAGCGCGCCCGTTTGGCGCGGGCTTGGGCCTCTTCTTCGGCGATGCCCAACCGCTCGGTGACCGCCACCAGCGCCTGCTTGGGACGACCGATGCCGTCGAGGCTGGCGACCACGTCCCGGTCGATCGGGTCGAGCGCGTCGAGGAACGGCACCAGGTCGGCGGGCGTCGCCTTGGGCTTCGGCGTCGCGCGAGGTTTGGCGGCCGTCTTCTTGCCGGCGGTCTTCTTGGCCGCCGTCTTCTTGGCCCCTCCGACGCCCGCCTTCTTCGACGCCGCGGTGCGCTTGGCGCCGCCGGCGCCACGGCGCCCGGAGGCGCGGCCGCCGCCCGCCGCGATCCGGGCTTCGAGCAGCGCGAGCGCCTCTTCGAGCGTGACCGCGTCCGGGTCCTGACCTTCCGCCAGCGAGGCGTTCGTCTTGCCGTGCTTCACGTACGGACCGAACTTGCCGTCGTGGAGGGTGACGGCCTCGCCGTCCTCGGGGTGGTCGCCCAACGTCCGACGTGGCGCCCCGCGGCCGCGCTTCTTGGCCAGCAGGTCGAGCGCGGTGGCGAGGTCGACGCTCAGGACGTCCATGCCCTTGGGCAGGCTGGCGAACACACGCTCGTGACGGACGTAGGGGCCGAACCGGCCGATGTGGGCCTCGATCGTCTGACCGCTCTCGGGATGCGGGCCGAGCGCCCGCGGCAGGTCGAGCAGCGCCTGCGCGAGCTCGCCGTCGACGTCCTCGGGAGTGACGCCGGGGGGCAGCGAGATGCGTTTGGGGCGCTCCTCGCCGGTGCCGTCGCCGAGCTGGAGGTAGGGCCCGTACGGGCCCCGCTTGAGCATCATCGGTTCGCCGCTCGGATCGTGGCTGGCGATCGCCTCGTCGGGCGTGTTGCGTTCGCGCAGGGCGTGCTCAAGGTCCTCGCGCGTCAGTTCGGCCGGCACGGTGTCGTCGGGCAAGCTCGCCTTGAGCGTCTCGCCGTCGACAGGGCCCTCGACGTAGGGGCCGTAGCGACCGACGCGGACCAGGAACGGCGCCCACTTGGGATGCTCGACCGTGCTGATCTCGCGGGCGTCGAGTTCGGCGAGCCCCGACTGGACGAGCGCGGCGATACCGTCGGGTCCGGCGTAGATGGCGTCGAGGTAGGGGACCCGCTCGCGTTGCCCACGGGCGATCTCGTCGAGGTCGGCTTCCATGCCGGCGGTGAAGCCGGGGTCGACCAGGTGCGCGAACTGCGCCTCCAGGAGCGCGTTGGTGGCGAAACCGGTGAAGGTCGGCACGAGTTGGCTGCCCTGCTTGCGGGCGTAGCGACGCTGCTGGATCGTGTCGAGGATCGAGGCGTACGTGCTCGGTCGGCCGATGCCCTGCTCCTCGAGTGTCTTGACCAGCGTCGCTTCCGTGTAGCGCGCCGGCGGTTTCGTCTCGTGGCCGCTGGGGACGAGCTCGCGCACCTGCATGGCGTCATCGACGGCCAGCGGCGGCAGCGGCTGCTGCTGCGCGTCGAGCGCGGCGTCGGGGTCGTCGCTGCCCTCGACGTACGCGCGCTGGTACCCCGCGAACACGGTGGTGCGTCCGGTGGCGCGGAACGTGGCCGT
Source organism: uncultured Trueperaceae bacterium (assembly GCA_963839375.1). Taxonomy (GTDB): domain Bacteria; phylum Deinococcota; class Deinococci; order Deinococcales; family Trueperaceae; genus JAABTL01. Next base: position 485,583 of record CAWIUY010000012.1, on the reverse strand, counting down.
CCGATCTCCCGCCGACGCTTCGATCCGAGCGGTCACGAAGCGGAGGCGCGCGTCGACCATCTGGCTGGCGACGGCGCGCTTCCAGACGAGGTCGTAGAGGGCGGCGTCGCGGTCGCGCAGACCGAGCTCTTCGGCGGTGCGCATCTCGACCCCGGCGGGGCGGATCGCCTCGTGCGCCTCTTGCGCGTTCTTGGAGGCCTTCGTGTAGCGGCGCGGGTTCTCGGGCAGGTGGTCGGCGCCGTAGCGGTCGTCGACCATGGCGCGGATGGCGTCGAGCGCCTCGGTCGCCAGGTTGGTGCTGTCGGTCCGCATGTAGGTGATGTGGCCGCGTTCGTACAGACCCTGCGCCACCCGCATCGTGTCGCGCGCCGACCAGCCGAGCTTGCGCGAGGCCTCTTGCTGGAGCGTCGAGGTGGTGAACGGGGGCGCGGGCCGGCGCGACTCGTCGCGGGTGTCGAGATCGGCGACGCGCCAGCGGGCCTCGGCCAGGTCGGCGGCCAGCTCGCGGGCGCCTTCCTCGTCGAGCTGCACGACGTCGCTTCCGGCGACCAGGTCGGCCTTGAGGCGACCGGTCTTCTCGTCGAAGTCGCGGCCGCTGGCGAGGCGCACGCCGTCGAGCTGGGTGAGGGTCGCCGCGATGGCGCGACCGTTCGCGGAACCTTCGTCGGCGGCGCGGATCAGGCTGGCGGCCACGTCCCAGTAGCCACCGGGGACGAAGTCGAGCCGTTCCTTCTCGCGCAGCACGAGCAGCCGCACGGCCACGCTCTGCACGCGGCCGGCGGAGAGTCCCTGGGCGATCTTGCGCCATAGCAGCGGGCTGATCGAGTAGCCGACGAGGCGATCGAGCACGCGCCGCGTCTCTTGCGCTTCGACCAGGTTCAGGTCGAGCTCGCGCGTCTGCTGCAGGGCGCGCTGGATGGCGGCCTCGGTGATCTCGTGGAACGCCATGCGGCGCACGGGCACCTTCGGTTGCAGCACCTCGACGACGTGCCAGCCGATGGCCTCGCCCTCGCGGTCCTCATCCGTCGCGATGAACACTTCGTCGGCCCCGGCCAGCGCCTTCTTGAGCCCGCGCACCTTGGTCTGGTTCTGCGGTGAGATCACGTAGTGCGGTCGGTACGCGTCCTCGACGTCGATGCCGAACGTGAGTCGCTTGGCCTCCTCACCCGCTTGCTTGGCGTTGGCGGGCAGGTCGCGGACGTGTCCCATGCTGGCGACGACGCGATAGCCGTCGCCCAGGAAGCGCCCGATGGTGCGCGCTTTGGTCGGCGACTCGACGATCACGAGCCGGGTGCGGTGGTTGTCGGCGACTTTCCTCTTCGCCACGTGTCACGTCCTCTCGAAACGGTCGCCATTATATGGATGGCCTCCGTTCCGTCAAGGTCGGGTGGACGGGCTAGACCGGCCGGCGATGGGCGATGGCGCGGCCGAGCGTGACCTCGTCGGCGTACTCGAGATCGCCACCGACGGGCAGACCGTACGCGATACGGCTGGTCCGGACACCGCTCTCTTGGGCCGCGCGGGCGAGGTACATGGCGGTCGCCTCGCCCTCGACCGTGGTGGAGGTGGCGAGGACCAGTTCCTCGACGTCGGCCAGCCGTGGCCACAGCGCTTCGATCGTCAGCTCGGCCGGTCCGACGCCGTGCATGGGGGAAAGAACGCCGTGCAGGACGTGGTAACGACCCTGGAACTCGCCCGAACGCTCGATCGCGAGCACGTCGGCCGGTTGCTCGACGACGCACAGGATCGTCGCGTCCCGGCGCGGGTCCTCACAGACGGCGCACAACGCCGCCGCCTTGGCCTTGACGTGGAAGCACGTCGGGCATCGGTCGAGTCCTCGCTTCGCTTCCAGCAGCGCATGCGCGAGCGCCTCGACGTCGGCCTCGGGACGGTTGAACAGGTGGAACGCGAGCCGTTGGGCCGACTTCGGCCCGATGCCGGGCAGTCGGCCCAACTCACGGATGAGCGTGACGAGCGGAGCGGGGTAGCGCAAGGACCTAGAACATCCCCGGCAGACCGCCGAGGCCGCCCATGGCGGAGCCCATCTCGCGCTCGTTGAGTTCCTTGGCCTGGCGCTGGGCGTCCGCCACGGCGGCCGTGACGAGGTCCTCGAGCATGGAGAGGTCGCTCGGGTCGACGGCGCCGGGGTCGATCTTGACCGACCGGATCGTGCCGTCGCCGGTGGCCGTCACGCTCACCAGCCCGCCGCCGGCGTTCCCTTCGACGGTCATGGCAGCCAGGCGTTCCTGCGCCTCCGCCACCTTCTTCTGCGCGCGCTGGGCTTCTTTCATGAGCTTCTGGACGTTCATCGCTTCCTCCTGAGGGTGACCGCCGGATGGTCCGTGGGGCTAGCGGCTCGGGACGGTCTCGTCGTCGTCGAGGGTGTCGTCCGAGACGAGGTCGAGGCCGGCTGCGCCGTCGCTGGGGTCGTCGCTGGCGTCGTCGCTACGGTCCGCGCCCGGCGCTGCGTCGGGTCGATCGATCCTCAGCACGCGACCGGGGAAGACGGCTTCGAGGAGCGACAGTCCCGTCAGCGCCCCCAACCGGGCGGCCGCTTCGGTCGTGCGCGACGGGGCCGCCAGCGGAGCGCGCCCGCCACCGGTCGCGCCCTGGAGTGAGGGTACGCCGCTCGACGGCGACGCGGCCTCCTCGAGCGCACGAGCGTCGGGCGCGGCACCGCCGTCGGGCGGAGCGGCGTCGTCGGGCGGAGGCGGGTCGTCGTCCCAGAAGCCGGCCGGGAGCTCCTCGCGGGTCGTGACCGTGGCCGGCGGCGGCGTCGGGCGGGTGCCGGGCGCTTGGACCGCCGGCGCGTCACGCGCGGATATCGGTGGTTCGCGGCGGGCGGGCGCTGGCGACGCCGCGCGTTCGGTCGCCGCCGGTTCGTCTCGGCCAGGGGCTGGCGGTGCGGCGCGCACGGGCGACGCGGGTTCGTCCTGTGTGCGCGCCGCCGGTTCCGCGAGTGCGGGGCGCGGCGTCGCGACCGCGCGCGGCGTGGGCTCCGGGATCGACGACGTCGGCGCCGACCCCGTCAGCCTTTTTTTGGGGGCGGACCCCCGTTCTTCTGCCGCGGCGCGTGCTGTGATCGACCGGCGGGGCCTTCGAGGACCACGCTGAGATGGGCGCCGCCGTGCTCGTCGACCAGGGCCAGCACCTCGGCCTCGCGTTTGCGCAACTGGGCGTGATGGAACGCGTGGCGGTCGTCGAAGCGCAGCGTGAGACGGTCGTCGGTCACGTCCGCCGTCGCGGGTAGCAAGAACGCCTTCAGCTGCGTGGGTGCCTGGGTGAGCGCCGGATGCCAGGAGAAGCGGCTGGGGCTCGCCGCCGAGGCCCCCGCTGCCGAGGCCCCCGCTGCCGGCGCCCCCGCTGCCGGCGCCCCGACGGACGCTGCTGCCGCCCGCCGCCCCGTCGCCGGCGCATGCGGCTCGAAGGGAGGCGGGGCCGCCGGTTCCGACGTCGCGCCCGAAGTCGTGGCGTCCTCGTCGCCCGCGGCCGTCGTGGCCGCGGGGGTGCTCGCGGTCGGGGCGGTGGTCGTGGCCCGTACCGGCTCGGCCGCGCGCGTCGGCGCCGCTCGCGACGTGCTCGGCGCGGCCGCGCTGGGCGCCGCGTCGTTCGTCGTCAAGCCGGTGGCCGCCCCGGCGGTCCGCAGCAACGCCACCTCCAGCGCGTAGAGGTCGTTCTGGCGCACGAAGCGCTCGCTGACCACGTCGAGGGCGTCGATCGAACGGACCAGCAGGTCGACCTCGTCGGGCGCGCCCCCGACCTGGGCCCCGTTCACCGCGGCGAACAGCCGATCGCGCAGCGCGCGGCCGAGCTGCTCGGCCACCGTGCGCGGTGCGAAACCGTCGCGGTACAAGGCCCCGGCCTCGTCGAGCAGCGCGTCCCAGGCTCCCTCGGTGACGGCGCGTCCGAGGGCGTCCAGGCGCTCACGCGGCGGCAAGCCGAGGGCGTCCTCCGCGTCCGCGAGGGTCACGCGCCGGCCGTCGACGAGGAGCCGTTCGAGCATCGACTCGCCGTCTCGCATCGCCCCATCGGACGCGCGCGCCACCAGCGCCAACGCGTCGTGGTCGGCGTCCACGCCCGCCGCTTCGGCGAGGCGCGCGAGCTTGCCACGGATCTGCTCCTCGCTGAGCCGCCGGAAGCGGAAGTGCTGGCAGCGGGAGAGCACCGTCGGCGGGAGCTTCTCGGGTTCGGTCGTGGCGAGGACGAAGACGAGGCCCGCCGGCGGCTCCTCGAGCGTCTTGAGGAGCGCGTTCGCCGCGGCGCGCGACAGCATGTGGGCCTCGTCGAGGACCCACACGCGGCGGCCACCGCGCAGCGACGCCAGCGCCACCTTCTCGCGCAGGTCGCGCACGTCGTCCACCGAGTTGTTCGAGGCGGCATCGAGCTCGGTGACGTCCGGATGATGGCCGGCCTGCACCAGCGTGCACGACTCGCACACCCCGCACGGACGTTCGTCTGGGGCGGCGTCGCAGTTCACCGCCATCGCCAGGAGGCGTGCCGTGGTCGTCTTGCCGACCCCGCGTGGTCCGGAGAACAGGTAGGCGTGTCCCACGAGGTCACGCCGCAGGGCAGCGGCGAGGACGTCGAGCACGTGCTCCTGCCCGACCACCTCATCGAACCGTCGCGGCCTCGCGCGTTGGTAGATCGACGCCATCGGCGCCAAGCTACCACGCGTCCGGAGGACGTCCGGATGCGCTCGTGAGACGGTTAGCATGCGTCATGGCCGGTTGGCGGGGTGGCTTCGGCGTGGCCCTCGGCGGTGGCACCGCACGGGCCTACGCCCACGTGGGGGCGTTGCAGGCGCTCGAGGCGCACGGTTGGCGCCCGACCGCCATCGCGGGGACGAGCTCCGGAGCCGTCGTCGGCGCGATGCTGGCGCTGGGGGCATCGGCCACCGAGCTCGAGTACACGATGCGCCAGCTCGACGTGGCCGAGCTGTGGCGGCAAGGGTTCGATCCTGGTCTCGACGAGGCGAGCCTCATCCGGGGGCGCCGCCTCGAAGCCTGGCTCGACCGCAAGGTGTTCGGCGGCGCCACGTTCGCGGACACCGCCATCCCCTTCGTGGCGGCCTGCACGGACCTGCTGACCGGCGAGCTCACGCTCCTCGACGAGGGACCACTGGCGCGCGCGGTCGTGGCGAGCTGCGCTCTGCCGGGCGTGTTCGCACCGGTGATCGACGGTCCGCGGGCGCTGGTCGACGGCGGCTTCGTCGAGAGCGTGCCGTTCCGGGCGCTCGCCGCGCTCGATCCCGAGCGCTCGCTCGGGATCCACGCCGGCATCGACACCTACCGGTCCCGGTTCATCGGCTGGGTCCGAGCGTCCAACGCCAGTCCCGCCGGTCGCGCGTGGTTGCGCTGGTGTGCCCGGCGCTCCGGTCGGCACGCCTGGTCGCGACTCGGGCGTGGTCTGGCGTTGGCGGCCACGTCCTACGAACGCGTGATCGCAGCCCCGCCAGGCGCGTGGTTGCTGGCCACGCAACCGCCGATCGCATGGTGGGACTTCCACCGCTCGCTCGAGGCCATGCGGGCGGGCGCCGACGTCGTCGAGCACGCCCTCGCACAGGGGCTCGAGGCCTGGCTCGAGGCGCCGTCCGGACGGCCCGACCGGCCGGTCGCGGCGTGACCTGGTACCTGCTCGACGCCGTGGGCCGCAGTACCGCGTGGCCCGCCGCCGAGGCCCTGCCGGTCGCCGACGCGAGCGACGACGCCTACGCCGAGGTGTGGCGGGCGGCCCGTGGCGTCGGCGGCGACGTAGCGGACGCGCTGGCCGACGCTGCGCTGTACGGCGCGGGCAGCTGGGCCACCCTCGCCGCCGAGCAACCGGAGGTCCTGGGCGACGGCGACGTCGTCGCGGCCTTGACGGTCGACGTCGCGCGGATCGTGGACGTCGTCGCCGCGCTCGTCGTGCCCGACGGTGCCCCACCGCTGCCGGCGGCGCGTGGGGCGTCGGTCGACCCGGTGAGCGTCGACCTGGCCGCCCGCTTGCGTGCGGGCGACGTCGCTGGCGCGGTGAGGACGCTCACCGCCCGCGCCCGCTCGCACGGCGCGGGACCCTTGGCGCGCCACGCGGCGCTGGCGTGGGACGGTGGGACCTGGACCGCCGCCGCGCCCCGCCCGGCCGATCCACTCTGGGGCGTGGACGAGCAGCTCGCGCGGCTCGACGCCAACGTGCGGGCGTTCCTCGACGGACGCGCCGCGCACGCCACGTTGCTCTACGGTCCGCGGGGCAGCGGCAAGTCGACGGCGGTCCGGGGTCTGTTGGCACGTCATGGCGACCGGGGGTTGCGGCTGGCCGAGGTCGGCGACCTCGGACGTCTCACCGAAGCGCTGGCGTCGTTGCGGCCGTGGCCGTACCCGACCCTGCTCGTCCTCGACGACCTGGCGTTCGAAGAGGGAGAGACCGGCTACCGGCCGCTCAAGTCGCTGCTGGAAGGCGGTCTGCGCGGGTTGCCGGAGCGCTGCTTGGTGGTGGCGACCTCGAACCGGCGCCACCTCGTGCGCGAGCGCCTGCGCGACCGGCCCGACCCGCTCGACGACGACGTCCACGCCTGGGACACGCATCAAGAGCGGCTGGCGCTGGCCCACCGCTTCGGGCTGGTGCTCACCTTCCCCGCGCTGGACCGGCGCCGCTACCTCGAGCTCGTCGCCGACCTCGCCGACCGCGAGGGGCTGGCTGCGCCGGCCGAGGGTTGGGGGCCGCTCGCCGTGGCGTTCGCGGAGCGTGGCCAGGGGTACGCGGGGCGGACGGCGCGACAGTTCGTCACCGAGATCCGACAGGGTCTGCCGGCGGGCGGCTGACGCCGTCGCCCTGAGCCAGCAGCAGGCGGCCCAAGGCGTAGGTCTCACCGCGGACGAGCGGTCGCCGGGGCTCGGCGACGTCGAGGCCCAGCGCCAGCAGGTCGGACCAGGCGGGGTTCTCGCCCAGGTCCACCCCGGTGGCTTCGCGCAGGAAGTGGCCGAACACGACGGCGGCGGCGTCCGGGTCGATGCTCGACCCCTCGATCCCGCTGTGGGCGATGGCGCGCCGCGCCGCGGCTTCGTCTCCGAAGGCGCGCTGCACGACGTTGGCGAGCAGGTAGACGAGCCCCGAGCGGGGCACGGTCTCGTCGAGCCGCGGGTCGTTGTCGTAGCCGCCGAGCGCGAGCCCCCAGCGGAGCATCGCGCGGTAGTCGCCGTAGCGCGGGTGGTCGGCGGGGCCGGCCGCGGTCCGGTCCCCGACCGGGGGCAGGTAGGCGCCGCGGGCCACGAGCCGTTCGCGCACCCGAGCGATCGCCTCGACGTCCTCGGCCACCGCCGCGGGCGTCCGACCCTGACGCGCACCGAGCGCTGCCGCCACGCCCACCGCCTCGGCCACCGCCATCCCGAAGGGCACCACCCGGGCGCTGCTCTGGGCGATGGGGTCGACGCCGAACGACCGTCCCACCACCCACAGGCCCGACACCGAGCGTGGCACCGTCATGCACAACCGGGCGCCGTAGACGTCGGGTAGGCCGAAGACGTACCCGTCGTCGCTCGGTCGCAGCGTCTGGACGTCGAGCGGGTAGCCGCCGGCCGCCACGTCGAGGTCGGTGACGACGTGGTCGAGCACGTCGTCGATCGTCAGGGTGCAGCGGGTGGTGATCTGGCGCGTCTGGCGGACGTACAGGGCGTCGGCCACGCCGGCCGGCACCGCCTCCTCGAAGCCGGGGATGGCGTCCGACAACCAGGCGATCACGCGGGGGACTTCGGCGGCCGCGCGCGCACGACCGCGTGCCAGGTCGGCCGCGTCGAACGGGTCGAGCCCGTAGATCAGGAGCGCGTTGACGAGCACCGAGCCGTCCTCCTGGCGGCCGAGGTTGAGCCCGCGCAGGCGCAGATCGGGATCGAGCGGCGGGTAGGCGGCCGGATGGCCGCCGAAGTGCCCGTAGGCGATGCGGTCGTCGGCGTAGGCGTAGCCGCGGCCGCGCTCGGCCACGCCGCGGCGCAGCGCCGCCCAGTCGACGCCCGCCACGCGGAACACGAGCGTGTCCACCATGCGAGCGTCGAGGCCGAGCGACGACCACCCGAAGCTGGCGTCGGCGCCGGCGGCGTACGCCAGGTCGGCGTCGGCGGTGCCGTCGATCACGTGACCGGCGGCCAGGAGGCGGCCAGCGACGCGCACGCCCAGCACCCGCGCCCCGCCCGCGCCGCCGGAGGGCGAGCGGCCGCCGCCGAGCACCGCGCCGGCCCCGTCGTCGTCGACGCCGTCGTCGTCGACGCCCGCGTCGTCGACGCCCGCGTCGCTGGCGACCGCATCGCCGACCACCCACGGGGTCACGGGCGGGCTCGACAGGCGCACCTCGACCGCCGCGCCCGCCAACAGGTCCGCGAACGCGCGCTCGGCCCGGTCGAGGTCGAACGCGTGGGCCCGGCCGACGCGCCGCCACCAGCGTTCGAAGAGACCCGCCTGGTAGTCGACGGGGGTCACCCGCAGGTCGAGGACGTTCAGACCGCCCCGCACGAACAGGCCACCGAGCCGCGGGTCCTCGCTGACGAGCAGCGTGTGGGCGCCCTCCTCGGCCGCCGCCACGGCTGCCGCGATGGCCTCGGGCTCGCTACCGACCACGATCACGTCCCAGGTCTCGTCCGCCGGTTCCGCGAGCGCCAGGCCGAACGTCGCGACGAGCGCCCAGGCCACGCCCGCGACGAGGCCGTGCAGGCGCAGGCGCGACCGCGTCGCGGTCAAGGGCCGAGCCATCCGGCGGCGGCGAGGTCGTCGACGACGTCGCGCGCGGCGTGCGGCCGGCCGAGGGCGCGGGCGGCGGCCGCCATGGCGACGCGGCGCGTCGGCGACTCGAAGTACCGCTGCACCTTGTACTCGAACGTGGTCAGCGGGTCGATGCGCATCCCGGCGCCGTGCTCGAGGAGGTAGTTGGCGTTGGCCTCCTCCTGGAGCGGGTAGGGCTCGACGACGGCGAACGGCAGCCCCGCGGCCAGCGCCTCGGACGAGGTCAGCCCGCCCGGTTTGCCGGCCAACAGGTCGGCCGCCGCCATCCAGGTCGGGACCTCGGTGGTGTAGCCGAGGAAGCGGAAGCGCACCAGCCCGCTGGCCCCCTCGACCTGGGCGGTGAGCACGTTGCGCAACGCTTCCGAGCGACCGGTGACCACCGCCACGGTCAGCGGCCAGCGCAGGTCGCGCAGCTGGCGCACCAGGTCGAGGGCCACCCGCGCTTCCATGCCGCCCACCATGAGCAGGAGCAGGTCGCGGTCGGGGTCGAGGGCCAAGGCCGCGCGGGCCTCGAGCCGCGACGGCAGCTGGGCGAAACGTCGGTCGATGGGGATGCCGGTCACCCTGAGCTTGCCGACGTCGACCCCCACCGCCCGCATGTGGATGGCGAGCTCGTCGTCGGCGACGTAGTACCGCCGGATGCCCGGCTGCATGTGCAGGCCGTGCACGAGGAAGTCCGTGATCACCGCCGTCTGCGGGACCGCCAGCGTCCGTCGGCGCGACGAGAGGATCTCGGCCGACAGGAAGTGCGTGTGGACGATCAGCCCCGGCCCGAAGGCGTCGAGCGCCCGCGGCAGGTGGTAGCTGATCAAGCGGGTGAGGCGCGCCCGCACGCGTGCCTGACGCCCCTTCGCCTCACGGCTGGTGTCGAGCCGTTTGCCCAACCAGTCGATGAGATCAGGCGCGGTGCGCACCAGGTCGAAGTAGGCCTGGCGGTAGAGGCGGCGGAAGGGGAGGGTGGTGAAGTCCAGGAGGTCGATGTGCTGGACGACCGCGTCACGCTCGACCAGCTCCGTCGCCAACGCGCGGCCGGCGGCGACGTGGCCGGAGCCGATCGAAGCCGAGATGACGAGCACGCGCGGACCACGAGCGTCGGACACGGCGCGAGTCTACCAACCGGCTCGACGCGCTTCGGAACGGCCGCGACGCGCGGCCGGTCCGAGGACCGCACTCCTCACATGCCCTCAGCTCCGTCGGGTAGCCTCTGCCCTTAGGAGGCACCCCATGCGCCGTTCCCCCACGCGTCGCGCCGCGTTCCTGATCGTCGCGCTCGCCGTCGTCCTCAGCGCCTGCGAACCCGACGCCGCACCCGAACTGCACGACCTCACCGTCACCGGCGCCCTCGATCAGCGGGTGACCTGGCTGTACGGGGCGCCCCGCACCTTCACCCTCGACGGCGTCGAGCGCGAGCTGACCGCCTCGCCCGAGGACCCGTCGGCCAACCCCTGGGCGGTCCCCGACGCCCTCTGGATCGACGGCCAGGCCGTGGTGACCGAGGCCGTCACGGGTGGCGCCGCGCCGGTCGAGGTGAGCCGGATCCCGCTGACCACCGACCTGCAGGTGCGCACCCGGCGCGAGACGCGCGCCCTGCTGTACTACGACGGCAGCGCTTGGTTGGAGTTGGGGACGTTCGATCCGGCCGGTCTGAACGTGCGCGTCACGCCGCGGCCGCGGTTGGGCGGGCTGCGCGGCCTCGGTGAGCTGACGCCGGCCGAGGCGAACGCGCTGCGGGGCGTGCTCGAGGACGTCGGCGGTCCGCTGATCGTGGCCGTGCTGACCGGCGACGACGTGCCGCGCCGGGCCGTGGACGGCACCGCCGAGCAGCGCTCGACGGCCGTGCACGTCTCCACTGGGCTCGACACCGATCCCACCGCCTTCCGGCCGACGCCGCAGGACGTGCCGTTCGAGGTCGTCGCGCAGGGCAGCCAAGCGGCCGGCGTCGACGGGCCCGAGTACCGTCTGCTGGCCACCCGCGACGACCTCGTCGAGGCCTGGAACCAAGCGCACGGTTCGTCGCTCACCGTGCCGCCGCTCCCCAGCGTCGACTTCGCCCGCGAGACCCTGGTGGCCGTCTTCCTGGGCACCAAGCCGACGGGCGGCTACGGGCTCGACGTCGAGTCGGTGACGCTCGAGGGCGGCGACCTCTACGTCGACGTCGTCGAGACCCAACCGGCCGCCGACGCCATCACCACCCAAGCGCTCACCAACCCGTGGCTCGTGTTGCGGGTGCCACACGGCGAGGTCGACGCCGTGTGGTTCCGGGACGCCGAGGACGACCGCCTGCTGGCCGTGGCGCGCCGAGACGACTGACCGCCCCCCGTCGGGTCGGCCGCGAAGGCATGCGGGGCGCTCGGACACACCGCCGCAGGCGCGCGCGCCGCTCAGGTGAGGGCGGTGGGGTCGAACAGGCGCCGGTACTCGTCGGTGGCGTAGCGATCGGTCATGCCCGAGAGGTAGTCGATGACCGCGCGCTCCAAGCCGAGTCGCTCGGCGGTCGCGCGCACCGCGGGCGGGAGCATGTCGGGCGCGGCGAGGTAGGCGTGGAAGGTCCGGTCCAGGATGTGGTCGGCCTTGCGCGTCATGCGGATGAGACGGTGGTGGAAGTACAGGTTGGCGTACAGGAAGCGCTTGAGCTCGCGCAACTCGGCGGACAGCGCCGGTGCGTTGGCCACCAGCGTCGAGGGATGGCTGCGGACGTCCTCCAGCGTCTCGATGCCGGCATCGGTCAACGCCGCGTGCGTGTGGTCGATCGCGTCGTTGATCATGAGGCCGAGCAGTTCCCGCACGAGCGCGTAGCGTGCCTTGTTGTCGAAGCTTTGGGGGTCGATCGACAGCCCCGCCATGAGCCGGGCGACCACCGGGACCTCGGTGATCTGGTGCGGGCTGAGGTGCCCCGACCGGAGGCCGTCGTCGAGGTCGTGGGCGTTGTACGCCAGCTCGTCGGCGACGTTCACGACCTGCGCCTCCAGGCTCGGGCGCAGGTCGGGCTCCCAGGCCGGGTCGGGCACGTCGTACTCGGTCTCGTGCTTCATGATCCCCTCGAGCGTCTCCCAGCTCAGGTTCAGCCCCTCGAAGCCCGGGTAGCGATCCTCGATCTCGGTCACGATCCGCAGGCTCTGCCGGTTGTGGTCGAAGCCACCGGTGGCGGCGGCGAGCCGGTCGAGGGTGCGTTCGCCGGCGTGACCGAACGGTGGATGACCGAGGTCGTGGGCGAGGGCGATCGTCTCCGCCAGGTCCTCGTTGAGCCCGAGCGCGCGGGCGATGGAGCGGCCCACCTGCGCCACCTCGAGGGTGTGGGTGAGACGCGTCCGGTAGTAGTCGCCGGCGTAGTTGACGAACACCTGGGTCTTGTACTCGAGGCGGCGGAAGGCGCTGGTGTGGATGACCCGGTCGCGGTCCTTCTGGAAGGCGGTGCGGTAGGTGCTTTCGCCCTCGGGGTGCAGACGGCCGCGCGACGCGTCGGCGAAGGTGGCGTAAGGGGCGAGCGTCGACCGCTCGGCGGCTTCGAGGCGCGCGCGCGTCATCAGCATGATGCCCGCCATCGTACCGCGCGCCACCGCCGCGCCGGGACGCCGTCGTGCGCGCCATGGCGGCTCGGGTAGGCTGCGGCATGTCGGAGCTGCAACGTTTCCTCGACGTCGCCCTGGCCGCCGCGTTCGCGGCGGGTCGGCGCACGCTCGCCCATTTCGGCACCGGGGTCGCCGTCGACCTCAAGGACGACGCCTCGCCCGTGACCGTGGCCGATCGCGAGGCGGAGGCGGTGCTGCGCGCGCACCTGAAGCGGGCATTCCCCGACCACGGCATCGTGGGCGAGGAGGAGGGCGCCGAGAACGCCGAGGCGAGCCACGTCTGGTGGGTCGACCCGATCGACGGCACGAAGTCGTTCGTGCGCGGCGTCCCGCTCTACGGCGTCCTCGTCGCCTTGGCGATCGAGGGGCGCGTGGAGGTGGGGGTGGCGCACTTCCCGGCGCTGGGCGAGACGGTGTCGGCCGCCACCGGCCTCGGCACGCGCCTCGACGGTCGCCCGGTGCGGGTGCGCGAGACCGCGCGTCTGGCCGACGCCTACGTCGGCTTCACGGACGCCGGGGCGTTCGAGCGTCACGGTCGCGCCGGCGCGTGGTCGCGCCTGCAGCGGGCGAGCGCCTTCCAGGCGGGTTGGGGCGACGCCTACGGCCACGCCCTGGTGGCCAGCGGCCGGCTCGAACTGATGCTCGATCCGGTCATGCATCCGTGGGATTGCGGGCCGTTCCCGGTGCTGTTGCGGGAGGCCGGGGGACGTTTCGGCGACTGGTCGGGCGTGGAGACGATCCACGGTGGCGAGGCGCTGTCGGTCACGCAGACGCTCTGGCCCGAGGTCGAGGCGCTCATCGGCACCCGCGACGCGCCGCACGCCCCGTGATGGTGCCTCGCTGACGGTCGTGCGCTCGAGGCCACGTAGACTGGGTCCATGACCGACCCCCCCCGCCGCGCCACCGTGACCGTCCCCGTGGGCCCCGTGCTGCTCGGGGGCGACCACCCCGTGGTGGTGCAGTCGATGACGAACACGGACACCGTCGACGCCGCAGGCACCGCCGAGCAGGTCGCCACGCTGGCGCGCGCGGGGTCCGAGATCGTGCGCATCACCGTGAACACGAAGGCGGCCGCGGCGGCCGTGCCCGAGATCCGGCAGCGGCTCGACGACATGGGTCTCGACGTCCCGCTCGTCGGCGACTTCCACTACAACGGCCACCAACTCCTGCGCGCGTACCCGCGGGCGGCCGAGGCGTTGGCCAAGTACCGCATCAACCCCGGCAACGTGGGCGTGGGCGACCGCCACGACGCCAACTTCGTGACGATGATCGAGGTGGCGCGCGACTTCGACCGCCCGGTCCGGATCGGCGTGAACTGGGGCTCGCTCGACGCCGCGCTGCTCACCGAGCTGATGGACGCCAACGCCCGCAAGGCCGAGCCCGAGGACGCCCGCGAGGTGACGATCGAGGCGATGATCCAGTCGGCGTTGCGCTCGGCCGAGCTGGCGGAGGCGACGGGTCTGGGCGCCGACCGCATCGTGCTCTCCGCCAAGGTGAGCCGGGTGCGCGACATGTGGGACGTCTACCGGCGCCTGGCGGCGCGCTGTCGCTACCCGCTCCACCTGGGGCTCACCGAGGCGGGGATGGGGCTCAAGGGGGCGGTGGCGTCCACGGCGGGTCTGGCGCCGCTGCTCACCGAGGGCATCGGCGACACCATCCGCGTGTCGCTCACGCCCGACCCCGGCGCCCCGCGTGAACGCGAGGTCGAGATCGCCCAAGAGGTCCTGCAGGCCCTCGACCTGCGCCGCTTCGCGCCGGACGTGACCGCCTGTCCGGGCTGCGGCCGCACCACCAGCACGCTGTTCCAGGAGATGGCGCGCGACATCCAGGCCTACTTGCGGGCCCAGATGCCCGGCTGGCGCGAGACCTACCCCGGCGTCGAGGGGCTGCGGGTGGCCGTGATGGGATGCGTGGTGAACGGTCCGGGCGAGTCGAAGCACGCCGACATCGGCATCTCGTTGCCCGGCACGGGCGAGACGCCGCGCGCGCCCGTCTACCGAGACGGTGCGTTCGTCGGGACCCTCCAGGGTGCCGACATCGTGCCCGGCTTCCAACGCCTGCTCGACGACTACGTGCGCGAGCGCTATGGCGAGGCCCCGCGCGGCGTCGATGAGCGCGTGCCCCTGCCCACCCACGGTTGAGGGTCGCCTCGACGCCGGCCTAAGAGACGTTAGGCGCCGCCACGGTTGGGGTCCGTCACGCGTGCTAGCTTCGACGGCGACGTGACGGGAGCGATGGGGGCCATGACGGTCGAAGAGGCGATCACGGCGTGCACGCGTTCGACGCAGCAGCACTCGAGCACGTTCTACCTGGGCTCGAGGCTGTTCCGGGGCGAGCGTCGCTCGGCGGTCACGGTCATCTACGCGGTGTGCCGGGCGGGTGACGACGCGGTCGACGAGGCACCGTCGGTGGAGGTCGCTCGCAACCGACTGGCGGCGTGGTGGGAGGGCGTCGAGCGCGCGTACGCGCGTCGACCGGACCCCACCGTGGCCGTCGAGGTCGGGCTCGCCTGGCTGTTGGAGCGGTTCGACGTGCCGCTGCCGGCGTTCGACGAGCTGCGGCTCGGGCTGGCCTCCGATCTCGAACCCACCGACGTGGCCGACGTCGACGAGCTGATGGTGTACTGCCGTCGCGTGGCCGGCGTCGTGGGGTGGCTCGTGGCCCCGGTCGCCGGCTTCCGCGGTGGCCAGGAGACGCTCGACCAGGCCCTGGCGCTGGGCATGGCGATGCAGCTGACCAACGTGCTGCGCGACGTGGGCGAGGACCTGCGGTTGGGCCGCTGCTACCTGCCCGCCGACCTGCGCGCCAAGCACGGCGTGGAGATCGCCGACCTGCGCGCCGGTCGTGTCACGCCCGGCTACGTCGCCCTGATCGAGGAGCTGGCCGAGCGCACCCACGGGCTCTACCGCGAGGGCTGGCGTGGCATCCCGCGCCTCCACGGGGTGGCCGCGCTGGGCGTGGCGGTCGCGGCGCTCAACTACGAAGGTATCCTGCGGAAGCTGCGCCAGAACCGCTACGACAACCTCAACCGGCGCGCCTACCTGCGCCCCGTGGAGCGCATCGCGCTCATCCCGCGCGCGCTCGTCGGTGTCATGGCCGGCGGTCGCTCGTGACGGTGCGCGCGCGGCGAACGGAGGGGCCACCATGCCCGATTACGACGTCCTGACCATCGGTGCCGGGCACAACGCCCTGGTCGCGGGCGCCTACCTGGCGCAGGCGGGGTACCGGGTGGCCGTCTTCGAGCGCCGGGGCATCGCCGGGTGGCGCCGTGTCCACCGTCGAGCACGTGCCCGGGTACCAGTTCGACCTGGGCGGTTCGGCCCACATCCTCATCCGCCTCACGCCGATCGTCGAGGAGCTGGGGCTGGAGCGCTTCGGGCTGGAGTACCTGGAGCTCGACCCGCTCTTCTTCGCGCCGTTCCCGGACGGCGACCACTTCTTCATCTACCGCGACTCGGAGGCGGACGTCGAGCGGAGCTGGAGGCCCGTTTCCCCGGCGAGGGGGAGGCGTACGGGCGCTTCCTGGACGAGTGGCGGCCCTTCGCGCGGATGGTCAGCGAGGCTGTTCCTGGCCGCCCCGAGCCCCTTGCGAGCTCGGGAAGCGCTTCGTCGTCAGCCGGGCCGTTCCCGGCGACTGGAAGCGGGCGCTGCCGCGCCATCCTCCGGCCCTACGGCGAGGTGGTGGACGAGTACTTCCGGAGGAGAAGGTCAAGGCGCCGCTGGTGTGGATGGCGGCGCAGTCGGGACCGCCGCCCTCCGAGCCGCTGACGGCGCCCGTTCCTGCTGTGGCAGCCGCTGTATCACGAGGGCGGGATCGCGCGCCCGCAAGGGCGGCTCGGGCGATGCTCACGCAGGCGCTGGCGGCGCCACGTCGAGGCCCACGGCGGCGAGGTGCACGTGGGCGCCGGCGTCGAGGAGATCCTGGTCGAGGGCGGGCGGGCCATCGGGGTCCGGGCGCGCGGGAGAGGTCTACACGCGCCGCGCGTCGTGTTGGCCGGAAGCCACGCCGTCGAGACCTTCGGCGCGTCTCCTGCCCGAGGAGCACCGGCCGCCGGCGGCCGCCGAACATGCGGGTCGGCAACGGCTTCGGCGCGATCGCTGCGGCTCGCGCTGTCGCGAGCCGGTCCGCTACGCCGCCCACCCGCGGCGACGAGGCGCGGCGTGGCGCTCCAGCTCCTGCTGCCGCGACCGCGGCGCAGATGAGCGCCGCGTACGGCGACTACCTGCGCGGCGACCCGCCGCCGACCCGCCGATCGTGGCCATGAGCTTCAGCGCCGTCGACCCCTCGCTCGCGCCGCCCGGCGGCGAGGTGCTCTGGCTCTGGGCCCAGTACTTCCCCTACGAGCTGGCCGGGGCGGGGCTGGGACGAGATCGGCGCCGCGGGTCGAGGCGAACATCCTCGACGGCCTTCGAGACGCTACGCGCCGGGGACCCGCGACAAGATCGTCGGTTCCTTCTTCCAGCACCCGCTGTGGCTCGAGCGCGAGCTGGGCCTGTTCCGCGGCAACGTCATGCACCTGGAGATGATCGCTCGACCAGATGTTCGCCCTGCGCCCGTTCCTGGGCGGTCACGCGTACCGCGCTCCGGGCGTGAAGGCGCTCTACTTGACCGGTGCCAGCACGCACCCGGGTGGGGGCATCATGGGGGCTTCGGGTCGCAACGCGGCTCGGGAGGTGCTCGGCGACCTGCGCCGGCGCTGGACCTCGCTGGTCCCGCGCCGACGTCCGCCCACCGGCCGGTCGTGAGCTCGGTGCCCGCCTGGACCTGGGGGCTGCCGGTCGTCGCAGCGGTCGTCGGCGGCTTCGTCTTCGGGGCCGACATGACCTACGGAGAGTTCCACGCCAGCTTCACGCTGCCGTGGCTGGCGCTGCTGGTCGTCGACACCGTCCGGGCCGCGCGTCACCGTGGCGAAGCCTTCCCGCGCGCGGCGCCCGTCGCGCTGGGTGTGCTGGCCACCGTCGCCTTCGCCTACACCTTCCCGTGGGACCACCACCTGGTGGCGCGCGGGGTGTGGGGCTACCCGCCCGGGCGGGTGTGGGCGACGCTCGGCGTGGTGCCCGTGGAGGAGGCCGCCTTCTTCGTCGTCCAGACGTTCGCCACCGGTCTGCTGGCGCTGGCGCTGGTGCGGCGCGGGCTGGGCGACGACGGCTTGGCCGGGCTGCCCGCCCGGGCGGGTTGGGTGCGGGCGGTTCCGGCGGCGACGGCGCTGGCGGCCGCGGCGATCGGGCTGTTGTTGTTGCCCACGGACGCCGGCACCTACCTCGGCCTGATCCTGGTCTGGGCCGCGCCCGTGTTGGCCGTCCAGTGGGCGTTCGGCGCCGACCTGCTCGTGGCGCGCGGGCGGCTGTTCGCCGTCGCGGTGGCGCTGCCCACGCTCTGGTTGTGGGTGGCCGACCGGATCGCCATCGAGCGTTCGATCTGGTGGATCTCGCCGGAGCTCACGCTCGGTTGGCGACCGCTCGGCTTGCCGGTCGAGGAGGCGGTCTTCTTCCTGGTCACCAACCTGCTCGTGGTCGGGGGGCTGCTGTTGGCGACCGACGCGCGCTCCTGGCGGCGCGTCCGCGAGCTCGCGACCGAGGCGCGGCGACGGCCGTGGCGCCCGCTGTTGGGGCTGTGGGTGCTGGCCATGGTGCCGACGCCGCTCGTGCCGGCGCTCTTCGTGCCGCTGGCCTACGTCAGCACCACGGCGTTGGCGCTCGCCGTGCTGGTGTTCGCGCTCGATCGCTTCGGTCGACGGGCCTGGTGGTTGCTGGCGATCGCCCTGACCTTCGGTTGGGCGATCGAGGTGATCGGCTCGCGCACGGGCGTCCCCTTCGGCCCCTACACGTACACGGCCCCGGGACCGAGCCTGGGGGGCGTGCCGCTGCTGGTGCCGATCGGTTGGTTCGCGTTCAGCCTGATCGCGCTGGCCGTCGCCGCCGGACCGCGGGTGCGCTGGTGGGCCCCGGCGGCGCTCGTGGCGTGGGACCTGGGGCTGGACCCGCTGATGGTCCAGCAGGGGTTCTGGGTCTTCGAGAACGGCGCCTACTTCGGCGTCGCCTGGACGAACTTCGTCGGCTGGTACCTGGCCGGCATCGTGCTGGTCGCGCTGCTCGTGCGCGTCGAGCCGCGCTTGGCGACGCTCACGGCGGCCGCTGGGACGCTCGACCTGCGCCTGGCCTACCTGGCCCAAGCGTTCTTGATCGGCGTAGGCCTGGCGTTCTACGGTCTACCGCTCGCCGGCGCCGTCGCGGCGGCCAGCATGCTGGTGGTGTACGGGGTCCGGCGCTCGCAGCGACTGCGGCGCCTGGTGGGCGTTCCGTCGTGAGGGCTCGCCTCGACACCGCGCTCGAGCGGTTGGTGGCGCGCTTCGTGCCGGCCCGGATCGAGCGCTCGCTGCGCCACGGTCTGGCGGGCGTGTGGGGGCGCTTCGAGGGCCCGCCCCCCGAAGCCGGAGCCGTGGTCGTGGCCAACCACCACGCCTGGTGGGACGCGTACCTGGCCTGGGGGCTGGCCGTGCGCCATGGCCGGCCCGCCGGCGCGGTCATGGACGACGTGCAACTGGCCCGCTTCGGGTTCTTCAAGCACCTCGGCGCGATCCCCGCCAGCCGACCGCGAGCGGCCGCCCGGCACGCCGCCGCCGGTGCCTGGCTGGTCGTGTTCCCGGAGGGCCGGCTGCGTGCGCCGGGTCCGCTCGGGCCGACCCGCCCCGGCGCCGCCGCCATCGCCCGGTGGGCCGACGTGCCGCTGTGGCCGGTGGCGTTCCGCGCGGTGATCCGCGGCACCGAGCGGCCCGAGGTGTACGTGCGGGCCGGCACCCCGATGCCGCCCGGGACCTCGGCGGAGACCGCGATCGCTGCCTTGACCGACGTCCTGGCCCGGCTCGACGCCGACCTGGGGGCCGCAGCGGACCCTGAGGCGCCGCTGGCCGGTTACGAGCCGTGGTGGCACGGGACCCGCAGTGCGAGCGAGCGGGCCGCGTGGGTGGCGCGGCTCTGGGGTCGACGGTGACCGGTCTCGACCTGGCGTTCGCCGTCAGCGCGGCGTTCTTGACGCTGCAGGGCGCCGTGTTGGCGCTCAACGTGGCGACCTTCCCGGTGCTCGGGGCGCGGCGCGCGGCGGCCACCGCGGCCCCGGCTGCACGCCCGCGCGTGTCGCTGCTGGTGCCCGTGCGGGACGAGGCCCAGGTCTTGCCCCTCACGCTGCCGAGCTGGTTACGGCAGGGGGCGGACGAGGTGCTCGTGCTCGACGACGGCTCCAGCGACGGGAGCGCCGCGCTGTTGGCGGCCGCCGCCCGCGCGGCGCCCGACCTGCGCGTCCTCACCGGTGCGCCGCTGCCGGCGGGCTGGTCGGGCAAGAACTGGGCCTGCCAGCAGCTGGCGCTCGCCGCGAGCGGCGACCTGCTCGTGTTCACCGACGCCGACGTCACCTGGCAGGCCGGCGCCCTGGAGCGGGTGATCGCCGAGATCGAGAGCACGCGGGCGGGCTTGCTCACCGTCTGGCCCCGCCAACGCTGTGTCACGTGGGGCGAGCGGCTGGTGGTGCCGCTCGTCGACCTGCTGCTGCTCGCCAACCTGCCGCACCCGCTGGTGCGGGCGCTCCCGTTCGCGGGCCTGGCGGCGGGCAACGGGCAGCTCATGGCCTGGCGTCGCGAGGCTTACGAGCGCGTGGGCGGCCACGCCGCGCTGGCCGACGAGGTGCTCGAGGACGTCCGGCTGGCGCAACGCGCCAAGCGCGCGGGCGTGGCGTTGACCCTGAGGCTGGGGGGCGACTGGGTGCACACCCGCATGTACCGTGGCTGGCGCGACGTGGTCGCCGGCTTCGGCAAGAACGCGCTCGCCGCCGCGGGCGGAGCACCTGCCAGCCTGCTCGCCGTGTGGACGCTCAACCTCGCCGCCTACGGCCTGCCATGGCCGTTGGCGTTCGTCGAGCCGCGTTGGTGGTGGTTGGCGGGCGCCGGGCTCGCCGTGCGGGGTCTCAGCAACGCCAAGAGCGGCCGGCCGGTCTGGGAGGCGCTGCTCCAGCCGTTGGCGCCGCTGGCGCTGGCGCCGATCGTCGTGCGGGCGCTGGGGCGCGGCCGTGGTTACGCGTGGAAGGGTCGGGCATACCCGTGACGTCCCCCCCGCGTGGTCCCGGCGCTCGTCCCCACGTGGCCGTCGTCGGCGCCGGTTTCGCTGGACTGGCGGCGGCCATCGACCTGGCGCGCCTCGGCGCCCGCGTGACCCTCCTGGAGCGGGCCGAGGAGGTGGGCGGCAAGGCGGGCGAGTGGTCGCTCGAGGGTTTCCGTTTCGACATCGGACCCTCGGTCTTCACCCTGCCCGACGTCGTGGACGCGATCTTCCGCGACGCGGGGCGGGAGCGACCGTTCGAGCTCCGACCGCTGACGCCGCTGTGCCGCTACGTGTACCCCTCGGGTCGGGTCTGGGACGTCCACAGCGACCTCGAGCCCACGCTGGCGGGCCTCGAGGCCGGCGAGGGGCGCGCTTACGTGCGCGCCCTCGAGGCGGCGCGCCGGCTCTACGAGGACGCCGCGCCCACGTTCGTGCGCGGGCCCGCGCCCGGCTGGTTGCGACTGGCCGCCTACGGCGTGCGCCACGGCCTCCGCGCCAGCCCCGGCCGGCGCCTGCCCGACCTGTTGACGGCGCTCGGTGTGAGCGGCGACCTGCTGCCGTTCTTCTTGCGCTTCGCCACCTACTTCGGCGGCGATCCGTACCGGGCGCCCGCCGTCCTGCACAACATCGCCTGGGTGGAGCTCGGGCTCGGCGTGACCTGGCCCGTGGGCGGCGTCCACGGCGTCGTACGCGCGCTCCGAGCCTTGGCCGAGGACCTGGGCGTCGAGGTCCACACCGGGACCGAGGTGCAGGCCTTGCCGCAGCGCGCTGGGCGCGTCCGCGAGGTGGTCACCGACACGGAGACGCTCGCGGTGGACGGGGTCGTGGCCGCCGTCGACCGGCGCTGGGCGCTCGCGCTCCTGGACCGGACGGCGCCCGTCCGTCGCCACCCGAGCCTGTCGGGCACGGTGGCGCTCCTGGGCGTGCGCGGCGTCGACGCACGCTTGGCAGCCCACAACGTCCTCTTCCCAGACGACTACGCCGCGGAGTTCGACGACCTTCGAGCGGGGCGTCATCCGCGCGACCCGACCCTGTACCTGCACGCGTCGTCCAAGGACGACCCCGACGACGCGCCACCCGGCTGCGAGAACTGGTTCGTGATGGCCAACGCCCCGGCGCTGCCGGCCGGCGACGCGACCGGGCGACCTGGCGCCGCTCAGCCATCGCCCGAGGACGCCGCCCGCCGCCCCGCCGACGCGGCGGCCTCGCGCAGGCTGCGCACCACGCTCGCCGCGCGCGGCTTCGACAGCGCCGGTCGTACCGTCGTGGAGCGCGACCTGGGCCCTGCCGAGCTGGCGCGCTTCGGCGACCGTGGCGCCATCTACGGTGCGGCGCCGCACGGGCTGACCTCGACCGTGCGACCGGGCCCGCGGGTGCGCGGCGTGGCCAACCTGCTGCTGGCTGGTGGCACCGTGCATCCGGGCGGCGGCATCCCGCTCGCACTGCTGTCGGGTCGCCACGGCGCCGCGGCGCTCTGGCGGGCGCTGCGACGTTGAGGGCGGCGGCGCGCGCGGCTGCGACCCCCCGTACGGTCGGCACGCGTCGCTGGCGCTAGACTCCGGGCATGAAGATCTACACCAAGACGGGCGACGACGGGACCACCGGGCTGTTCGGCGGGCGCCGCGTACGCAAGGACGACCTGCGGGTCGAAGCGTACGGGGCCGTCGACGAGGCGAACGCGGCGATCGGGGTGGCGCGCGGCGTCGGCTTGGACGCCGACCTGGACAAGCTGCTGGCCACCGTCCAGCACAAGCTGTTCGACGTCGGGGCCGACCTCGCCACGCCCGCCGACGCGGCGGTTCGCAGCCACCTCGAGCCCGTGACCGACGCCGACGTCGCGGCGCTCGAAGCCGCCATCGACCGCTTCGAAGCCGAGGTCGAGCCCCTCCGACAGTTCATCGTGCCGGCCGGGCACGCCGGCAGCGCCGCCATGCACGTCGCGCGCGCGGTGGTGCGGCGGGCGGAGCGGTCCACCGTGGCCCTGGCGGCGGTCGAACCGGTCGACGGCAGCCTGGCGCGTTACCTGAACCGTCTGTCGGACCTGCTGTTCGTGCTGGCGCGCGTCCTCAACGCCCGCAACGGCGTCAGCGAGGCGCGCTTCCACGTGGCCCGACGCACGAAGGGCGAACCGGTCGCCGAGGACTGACGCCGCCCGTTCAGCCTCGGGGGTGACCGTCGCCGATCCCTGGAGCGGCCTCGTCGATCCAGGCGCGCCCCCGGCCGGTGGGCCTCAGGCCCTCGCCCGCGCGACCACGCTCCACGAAGCCGCCGTCCAGCGCGTGACGCACCACCCGGTCGACCTTCCGGCGCGTCCACGACAGGTGGTCGTGCAGGTCGGCGCGGGTGTTCTCGCGCTGGGGTGTGGGCGCGCCCTCGTGGCTGGCGAGGTGGACGAGGAGGGCGCGTGCGTCGAGGTCGAGCGTCTGGTGGCGGCTGCGTGCGAGGCGCGCCACCAAGCCGTGACGGGGACCCACGATCAGCGCCACGCCCACCAGGGCGCCGGCCGCCAGCGCCATCGACGGCGCGATGGCGAGGTCGAAGGCGAGCGCGGCTCCGTAGCCGCCGACGGCGGCGAGGACGCTGCCGATCAGCCCGATGGCGAGCATCGTCGCCACGCGATCGGCGAGCAACAGCCCGGCGGCCGGGGGCGCCACGACGAACGCCACGAACAGCACCGCGCCGACGGCGTCGAAGGCGGCGACCGCCGTCAACGAGGTCGCGCCGAGCAGCACGGCCGTGACCAGGCCGGGCGCGAAACCGATGGTGGCGGCGTGGACCCGGTCGAAGGCCACCAGTTTCAGCGCGTTCCACAGGGCCACGACGAGCACCAGGTCGAGCGCCAGCACGATCAGCATGGTGCGCAGCGCCCGCGGCATGGCGAGACCCAGGACCTCGGTCACGTCGATCCAGGCGAAGCCGATCTCGCCGACGAGCACCGCGTCGGCGTCGAGGTGCGCGTCGCCGGCGTAGCGGCCGGCCAGCAGCACCGCCAGCGCGAAGAGGAACGGGAACACCAGCGCGATGGCGGCGTCCGTCCGCACGCGCCGGCTCGCCTCGAGCAGCCGCGTGCCCGTCACGGTCAGCAGCCCGGCCAAGGCGGCGCCCACGGTGAGCGCCGGATGGTGCAGGTCGCCGACGAACAGGTACGCCACCACGATGCCGAGCAAGGCCGCGTGGGCGATGGCGTCGGTCAGCATGGTGCTGCGGTGCAGGACCAGGAAGGTGCCGAGCACCGACGCCGCGCTGCCCACCACCGCGCCCAGCACCATGGTGCCGATCGCGGGGTCGAGCAGCCAGGCTTCCCACGTCGCCATCACGCCGCTCGCCGTCCCGCCCGGCGCCGCCCGCTCAGTTCGGCGACGGCGACCGACGCGAACGCCGCCAGCGACACGGCCACCACGACCACCGGCCCCGTGGCGGCGTCGCGCTCGATGGCGCTGGCGGCGGCTCCGACGACCCCGCTGAGCGCGCCGACGGCGGCAGCCCCCAGCACCAACGGCGCCAGCCGGTGGGTCCACGGACGCGCCGCGACCGACGGGGCCACGACGAGCGCCGTCATGAGGACCACCCCGACGAGTTGTAGGCCCAACACGACCGCCACGGCGAGGCCCGCCGTCGTGGCCGCCTCGACCACGGCCACCGGCACGCCCACCGTGCGGGCGTAGCTGGGGTCGAACGCGGTGGTCGTCAGTGCCGGCCAGGCCAGGATCGTCGCGGCCGCGAGCCCCGCCGCCACCGACCCCAACAGGACGACGTCGCCGGGCAAGAGCGACGCCGCTTGACCGAAGAGGAACGACTGCAAGCCGGCGGTGCCGCCGTCGCCGCTCTGCTGGGCGCGGGTCAGCAGCGCCAGACCGAGCGCGAACGACACCGACAGGGTGAGCGACGTGGCGGCGTCCTCGGCCAGCCTCGTGCGCCGCGCCAGCAGGCCCAGCAACGCCGACCAGAGCGCGCCCGACACGAGCGCACCCACCAGCAGGAGGGGCAGCGAGCGCACGCCCGAGAGCAGGAAGGCCACCACGATGCCGGGCAGGGCGGCGTGGGAGAGCACGTCCCCGAGCAGGCTCTGTCGGCGCAAGACGGCGAAGGTGCCGGCGGCGCCGGCGAGACCGCCCAACAGCGCCGATCCCAGCAGCACGGTGCGCGTGCTGCCGTCGGTGAGGGCGACCCAGACCTCGTTCACGCCCGTGCGGCGATCGGCGCCGTCCGACGGCGGTCGCCGTCGGACGCCAGCACCCCGCCGCCTGCCGCCGCCACGCCCACCGGACCGCCGTACGTGCGCTGCAGGGCGTCGACGGTCAGCGCGTCGGCGACGCGGCCGCTGGCCACGACCCGTACCTGCACCAGGGCGACCCAATCGAACCGGTCGGCGACCGTCTGGAGGTCGTGGTGGACCACCACGACCGTGCGCCCCCGCGACCTCAGGTCGTCGAGTACGCTGAGCACGGCCGCTTCGGTGGTGGCGTCGACGCCCGCCATCGGTTCGTCCATGAGCACCAGGTCGGCGTCCTGCGTGAGCGCGCGGGCCAGGAAGGTGCGTTGCTGTTGCCCGCCGGAGAGCTCGCCGAGTTGGCGTTGGGCCAGGTCGACCAGGCCGACCTGCTCGAGCGCGGTCAGGGCTAGGGCGCGGTCCGCGCGGCCGGGGCGCCGCCACCAGCCGAGGTGGGCGTAGCGGCCCATGAGCGCCACGTCGAGGACGGTGGTGGGGAAGTCCCAGTCCACGGCCGCCCGTTGCGGCACGTAGGCCACCCGCCGGCGCACGCGTGCGAAAGGCTCACCGAAGACGCGCAGGTGCCCGGCGGCCGGCCGCACCAACCCCACCATCGACTTGAGCAAGGTGCTCTTGCCGGCCCCGTTCGGACCGACGATCGCGCCGAGCACACCGGCGGGCACGTCGAGGTCGACGTCCCAGAGCACCGTGCGATCGCCGTAGCGGACCGTCAGGTCCTCGACGTGGATGGCGCTGGGGGCGGAGCTGATGCTCACGGCGCGGCCGCCCTCTCGAAGGCCGTCGGCCAGGCCTCGCCCCAGGCGGCGAGCGCGCCGGCGGGCGCCGGCGCGGCGCCGCCGAGCGCCGTGGTGACGGTGAGGACGTTGTGGACGATCATGCCCACGTAGGTGCCCGCCGAGGTCCCGGCGGCGCCGGGGGCGTCGGCGTAGAGTTCGCCGCCCAGGACCACCTCGAAGCCGCGGTCGCGGACGGCCACCTGGACCGCCTCGACCGTTCGTGGGTTCACGGTGGACTCGACGAACAGGGCGGGCACGCGGCGCTCGGCCACGAGATCGGCCACGGCCCGAACGTCGGCCAGGCTGGCTTCGGCCACCGTCGAGAGGCCCTGCACCCCCACGACCTCGACGCCGTAGGCGGCGCCGAAGTAGCCGAAGGCGTCGTGGGCGGTGACGAGCACCCGCCTCTCGGCCGGAACGGACGCCAGGGCCGCGCGCGCCCAGGCGTCGAGCTCGACGAGCACGGCGTCGAGCTCCGCGGCGCGGGCGGCGATGCCCTCCGCGCACGAAGGCGCGACGTCGGTCAGGGCCGTCGCGATCACGGGCACGACCAGCCGCCACAAGCCCGGGTCCATCCACACGTGGGGGTCGACGACGCCGCCTCGCTTGGTGTGCCGCCGCTCCTCGGCGATGGCGACGTCGGCCAACGCGACCACCGGCCGACGGTCGGCCAAGCGCGAGAGGACCTCGCCGAGGCGCGCTTCGAGGTCGAGGCCCACGTAGAGCACCAGGTGGGCCTGCTGCAGGTCGCGCACGTCGGCGGCGGTGGCGCGGTAGGCGTGCGGGTCGACGCCGGGACCCATGAGCGTGTCGACCGTGGCGCACGGGCCGCCGACGATGGCGGCGACGTCGCCCACCATCCCGACGGTGGTCAACACCCGCGCGACGCCCTCAGGGGGCGCCGCTTGCGCCGATGCCAGGGCGACGACGAGGGCGACGCCCGACGCCGTCCCCGACCGACGCATGGATGAGGCCAGGCGAAACCAGATGTTCGTCATGCCTAAAACTAGCCAACGGTTCGCGACTTGTCAAGCTAGCGGTCGGCGGCGTCCCGTGCTGCCAACCGGCCCTGCAGGTCGGCGTGGCCGAGGGCGGTCGCCCAGGTCGCGACCCCGGCCAGCAGTCGGCGGGGGAGCCCGGGGCCCTCGTAGATCCAACCGGTGTAGACCTGCAGCAGCGTCGCACCGGCCTCGAAGCGAGCGATGGCGTCGCCGGCATTGGCGATGCCGCCGACCGCCACGAGCGGCAGCCTCGTGCGCGCCCGCACCGCCCGCAGCGTGGCGAGCGCCAGCGGACCGAGCGGCGCACCGGAGAGACCGCCGTCTTCGTGCGGGTCGTGGCGCAAGGCGTCGCGGCGCAGCGTCGTGTTCGTCAACACCAGACCGTCCACGCCGTGACGCTCGGCCAGGGCCACGGCGTCGTCGAGCGCCTGCGGCGCCAGGTCGGGCGACAGCTTGAGCAGCACCGGGCGCGCGCCGAGCTCGGCCTTGAGGTCGACGGCGCGCGCCAGCAATCGGGCCAGCGGCCCGGCGGCCTGCAGGTCACGGAGTCCGGGGGTGTTGGGCGAGCTGACGTTGAGCACCAGGTAATCGGCCACCGGCCAGGCGTGGCGCAAGGCGACCTCGTAGTCGGCCACCGCGTCCTCGAGCGCCACCACCCGGCTCTTGCCGACGTTCACGCCGAGCGGCGCCGTCGGCCACCAGGGTCGCGACCGCGCCTGGTGGAGACGGCTCGCCAGGGCGGCGGCACCAGCGTTGTTGAATCCCATGCGGTTGATCACCGCGCGTTCGTTGGGCAAACGGAACAGCCGCGGCGGTGGGTTGCCCGGCTGCGCTTGGGCCGTCACCGTGCCCACCTCGGTGGTGCCGAAGCCGAGCGCCGGCCAGGTCGCCGCAGCCCGCGCGTCCTTGTCGAAGCCGGCGGCAAGACCGAGCGGGTTCGGGAACGTGAGACCGAACGCCTGGACCCGCAGGCGCGGATCGTCCACGCCGAAGACGCCGCTCAACAAGCGCAGGGCGCCCGGATGCTCGGCCGCGAACGCCAAGAGGGCGAACACCCGTTCGTGGGCGGTCTCGGGATCGAGCCGGAACAACGCGCTGCGCGCGAGGGGGTACATCGGGTCTTCAGCGTGATCGGGTGCGGGCGGGGCGGACCTCGATGCGCGACGGGAGCGTGCGTGCGGGCGTCCGAAGCAGGTACAGGACGGCGTCGGCGAGGTCCTCGGGTTGGATCTTCCAGGCGTCGGCGTCGTCGGGCTCGTGACCGCCGAACGCGGTCGCCACCGAACCGGGCATGATCGTCGACACGCGCACGCCCTGCTCGCGCAGGTCGAGCATGATCGCGTGCGTGAAGCCCACCAGGCCGAACTTGCTGGCGTTGTAGGCGCTGCCGCCGGCGAAGGCGTTGACGCCCGCCAGCGAGCCGATGGTGATGAACATGCCGCTGCGCGCGCGCAGCGCCGAGAGGCTGGCCTTGACGGTGTGGAAGGCGCCCGTCAGGTTGACGTCGATGGTCTCGCGCCACGCGTCGGTGCTCAGCTCCTCGATCGGCGCCATGCGGCCCACCCCGGCGTTGGCGATCACCGCGTCGAGGCCGCCGAAGCGTTCGACCGTCCGAGCGACCACCGTCTCGAGGGCGGGCAGATCGCGCACGTCGGCGGCCGCGCCGAGCACCATGTCCTCGGCCACGCCGGCCGCCTGCGCGACCTCGGCGGCGGCCGCTGCGGCGCTGCGCGCGTCGCGACCCGTGAGGGTCACCTGTGACCCGGCGGCCGCGAGCGCGACGGCGATGGCCCGTCCGATGCCGCGGGTGCCGCCGGTGACGAGTGCGACGTGTCCGTTGAGGTCGTTCATGCGGGCAACCTACCACGGGGTCGCGACCGCGGCCGGTGCCGGCACCGGGGTACCATGCGGCGCGCATGCGACGACTCACGCTCATCCGGCACGCCCTGACCGAATGGAACTCCGCGGGTCGCTTCCAAGGCCACAGCGACGTCCGCCTGTCCGACGAAGGTCGGGCCCAGGCGCGTGCGTTGGCGGGCTACGTGGCGAGCTTCCAGGGGGTCGACGCGTTGATCAGCAGTCCCCTCGCCCGTGCGGTCGAGACCACCCGGATCGCCTTCCCCGACCAGCCCTTCACCACCGACGACCGGTTGCGCGAGCTGCACTTCGGCAGCTTCGAGGGGCGCACGCTGGCCGAGAACGAGGTCGATGTCGCCTGGCCCGACTGGATCGCGGACCCGTTCGACCGCATGCCCCCGGGCGGTGAGTCGTACCGGCTGCTGCGCGAGCGGGTGGTGGCCTGGTTGGCCGACACGCGGCGGGCGCTGCCCGAGGCCCACGTGGTGGCGGTGACGCATTCGGGCACCATCCAGATGCTGCTCTCCGACCTTCTCGGCGTCGAACGACCGCGCTGGCGCAAACGCATCTTCCTGCGCCACACCAGCGTCAGCCACGTGCTCTTCCGGAGCACCGACGCCATCGTCGAGCGCGTGAACGACACCCGTCACCTCGTGGCCGACGGGGAAGACCCGTTCGGCGAGTGAGCCTCGTCGCACCCGCAGATCGGGCCGCGCCCGAGGCGCCGTTCGTGGTGCGGTTCGAGGGCTTCGAAGGGACCTTGGGCGAACTCGCCCACGCCTTGCGCAGCGAGCGCCTGAGCCCCTTCGAGGTCGACCTGCTGGCCGTGGTGCGCGAGGTCCTGGCGCGCTTCGAGGCCTTCGCGGCGCGCGACCTGGAACGCGCGACCGAGGCGCTGCCCCGCGCGGCGCTGGTGGTGGAGCTGAAGACGCGGCTGCTCTTGCCGCGGCCGCCGCGCGAGAGCGGCGGCGAGGACGAGGCGGAGGCGCAGGCCGAGGCGCTCGCTGCGGTGGCGGCGCTCGAGGCCTTGGAGGAAGCGATCGTCGAACTGCGGGAGCGGCGCGAACGTCGTCGCAGCCTGCTCACGGCGCGGGCACCGGTGCCGTCGTTCCCGCGGCCGCGACGACCGTTGGGCGTGCCCTTGGGACGCCTGGCGGAACTGGCCGGTCGCTTGCGACCCCACGGCTACTTCGAGCTCACCACCGACCGTCTGACCCTGGCGGGCGCCATGGCGCGTCTGTTGGCGGCGTTGCGGCCCGGGCGACGACGCACGCTCGACGAGCTGCTCGGCGACCGCAGCTGGTCGACGCGCACCGTCACCTTCGCGGGCGCCTTGGAGCTCGTGCGCGACGGGCGTGCCCGCGCGCACCAGGCGGAGCCGTACGGGACGATCGAGCTCGAGGGGCTGGCCCCGGCCGACCCGTCCGAGGACGCCGTCGACGACGACCCGGTCGGGTGAGGCGCGGTTCAGCCGGCGCCGACCGCTTCGGAGGCCTTCTTGGCCTCGCGCTTGCGGTTGTTGGGGTCGAGCACGCGCTTGCGCAGCCGCAGGCTCTTGGGCGTGACCTCGAGCAGCTCGTCGTCGGCGATGTACTCCATCGCTTCCTCGAGCGTGAGCCGCTTGGGCGGCACCAGCGTGATGTTGTCGTCGCTGCCCGAAGCCCGCACGTTGGTGAGCTTCTTGTTCTTGCAGACGTTGACGTCCAAGTCACCGCCGCGGGTGTTGGAACCGAGGATCATGCCCACGTAGACGGCCACGCCCGGATCGATGAAGAAGGTGCCGCGGTCCTGGAGCTTCCAGATGGAGTACGCGAAGGCCTCGCCGGCCTCCATCGCCACCAACGAGCCGTTCTGGCGCGTCCGCAGCTCGCCCACGTGCGGCTCGTAGCCGTCGAAGACGTGGCTCAGCAGCCCCTCGCCGGCCGTCATCGACAGGAAGCCGTTGCGGTACCCGAACAGGCCGCGCGCGGGGATCGAGAACGTCAGGCGGGCGCGCAGCTCGCCCTGTTCCATGTCGACGAGCTGACCGCGACGCGCCGAGAGCGACTCCATGACGGCCCCCATCGCGTCGATGGGCACGTCGGCGACGACCTTCTCGAAGGGCTCGCACAGCACGCCGTCGATCGACTTGAGGATCACCTCGGGCCGCGAGACCGAGAACTCGTACCCGTCGCGCCGCATCTCCTCGATGAGGATGCCCAGGTGCAGCTCGCCGCGACCCGAGACGCGGTACGACTCGCTGCCGAGCTCCTCGAGGCGCAACGCCACGTTCGTGAGCAGCTCGCGCTGCAGCCGATCGGCGATGTGGCGGCTGGTGACGTACTTGCCCTCCAGCCCCGCGAACGGGCTGGTGTTGGGTGAGATCGTGACCGCGACGGTGGGCTCGTCGACGCCGGCGAAGTGGAGCGCTTCCACGCGCGCCGGGTCGCACAGCGTGTCGCCGATCTGGACGTTCTCCAGACCGCTCACCGCGACGATGTCGCCGGCGGTGACCTCGTCGGCCTCGACCCGGTGCAGGCCCAGGTGCGTGTAGACCTTCGTGAGCCGGCCGCGCACCTGCTGACCGTCGCGGCCCACGCGCACCACCGCGTCGCCGGTGCGGGCGGTGCCGCGCCGGACGCGGCCGAGCGCCACGCGACCGAGGTAATCGGAGTAGTCGAGGTTGGCGACCTGCATCTGGAACGGGTCGCCGGGATCGCCGTCGGCGACCGGCACGTGCGCCAGGATCGCCTCGAACAACGGGCTCAGGTCGTCGCCCGGCTCGTCGCCTTCGCGCCACGCGCGGCCCTCGCGGGCGATCGCGAACAGGATGGGGAAGTCGAGCTGCTCGTCGGTGGCGCCCAGCTCGACCATGAGGTCGAAGGTGAGACCGGTGACCACCGCCGGGCGCGCGTCCTTGCGGTCGATCTTGTTCACCACGACGATCGGGCGCAGCCCGAGCGCGAGCGCCTTCTTGAGCACGAAGCGCGTCTGGGGCATCGGTCCCTCGGCGGCGTCGATGAGCAACAGGCACGAATCCACCATGCCCAGCGCACGCTCCACCTCGCCACCGAAGTCGGCGTGACCGGGCGTGTCGACGATGTTGATGCGGTTGCCGTGCCATTCGACGGCGGTGTTCTTGGCCAGGATCGTGATCCCGCGCTCGCGCTCGAGGGCCCGGCTGTCCATGACGCGTTCCGCCACCTGCTGGTTCTCGCGGAACGTGTTCGACTGGCGCAGCAGGCCGTCGACGAGCGTGGTCTTGCCGTGATCGACGTGGGCGATGATCGCCAGGTTGCGGTAGTCCATCGGGGGCCTCTCGAGGCGGCGGCACGCGCACGTCGTCCCGACGGAGGTTCCGTGGCGGGAGGGCCGGGGGCGCGCGGCGCGGCTGGGGACGGCGGCGACGCCTCCGTCTTGGCGACGGCGTCACGGCCACCCGCCACCTTAGCAGATGGCGGCCGACGGCGTCGTCGTTCGGGATCCGCGGCGTCGCGGGCACCCGCGGTGTCGCGGGCCCCCGCGGCGTCGCGGGCCCCCGCGGCGTCGCGGGGCCCCCGCGGCAGCGCGGTTCGGCCAACCAGGCGACACCCCCACGGCCTCGGCGCGGGTAGCCTCCGCCGATGGCTCACGACCTCGTTCTCTACAGCACCACCTGGTGCGGCGCCTGCGCCGCCGTCAAGCGCGCCCTCGGCGAACGCGGCGTTCCCTACCATGAGATCGATTGCGACACCGACCTCGGCGCGGCCGCCACCGTGGAGGCGCTCAACGGTGGACGTCGCTCGGTGCCCACGCTCGTCCACGGTAGCCGGGCGGTCAACCTGTCCCGGTTCTCGCTGCCGCAGCTCGACGCCTTCCTCACCGACGCCGGTCTGCGCTGAGCCGCATCGTCCCGCGACCCGAGGGTCCGGAACGGCCGCGGCCGACGTGGTAGCGTCACGCGCCATGTCGCTCCGCCACAGCGTCCCACCTCCGGTCGGCGAGGGCGATCCTCGCAAGGGTGGCGAGGTGCGCGCCATGTTCGACGACATCGCGCCGCGCTACGACCTGGCGAACGCGGTCCTGAGCCTCGGCCTCGATCGTGGTTGGCGGCGCCAGGCGCTGGCGTGGGCCCTGGCCCACGATCCGCGCGACGTCCTGGACGTCGCGACCGGTACGGCCGACCTCGCCATCGCCCTGCGTCGGGCGCGCCCCGCCGCCCGTGTGGTCGGGGTCGACTTCTCCGAGTCGATGCTGGCTCGGGGTCGCGCCAAGGCCGCGCGCCTGGGCGTCGACGTCCGGCTCGAGGCCGGTGACGGCACGGACCTGCCCTACGCCGACGCGTCGTTCGACGCGGTCACCATCGCCTACGGTCTGCGGAACTTCGCCGACGTGGACGCCGGGCTGCGCGAGTTCCGGCGGGTGTTGCGGCCCGGCGGGCGGCTGGTGGTGCTCGAGTTCCCGCCGCCGCCGCAGGGCGCGTTCGGGCGCCTGTTCCGCTTCTACTTCACGCGCGTGATGCCCGTCTTGGGAGGATGGGTGTCCGGACGACGCAGCGCGTACGCCTACTTGCCGGCCTCCGTGTTGGCCTTCCCGACCCCTGACGCCCTGGCGGAGCGCATGCGGTCGGCCGGTTTCGCCCGCGTCCACTACCACCTGCAGACCTTCGGGGTCTCAGCGCTCCATCGAGGTGACGTCCCGTGAACGCGAACCCTGATCGTCCCAACCCCGGAGTCGTCGTCAACACCGATGCCGCGCTGGTCGATCCCGATTGGGACGTCTTCGCCGCCGAGCACGATCGCCGCTACGGTCTGGCCATCTCGCACCTCAAGAGCCTGGTGCGGGGACGCAGCTACGACAACGAGGTCATGAAGGTGCGGGTGGGCGCGGGCGGCTTCTACGTCCAGTCGCGTCGCTTCCCGGCGGCCTTCTACGGCGACACGCAGACGCCCAAGGTGCGCTTCGTCGACGACGCCGAGGCCGAGGTCGTGGCCTGGGAGGCCTCCGCCCACTACCGGGCCGGCGAGGCGCGTTCGTTGACGTGCGTGTACGGCGACGACGATCCGCCGGACGTCTTCTTCGGCTACCGCTTGGCGGGCCTGCGGCGCTACGAACTGGGCGCGCTGCGCACCCGCCTGCCGCTGCACCTGCGCGTGTTGATCGAGTCCGAGGCCACCGTCGACCTGCTGCCCGGTGGGTCCGGCGTGATCGTCATGCAGCGCTTGGGCGATGGCCGCACGGTGCTGCTCACGGCGCCGGGTCGACGCCCGCCCTTCGCGGGCACCATCGAGACGATCGGCTGAGCCCGTGATCCAGGTCGTCGGTGGCGGCGCGGCCGGTTGCGAGGTGGCGTGGGGGCTGGCGCGTCGCGGGATCGACACCCGCCTGATCACCACGACGCTCGACGCCCTCTACCCGTTGCCCGCCGACGTCTGGTCGGCCCGACCGCCCGCCGACACGCTCTGGGCCGCGCTGGCACCCGAGGCGCGCGACGAGCAGGGGCGACAGCACGCCGCCCGCCTGCGGCGGGCGGTCAAGCGCGAGCTCGAGCGGCTGCCGGCGCTGGCCGTGCTGCAGTCCAACGTGGTGGCGCTCGAGCGCCACGAGGACGCCGTCGTCGGCGTCCGCACGTGGGAGGGCCCGATGCACCGAGCCGACGTGACCGTGCTCGCCGTCGGGACCTTCCTGGCGCCACGCTTGCGCGTCGGTCGCGCCGTCGAACGGGCCGGTCGGCTGGGTGAGATGGCCTACGACGAGCTGCGCGACGACCTGGCCGCTTGGGGCCTCGGCTTCGTGCGGCACCGTCTCGTGGCCGAGGGCGACAGCATCACGCCGCGCTACGAGGTGGAGCACGACGCCTTCGAGCCGACCGGCAGCGAGCGACTGGTGCTCGACGGACGCGAGGTGGTGGGAGCGCGCCACTGGCCCGCCCGACCCGGCTGGTGGGCGGTCGGCGCCTGTGCCGAGCCGGTCGACGTCGAGGTGGCCGCCGCGGCCGGCCGCGACCTGGCGGCCTCCCTGGCCCGGGTGCCGGGCGGGGGTTGAGCGAGGTCAGCGGTTGCGGACCGAGCGGTCCGTGTCGTCGTTCGGTCTCGTGTAGGCGTCGATCTTCCGCAGTTCGCTCGGCGCCACCCAGCGGACGGTCGCGCCCTCGGGTGAGGTCGCCAAGACGCGGAAGCGGGTCGGCGGTGACCCCTCGATCGCGGAGACGACGTAGCGCCGATCGTCCACGAGCACCTCTTCGCCCACGGTGAAGGTCATGGCCCCATCGTAGCCGACGCGGCTTGCCTCACCGTCCCGACGAGGTCAGGACGGCGAGGGTGGTCAGGGTGCCCGGGACCAAGAACACCGCCAGCGCGTAGACCAGGACCAGGCGCACCCGGTGGCGCACGCCGAACTCGGTCAGCGCCCCGTTCACCAGCGCCAGGTGCCAGATGGGGAAGGCCAGCACCCCGGCCCCGCTGGCGAGCGTGGGCACCCACGGCACCACGGGCAGCAACGAGATCGCCAGCACCCCCGCGGGCGCCCAGGCCCAACCGACCACCTCCCATGCGCGCGCGCCGAGACCGCCCGGACCCAGCAGGATCAGACCGCCCAAGAGCGTGACGAGCACCACGAGCGGCAGGCCCAGGATGACCACGAACGCGAGCACGAGGCCGTACCCGTCGGAGCCCGTCGCGCGCACGAACGCCAGCGCCGCGACCGCGGACGCCACGAACGCGGCCGCGAGCGCGGTGAGCAGCGCGGGCAGCGGTCGGGCCGCGTCGTTCCGGGCCAGCCGTGCGAAGAAGCGGCGCGGCGCCGAGCTCACCCGCCAGACCTGCCGCAGCCCGTCGAGGGGCGTCCGTCCACCCTCCTGCATCGGCCCGGGAGGCGTCACGTCGGCGACGACGGCACGAACAGGTCGTCGGGCGGTGCGGGCACCAGACCGATGTCGTGGGCCTCGGCCAGCAGGTGCCGGACCGCGGCCTCACCCTCGGACTCGACGTCGAGGGACCAACGGTTCACGTAGAGGTCGATGTGGGCGCGGCGGACCGCCGGACTGAGCTCCTGGGCGTGTCGCGCCACGTACGCTTCGCTGGCGGCCGGGTCCGCGAAGGCCGCGCGCACGCTCGCGGTCACCCCACGCTGGACCTCGGTGGCCACGGCCGCCCCGAGCGACCGCCGCACCGCGATCCCCCCCAGCGGCAGCAGTCGCCCCGTGCGGGTCTCCCACCATGCCCCCAGGTCGGCCAGCGACCGCAGGCCGTGGTCGGCGAAGGTGAAGCGGCTCTCGTGGATGATGAGCCCGGCGTCCACGTCACCGGCGGCGACCGCCGGCATGATGCGGTCGTAGCGCAGTTCGACCTCCTCGACCCCCTCTGGGACGAACAGGCGGAGCAGCAGCTTGGCGGTCGTCAGCCCGCCCGGCACCGCCACCCGGCGGCCGATCAAAGCGCGGGCCGCGGTCGCCGTGGCGTCCGGCCCGGCGTCCGTGAACGCGGCGGGTCGGGCCACCAGGAGCGGCCCCACGCCGTGGCCCAGCGCCCCGCCCGAGCGCAGCATCCACCAGTCCGCGGCGAGGCGGCCGAAGGCGTGGTAGCTCACCTTCGCCACGTCGAGACGACCGGCCAGGGCGGCCTGGTTGAGCGCTTCGACGTCGTCGAGGACGGCCTCGAAGCGCAGGGGCGTGGTGACGCGGCCGTGGACGAGCGCATCGAAGACGTAGCAGTCGTTGGGGCACGGTGAGAAGCCCAGGCGCAGCGGGCGGGCGGGGACGGCGTCCATGGGTTCAGGCTACGACGCGTGTCGTGTGTCGAACGTGGACGCGGACGCGCTGCGTCTGCTAGACTCGGACGCCGCGCGACCCGTGTCCGCTCAGCGAGGGCAGACGTGGGCCGCGTATTCACAACGGAGGTGAAGTCCATCGCGAGAGACATGAAGGTCAACGACCAGATCCGGGTGCGTCAGGTGCGCCTGATCGAAGCCGACGGAACCCAGCGAGGCATCGTGGACACCCGCGACGCGCTGCGTATGGCCCGAGAGCAGGACTTGGACCTGGTGATGGTCGGCGAGCAGGCGCAACCTCCCGTCGCGAAGCTGCTGGATTACGGCAAGTACCGTTTCGAGCTCCAGCAACAAGCGAAGGAGACGCGCAAGCGCTCGCGTCAGCACGACATGAAGTCGATCAAGTTCCGCATCAAGATCGACAAGCACGACTACGAGACCAAGGTCAACCACATCCGGCGCTTCCTCAAGGATGGCCACAAGGTCAAGGTCACGATCATGTTCCGCGGACGCGAACGCACCCACCCCGAGCTCGGGCAGGAGATCCTCAACCGGGTCGCCGCCGATACGACGCAGCTCGCGGCGGTGGACTCGGCCCCGATCATCGCGGGCATGGACATGAACATGGTCCTGCGCCCGCTGGCGCCCCAGGCCGCTGCGGCCGAATGACCCTCGCGATCGATCAGCCCCACCCCTAGGAGAGACGAACGCATGCCTAAACTGAAGACCCATAAGGGCACCAAAGCCCGTGTCAAGATCACTGGGCGAGGTAAGGTCATGGCCATGGCGTCCGGGAAGCGACACCTGAACTACAAGAAGTCAGGGAAGCGCATCCGTCAGGGCCGCCTGAACCTCATCATCGCCAAACCCGACGCCGAGCGCATCAAAGCGCTCCTGCCGTACGACTGAGCGGGGTCAGCGATGCCAAGAGCCAAGACCGGGATCGTCCGTCGTCGTCGTCACCAGAAGCTCCTCAAGCGTGCCAAGGGGTTCTGGGGACTGCGGAGCAAGAGCTTCCGGATCGCTCAGCAGACGCTGCTGAACGCTGCGGACTACGCGTACCGAGATCGTCGCGACAAGAAGAACGTGTTCCGGCGTCTGTGGATCGCGCGCATCAACGCCGCCACGCGCCAAGAGGGCATGAGCTACTCGGTGTTCGTCGCGGGTCTGCGGCGTGCCGGGGTCACCCTCGACCGCAAGGTGCTGGCCGACCTGGCCGTGCGCGAGCCCGCCGCCTTCCGCTCCTTGGTCGAGCGCGCGCGCGAGGCCTGAAGCCGGCCTCCTCGCCGACGTCACGTTCGTGCTGCGATGGCCGCACCCCCAGGGGTGCGGCCATCGCCTTGGGGACGCGGCCACCCGTCGTGATGGGTCGGACGGTTAGGATGCGCGAGCATGTCCAGCGGTTCGCGTCCCCCCACCGCCCGTGAACAGGCCACGGCCGAACGCCGGCGGCGCATCCAACGCGCGGCGCTCACGCTGTTCGACACGTACGGCTTCCAGGCCACCACCATGGAGGACGTCGCGCGTGCGGCGCGCGTGTCCCGTGGCACGGTGTTCAACCACTTCCATCGCAAGCAGACGATCTTGGTCGCATGGTTCGCCGACGCCCTCACCGACGTGGTGGACCACCTGCCCGACGAGGGCGACCCGTTGGCCACGCTCCGGCGCCTGTTCGACGAGTTGGCGACGCTCACCGAGGCCCACGGCGACCGCGTGCTGCCGCTCATGGCCGAGCTGCTCGACCCCGACCTGGAGCGGTCGCGCGCGGCGTTCCTGGCGCTCCCGCTCAACGACGTGCTGCAGCGCCTGCTGGCCCGCGCGCACGCCGAGGGCCGCGTCCGCAGCGATTACTCCTACCGACGCCTGGCGCGCGTGCTCGCCAACACCTACGTCCTGACCGCGCTCCAGTGGGCGGCCTACCGCCGCGACCGTTCCCTACGCGACGAGCTGAGACGGGCGCTCACGCTGGCGCTCGAGGGCATGCGCGCCGATCCCGGCCCGAGCGACGGTGGGCCGCCGGGCGGTCGATAGCGGGCGACGGCGAAGGAACCCGGCTAAACCACCCGGGTCTCGCCCTCGGCGAGCGCGTCGGCGTCCGCCTCGGACGGCCCCGTGCCCGCCGCGAACCGTCCGGGGTCGAACGGACGCAGGTCGAAGCCGGCGTCACCCCCCGTGAGCAGCCCGTCGGCCACGGCGGCCCCGGTCGCGGGGGCGTGCTGGACCCCGTGCCCCGAGAAGCCTGCCGCGTGCCAGAGCCCCGGCGCGTCTGGGGCGGGTCCGATGGCGGGCAGGTGGTCGGGCGTGACCTCGTACCAGCCCCACCAGCTCGCGCGCCGGTCGAGTGCGACCCGCTCGAGGAACGGGAAGCGGGGCAGGGCCAGCGCCAAGATCGTCTCCAGGTACCCCCAATCGATGCCCGTCCGTTCGCCCGGCGGCTCCGCCGGGTTGGATCGCCCCAGCAGCACGCGTTCGCCTTCGGAGCGCCACCAGACGCCCGTGGCGACGTCGACGACCAACGGGGTCGGGGTCTGCAGCCCGTCGACGGGCGTCGTGACGAACACGTCGCGGCGTGAGGCCAGAACCGGCAGGTGGGCGCCCGCCAGCGCCGCCACGGCGCCCGCTTGGGGACCCGCGGCGTTCACCAGCCGGTCGACGCGGTGCATGCCCGTGGGCGTGTCGACGCGCCAGCCAGAGGGCGTGGCGGTGAGCGCCTGGACCGGCGTGTCGAGGAGGACGGTGGCGCCTGCGGTGCGCGCGGCCGCCAGGTACCCGAGCGTGGCCGCGTGCGGGTCGAGCACCCCGTCGTCGCGGCCGAAGCTGCCCTCGGCCAGACCCGCCCGTTCGACGTAGGGCGCCCGTTCGGCCAGGTCGTCGAGCGACCAGCGGACCACGTCGGCGCCCTCCTCGCGCTGCATGGCGCGGTCGCGCGACCAGCGAGGCGCCTCGTCGGGGGGGACCAGGAACAGGTAACCGACCCGGCGGAAGCCGGCGTCCGCGCCCACCTCGCGCTCGAAGGCCGCGTAGCGCGCCGCGCCGTAGCGCGAGAAGCGGACGTTGGCCCGCAGCGAGAACTGGTGTCGCAGTCCGGCGGCCGATCGACCGGTCGAGCCGGTGGCGGCCGCGGGCTCGCGTTCGAACACGGTGACGCGGGCGCCCGCGCGCGTCAGCGCCCACGCCACGGAGGCGCCGACGATGCCGGCACCGACGACGCCGACCTGCAGGGGAGCGGCCATGAGCGGCATGGTACGCGCGCGAGGGCGACGTTAGACTGGCGGGTGATGCGCATCCTCACCGGCCGTACGGCCGCTCTTGCCGCCTTCCGCGATCGTGGTAGCGCTCAGACCGACCCCGAGCGCCGCGCCATCGTCGAACGCCTGCTCGCCGACGTCCGCGCCCGCGGCGACGCCGCCGTCCTCGAGGCGACCGAGCGCTTCGACGGGGTCCGCCTCGACGTGCTCGCGCTGCCCCCGGCCGACCGGGCGCGTCTCGCCGCCGACGTCCCCGCCGACCTCCGCGCCGCCCTCGACCTGTCGATCGCGCGCGTACGGGCCTTCCACGAGCGCCAGCCGAGCGAGGGGTTCCTCACCGCCACCGCCGAGGGCGTGCTCGGCCAGCTCATCCGGCCGCTCGAGCGGGTCGGCTGCTACGTGCCCGGTGGGGCCGCCACGCTGGCCAGCTCGCTCGTCATGAGCGCGGTGCCGGCCCAGGTCGCCGGCGTCCAGGAGATCGTCGTCGCGACCCCGCCGCGCGCCGGTGGGTCGATCGACCCGACGGTCGCCTACGTGGCCGAAGCCCTGGCGCTCGGGCCGGTCTACCGGATGGGGGGAGCGCAGGCCGTCGGAGCCCTCGCGTACGGCACCGAGAGCGTGGCGCGCGTCGACAAGGTGGTGGGGCCGGGGTCGGCCTGGGTGGTCATCGCCAAGGCGCTCGTGTTCGGTCACACCGGCATCGAATCGCTGCCGGGACCGACCGAGACGCTGGTCGTCGCCGACGGCAGCGCCGACCCCGAACACGTCGCCGCCGACCTGTTGGCGCAAGCCGAGCACGACGGCGCGGTGCCGGTGTTGGTGACCAGCGACGCCGCGGCTTGGCCGCGCGTCGAGGCCGCGCTCGAGCGGCGGCTGGCCGACCTGCCCACCGCCGCCGCGGCGCGCGCGAGCCTGGCCGAGCGTGGCGCGGTCGTGTTCGTCGACGACGTCGCCGAGGCGCTCGAGGTGGCCAACGCCTTCGCCCCCGAGCACCTGTGCCTGCTCGTCGACGATCCCTGGTCGTGGTTGGGTCACGTCCGCCACGCGGGTGGCGTGTTCGTCGGCGCGAGCTCGCTCGAGGCGTTGGGCGACTACGTGGCCGGTCCGTCGCACGTCATGCCCACGGGCGCGACCGCCCGCTTCGCGAGCGCCCTCAACGTGCGCGACTTCCAGCGGGTGGTGCCGGTGATCGGTCTGACGGCGGCGGGCGCGGGGGCGATCGGTCCGGCGGCCGCCCGTTTCGCCCGCGCCGAGGGCCTGGAGGCGCATGCGCGCGCGATCGAGGCGCGGACCGACGAGGCCCACCGGGGTCGCTCCTGAAGCGCGGCGGCGCGCCCACGTGGGTGTTGGCGTTGGCACCGTTGCTGCTGGTGGCGTCCGGGCTGCAGAGCGCTTGGAGCGTGTGGCGCGAGCCGGGGTTGGACCCCACCAGCGCGCGGGCGTGGACGAGGGTGGCCGCCGAGGTGTGCCCCGCCGACGCGCTGGTGGTGATGGGAGCCGCGCAGTACGACGGTGACCCGTCGCCCGTCTTGGAGCGCCGCCTGACGGGGGCCGCGCGGCTCTACGAGGCCGGCTGCGCCCCGCTGGTCGTGGTCAGTGGCGGACGGCGCGACGGTGACCGCTTCTCCGAAGGCGAGGCCGGCGTCGCCTGGCTGCGCTCCCAGGGCATCCCGCCCGAGGCGCTCCTGGCCGAGACCGCCGCGACGACGAGCGTCGAGAACCTGAAGCTGACCGGGGCGCTGCTGCCGCCCGGGCGCTGGGTGGTGGTCACCGACGACCTCCACGCGGTCCGCACCCGCACGGTCGCCGACCGGCTGGCGCTCGACGTCGACGTCGTCGGTGTCCGCTCGAGCGGGGACCGATCGCGCTACGTGCTGCGCGAGACGCTGGCGCTGCTCGCCTACCGTCTGGGCGCGTTCCGCTGAAACGACTCGCGCAGGAACTGCCGTACGATCTCGCCGTACATGCGCCAGCGCACCTGCTGGCCGCGCCACCAGCCGCGCTTCTCTTCTTTCATGACCTGCGACACGCCCGGTAGCGGGACGTCACGCGTGCGCCAACGGTGGCGTCGGCCGTGGCCGGTGATCGCCACCTCGACGCCGTAGCGGCTGCTCTCCAGGCCGACGACTTCGAGCAGGAGATCGCGCCGGATGGCGCGTTGGCCGTTGAGCAGCGGGGCGACGTGCTGAGCGGCGGTGGTCATCCAGCGGCCGCCCTCGAAGACCCCGCGCGTCATGTCGACCTCACCGGTGCATACCGGCAGCGCCAGGGCGCGCACGTGATCGGCCTGCAACCCGGTCAGGTCGGCGTCGAGGAGCACGACCACCGCTTCTTGGCGAGCGCGGGCGCCGGCCGCCAGGGCGCCCCCCTTGCCGACGTTCGTCGACAGCCGCAGGACCTTGGCGCCCGCTCGTCGGGCGACGGCCGCGGTGGCGTCGCGAGAGCCGTCGTCGACCACCAGGACGGGGCCGACGTCGGCCGCCAGCGCCACCCGGACCACGGCGGCGACGGTGGCGGCTTCCTCGAACGCCGGGATCAGGACCACGCACGACGAAGGCTCCTCGCGTTCGCTCATCCGCCGAGGAGGCCCCCCAGCTCCTGCACGGTGATCAGCACGATGAGCGCGAGCACGGCGGCGATGCCGACGAAGTTGATCGCCTCCTCCTGGCCGGGCCGGAAGGGGCGACCGCGCACGGCGATGACGGTGGCCAGCAGCATGCGCCCGCCGTCGAGGCCGGGGATGGGCAACAGGTTGAACACGGCCAACGAGAAGTTGATCAGCGCGGCCAGCAGCAGCACCGGTGCCAGGCCGACCTGGGCGGCTTGACCCACCATCGTCACCATGCCGACGGGACCGGCGACGTCCTCGTTCGGTCGGCCCGACAACGCCGAACCGAAGCCGCGCACGAAGCCCACCACCATCTCCGGGAAGACGCGTACGCCGAAGGCCGCGGACTCCACCAGGGCGGTGGGGAAACCGACGGCGGGGACGGAGGCCGGCACCAACTGCACGCCGAGCAGCGGGGTCTCGCCGGCGGCGAGATCCGGCGGGGGCCAGGGGGCCACCACCTCGCGGCTGGCACCGGCGGCGTCGGTGATCGTCAAACGCAGCTCGTCGGCGCTGCGGATGGCTTCGACGGCCTCGGCCGGGGTGGGATCGACGACCGCGCCGATCGCCGTCAGCCGGTCACCCGGGTTCAACCCGAGCCCGGCGGCGACCGAGCCCTCGGCGACGCCCGCGATGACGGCGCCCTCGACCTGGGGGGCGACCCCGGTGACGAGTTCTCGGTAGCTCGGTGCGAGCACCACGGCGATGGCCAGCAAGACGATGCCGAGGGCATAGTTGGCGATCACGCCGCCGACCAGCACCCAGAGCTTCTGATGCAGCGGACGCACGGCCATGCCCTCGTCGGGATGGGAGAGCGTGCCGTCCTCGGCCACCTTCGGCGCCATGCCGGGCAGGTCGACGTAACCGCCGAGGGGCAGCAGCGACAAGCGCCACTCCGTGCCCCCGGCTCGCCAACGGGCGATCACGGGGCCCATGCCGATGCTGAACGCCCGCACGGGCAGCCCGATGCTGCGGGCGTTGAGGTAATGGGCCAGCTCATGGACCAGCACCGCCGTCATGAGGACGGCGATGAAGACGACGGCGGTCAGCATGGGTGGCACCAGGTCGAGTACGTCATGCCCTCAGTCTGGCACGCGCGGCCCGCTCGACCCTGTCGCACGGTCGTCGTCCGACGAGCTCTGCAGCCACCGTACGACGTCGCTCTTGGTGAGCAGACCCACCGTCCGTCCAGCGGCATCGACCACCACGAGTCGACCGGCCTCGGTCGTCGCCAAGCGGCGCACGGCCGACTCGAGGTCCTCGTGGGCGCGCACGCTCTCGACCGGCCGCAGCAGGTCGGCAGCGGTCGTGTCGGGTTCGACCCCTTCGAGGTCGCTGCGACGCACCAGGCCGAGCGGTCGGCCGTCGACCGAGACGACCGGGTAGGCGCCGTGCGCACGGAACGCCTGCAGGCGCCGCAGCTGCTCGGCCGTCCAGGTCAGGTCCACGGTGATCGGTTCGGGCGTCATCGCGTCGCGCACGGAGCGCCCTTCGAAGGCGCGCTGGGCGCGTACGGCGCGCATCTCGGTGCGACCGGCGGCGTCGATGAAGAAGGCGATCGCCAACAGGAAGACTTGCAGGGTGAGGAAGCCGTAGACGCCGAGCAGGATCGCGACCCCGCGCGACACCATGCTCGACACCCGGGTGGCCCGCTCCTGGCCCATGGGGATGGCCATGAGCGATCGCAGCACCCGCCCGCCGTCGAGCGGCAGCGCGGGGAGGAGGTTGAAGAGGGCCAGCCCGGCGTTGGTGATCGCCAGGTAGCTGACGACGAAA
Organism: uncultured Trueperaceae bacterium; assembly: GCA_963839375.1. Lineage (GTDB taxonomy): Bacteria > Deinococcota > Deinococci > Deinococcales > Trueperaceae > JAABTL01. Next base: position 441,956 of record CAWIUY010000012.1, on the reverse strand, counting down.
GCCGCGCCGCCGCCCATCGCGGTGCCGCGCAGCGCGGCCGCGAGCACCACCGACAGGAGCCCGCTCGTGATCGGACCCACGATCGCCACGACCGCCTCGGCGCCGCGCCGGCGTGGGATCTCGTCGAGCTGCGCGATGCCACCCAGGAACCAGAGCGTGATGCGGGCGGTGCGCACCCCGTACGCGCGGGCCACCACCGCATGTCCCAGCTCGTGCACGAGCACGCTGGCGAACAGGCCGAGCGCGCCCGCCGTACCGAGCAGCCACGGGGTCGCCCCTTCGGTGAGCGGCGCCGGGTCGAGGACGACGCCGAGTTGGGCCAGCAGCTCGACGTACGCGGGGACCTGCGACCCGATCAACCAGGCGAACAGCGGCAGCACCAGGGCGAAGGACGGATCGAGTTCGATGGGGATGCCGAAGGGCCGGAACGGCAGCCGCCAGCCACGCCGCATCACGACGCCGTGCTCGCGGGGGGCTGGGCGCCGTCCGTCCGCCGCAGGTCGCGCGCCACCGCTTCGCGGGCGAGGGCGCGCGCCTCGGCGTCGACGGCGTCGAGCGTCGCCCAGGTCGGTGCCGCGGCGCTGGCCCGAGCGAGCGCGTCCTCGAGCACGCGGGCGATGCCCGTGAAGCGCAGCCGCCCGGCCAGGAAGGCCTCGACGGCCACCTCGTCGGCGGCGTTGAGGCGAACGGGCGCGTCGCCGCCGCGCCCGCCCGCCTCGTAGGCGAGGGCCAGGGCGGGGAACCGATCGAGATCGGGGGCGTGGAAGGTCCAGGTCCCTTCCAGCGGCAGCGGCGCCAGGGGGACGGCCGGCCGGTGCGGCGCCTCCAACGCGTACTGGATGGGCAGCCGCATGTCGTGCGGGCCGAGCTGGGCCTTGAGGCTGCCGTCGCGGAAGCGCACCAGCGCGTGCACCAACGACTGCGGATGCACGACCACCTCGACCCGGTCCAGCGGGAGCCCGAACAGGAACGCGGCCTCGAGCACCTCGAGGCCCTTGTTGAAGAGCGTCGCCGAGTCGACCGTCACCTTGGGCCCCATCCGCCAGGTGGGATGGTCGAGCGCCTGCGCCGGCGTGACGCCGTCCAGGTCGGCGGGTGCCGACCGGAACGGACCGCCCGACGCGGTCAGGACGAGCGTGGCCACACCGTCCCACGGTTCCCCGAGCAGCGCTTGGTAGAGCCCGGCGTGTTCCGAGTCGACGGGCGTGAGACGGGCGCCGGACGCGCGCGCTTCGGCCCACATGAGCGCCCCGGCGCACACCATCGCTTCCTTGTTGGCGAGCGCGACGTGACGACCTGCGCGCAGCGCGGCGCGGGTGGGCGCCAGGCCACGGAACCCCGGGATCGCGGCGACGACCGTGTCGGCCTCGAGCGCGGCGACCTCGGCGGCGCCCTGGTCGCCGGTCACCAGACGGGTCCCCGGCGGGAGCTGGGACTGGACCTCGGCGGCGACGCGCGGGTCGCAGGAGACCAGGTCGGGCCGCCAGCGGGCGGCCTGGGACACGAGGCCGGCCACGTCGCGCCCGGCGGCCAGGCCGACCACGCGGTGACCGCGCCACTCGGCCACTTCGAGGGCCTGGGTGCCGATCGAGCCCGTGGAACCGAGCACCACCAGGCGCCGGCCGGAGCCGGGGGCGACGGACAGCGGTTGACCGAGAGGGTCGGTCGCGGTGCTCATGGAGGCATCATGGCACGCGTCGAGGACGCGGCCGTGTGCCGATCGCGAGCGGGGTGCAGCGCGCCCGTACCGTCCTGGACGGGCCGAGACGGACGGCGACCTGGTATCCTGGCGGTCGACCGGAACGAACCCGCGCCTCGCGCCGATCGCGCCCGCCCACGCCGCCGCGGCGGGGCACCGCCTTGGAGGAAGCATGCTCGTACGCGACTGGATGACCGCCGACCCGCAGACCGTCACCACCCGCACGACCGTCATGGACGCCATGCAGCACCTGCGCGAGGGCGGCTACCGGCGCTTGCCCGTCGTGCGCGACGGCAAGCTCGTCGGCATCGTGACCGATCGGGACCTGAAGGAGGCGACCCCCTCGAAGGCGACGACGCTGTCGGTGTACGAGCTCAACTACCTGCTGTCGAAGCTGTCGGTCAAGGACGTCATGCGCTCCCCGGTCATGACCATCGGCCCCGACGACCCGATCGAGGCGGCCGCGCTCGTCATGGAGACGAACCGGGTGTCGGGCCTGCCCGTGATCGAGCGGGGCACCTTGGTGGGCATCCTCACGATCACCGACCTGCTGCGCGCCTTCGTGCAGTTCCTCGGCCTGCGCGAGGGGGGGACGCGGGTGACCGTCGACCTCCCCGACGAACCCGGGGTGTTGGCGCGAGCGACCGCGGCGGCACCGCCGTCGAACGTCGTCGCCGTGGTGACCGCCGGCGTCGTGGAAGGGGAACGGCGACGCTTGGTGTTGCGCGTGGTGGGCGAGGGCGCCGAGGGGTTCGCCGATCGCTTGCGGGCGCAGGGCATCGACGTCCACGACGTGCGATGAAGGTCGACGCCCATGACCTGGTGGCGGCTGCGCGTGGCGGCCGGGTGGCCTCGAGCCCGTTCCTCGAGCCCACCGAGGCCGACGCTCTCGCCGCCGAGCTGCGCCGGGCGGGCGTGGGGGTGAGCGTCGACGGGGGCCGGCCGGCGGCCGAGCGGCGCGTGGTCACCGCCCACCCGACCGAGGTGCCCCACGCCGGCCCCCGTTTGGCCGCCGTGTGGTTCGAGGGCGTGCGCGACGAAGGCCGGCTGCGCGCCGAAGCGACCGCGCACGGGCTCGCCGGCGGCGACCTCGGCGACGTGGTGCTCGACCAGGACGGCGCGACGGTCGTGACGGTGGCCGACGCGCTGCCCCGCTTGTGCGCGCTGCGGCTCGCCGGCGGGGGCGGCACCGAGGTCCCGCTGGAGCACGTGGCGCAGGGGCGGACGCGCCGCCGTGACGCCGTCGTGCCCTCGCTGCGGGTGGACGCGGTGGGTGCCAAGGCGTTCGGCGTCTCGCGCAGTTGGTTCGCCAAAGGCGTGGCGGCCGGTCGGGTCCACGTGAACGGCCAGGCGGTGGGGAAGAGCGCCGAAGCCGCCGCGGGCGACGAGGTGTGGGCCGATGGATTGGGGCGTTTCCGGGTGCTGGCCGTGCACGGCGAGACGCGCAAGGGCAACCTGAAGGTGACGATCGAGGTCGAAGCCTGAGACGCGCGGCAGCGCGCCTCCGGACGACGTCGGCGAAGCTGGGGCCGGCGTCAGGGACGCCGCGTCGCCGTCACATCGTCGGTCCGGAACTCGCGCACACCGGTGCGGACGATCCGCATGAGCGCTTCGCACTGGGGATCCGGACACCGCACCAGGTCGTCGGTGCTCATCCAGTCGGCCTCGTCGGTCACGCGTTGCTTGGCGGGTAGCAGTGGCAACACCGCGGCCAGCGCGTACAGGCTGAAGGTCTGGCCTGCGGGGATGCTCAGGTTCTCGCCCGAGAGCTCGAAGGAGTCGCCCAGGTGATGGTTGCAGATCGCCTCGAGGCCCGGCTTCACCGCCACGATCTCGACGCGCAGGTCGTAGAGACGGAACGTGCCGGCACCGGCGCCCTTCACGACGCCGCCGCTTCGTTCAGGCCGAACTTCATGATCCGGCCGTGACGACCCGTGAGGTCGCGCTCGAGCTCGTACACCTCGCCGGGCACCTCCGGGTAGCGCCGGCGGGCGCGCTCGAGGCGATCGACGTGAGCGTCGCTGAGCGGCGCGGCGGCGCGCAGCGCCACGTGCCGCGCCAGGTGGCGCCGCGAGCGGATGCCGACGATGGCGGCCCGCACCCCTGGTCGCTGCAGACACCACATCGTCGCCACGCTGGCGACGTCGTCGCCGCGCTCGTCGGCCACCGCACGCAGCTCGCGGAGCAGCGCCTGGAGCGCCTCCCACCCCCAGCTCGGCAGCGATGAGGCGGTACTTGGTGAGCGAGCGGTTCTCGACCGCGTCCGCCGGATCGGGCCGGTCGAGCCAGGCGTCGGACAGCAAGCCCCCGGCGACGCTGCCGTAACACAGCAGGTCCACGCCGTGCGAGCGCGCCAGGTCGCTGAAGGCGCCACCCGGCCGCCGGTCCAGCAGCGAGTACTGCGTCTGGATCGACGCGACGGGAACGCCGTGGTCGAGGATCTCGCCGAGACGGGTGCGGTCGAAGTTCGTCAGCCCGATGGCGCGGACCTTGCCCTGGCGCTGCTGGTCGACGAGCGCGTCGAGGGCCCGCAGGTAGCCGGCGACGCCATGATCCCACCAGTGGAACTGCACGAGGTCCAGCACGGAGACGCCCAAGCGGGAGAGCGACCGGTCGACCGAGCGGGCGACGTCCTCGGGACCGAACCGTGCGAGCACCGCCAAGTCCGGCACCATCTTCGTGTGGACGTGCACGTCGCCGTCCTGCAGACCGTGGGCGGCCAGGAAGCGGCCCAACAACGCCTCGACGCCGGTGTAGATGTCGGCGCCGTCGAAGGTCCGGAAGCCGGCGCCGTAGTAGGCCTCGAGGACTTCGGCGCCGTCCTCGACGTGGGCGCCGTGACCCGTCGCGAGTTGCCAACAGCCGAGGATGAGCCGGTCGAGGTAGGGGAGCGCCATGGGGCGGAGGATACCGCGCGACCCCCAGGTCGGCCCGCCGGCTCCCGGTCGCGCCGCCGACCGGCGGCGTGCTGGAGGTATCGCCGGGCACCGCCGGTATCTTGATAAGACGGTGTTTTAGAAGTAGAACAGACCGTGTCCGACGGTTCGTCGGGACAGGTGGGACGCGGCGTGGAGGCGGCGAAGGCCGACGGCCGCCTGAGGCGCCAGGTCCGGGGGCGCAGCCGCGCCTCAAGGCGTCGGCGCGAGGTCGATCAGACCGAGGTCGAGCGGGACACCGGGTGTGGCGGTCACGTCCTCGACCGCCACCTTCGCGTAGCCGGCCGCCTCGAAACGCAGGTCGTACACGCCACCCTCTAGGGCCCTGAAGGCGAACGCCCCGTCGCCGTCGGTGTAGGCCGTGCCGATCAAATCGAGCGTGCCCGCCGCGAAGGCGTCGACGCGGACGCCGTCGATACCCGCCATCGTGCCCATCACGACGGTCCCGCCGTGGACGACCGCCGCCTCGGATAGGGCCCGCAGGGCCGTCGGCTCGAGCCGGTACGCGCCGCTCCCGAGCACCGTCTCGACGATCGTCCGGTGGCGGTCGAAGTCGATGACCAGCTCACGCGCGACGTCCCCGCCCACGACGAGCGGTGGCTCGATCTCGATCTCGATGGCGTCGCCGTCGGGCAGGGCCACGTCGATGATGTCCGCGGTGGACGCCAGCGTGACCGCGTCGACGACGAGCCGCACCCGCGTGTACGTGCCGTCGGGCACGTCCGCGACGCCGACCGTCGCGTCGAGCGCGCGGCCAAGCTCGAGCACCCGCTGGCCCTCCGCCAGGTCCGCGACCGTGACCACGCCCGCGCCCGACCCTTGCGCCACCAGGTCGACCCGCCCGAGCGTCACCCGCAGGCCCGCGGTCTCGGATCGCGGGGCGTCGACCAGCGCGACCCGGACCGGGTGGGCGCCGGGCGCCTCGGCCTCGGGCGCCGCGCAGCCGCCGAGCACGAGCAGGAGAACGATGACGATCGAGCCGAGGCGGTGGTTCACGCAGCTTCTCCCATCTCACCGGCGCCCGGCCGGGTTCCGAAGTGGATCTTCCGCGCAGCGTACGGGCGCTTCCTGAACGTCATCTGGCGCTCACCGGGATGTGGCGTGTTTCACGCGCGGGAGGCGTGCCAGAGCCGACGCGGGGCGTCGCGCCCGTCCCGCGCGTGCGACGCTAAGGGCATGGAACCCATCCCGTCGGCCGCCGACGCGCACCCGCCCCTCGAGATCGCCCACCGGGTGGAGCGCCAGGGTGTCGCCAAGGCCCATCTGGACACGCTGACGCTGTTCGTGTTGGCCCTGATCGCGGGCGCCTTCATCGCGCTCGGATCGGCGTTCTACCTCGTGGCCGTCACGCAGACCGACCTCGGGTTCGGGCCGACACGCCTGCTGGGGGGCTTCGCCTTCAGTCTGGGTCTGGTGCTCGTCGTGGTCGGCGGGGCCGAGCTGTTCACGGGCAACAACCTGCTCGCGATGGCGTGGGCCAGCCGCCTCGTCGGTACGCGCGCGGTGCTCCGGAACTGGTTCTACGTGTACCTCGGCAACGCGGTCGGCGCGCTCGGCACCGTCGTGCTGGTGCTCGCCGCCGGGACCGCCGCGCTCGGCGGTGGCGCGGTGGGGGAGACCGCGGTCCAGGTCGCGCTGGCCAAGGCCGGCCTGCCGTGGCTCGAGGCGCTCGCACGCGGGATCCTGTGCAACGCGCTCGTGTGCCTGGCCGTGTGGCTGGCGCTCGGTGGCCGAAGCGTCACCGACAAGATCGTGGCCGTGATCTTGCCGATCACGGCCTTCGTGGCGCTGGGGTTCGAACACGTGGTCGCCAACTGGTTCCTGCTGCCCTACGGGGTCGCGTTGGCGGACGGCGCGATCCCGATCGCGGGCGTGGCGGTCAACCTGGTAGCGGTCACGGTCGGCAACGTCCTCGGAGGGACGCTGCTGGTGGCGGGCGTGTACTGGGTGGCGTACCTGCGCGGCGGTGCGGCGGCGTCCGACGCCGCTGCGTGAGTCGCGACGACACGGCTCAGAACAGGGCCGTGAAGAGCCAGATCGCCAGGATGACGGCGATCACCCAGAACAGGACGCGGAACAACACGGCGCCCACGGTGAACGCCAGGACGATCACCAAGACCAGACCGAGGATGCCGATGATCTCCATGGGTACCTCCCGAGGTCACTGTAGCGCTGGTCGCGGCGCGTGTCGCGTACGGGCGTACGTCCAGGACGCACGCTCACGCCGTCGGCGAGGACGTGCGGCATGGCCCTGGCAGCCGTCGCCCCCATCTCGGTGTCCGCCTCGCCGATCGGAGCGGTCCAGGCCAGGAAGGCATCGTTCGTCGTCACCAGCATGCCGAGCAGGGTGAGGTGCCGATCGTCAGCGTGACGCTCTCACGCGGCGGCGAGCAGGCCGAGCCCGAAGGGCGTTCGCATCGGGGGCACCTTTCTCGAGCCCCTGCACGTCAGGGACGGCGCGATCACGTGCGCATCGCGAGACCTCCCGCGAACGTCAAGGCGCGGGCGTGGTCGCGTGCTCGTCGTCGTTCCACCTGCCCGAACCCGCCAGCGGCAGGCTGAACCAGAACGTGGCGCCGGCCCCCGGCTCGCTCCGAACGCCGGTGTCGCCGCCGTGTAGCACCGCCACGCGGCGGACGATCGCCAACCCCAGACCGCTCCCTTCGCCCCCACGCGCGCGCTCGGCCTGGAAGAAGCGCTCGAACACCCGCTCGAAGAGCGCCGGGTCGAGTCCCTCGCCGTCGTCGACGACCTCCAGGACCGCCCGATCGCCGTCGCGTCGGCCGCGAACGGCCACGTGGCCGCCGGGCGCCACGTGGCGCAGCGCGTTGTCGATCAGGTTGCCGAGGGCGCGCTCGACCAGCGCCAGGTCACCGGCGACGAACGGGAGCGCCGGGTCGACGTCCACGTCGAGCGCCACCGACCGCGCGTCGGCGCGCGACGCGAACTTCTGGGCCGCGTCGTACACCAGCTCGGCGAGCGGGAAGGCTTCGACGTGGAGCGGTGGTTCGGCGCCTTCGAGGGTGCTGAGCTCGAACAGCTGGTCGATCAGACGCGCCAGCCGTTCGGCGCTCCGCCGCGCGGTCGCGAGGTGGCGGACGCCCGCGTCGGCCGAACCGCCGGCGGCCGCTTCGAGCGAGGCGCGCAGCGCGGTGAGGGGGGTGCGCAGGTCGTGCGACACGTTCGTGATGAGCTCGCGCCGGGTCCGGTCGGCGTCCTCGAGCGCTGCCACCTGCGCGCGCACCCGGCCCCCGAGCGCGGCGAACCCCGCGGCCAGCGCGTCGATCTCGTCGCGCGGCGGCGCGGCGACCGCGATCTCGAGGGGGCCGGCCACCGGGTCGAACCCGCGCACGGCGGCGTCCAGGCGTCTGAGGCGCCGGGTCAGGAGGGCGAACGCCGCCGCGCCCACGAGCGCCGCCACGGCGAGGCCCACCGCGCCACCCCACAGGACCAGCCGCAACGTGGTGCTCGTCTGGACGCTGCGCAGGAGCGAGGCGCGCGCCTCGTCGGTGAGGACGACGTACAGGTAGCCGCGCGCGTCGGCGAGCGGGGCGGCCGCGAACGGCGCCCGCCCACCCCGGCGCGGGTCGGTGCCCCAGACGGGGAACCCCGACGCGCGGGCGGCGGCACCTCGGTCGGCGACGGGGGGGTGAGCGACCGCCAGGAAGCGCTCGACCGCGCGCAGGTCGACGCGCTCGGCCATCACCTCGACGTCCTTCGGGGCGCCGACCACCGCACCCAGCGGGTCGAGCAGGTAGATCTCGACGCCGGGGTTGGCCATCGCCATCATGTCGATGAGGTCGTCGAGCTCCGCGGCATCGAGATCGGTCGGGGCACCGGCGGCGGCGCCACCGCTGCCGGCGGCGCTGCCGCCCAGGACGGCCCCGTCGCCCGCACCGTCGCTCAGCAGGTTCCGGGCCAGGTCGACGTTCTGTCGCTGGATCACCTCGGCGTGGTACGCGCGCGCGGCGTTCAGAGCCGTCCCCACCAGCAGCGCGCCCGCCGGCAGGAGGATGGCCAGCAGCGTGCCCAACAACCGCAGATGGAGCGGTCTCACGCCTCGGTCTCGCTGGGTGGCACCAGCTTGTAGCCCCGGCCCCAGACCGTCTGGATGAGCGTGGGGTGCGCCGGGTCGCGTTCCACCTTCGTCCGCAGACGGTTGATGTGGGAGTTGACGGTATGCGCGAAGCCGTCGAAGCCGGCGCCCCAGATGCGGTCGAGCAGGTCGTGACGACTGAACACCTGGCCGGCGTGACGCGCCAGGAAGGCCAGCAGGTCGAACTCGCGCTGCGTGAGGTGCACGGTCTCACCGCGCAAGACGACCGCGCGCCCGGCGAGGTCGAGCGACAGCGCCCCCACCTCGAGCGTCCCCGCCGTCGGCACCGTCGCGGCCGCGTCGCGTCGCCGGAACAGCGCCTTCACGCGGGCCTGCAGCTCCCGCAGGCTGAACGGCTTGGTGAGGTAGTCGTCGGCGCCGAGCTCGAGGCCGAGCACCCGGTCGAGCTCGGTGGCCTTGGCGGTGAGCATGAGGACGAGGGCGCCGGGACGGACGGCGCGCAGTCGCCGGCAGACCTCCAGGCCGTCCAGACCGGGCAACATCAGGTCGAGCACGACGAGGTCGGTGGTCGGGTCGAGCGCGCTCTCGAGCCCGTCCACACCGTTGTGCGCGACGTCCACGGCGTGGCCGACCTCGGCCAGGGCGTCGCGCACCAGCTCCGCGATGTCGCGGTCGTCTTCGATCACCACGATCCGGCGCTCCGACATGCCGCAGTCTCCCACGCAGCGGTTCACGGCCGCATCACGGGCGAGCGCCCCGACCCGCTGGGATCGTGAACCTTCCGGGAACGTTCGCGAGGCGCGCGTGAGCGGGCGACCCCTACCGTGTCCTCAGGAGGTCGACATGGATACGGTCGTCGCACGCCCCCAGACGCCAACGGCGCACCTCGCGTTCGCGGCCGCGCGGCCCCAGACTCCCGGCCTCCGGTCGCGCTACGACCTGCGCCCCGGCCGAGCGATCGTCCACGCCGGCGACCCGGCGGACGCCGTCCTGCTCGTCGAGCGCGGGCTCGTGAAGCTGGTGTCGCAGACGGCGGCGGGCCAGGACCGCATCCTCGCGGTGCTGGGCGCCGGCGACATGCTCGGCGCGTTCGAGGCGCTGACCGCCCGATCCCATGCCGTCGACGCGGTGGCCCTGACCCGCGGTTCGATCGCCGTCCTGGACGCCGATGCGTACCGACGCCACCTGCGCCACGACGCCGCGGCTGCGCTGGCGCTCGTCGACACGCTCGGAGCCCGTGTTCACGCGGCGTGGGAAGACCTGACGAACGTCTACCTGCCTGTCGAGACGCGGCTCGCCGGCGCGCTGCTCGACCTGACCGAGCGTTTCGCGGAACCCACGGGTCACGGACGCAGCGTGCTGCGGTGCGGCCTGAACCACCACGCCTTCGCGGCGCTCATCGGCGCGCAGCGGGGAAGCGTTTCGGCGGCGATGAAGACCTTCCGGGAGGCGGGCGTGGCGTCGGGGGCACGGGGGACGTACGTGATCGACGTGGGACGCCTGCGCCGGTTCGCACCGTCCCGACCGGCCCCCGCCCACCCCGCGTGGCGTACCCCGACGCCCCTCAGGTCTGCGTCCGCACCCGCTTGCCACCCTGCTTCCGCCGCGACTTGAACACCAGATGGAACGGCACCTCGGGGAAGCCGAGGTCCTCGCGGATCCGGTTGATCAGGTACTGCTCGTAGGAGCGGGTCACGAACTTCTCGCTGTTGACGCTCATGTGGAACACGGGCGGCGCGACCTCGACCTGGCTGGCGTAGTAGATGCGCAGCGGCTTGCCGCGGAAGTTCGGCGGGGCCTGGCGCGTGGTCCACACCTCGATCCAGGCGTTCAGGTCGGCGGTCGACACGCGCTGACGGGCCATGTCGTACACCCGCACGCAGGTCGAGATGAGCTCATGCAACCCGAAGTCGGTGAGCGCCGAGGTGTACACGCGCGGCGCGAAATCGAGATGGGGGATCGTCTCGTCGATCAGCTTCCGGCGCTCGGTGAGCTCGGCGTCCTCGACCAGGTCCCACTTGTTCACGGCCACGACGGTGGGGATGCCGCGCTCGAGCGCCAGGTTGGCGAGCCCCATCTCGTGGTCGCCCAGCTCGAAGGGGTCGACCACCAGCACGGCCACGTCGGCGCGCCGGAGCGCCTCCTCCGAGCGGATGGTCATCCACCGCTCGAGCTCCTCGGTCGGTTTGCGGCGGATGCCGGCGGTGTCGACGAGGACGAACGGTCGACCGCCGACCTCGAAGCGCACGTCCACCGCGTCGCGGGTCGTGCCCGGGATCTCGGCCACGATCACCCGGTCCTCGCCCAGGATGGCGTTCACCAGGCTCGACTTGCCCACGTTGGGGCGGCCCACGATGGCCACCCGGATGGGCGTCTCGTCGGCGAAGGCGTCCTCCTCGTCGTCCTCGGGCAGGCGCGCCTCGATCGCCTCGAGCAGCTCCCACGTGCCGCGGTCGTGCTCGGCCGCCGTGAACAGCGGCTCGCCGAAGCCGAGCGCGTACGCTTCGTAGGCAGCGGGCGTCTCCTCGTGCCGGGGGTCGTCGACCTTGGTGGACACCAGCAGCACCGGCTTGCCCTGACCACGCAACCAGGCGGCGATCTCGAGGTCGCCGGCGTGCACGCCCTCGCGGCCGTCGACGCAGAAGAGCACCAACTGCACGTCTTCGAGCGCGCGCGCCACCTTGGCCTTGATGTCTCGTTCCCAGCGGTCGCCCGACCACAGGCCGCCGGTGTCGAGGAGCGTGAAGGTGCGGCCCGAGTCGAAGGCGGCCTCGCCCTCCTTGACGTCGCGGGTGACGCCGGGCTGGTCGGCCACGATCGCCTCGCGACGTTTCACGAGCCGGTTGAACAGGCTGGACTTGCCCACGTTGGGTCGACCGACGAGCGCCACCTTAGCCAAGGCGCACCCCCTCCCGGATCCGCGCGCCGTTCGCCCAGGCGCGCGCCTCCATGCGGGCGCGCCCCGGCGCCTGCACCACGGTCAGCCGCACGGTACCCCTCGCGCAGGCCACGCGCAGCCCCGACGGGTCGGCGCCCACCACCATGCCGGGCGCGAGGCCGGTGTCCTCGTCGCTCACGAGCTCCAGACCGTGCACCTTCAGCACCGCACCCTCACCGTCCCCGAAGCGGCACCAGGAGCCGGGCCAGCCGGCCACCCCGCGATGGCGGTCGAGCACCCGTGAGGCCGGGTCGTCCCAACGGATCCGACCGTCGTCTTTCGTGAGCCTTGGCGCGTGCGTCACGAGCGCCTCGTCTTGCGGCTCCAGCGGCAGCCGGCCGGCGGCGAGCGCCGCCAGGGCCTCGAGCAGCGCCTGCGCGCCCAACTCGGCGAGCGCCGCCATGAGCGTGGGCGCGTCCTCATCGGCGCCGACGTGCCGCCGCCGCTGCAGCCGCACCGGGCCCGTGTCGAGACCGGCCTCGGTCTGCATGATCGACACGCCGGTCTCGTCGTCGCCGGCGATGAGCGCGTGCTGCACGGGTGCAGCGCCGCGCCAACGGGGGAGCAGGCTGGCGTGGACGTTCAGGAACCCCTCACGCGGGACCTCGAGCAGCGCGGCCGGCAGGATCTGGCCATAGGCGGCCGTCACCGCGACGTCGACGTCCAGCTCGGCCAGCCGTTCGGCGAACCCGGGGTCGCGGCGCAGGCGTGCCGGCTGTGCGAGCGGCAAGCCGAGCTCGACGGCGCGCCGTGCCACCGGTGGCGATTCGGTCCGCAGGCCGCGCCCCACCGGTCGGTCGGGCTGGGCGACCACGAGCACGAGCCGGTGCTCGCGGTGCAGCGCCTCGAGCGTGGGCAGTGCGAACTCGGGTGTGCCGAAGAGGGCCACCCGCAGCGCGCTCACGGCCACGGCCGGGCGGGCAGGCCGGCGCTCGCGAGGGCCTTGAGGTGCGCTTTGGCGTCGCGCTGCATCTGGGCCAGCGCCTCGCGGTGGCGCTCCATCAGCTCGCGTCGCTCCCGTTCGGGCAGGCGGTCGAGGAACAGCACGCCCTCGAGATGGTCGAGCTCGTGCTGGATCGCTTTGGCGTGGTTGGCCTCGGCCTGCTCCTCGTGCCAGGCCCCGGTCAGGTCTTGGTACCGAACCGTCACGCCGGCCGCGCGGGCGACGTCGGCGTAGACGCCGGGGATGCTGAGGCAACCTTCGACGTCGAGCCGGTCGCCGCGTCGGTCGACGATCTGCGGGTTGACGTACACGCGGGCGGCAGCGCGTTCGGTGGCACGGTCGTGCTCTTCGTCGGGGTCGAGCGTGCCGGCGTAGGTGCCGGCCAGCGCGAAGGCGCGCACCGGTACCCCGACCTGGGGAGCGGCCAAGCCGGCCCCCTCGGCGTCGAGCATCGCCGCGACGAGCGCGTCGCCCAGCCGAGCCAACTCGCCGTCGAAGACGCTCAGGGCGCTCGACCGACGTCGCAGCATGGGGTCGCCGAAGAGGCGGATGGGGAAGGTGGTCACGGTGTAACTCCTGCGGTCGCGCGCGGGTGCGGCGCTCAAGGTTCGAGCGGTGGCGCGTCGTACCGAACGCTCACGGTGGGCGTCTCGAGCGCGACCGCGCCCGGGGGTAACGCCAACGCCAGCGGGCGAGTATACCGGCCGGTCGCGGGAGCGTCGGTAGGCAGGTCGACGGAAGCGCCCACCTCGTCGAGGTCGTCGAGGACGCTGGCGGGCGCCGCGACGGCGACGTCGGCCGGGGCGTCGGTGGGATCCGACCAGCCCGGAGCGGCCGGCGCGAACAGCGTGAGCGGTACGCGGCGCTCGACCAGGATGGGTTCGACGCTCACGTCGACGGTCACGCTCAACGGCGTGACGACGAGGTCGAGGAGCGGCCGCCCGCGTTCGTCGATGGCGTGGACGGGGACCGCGGCCACGACGCCGCCGCGGGCCTCCGCGGCTTCGATCGGTGCCACGACCGCGGCCACTTGCGCGACGATCGCGGCGCGTCCACGCACCCGCGCCGCTTCGGGCTCGACCGAGGCCCGCAGGCGTTCGTCCGGTCCCACGGCGCCGATCACCGACACCCGGATCGGGACCGTGCGGTTGGTGATGGCCTCGAGCACGCCGATCACCTCGTTGGGGTTCACCCGTTCGAGCGTGATGCCCTGCGGTCCGGCCACCTGGACGTCGGTCTGGAAGTCGCCGACGACGCCCGACAGCTCGAGCACGGCTTCGAAGCTCTCGGGACGCAGGCGGTCGACGCGTGCCGAGGGCCCGGACACGGTCACCTCGACCACCTCGGGGAGCCCGGCGGCCACCACGTCGCCGTCGAGCCCATCGACCACGATCGGCACGAGCAGCGACCGTTGCGAGGTGGCGGTCTCGTCGGTGGTCACGACCAGCCAGACCGTCATCGCCACCAGCAACGCGCCCAGCTTCCGCGGCCAGTGGTGGATGGCGCGGCGCCCCAGCGCGGCCAGCGGCGTCACGAGGCGTACACCCCGCGGAGCGCCGCGAGCACGGCGGCCGGCGCGATATCCACCCGCAGCACGCCGTCGTGGGCGACCGAGACGGTGCCGCGCTCCTCGCTCACGACGAGCACCAGGGCGTCGCTCACCTCCGAGAGACCCAGCGCGGCGCGGTGACGCGTGCCGAGCTTGGCCGACCAGCCGTCCTCCTGGTCGCGGTCGGAGAGCGGGAAGATGGCGCCCGCGTGCGTGACGACGTCCTCCTTGACGATGACGGCGCCGTCGTGCAGCGGACCGCGACTCGCGAACAGGGTCTGGAGCAGCGCCGCGCTCACCGGCGTCCCGAGCGCGACGCCGGCACGACCGTACTCGTGGAGCGGCGTGGCGCGCTCGATGGCCACGAGCGCGCCCACGCGCTGGCTGGCGAGCTCACGCACCGCGGTCATCAGCTCCTGCACGGGGTCACCGGCGACACCCGCGCGCCGCCGGCCGCGGCCGAAACGCTCGAGGGCGGTGCGCAACTCGGGTTGGAACACCACGACGACCGCCAGGAACGCCACCGGCGCCAGCCGATCGAACACCGCGCCGGTCGCCTCGAGCCCCAACTGCGTCGCCAGGAACCACAGCCCGGCGAGGGCCGCCATGCCACGGAACACGTTCCACGCGCGCGAGCCGATCAGCAGGGCGTACGCCTGGTAGATCAGCGCGGCGAGAACGAGCACATCGATGACATCGAGCAGGCCGAAGCCGTCGAACAGGGCCAACGGGCGCCTCCGTGGGATCGAGGTCGGATCGCGAACCACACGTGGGGCACGGCGTTCCGGTGTGACCATCGTACCACGGGGGCCGCGGGGTACACTCTTCGGGCACGCATCCCGGCCTGCGATCGTTGCGCCTCGCGCATCGAGGCCGCCAGCGGCGTGTGGAACAGGGAGGCACCGCGATGGACACACTTCGTCAGCGACTCGACGCCCTCCGGGGGTATCTTTGACTTGGTCGGGAAGCAAGCCCGCCTGGCCGAGCTCGAACCGGAACTGAACGACCCCGCGCTCTGGAACGATCCCGAGCGCGCGCGCACGATCAATCAGGAGGCCACGCGTGTACGCCGCGTGGTCGACACCTACGAGCGGCTCTCGGGGGACGTGACCGGTCTCGCGGAGCTCCGTGAGATGGCGGGACCCGACGACGAGGCCGACCTCGACGCCGAGGAGGCCCGGATCGACGCCGACCTCGAGAGGCTCTACCGCGAGACGCTCTTCCGCGGCGAGCACACCGACCGCGCCGCGATCGTCACCATCAAACCGGGCGCCGGCGGCACCGAGTCCTCCGACTGGGCCGGCATGCTGCTGCGGATGTACCGGCGCTTCGCCGAACGCCAGGGCTTCAAGGTCGAACTGCTCGACGCGGTCGGCAACGACGCCGCGCCGCACGGCGTCGACTACGCCCAGATCATCGTCCGGGGGGAGCGCGCGTTCGGGCTGCTGAGCGTCGAAGGTGGCGTGCACCGCCTCGTGCGGGTGAGCCCGTTCGACAGCCAGAACCGTCGTCACACCTCCTTCGCGTCGGTCGAAGTGATGCCCGAGATCGATGACGCGATCGAGATCGCCGTCGACCCCAAGGACGTCCGCGTCGACGTCTACCGCTCCTCGGGTCCCGGCGGGCAGTCGGTCAACACCACCGACTCCGCCGTCCGCGTCGTCTACAAGGGTGGTACGCCGGACGAGATCGTGGTGACCTGCCAGGACGGCAAGTCCCAGATCAAGAACCGCGAGAAGGCCATGACCGTGCTCCGTTCTCGGTTGTGGGAACGCGAGGAGCGGCGCCGGCTCGAGGAACAGCTCAAGGCGCGGGGAGCCCAGCAGGCCATCGAGTGGGGCTCCCAGATCCGCTCCTACGTGCTCGACAAGCAGTACGTCAAGGACCACCGCACGGGCGAGATGCGCCACGACCCCGACGCGATCCTCGACGGCGACATCGAGGGTCTGATCTGGTCGGGACTCGAGTGGCAGGCGAAGGGCGCGGTGGCCGCCACCGACGCCGGCTAGGTCCGACGGCGAGATGCGGGTCCTGGCGCTTTCGGACGCGGTCTCGCCGGTGGTCTACTCGGAGAACTTCCCCGGCAACCTGCCCCCGTTCGACGTGGTCGTGTGTGCCGGCGACCTGCCCGGCTACTTCCTGGAGTACGTGGCCACCCGGCTGCGGACACGGCCCGTGTACGTCATCGGCAACCACGCCAACGCCTACCTGCGCAGCGCCGACGAGCCCACCGAAGCGCGGTTGCCGGGCGGGTGCATCAACGTCCATGGCCGCGTGGTCGAGATCGAGGGTCTGCTGGTGGCCGGTTTCGAAGGCAGCGCCCGCTACCGGCCCGGTCCCCACCAGTACAGCGAGGCCGCGTACACACGCATGGTGGCGGCGCTGACGCCACGGCTGCTGTGGCAGCGCTGGCGCCACGGGCGGGCGGTCGACGTCCTGCTCACCCACGCGCCGCCGCTCGGTCCGCACGCCGGGGAGGATTGGCCGCACCGCGGCGTGGGCGCCTTCAACCGTTTCCATCGCTGGTGGCGCCCCGCGGTCCACGTGCACGGGCACGTCCACCTGAGCGGCGCCAACGCCTCGCGCAAGTACGTCAGCGACGACGGGGTGGTGGTGATCAACGCCTTCGAGTTCACGCTGTTCGAGATCGACCTGGACGCGCGCCGGGTCGCGGGTCGAGGCCCCCGCGGCGACCCAGCGTCGTAGCCTGGACGCGTGACCGATCGTTCCCCGACCCCCCATCCGACCGGCTCCGGCACCCCGCAGCAGCCTGACTCGGTCTGGCGTGCGCTGCTCGACACGCCGGTCCGGGTCGGCGCCGGCGTGCCGTGGTTGGCGCCCACCGCGATCGACCACCTGGGCGACCCGGACGCCGAGCGTGTGGCGCTGCTGACGGGCGCGGCCTCGTTGGTCCCACGCCTGTCCCGCGGGCACCTACGTGTGCGCGGTGCCGACCGCGTCGACTTCTTGCACGGCCAACTCAGCCAAGACGTCCGTTCGCTCGTCCCCGGGGCAGCGGTGGACGGGCTCCTGCTCGACCATCGCGGCCGGCCGCAGGCGGCGGTCACGGTCGTGGCGCGGCCCGACGACCTGTACGTCGGCGTCGACGACGGACATGGGCCGGTCGTGGCGGCCTCCCTCGCGGCCCACGTCGTCTTCGACCAGGTCGAGATCGACGACGTGTCCGAAGCGGCGGTCGGGGGACGTGGGCTCACCGCCTTCACCCTCGTCGGCGGCGGCCGCGACGAGGTGCGGGCGCGGCTCGTGGCGGCGTTCCCCGGGCTCCAGGGCGACCTTCCGCCCGACGGCAGCGTCGTCATGAGCGCGCCGGTCGAGCCGGGCGCGGAGGGAAGCGCGTCGCCCGCCTCGGCGCTGCTGCGCGTTGCCGCGATCGGGCCGCTCACGGCCGTCGACGTCACGCTGCTGGCGCGCGACCTGCCCGACGTCGTGTCGCGGCTCGTCGGGGCCGGGGTGCGGCCGGTGGGGGAGCGCGCCTGGACCGCGGCGCGGGTGGCCTTCGGCGTGGCCACGGTGCGGGGCGAGGGCCGGGCGGGCCTGCCGCAGGAGACCGGCCTGGGCGCACGCGTCCATCCCCGCAAGGGCTGTTACCTGGGCCAAGAGATCATGGCGCGGGTCGAGGCGCGCGGGCGACTGCACCGCGGCCTCGCCACGCTCGAGCTCGATGGACCGCCGCCCGCTCTCGGCCTGGCCGCCGGTTGGCAGGTGGCCGTGGCCGGCGGCACCACGTTGGGCACGCTCGGCAGTGCCGCGCCCGCGCCGGACGGCGGCGGTTGGTGGGCGTTGGCGTCGGTGCGTCACGACGCGCCGGAAGGCGTGCCGTGGGTGGTCCGGGTCGACGGTGAGGTGCCGACGGGGGGACCGGCCGAGGTCGCCGCTCGCCGCCGCGACGCTTGATCGCGTCTGGTACCATCGGCGACGGACATCGGCGTCCACCCTTCACCATGGAGCCTCCGATCCGCGTTCTCATCGCCAAACCCGGTCTCGATGGTCACGATCGGGGCGCCAAGGTCGTCGCGCGCGCCCTGCGCGACGCCGGGATGGAAGTCATCTACACCGGCTTGCGTCAGAGCGCCGAGGCGATCGTGAACGCGGCCCTGCAGGAGGACGTCGACGCCGTCGGGCTGTCGGTCCTCTCGGGCGCGCACATGCACCACTTCGCGGCGGTGGTCGAACGCCTGCGGGCGGCGGACGCCGACGACGTGTTGGTGTTCGGCGGCGGCATCGTGCCCGACGCCGATCGCCCGCAGCTCGCGCAGCTCGGCGTCGGCCAGGTGTTCGGGCCCGGTGCGGCGACCGGTGCCATCGTCGCGTACCTGGAGCGCGAGGTCGCCGAGCGTCGCCAACGGGCCGGTCGATGAAGGTCGGGCTCATGCACCTCTCAACGCGAGCCTATAATCTGTTTCTCAGCGTGTGCTCATCCGAGGTCGACCGTCCGTGAGTTGCCGCACCGGGACCCGCGTGGGTCTTCGTGTGGGCCCTGCCCTCCGAACCTGCGCCGTCGCGGCCACGTTCGTCCTCGCACCTCTCACACCGGCTCTCGCCGATGGCTACGCCGTCGTCGAGATCCGGCCGGGCGACGCGGTCGGCACCATCGCTCAGCGCTACGGCGTGGACGTCTCGGTGCTCCTCGACGCGAACGGGCTCGACGGACACCTGGTCCAGCCCGGCCAGATGCTGCGCGTGCCGCTGCTCGCCGCCCGCGGCGGTCTGGCCGAACCCGCGCCCGAACCGCCTCCCGGGTTCCGCCGGCACACGTTGGCCGCGGGCGAGACGCTCTCCGGGGTCACCGAGGCCTACGGCATCACCATGGCGGCGCTGGTCGGTGCCAACCCCGACCTGTCGTCGCTCGACCGGCTGCCGCTCGGCGTCGAGTTGCTCATCCCGCCGGGCGAGGGGCTCGTCGTGACGCTCGAGCCGGGCGTCGCGCTCATGGACCTGCTCGAGGCGTACGGCGCCGACCCGGTGGAGGTCGCGCACGCCAACCAGATCCGCGGTCCGTTCGACCTGCGCGCGGGCATGTTGCTGTTCCTGCCCGACGTGGCGCCGGTGGCGGCGCTCGAGCGGCTCGCCCACGTACGCGAGATCGAGAACACCTACGTCTGGCCGCTCCACGGCCGTCTGACGTCGTACTACGGCCGGCGCAACCTGGGTCTGGGGACCGCCGCGTTCCACCGCGGGCTCGACATCGCCGCGCCCATGGGTTCGACCATCGTCGCAGCGCGGCGCGGCACCGTCACCTTCGCGGGTTGGTCGGATCGCGGCTACGGCAACCTGGTCAAGATCCGCCACGCGGGGGGCGCCGAGACGTGGTACGGCCACGCCAGCCGGATCCTCGTCCAGGTGGGGCAGACGGTGGCGCAGAACGACGCGATCGCGCTCGTCGGGTCGACGGGCATCTCGACCGGTCCGCACCTGCACCTCGAGCTCCACGTCGACGGACGCGCCATCGATCCTCTGGCCGAACTGCGCTGAGCGCGGGCGGGCGCCCGCGCGCGCAGCAGGGCCGCTCGCGACGAGGCGCACCCACGGCGTGAAGCGTGAGCCGTGACCGCGGTGTCGGGCCTCGCGTCAGCTCGGGTCGGCTCGCAACAGCCGTCCGCACGACGGGCAACGCGTGACGCCCTGGCCCTTGCGGACCTTCTGGACGACGTGGATCGGCAGTTGCACGTGGCAGCCCCCGCACCGTTTGCCGTCCTCGAGCCCGACGAGCGCCAGACCACGGCGGGCCTTGCGGATCTGCTCGTACTGGCGCAACAGCGGGGCGTCGATGCTCGTCGCCATCCGTTCGCGCCGGTCGGCGAGGTCGGCGTCCCGACGCTCGACGTCGACCAACCGTTCGCGTTCCGCCTCCTCTAGGGCCTCGAGTTCGGGGACCAACGCGTCGAGCTGGGCCTGCAGCCCGGCGAGCTCCTCGGCCCGGGCCTCGAGCCGCTCCATGAGCGGCAGCGCGTCCTCCTCGAGCTCCTGCGCTCGCGTCGCGAACTGCAGCTCCTGGTTCTGGTACTGCGACATCTCCTTGGCGCTCGCCGCCCGCAAGGCGGCGGCGGACGCGTCGCGGCGCCGCTCCTGGAGCGACTTCAGTTCGAGATCGGTGGCGGCGACCTGACGCCGCAAGTCGTCGTGGTCGGCCTTGACGCGCGCGTGCTCGGCGCGGAGTTCGGCATGGCGGAGGCGGGCGGCCAGCAGCTCGACGGGCGTCTCGCCGCGGGTGACGGCGATCGCGTCGCGTTCGAGGTCCAGGGCCTGGACCTCGATCAGGGTCTCGAGCATGCGGCCTCCTTAACGATGAACGCTCCGTGCACGGAGAGCCGCACGGAGCGTTGGACGAGGCGGTTGGGATGCGAGTCTCACGCCCCGCAGTCTACCACCCGCTGAGCGACGACCCGGGCGGGTGGTGGGCGACTCGGGCAGGCCACCGGTCACCCCACCGGGATACACTCGCGCCGTGATCGAAGATTCCGTCGAAGGGTTCATCGCTCGCTGGCGGGCGTACGCCACGGAGGGTACGGCCTTCGCCCGCGCCGAAGGCAGCCCGCTGCTCGAGGTCGCGGTCGGCCACACCATCGTGCAGACGCTCGAGCGCACCGGGCCGTACGGCGCACCCACGGGGCCCATCCGGCTCATCCTGCACGCCATGACCGACGCGCTCACGCCCGCCGCGTCCGAGCAGCGCAGCTTGAGCGCCGTCGGGCTGGGGCGGCTCGAGCTCACCGGCACGGTCGTGGCGCGCGAGGGCGCGGTGGCCGTGGTCGACGCGGGCGCTCCCGTGGTGGTGGGGATCGACGACGGTCGCGTCGGCGGCGCCGACCTTCTCGACCAGGACGTCGACGGGCCGGAGGTCGGCGCGTGGGTCACCTGCGCGAGCTTCGCGCCGCTCCACGCGTTCGTCTTGCCGCCCGAGCGAGCGCGTTCGGCCGTACCGCCCCCCGACGACCAGGTCTGAGCGTGCCGGTCGCGTTCAGCCCGGCGCACCTGGCCGCGCCGTTGCCGCCGGGCCACCGCTTCCCGATGGCCAAGTACGCGGCCCTGGCCCGACGGCTCCAGGACGCCGGTTGGCGCGTCGAAGCCGCCCCCGACGTCGCCGACGTCGACCTGCAGCGGGCGCACACGGCCGGCTACCTGGCCGCCGTGGCCTCCTGCACGCTCGACGCGGCGGCCGAGCGACGCCTCGGTTTCCCGCAGAGCGAGGCCCTCGTGCGCCGCGCTCGGGCGTCGGTGGGCGGGACCCTCGCCGCCGCCGCCCAGGCGCAGGCGACGGGTCTCGGGATCGCACTGGCAGGCGGCACGCACCACGCGTTCGCCGACCGTGGCGAGGGTTTCTGCGTGTACAACGACCTCGTCGTCACGGCCCGGCGCCTGCTCGCCGACGGCCACGTCGAGCGCGTCCTGGTGGTCGACCTGGACGTCCACCAGGGCAACGGCACCGCCGACGCCTGCGCCGACGACGCGCACGTGACCACGTTCTCGGTCCACGGCGCACGCAACTACCCGTTCGTGAAGGCCCGCAGCGACCTCGACGTCGCCTTGGCCGACGGCATCGACGACGACGGCTACGGTGCGGCGCTGGGGGCGCACCTGCCGGCGTTCTTCGAGGCGACCGCCCCCGACCTGGTCCTCTACCAGGGCGGTGTCGACGTCCTCGCCGGCGACCGCTTCGGACGGATGGCCCTGAGCCAGGACGGGGTGGTGGCCCGCGACCGCTTCGTCGCGTCGCTGTGCGTCGCCGCCGGCGTCCCGCTGGTGACCACGTTGGGGGGTGGCTACCACCACGAGGTCGAGCGGACGGTGGCCGCGCATGCGGCCGGCCTCACGGCGATCGCCGAGGTCTTCGGGGCGATCTGAGCGCGCCTGGCGGCCGCCGGCACCGACTCGCGTCGTACGGCGGTCGCCGACCGCGACCGTCTGCCGGCGTCCCTTCGCGTCGTGCGCCCTCGCCCCGCGTCGCCCGGCATTCGGTGGGGACGGGCCGACCTGCTAGGCTGTCCCGTCGTGCCCCACGCCCCCCGTCCCCCCGTCGACCCGTCGGCCCCGCCCTTCGTCGCGCCCGTGCGTGAGGTCGTGGCCGGCTCGCCCGCCGACCTCGCCGGTGTGGGCGCCGGTTGGGAACTGGTGCGCGTCAACGGCGACTGGGTCCCCGACGTCCTGGCCTACCGCCGCGAGCTCGAGCGCGGCGTGGCCGACCTCGAGCTGCGCCATCCGCTCTCCGGCGCCGAGGTTCGGCTGCAGGTCGAGTGGGAGGACCCGGGCCTCGAGTTCGACGACGTGATCTTCGACGGCCTGCGGTTGTGCGCCAACAAGTGCGAGTTCTGCTACGTGCACCAGATGCCGCGTGGCTTCCGCAAGAGCCTCTACGTGATGGACGACGACTACCGCACCAGCTTCCTGTACGGCTCCTTCGTCACCCTGACGAACCTCACCGAAGACGACGTGAACCGCATCCTGGACGAGGGTCTGTCGCCGCTGTACGTCAGCGTGCACACCGCCGACGAGGACCTGCGCCGCGACATGATGAAGTGGTGGCGCCTGAAGGTCAAGGACCCGCGCTCGACGAGCGTGCGGGGGATGATCGAACGCCTCGAGGCGATCGACCTGTACACCCAGGTCGTGGCCGTCCCGGGGCGCAACGACGCCGAAGCGCTCGACCAGACGCTCGCGTACCTCGCGTCGCGGCCCAACGTGCAGGCGGTCGCCGTGGTGCCCGTCGGGCTGACCGGTCACCGCCGCAACCTGCCGGAGGTGCGGACCTTCACGCCGGCCGAGGCCGACGACGTCGTGCAGCGGGTCGAGGCGTTCCAGCGGCGCGTGCTGGCCGAGCGCGGCGAACGCTTCGCGTTCCTGAGCGACGAGTTCTACTTGGTGGCCGGTCGACCGATCCCCGACGCCGAGGCCTACGAGGGCTTCACGATGCTGGAGAACGGCGTCGGCATGGTGCGCGACTTCCTGGAGGCGCCCCGCCCCGAGCTGCCGGCCGCCCTCGACGCGCCGCTGCGCGTGTTGGTGGCCACCGGCGCGCTGTTCGGCCCGGTCCTGGCCGAGGCGCTGGCGCCGCTGGACGCGGTGGCGGGTCTCGAGCTCGAGGTCCGTCCGCTGGTCAACCGCACCTTCGGCGCGGTGACCACGGTCACCGGTCTGCTGGCCGGCCGCGACGTGTTGACGCAGGTCGAACCGGGCGAGGCCGACCTGCTGCTCCTGTCGCCCAGCATGCTCAAGTACGGGACCGAGACGCTGCTCGACGACCGGACGCTCGACGACCTCCGGCGCGAGTTGCGCATGCGCGTCGAGGTGGGCGGTACCCACGTCGGCGAGCTGTTCGACGCCATCCTGAACGGCCGCGGTCGCGATCACGGTCCCCAGTTCGGCTTCTCGACGCATGCCGTCAAGGAATCCGCGAGCCAACACTGAGGGCCCGCGTCGGCCGGGGTACCCTCGCGCCATGCACGCCGCGTCCACCCTGCGTCCTCGTCGCACGCTCGGCACTTACCTCGCGCTCGTTCGTTTCCAGCACACGCTGTTCGCCCTGCCGTTCGCGTACGCCGGGATGTGGGCGGCCGCCGGCGGTTGGCCGGGCGGCTGGACCTTCTTCTGGATCACGATCGCCATGGCGGGCGCCCGGACCTTCGCGATGGCCGTCAACCGTGTCCTCGACGCGCGCCTGGACGCGCTCAACCCGCGGACGGCGGGTCGCGAGCTGCCCACGGGTGCGCTCCGGCGGGTCGACGCCTGGGCCTTGGCGGCGCTCGGTCTGGTCGCGTTCGTCGTGGCCGGCTTGGCTCTCAACCCGCTGACCGCCGCGCTGCTGCCGATCGCGGCCGTCTTCTTGGCGCTGTACCCGTTGACGAAGCGGTTCACCTGGGCCTGCCACCTGTGGCTGGGCGTGACGATCGGCGCGTCGGCCGCGGGAGGGTGGATCGCCGTCACGGGATCGTTCGCGCCCGCCGCGTGGGCGCTGTGGCTGGGTGTCGGCGCCTGGATCGCGGGTTTCGACGTGGTGTACGCCCTGCTCGACCGGGCGTTCGACGTCGGCCACGGGGTGCACAGCGTGCCGGCCAGGTTCGGCGAAGCGGCGGCGCGATGGATCGCCATCGGTCTCCACCTGATCGCGGTGGCGGGGCTGGCGCTCTTCGTCCCCGCCGCCGGTCTGGGTCTCGCGGCCTGGTCCGCGGTCGCCGTGGTCGCGACCGTGCTGGGCGTGCAGCACACGTGGGTGGCTCGCCGAGGCGCGGCGGTCGCGCTGCGCGCGTTCGACGCCAACCTGATCGTCGGCTTGGTCGTGTTGGCGGGTGTGGTGCTCGACGTGGCGGCGGCGTAGGTCGCCGACGTCGTTGACACCCAGGGCGACGACCCCGTAAGCTCGTGAACGCGTCTGGAGCCGTAGTGTAGCGGTTAGCATATCTGCCTGTCACGCAGAAGGTCGCGGGTTCAAATCCCGTCGGCTCCGCCAACGAAGCGCCGGTCCCATCGGGGCCGGCGCGCTCGCTATGGGTGCCGCTCGCTCTGCGAGCGCCGCTCGCACAGCGAGCGCCGCTCGCACTGTGGGCGCCGCGTACGGTCCCCCGGCCGAGGCCCTGGTACCTTGAGGGCATGTCCGAGCTGGCGGTGTTCCCCCTCGACCTCGTCGTGTTCCCGGGTCAGACCGTCCCCTTGGTGGTGTTCGAACCCAGGTACAAGCGACTGGTCCAGCACGTGCTCGAGCTCGACGAGCCGCGGTTCGTGATCGCCCATGCGCGCGGTGGCGACGGCCCGCCCTTCGACGACGTCGGCACCGTGGTCGGGGTGGTGGAGCTGGCGGAGCGGCCGGACGGGACCTACACCCTCACCGCGCACGGACGGGAGCGGATCAAGGTCGCGGTCGCCCGGCGCGAGGACGTCGCCGACGGCGACGGCGGGACGAAGCCGCTCTACTTCACCGAAGAACGTGCGCTGCCCGTCCGCCGCGACGACCCCAACGCGGAGCGAATCGCAGCCTGGGACGCGCTCGAGTCCTTCCGTCGCTACGCCCGCACCTTCTTCGTGGGGGACGCTGCCGAAGTCATCGACGAGCACGTCCCGGAGGACCTGCTCTACCAGGCCTCGTTCATCTGCGCCAACGTGCGGGTGGAGTCGTCGGCGCGACAAGCGCTGCTCGAGGCGCCGTCGCTCATCGACCGCTTCCGCCGGGCGGAGCGACTCATGGACGAGCGCGTCGCGGCGCACGCGCCCGTGAAGCTGGACACGCCGCGGTCGGATCGGGTGTGAGCGTCGCCGAGAGCGCCCCGCTCGACGCCGACCTCGAGGCGCGCCTCACCTTCCGCTGGTCGGACCTGCCGCCCGTCACCGCCGACCTCCCCGGCACCGGGGGCGCCTTGCGGGTCGATCCCGACGACTTCGCCGTGCGCGAGCTGCCCGCCTACCTGCCCTCCGGTGAAGGCAGCCACGCCTACGCGCGGGTCGAGAAGGTGGGCTACACCACCCGCGACCTGCTCCTGGCGCTGGCCCACGTCGGCGTGCCCGAAGCGAACGTGGGCGTGGCGGGTCTGAAGGACAAGGTCGCGCGCACCGAGCAGTGGCTGTCGGTGCCGCGCCGGTTCGAGGAGGTGGCGTGGCCGGCGCTCGCCGCGCTCGACGGGGTGACCATCCTGGAGACGAGCCGCCACCGCAACAAGCTCGGCATCGGTCACCTGCGCGGCAACGCCTTCACGATCCGGATCCGCGACACCGTGGCCGCGCCAGGGGCCACCACCGCGGCCGACGCTGCACGCGCCGTCTTGGAACGTTTGGCGCGCGACGGCTCGCCCAACTACTTCGGTCCGCAGCGCTTCGGTCGCTTCGGCCGTAACGCCGTGGACGGCTGGCGTTTGGTGCACGGCGAGTCGGTGCCGGGCGGCCACCGGCTCAAGCGCTTCTTCGTGTCCGCGTTGCAGTCCCAGCTGTTCAACCTGTGGTTGGCCGAGCGGATCGTCGACGGCACCTACCGTGGGGTCGTGGTCGGTGACTGGGCCCGCAAGCACGACACGGGCGGCACCTTCGAGGTCACCGAAGAGGCCTGGGCGGAGGCGCAGTCGCGCGCCGACAGCCTGGCCATCTCGGCGACGCTGCCGCTGTACGGCAAGAAGGTGCGGCCGTCGGCGGCGGAGGCCGGACGACGCGAGGCGGCGGGCATGGCGACGCTCGGCTTGCGCTGGGCGGACCTCGTGGGGCGACACGGCGACCGCCGCTCGACCCGTGTCGCCGGCCTGGCGGCCGAGGTGGAGGCCGAGGGCGACGACGTGCTGCTCCGCTTCGAGCTGCCCAAGGGTAGCTACGCGACGAGCGTCTTGCGCGAGGTGATGAAGATCGAGGTCGACGCCCCCGTCGATGGGAACGTCACGGACGCCACCGACGGCCCCACCAGCGACGGCGCCACCAGCGACGGCGCTCCGGCGGCGACGCCCCCGGCGTGAGCTCGGCGGGGTCGGCGCCGAAACGGCGCCACCCCAGTTCCAGCAGCAGCAGCGCGAACGCCAAGGCGGCCGGGTAGCCCCACATCGGTCGGGCCGTCGTCGCCCCCGGCGGCCGGTACGCGCTCGGGTCCTCGACGAGGGCGCCGCCCGTTCGCACCGCGAACGCCGTGAGCGCCGCGGCGCCGTCGCCGCCCGCCAGCTCCGGATCGGGTGTGGCGACCGCGTGGCGGGCGACCACCTCGGCGCCGTCGGCGACGACGAGCGTGCCACCGTTCCCGCTCACGGGCATCTCGCCCTGGTAGCGCCCCGGCGCCACCTGACGCAACGGTACCTCGGCGCCCTGGAAACGGGCCACCAAGGGACGGTCGTTGACGTACGCGCCCGCCACGACCGCGTCCACCACCACCTGCAGGACCCCGCCGCGGGCGGTCGTCGTCGCGCTGTACGGCGCCGGCCGCGCCTGGAGCCAGCGCACGACCCCGCCGAGGACGCCGGGCAGGTCGCTCCAACGACCGAAGTCGCCGGCCCACGCGTTCAGGTCCGTCGTCAGCGCCGCGCTCCGGCCCAGTCCCGCCCGTCCGACCGCCAGCACGGGTTCGCCGTCGAGCGCCAGGAACAGCGGCTCACCGTCGGGCTTCAGCGTGGTGGCGACGTAGGCGTCCACGGCCGGTGCGCTGCCGTCGAAGGGCGACAGCGGGTGGCGTCGCGCCTCGAGGACGACACGCTCGTCGCGCAGCAGGTCGCGCGAGGCGGTGAGGGCCTCGTTGGTGAACAGCTGGGGCAGGGTGGCGACGTCGAAGGCCTCGTAGAAGCGACCGCCGCCGCCGCGCGCCAGGGCTTCGAGCGCGACGGCGTCGGCGTCCTGGCCGATCGCGATCGTGCTGGTCGTGATGCGTCCCGCCCGCGCGCCCGCGGCCAGCGCCGCCCACTCGGGAGCCCCGGGGCCGGCGAAGGCGCCCTGGCCGTCGTAGAGCTTGCCGTCCGAGAGCACGATGACGTGGCGGACCGAGGCGTCGGAGGCCGCGAGCCGTTCGATCGCGTCCGCGTAGGCGGGGGCCAGGACCGTGCCCCCTTGCGGCTGGATGGCCAGGATGGCGTCGAGCATGGCGCGCTTGCCGGCGTCGGTGGCGGGGCGCAAGTCGAACACCCAGCGGGTGGTGCCCGGGTCGGAGAAGGCCAGCAGCCCGAGCAGGTCCGTCTCGTACGCCAGGTCGACGACGTCGATGGCGCCGCGTTTGGCGAGCTCCAGGCGGCTCGGGTCGCCGGCCGCCATGGATTGCGACACGTCGAGGACGATCACCATCGCCACCTGTGGCGCCGTGATCTCGGTGCGCACGTCGCTGGCGACCGGGAGGACCGACTCGACGGGCGTCCGGTACCAGCCACCCAGACCGAACGCCTCGGGCCCGCCGGTCATGAGCAGGCCGCCGCCCTGATCGACGTAGCGCGCGAGCAGCTCGAGCTGGCCCGGCGTGAAGTCGCCCGCGCCCGCCCGAAGCACCACCGCACCGGGTTCGAAAGGGGCGGCCACGCGCTCGGGCGTGCCCTCTTCGACGTCGAAGCCTTGGGCGCGCAGGAGAGCGGCCGCGGCCGGGTCACCGATGACCAGCACCGCTTCCCGCGACGTGATGGCGATCTCGGTCGCCTGGGTGTCGTCGCCCGTCTGCTGGTCGAAGTCGACCTCGATGGAACCCCGCACACGCAGGTTGGCGTCCGAGCGGGCGGCGCCGTCCACGGGCGCGGTCACCCTGAACCGCAACGCGTGGCGACCGGCCTCGAGCACGTGCTCCTGCGGCTCGAGCGGCTCGCCGTCCGCCTCGGGCAGGAGTCGCAGCCGGGCGGGCCGATCGAGCCGGACGACGGCCACGACCTCCACCGTGGCACCCGGGGTGACCCGGTCCGGTGCCAGCAGCGCTTCGAGTCGGGCGTTGGGAGCCGAGGCGACGGGGACCACGTCGACGGGTACCGGTGCGCTGGTGGGGAGCCCCGTCGGGCTGGTGTCGATCCCGTCGGAGACGAGCACCACACGGCGTGCGCCCTCGGCGACCGCCACCGAGACGGCCCGGCCGATGTCGCTGCGGTTGCGCTCCAGGGCGCCCTCGACCGCCGCCGCGCCCGCCATCGCCGCCGCACCGGGGTCGGTGGCGTCGACGCCGTCGGACCCGGCGCGGCCCGCGTCGGCCGGCGTCGCACCGTCGCGGTCGAGCCCGGCCCCGGCGTCCAGGCGTGCGACGTCGCCGGCGAAGACGTAGACGTCCACACCCGTGCCCAGCGTGTCGACGAGCGTGGCACCGATGCCGCGGGCCGCGTCGCCGACGCTCGCCGAGACGTCGACCAGCACCGCCACCCGGTCTTCGACGCCGGGCACCTGCGGTTGCGCCAACGCCACGACCAGGGCTGCGACGACCGCCATGCGCCAGCCGCGACCGCGTCCGCGTGGGAGCAACGGCAGCAGCAGCAGGCCCGCCAGCACCCACGGGAGGCCGAACAGAGCCCAAGGGTCGTTCACCCCGCTACGGTACCCGAGCACGGACGGGTGCCCCGCTGCCGGGAGCACCGTCACGCGCTATGATGCCGTCACATGCAGGCCACGCAACCGCCTTACGTCCTGATCGCGATGGCCTCCGTCGCTCGTGGCGAGGGCCTGCGTACCGTGGTCGAGACGCTCCGCCTGGGCGTGGACGTGTTCGACGACGTCGAGAAGCTGCTCTACCACACGCGCGGCTCCGTTCCCGAGGCGATCGTGCTCGAGCACGCGCTCGTCGACAAGGTGGCCCAGCTCGACCTGATCGCGCTCTTGCGGCGACGCGCTTCGCTCGTCGACGTCCCCATCGTCTACCTCGGTCCACCGCAACCCGACCTGGAGGCGAAGGTCGTGGAACAGGGCGTGGACGCGTACCTGGTGCTGCCCACGCGGCCCGACGTCATCCGCGCGACGCTCCGACGGCTGCTCGATCGGCGGCAGGTCGAGCGCGGCCTGCGCCACGCGCTCGAGCAGTCACGCCGCTTCGAGCAGGCCTACAAGGAGTCCGAGCGCGTCAAGGACGACCTCATCCACATGCTCGTGCACGACCTCAAGAGCCCCATCTCCAGTGTCATGGGTCTGCTCGACCACTCGCTCGACATGCTCAAGGTCGGCCCCAAGGAAGACGCCGGCCTCGACGAGTTGCTCGGACTGGCGCGCAGCGAAGCGCAGCATCTGCTGAACTTGGCGGCCAACATCCTCGACGTGCGGCGCATGAAGGAGGGCCACATGCCCTACGCGCCCGCGGTCGTACCCAGCCTCAGCGAGCTCGCCAAGGAGGCGTTGGGCGACGTCTCCGGCGGTCCGCGCGACCGACACTTCGGCTTCCTGGTGCGGCCCGAATCCGAACGCATCCTGGCCGACCCGAACCTGCTGCGGCGGGTGTTGGCGAACCTGATGGCGAACGCCATCAAACACACCCGGCGCGGCGGCTACATCGACTTCCGCGCCTGGAAACAGGACGACGACTTCGTGCTGTCCGTGCGCGACGACGGTGAAGGCATCCCGGAAGCCGATCAGAAGCGCATCTTCAACGCATTCGAGCAGTCGCGCCACACCGTCCACGACCGCTACGACACCGGCATGGGGCTCACCTTCTGCAAGCTCGCGGTCGAGAAGCACGGCGGTCGCATCTGGGTCGAATCCAAGGTCGGCCGCGGCAGCACGTTCTACTTCACGATCCCCGTCGACGTCGCCGCCGCGGTGGTGCCCGAGGAGATCGTGACCACGAGCGCGTGAACGCCGGCGTCGCGGGGTTCGACCTCGAACGACGGTTCTGGCGCCAGGGCTTCCGCCACGTCGCCGGTGTCGACGAAGCCGGCCGCGGCGCTTGGGCCGGCCCGGTCGTCGCGGCCGTCGTCGTGTTGCCCGACGTGCCCGACCTGCCCTACCGCGACTCGAAGACGCTGACCGCCGCCGGCCGTGAGACCCTCGCCGCCCACGCACGCGAGCGGGCGATCGCCTGGGCGGTGGGGGAGGCCGACGTGGCCGAGGTCGACGAGCTCGGACCGCTGTGGGCCACGCACCTCGCCGTCCACCGGGCGATCGCCGTCTTGGCGATCGTGCCCGACGCCTTCGTCACCGACTTCCTGCGGCTCCGTTTCGACGACGACGCCATCCCGGTCGCGGCCCCGCCGCGCGCGGACGCCACGTCGTTGTCGGTCGCGGCGGCGTCGCTCATCGCCAAGACCCATCGCGACGCCCGCATGTGCGCCGCGGCGGTAGATTGGCCCGTGTACGGCTTCGAACGCCACAAGGGGTACGGCGTGCCGGCGCACCGCAGCGCGCTCGTGCGGCACGGTCCCTGCCCGTGGCACCGTTTGAGCTACCGGCCGGTGGCGGAGCTCGACGCCCCGCTGGTCTCTGGAGGGTCCCCATGATCGACGCCATCGGCGTCACGTTCGAGAACGGTCCGAAGGTCCATTACGTCGAGGCGCCCCCGGCCGCGCCGGCGGTCGGTGCCCGATGCGTGGTGACCACCCGGCGCGGTGTGGAGGTCGCGCGCGTTCGCACCGAGGTGCGGGTCGAAGAGCGCACCGTGGGTCACGTCCTGCGCGAAGCCGATCGGGCCGACCTCGAGGCGTTCGAGCGGCTGCGGGCCAAGGCCGACGACCTGAAGTGGCTGGTGCGTGCGCGGGTGCGTGAGACCGGGTCCGACGCCAAGATCGTGGCGCTCGAGTTCACCCTCGACGAAGCGACCCTGGTGGTCAACTACGGGACCGAGGGGCAGGCGCCCCTGCGCGCCATGGCGCAGGCGCTGATGGCCCACACCGACGCGCGACTCGAGTTCGTCAACGTCGGCCCGCGCGACCAGGCGCGCATGTTCGGGACGCTGGGGCGCTGTGGCTCCGGCTCGTGCTCCTCGACATGGTTGCAGTCGTTCAACGCGGTGTCGATCCGCATGGCGCGCGATCAGCAGCTGCCGCTCAACCCCGAGAAGATCACGGGCCCCTGCGGTCGGCTCATGTGCTGCCTGCAGTACGAGCACGACCAGTACCGTGAGCTCCTCAAGGGCATGCCCAAGAAGGGCGGCCAGGCCTGCCACGACGAGTCCGGCGTCTGCGGTCGCGTGGTGAAGGTGAGCCCGCTCGTGGGCACGGTCGAGTTGCGCACCGGTGAGGGCGAGTACCACGAGTTCCCGGCGGCCGAGGTGCGGCGCGTCAAGGGCGGGAGCTGAAGGCGCGCAAGCGCAGCACCCACGCCCGTAGGGCCAGCTCCCGGTGCGCGTAGGCGGCCCAGGCCCGCTCGAGGTCGTGCGTGGCCGCGTCCCCGTACACGTAGGCGTCGGGACCGGCCGCGCGCCACGCTTCGCGCAGCAAGCCGACGACCTCGTCGTCGTGGGGGGGCCAGAGCTCGGCCAGGGCCTCGGCCGCCGCGAAGGCGTCGGCCAGGTCGCCGGGGAGCGCGGCGAGGAAGGCCGCGACCGCGCTGCGCTTGGCGTCGGTACCGTTCGCCTCGGCGAGGGCCGCGCGCCACGCCGCCGGACGCCCGAGCCGGAGGGCGGGATGGGGGGCGAGCCGGTCGCGCACCTCCGCGGGGGGTTCGGCCGGTCCGAAGCGAACCGTCGTGCAGCGCGAGGCCACGGTGGGCAAGAGCGCGTCCGGTCCGGGGGCGATCAGCACGATCGTGGCGTGGCTGGGCGGCGCTTCGAGCGTCTTCAGGAAGGCGCTCGCGGCCTCCTCGGTCAGGGTCTCGGCCCGCACGATCACGCCCACGCGATGCTGTGAGCTCGGCGGCCGGGCGAGCCAGGGACCGAGCGGGTCGACCTCATCGCTGCGCTCGCGTGGCACGAGCTGTTCGAGTCGTAGCTGGGGGCGGCGCGCCGGTTTGCCGTCGCGGGTCGTGGTGGCCGGGCCGACCTCGCGGTAGTCGGTCGAGGCGACCCGTCCGTCGGCATCCGGGACGAACGTGAGGCACGACGTGCAGCGACCGCACGGGTCGTCGAGGCGTGCGACGCAGGCACGCAGGGCGGCGTACCAACGGGCCGCCGCGCGCCGCCCCACACCGTCGGGACCGGCGAACAGGAGCGTGCGCGGGGCCTCGTCCCCGCGCGCGGCCAGCACCCGCAACACGTCGAGCGCGGCGGCCTGGCCCTCCGGGGCGAGGTTCGGGGGCGTGGACGTCGCGGTGGGCCGGGTCACCGGCCGCGGGCGAGGCGTTCGCCGAGCGCCGCCGGGTAGCCCTCTTGCCGGACGCGGCGCTGGACACTGGCGACGTCGTACGCCACCCGGCGCACCGTGAAGCGGCGGGCCAGCGGTTCGAACAGTGCGTACGCCGCGGCCGGGTCGCCGTCGCGGGGTTGGCCGACGCTGCCTGGGTTCAAGAACGCGCGGGCGCGCGGAGGCACGTGGTAGCTCGCCTGCGGGCCGCTGAACTCCACGTTGCGCCAGAGCGCGGCGCCCTCGGCCTCGACCATCGCGAAGGCCCGCGGAACGTGGGTGTGGCCGGTCAGACCCAACGGCGTCGTCAGGTGCGGCAGGTTGGCCGCGACCGCCGCCAGCCCGGACAGGTACTCGAAGCGGGTGCGGAAGCCGCCATGGGTCGCCGACCACACCTCGTCGACCACGTGCTCGACCGCCTCGCCGAGGAAGCGGACGGCGTCCGCGTCGAGCAGGGCCAGGTGGCGCTGGACCACCTCGACCACGACCGAGCCCTCCTTGGTCTGACGGGCGTCGCTGCCGGCCGCGAGCTGGACCAGCAGGACGTCGTGGTTGCCGGCGAGACGCGCACGCGGCGCCAGCGCTCGCAGCCGGTCGACCACCTCGACCGGGTAGGGGTAGTAGCCGATCAGGTCGCCGAGGAACACGACCTCGTCGTAGCCCTGTCGAGCGGCGTCCTGCAGCACCGCCTCGAGCGCGGGCGCGTTGCCGTGGACGTCAGCGAGGACGAGATAGCGCATGCGCCCGCACGATACACCGGGGTTCACACGCCCGCCGTCTGCCGTCCGGCCGCGCTTGGGCGGCTGCTAGACTGGCGGCGATGAACCCACGCAGTCTGCTGGCGGCGATCGTCTTGACCTTCCTGGCGGTCTGGTCGCCGCGAACGGCGCAGGCCGAGAGCTTCGCCGTGCCCGACCTGCCGGCGCGCGACGGGGTCGAGGAGGTCGTGGCCACGCGCTTCGTCACGGCGCTGCGCGACGCGCTGCGCGACCTCGGTCACGCGGTCTCGCCGGCATCGCTGGTGACACCCGGCATCGCCGGTAGCCTGGAACCTGAGTTCGCGGTCCTGATCGCGCAGCTCGAGGGCACCCGGTACGGGGTCTCGGGTGAGGTCGTGGCGCGCGCCGCCGTCGATGGACCGTTCGCCGTCGACCTGTTGGCGGCGGACGTGCTCGAGGGGCGCGCCACCGACCTCACCTCGCGCGCCTTCGGGCTGGCCACGCTCGAGGCGGCGGCGGCCGAGGTGGCCGCGACGCTGGCGGCGTTCGCGGCCCAGGAGGCGACGTTGCCCGAGGGCGATGCGGGCCTCTTCGTCTCGACCGTGCCGCGCGGCGCGGAGGTGCGGGTGAACGGCATCGCGGTCGGTCGCTCCGGCGCGCTCGATCTGCTGGGCTTGGCGCCGGGCCGGTACGAGGTCGAGGTCCGCCTCGAGGGTCACCTGCCCGAGGTGCGCACCCTCGACCTGCGCGGGGGTGACACGCGCTTCCTCCACGTCGAGCTGACCGAGATCGTCGGTGGCAGCCTGCA
Organism: uncultured Trueperaceae bacterium; assembly: GCA_963839375.1. Classification (GTDB taxonomy): domain Bacteria; phylum Deinococcota; class Deinococci; order Deinococcales; family Trueperaceae; genus JAABTL01. The sequence goes on along the minus strand of CAWIUY010000012.1, from coordinate 407,684 downwards.
GGTGGTGTCCCGGCCGGTGGCCACCGTCATCGTCGACGGCGAGGTCGCCGGCCGCTCACCGCTCACGCTGACGGCCCAACCGGGCGACCGGGTGGTCGAGGTGCGCCGCCCCGGTTTCCTGCCGCGGGTGCAGACCGTGCCGGTGCGCGGCTTCCGCGTCACCCGGGTCGACGTCGACCTGGAACCGGTCGCCGACCCGCTCGTCACCTGGTGGACCGATCGGTCGGTACGTGTGTTCGTCGACGGGGTCCAGCAGCCGGCCGGTTACGCCGCCGTCCAGCCGGGCCTGCGGACGTTCGAGGTGTTGATCGGCGGCGAGGTGCGCCGCTGGCTCAAGGCCGTGCCGGTCGAGGGCACCTTCGAGCTCGACCTCGAAGACGGCGCCCTGCGCCCGCTCGCGCCTTAGCCGCGAACCAGGCCCTCAGCGCCGGCGCCCGACGTCGCCCACGCCGCGCGCTGCCGGCGGCCAGGACGCCGGAGCGGGACGTCGCGTTCACCGTCCCAACGGCTGCGACCAGCCGAGCTCGAGCGCGCCCCCACGGCCCTGCACCCAGCGGGCCCCCAGGCGCCACACCCCAGCGGGCGCCGGCGCGCGGGCGTCGAGCGCCAGGTAGGTGTCCGGCCGGTCGCTCCAGAACGTCGCCCAGCCCGCCCGCAGCGACGTCTCGGCCGGCCCGTCACGGACGGTCCAGGCCAGCTCGGCGCCCGGCCCGCGGCCGGACGAACCGCCGCCGTACCAGACGGTGACGCTCGACGTGGGCGCGCGGCGCGGCACGTGATGCAGCGTGAGGCCCACCGCAGCGTGCCGGGCGACGGGACCCGGTGCCCAGACCACCCGCAGGCTGGCGTCGAGATCCTCGGCCCATGCGGCGCGGCGCACGCTCGCCTCGCCGCCGCCCGTCCAGCCGGTCGGCGTCCAGACCAACCGAGGAGCGGCGACGACCGTCCAGGCGCGCGCCGCACGCCAGGTCGCGGTGACGTCGGCGGTGGCCATGGCGTCCGTCGAAGCCGCGCCCGTTCGCCGGCGCGGGTCGGCGAGGGCGTCGCCGTCGACGGTGGCGTCGAGCACCGGCCAAGGACCGACCGGCCGGGTGCCGACGTCGAGCCGCACGGCGAGCGCCACCGGACCCACGGTGCCTCGCCCGCCCACCCCACCGGCCACGCCCAGGTCGTCGATGCCGACGTGTCCCTCGACGAGCAGGTTGCCGATGGGGCCCGCCGCCAACGTGCGACGCCAGCGCGCGGCCGCCGCCACGTCGTCGTGCTGCCAGCCGAGGCCCACGTCGAAGACGTCGTCGCCCCAGCGCCACTCGTCCAGCGCGACGCGCGCCCGAGGACCACCCGGGTCCGCGCCCACCACCAGGTGAACGTCGGCCGCCCGCGCGGCACCCACGGCCAGCCCGACGGCCAGCACCAGCCACCACCGTACGAACTCGGTTCCCGACGCGAGGCGCATGGGTCAGCCTACCTGGAGGGTGGTAGCCTCTTGGCGCCCTCCCCGGGCCACGGGAGAACCTCATGAACATCCTCGGACGTCTCACCGTCCTGCCGCAGCTGCCCACCGCCCTCGAGCGACTCGACGAACTCGCGAGCAACCTCCTCTGGACCTGGGAACCGGACGCCCGGGCGCTCTTCCGCGAGCTCGATCGCGACCTCTGGGACCAGGTCGACCACAACCCGGTCGTGCTGCTCCGCGACATCGATCAGGACCGGCTCGAGAGCAAGGCGCGCGATCCGGAGTTCGTCGCCCACCTCGAACGCGTCCTCGCCCGGTTCGACGCCTACCTCGCCGATCCCGGCTGGTTCGGTCGCAGCCGACCCCAGCGGTCGGACGACGTGATCGCCTACTTCTGTGCCGAGTACGGCTGGCACGAGGGGATCTCGATCTACTCGGGTGGCCTGGGTGTGCTCTCGGGCGACCACACCAAGGCGGCCAGCGACCTCGGGGTACCGCTCGTCGGCGTCGGCCTGTGGTACCCGGAGGGGTACTTCCACCAGCGGGTGGCGGCGGACGGTCAGCAGGAGGCCGTGTACGTCCGCAAGAGCCCCTACGACCTGCCGCTCGAGGCCGTGACGGACGAGGCGGGCGAGCCGGTGCGGGTGAAGGTCTCGGTGTTCGGGCGCGACGTCGCCGTGGCCGCTTGGCGTGCCCGTGTGGGCCGCGTGCCGGTCGTCCTGCTCGACGTGGACCTACCCGACAACCACCCCGACGACCGCGCCCTGCTGGCGCGCCTCTACGGCGGCGACCAGCGCACCCGCATCGCCCAGGAGATCGTGCTGGGGGTGGCGGGCGTCCGCATGCTGCGCGCCATGGGGATCGCGCCCACCGCGTGGCACATGAACGAAGGTCACTCCGCCTTCATGGCGCTCGAGCGTTGTCGCGAGCTGGTGGCCGAGGGCATGGCGTTCGATCAGGCCCGCGAGGCCGTGTCGGCATCGACCGTCTTCACCGTGCATACGCCGGTGGCGGCGGGGAACGACGCGTTCCCCTTCGACCTGGTCACCCAAGCGTTCGGCGGCTACTGGGGTCTGCTCGGCCTGCGTCAGCACGACTTCCTCGAGTTGGGGCGCGCCGACCACGGCTGGGGGCCCGTGTTCAGCATGCCGGCGTTGGCCCTGCGCTTCACGACGGGGCGCAACGGCGTCGCCAAGCTCCACGGTGAGACGAGCCGCCACATCTGGTCGGACCTCTGGCCCGAGGTGCCCGAGGACGAGGTCCCCATCGGCCACGTCACGAACGGTGTCCACGCCGCGACCTGGCAAGCGCCGCAGGTGGGCGCCCTCCTGGACGAGGTCTTGCCCGCCGACTGGCGCGACCGCATCGACGACGCGGCCATGTGGGCCGAGGTCGTCGACCTCGACCCGGCCGCGTTGTGGCGGGTGCGCCAGCGGCTGAAGGCGCAGAGCGTGCGCTTCGTGCGTCGGCGCGTGCGCCAGCAGCTCGACCGGCAGGAGGCCAGCCCCACGGACATGGCCGGGAGCGGCGAACTGCTCGACGCCCACGCGCTCACGATCGGGTTCGCGCGCCGGTTCGCGTCCTACAAGCGCGCGACGCTCATCTTCCATGACCTCGAGCGCTTGGAGCGGCTGCTGAGCCAGCCCGATCGGCCCGTCCAGCTCGTCTTCGCCGGCAAGGCGCACCCCGCCGACCAGGCCGGTCAGGCGCTCATCCAGACGATCCACCAGCTGTCGCACGAGCCGCGTTTCCGGGGCCGGATCCTGTTCGTCGAGGATTACGACATGGCGCTCGGACGCGCCCTGACGCGTGGCGTCGACGTGTGGCTCAACAACCCGCGGCGGCCGCTCGAGGCGTCGGGAACCAGTGGCCAGAAGGCGGCGATGAACGGCATCCTGAACCTGTCGGTCCTGGACGGCTGGTGGCCCGAGGGCTTCGACGGCGGCAACGGCTGGGCCATCGGCGGCGAGCGGAGCTACGGCGACGAGGCGCGGGCCGACGCCGCCGACGCCGACGAGCTCTACGACCTCCTGGAGCGCGAGGTGGTGCCGCTGTACTACGCGCGTGACGAGCGCGGCGTGCCGACGGCCTGGATGGCGCGGTCCGCGCAGGCCATCGCCACGATCACGCCGCGGTTCAACGCCCAGCGCATGGTGAAGGATTACGTCAACACCTACTACCTCCCCGCCAGCGAACGCGCCGAGGCGTTCGCCGCCGACGACCACGCGCTCGCCGCCGACCTGGCCGCGTGGCGCAAGAAGGTCGCCGAGCACTGGCCCACCGTGTACTTCCAGGGGCGCCCGGCGGAGGACGGTGTGCGCCAGGTCGGTGACGAGGTCGAGCTCGAGGCGGTCCTCAACCCGCGCGGCCTGGTCGACGTGGACCTGATCGTCGAGGCCGTCTACGGTCTCGAGGCCGACGGCCTGCGCCGGCGGCTCCAGCGGGTGCCCATGGAGCGGGTGGACACCTATCCGGATGGCGGTGAACGGTACGTCGCGCGTTTCGCGCCCACGATCAGTGGCCGTCTCGTGTACGGCGTGCGTGCGTACCCCACCCACCCGGGTCTCGCGAACCCCTTCGACGCCCACGCGGTGCGCTGGGGGTAGCGCCGTTCAGCGATCGTCCACGTCGTCGCTGCCGGAGCCTGGCTGGCGGCGGGGCTCGGCCCGTCCGCCGCGACCGGCGTCTTCGCCGGCACCGGCCGCAGCGTGATCCGCGAACACCCGCAGCGCTTCGCGCGGGTGGATGGCGGTGACCGGGAGCTCGTCGGGCGTGCCGTCCCCGCGCAGCGTGCGTTCGAGCGCGTCGCGCTTGTCGGCGCCGCTCACGAGCACCCAGGCCTCGCGGGCCCGGCCGAGCGCGGGCGCGGTCAGCGAGAGGCGTGCGGGTCGATCGGCGGCCGGGCGCACCACGGTGGTGATGCCCACCGCGTCGCTCGCACCGGTCCCCGGGAAGAGGCTGGCCGTGTGCGCGTCCGCCCCCAGGCCCAGCAACGCCAGGTCGAGGTCGAGCGGGTCGCCGAGGACCGTGCGGAGGGTGCGCGCGTGCGCCTCCGCGGCGGCTTCGGGCGTGTCCGCCCTGGGCCAGTCGAGCACGTGTCCCTTCGGGATCGCCACGTGGTCGAGCAGCGCTTCGCGGGCCGCCCGGGCGTTGCGGTCGGGGTGGTCGTCGGGCACGTCGCGTTCGTCGCCCCAGGTCACCCACACGCGCTCCCACGGCAGATCGCGACGCTCGCGCAGACGTCGGTAGCCGGCGAGCGGCGTGCTGCCGCCCGCCAACGCCACGGTGAAACGGCCGCGGGCGGCCACCGCATGGTGGCACAGCGCCACGAACCGCGGCACCCACGCGTCGGTGACGTCGTCGACCACGATGAGTTCGGGTGCGTGCACGGAGCGAGGGTACCACCGGCGCCGCCGGGCCTTCGCCGGCGCTGCCGGGCCCTCGCCGGCGCCGCCGGGCCTTCGCCGGCGCCGCCGGGCGCTTCGCCCCGCCTCGAACGGTAGGCTCCAGCCATGACCTTCGACCGAGCCACCGCCTACGACCTGATGACCGAATGGACCGAGGGCGACAGCCTCCGGCACCACATGTTGGCCGTGGAGGCCGCCGTGGTCGCGTACGCCGAACGTGAAGGGGCCGACGTCGACCTCTGGGCGGCCACCGCGCTCCTCCACGACCTGGACTACGAGCGCCATCCCCACTTGGGCCCGGAAGGGCATCCGTTCGTGGCCGTCGCGCACCTGCGGTCGCTGGGGGCGCCCGACGAGATGCTCGACGCCATCCTGGGGCACGCCGACCACACCGGGGTCGCACGCACCACCCGGCTCGCCAAGGTGCTCTACGCCTGCGACGAGGTGACCGGCCTGGTGACCGCCGCCGCGCTCGTGCGGCCCGACAAGGACGTCCGGCAGTTGGAGGTGCGGAGCCTGAAGAAGAAGTTCAAGGACAAGGCCTTCGCCCGCGGCGTCGATCGCGACGGCGTGGTGCACGCGGCCGAGGAGCTCGGCGTGCCGCTCTGGGACCACATCGCCACGGTCCTGGCCGCCATGCAGGCGCGCGCCGACGTGCTGGCGCTCGACGGCCGTCGCGCGGCCTGAAGCGACGCTCGGGGCGCTAGAGCCGGTGCACGTTCCAGCGCCAGACGCCATCGTCGCCCCGCCGCCACCAGGGCCACACCACCCAGGCGGCGCGGCCCGCCACCTGCTCGACGGGCACGGGGCCGAAGGCGCGTGAGTCGCGCGAGGCGAGCGGCGCCCGGTTGTCGCCCAACACGAACAGGCTCTCCTCGGGCACGCGCACCGGCGCCACGCTCGCCACGGTGACCGGCGTCCCGTCGAGGTAAGGCTCCGGCACCCATGCGCCGTCCACCATCAGGCGGCCGCGTTGCATCGCGACGGTCTCGCCCCCCACGGCCACCACCCGTTTGATCAGGAACGGGCCCCCGGTGAGTCGATCGACCCAACCCCGGGCTTCGACGCCCGGCGGTCTGAAGTACACGACGTCGCCCGACGACCAGGTCGTGTCCGTGCGACGGTGCCACCACGTCTCGAAGCGCGGGACCAGCGCCCGGTCGCCGTCGTGGAGCGTGGGCGCCATCGACACGCCATCGATCCCGACCGTGGTGACGACGAAGATCGCCGTCAGGATCCCCAGCGCCAGGATGACGGTCACCTGGATCAGGGTCTGACGCCAGCCGTCGGGTGGCGTCGGTCGCGGCGGGGGGGCGGTCGTCACGAGCTCAACGTGTGCGTGCCACCGCCTCCGGTGGCGGCACGTCGGCGAAGGCCGGTGGCGGCCGGAGCGCGCGCCAGTTCCAATCGCCGTCACGGCGTGGCGGCCAGATCACGGCCGCCGCCTTGCCCGCGATCGCCATGAGGGGCACCGGCCCGAACAGCCGCGAGTCCTCGCTCCCGCCGCGAGCCCGCTGGCGGTTGTCGCCCATGACGAAGTAGTGGTCCTCGGGCAGGACGATCTCGTGGATGAAGGGGACGCCGTCCGGCACGTCGCTCGGCAGCGGCGCCAGCGCGTCGAGGGTGGGACCGTAGTAGAGCTGGACGCGCGGGTCCTCGATCGGCAGCGCCGGCGGGTAGAAGCCGGTGATGGGCAGGTCGGGTGCCGGTGTCCCCGACGGCGTGGTGGCGAAGCGGACCACCAGCCCGTCGAGCTCGCCATCGCGGGCGGTGATCACCGGGAAGTCCTGGCGGTCGGCGGTGATCTCACCCGTGTCCTCGATGAAGCCCTGATCCAAGGGGTGGCCGTTGAGGATCACCTGGCCGCCCTCGATCCGCAGTCGGTCTCCGGGGATCGCGATGACCCGTTTGATGAAGAACGGCCGGGAATCGGTCTCGAGCGCCGTCGGCGAGTTCGCCGGGTCGCGGACCACGACGATGTCGCCGCGGCGGTACGGACCCATCACCCCGGCACGCCGCAGCCAGGTCTCGTACTTCGGGATGAACACCCGATCGCCGGTGAGCAGGGAACGCAACAGGTTCGAACTGCCGACGCCGCCGTCGAGGTTCGGCCGCATCGAACTGCCGACCACGCCCACCGTGTTGAACACGAAGGTGACCACCAGGAAGGCGATGACGAGCGCTTCGGCGTACCCACGGACCTCGGTCCAGAAGCGTTGTTGCAGCGTGCGTGGGGGCGCGGCGTGACGGTCCTCGCGAGCGGTCGAGCGGACGGCGACGCGAGAACGGGTGTTTTCGGCCATGAGGGGCAGTCTACCCCCGCCACCTGGGCGTGCGATGTGGCGCGCCGACCGGCGCCACGTCGTCGGGCGCCTCGCCATCGGGCTCCGGCGCCGTCTCGGCCGGCAGGCGTGCGATGCCGGATCCGCGCGGGGGCCGGCGCTCGCTCATCGACGGCAGCGAGCGACGGGGTGTCGGGCGATCGGACGCGGCCTGCAGCCGCGCGAGCAGGTCGGGCTGCGCCCGGAAGGCGGCCTCGGCGTTCGACTCACCCGCCGCCACGATCGCGTCCAACTCCCAGAACGCTTCGATCCTGACCTCGGCGAGCTCGTGTTGGATCCGCAGGTCGGCCGGGTGGTGGACGTACTGCGTGTCGGTGAGGACGCGCATCATGATGTCGGTCGCCCGTAGCGTGGCCGTCGCCAGGGGGGTGCGCCGCTCCAGCGTCACCGTCGCCACCATCCGCTCCCACCAACTGCGGGAGCCGTCTTCGCGTGCCGCGAACCGCGACCGGCGGGCGGGACCGACGTCGGACGCCAGCGTGACGTCGGCGCGCATGAGCGCCAGCGCCTCGACGGGCAGGTTGTTGCAGATGCCACCGTCGGCCAGCGTCCGACCGAGGTGTTCGACCGGTTCGAAGGCGCCGGGATAGCAGGCGGAGGCGCGCACGATGGTGATCAGGTCGCCGTCGGTGAAGGTGACCCCCTCGCCGTGCTCGATGTCGGTGCAGGTGACCGCCAGCGGGCGCGCGAGCTCGCCGAAGGTCGCCGGCAAGTACGTGGCGAGCAACTGGTGCAGCTTGTCACCCTTGAGCAAGCCGGCGGCGAGCGAGACGTCGAGCACGTCGCGCCACGAGACGGCGGCCGCCAGCTCCTGGAGGTCGTCGGCCCGGTAGCCGTGAGCGTACAGGGCCGCGAGGATGGCGCCCATCGACGTGCCGGCGAGGACGTCGACCTCGACGCCATGGCGTTCGAGGACCCGCAGCAGCCCGATGTGCGCGAAACCGCGCGCACCCCCACCCGACAAGACCAACCCGATCCGCTCGGTGCGGTCGACGTCGTCCTGGGGCCCGTGCGAACGGGTGTCGGGTCGCTTCACGGCTTCACTCTAGGCTGGGCAGGGCGTCGAGCCACGCCTCCCCGCACACCAACGTGCGAGCGCTCGCTCGTCCGCCGGGCAGGTCGAGCGCGAGCACCTCGTCGCCGTCGACACGCTCGCCGGTCAGGGCGTCGAACCAGGGACCGGCGACCGGCAGCGCCTCGAGCGGGACGTCGACCCGACCGCCGCGACGATGCACGACCACCACCGCCGCCTCGTCCCCGAGCACGCGGGCGAAGGCGAAGGCGTCGCCCTCGGCCAGCAGGGTCCGGTAGCGGCCGCGCGCCAACGCCGGGTGACGGCGCCGCAGGTGGGCGAGGCGTCGCACGGTGCGGTGGATGCGAGCGTCCCAGGCGGCCGGGTCCCACGGCATGGGTCGCCGGTTGTCGGGGTCCTCGCCGCCCTGCAGGCCGACCTCGTCGCCGTAGTACACGCACGGTACCCCCACGTAACCGAACAGCGCGTGCTGGGCCGCCAGGAACGCGTCCACGTCGCCGCCGAGGCGGGTCAGGAAGCGCGGCACGTCGTGCGAGGAGAGCAGGTTGAACTGGGAGAGCGCGATCGGCCAGGGGAGGCGGGTGCGCACCCGCGCGAGGCGCCGGTCGAGCTCGGCCGCGTCGACCGGTTCGGGGTCGCCGCGGAAGTCGACGCCGGCCCAGAACGCCAGCATCGGCCGCAGGAAGCCGGCGTAGTTCATCGCGCCGTCCTCTTCGGAGCCCTGCAGCCAGGCCGTGGCGTCGAAGAAGTGCTCGCCCAGGACGTACGCGTCGGGGCGCTCCTCGCGGATCGCCCGCCGGATCGCGGCCACGTGCACGTGGTTGTGGCCCGCGCCCGCACCCTCGCCCAGCATGTGGATCACGTCGAGCCGCCAGCCGTCGATGGACCACGGCGGGCGCAACCAGCGGCGCACCACGGCGTCGTCGTCGACGTAGACCTTGGCGCGCACCCCGGCGCTGGCGAAGTCGAGCACGGGCAGCGAGCGGACGCCCGCCCAACCCACGTAGCTGTCAGGGTCCGCGGGATCGGCGAACACGTAGTGGTCGCGGGTGGGCGAGGCCGCGTCGGCGTAAGCGCCCGGCGGCTCGTGGCGTGCCTCGCGATCGAACCAGGGGTGGCGCTCGCTGGTGTGGTTGACGACCGCGTCCAACACCACCCGCATGCCGCGCGCGCGGACGTCCTCGAGCAAGCTCAGGAGGGCGCGCTCGCCGCCGAGGTGCGGATCGACGCGGGTGTAGTCGGTCGTGTCGTACTTGTGGCTCGATGGGCTCGCGAACACCGGGTTGAGGTAGAGGGCCGAGGCGCCCAGGTCGGCGACGTGCGCCAGGCCGTCGCGGACGCCGTCCAGGTCGCCGCCGAAGAACTCGCGTGCCCCCATGCCTCGGGTCGGCAGCTCGTGCCATGCGCGTCGCACGATGGGCCGGCCGTCGACGAGCCAGGCGCCGTCCTGAGGATCGTTGGTCGGGTCGCCGTTGCGGAAGCGGTCGGGGAAGACCTGATAGAAGACCGCGTCCCACACCCAGTCGGCGGGGACATGGTCGGCGGCGTGGCGGAAGTGATCGACGGGATCGGGTTCGCCGCGCTGCTGGCCCGCGGCCGTCAACCAGACCTGGCCGTCGTCGAACACGAAACGGAACGCGTAGCGGGTCACGGGGTCGTGGGGCGCCAGGGCGACCTCGGCTTCGTACACCGACCAGCCCCGGGCGTCGACGCCGTCGAGGAGGCGCAGCGGCGTGAGACGCTCCTCGTGGTCGGGCTCGGTGCGGACGAAGGCGCGCGCCGGGCGCCGTCCGCGCGTACGCACGCGCAGCCGCAACGTGGCGCCGCGGTCCTCGAAGAGCTCGGGGACCGCGGCGTGGTCGGCGATGAACGGTGGTGGGCTGTCGTCGGCGAGGCGCATGACCTCAGCCTACGGTGAGCCGGGTGCGTCAGTCGCCGTTCGGCGCCTCGTCGTTCTGGCCGTTCTCGCCGTTCTGGCCGTTGCCGTCGGTGGGTGGCACGCTGAGCGTCACCTCGACGGTCCGGACCTCGCCGTCGCGCCACACCTCGAGCTCGACGACGTCGCCCGCGGCCTTGTCGAACACGATGCGCTGCAGGTCCTCGGCGCGCGGCACCGGCTCGCCGTCGGCGGAGACGATGATGTCGCCACCGGCCGGGAAGGAGCCCTGCGGGAACTCGGCGGTGAAGGAGGGGCCGCGCAAGCCGGCCTCGTCGGCGGCGCTGCCGGGCGCGACGCCGGTCACCACGAGCCCTTCTTCGGGCAGTTCGAGCGATTCGCGGACCTCGTCGGGCACGTTCTCGAGCGTGCCGATCGTGACGCCCAGGCGCGGGCGGTCGGGATCGGCCGCGGCGGCGGCGATGCCCGACAGACCGCCGGCTTCGAGATCCGGCAGGGCGTCGGCCAGGAGCGCGGCGGGCACGGCGAAGCCGATGCCGATGTTGCCCGCGCGGCCGCCCACGCCCACGCCGGGCACGATCGCGGTGTTGATGCCGAGGAGGCGACCCTGGCTGTCGAGCAGGGGACCGCCCGAGTTCCCCGGGTTGATCGCTGCGTCGGTCTGGATCATCGGGATCTCGATCTGGCCGATCGAGGTCAACTCGCGGCCGACCGCCGAGACGATCCCCGTGGTGACCGTGCTGGCCAAACCGAACGGGTTGCCGATCGCGATGGCCTTCTGGCCGACCTGCGGCGCGTCGTCGGAGAGCTCGATGGGGCGCACGTCGGGGGCCCCCTCCGGATCGTCGAACTGGAGCAGCGCCAGGTCGACGTCGGGGTTGGCGCCCACGACCGTGACCGGGAGGGGTTCGTCGCTGCCGGGGAAGGTGACCGTCACCTCGGCGCCGTCGAGCAGGGTCACGTCGTTGCGCTCGAGCGCGTTGACGACCACGTGGTAGTTGGTGACGACGTAGCCGTCCCCGATGAGGAAGCCGCTGCCGGAGCCCTCACGGCGCCGAGGCTGTTGGGGCGCGCCCGGCGCGCCGAAGAAGTCTCGGAACTGCGGTGGCAGCTGGTCGCGAAGCTGGGAGAAGGGGTCGACGGTGACGCCCTCCACCACGACGCGTACGGCGGCGACGCTGGGACCGTACATGTCGATGACGGCCACGTTGTTGGCCTCGTCCTGCAGCAGCGCCGACTCTTCGAGCGGCGCGAGCTGCGCGAGGCCAGGACTGACGAGGGGCGCGGCGAGGAGCACCGCGGCCGCGAGCAGGATGAAGGTCGTGGCGATCGCGAGCGGCCGGCGGCTGATGGCGGCCACGGTGGGTGGTGCATCGTTCCTGGGGTGGTTGGGCGGGATGTTGGTCATTGGAGGGCCTCCCAACGGCGACCCTAGCGGACCCTCATGATGGGCGCACCTGTCGTCGATGAACTCGGTGAGAACCCTCCTCCGGGCGCCCCCCCGCTCAAGCCCGGCGGCGTCCCCAGGCGTCGAGCGTCAGGACCGCGGTAGCCGCGAGGAGTGCCAGGACGGCGGCGGCGATGGCGGCCTGGGCGTCGGGCGGTCCGACCAGCGTCAGCCGGAAGGGGTCGTCGCCCTGCCAGGGCCAGACCCGCCGCAGGCTCCCCGCGAGGAAGCCGGCCAGTGCCGCGTGGGTCGTCGACGGGAAGCGGCGCAGCCAGGTCGCGAGCACCCGTGCGAAGCCGAGCAGGCCGACCGCGGCCCCGAGCGCGAAGGGGGCCAACACCGCCAGGTCGGCGCGGGCGATGGCGCCCAACACCCGCTCGTACTGGCCGAGGAGCACGAGCAGGAACGCTCCTGAGACGCCGGGGAGCACCAGCGCGCAGATGCCGATCGCGCCCGTGAGCACCAGGTACCACGTGGCGTCCGGCGTGGTCACGGGGGCCAGCCCCACCAGCACGAACGCCGCGCCGGCCGTGGCGAAGAACACGAGCACCTGGGGCGCACCGCTGCGCCGCACCTGGCGGGCGACGACGAGCGTCGACGCGATGATGAGGCCGAAGAAGGCGGCGTAGACCCAAGGACGGTACGCCTCGAGCGCGGCTTCGATGACGCCGGCGAGCCCGATCACCGCGACCGCGATGCCGGCGACGAGGGTGGTCAGGAAGGTGCCGTCGACGGCGCTCCAGGCGGCGCGCCAGCGCCGGTCGACGAGCGACCGCCAGGTGGGGCGGCCGGTGAGGGCGGCCAGCGCCGCGATCAGCCGTGGATAGACCCCGAGGACGAGCGCCATGGTGCCGCCCGAGACGCCCGGTACGACGTCGGCCATGCCCATCGCGGCGCCGCGCCAGAAGACGCCCCAGGTGCGCGCAGCGGTGAGCGGTCGTATCTGATCGGCCTCGGGGTGGGGGGCTGACGGGGGGGCTTCGGGTGGCACGAGCGCCAAGCTATCACGCCTCGCCCATGCCTCCAGGACGCTCTGGAAGCGTCTGGTACGGTACGCTTTGCGCATGAACGAGCTGGGCTCCGACGATCGCGTGCACGACCTCTTGGCGGGACTGGGGGTCGAAGCCGAGGTGCTCGACGACCTGGCGAGTTCGTTGCTGTGGCGCATCGGGCGCGCCGCCGAGGACGGACCCGTGACGGTCCGGGTCGGTTTCGCCACCAGCGCCGCCCTGTTCGGGGAGCTCCCACGGCTGCGCAACGCCGGCGAGGACGAGCTCGTCGCCGCGGTCGACGCCGGTGAGGTCCGGGTCGAGTGGGTCGGCCCCCGCGGCCGGTGAGGCGGGCGTGACCCTCGACCATCACGTGGCGTTCGACCTCGACCTGGCGTTGCCGCGCGCCGAGGCGCTGGCCTTCGTGCGCGACGTCGCCCGCAGCTTGGAGCGCGCGACCTTCCTGGAGAACCTGCACGTGAGCGCGGGCTCGCCGCAGGTGGTGACCGCCACGCTGCCGGTCAACGCGGCGCTGATGGGCCAGCGCTCGCTCCCGTTCACGAGCGTGCTCGAGCCCACGCCCGACGGCGCTCGGCTGGTGGGCCAGCCGTTGGCGCCCTCGGGACCGGGTTGGGCACAGGTGGACGGTGACGCCGACGTCTCGGCGGCCGATGGCGGTAGCCGCGTCGCCTACCGCTTCCGGGTGCGCGTCCACCTGCACTTGCCCGAGCCCGAACGATGGGGCGGCCGCGCCCTCCTGCGGATGATCGAGTTCACGGCCCGGAGCGTGCTCGAGCGCGTGATCTCGGCGTTCCCGGCGGCCGTGCGGGCGGCGGCCGAGGCGGCCGGCGGCGACGGCGTCGGCGCGTCCAGGGAGCGCGCCGCGAACCCCTGACGCCTCACTTCCCGACGCAGAAGCGCGCGAACACCTCGCTCAAGGTCGCTTCCACCACGTCGCCCCGGCCGGTGATGCGGTCGAGGGCGCGCAAGGCGGTCTCGAGGTCGAGCCCCTGCAGGTCGTGGGGTGCGCCTGGGACGCGCGCGAGTGCCGCCACCGCGTCGTGCAACGCGTCGACGTGGCGCTCGGCGGTCACCCACGTCTCTTCGCCGGCTGCGTCGCCGAGCAGGCGTGCCTCCAGGAGCGCGCGCAGTTCGTCGAGGCCGAGGCCGGTGAGGCTCGACACGCGCAGCACGGGTGGCGCCACCGTGGACGGGTCCCAGGCCGGCGGTCGGTCGGCCTTGGTCGCCACCCACACCACCCGGTCGGACCCGAGTTCGTCGATGAGCTCGAGGTCCTCGGCGGCGAGCGGTCGCGTCCCGTCGACGAGCGCCACGACCACGTCGGCGGCCGCCGCCAGCGCGCGCGCGTGGGCCACCCCGCCGGCCTCGACGTCGTCGTCGGTGGCGCGGATGCCGGCCGTGTCCACGGCGGTCACGTTCACCCGGCCGAGCTCGAGGGGCGCCTCGAGGTAGTCGCGGGTGGTGCCGGGCCGGTCGCTCACCAGCGCTCGTTCGTAGCCCAGCAGGGCGTTGAGCAGGCTCGACTTGCCGGCGTTCGGTCGGCCGACGAGCGCCAGACGGGCGCCCTGGGACGCGAAGCGGCCCGCCCGCGCCGTCGACAGCAGCCGTTCGAGCCGCTGCCGGGCGCGCGCCACGGGCACCTCCACGTCGCTCTCCGGCACCCCCTCCTCGGGGTAGTCGAGGGCGGCCAACACGTGCGCGTAGGCGGCGGTGAGGTCCTCCTGGACCGCCGCCAGCGCACGGCTGAGGCCCCCGGCGAGGCCCACGCTCGCCTGTCGCCGTGCCGCGTCCGACTTGGCCTCGACCAGGGCCAGCACCGCCTCGGCCTGGGCCAGGTCGAGCTTGCCGTGAGCCACCGCCCGCAAGGTGAACTCGCCGGGGCCAGCGGCGCGCGCACCGTGTCGGAGGGCCAGGTCCAGCACGGTGCGCAGCACCGCTCGACCGCCGTGCACCTGCAGCTCGACGGCGTCCTGGCCGGTGTACGCATGCGGCGCCCGGAAGGTCAGCAACAGGCCCTCGTCCACGAAGGCGTCGCCGTCGACCACGCGGCCGAAGGTGACACGTTGCGGTGGCAGGTCGGCGGCGCGTCCGCCACGTGCGGGGCGGAACAGGGCGTCGGCCACCCCGAAGGCGTCCGGACCGGCGATGCGGACGATGCCGATCGCCCCCATGCCGGGGGCGGTGGCGATGGCGGCGATCGTGTCGTCGAGGCTCGGCAGCGACATCGGCGCGACGTCAGGTGGCGACGGCGCGGAACGCCCCCGCGGCAGCGTCGGCGACCTCGCCCAGCGACGCGTCGTCGAGCGCGTAGCTCAGGAACGCCGCCTCGTAGCCGGAGGGCGGCCACCAGACGCCGGCGTCGAGCAGGTGGTGGAACCAGCGCCCGAACGCGGCGGCGTCGCTGCGCGCGGCGCTGTCGAGGTCGACGACGGGACCGTCGGTGAAGAACACCGTCAACATCGAGCCGACCTGGTTGACCGTGACCGGTACGTCGGCGGCCGCCGCGCCGGCGCGCAGCGCCTCGGCCAGCCAGGCGCCCCGGCGCTCGAGCGTCTCGTAGAGCCCGGGGGTGGCGTCGATGGCGTCAAGCGTGGCGGCGCCCGCTGCCATCGCCAACGGGTTCCCCGACAACGTCCCCGCCTGGTAGACGCGGCCGACGGGCGACACCTGATCCATGAAGGCGCCACGCCCACCGTAGCCGCCCACCGGTAAGCCGCCGCCCAGGATCTTGCCCCAGCAGACCAGGTCGGCGTCGAGTTCGAAACGCTCGACCGCCCCGCCGCGGGCGAGCCGGAAGCCGGTCATGACCTCGTCGACGACCAAGAGCGCGCCCTGCGCCCGGGTCTGCTCGCGCAGCGCCGTCAGGAACGGATCCGACGGCGCCACCACGCCCATGTTGCCGGCGACCGGCTCCACGATGACCGCCGCGATGTCGCCGCCGTGCGCGTCGAAGAGGGCGGCGAGCGCCGCCGGATCGTTGTAAGGCGCCACCAACGTCAGCGCGGCGACCTCGGCGGGTACGCCGGCGGAGGACGGCACGCCGGTGGTCACGGCGCCCGAGCCCGCGGCGACCAGCAAGCCGTCGGCGTGGCCGTGGTACCCACCGGCGAACTTGACCACCATGGAACGGCCGGTGACGCCACGGGCCACCCGCAACGCGCTCATCGTCGCCTCGGTGCCGCTGCTGACGAAGCGCAGGCGTTCCACCGCCGGGTACCGGTCGACCACCCGCTCGGCCAACGCCACCTCGGCTTCGGTCGGCGCACCGAACGAGGTGCCGCGGGCGAGCGCCTCGGTGAGCGCCGCCTCGACGCGCGGATGGCGATGCCCGAGGATCATCGGCCCCCAGGACCCCACGAGGTCGAGGTAGCGCGTGCCGTCGACGTCCCAGACGTAGGGTCCTTCCGCGCGCGCGACGAAGCGGGGCGTGCCGCCCACCGCCCCGAAGGCACGGACGGGCGAGTTGACGCCACCTGGGAAGAGGCGGCGGGAGCGGTCGAAGAGCGTGTCGGAGGTCGCTGCCTGGCGCATGTCCCCATGGTCGCACGGTGAGCGCGTGGGGTTAGGATGCCGACGACGTCGGGACCGCCCCAGACCCGCCCGCGAGCCGGGCGGCGCGCCCCGGAGAGCCTGGCCGAGGGCGACGTCGGTGGCCCGCGCGGGGGAACGCATGGAGACCGTCTACCTGATCCAGAGCGTCGCGACGCCGTGGCTGGACACGCTCCTGACGTGGGTCGCCGAGCTCGGGTCCGAACAGGCGTACGTGGCCCTGATCGTGATCACGTACCTCGGGGTCGATGCGCGCGCCGGACGCACGCTCGGGATCACCCTGCTGCTGTCGTTCATGGTCAACCAGTACGCCAAGGGGCTGTTCGACACGCCGCGTCCGTTCGAGCTCGATCCCACGGTCGTCCGCACCCAACGCGCACTCGACGGAGCGTTGGGTGCGGGTTTCCCGAGCGGACACGCGCAGAGCTCCTTCACCTTCTGGGGCTTGGCGGCGCTCCTGGTTCGGCGCGTCTGGTTCACCGTGCTCGCGGTCGTCGTGATCGGCGTGGTGGCGTTCTCGCGGCTGTACCTCGGCGTCCACGTGCCGGCCGACGTCTGGGGCGGTCTGGCGATCGGCCTCGTGATCGTCGCGGGGGCGCTGCTGTGGGTCCGCTCCGAGTTCGAGCCGCCGCTGGTGCTGATCGTGGTCTTGGGCGTGGCGCTGCCGCTCGCGTTCCACCTGCTCTGGCCCACGCCCGAGTCGGCCCTGCTGACCGGTGCGATGGCGGCGCTGGCGGTCGGACCGGCACTCGTGCCGCACCGCACCGACGGGTCGATCTTGGGACGGATCGGCGTGACGTTGGTCGGGCTGGTGTTGGTGTTCACGTTCTTGGCGGCCAGCAGCGACCTCTTGCCGGAAGCGATCAAGCGGCATCCGATCGGTGGGTACGTCCGCTACGTCCTGCTGGCGTCGATGGGCACGGTGGTGGCACCCTGGATCGGGCAGGCCTTCGGTTGGGTGCCCTCGGGCCCTCCGGCGCCACGGCCGATGCGTTTGGTCCGGCCTGCGGCCGGCCGCCTGCGCTGAACCCGGTGACGCCCGACGAGCGGGGATCCGCGGCCCAGTCCGCGCGCCGCGTCCGCTTGACGCTGGAGTTCGACGGCAGCGACTTCGCCGGCTGGCAGTGGCAGCCGACCGGCGAACGGACCGTCCAGGGAGCGGTGCAGCAGGCGTGGGCCGCCCTGCCCGGTCAGCATGGGCCGGTGATCGGCGCGGGGCGCACCGACGCGGGCGTCCACGCGCTCGCGATGGTGGCCCACGTGAACACGACCACCACCATCGGTGACGAGAAGCTGCGGCTGGCGCTCAACGCCCACCTGCCACGCGACGTGGTCGTCCTCGACCTCACCACCGTCGACGACACGTTCGAGGCGCAGTTCAGCTGTCGCTACCGGCGCTACCTCTATCGCCTCCGCGTGGTGCGGGACGATCCGAGAGGGTTGTCGCTCGAGCGCAAGCGGGTGCTGCCGGTGTTCCGGCACCTCGACGTCGCCGCGATGCAGGCCGCGACGCGCCACCTCGTCGGCACCCACGACTTCTCCTCGTTCGCGACGCAGGAGACCCGCTCGCCGGTCCGCACCCTTCACCTGTGTGAGGTGCGCGAGACCGGCGCGGAGCTCCGTCTGCACGTCGCCGGCGACGGGTTCTTGCGCAACATGGTGCGCACCATCGTCGGCACGCTGCTGTGGGTGGGGAAGGGGCGCCTGCCGCCCGACGCCCTGCGCGACGTGCTGCTGGCCCGGGACCGGGCGCGGGCGGGACCCAACGTGGGGCCGCAGGGGCTGTACTTCGTCGAAGCCGGCTACGCGCCGTGGGATCCGCTCGTGTCGGAGGCCGTGACCCGAGCGCGGGCGCCCGGTGCGCCCGCCCGGCTCGACGCGACGCGTACCATGGCGCCATGAACGTGGCCCTGCGACCCGTCGAGGTCGACGACCTCGAGCGTCTCCTCCCGATCGACACCGCTTACGCGCACGCCCACGACGTCGGCGCCGTCGTGAACCGCGCCGCCCTGGGCTTCTACGCACGCACCGGCCACGCCTTCGTCGCCGAGAGGGCCGGCCGCACCCTCGGCGTCGTGCTCGCGCACGCGGTCTGGGACGGTGCGCGGCCCACCGTGACGATCGCCAGGACGGCGGTGGCCGAGGACGCGCCGGAGGCCCGGCGGGCGTTGCTCGAGGCGGTCGTCAAGAGCGCGTACGACGCCGCCGTCTACGACCTGGTGGCCGACGTCCCCGTCAGCGACCGTGCGACGGCGGCGGTGCTGGCCGAGGCGTGGCACGAACGGCCCACGCGGCGCTTCGAACGCCAGCTCGGTTCGCGCGGGACCCCGTCGGGGGCGACGACGTGAACCCGCCACTCGATCGCGCCATCCTGACCGTCCGCGGTCTCGACACCGACGCCGCCCGAGCCAAGGTGCTCGGCGCGCTCAAGGCCGTGCCGGGCGTCGTCGACGTCGAGGGCCATGGCAGCGACGGGGCCCTGGTGACCTACGACGGCGGCGAGGTCACGGTGATGGACCTCATCCGAGCGTTGCGCAAGCTCGGTTTCTTGGCGGGCATGGGATGAAGGCCGGCGCACCCTGGGTGGGCGTGCTGCAGGTCGAGATCGGCACGCCCTGGGCCCACAGCTTGAAGGAGAAGCGCGCCCTGCTGCTGCCGCTCCTGACGCGCTGGCGACGGCGGCCGGAACTGTCGGTCGCACGCACGGGGGGTCTCGATGCCCACGATCACGAGTCGTGGGTGATCGCGGCCGTCGACGCGGACGCGTCGCGCCTGCGCGACCTGCTCGAACGCACCCGGGCCGACGTCACCCACCAAGGCCTGCAGCTTCGCGCGGCGCGCATCGACGTCGAGGACTGGGAGCCGCTCGATCCACGCGACACTGTGGGGAACGGTCTCGGCCCCGACCCGACGACGGGGTAGCATGCAGCATTCCTCGAGGAGGACCCCCATGGCCCGAGGCCCGGCCGACGCCGAAGGCGCGCCCAAGCCCCCCGTCACGCTCCCGAAACCACGCCGCGGACGCGCCAAGCGTGCGGGTGACGCGGTCGATCACATTCGTGTCGGCGACGGATCGCTGGCGACGATCGTGGGCCTGGCGGCCCACGAGGTGCCCGGCGTGGTGGGCATGGCGCCCGCCAGCCTCAGCGAGGGCCTGCGCCGGATCCTGGGCGTGTCCCAAGTGGACGAGGGCGTCGAGGTCACGCGCTCGGAGGACGGCGGCTCGGCCGCCTTCACCCTGCACGTGGTCGTCGCGTACGGCGTGAACATCCCGGCGGTCGCCGAATCCGTGGTCGAGCGCGTCAAGTACGCATCGACGACGTACGCCGGCGTCGACGTGACCGAGGTGAAGGTCCACGTCGCCGGGGTCAGTCGTGGCTGAGAGCGAGGCGGCGTCCGGAGCTCGGACCGCGGCGGTCGGTGCCGACGCAGCACAGGTGTCGGCGGCCGCCCTCGCGGACGCGTTCGTGTTCGCCACCGACTTCCTCGGCGTCTTCGTCGACGAGGTCAACGCGCTCAACGTCTACCCGGTCCCCGACGGCGACACCGGCACGAACATGCACCTGACGCTCCAATCGGTGCGGCGGCAGGTCCTCGAGGCTCCGCTCGACGCCATGGGTGACGTCGCCCACGCGCTCGCGTACGGTTCGTTGTTGGGTGCGCGCGGGAACTCCGGCGTGATCCTGTCGCAGGTGCTCAAGGGGTTCGCCGACACGGTCAAGCGCGCCGAGACCCTCGACGCGCCGGTGCTGGCCAAGGCCCTGAACGGCGCCACCAAGGCCGCCTACGCGGCGGTCATGAAGCCCGTCGAGGGCACCATCCTCAGCGTCGTGCGGGCGGCGGCGGAGGAGGCGGCCCGACCCGTCGACGGTGAACGGCCGGTGGCTCTGCTGGAGCGGGCCCTCGAGGCCGGGCACGCGGCGCTCGCGCGGACGCCCGAGCAACTCCCCATCCTCAAGCAGGCGGGCGTGGTCGACGCCGGTGGTCTCGGGTTCCTGCGTCTGCTCGAGGGGCTGATCGCGGCCTTCGAGGGGCGCCCCCTGCCGCCCCCGCCCGTGGTCACGAATCGCGCCCAGCAGCAGTTCGAGGAAGAGGTGTTCGGTTTCTGCACCGAGTTCCTCCTCTCGGACGTCGCCGTCGAGACGGCCGAGATCCAGAGCGCGGTGGCCCCGTTCGGCGATTCGTTGTTGGTGGTCGGCGCCGAAGGCTTCGTCAAGGGCCACATCCACACCGAGGAGCCCGAGAAGCTGCTGGCCCTCGTCGCCCGCTACGGCCGCATGGTGCGGTCGAAGGTCGAGGACATGACCGAGCAGCACTCGGAGATCCTCGCCCACGTCGATCCCGAAGCGGCCGAACCCCCCAAGACCGGCCTGGTCGCGGTCTCGAGCGGCTACGGCATCACCAAGATGTTCCGCAGCCTGGGCGCCCGGGTGGTGGGCGGGGGCCAGACCAACAACCCGTCGGTGCAGGACATCGCCGATGCCGTTCGCTCGCTGGGCGCCATCGACGTCATCGTGCTGCCGAACAACAAGAACATCATCTTGGCCGCCGAGCGTGTCGCCGAGATCGTGCCGGAGAAGCGCGTTCACGTCCTGCCCACGCGCACGGTCGGTCAGGGTCTGGCCGCCACCGTGCAGTTCGTCGAGGGTGAGGACGTCGAGGCCCTGCTCCCGGGGATGGAGGAGGCGTCGGCCTCGTCCCACACCCTCGAGGTCACCGTGGCGAGCCGGAACGCCTCGATCGACGACGTCGACGTGCGCGAAGGCGCCTACATCGGTCTCGTGGACGGCAGCCTGCGTGAGACCGCCGCGGACGCCGAGTCGTGCTTGCTGGCCCTGCTGGCGGGCGTGGTCGACCAGGTCGACATCGGCACGCTGTTCTACGCGTCGGCGACGGGCGAGGAGGCGGCGCGAAAGGTCGCCGGCCGCATCGCCGAGGCGTACCCCGACCTGGAGGTCGAGGTGCAGGGTGGTGGGCCCGACCTCTACCCGTACCTGATGGTGCTCGAGTGAACCGCGGTCGCGGCGACGGTTACGTGAACGATCGGTGACGCTCTGGTCATCTGGCCACTGAACCGAAGGCTACAGTGCTGACGTAGGAGGTCCACCATGAACCTGCTCCGCTCCGTCACGCGTTGGACGCCCATCGCGATCGCGGCCCTCGTCCTCGCGGCCTGCAGCGTCGAGGTTACCTTCGACCCGGTGGTCGAGGAGACCGTGACGGCCCAGGACACCACGTCACCGTCGGCTCTGCTCACGAACGAGTCGATCCCCGGCGGCGACACGCTCTACTATCAGGTGGAGGTTCCGACCTCCGCCGGCGACCTGCTCTACGTCGAGGTCGAGGGTGGCAACGACCTGCGCATCTCGCTGCTGCGCAGCACCGGTTCGACGGTCGGCGTCTCCGAGTCGCCGACGTACTTCGCTTCGTCCGTCTCGGCCCTGAGCACCAGCGGTGGCGTGGCCGCCCAGGCGATCGACGCCCAAGCGATCGACGTCGCCTACGCCTGCCTCGGGCCCTGCGTCGCGACGCCTGCGACCGGCTCGACGTACTACGTGCGCGTCGAGAACCGGGGTGGCACCACCCGCAGCTTCGACCTGTACGCCTACACGTTCGATCTCAACGACACCTTCGAGCCGAACGACGGGACGTCGACGGCGGTGGAGGTCACCGGCGCCGAGACGCTCACCGGCGCCATCGAGACCTTGGGGGACGTGGACTACTTCGAGTACACGGGCGCCTCCGCCCGGGTGCTCACCTTCGATGCCTACGACGCCGACCTCGGTCTGGTGCTCGACGTCGACAACGGTCCGACGCTCGCGAGCGGCGACGAGAACGTGATCTATCCCGGCGAGCGGTTCCGGGTGCGGTCGACGGCCGGGCGAGCGGGACCGCCGGCGTCCTCCGGCTACGCCGTCACCGTCGGTACGGTGACCTCGGGCGGCGGCGGCGGCGTCGACGGGACCGTCACCGCCACGACCAGCCCGTCGATCCTACGGAACGACGTGACGGTCGCGGCGGGCGCGACACGCACCTACACCGTCGAGATGCCGACGGCTCAGCGCGACCTGTTCTACGCCGAGGCCGACGGCGACGGACTGCGGGTCACGCTGCAGAACGCCTCGGGGACCACGCTCGCCGTGTCCGAGTCGCGCACGTACTTCGGCCCGTCGGTGGGGTCCCTCGCCGCGACGGCGAGCACCGTGTCGCCGATGGCGATCGAGGCCCTCTATCAGTGCGTGGGGCCCTGCGCAGCGGTGCAGCGGGCGGCGTCGACCTATCGGATCGTCGTCGAGAACCTCACCGGGAGCTCGCGCACCTTCGACCTCTACGCGTACACCTTCGATCACAACGACAGCTTCGAGCCGAACGACAGCTCGCCCACGGCCGAGGTCCTCTCGGGTCCCGACACCTACGGCGGTGCGATCGAGACGCTCGAGGACGACGATTGGTTCGTGTACACCGGTGACCAGCCCCGTGTCCTCGAGTTCGACGCCCTAGGCACGGTCCTGAACCTGCGCTTGGAGGTCCAGGGGATCGGCGCACCCACCCTCGCTTCGGGCGATTCCGACTTCATCCTTCCCGACGAGCGCTTCCGCGTCTACTCGCTCGACGGGTTGGCGGGACCGCCGTCGAGCTCCGGTTACTACGTGACGATCGGCGGCGTCACCGCTGCTGGCTCGTCGCTGCGTTGACGATGCTGCCGGGCACGGGCGATCGAACGGCGTCCGACCGTGCGCCGCTCGGTCGCCCGTTCGTTCGTGAGCCCACGCCTGCCCCCGGCCGCGCGCGTTCGGCGGCCGACCGGGCGGCCGCTGCGATCCGACCGTGACCGGCTCGTGAGACGCGTCCTCGCGGCGTGCGTCGTGTTCGGACTGGCCACGGCGGGTGTGAGCGTCGCCGCGGGTTGTGACGCGACGCTGCCCACCGACCCGCTGCCCGCGCTGGCCCAGGTCGTCCGTACGCTCGAACCCGCGCTGCCGCGCACGCTGATCGCGAGCACGTTCGAGCTGCCCGACGACCATCCCCATCACGACGACCTGCGCTACCTGCGCGAGCGCCGCGTCATCGCCCATGGCGCGGCCGTCGACCCGATGTCGGCCGAGGTCTGGCAGGCGGCGCTGGACGTCATCGGCGCCTGGTACACGCTGCCGTCCGTGCCGGCCGGCGATCCGGCCGATCCCGACCAGGTGCGCGCCGACCTGGACACGCTGGTCGAGCGCGTCGGCCGCGCGGTACGGCCCACCGCCCTCGTGGCGTGGCACCCGGAGGACGAACGGCGTCTGGCGTTCCTGGGGCTGCTCTGGAACTGGTCGGCCTACCCGCGCT
Organism: uncultured Trueperaceae bacterium; assembly: GCA_963839375.1. GTDB lineage: Bacteria > Deinococcota > Deinococci > Deinococcales > Trueperaceae > JAABTL01. The sequence continues at coordinate 384,214 of CAWIUY010000012.1, read as the reverse complement.
TGATCGTCTGGCGTCCGGACGAGGACGAGACGCTCGACGGGGGCCTGCGCGAGGTGGCCGCCCGTCTCGACACGTGCGCGTACGCCGTCACGGCCTTCGTCGGCGCGCCCGCACCCGTCGCGCGCGACCTCTTCTTGAACGAGAACCGGGCGACCATGTACATCGTCGGCAGCGAACCCGACCTCCCGGCGCGTGGCCCTTCGAGGTGCCGGCGGGCGAGGAGGTCGACATGTTCGCCTTCACCCATCCGCTCGTCGAGGGTCTCGAGGCCTACTCGGCCGTCTTCGTGGGGGACGCGGCGCCCTTCTTCACGTTCGCCCGGCTGCTGCCGCGGGTCCGCACCAACCTCTCGCCGATCGCCGTCCGACGCGTGTTGCAGACCCCGCCGCGTTAGGACGAGGTGACCGCGGTCGTGGTCAGCCCGCGATCACGCGTTCGAGCGCGTCGCGCATCGTCGTGGCCGCCGCGCGGGCGGCCGCCCCGACCCCGTCGCCCTGGGTGGGGTAGTAGAGCGTTCGGCTGGCGCTGACGACCGCGCCGAGACCGTGGCGGTCGAACGCCCCGGCCAGGTCCTCGGCGCGCCCCCCCTGGGCGCCGTAGCCGGGGACGAGCAGCCACGAACGGGGGAGACGGCGGCGCAAGGCGGTCAGGGCAGCCGGGTAGGTGGCGCCCACCACGGCGCCCAGCGCCGTGTAGCCGCCAGCGCCGGCTGGGAGCTCACGGGCACGTTCGTCGAGCGCGTCGGCGAGCCGTTCGTGCAGGCTGCGGCCGTCGTCGCCGACGACGTCTTGCAGGTCGCCGCTGCCGGGGTTCGAGGTCTTGACGAGCACGAACACGCCCCGATCCGCGGCCACGGCGGCGTCGAGGAACGGTTCGAGCGTGTCGAGGCCGAGGTAGGCGTTGACGGTGAGTGCGTCGGCGCCGAAGACGCCGTTGCCCAGGTAGGCGGCAGCGTAGGCCTCGGCCGTGGTCCCCACGTCGCCACGTTTGGCATCGAGGATCGTCGGGATGCCGCGATCGCGCAGATCGGCCAGGACCTGCGCCAGCGCGATGACGCCTGGCACCCCGAGCGCCTCGAAGAACGCGCTCTGGGGCTTGGCGCAGGCGATCAGGTCGTGGGTGGCGTCGAGCACCTCGCGGGTGTACCCGACGACGGCGCGCGCCGTCTTGGCCGGGTCGCCGTCGAAGCGGTCGGGGTGCGTGCTCGGGTGCGCGGTCGGCCGTGGGTCGATGCCCAGGCACACACGCGTCCCGAGGGCACGCACGCGGTCGCGGAGCCGCTCGGTGAAGCTCACGGCCTCAGGCGGCGGCGCGCCCGTGGCAGTGCTTGTACTTCTTGCCGCTGCCGCAGGGGCAGGGGTCGTTGCGACCGACCTTGTCCTCGGCCGTGATGGGGGCCGTCGCGGTGGCGGCCGGTGCCGATCGACCCGCTGCGGCCGCCAGCGCGCTCACGCCGCCGCCGGCGTCGAGCGTCGTCGGGCGTGCGGGCGCACGTCGCTCCAGACGCTGGTCGGTCTGCACCTGGACCCGGAAGAGCAGCTTCGCCACGTTCAGGCGGATGTTGCCTTTCATCTCTTCGAACAGGTTGAAGGCCTCGAAGGCGTACTCCTGCAGCGGGTTGCGCTGGCCGTACCCGCGCAGACCGATGCCCTGTCGGAGCACGTCCATGGCGTGGAGCTGCTCCTTCCAGTGTTGGTCGACCACCTGGAGCACGATGAAGCGCTCGAGCTCGCGCAGCAGCGGAGCGCCGAGTTCGGTCTCGCGCCCGGCATAGGCCGCCTCGAAGGCCTGGACGAGCGCCTGGGTGGCCTCGTCGGGCGCCACCTCGCGCAGCGCCTCGAAATCGAAGGCGTCGAGCTGCGGGATGGCTTCGAGAGTCGCCATGCGCAGCGCGCCGGTGTCGCGCTCCTCGGGCTCGAGCTCCGGGTTCAGCTGGCGCTGGACCTGGGCGTCGACGTACTCGGCGATCATGTCCTGGACGTCGTCGGAGATGTCGTGCCCCAGCAGGATCTCGCGCCGTTGCTGGTAGATCACCTCGCGCTGCTTGCTCATGACGTTGTCGAAGTCGAGCAGCTGCTTGCGGATGCCGAAGTTGCGGTCCTCGACGCGCTTCTGGGCCCGTTCGATGGCGCCGGTCACCATCTTCGCCTCGATCGGCGCGCTGTCGTCCATGCCGAGGCGGTCCATCATGCCGAGCACCCGGTCGTTGGCGAAGAGGCGCATGAGGTCGTCCTCGAACGAGACGTAGAAGCGGCTGCTGCCCGGGTCGCCCTGACGGCCGGCACGGCCGCGCAGCTGGTTGTCGATGCGGCGCGACTCGTGTCGTTCGGTGCCGATGATGTGCAGACCGCCGAGCTCGACCACCTTGACGTGGTCGCGCTCCGCGTCGTCGCGGAGCGCGACGATGCGTTCGAGGACCCCGTCGGGCAGGCCTTCGAGCCGACGGGCGATGTCGCGCGCCTCGTCCTCGCGATGGAGCATGAGCGCCTTGATGAAGAGCTCGGTGTCGGAGTCGTAGCGGTCGAAGCCCTCGCGTTCGAGCAGCTGGCGCGCCAAAGCCTCGGGGTTGCCCCCCAGCACGATGTCGGTGCCACGGCCGGCCATGTTCGTCGAGATCGTGACGGCGGCGATGCGTCCGGCCTGCGAGACGATCTCCGCCTCGCGCTGGTGGTACTTGGCGTTGAGCACCTGGTGCTTGACGCCCTTGCGTTGCAGCATCTTCGAGAGGCGCTCGGAGGCTTCGATCGTCACGGTGCCGACCAGGATCGGTTGGCCGTGGCGGTGGACCTCGACGATCTCCTCGACCACCGCGTCGTACTTGCCGTTCTGGGTGCGGTAGACCATGTCCTCGTGGTCCTTGCGCACGATCGGCTTGTCGGTCGGGATCACCAGGACGTCCGAGCGGTAGATCTCCTGGAACTCCTTCTCCTCGGTCTTGGCGGTGCCCGTCATGCCCGCGATCTTGTCGTAGAGCTTGAAGAAGTTCTGGTAGGTGATCGTGGCCAGCGTCTGGTTCTCGCGCTCGATCTTGACGCCTTCCTTGGCCTCGATCGCCTGGTGCAGCCCCTCGCCGAAGCGCCGGCCGGGCATCAGGCGACCGGTGAACTCGTCGACGATCACGATGTGGCCGTTCTCGTCCTTGACGTACTGCTGGTCGAGCTTGTAGTGCTCGCGGGCGCGCAACGCCTGCCGCAGCATGTGGCCGAGCTCCATGTTGGCGGCGCTGAAGATGTCCTCGACGCCCAGCGACTCCTCGGCCTTGGCGATCCCCCCCTCGGTGAGGTGGATGTCCTTGGTCTTCTCGTCGGCCGTGTAGTCCCCCGTGGGCGGGATCTCCTTGCTCTCGCCGGCCTCGCCCTTCTCGAGCTTCTGCGCCAGCTTGGCCATCACGAAGTACTTGTCGGTGGCCAGCTCGGCCGGACCCGAGATGATGAGCGGCGTGCGGGCCTCGTCGATGAGGATCGAGTCGACCTCGTCGATGATGGCGTAGTGGAGCGGGGTCTCTTCGCGCAGCACCAACTGGTCGGGTCGGAAGGCCATGTTGTCGCGCAGGTAGTCGAAGCCGAGCTCGCTGTTGGTGATGTACGTGATGTCGTTGCGGTACGCCTCGCGCCGCGCGGCGTTGTCGGAGCTGTGCTCGATGACGCCCACGTGCAGGCCGAGCCCCCGGTAGATGGGCCCCATCCATTCGGCGCCCGTACGCGCCAGGTAGTCGTTGGTGGTGACGAGGTGGGTGCCCTTGCCCGTCAGCGCGTTCAGCGCCAGCGCCAGCGTGGCGACGAGCGTCTTCCCCTCGCCGGTCTTCATCTCGGCGATCTTGCCGTAGTGGAGCGCTGCGCCGCCGACGAGCTGGACGTCGTAGTGGCGCAGGCCCAGGTGCCGTTTGCCGGACTCGCGCACGAGCGCGAACGCCTCGGGCATCAGGGCGTCGAGCGTCTCGCCGTCCTCGACATGGCGCCGGCGCAGGTCGGCGAACGCCACCGCCAGGTCGGGCAGCGCCGCCATGGCGTCCTCGAGATCGTTCGTGCGCTGCACGACCTCGTTCTCGAGACGCTTGACCTCACGATCGTTCTGGTCGAACAGTTTCTGGATGAATCCGAGCATCGGGTGGTCCCCTTCGGGAGCGGCGCGGGCGGCCCCGGCCGTTCGTCGCGTACGGTGCGCTCACGCGGTGCGAGCCGAGCGGTCGGGCTCGCCTCGAAGGCGCGCCGGGCCCCTGCCCCGCGGCATCCGCGCGAGTCTAGCACGCGTCGTCGACGCGTCCCGCCCGCTTGGCGACGAGGCCGCGGGTGTCCGGGCCAGGGCCTAGGGCGTCTCGGTCGGAGCCGGCGGCAGTGCGTCCGCGCCCGCGGACTCGCCCGCGGGTTCGTCCCCGTTCAGCGGCGGGACCCGCACCCAGGTGAGCGCGTTCGACCCGTACGCGCGGCGGGCGTCGGTCACCGGCGCGCTTCGGAAGGTGAGGTCGAAGCGCAGCGACGACGGGTGCTGGAACACGTACCGCCCACCGGGCGCGACGCAGTCGCTGTCGAGCAGGGCCTGGAAGATCGCCGGCAGGTCGGCGGGGTAGGGGGGGGCCGCGCTGCAGACCGACACCTGGCCGGCGAGCGAGCGGGCGATCGCCAGGGCGTCCGCGCGACGCACGTCGACGTCGAGTCCGAGACCCCGCGCGTTGCGCCGGATGACGTCGGTGGCCTCGCGCGCCAGGTCGACGCAGATGACGTCCCAGCCGCGCGAGGCGGCCTCCAGGCCGAGCGCGCCAGAGCCGGCGAACAGGTCGAGGAACGTCCCTTTCGGCGCGAACGCCAAGACGTCGAACATCGCTTCGCGGACGCGGGCGGGCGTCGGCCGGGTGCCGCGGCGGGGGGTCTCGAGGGGGCGGCCGCGGGCGCGGCCGCCGATGACGCGGGGCTTGGGCACCCCCCCATCGTACCGAGCGGCGTAGCATGCGGGCGCCGTGATCCGACCCCTCGCCCCCGACGAGCTCGCCTGGTTCTTGGCCCGCTCCTTCGCCTTCCTGGGCCACCGCGACCCCTGGGGACTGGCGCGACGCACCGCGACGCGGCTGCGCGACCCGCGCCGCGACGCCGCGCGGACGTGGGTCCGGGTGGACGCCGGCGAGCCCCTCGCCGGCATCGTCGCCTGGCCACCCAACCCCGACGTGGACGACCCCACCCTGCGCTTGGCCCAGCCCTGGTTCGACGGCGAGGACGCCACTCCGTTCCTCGAGCTCGTCGTCGAGGTGCTCGATCGCCATCACCACGAGGCGGTCGAGCTCGACATGTCGGCCGTGCCGCCGGACCGTGCCACCCGCTTGGCGACGGCGTTGGCGCGGCTCGGCTTCGAGCCCGACACGCTGCGCTCCCTGGCGTTCGATCTGGCCGAGGTCCCGCCGTTGGGTCGACCGCTGGTGCTCGAGGCCTGGCAGCTCGACGTCGACGCCGACTTCCGCACCTTCGTCAGCCGCGCCGAGGGTCTGGCCTTGGGGGACGGGCGCTGGGCGTGGCTGAAGCGCGCCCACGGCAGGTTCACGCCCGACCTGTGGTGCCTGGCGTACGAGTCGCTCGATCGTGCGCCCGTGGGCTACGCGCTGGCGGGGCGTCGTCGGGCCGGCGTCGACGGGGACCTGGCGTTGACCGCCATCGGGGTGGCCCCGGAGCACCGCGCCTCGACCGAGATGCTCCGGCGCTTGGTCCTCTCGGTGCTCCACGAGCTCGCGGGCGCGAGCCCCCTGGGCCGGGTGCGTGCCGAGCTCTCCGACCGCGACCCGAAGCTGGTGGCGATCTTGCGGTCGGTGGGTTTCGACGTCGGCGACCCGCGACCCGTGTTGCGGCGTTTGCCCGGCTGACCCGAACGGCCGGCGGTCGTCGTCCACGCCTGCTACCCTGCGTGCATGAACCTACTCGTGCGCTGGGCCCTCAACGCGTTCGCCCTGTGGCTGACCGTCCAGCTCGACTTCGGCGTCTCGATCGCGCGCGCCGACGTCTGGTCGTTCCTGCTCGCGGCGCTGGTGATCGGCTTGGTCAACGCCGTCGTGCGCCCGATCATGGTGTTGTTGACGCTGCCGATCACGGTGCTCACGTTCGGGTTGTTCTTGTTGGTCGTCAACGGTCTGGCCTTGGCGATCGCCGCAGCCGTGTCGCCGCTCGAGCTCTCGGGCTTCGGCGCCGCCATCCTGGGCTCGATCGTGTTGTCGGTGATCAGCGCGGTGCTGTCGCGCCTCTTCGGGGACGCGAAGCGCCGGCGCTGAGGGCCGGGATCGGCGCGCGCGATCCGGCGCGGCGCCGCACCGTTCACCGGCCGCGCGGTAGGTAGGCCTCCCAGGCGGGGTCGATGTCGGGCAGCAGACCGTAGGCGGAGCTGAACATGAACGCCGGTGCGCCCGGCCGCCGCCGCAGACCCATCCCGGCTTCGGCCGGCGTGCGGTCGCGTTTCGCCGCGTTGCAGCGACGGCAGCACGCCACCACGTTCTCCCAGGTGGTGGGTCCGCCGCGCGAGCGCGGCAGGACGTGGTCGAGCGTCAGGTCGTGGCTGCGCACCCCGCAGTACTGGCAGGTGTGGTCGTCGCGCCGGAACACGTTCTTGCGGTTGAACGCCACGCGCTGCCGATGCGGCCGTCGCACGTAGCGGCGCAAGCGGATGATGCTGGGGACCGCCACCACCGAGGACGGCGAGCGGAGCACGCGATCGCCGTCCAGCACGCGCTCGGCGAGGTCGTGCATGAGCAGGGTGATGGCGCGCTTGACCGAGCAGACGTGCAGCGGCTCGTAGGAGGCGTTGAGGATCAGCACCCGGGCCGCCGACAGGTTCGTGAGCGGTGCGCGACCGTCGACACCGGGAACGGTCGGCTCGGACACGACGACGCCGAGGTCGTCGTCCGCGAGCGTGGCCTCGACCTCGCTCTCGTAGCGGCTGCGACCGCGGCGGGCGATGGGCGCGGTTCGGTGCAGGGCGTTCTGGTTGTCCCGGCGCTGGCTGGCGACGACACCTCCGCGTCCGAGGTTACCTCAGCCGCGCGCGCCGCGCCGCGAGCGTCCCATGGCCAGGCTCCGCGACCCGTGCGCCCGGGCCCGCGCGGAGCGCCGCGCCCGTCAGCGGTCCACGAGCGCCAGCGCCACCAGGCGTGCGGCCAGGTCCGGGTAGGCGACGCCGGAGGCCGCCCACAGACGCGGGTACATCGACGTGGCCGTGAAACCCGGCATGGTGTTGATCTCGTTGACCAGGAGGCGGCCGTCGAGCGGCGACCAGAACAGGTCCACGCGCGCGAGGCCGGCCGCGTCGACGGCCGCGAAGGCGCGCCGCGCCAGTCCGCGCGCGGCTTCGGCCACGTCCGCGGGGACGTGGGCGGGGACGTCGAGGTCGGCCCGGCCCTCGACGTACTTGGTGTCGTAGTCGTAGAAGCGCGTGGCGTAGCGGATCTCGCCCACCACGCTCACATCGGGATCGTCGAGACCGAGCACGCCGACCTCGAGTTCGCGCGCGGCCGGGAACGCCTGCTCCACGATGACGCGCCGGTCGAAGGCGAAGGCGGCCTCCAGGGCGGCGTCGCGCGCGTCGGCATCGTCGGCGCGGCTGATGCCGATCGAGGAGCCGAGGTTGGCGGGCTTCACGAACGACGGCCAGCCCAGGGCGTCGAGGCGGGAGCGCACCTCGTTCGGGTCGCTGCGCCACGAGGCGCGCGTCACGAGCGTGTGGGCGACCTGTGGCAGGCCGGCGGCCCCCAACACCGCCTTCATGGTCGGTTTGTCCATCGACACCGCGCTGCCGAGCACGCCCGAGCCGACGTAGGGCACGCCCATGACCTCGAGGGCGCCCTGCAGCGTCCCGTCCTCACCGAAAGGCCCGTGGAGGAGCGGGAAGACGACGTCGACGTCGGCCAACGCGGCAAGGTCGAGGCTGGGGCCATCCGTCGCCACGGGCGTCTCGAGGGCGGTGATGGCGCTCAGCAGGGCGGTGCTGGCGGTGGCGTCGAACCAGCGACCGGCCCGGTCGATCACCCGCGGGGACCAGTCGATGCGGTCGGCGGTGGCGGCGAGCAGCGAGCGGGCCGAGGCGAGCGAGACGTCGTGTTCGGCCGACCGGCCGCCGCACAGGAGCAGCACGCGCGGCCGTGGCGGGTGCGGGCTCATGCGAGGCCTTCGGCGACCGACCACCACGGCGTGTGTAAGTTACACATCATAGGGCACATGCTAGGCGTCCGGCGCGGTCCCGTCAAGACCACGTACGCTGCGGTCCATGCAGCTCCACCGGTTCCTCCTCCCGCTCGTCCTGTCCGCCCTGCTCGTCGCGTGCGTGCCCGGCGCCGCGCCCGTCCTGGGCGCGCCCACCTTCCGGCTCCTGAACGAGGGCAGCGGCGCCCTGCGCTTCGACCTCGCCGCGGGAGGCCCGACCCTCACGACGAGGTGGCGCCTCGAGGTGGCGAACCCCAACCCCATCGGTCTGCGTCTCGCCGGCCTCGAGGGCAGCCTGGCGCTCGCGGACGCGCTCGACGTCGACCTGCGCTTCGTCGGCGGGGTCGACCTGCCGGCCCGGGGCGTCGCCGAACTGGCGCTGGACGTGAGCGTGCCGGTCTCGGACGCAGCCGCCGTCATCGCGGTGGCCCGCGCCTTGGTCGCCGGCGCGCCGGTCGCGTACCGCATCGACGCCGCGGTCGCGATCGAGGCGTTCGGCGTGCCGACCCGGTTCCCGCGCACGACGCTGGTGGCCGGCGAGGTCCGTGGTCCCGCGCTCGCCGCCGTCGCCCCGCGCCTGCGCTGGGTGCCCGAGGCCTCCGGCCTGCGTGCCGGCGCGGGTGGGCGGTGGCTGGTGGCGTTGGCCTTCGACCTCGTCAACCCGAGCCCGCTCGCGTACCGCGTGAGCGTGCCGGCGGCGGCGCTCCGGCTCGACGGACGCGACGTGGGACGCCTCACCGCGCCGACGACGCTCGTGCCGGCCGGCCAGACCGTCCGCTGGGTGGCGGAGACCGCCATCGACGGGGCCGCGGTCGGCGCCGTGTTGGCCGCTCGCTTGGCCGGCGTCGCGGCTGGTGTCGCCGACGTCGAGTGGACGCTCGCCGGCGCCTGGTCGCTCGACCTCGGGCCGCTCGGCGTCGTCACGACGGGGTCCGGCGCGCTGGGCGCCGGACGGCTCGAGTGAGCCGTGCCGCTCAGCCGGCCACGAAGGCGTCGAGCCGGGTGCGCACAGCGGGGTCGGCGGTGTCCACCTGGCCTTCGATCTCGCCGTCGCGCAAGAAGACGATGCGGTCGGCGGTCAGCGCCGCGTGGATGTCGTGCGTGACGATGATGACCGTCCAGCCGTCGCGATCGACACCCTGACGCAACAGCTCCAGCACCTCGCTGCCGGTGCGGCTGTCGAGGTTGCCCGTGGGCTCGTCGGCCAGCACCAGGACGGGATCGTTGATCAGGGCGCGGGCCAACGCCACCCGCTGGCGCTGCCCGCCCGACAGCTGGTCGGGTCGGTGGTCGAGCCGGTCGGCGATCCCCAGCGAGGTCGCCAGCGTCGCCAGGCGCTGCTGCGCGCGGACACCCTCGCCGGCGATCTCGGCCGGCAGGATCGCGTTCTCGCGGGCGGTCAGGTTCGGCACCAGCTCGAACGACTGGAACACGAAGCCGAGCCGGCGCCGGCGGAGGTCGGTGAGGGCGTCGTCGTCGAGGCCGCCGGTCATCTGGCCGGCCAGCGCGATCGTGCCGCGGTCGGGGGCGTCGAGGAGCCCGAGCAGGTGGAGCAGCGTGCTCTTGCCGGACCCGGAGGGGCCCATGACGGCGACGAACTCGCCGGGTCGGATCGTGAGATCCACGCCGCGCAGGGCATGGACGGTCTCGCTCCCGAGGACGTAGCTCTTGTGGAGCCCCCGCGCTTCGAGCGCGGGGACGGGCGCGGGTGCGTTCATGCGTTCTCCGATCCGCCGAGGGCCACCCGCGGGGCGAGTCGCGCCGCGCGGCGTGCAGGCAGCCACGAGGCGAGGAACCCGAGGGCGGGGGTGAGGAGCGCGGCGGCGATCAGGATGCGCCACGGGACGACGGCGTCGATCTGGTAGCCGGTCAGCGCCCGGGCGCCGGCCGTGATCACGTCGGCGAGCAGCAGCCCGAAGGCCACGCCCAGCACTGCACCGAGCGTCAACACCACGACGCCCTCGGCGACGACCAGCCGCCGGACGCCGGCTCGCCGGAGACCGACGGTCCGCAGGACGGCGATCTCGTGGCTGCGCCGCGCCAGGTTCATGCCCAACGTGTTGGCCACGCCGAGCGCGGCGATGAGGGCGGCGAGCAACAGCAGCGTGTTCGTCGTCGCGAACGAGCTGCGCGTGAGCTCCAGGATCTGGTCGCGGTAGACCTGGTTGGTCGTCACGTCGAGCAGCACGTCGGGGAAGGCGGCCAGGAGGGCCGCGCGCGCCTCGGCGGGCACCACGCCGTCGTCGACGGTGAGCACGAAGAGGTCGGGGCTGCCGCCGCCGAACAGGGGCAGGTCGTCGATCGACGCGATGAACGTCTCGCCCCCGCCGGTGTAGTCCACGACGACGCCCTCGATGGGGAAGTCGCGGAAGCCCTCGTCGGTGCGCAGGCGGGCGACGTCGCCGACGCCCACGTCGAAGCGGTCGCGGATCGTGTTCGCCGCCAGCACCGCGCCGCCGCGCATGAGCGCGTCGAAGCCTCTGGCGGCGTCGCCCTGACCCTGGATGTACTGGAGCGAACCGAACCCTTCGGCCGGGTCGAAGCGCCGTGGGTCGACCAGGACGACGGCCACCGTACGTCCGCGGGGGACGCCCTCGGGCTCGTAACGGACGACACGCAGACCCACGCCCGAGACCTGGTCGATGCCCGGGACCTCGGCGGCGCGCGCCTCGAAGCCCTCCGGGAAGGGCGACGCGGCGGTGACGAACAGGTCCCCGACGATCGTCGTGTCGACCCAATCCGAGACGGCTCGGTTGATCCCGGCCACCATCGATCCGACGCCGACGATCAGCCCGGTGCCGACGATCACCGTTCCGACGGCGACGCCGTTGCGCGAGGCGTTGCGCAGCGTGAAGCCGGCTCCGAGACGACCGGCTGGTCCCAGGAGGCGCGCCAGCAGCGGGGTCGCCAAGCGCACGGCCGGTCGGATGAGGCCTTCGGCCGCCAGCGCGACGCCGGTGAAGAAGGTGGCCATCGCCAGCGCGGTGCCGGCGAGCGCGGCGTAGCCGGTCCACGGGAGCTGGCTCAGGACGACACCCAAGGCCACGAACACCCACCCGATCGCGATGAGGCGCGGCGAGCGCGGCGTCTCGGCGTTGCGCAAGGCGCCCAACGGCGAGGTGCGCGCTGCCGCCTGGGCGGGCAGGCTGCCGGCGAGCAGCGCCACCACCACGCCGACGGCCGCGGCGAACGCGGCCGCCTCGATCGGGATGACGAGGGTCCGCGGGTCGTAGGACAGCGCCAAAGCGTTCACCCGGTTGAGCCCGGCGGCGAGCGCCACCCCTAACACCAGGCCGGCCACCACCCCCGCCAGGCTCACCCAGGCCGCTTCCCACAGCGCCAGCTTGCGGACGTCGCCGCGCTTCAGACAGATCGTGCGCAGGAGCGCGTACTCGCGGGTGCGTTCGACCACGCCGGCCATGAAGGTGTTGTAGGCCATGAAGCCGCCGAGCGCCATCAACGTGGCGGCGAGGATGAGCAGACCGCTCTGGAGCGTCTGCACGATGCCCGAGGTGGCGTCGCCGGCACCGGCCGGGTACGTGACCGTGTAGGCCTCGCCGACGGCCGTCTGCAGTCGGGCCTGGGCCGCTTCGAGGTCGCCGTCGGGGCGCAGGCCGACCTCGAGGTGGCTGGCGCGGTCGGTGAACGCCAAGGCCGCCTGCAGGTCGCTCAGGTGTGTGATCCCGACGCGACCGCCGTTCGTGGTCGCGAGCGCGTACGCGTCGTCGAGCAGTCCCACCAGGCGCAAGGGGAAACGGCCCGCTTGGCTCGCGAACACGACCTCGTCGCCCAAGCTCAGTCCGCGTCCCGCCGCGAAGCCTTCCGCGATGGCGACCTCGCCCGCGCCCGCGGCCGGCAGCCGGCCGTCGCTGAGGCGGACGGGCAGCGCCGCGGCGAGCTCCGTCAGGCGACCGCCCAGCTGGAAGCCGCTGTCGACGCCGGGCAGTAGACCCGCCGCACCGGCCACCTCCGCGCCGCGTTCGGGCTCCGCCCGAACGTTGAGCACCGGCACGGCCCACGCGACGTCCGGGTCGGCGTCGACGACGTCGAGGACGGGGGCGTACGCGAACACCGCGCGGCCGGTGGCGCCGGGGGTGACGAGCAGGTCGGCGGGACCGGCGGCGGCCCGCAGGGTGGCGCGCACGTTGGCATCGACGTTGGCGCCCACGGACAGGGTCGCGAGCACGGCCGCGATGCCCAGTCCGACGCCCAAGACGGTGGCGAGCGTGCGCCAGCGGTGTCGGAGGAGGTTGCGGAGCGCGAGGCGCGGAAGCAGAGGCACGGGAGATTGTAACGGCGCCGATGGCCGTCCCGCCCCAGCGCGCGGACGAGGTTCACGCCGGCACGGCGTGGCTCTAGAGGAGCGCGTCCGATCGGTGGGAGGGGGCGCGGTCGCCGGCCGCCCGCGGCCGACGTCGCGCGAACCGGGCGAACGACGGTGCCGTCGGCGAGGGTCCCGGCAGCGGGTCCAGGTCGCCCGAGCGAGGATCGATGCCGAGCGCGTCGCCGAAGGCCTCGGCGACGCCCTCGAGGCGGTCGACGCGCACCAGCGCGTCACGCAGCCCGTGCTCGTCGCGCGCCTGGCGTGGGTCGCGCCACGGCTGCGGTTCGTTCGCCTGGGCGCGCACGGCGGCGTCGGCGTACGCCGCGAGCTGGCCGCGCAGCCGCCGCAGGTCGCGCTCGGCGCCGTACCAGGCGACGTGGTCGCGCGCATGGCGCCAGGCCACGGCCACCACCTCGGCGGCGGTGGGAGCGGCGCCGCCGCGGACTTGCCGGAACACCCAGGGTCGTCCGAGCGCGCCGCGCGCGATCATGACGCCGACCCCACGGGCGCGGGCGCGGGCGTGGCTGGCGGCGTCGACGACGTCGCCCGAGCCGAGGACGGGCACGTCGACGGCCGCAGCGACCGCGGCGATCGCGTCCCAGTCCGCCGCGCCCCCGTACTTCTGGACCGCCGTGCGCCCGTGCACGCCGATCGCGGCGGCACCCGCCTCGACCACGGCGCGGGCGACCTCGACCGCTACGAACCGGTCGATCCCGAGCCGGGTCTTGACGGTGATGGGCACGGGCACCGCGGCGACGAGGGCGCGCACGATGGCGGCCGCACGCTCCGGGTCGCGGATGAGCTCGGCCCCGCAGCCCCGGTGCACCACCTTGCGCACCGGGCAGCCCATGTTGAGGTCGAAGGCGGTCGGCGCGAAGGCGGCGTGCAGACGCCGGGCCGCCGTCGCGGCCTCGTCGGGATCGGCGGCGAACAGCTGCACGACGACGTCCGGCTCGCCGGCGTACGGCGCCGAGATCGCCAGGCCCTGGGGATCGCCGAGCGCGAGCGCCCGTGAGGACACCATCTCGGTCACCGCCCAGGCGGCACCGTAGGCGCGCGCCAGGCGCCGGAACGGGGCGTCGGTGAAGCCCGCCATCGGTGCCAGGACGGCGCGGCCTTCCGCTAGCGCCGCCAGGAAGCCGGCCGGTACGCCCCTCACGGCCCGGGCCCGTGACGGACGGTGAACGAACGGCTCACGTCGGGGGCAGGGCGCGACGCAGGAACCGGAGCCAATGCTCGCCCAGGACGCCGGGCCGGTGTTCGGCCGGGGCGATGGCGGCCAGTCGGTCGAAGTCGCCCCACCGGGTGAGCTCCTGCGGGCTCTCCTCGAGACCGAAACCACCGTCGAGGTCGCTGCCGATCGCCACCCGCGACCAGCCGATGCGCCCGGCGACGTGGGCCGCTTGGCGGGCCACCGAGGCCAGGGTCACGCCCTCGGGTCCGGGTGCCGGGTCCAGGAAGGGGTTGCCCAGCACCAGACCGACCACGCCGTCGCGGTCGCCCAGCGCGTCGAGCATCGGGTCCGACAGATGACGGTCGGTGGGCGTGATGGCGCGCGCGTTCGCGTGGCTGGCGAAGACGACGCCGTCGTGACCCTCGAGCGCCTGCCAGAAGGCGTCCTCGGCCAAGTGGCTGACGTCGAGCGGTAGACCGAGGGACGCCATCGCGCCCACGAGCGCGACCCCGAGATCGGTGAGACCGCCCGGCGCCCCGGTACCGCCCGCGTAGCGCGTCGCGCCCCAGGCCGGGCCGAGCAACCGCACGCCCGCCGACCACCAGCGGTCGAGGTCGTCGGGGGTGCGGACCGGGTCCGCACCCTCCATGAGGACGACGACACCCGTGCGGCGCGACTCCGGCGCGGCGGCCGCGCGCTCCTGCAGATGCGTCTCGAGGTCGGCTCGGCTGCGGAGGATCCGGGCGAAGCCGTCGTCCTCGGCCCGTTCGTACCAATCGAGCTGCGCGCGGGCCTGGTCGTAGGCGCCCTGGGCGTCGCGGTATCCGACCGGGGCGACGGCGCCGTCGCCGTCGGCGTCCGCCCGTGGGGGCCGATGCGGTTTGGCGTAGAGCGTTCCGAACACGACGTCGGCGTCGGCCGCGCGCAGCTCGGGCCAGGTGACCATCGCCGTTTGGTGGGAGCGTGCTTCGAGGGCGCGCAGGCGCTCGAGCCCCTGGCTGAGGTCGCGCCCGAGCGCCACGGCGTTGAACGCCAGGTCGAGGTGCCCGTCGATGCGCACGGGGCGCATCGGCGGGGCGGGTTGGACGGGATCGCGGGCGAGCGCTTCGGGTTCGTCCATGCGCTTCAGCCTACCAACCGGCCGCTGAGGGCTCGGCCGCTGCCGCTCCTCCCGCTCGCCGACCCGGTGACGGACGTGAGGCCATTTCCTCATGGGACCGCGTGGTAGCCTGCGCTCGATGCCCGACGTCGATGCTTTCGACGTGGCGGTGCGCGACGCGCACGGCCCGGACGTACCCGCGCCGTTCCTGAGGATCGCCGACGCCGAGGACGCCGGCCTCATCCACGCCCTCTACGTCGCCACCCCCAGTTACTTCGAGGCGATCAGCATCCCGGTGCCCACTTCGAGCGAGGTCCGCACGGACCTGCTCACCGCCGCCCGCGACGAGCGTCGCACCGTGGCGTTGGCGCTCGGCGAGCGCGTCGCGCGGCTCCCGCTCGGCGTGCCCTTGGATCCCCGGACGCAACGGCCGGTGGTGGCGTACCTCGACTACAAGCTCGACTACCCGGAGACGGGCGACGCCACCGTGAACCTGCTGCTCGTCCACGGTTCGCTCCAGTCGCGCGGCTACGGCGCGGCGATCGTGACCGAGCTCGAACGGCGGCTCGACGGCCGGGTGGTGCGCGTGCTCGCCTCGATCTACGGCCGCAACCCCCGCGCGCGCCGCTTCTGGGAGCGTCTCGGTTACCGCTTCGCCATCGACGCGCGCCCCGTCCTCGATTGGTACGCGAAACGACTGACGGAGTGAGGAGCGCGACGATATGAGCCGACGGGTCCACGTGGTGAGCGTCTCTCTCGGATCGTCCCAACGCGACGTCGACGTCGTCGTGGAACTGCTCGGCGCCGAGGTCCGGATCCAACGCCGCGGCGTCGACGGCGACGTCGCCGCCGCGCGCCGGCTGGTGGGCGAGCTCGACGGGAACGTCGACGCCATCGGTCTCGGCGGGATCGACCTGTTCATCCAGTGGGGCGGACGCAGGTACCACTTCCGCGAGGCACGCCACATCGCCTCGGCCGCCACGCGGACGCCCGTCGTGTGCGGGGCCGGTCTCAAGGACAGCCTCGAGCGGCGCGCCATCGCGGCCCTCGACGGGGTCGTCGGCTGGCAGGGTCGCCGCACCCTCATGACGCTGGCCGTGGATCGTTTCGGCATGTCCGAGGCGCTCCTGGCGCACGGGGCCGACGTGCGCTTCGGCGACCTCATGTTCGGCCTCGGCGTGCCCCTCGCGCTGACGACGTTCCGCCAGGTCGACGTCATGGCGCGCCTGCTCGGACCGGTCGTCACCCGGGTTCCGTTCGCGTGGCTGTACCCCACGGGGGAGCGCCAACAGCTCACCAGCACCACCGAACGCTACGCCTCGCACTACGCCTGGGCCGACGTCGTGGCCGGCGACTGGCACGCGATCCGCCGCTACGCGCCGGCCCGGCTCGACGGGATCACCGTGTTGACGAACACCACCACACGCGCCGACGTCGCCTTCCTGGCGGCGGCCGGCGCCGAGCGGCTGTTCACCACCACGCCGCGCTACGAGGGGCGCTCGCTGGCCACCAACCTGCTCGAGGCCGCCTTCGTCGCCTTGCGCGGGCCCGACCTGGGACGGGTCGGCTACGACGCGGTCCTCGACGAGATGGCCTACGCCCCCACCGAGGTCCCCCTGACGGAGGCCTCCCCGGTCGCCGCCTGACACCGACCGGGGGCCGTGCGTCCAGGTGCTAGACTCGTCCATCATCGCCCCGCGGGGCGCCGTGCACGCGCGCCAGCCGACGGAGGCGGGCCGCGTTCGCTCGGTGTGCCCTCGCCGGGATCTCGCACCAACCCCTCCGGAGGACCCCCTGCATGATCAGCGTCACGGACCTGCGCAACGGCACCAAGGTCGAACTCGAAGGCGGCCTGTGGGAGTGCCTCGACTACCAACATCAGAAGATCGGGCGGGGCGGCGCCAAGGTGGTGGCCAAGTTCCGGAACCTCACCACCGGGTCCATCGTCGAGAAGACCTTCAACTCGGGTGAGAAGCTGCAGGACATCTTCATCGACTACCGCACGATGCAGTTCCTCTTCGCCGACGGGGACGTCTTCACCTTCATGGACGTCGAGACGTACGAGCAGCCGACGCTCGACCGCGCGCAGATCGGCGAGACCGCCCGCTTCCTCAAGGAGAACACCGAGGTCACCGTCGACTACTACCAGGGTCGCGCGCTCAAGGTGACGCTCCCGAACGTCGTCGCCCTCACGATCGTCGAGACCGATCCTGGGATGAAGGGCGACACGGTCTCCGGCGGCACCAAGCCGGCCAAGCTCGAAACGGGCGCCACCGTCCAGGTGCCGCTGTTCATCGATCAGGGGACGACCGTCCGCGTCGACACCCGTACGGGTGAGTACCTGGGACGCGCATGATGGAGGTCAAGGACCTCAAGCGGCTGATGGACGCCATGGCGGCCGCCGACGTCACCGAGTTGGAGCTCGAGTGGGATGGCAGCGAGGGCGCGCCGGGCGGCCGTGTCGGCCTGCGGCGCGAGACGCAACGCACGCGCGAGGCCCAGACGTTCGCCCCGGAGCCGGCGGGGAGCGCGTCGATGACGGCGGTGGCTCCCGCGGCCGCGGCCGCGGCCGAGCCTGCGGCGCCGCCGCCGGCTCCGGCGAGCACGTCCCCGCGCGGCGTCGAGGTCATCGCCCCGATCGTGGGCACCTTCTACGCCGCGCCGGCCCCCGACACCGCCGACTTCGTGAAGGTCGGCGACCGCGTCACGGTGGGGCAGGTCTTGTGCATCATCGAGGCCATGAAGCTGATGAACGAGATCGAGGCCGAGGTCGCCGGCACCGTCGTCGAGGTGCTCGTGCGCAACGAAGACCCGGTCGAGTACGGACAGGCCCTCTTCCGCATCGCCCCGGCCTGAGGGCGCACGGGCCGTGTTCAAGAAGATCCTGATCGCCAACCGCGGGGAGATCGCCCTGCGCGTCCTGCGCGCCGCACGCGAGCTCGGCGTCAAGGCCGTGGTCGCCTACTCGCAGGCCGACGAGACCTCGTTGCCGGTCCTCCTGGCCGACGAGGCGATCTGCATCGGGTCCGCGCCGGCGTCCGGCTCGTACCTCAACGTCCGCAACCTCCTGTCCGCGGCGCTCGTGACCGGCGCCGAAGCGATCCACCCGGGCTACGGCTTCCTGGCCGAGAACGCCGAGTTCGCCGAGATGTGCGAGGAGCACCATCTCGTCTTCATCGGCCCACGGCCGGAGAACATCGCCCGCATCGGCGACAAGGCGAGCGCCCGTGCGGTGGCGGTGGAGGCCGGCGTACCCGTGACCCCAGGTTCCGACCCGCTGGCCGACGTCTCCGCGGCCATGGCGTTCGCGACGACGATCGGTTACCCGGTGATCCTCAAGGCCTCCGCCGGCGGCGGGGGGCGCGGGATGCGCGTCGTGCAGAGCCCGGGCGAGCTCGAGCGCCACTTCGTGCAGGCGCAAGAGGAGGCGCGGGCGGCCTTCGGCGACCCGAGCATGTACATGGAGCGCTACCTCGAGGAGCCGCGCCACGTCGAGATCCAGGTGTTCGGCGACGGCGAGGGCGAGGTCATCCACTTCTACGACCGCGACTGCTCGATCCAACGCCGCTATCAGAAGATGCTCGAGGAGGCGCCCTCCACCCTCGACGCCGACCTGCGCGTCCGCATCGCCGAGGCAGCGGTGCGCGTCGCCAAACACATCAACTACCGCGGCGCGGGGACGTGCGAGTTCCTCGTCGACCGGGACGGCAACTTCTTCTTCTCCGAGATGAACACGCGGATCCAGGTCGAGCACCCGGTGACCGAGATGGTGACCCGCTTCGACCTGGTCCAAGAGCAGTTCCGCGTCGCGGCCGGCGAGGGCCTGTCGCTGCGGCAAGAGGACGTCCGTGTCGAGGGGCACGCCATCGAGGTCCGCATCAACGCCGAGGACCCCGAACACGACTTCCGTCCCTCGGCTGGCGTCGTCACCGATGTCCATTGGCCCGGCGGCCCCGGCATCCGCGTCGACTCGCACGTCTACGCCGGCTACCGGATCCCGCCCAACTACGATTCCTTGATCGCCAAGGTGATCGCGTGGGGACCCACCCGCGACGCCGCGATCGCCCGGATGGAGCGGGCCTTGCGCGAGACCGTGGTCGAAGGGGTCAAGACGACGATCCCCTTCCACCTGCGCGTGCTCGACAACGCCTTCTTCCGGCGGGGCGCCGTGTACACCAACTTCATCACCAGGAGGATGTCGCCGTGAACCAACCGGAACTCGAACTGTCGCCCGACGCCCTCTACGGCATCGCCCAGCTCGCGCTCGACGGCGTCGAGGGGGTGCGCACCGTGACGCCGCCCACGCGCGTCGGTGAGTTCCTCACCGGTCGTCGCGCCAAGGGCATCCTCATCGAACGCGAGGAGGACGCCGTGTCGATCTCGCTCAACGTCTCGATCACGTACGGCTTGCGGGTCCCGGAGGTCGCGCGCGCTGCCCAGCTCGCGGTGCGCGAGGCGGTGGGGTCGATGACGGGTCTCCAGGTGCGCAGCGTCGACGTTCACGTCGAGGGCATCGATCTCCCCGACGAGGCCGTGGCGCGTGGCTAGACGTCGCGCCCGCGAGGTGGCGTTCCAGGCGTTGTTCCAGGCGGAGCGCGGCGAGAGCCCGGTGCTCGAGGTCTGGCACGAGCTTCGCGCCGACCTGGCGATCGAGGCCGAGGCCGACGGTGAGGACGCCTACGAGGACGTGCTGGCGCCCGACGACATGGCGTTCGCCGATCGGTTGGTGCGGGCGTACGCGGATCGCAAGGCGGCCATCGACGCCGACCTGACCTCGGTCATCGAGGGGTGGACGTTCGGCCAGATGGCCCAGACGGACCTGAACGTGCTGCGGTTGGCGTTGGCCGAGTTCGCGCTGCAGGAGAACCCGCCCGCCGTCGCCGTGGAGATGGCGGTGCGGCTCGCCAAACGGTTCGGCGGCGAGGGCTCGGGCCGGTTCGTGAACGGCGTCTTGGCGAAGGCGTTGCGCCGCGCGCCGGTGGCGGCGGGTGAAGCCGGATGAGCGTCGACGGCGGGCCACGGGACGGCGACACCGGCCACGACGAGGGCGCGCGCCCGGCCGACGGGCGCGCGCGCCAGGGCGACGGCCGCCCGCGTCCGGCCGACGGGCGCGCACGCCCGCTCGATGGGCGCGCGGTGGCGACCGGCGTGGCGGAGCGGTTGGCCGCACGGGTGCAGGAGCTCCCCTTCACGCCGCGGCTGGTGTTCGTCCGGGTGGGGGAAGACCCTGCCAGCGTCTTCTACGTGCGGTCGAAGGGACGGTTCGCGAAACGCGTCGGTGTCGATGCCGAGACGCTGGTCTTGCCCGACGACGTCGGTCAGGGCGCGCTCATGGCGACGATCGAGGAGCTGAACGCCGACCCCGCGACCGACGGCATCCTGGTCCAGCTGCCGCTCCCCGGGCACCTCGACGCCGCGCCCGTGCTGGAGGCGATCGATCCCGCCAAGGACGTCGACGGCTTCCACCCGATGAACGTCGGTCGTTTGTGGTCGGGCGCGCCGGCGCTGGTGCCGTGTACGCCGCTCGGGTTGCTGGCGATCCTCGACCACTACGAGCTCGACGCGTCCGGGCGCCACGTCGTCATCGTGGGTCGCAGTCACATGGTGGGGAAGCCGGCCGTCGCCCTGTTCCTCGGCCGCAACGCGACGGTGACCGTGGCGCACTCGCGCACGCGCGACCTGCCGGGGGTCGTCGGCGCTGGCGACATCGTCGTCGCCGCGGTCGGTCGCGCGGGTCTGGTGCGCGGCGACATGGTCAAGCCCGGTGCGATCGTCCTCGACGTGGGCATGACGCGCGTCGACGACCGCATCGTCGGTGACGTCGCCGAGGACGTCTGGGACGTCGCCGGTCACGTGACCCCCATGCCCGGTGGCACCGGCCTGGTGACGGTGGCGATGGTGCTGCAGAACACGCTGACGGCGGCGGAGCGGCGCCGGGCGTGAGCGTGTTCCACAACGTGCCGCTCATCGCCGCGGTCATCGGCAACCTCGTCGCGCAGATCATCAAGGTGCTGCTGGTGCTGGCCACCGAGCGCCGCTGGGCACCCGAGCGTCTGCTGGAGACCGGCGGCATGCCCTCGTCCCACTCGGCTTCGGTGGCCGCGCTGGCGACGGCGGTCGGCTTGATCCACGGCTGGGGGCACCCGTACTTCGCGCTGGCGGCCGTGTTCGGATCGATCGTCATGTACGACGCGACCGGCATCCGGCGTGCGGCGGGGCAGCAGGCGGCCCTCATCAACGACCTGGTGGAGGAGCTCGGCCACCTGTTCGACGAAGGCTTCCAGCCGCAGGCGCTCAAGACGCTGTTGGGTCACACCTACCCGCAGGTGGTGGTGGGGGCCTTCGTGGGCGTGGTCACCGGCTTCGTCGTCGTGCGCTGACCCACGCGGAGCGCCCCGACGGCCCGAACGGTCGACGCCGTCAGTGTGAGCGGGCGACGACCGCCACGAGGATGCGACGGGCGCCGCCGGCGCGGAGGGCGTCCGCGCACGCGCGTGCCGTGGCGCCGGTCGTGAAGACGTCGTCGACGAGCACCACCGAAGCGCCGCCGAGGCCGGCGTCGGGCACCGTGCCGATGGCCCCATCGAGGTTACGTGCCCGCTCGGCGAGCGAGGAGCCCGCCTGCGACGGCGCCGCGCGCAGACGCCGCAGCACCGGCCGCAAGCGGGTACGAGGTCCGCAGGCCGCCACCACGGCCCGCGCCAGCAGGGCCGCGTGATCGCCACCACGACGGCGTCGTCGACCCGGATCGGGCGGCGCGGGCACCACCTGCCAGGTCCCCGGATCGCCCGCGAGTCGGCGCGCCAGGCGTTCGCCGAGCGCCCGTCCCAGCGCGTCGAGCAGCGCGTGGTCGGGACGGTACTTGGCGGCGCGCACGAGGCGGCCCAGACCGCCACGGTAGGGGCCGAGCGCGATCAGCGCGACGTGCGCCTCGCCGAGCCCGGCCGCGGTCGTGGCCGTCGCGCCGGCGCCCACCCACCGTCGCCAGCACGTGGCGCAGGCGCCCACCGCTCCCGCCGGCCGGTGGCCGCAGGCTGGGCAGGGCAGGAGCGCACGCCACCACGTGCTGAGATCCACGCCCCGAGGGTGACGCGGGCCCGTCCGGTGCAGGGTGGGCGGCTGGGCTTCGGCCGGGAACCTCTGGGCGCGTGCCGAGGGGCTACACGCGACGACGGGTGAGGTCGGCGAACCGTTCCAGGAGCCCCTGCGCGACGTCGGGGGCCGGCAAGCGCGCGAAGGCCTCACGCAGGCCGGCGAGCGCCGCGTCGGCCTCGCGTTCGGCGATCGTCTGCGCGTACCGCAGCGAGCCGTGGTGCGCGATGAGTGCCAGCAGCCGTTCGACGTCCTGCCGCGTTCGACGCGCCCGCGTGCGGCCCAGGAGGCCTTCGGCCTCGGCCACCTCATCGCGGCTCGCGTGAGCGAAGAGGTGCGCCAGCACGAGCGTGCGCTTGCCCTCGTAGAGGTCGCCGGCGAACTCCTTGCCGGTCGCCATCTCCGGGGAGAGGTTGAGCACGTCGTCTCGGATCTGGAAGGCGGCGCCGAGACGGGCGCCGAGCGGCACGAAGGAGGGGTCGGGCACGCGACCGGCGGCGAACGCGCCGATCCGCAACGGTCCGATGACGGTGTACCAGCTGGTCTTGAGCGTCACCATCTTCAGGTAAGCGTCCTCGTCGACGGCGAAGCGGTCCTCCGCGAGCCAGGTCAGGTCGAGGTGCTGGCCTTCCGCGGTGCGGTGGATGACCTGGACGAACTCGTGCCGGATCGCGTCGGCGTCGAAATCGGGTGCGGTGCGCAGCCCCAGCAAGAGCTCCCACATGTAGACGTGCATGGCGTCGCCGACGTTCAGGGCGACCGGAACGCCCACCTGTCGGTGCAACGCCGGGGCGCCCCGCCGCTCCTCGCTGTCGTCCTCGATGTCGTCGTGGACCAGCACCCAGTTCTGGAAGAGCTCCAGGGCCGCCGCCGGCGCCAGCGCCCGTTCGGCATCTCCACCGTGGGCGAGCGCCGCTTCGACGACGAAACGCCCGCGCAGGCGTTTGCCGCCGCGCTCGGGGTAGTCGCGCATGAGTTCGTAGAAGCGCTGGAGGTCGCCGTCGTCGTGACGCTCGGGCAAGGCCGCCAGCACGGCCGTCTGCAGGCGCTCCGTGAGGTCGTGCCAGCGAGCGGGCGGCGCCTGCGCCGCCCGCTCGTCGGGGTTCAGAACAGCACCTCGGTCACGAACCAGACCGCCCCGAGGAAGAGCACGAGGAACACCAGCAGGTAGGGGAGCGACGTCTTGTACGTCGACCACACGAGAGAACGGACGTCGCGGCGGCTCAACTTGGGTCGATCCTGGTCCTCCGGATCGTGCCGTGCCATGGCCCCTCCAGGTCCACCTCAGCGGTGGATGCAGGCCTTGAAGTGGCCGGGGGCCACCTCTTCGAGCGGGGGGACGACATGCTTGCAGTCTTCGGTGGCCAGCGGACAGCGGGTGCGGAAGACGCAGCCCGAAGGCGGGTTGATCGGCGAAGGGATGTCGCCCTGCAACAGGATACGGTCGCGCTTGACCGTCGGATCGGGAATCGGTACCGCCGAGAGCAGCGCCTCCGTGTACGGGTGGATGGGGTTGCGGTAGAGCTCCTTGGCCGGCGCGATCTCCATGATCCGGCCCAGGTACATGACCACGACCTTGTCGGAGATGTACTCCACCACGCCGAGGTCGTGGGCGATGAAGAGCATCGTGAGCCCGAGCTCCTCCTTGAGGTCCTGGAGGAGGTTGACCACCTGCGCCTGGATCGAGACGTCCAGCGCCGACACCGGCTCGTCGGCCACGATGAACTTCGGGTCGACCGCGAGCGCGCGCGCGATGCCGATGCGTTGCCGCTGGCCGCCCGAGAACTCGTGCGGGTAGCGGCGCATGTGGCTGGCGCTCATGCCGACGCGCTCGAGCAGGTCGGCCACGCGGTCTTCCTTGGCCTTGCCGCGCGCCAGGTTGTGGATCGTCAGGGCCTCGCCGATGATGTCGCCGACGCTCATGCGCGGGTTCAACGAGGCGAAGGGGTCCTGGAAGATGATCTGCATCTGCTTGCGGTAGTCGCGCATCTTCGACTTGGGCAGCTTGGCGATGTCGACGCCATCGAAGATGATCTCGCCGTCGGTCGGCTCGATGAGGCGCAAGATCGCGCGGCCGGCCGTGGTCTTGCCGGAGCCGGACTCGCCCACGAGGCCCACGACCTCGCCGCGGGCGATGGTCAGCGACACCTCTTCGACGGCCTTGACGTTGGCGACGACGCGCGAGAACACGCCCCCGCGGATCGGGAAGTACTTCTTGAGGTTGCGGACCTGGAGCAGTTGGCCCTCGGCGGTCCCCGTCGCGGTGCTGGCCCGCGTCGCGGCGGCGTCGTTCGGGACGGCGTCGCTCATTGCACCACCTCGTTCTTCAGGTCGAGTTCGTCGTGACGGATGCAGCGCACCATGTGGCCCCCACCGGCGTCCACCAGATCGGGGATCGCCGCTTTGCAGCCGTCGACCACGAAGCGACAGCGCGGGTGGAACGAGCAACCTTCGGGCAGCCGCAACGGGTTGGGCACGTTGCCGGGGATCGCCTGCAGCCGCTCCTGCTGATGAGCGGCCTTGTCGACGCGCGGGATCGAGTTCATGAGGCCCAGGGTGTAGGGCATCTGCGGGTTCTTGAAGATGTCGACCACACCGGCCTCTTCGACCGCGCGACCGGCGTACATGACGACCACGCGATCGGCCATCTCGGCCACGACGCCGAGGTCGTGGGTGATGAACAGGATCGACATGCCGATCTCACGCTGCAGGGTGCGCATGAGGTCGAGGATCTGCGCCTGGATCGTGACGTCGAGCGCGGTGGTGGGCTCGTCGGCGATCAGCAGCTGGGGGTTGCACGAGAGCGCCATGGCGATCATCACGCGCTGGCGCATCCCGCCCGACATCTGGTGCGGGTAGTTGCGCACGCGCTTGGCCGGTTCCGGGATGCCCACGAGCTCGAGCATGTCGGTCGCCTTGCGGAGCGCCGCCCGCGGGGTCTCCTTCTGGTGCAGCACGATCGCTTCGGCGATCTGGTCGCCGACGGTGTACACCGGGTTGAGCGACGTCATGGGCTCTTGGAAGATCATCGAGATGTCGTTCCCGCGGATCTTGCGCATGTCGCGTTCGCTCTTCTTGACCAGGTCCTGACCGTCGAACATGATCTGGCCGCCGGCGATCCGGCCGGGTGGCGTGGCGATGAGGCGCATGACGCTGAGGCTGGTGACGGACTTGCCCGACCCGGATTCCCCCACGACCGCGAGCGTCTCGCCACGGTCGATGTGGAAGCTGACGCCGTCGACGGCCTTGACGGTGCCTTCGTCGGTGTCGAAGTAGGTCTTGAGGCCGACGACGTCGAGTAGTCGTTTCTCGCTAGGCATGCGCAGGATCCCTCATGGGTGTGGAGCATACCGTACGTGGCCGGACGTGCCGCATCGCGGGGTCGTGAGGAGGACACCGGCGCATGGCGGCCGACGCGGTTGGTGCTCCTGAGACCATCCGCGTCAACGTCGCTTCTTGGGGTCGAAGGCGTCCCGCAAGCCGTCGCCGAGCAAGTTCCAACAGAGCACGGCGAGGAAGATGGGGATGCCGGGGATGAGGAGCCAGGGGACGAACTGGATGCTGATCCCGCGCGCCGTGGCGTCGCGCAGCAAGATCCCCCAACTGGCGGTGTCGACCTCCGAGGGACCGAGGCCGATGAACGACAGGCCCGTCTCGGCGAGGATGAACCCCGGGATCGCCAACGTGAGGCTCACGATGACGTACGAGGCGGTCGCCGGCAGGAGATGGCGGAACATGACCCGGCTCTCGCTCGCCCCGAGCGCTTTGGCGGCTTGCGCGTAATCCATCTCGCGCAGGCTCAGGATGAGACCGCGGATCACGCGCGCGAGGCCCCCCCAACCGACGAAGCCCAGCACGATGACCACCATCAGGAAGGTCTGCGCCGAGTCCATGCGCAGGCCGAACGCCTGCGCCAGCGGGTTACGCGGGTCCTTGAGCAGGGTCGCGAGCACGATCAGCAAGAAGAGGTCGGGGATCGACGCGAACACCTCGACGAGCCGCATGATCAGGTCGTCGACCAGACCTCCGTAGAAGCCCGCCAGCGAGCCGAGCACGAGTCCCAAGACGAGCGAGACCCACACCGCCAGGATGCCGATCGTGAGCGACACCTGGCCACCGTAGAGGACGCGCGAGAAGACGTCCTTGCCGAGGTTGTTCGATCCCCACAGGAAGATACGGGCGGGTTCCTCGACGCCGAACAGGCGCAGGTCGCTCTCCCAGATCCCGAACAGTCGATAGGGCTGATCGGGCCGTCGCACGAAGAACTGGATGGGGTAGGCGCGGCTCGTGTCGGCCACGTAGACACGCTGGCGCGTGATGGCGTCGCGTTCGGCGGCGACGTCGTAAACGAAGGGTCGGGTGAGGCGGCCCGTCTCGGGGTCGATCCAGTGGATGGGCGTGGGCGGGACGAAGGCTGCAGCCGGTGAGCGCCGGTACTCGTTGATGCCGTACGGGGCGAGGAAGCCGGCGAAGCCCGCCATCAGGTACATGAGGACGAGGATGCTGCCGCCGATGAGCGCCACCCGGTGCTTGGTGAACTGCTCCCAGACGATGCGACCCTGGGACTTCGAGTGCTCGTGTTCGTGCTGATGCGAGCGGCTGTGACGCGCCGTGGTCATGAGTACCGGATCCTCGGATCGACCAGGGCCAGCAGCAGGTCGGAGATCAGGTTGCCCACCATGAGCAGCAGGGTGGAGATGACCAAGAAGCCCAGCACCACGTAGATGTCCTGCCGCGTGATGGCGTCGAGGAGCCGCGGCGTGATCCCGGGCCAGGAGACCACGATCTCGACGAGTCCGGCGCCGCCGATGAGACTGGGCAAGAGCCCACCGATGCCGGCCACGAACGGGATGATGGCCGGTCGCAGGGCGTGCTTGTAGGTGATCTGGCGTTGGCTCAGGCCCTTCGAGCGGGCCGTGCGGATGAAGTCGCTGCCCAGGTACTCGATCATCTGGCCGCGCAACACCCGGGTGAAGCCGGCGATGCCTGCGGTGGCCACGACGAACGCCGGCATGAGGGTATGGCGCGCGATGTCCAGGACCTGCTGGAACCGGTTGAGGTTCTCGAAGCCGTTCGACGTCATGCCCGCCACCGGCAACAGCACCTGGTTGTAATCGAAGGTCTCGCGGGTGAACCCGCGCAGCACGAAGATACCCAGGATGAGCACCTGGGCGAAGAAGAAGTTGGGGATCGCCAGGCCGAAGTAGGCGAACGCCGACACGAGTTGATCGCCCATCGTGTACTGCCGCACCGCCGAGTACACCCCCAGCGGGATGGCCATGGCCCACAGGAGCACGATGGAGACGACGACCAGGATCATCGAGTTCTGGATCGGATCCGTGATCACGTTCGACACGGGCTGGTTGCTCGAGAACGACAGACCGAGGTCGCCCTGGACGATGTTGGCCATCCAGCGCACGTACTGGACGTAGATGGGTTGATCGAGGCCGTACTGCGCGCGCAGCCGGTCGATCGTCTCGGGCCGCACGTTCGGTTCGAGGGCCTTGGCGACGAAGAAATCGCCGGGGACCAACTGGCTGATCAAGAACGCCAGCATCGTGGCGCCGACGAACGTCGGGATCAGGTGGAACAGGCGCCGGACGATGTAGGGGAGCAAGGATCTTCTCCTGGATCGGGGTTGTCGACGGGTGGATCAGATACGAGCGGAGGTCGGCCGGTGGCCGATGCAGAAGATGCAGAAGATACGGAGAGGGGCCCGCCCTGCGGCGGGCCCCTCGTCTCGGAGCGCTTACTGGGCCTTGAAGGTGAGCGCGAGCTCGCGCGCGCCGAGCAGCGGGTTCAGGAACTCGAGCGGGTGCTCGCCCCGCACGTCGCTGAGCCAGCTGTAGTTGGCGTTCGGGCTGACGGTGTAGAGGATCGCCGACTGCTCGGCCTCGGCCTGCTGGATCTGGAGGCCGATCTCGCGGGCCGCCTCGGTGTCGAGCGTCTGGCGACCGACCTTGGTCAGCTGGTCGACGAGCGTCTCGTTGGCACCGATGCAGGCGCCCGAGGTGTTGAACATGTGCAAGCCACCGGTGCACAGGTTCACGTTGTCGCCGAACGGCCAGTCGCGGCTGCCGCCCCGGAGACCGATCAGGATGGCTTCGAACGGACGGTCTTCGCCGGTCGAGAAGAGCTGGTCGACCAACAGGTTGAAGTCGATCGGCTGCGTGATGACCTCGACGCCGGCCTCGCGGGCGCTGTCGGCGAAGAGCTGGATGATCTGCTCACGCTGCGTGTTGCCGGCGTTCGTGGCCAGCGTGAAGCTCAGGCGCTCGCCGTCGGCGTTCGTGAGGAAGCCCTGGGCGTCGCGGTTCGAGTAGCCGGCGCGGGCCAGCAGTTCGACGGCGCGTTCGGGATCGAACGGGTACTGGGGCACGTCGTCGTTGACCCAGAACCCGTTCACCAGGTAGACGCCGGTGTACATCGGGTCGGCGTTGCCGCCGTAGACGAGCTCGATGATGGCGTCGCGGTCGATCAGGTGCGCCATCGCCTGACGGAAGTTCGGGTTGCGGAAGGCCGCCTGCTTGGTCGGGTTGCTGGCGAGGTTCCAGTTGAAGACGATGAACTGGCTCGAGGCGACGGGCGCGACCGCTTCGAGCACCACGGCGTCGATGTCGCCGTTGTTGACCGCGACGTTGATGACGCCGATGTCGTCGAGGCTGCGCGGCGCGAAGAGGTCGAGTTCGCCGGCCAGGTAGAGGTTGAGCGCGGCGTCGTCGTCGCCGACGAGCGTCATGTTGTACGCGTCGAGGTACGGCAGCGGGTTGCCCTGCTCGTCGACGTTCCACTCGCCGAAGTACGGGTTGCGCTCGAAGTTGAGGCGCTCGCCGGCGGCGTAGAGGGTGGGACGGAAGGGACCGGTGGTCAGCACTTCGCTGACGTCGGACTCGGTGCCCCACAGGGCGCGCACCGCTTCGGCGCCGCCGCTGCGGTAGGCCTCGCCGAAGATCTTGTCGGGCAGCGGCAGGAGCGACGCGACCGGGAACGCCAGCCGGTCGGGACCGGGGAAGGTGAAGCGCAGGCTGTTCTCGCCGGTGATCTCGAGCCCGATGAGCACGTCGTTGAGGAACCAGCCGTCGTAAGAGTTCGACTGGGCGTCGGGGTCGGTCTCGATGAGGTAACGGATGTAGTAGTCCTGCACCGTCACCGGCGAACCGTCCGACCACTTGATGCCGTCACGCAGGGTCAGGTCGACGACCGTCCCGGCCTCGTTGACGACCATGGTCTCGGCCGCGTACGGCACCCACTCGTCCGAGTCGGGACCGCGGAAGATCAGCGCGGCGCCGAGCAGGTCGATGGTGTCGATCAGGGCGTTCTGCTCCGCGGAGACGATGGGGTTGAAGGTGCGCGGGTCGGAGATCGAGTAATCGCGCAACGTGCCGCCCATCGCGGCCTCGCCGGGTTCGGCCGTCGTCCACGCGTTGGGCCAGACGAACGGTTGGGCGAACGCCATCGAGACGATGGCGGCCACGGCCAAGCTCATGAAGATCCGCTGCATGCTACCTCCCAGAGAACGCCGAGTTCCTCGGCGTCGGTGCCGAGACCCCCGTCGCGCGGCGCGCGAACGCTCGGGTCTCGGATCGTGCCGTGCACCGGGTCACGCTACCCCGTGGCGCAGGACCTTGCAATCCGTGCCGCTGCGTGGCCGGGCGCGTGCCCGTGCTCGACGGCACGGGCGCGTCAGTGACGCACGTCACGTCGGCCCGATCCGCCACGAGGGGCGACCGGACCCTGAGGCTCGAACGGCGTGCAGGACGGGATTCGGTGACGATCAGGAGGCGGCACCGCGCGCGTTCACGGCGCCTTCACGCCATGGGCTCGGTGTCGCTCAGCGCGGGACGACTTGCAGGAGGAGCGCGAAAGCGCCCCAAAGGATACCGACGTAGATGGTGACGCGCTGGAGCCCGCCGGCGGTCCCGCCGCGGGTGCCGAAGTCGACGCCGCCACCGCCGCCGCCGCTGAGGCCATCCCCGAGCCCCGACTGCTTCGGTTCTTGCATCAGGACCACGAGCGTGAGGACGGCGGACAGGATGAGGAAGGGGATCAGGACGAGCCAGAACATGGGGGCTCCTTGCGCGCGCCGGAGGGCGCGGGAGGGTGGGTCGTGATCGAGGTGGTGCCGAGAGCGGGATTCGAACCCGCACGGGTTGCCCCGGTCGATTTTGAGTCGACTGCGTCTACCGTTCCGCCATCCCGGCACGTCGCGACGGCCGCCCATCGGGCGGCACGGCTGGCTACTATAGCAGGCTCACGAAGGCGGTGCTAGGAGCGCAGCGGCGACGTCGCCGGCCCTGTCGGGACCCCCCACGGCCGGGTGCTAGGCTGCCTTCGCCACGCCCGGAGATGGTCGTCCGCCGACCCGTTCCGGGGGTGCCGCGGCAGCGGCACTCGGCGTGCGGAGCGCCTCGCCTCGCGTTCCCGGTTCCCCGCGTCCCGGCCCCGTGCCGGGGGAGAGGCTCGACCCGACCCATGACGACCCACCCGATCCAGCCGCCCCGCCCGCGTCCGTGACCCCGTCGACCACCCTCGCGGCCGACCTCGCTGTCGTGCGTTTCCCGGGCTCGAACTGTGACGACGACGCGCGCTTCGCGCTCGAGCGGGCCACCGGCGCGTCCGTCCGCTTCGTCTGGCATACCGAGACCGACCTTTCGGGGGTACGTGGCGTGCTGGTGCCAGGCGGCTTCAGCTACGGCGACTACCTCCGCTCCGGCGCTCTCGCGGCGCAGAGCCCGGTGATGACGGCCGTGGTCGCGTTCGCGGCCCGTGGCGGCCCGGTCCTGGGTGTCTGCAACGGGTTCCAGGTCCTGACCGAGACCGGGCTCTTGCCTGGCGCCTTGACGCGCAACGCGAACCTGTCGTTCGTCTGCAAGAACGTGTCCGTCCGGGTGGAACGCGACGACCTGCCGCTGCTCGCCGGTCTGCGTCGAGGTCAGCTGCTCCGTCTGCCGGTGGCACATCACGACGGACGGTTCGTGGCGGACGCGGCCACCCTCGACGAGCTCGAGGCGGCGGACCGGATCGCGCTGCGGTACCTGCCGGCGGGCGCGCCGGACGGCAACCCGAACGGCTCCGAGCGCGACGTCGCTGGCGTGCTGAACGCCGCCGGCAACGTGCTCGGACTGATGCCACACCCGGAGCGTGCGGCCGAGCCGCTGTTGGGCGGCGTCGACGGGGTGCCGCTCTTGCGGGCCTTCGCGCGCGCCGCGGGAGCGGCCGCGTGACGTCGCGCGATGTGCTCGACGCGCGAGGGCTGGCGGACGCGCGATCGCTCGGTGACGCGCGGCCCCTCGGCGAGCCCGTGTCCGCCGCCCAAGGCGCCACGTTCGGCCTCGACGCTGCCGAGTTCGAGGCGGTCGTCGGGCACCTGGGACGGGCGCCCCTGGCCCTCGAGGCGGCCATGTTCGGCGCGCTCTGGAGCGAGCATTGCGGTTACAAGAACTCGCGCCCGCTGCTGCGGCGTCTGCCCACCGAGGGTCCGCAGGTGCTGCAAGGACCGGGCGAGAACGCGGGCGTCGTCGACGTGGGCGAAGGGTGGGGGCTGGCGTTCAAGATGGAGTCGCACAACCACCCGAGCGCGGTCGAGCCGGTCCAGGGCGCCGCCACGGGCGTGGGCGGCATCCTGCGCGACATCTTCGCCATGGGCGCGCGGCCGATCGCCGTGCTCGATGCGCTCCGCTTCGGCGACCTGGCTGAGGAGCGCACGCGCTACCTGCTGCACGGCGTCGTCGAGGGCATCGCCCAGTACGGCAACGCCATCGGGGTGCCGACGGTGGGCGGGGAGATCGGCTTCCACCCCAGCTACGGCGAGAACCCGCTCGTGAACGTCATGGCCCTGGGTCTGCTGCGCCACGAGGACCTCCAATCGGCGACCGCCGGGGCCGTGGGTCACGTGCTGTTGTACGTGGGCTCCAAGACCGGCCGCGACGGGCTCGGTGGCGCCGTCTTCGCCTCGGCCGACCTGAGCGACGCGTCCGACGCGGACCGGCCGGCCGTCCAGGTCGGTGATCCTTTTGTCGAGAAGCTGCTGCTGGAGGCCTGCCTGGAGGCCATCGCGGCGGGGCTGGTGGACGGCGTGCAGGACATGGGGGCCGCCGGCCTCACGTCGAGCGTGGCGGAGATGGCCCAGCGCGCCGGTCTGGGCGTCGACCTCGACGTGGCGCTGGTGCCTCGTCGGGAGCGGGGCATGACGCCGCTCGAGGTCATGCTCTCCGAATCCCAGGAGCGCATGGTGCTGACCGCGGTGCCCGGTCGCGAGGCCGAGCTCGTCGCCCTGCTCGAACGCTGGGAGCTCGACGCGGTGGCCGTCGGCGTGGTGCGCGACCACGGCCGCCTGCGGGTGTACGACGGCGACGACCTGGTCGGCGACATGCCGGTCGCCGCGCTCAACAGCGCGCCCACCTACGTGCGCGAGGGCCGTGAGGACCCGGCCGTGGTCGCCCTCCGGGGCCGCGACCTGGCCGACGTGCCGCTGCCCGTCGACCTGAGCGCGGTCCTGCGGGCGCTGCTGGCGGATCCGTCGATCGCCTCCAAGCGCGCCGTGTACGAGCGCTACGACCATCAGGTGATGACGAACACGGTGGTGGTCCCGGGCGCCGGCGACGCTGCGGTGTTGCGGATCAAGGGCAGCACCCGCGGCGTCGCCGCGACGGTCGACTGCAACGCCCGCTACGTCTACCTGTCGCCGCGGCGCGGCGCGGCGTTGGCGGTCGTCGAGGCGGCCCGCAATTTGGCGGCCGTCGGCGCGACGCCGCTGGGGGTCACCGACAACCTCAACTTCGGCAATCCGACCGTGCCGGAGGTCTACCACCAGATGCAAGAGGCGGTCGAGGGCTTGCGTGAAGCCTGCTTGGCGCTCCGCACGCCCGTCACCGGCGGCAACGTCAGCCTCTACAACCAGTACCGCGGCGGCGACGGCCGGGTGCGCGCCGTGCTGCCCACGCCCACCGTGGGCATGGTGGGTGTGCTGCCCGACGTGACGCGGCGCGCCACGCTGGCGCTGGACCGCGACGGCGACGTGCTCGTCGTGGCGGGCGAGGGCACGCCGACGCTCGGGGCGAGCGCGTACCTGGCGACCTGGCACGGCCTCGAGGCCGGCGCGCCGCCCGCGCTCGACCTGGCGGCGGCCGATCGGTTGGTGACCGCCCTGGCGGCCTGGGTCCAGGACGGCGTCGTGACGACGGCCCATGACGTCGGCGACGGCGGCTTGGCGGTGGCCTTGGCGGAGATGGCGATCGCCGGGGGGCGCGGTCTCGACGCGACGGTGCCGGTCGCAGCGGCGTCACGCGTGGACGCCGCCCTGTTCGGCGAAGCCGCGCACCTGGCGCTTGTCGCCGTGCCGGAGAGCGTGTGGCCGACGCTGGAGCGGTCGGCGGCCGAGCGTGGGGTGCCGGTGCGGCGGCTCGGCCGGGTGGGTGGCGACACCATCCGGCTGCGCTCGTCGGAGCCCGTGGTCGAGCTGAGCGTCGCGAGCGCACGGGCCGCGTACGAAGGCACGTTCGCGGAGGCGCTGGCGTGAGCGTGCCCGCTGGCGGCTGGTACGACGACGACCACCCGCACGAGGAGTGCGGCGTGGTCGGGCTGCACGTTCGCCCGGGGGCGCTGGGCCTCGACCCGGCCGGGCTGCTCCAGGTCGGGCTGTTCGCGCTGCAGCACCGGGGTCAGGAGTCGTGCGGCATCTGCGTGGCCAGCCCGGACCAGATCCGCATCGAGAAGGACATGGGTCTGGTGACCGAGGTGTTCGACGAGACGCGCCTGGACGCCCTGCGGTTCGAGGGGGCAGCCACCGGCATCGGCCACACCCGCTACTCGACCACCGGCGCGTCGTTGCGCTTCAACGCCCAACCGTTGACGGTCCGGTCGAACAAGGGGCTGCTGGCGCTGGCCCATAACGGCAACTTCACCAACGCGCGGGTCATCCGTGACGCGATGCTGGCCGAGGGTGCGGTGTTCCAGACCACCAACGACTCCGAGGTCATGATCAACCTGGTCGCGCGCTACGCCGAGCTGTCGCTCGAGGACGCCACCGCGCGCGTCATGGGCGAGCTCGAGGGCGGCTTCTCGGTGGTGCTCATGGACCGCCGTCAGGCCATCGGCTTGCGCGATCGGCACGGGGTCCGTCCGCTCGTGATCGGCGAGCTCGAGGGGGGCCGTGGCTACGTGTTCGCCAGCGAGCCTGCCGCGTTGGCGCTGATGGGGGCCCGTTTCCTGCGCGACGTGCGACCCGGCGAGCTGGTGGTGGCCGACGACGACGGTCTGCACGCCCGGCAGGTCCTGGAGGCGGTGCCGACGCCCTGCGCGTTCGAGTGGATCTACTTCGCCCGGGGCGACGGCGAGCTCGACGGCGCCGACGTCCACGCCGCGCGGATCCGGATGGGGGAGACGTTGGCGCGCGAGGCCCCCGCCACGGCCGACGTCGTCGTCGGCGTGCCGGAGTCGGGTCTGGCCGCCGCGGTCGGTTACGCCCGGGCGTCGGGGATCCCCTTCGACCTCGGTCTGCAGAAGTCGCCCTACGCGGGTCGCAGCTTCATCGCCCCCAACCCACGTCTGCGTGACCAGAAGGTGCGGCTCAAGCTCGCGCCGACGGGCGCGGTTCGGGGCAAACGGGTGGTGCTCGTCGACGACTCCATCGTGCGCGGGACCACGTCCGGGCGCATCGTGGCGCTGTTGCGCGAGGCCGGCGCCCGCGAGGTCCACTTCCGCGTGTCGAGCCCGCCGATCGAGTACCCCTGCTATTACGGGATCGACACGGCCGCGCGCCAGGAGCTGGCGGCGGCTTCGATGAGCGTCGAGCAGATCCGCGCCCGCATCGGCGCCGACTCGCTCGCCTTCATCTCCGAGGCGGGCTTGACGCGCGCGATCGCCATCGGCCGCACCTGTCTGGCCTGCTTCAACGGGCGCTATCCCGCCGGTCATCCGGGCGACGACGCGCACGAAGGAGGCCTCGAGGAGACCGGTGAGGCCCGTGCGGCCCTGGCGCGGGCGGCCTTGACGCGGGCGTAGCGCCGGGCGGCCGGCGCGTACCGGTGCGGCCGGCGCGTGCCGCGCGGCGCTAGGTCGAGGGTGGGTCGCGGGGCTCGGACGCCGGTCGTTCGGGCGTCGTCAGCGCCAGCCATGCGAAGCGCGCCAGCCGGGGGGCTCGGTGCCAGCGCGCCGGGGTCGAGGCCCACGCGCCAGGCCCACTCGACGCCCAAGCGGCGCGTCCACGCCGGGGTGCGACGGGCCGTGCCGGCCAGGACGTCCAGGGTCCCGCCGACGCCGATGAGCACACCCGCGCCGAGGGTGGCGCGATGGGTGTCCAGGAAGCGTTCTTGCCCCTCGCCCAGACCGGCGAGCAGCAACTGGGCGCCGCTGGCGCCCACCTCGGCCGCCACTGCCTCGGCGTCGGTCACGGCCTCGAAGTAGCCGTCGCGGACGCCGACGACGTGCGTGCCCCAGCGGTCGCGGGCCACGTGGGCGGCGGTCTCGGCGACGCCCGGGCGCCCGCCCAGCAGGAAGACGCGCAGGTCGGGTTCGGCGGCCAGCACGGCGAAGGCGAGGTCGACCCCGGGTACGCGGCCGGGCAACACGACCCCGCGGCGGCGCGCCGCCCAGACCAGGCCGACGCCATCCGCCACGGTCAGGTCCGCGCGCCCCAGCACCGACGCCAGCGCGGCGTCCGCCCGGGCGCGCACCACGAGCTCGGGGTTCAACGTCACGACCAGGCGGGGCGTGCCTCGTCGACGCGCCGCCGCTCCGACCCATGCGGTCGCCGTGGTCAAGTCGACCGGGTGCACCGCGTGGCCGAGGACCGACCGCGGTCGTGGGAGCGCAGGGAGGTCGGGGATGGCGCTGGCGGGCATCGGGAGCGCCGACCCTACCACGCGTACCCCGGGGCGGTGCGGCCGTACACGCGACGCGCGACCGGCGTCCTGAGCGATACATTGGCGCGTGCCCACGTCCTCGTTCACCGCCCAGCGTTCCTTCATGGACGCGTACCGGGACGGCGACCTCGCGGAGGCGTTCGCCTGGTCCGCGGGCGACGTCGCCGGCGGTCTGTCCGCTCCGCACGAAGCCGTCGACCGCGCGCGTTTGGCGGCGGTCCTGCGCGCCGGCCACGCGCGTTGGGGGTTGCGCCCGGCCCAGGCGCGGTCGCTCGACCGCTTGGCCCACCCCGAGGCGCGGGTCGTGGTGACCGGGCAGCAGGTGGGCTGGCTCCTCGGACCGACGTACACGCTGTCGAAAGCGGTGACCGCGGTCCGGTTGGCGGCCCAGCTCGACACCGAGGAGCGCCCGGTGGTGCCGGTGTTCTGGATGGCGACGCAGGACCACGACGTGGCCGAGATCGACCACGCCTGGGTGTTGGGTCGCGACGAGCGTCTGCATCAGCTCCGACTCCCGCTCCCCACGGGGCCCGCGGTGGGCCGTGCGACGGTCGATCCGGCTTGGTTCGAGACGACGATCGAGCATCTGCGGTCGATCGACGCCGGCGACGGACAGGGCGGCGCGCACGTCGACGACGTCGCCCGCTGGCTCCAAGACGCCGCCGCGGTGCCGGGCCAGTCACGGCCTCGTTGGAGCGACGTGTTCGCGCGCCTGATGACGTCGCTGCTCGGCGACCAGGGGTTGGTGCTGCTCGATCCGCTCGACCCGGACGTGGCGCGCTTGTGGCGTCCGCTGCTGGAGCGTGAACTGGAGCGTCCGGAAGCGTCGGCGGGACGCGTGCGTGAGGCGGGCCACGCGCTCGAGGCCCACGGTTGGGCGCCGCAGCTCGGCCGGGCCGAGGGCGCGACGAACCTGTTCGTGGAGCGCGGCGGCGGGCCGCGCGAGCTGCTGCGGGTCGAGGCGGGCGGTTGGC
The DNA here is from genome assembly GCA_963839375.1 of uncultured Trueperaceae bacterium. Taxonomy (GTDB): domain Bacteria; phylum Deinococcota; class Deinococci; order Deinococcales; family Trueperaceae; genus JAABTL01. The sequence goes on along the minus strand of CAWIUY010000012.1, from coordinate 347,521 downwards.
GCGTCGGTCAGACACCGGTCACGAGCGCCGACCTGCGGGCCTGGCTCGACGAAGACCCCACCGCCGTGACGCCCGCGGCGGGCCTGCGCCCCATCGCGCAGGACGCGGTCCTCCCGACCGCCGTGTTCGTGGTCGGCCCCGGCGAGCTGCGGTACTTGGCCCAGCTCCGCGGGGTCTACGACCTGCACGACGTGCCGATGCCCCTGGCCTGGCCGCGTGCGTCGGCGACGGTCCTCCAGCCGCCGGTGCGACGGATCCTCGAGCGCTTCGAGCTCGATTGGCCCACGGTGCAACGCGACCCGCAAGGGGTGCGGTGCGAGTTGGCGTTGCAGCGGCACGGCCACGCCGACGCCTTCGCCCAGGCCCTGTCGATGATCGAGCACGAGACCGCCACGCTGCTCCAGCGCGTCGACGGCATCGATCCCACCCTGCGTCGCAGCGTGACCAACGGTCGACATCACCTCGAGCGCACGGTGCTCACCCTGCGCGACAAGGCCGCCCACGCCTTGGCCCGCCAGGACGACGAGCTGAGCCGCCAGTTCGCACGCCTCGAAGCGCACCTGCGCCCGAACGGCGGGCTGCAAGAGCGCGTCCTCAGCCCCTTCACGTTCTTCTTGACGCTCGGCGTCGCGCCCGTGCGCGACGCGTTCTTGGACCTGGCCCCGACCGGCGACCAGGCGCTGGTGTTCTAGCGTTCAGCGACGCACGTAGTTGGGGGCGTCCTGGACGATCGTGACGTCGTGGGGATGGCCTTCGATCAGGCTCGCCTGCGTGATCGTCACGAAACGGGCGTCGCGTTGCAGCTCGGCGAGGGTGGCGGTGCCGCAGTAGCCCATGGCGCTGCGCAAGCCGCCCACCATCTGGAACACGACGTCCTCGACCGGACCCTTGTACGCCACCATGCCTTCGATGCCTTCGGGCACCAGCTTCTTGGCGTTCTCCTGGAAGTAGCGGTCGGCGGAGCCGCCCGCCATGGCGCCCATGCTCCCCATGCCACGGTAGGCCTTGTAGCGGCGCCCGTCGCGCAACAGGTCCTCGCCCGGCGCCTCGGTGGTCCCGGCGAGCATCGAACCGACCATCACCGTATCGGCGCCGGCGGCGATCGCCTTGGCGACGTCGCCCGTCTGCTTGACGCCGCCATCCGCGATGAGGGGGACGTCGGCACCGCGGGTGACGTCGGCGACCTCGAGGATCGCCGACAGCTGCGGCATGCCGACGCCCGTGACCACACGGGTCGTGCAGATCGAGCCCGGCCCGATCCCCACCTTGACCGCGTCGGCGCCGAGTTCGACCAGGTCGCGCGCGGCGTCCGCGGTCGCGACGTTGCCGGCGATGACGTCGACGTCGAAACGCCCCTTCAGCAGGGCGAGCGCGTCGAGGATGCCCTGGCTGTGCCCGTGCGCGCTGTCGAGGACCAGCGCGTCGACGCCGGCGTCCACCAGCGCCGTCGCCCGGGCCTCCAGGTCGCGGCTCACGCCGACGGCCGCGGCCACCCGCAAGCGTCCGAGCGCGTCCTTCGCCGCGTTCGGGTAGGCGAGCTTCTTGGTGATGTCCTTGATCGTGATGAGACCGGTGAGCCGGAAGGCGTCGTCGACGACCAGCAGCTTCTCGACCTTGGTGCCGCGCAGGATGTCGCGGGCCTGTTCGAGGGTGGTGCCCGTCGGCACGGTGATGAGGTCGTCCTTCGTCATGAGCTCGGCCACGCCGCGCGAGTGGTCGTCCTCGAAGCGTAGGTCGCGGTTGGTGAGGATGCCGAGCAGCTTGCCGTCGGGCGCCACGATGGGAACGCCCGAGATGCGGTACTCCGACATGAGGTGCTCGGCGTCGCCGATCGTCGCCGTGGGCGGCAGCGTGATCGGGTCGACGATCATGCCCGATTCCGAGCGCTTCACCTTGCGCACCATCTCGGCCTGGACCTCGACCGACACCTTCTTGTGGATCACGCCGATGCCGCCCAGGCGTGCCATCGCGACCGCCATCTGGGTCTCGGTGACGGTGTCCATCGCCGCGGACACGAGCGGCAGCCGGAGCGTGACGCCGCGCGAGAAACGGCCGACGACGTCGACGTCGGCCGGAAGGACGGCGGAGCGGCGCGGCACGAGCAACACGTCGTCGAACGTGAGCGCTTCCTGCAGGATCTTGGGGTGACGGGTCTCGGTCGGGCGCGACGTGGTGGTGGTCATGGAGGCCTTTCGCGGCGGTCGGACGAGGTGCCGGCGTCGGCGACCGGAGCGCGCGGGTCTCGGTGCGACCCGCCGGCCGTCCGCGCCAGAGGTGGTTCGGAGCCTAGCACGGCGCGCCGCCCGTTCCCGACGCGGCCCGCGAGGTCACGCCGGGCGCGAGCCAGGCGTCTCCACGAGCGGCCCGACCACCGCGACCCAGGCGTCCGGCAGGCGGATGGCGGCACCCGAGGCGTCGGTGGGCACGTGCACCGTGGTGGCGGTCGCGACGAGCCGCTCGTCCGCGGCCCGCACCAGCCGGTAGGTGAAGCGCAGGCGTCGGCTGCGCGCCTCCTCCAGGACGACCTCGATCCGCAGCAGGTCGTCGAAGCGGGCGGCCGACCGGTACGCCACGCTCACGCCCGTCACCGACAACGAGACGCCTTCGGCCTCGAGGTCGCGGTAGCTCAGGCCGTGGCCGCGCAGCCACTCGACCCGCGCGGCCTCGAGCCACACGACGTAGGCGGCGTGATGGGCGACGCCCATCTGGTCGGTCTCGGCGAAGCGTACGCGCAGGTCCACGGGTCGAGTCTACGGGGTGGGCGGCGCGCCGCCTTCGCTCGCCACGTTCCCAGCGCGGTGCAGCGCGAGCGCCCGCCGGTCGAGCTCGGCGATCCCCAGGCCGTCGAGGTCGTGGGTCGTCACCCAGCGCACGACCGCATCGGCCGGGGCGACGTTCGTGACCCATACGCTCGCCTCGACACGTCGATGGGTGAGCGCGTGCGTGAAGTGCCCCAGCAAGCGGCCATCGACGGGGGGCACGTCGCGCCAGGGGAGACCGTGCAGGCCGCCCCAGGGCCCGGCGTCGGGTCGCCGTTCGAGCGCCACCCGGGACGACCCGTCGTGACCCGTCCCGGGCACGATCCAGCCGTGGAGCGGCCACCTGCGCGGGGCGGGGCGGCGTCGCGGAGCCGGGAAGGCGGCCGGGTCGGCGGTGCGGGCGGCGCGGCAGGATGGGCGCAGCGGGCAGCGGTCGCAGGCCGGCGCCCGCGGCGTGCACACGGTCGCGCCCAGCTCGACGAGGGCTTCGGCGACGAACGCGTCCTCGCTGGGGTGGTGCGGGCGTGCGCGCTGGGCGCCGGCGGGCGCGGCGTCCAGCAAGAGCGCACTGAGCTCGCGGCGCACGCGTTCGGTCGACGGATCGGCCTCGGCCAGCAGGCGGGCGCCGACGCGACGCACGTTGCCGTCGACGGCGATCCCCGGGACGCCGAACGCCTGGGCCGCGATCGCCGTGGCCGTGTACGGGCCGACCCCCGGCAGCGCCTGCAGAGCGGCGGGCGTGTCGGGGAGGACGCCGCCGTGCTGGCTCACCACGCGTTGCGCGAGCGCGTGCAGGGCGCGCGCTCGGCGGTAGTAGCCGAGGCCGGCCCAGGCCGCGAGCACGTCGTCGAGCGGCGCGGCCGCCAGCGTGCCCAGGTCGGGGAAGCGGGCGAGGAAGCCGGGCAGGCGTGCGGCGACGGTGTCGATGGCGGTCTGCTGCGACATCGTCTCGACGACGAGGCAGCGGTACGCGTCGGCGCGGCCGTCGCGCCAGGGCAACGGCCGCGCCGCGCGCTCGAACCACCGTCGCAACGCTTCGCGCACGACCCCAGCGTACCGTCCACGTCCGTGGTCGGGCCCGGCGGCACCGTGCTAGCGTGACGGTCCCGATGGCCCAGCGAGCCCGTCCCACCAGCGCCACGGTCCTGGACCTCACCAAGCTCCGACCAGGCGAGACCGTGCCGAGCGGGTTGTCGCCCACACCGCGTCTGAAGGTCTACGCCAACCCGCGCGAGGTCGTCACGCTGCCGGCGCCCCAGCGGCGCGGCGGTCCGCCCACGTGGGACTTGCTGGGTCGAGCCTCTGGGGGGCCGATCGAGGGTGGCCAGTTGCGGAGCGAGGAGCTGGCCCAGTTGCTCTGGGCGGCGGCTGGCACCGAGGGGTCGCGGGGACCGCAGCGGGTGCGCTCCGGGCCGCGTTCCGCCCTCGAGACGTACGTGCTGGTGCGGTCGGTGGTGGGTCTCTCGGTGGGCGTCTACCACCACGCGCCGCGGGAACACGTGCTGGAACAGCTCGACGACCGTGCTCCCGACGCGGGCTTGCGGGCCGCGCTCGAGACGGTCGCCGGTGTCGCGGGGAGCGCCGACGTGCTCGAAGGCGTGGCCGCCGTGGTGGTGTGGACGGGTGTCTTGGAGCGTCTGCCGGAGGCGCGCGGCCGAGCGGTGCGCCACCTGTCGTTCGAGGCGGGCGCGGCCGCGCAGGCCTTGGCCTGGGCCGCCGAGGCGGTCGGCCTCACGATCGACCTGGTGGGCGACTTCTTCGACGACCTGCTGGCCGTTCACCTGGGTGTCGACCCGCGCCGCGAACCACCCCTGGCGCTGGCGCTCGTCGGGCGCTGAGGCGGGCGCTGACGCGGGCGCCGACGCGGGCGCCGACGCGAGCGGTCGCGGCCTTACCTACGAATCGTAAGTGTAGACCCCGAACGACCGTCACCCCTCCGGCCCCGCGACCGATCGACGCCCGACCCCAAGGTGACCCCAGCGATCTCCCGTCGGCGCCTTCGGAGCGCGTACGGGACGATGTTTCCAGCGGCTTGACAGCGGCCTCCTCAGGCCCCTAGGATGCCCAGGTTCCGTTCGTCGACCCCCTCGTTCCCGGGGTCGCGGCTTACGAAACGAAACCCAAGCCCTTGGAGGCCCCCATGCCCGCCACGCTCATCGCCACCCCGTACGGCGCCCTCGACGTCGATCCCGCCGTGCTCGCCCTCGGAGAGCTGGTCGTGACCGACGACGGCGTCGAACTCGAGGTCGTCGGCCTCACCCCGCTCCGTTTCGAGGTCGCGCCCGAGGAGGCCGAGGACTGGGGCGAGTGACGGCCGCTCCGGTCGCGACGGCCGAGGCGCCGCGGATCGCCGTCGTCTACGACCGCCTGCGACCCGAGGAGCGCCTCCTGTTCGACGCCTTCGAGCGCCGGGGCGTGGCCGTCGAGCGCGTCTTCGCCCCGCAACTGACCTTCGACCTCGGCAGCACGCTCGAGCGCCCCTTCGACGTCGTCTTGCAGCGCTGCGTGTCCCAGACCCGGGGCCTCGCGCTCACGCGCCTCTACGAGGCGTCGGGCGCACAAGTCGTCAACACCTCGGCGGTGGCCGAGACCTGCGGCGACAAGCTGGCCACCAGCGCGCGTCTCGCGGCCGCCGGGGTGCCCACGCCGCGCACGATGATCGCCTTCGGCGTCGAGGAGACGTTGGCGGCCTGCACCGCCATCGGGTACCCGGTGGTGGTCAAGCCCGTCGTCGGTTCCTGGGGCCGCATGGTGAGCCGGCTGTCGGACGCCGACGCGGTGACCGCCGTCCTCGAGCACAAGCTGACGCTCGGGGGCCCGTCGCACGGCGTGTTCTACGTGCAGGCCTACGTCCCGAAGCCGGGACGCGACCTGCGCGCGTTCGTGATCGGTGACGAGGTGGTGGCCGCCATCTACCGCAGCGGTGAGCACTGGATCACCAACACGGCGCGCGGTGGCAGCGCGTCCGTCTGCCCGGTCACCGCCGACCTGGCGGACCTGACGCTGCGGGCGGCCGAAGCGGTCGGCGGCGGGATCCTGGCCGTCGACCTGGCCGAAGCCGAGGACGGCCTCGTGGTGCTCGAGGTCAACCACACCATGGAGTTCCGCAACTCGATCGACACCACCGGGGTCGACCTGCCCGGCCGGATCGTCGATCACGTCGCCGCGCTGGCCGCGGCGAACGCCGTGCCCGCGGTACGTTGAGCGGATGTCGGAGCGTCTGAGCGTCGCGATCGTGGGGGCCAGCGGCTACGCCGGTGGCGAGTTCCTGCGGCTGGCGCTGGGGCATCCGCACCTCGAGGTCACGCAGGTCACCAGCGAGCGTCACGCCGGTCTGCCGGTCGCCCTGGTGCACCCCAACCTCCGCAGCGTGAGCCGCTTGCGCTTCCGCGCCCTGGCCGAACTCGAGGACGCCGACGTGGTCGTCTCGGCGTTGCCGCACGGCATGCTGGCCGGGCAGGTCGACCGGCTGACCGATCGCGCGGACGTGCTCCTCGACCTCGCGGCCGACTTCCGCTTGCGCGACGCCGAGGCTTACGCGCGCACGTACGGGGGGCCGCATCCGCGCCCCGAGCTGCTGGCCGACTTCGTCTACGCCAACCCGGAGCTCGACCGCGCGCAGCCGCAACCGGCGCTGCCCGGTGCGCGTCGGCTGGCGGGATGCGGCTGCATCGCCACCGCCACGGTGCTGGCGCTGCTGCCGCTGGTGCGGGGTGGCGTCCTGGCCCGTCGGGAGGTCATCGTCGAGGCGAAGGTCGGGTCGTCGGCGGCCGGGAACCGAGCCGCACCGGCCAGTCATCATCCCGAACGGGCCGGGGTGGTGCGCACCTACGCGCCGGTGGGCCACCGCCACACCGCCGAGGTGCGCCAGGCGTTCCCCGGCCTCGAGCCGCACCTGACCGCCACCGCGGTCGAGCGGGTGCGCGGCGTCCTCGTGACCGCCCACGCCTGGCTCCACGATGGCAGCAGCGAGCGCGACGTCCAGTCCGCGCTCGAGGACGCCTACGCGGACGAGCCGTTCGTGCGCCTCGTGTCGGCGCGCAAGGGCATCCACCGGGTGCCCGATCCGAAGGTCCTCGACGGCACCAACTGGTGCGACGTCGGCTTCGCGCTCGATCGCGATTCCGGTCGGCTGGTCATGATGGCGGCGCTCGACAACCTCGTCAAGGGCACGGCTGGTCACGCCCTGCAGGCCTTGAACGTGGCTCGCGGGTGGGACGAGACGGCCGGTCTCGGGTTCCCGGGCCTGCACCCGTGAGCGCGTGGCCTGCCACGCGTGAACCAGGGCCGACGGGCGCAGCCGCGCTCCGGGCGTGGCCGTGAGCGCGCACACGCTGTCGCGCGCCGACGCGCGGCGGGCGTTGGTGGCCCACCACCTGCGGATCGGCCCGCTCGACGAGGTGGTCGAACGGCTCGGTACCGTGCAGGTCGACCCGCTCGCGCCGTTGGGCCGCAACCACGATCTGGTGCTGCAGGCGCGCGTCGACGGGTACCGCATCGACGACTGGCACGGGCCCGCCTACCGTGATCGGCGCTGGCTCGACGGGTGGGACAAGCAGGCGTGCCTGACCCTGGCCGAGGATTGGCCGGCGCGACGGCTCTTCTTCGAGCGTTTCGCGGAGCGCTGGGCGCCGTTCCTCGACGAGCACGCCGAAGCCGTGACGGCCACGCTGGCGGCGCTGGCGGCAGCGGGTCCGCGGTCGGCGCTCGGCTTCGACGACGCCCCACGTGAGGCCCTGCGTGGGAGCTGGTACGGCCCGCGGTTGGTGAAGCACGTGCTGCGCGCGCTGTGGGACACCGGCCAGGTCGTGACGGTGGGTCGCGAAGCCGGTCGCCACGTCTACGACCTGGCCGAGCGCGGGCTTCCCGAAGCGGCACGGGCGGCCCCGTCCCTGAGCGACGGCGAGGCGCTCGACCGGCTGATCCGGCGCCGGGTCCAGGCCGCGGGCGCCCTGCGGCCATCGGCGGACGCCGCGACCTGGACGCTGCCGGTCGACGCCGAGGCGCGCCGCCGGGCGATCGCCGAAGCGGTGGCCGACGGTCGGCTCGACGCATGGGACGTCGAGGGGGTCGCGTACGTCGCGCCGCCGGGGCTCGTCGACACGGCCGCAGCCGTCGATCGCGACGTCGCGCGCGTCCTGGCACCGCTCGACGCGCTGTTGTGGGACCGCCGCGGGTTGGCCGGTCTGTTCGACTTCGAGTACGTCTGGGAGGTCTACAAGCCCGCCGCCGAGCGACGTTGGGGGTACTACGTGGTCCCCGTCCTGCTGGGCGACCGCTTCGTGGCGCGGTTCGACGCGCGGCGCGAGGAGGACGCCGACGGTGCGCGGCTGCGCCTCCATGGCTGGTGGTGGGAGGCCACGGTCGGCGCCCGACCGTCGGCCGAGATCCTCGGGGCGGTCGAGGCCGGGCTGGCCCGTTTCCTGACCTACCTCGACGTCGGTCGCGTGGTCTTGCCGCGCGGGCTCGACCGCGGGACCCGGTCGGCCTGGTCCGCCGCGGCGCGCCGCGCCGCCGACCACGTGCGCGAACGTGCCCGCGCCGGCCGCGCGGCCGGCGCGGCGGTGCGCTCGTGATCGTCGTCAAGGTCGGCGGCGCCGAGGGCATCGACTTGGACGCCGTCGCCGACGACGTGGCGGCGCTGTGGGCGGCGGGACGACCGATGGTGCTGGTCCACGGCGGCAGCAGCGAGACCAACCGGGTGGCCGAGGCGCTCGGTCACCCGCCGCGCTTCGTCACCAGCCCCAGCGGCCACGTCAGCCGCTACACCGACCGCGCCACGCTCGAGGTGTTCGAGATGGTCTACGCGGGCAAGGTGAACAAGGGGATCGTCGAGCGGCTGCAGGTGCGGGGCGCACCGGCGGTCGGTCTGTCGGGTCTCGACGGCCGACTGTTCGAAGGGCGCCACAAGCGCACCGTGCGCAGCGTCGAAGGGGGTCGGACGGTGGTGCTGCGCGGCGACCATACCGGCACCGTCGACCGGGTCAACGTCCACCTGTTGCGCTTGCTGCTCGACGGTGGCTACCTGCCGGTGCTGACGCCGCCGGGGGCGTCGGAAGAGGGCGTCGCCATCAACGTCGACGGTGACCGCGCCGCCGCCGCCGTGGCCGTGGCGCTCGGCGCCGAGGCGCTGCTGCTCCTCTCCAACGTCCCCGGCTTGCTGGCGCGCTTCCCTGACCCCGACTCGCTCGTCGAGAGGGTCCCGGCCGGCGAGGTCGAGCGCTTCATCGACCTGGCCCAGGGCCGCATGAAGAAGAAGATGCTCGGCGCCGGCGAGGCCGTCGCCGGAGGGGTCGGCCGTGTGGTCCTCGGCGACGCGCGCGTGGCGCGACCGGTCACGAACGCGCTCGCCGGCCGCGGTACCGTGGTGGCTTGACCGTCCCGATCGCTCCCGCCCCCCCTCAAGGAGTCCAGCCGTGTCCAGCATCGACCCCCAAGCGACCGCCTCGATCCTCGCCCGCGACGCCCGCCACAACGCCGGCCTCTGGTCGCCCGACGTCGCCTTCGTCCGCGGCGAGGGCGTGTGGTTGTGGGACGCCGCCGGCAAGCGCTACCTCGACGGCATGGCGGGCATCGCCGTCGCGAGCGTCGGCCACGCCAACCCCAGGCTCGCCGAGGCGATCGCCACCCAAGCACGCACGCTCATCGTCTGCCCCCAGAACCTCGCCAACGACGTTCGCACCGACTTCCTCGAGGCGCTCGTCGCGCATCTGCCCGAAGCGCTCACGCGCGTCTTCCTGGCCAACTCCGGGACCGAGGTCAACGAGGCGGCGCTCAAGTGGGCGCGGGTGGCGACGGGTCGTCGGCGGGTCGTGGCCGCCAAGCGCGGCTTCGCCGGACGCTCGCTGGGCGCGCTGGCGATGACGTGGGAGGCGAAGTACCGCGAGCCCTTCGAGCCGCTGGCGGTGCCCGTCGACTTCGTGCGGTTCGACGACGTGACGGAGCTCGAGGCGGCCGTCAGCGACGAGACGGCGATGATCTGGCTCGAGCCGGTCCAGGGTGAGGGGGGCGTGCATCCCGCCAGCGCCGCCTACCTGCGCCGCGCACGCGAGCTGGCCGACGCGCACGGCGCCGTCTTGGGCTTCGACGAGATCCAATGCGGCGTCGGACGGACGGGCCGTTTCCTGGCCAGCGAGCATGCGGGGGTCGTGCCCGACCTGGTGACGCTGGCGAAGGGGTTGGCCGGCGGCGTCCCCATCGGGGCGTTGGCGATGACCGACGCGGTCGCGCGCGCCATGCCGGCGGGGGGCCACGGCACCACCTTCGGCGGCAACCCGTTGTCGGCCGCCGCCGGCCGGGCGGTGCTGCAGGAGATCGATGAGCGTGGCTTGCTCGCGCACGCCACCGCCATGGGCGAGCGGTTCCGCACCGGCATCGCGGCCTTGAACAGCCCGCGGGTGCGCGAGGTGCGGGGGCTGGGCCTGATGCTGGGCGTGGAGCTGAAGGAGAAGGCGGCGCCCGTCATCGCCGCCCTGCGCGACGAGGGCCTGCTGACGATCAACGCCGGCGCCACCGTGGTGCGCTTCGTGCCGCCGCTCGTGATCTCGGCCGACGAGGTCGACCAGGCGGTGGCGATCTTCGGACGCGTGCTGGCTGCGTGAGTCGACCGCCCGCCGCCTTCGACCTGACGACCGACGACGGCGCGCGGCGCCTGCTGGAGGCCGTCGTCGCCACGCCCAGCCCGAGCGGTTCGGAGGCGGACGTGGCGCGCCTGCTCGTCGACGCGCTCGCGCCCTACGTCGACCGCGCCATCGTCGACGAGGTCGGCAACGCCGTCGCCGTCGCGGGCAGCGGTGCCCGTCACGTGCTCCTGCTGGCCCACGTGGACACCGTGCCCGGGGACCTCCCGGTCGTGGTGCGCGACGGCGTGCTCCACGGCCGGGGCAGCGTGGACGCCAAGGGCAGCGCGGTCGCGCTGGCCGTCGCGGTCGCGCGCTCGGCGCCCGCGGTCCGGGACGCGCTCACGCTGCGCTGGGTGGGGGCGGTGGAGGAGGAGGTCGCCAGCAGCCGCGGGGCGCACCACGTGCTCGCCACCACCCCGCGGCCCGACCTGCTGATCGTCGGCGAACCGAGCGGGTGGTCGGCGGTGACGCTGGGCTACAAGGGCCGGCTCCGCGTTCGGCTGAGCGCGGCGCGCGCCACGGCCCATCCGGCCCGTGAGGAGGCGACCGCGGCCGAAGCGATCGTCGACGCCTGGCGAGCGGTGCAGGCGTGGGTGCGGTCGGTGAACCAGGACGCCCCAGCGGGAGCGTTCGACCGGCTGCAGGTCGCGCTCACCCATGTGGCGTCGTCATCGGACGGGGTCGAGGACAGGGCCGTCGCCGACGTGGCCTTCCGGCTACCGCCGGCGTGGCCGCCCGCGGCCGTGCGGTCGGCCCTGGGGGCTCTGGAGGTCGGACCGAACGTGCGCCTCGACGCCGACGAAGGTGAGATCGCGGTGCGCGGCCCGCGGGATGGCGAGCTCGTCCGCGCCTTCCGGGTCGCGATCCGGTCCGGAGGCGGGGTGCCGGGTGTCAAGGTCAAGACCGGCACCAGCGACTGGAACGTGGTCGCGCCGACCTGGGAGGTCGAGGCGCTCGCCTACGGCCCGGGCGACGCGAACCTGGACCACACCCCGGAGGAGCGGCTGGCGTTCGACGAGTTCGATCGGGCGGTGGCCGTCGTGACGATGGCGTTGGAGCGCCTCACGGCGGCCGGATCGGGTCGAGGTCCCTAGACCCCGGAGAGGTCGTAGTTCTTCTGGATGAACGAGGTCCACTCCTCGGGTGTGTCTTCCTCGGTGAAGATCGCTTGGACCGGGCAGGCCGGCACGCAGGCGCCGCAGTCGATGCACTCCTCGGGGTGGATGTAGAACTGGTCCTCGGCTTCGTAGATGCACTCGACCGGACAGACGTCGACGCACGCCTGATCCTTCACGCCGATGCAGGGTTCAGCGATGATGTGGGGCACGATGCTCCCTCCTAAACGCGGGTCACGATCGGATCGCGGCGGGCCGACATGCGCCGGGCGGTGAGGGACCATCCGTGGCGGCGCCTCGAACCCGTGGCGAGCGCGTTCCGTACGCTCCACGGCATCATGACTCCGGCTGGGTGGGCCGTCAAGGGGCGAAGGTGACCTCGCGCGCCGTCCAGGACGGGGGCAGCGGCGCCGTCGGTGCGGAGGAGTTCACCGTGGCCGCGCCACCGGCCCGCTAGACTGGCCCCACATGCTCACGCTGGAGCGCGTCGCCCTCGAACTGCTCGAGTACAAGATCGACGCACTCGCCGCACGCCGCACCCTTCTCGGGGGCATCCCTGCCCTATGGGAGCTGCATCGCGCGGTCGAGGCCCGGATGTCGGGACTCGAGCCGGCCGAACGCGAGCGGTTCATCGAGGCGGCCCGACGGCTTCGCGCGCTCGCGGAGATCCCCACCCGCGGCTCGGGCCGACGCGCCGAACTGGCTGCGCTCACCCTTGGGGACGCGCTGCCGGGTGGCGACGTCCTCCTCGAGACCGACCTGCCGGCGACGCCGGCGCCCTCGCGCGAGGCGCGCGAGGAACAGCGGGCCCTGCTGCGGTTGGCGGAGCGTGTGAGCCACGAAGACCTGGACGACGTCATCGCGCGCCTCGCGGCCGCCTGGCGCGCCGAGCGTGATCGGTTGACGCCGCGGTTGGTGTACGCGACGCTGCGCAACCTGCAACGCTTCGCCGCGAGCGGCGGCACCGCCCACGACGCCAACTTGCGCGGCTTTCGGGTGATCGAACCCATGCCCGAGCGTCACGATCCCCTCATCTCGCTGTCGGATCTCGACAGCCTGGGTGAGGTCGGGCGCGAGCTGATCGACGTGATCTTGGACCTCGGTCGGCCCGAGTCGAAGTATCCGGGCATCGCGGTGGCCGAGGCGCAGTCGCTCACCTTCGTCAAGGGGCTGGCGTCGCTCGTGGCCCAAGACCCGTACGCCGGGCGTCTCTCGTCCGTCCCGCGCAAGGGTCCGTCGACCGACGGCCTGCGGGTGGCGATCCAGGAGCTCGCCAAGGAACGTCTGCCCGAGGCCCAGCGCGCGATCTTGCGCGGCGAGCTGGAATCGCGACTCAGCGAGGCGCTGGCGCACGAGCGGCAACAGCGCCAAGCCTTCCAGCGCGATACCGCCCGCAACGTCGAGGTGGTGCGTCTGCTGTTCGAACGTCTGGAGCCGCATCTGCCGGCGCGCGTCGGTGGCAACGCCGCGCCTTCGCGGCTCGGCGGTGGCGTGCTGTTCGCGGTCTCGGCCGCCCACCGGTGGGAACGGGTGCCGCACGGCGCGGAGGCGTTGACCCTGCGCTTGGTGGGACCGGTGCGCTTCACGCTCGGGGGGCATCCGATCGCCGTCATGGGGACGGGCGACAGCCGGACGCTGTTCATCGACGACGAGGCGCACCCGCTCGAGGACAAGATGGTCGTCCGGGTGGGGCGCGGCGAGATCCGGGTCGATCGCGAGGGCGAGTACGTGCATGTTCGCTGGCGTGACGGCGGCCGTTCGGTGGCGGTGCGTCTGGCCGAGGCCCTGATCACCTCCCACGTCCTGACCCACGAACGGCATGCTGCGCTGCTCGACGTGCTGGGCGCGGTCGCCGGCGTCGAAGGGGGCGCGCCCGAGGACCTGGTGTCGGCGGCGCTTCAGCGCGCGTCGCACGTGACCGAGCGCGCGCCCAACCGGCGGGTGGCGCTCGAGGGCCTGGTGCGCGGCGCGGCCAAGGCCGCCGGTGTCGACCTGGAGGACAACGTCGTGTTGGGGCTCGTGCAACGGCTGCAGACGGCCGTGTCGGCGGAGCCCGGCGACCTGGCCTCGCTGCTCGAGCGCGAGGAGCTCGCCGACGGAGCGGCCTACACGATCGGCGACGAGCCGGTGACCGCCGACCTCGGCCCGCTCAAGTTGACGTTGCGCCGGTACCGGGCCCGTGGCCGGGGGGCGAGCGAACAACTGGTCGTCATGCTGCCTGGCCAGGTGGTCGGTGCCTTCAGCACCACGGCCGTCGAGAGCGTGCCGGGCGGGGTGCTCGTGTGCGCCCGGGGCGATGGCGAGGTGGCGGTCCTGTTCTTGCGTGAGCGCACCCTGCGGGGACGGGTGGTGCGGTGAGCGCCGCGCTCCGGGTGGCGACCGAGGACGAAGTCCGGGCCGCCCTGGCCGACGCACCGGGCTGGTCGCTCGACGCGACCGGCGGGGTGCGCTGCGAGCGTCGCTTCGCATCGCCGGCCGCGGCCGTCGGCTTTCTCGTGTCGGTGGCGCTCCTGGCGGAGCGCCACGGTCACCATCCCGAGGCCACCTGGGTGTACCGGAGCGTCACGTTGCGCTTGACCACCCATGACGCCGGCGACCGCGTCACCGATCGAGACCTGGCGCTGCTGTCCGACGTCGTCGCGCTCGGTTGAGCGGCGGCCGCCCACGCCCGCCCGCGTCGGCAGGGCGGCCGGCGAACGGCCACGCGCTCAGGGTGCGGCCGGCTCGGGTTCCTCGGGCTCGGGATCGCCGTCTGGCTCGACCGCATCGGTCGCAGGCGCAGCTGGCGCCTCGGCGGGGTCGTCGACGGGGGTGTCGGCTTCACCGGCGTCGGGATCGGCGAACGTGTACCTGGCACGCAGCACCTCCAGGTCGCCGTCGCCGACGATGCCGTCACCGTCGAGGTCTTCGGTCAGGTTGACGCCCTGGCGGCCGTAGGCGGCGGCGACCACCAGGAGGTCCTCGAACGTCACCGCGCCGTCGCCGTCGACGTCGCCCTCCACACCCGAGGAACGCGCGCCGATGACCTGGACGTCGGCCGCGGTCGGCGTCCGCGGCGCTCCGGGTCGGACCCGGGGATCGAGCGCGCCTTCGCCCAGCACGCCGCCCAGCACGACGCCCAGGGCTGGGATGAGGGCCGCCCGCACGCCTTCGGCCACCGGGTTGACGAGGACCTCGTAGTCCACGTCGTCGTCGGGTCGGGCCACCACCCAGGCGATGGCATCGGGGCCGAACAGGTCGGGTTCGGCGTATCGCACGCGCACGCTCCGGTCGACGAGGTCCGGGTCGAGGCCCGCCGAGCGCCAGTCGGCCAGCACGGTGTCGACCAGCTCCGCGAGCACGAGGGGACCCGCGGCCGCATCGACGCGCACATCGAGGGCGAACGCGAGCGGGAGGTGGGCGAGGCACGCCAGCAGCGCGAGCGCACGGGACGCGAGGCCGAACCTCATGGCGCCACCGCCCGTTCGACGAAGGTGGCGGTCAGGGCCTCGAAGAGCTCGTCGTCGGACGTGGTCGCTCCGCCCAGTTCGGGTCTGCCGTCGGCGGCAACGCCCAGGACCACGCCATCGGTGCCGGTCCAGACGCGCTCGCGCTCGAACCACACGCCTTGATCGACGCCGACGATGGGCGTGGCGAGCCCCACGTCGGACTCGTGCAGGAGCAAGATCACGTGATCACCGACGGTGAACGTCGGCAGCCCGGCCACCAGTACGGTGGGTGCCCCGGGTGCGCGGCCACCCCAGAAGGCGACGTCGAACGGTGCCACGGCGTCGTTCACGTCGGGCACCACGACTTGGCCGTCGCGCAAGAACCAACGTTCGACGTCGAGCGTGACGACCGTCCACGGTTCGCCGTCGCGGACGTCGACGTTCACGGCGCTCACGGTGCCGACCAGGGCGTCGTGGGCTCCGTCCAGGCGCTCGTCCAAGTCGAGCGCGCGCCAACCGCCCGCCCACGCCACCGACCCGAGGAGGACCATGGCCGCGACGCAGGCGAGGCGTCCCATGGCGTTCATGCCCCACCCCCCGGCCCGTCCTCAGGGTCGACGTCGGGTGGGTCGAGGGCAGGTGGGTCGAGCGGTGGGTCGAGGGCAGGCGGGTCGAGGTCCTCGGCGTCCGGGTCGGGGGCGGGCGGGGTGTCGGTCGGCGCCGCTGGCGTCGGCGCCAGCGGGTCGGCGCTCGGCGCTCCGACGTCGGGTGCCGCGGGCGCCGGCGGTGCGGGCGGGACCAGCGAACCCTCGCGCCGCACGGCGCGGTAGTTGCCGCCGGCGTAGCGCGAGGTCGCCTCGACGTCGAGCGTCAGACGGGCGGGTGGGTCGCGGGGGACGAGGGTCCAACGCGCCAGGTTCAGGGCGCCGTCGCGCGGTTCGCCGAGCGCGGCGATCGCCAGGTCGAGCTCGCCCGGGGCCTGCCGAGCGAACACCACGACCCGCGCATCGGCTGCGTCGACGTCGCCGACGAGCTCGAAGCGGTCGGCGTCCCACCGTACCGACACCTGCGCGCCGCGCCAGCCACGGCCGTCTTCGAGCCGCGCGACGAGCGGCAGCGGATCGCGGACCTCGGTCGCGGGGGCCATGACCGTGACCACCGGCGTCGGCAGGTCGAGGACGCGCAGGTTCATCTCCATCACCGCCTGGGCCAAGTTGCCGTCGGTGGCCGCGATCATGAAGCGGTAGGCGCCGACCTCGGTGGGGGTCCCCACCAGCCGCCCGCCCTCGAGGCGCAGTCCCGGCGGCAGGTCGCCGTCGACGAGCTCGAAGCGGTAGGGACGCAAGCCTCCCGTGGGCCGTAACGCGCCATCGAAGGCTTCGCCGGCGTACGCCTCCGACCAGACGGGCTGGAGCAACCGCAAGGGTTCGGTCGGCGCGGCCAGTTGGTCGGCGCACCCCGCGACGAGCAGGAGCAGGGCGGCGAGCGTCACCGCGCGGCCGCCGCTGCGTCCACGCGAACGAGGCCGCCTCACGAGGCCACCCACCAGGCGTAGCCGTAGGGACCGAGGTTCAGCGGCAGGCGGTCGCCGATCACCTCGTCCGCTTCGGCGTCGTCCCCACCTGCGAACACCCGGCGCCAGCGCGCCTCGCCCGGCAGCGCCAACGTGCCGGTGAGCGCCTCGTCGGCCAGGTTGTGGACCGCCACGACGCGCTGACCGTCGTCCTCGTGCAGGAACGGGCAGAGTCGGGCGTCGTCGCACGGGAGCAGCGAGAAGCGGCTGCCCGGGCCGAGGGCGGCCAACGACCGGCGGGTGCGCACGAGACGGCGAACCCAGTGGAGGAGACTGTCGGGGTCGCTCTCCTGGGCCGCCACGTTGGCGAGCCGGTACCCGCCCGGCCCCTCGGCGACCGGTGGCGCGTACGGGACGGGATGATCGGTGAAGCCGACACCCGGCTCGTCGGTCCACGGCATCGGGGTGCGGACGCCGTGCCGATCGGGCAGGTCGACGTCGTCGCCCAAGCCGATCTCGTCGCCGTAGTACAGGATGGGCGTCCCCGGCAGCGTCATCAGGAGCGAGTTCATGAGCTCGAGGCGCCGTCGATCGAAGCCCAGCAACGGCGCCAGCCGGCGCCGGATCCCCACGTTCAGTCGCATCCGCCGCTCGGGTGCGTAGGTGGCGTAGAGCAGCGCGCGTTCGTCCTCGGTCACCATCTCGAGCGTCAGCTCGTCGTGGTTGCGCAAGAACACGACCCAGCGGCCGCCCTCGGGCGGCTCGGGGGTGCGGTCGAGGATCCAGCGGATGCCGTCGACGCGGCCTTCGGCGAGGGCGCGGTACAGCCGCGGCATGACCGGGAAGTGGAACAGGTAGGAGATCTCGTCCCGTCCGTTGCCGAAGTACGGCAACGTGTCCTCGGGCCACTGGTTGACCTCGCCCAGCAAGAACGCGTCGGCCTTCATGCGGTCGACCAGGCGGCGCACGTCCTTGAGGAACGCGTGGGACTCCGCCAGGTTCTCGCTGTTGGTGCCCTCGCGCTCGAACAGGTAGGGGATCGCGTCGAGCCTGAAGCCGTCGACGCCGAAGTCGAGCCAGTAGGCGACGGTGTCGAGCATCTCGGCCTGGACGTCGGGGTTGTCGTAGTTCAGGTCGGGTTGGTGACCGAAGAAGCGGTGCCAGTAGTACTGACCGCGGACCTCGTCGAACGTCCAGTTGGCGGTCTCGGTATCGGTGAAGATGACGCGCGTCCCCGCGTACCGGGTCGGATCGTCGGTCCACACGTACCAGTCGTCCTTGCCGTCCTGTCGGCGTCGCGACGCTTGGAACCACGGATGGTCGGTGCTCGTGTGGTTGAGGACCAGATCGGTGATGACGCGAAGACCGCGCGCATGCGCCGCCGTGAGCAGCGCTCGGAAGTCGTCGAGGCTGCCGTAGTCGGGGTGGATGCCGCGGAAGTCGCTCACGTCGTAGCCGTCGTCGCGCAGGGGCGATGGCGAGATCGGCAACAGCCACAGGATGTCGACGCCGAGCGACGCGATGTGGTCGAGTTTCTCGATCACGCCGCGCAGATCGCCGTGACCGTTGCCGGTCGTGTCGCGGTAGGCGCGCACGTACAGCTCGTAGAGGACGACATCGCGGGCTGGGTCCATGGGACCTCCTGGTTCGACATGGTACCCAGCCGAGGTGAGTGGTCGTCCGCGGTCGGGCGCGTGGGACCTGCATGCTAGCTTGGGGTATCGAACGGATCCTCGCCCCCCACCGCTTCCGCGCGCCCTGGCCCGTCTCTGGGCCGACCCGGGCGTTCCACGTGAGCCTCGACGCGCGCCGTCGCTACGAGCTCGACGAGGCCTGGGTGACCCTGCGCGGCGACCTGCTGCTGGCCGATCCCGACCGCACCGTGCAGGTCGCCACCCGGATGGCACGCGACCCCGACCCCGACGTCCCACCCCTGCGCGCCGCCGACCTCTACGCCGGGGCGCTGCTCGAAGAGGTCTACCACCTCATCATCGCCCGCTACCTGCAGACGGTCGATGCCGGCCTGTTCGCCGACATCGAGACGCGCGCGCGCGCCTGGCTGGGCGAGCGCTTCGGCGAGGTGTTGCGCGGTTTCGTGCTGCGCTACCCTCCCCCCGACGTCGCCGCCGGCACCTCGCCCGAACTGGCGCTGGCGCGCGTGGTCGAGGGCGTCCCCGGCACGCACGTGGCGCTCGAGGAGGCCTGGACCTGCTACCTCGCGAACGTCAACCCTGCCCTCGCCGGTGCCAAACCGCTCGTCGACGTCGCACCGCTGGCGTCCACGGTGCCGTTCGACGCGCTCATCGACGCGCTGCGCGGTCACCTGGCCGATCGGCCGGGTCTGCCCGGTCGCCGCGACGTCTCGTTGTTCGACGTCCTGCTCGAACCCTCGCGCGCCCACCCCCACGACCTCGCCGCGCAACTCCGGTTCGTCGGCACGGCTTGGGGCGCGTTGCTGGGCGACACGTTCCAAGCGCTGATGGGGCGTTTCCTCGAAGCGCTCGCGGCGGTCGGCGAAGCCGACGTGGCGCGTGGTGGCGGGCCCGTGGCCGGTCCACCCCCGCCGCCGAGCCGCGCCGACCTGCGCGCCGGCGAGGACGAGCCCGAGCGGTTCAGTCCCGACGGCGACTGGATGCCGCGCGTCGTGATGGTGGCCAAGAGCGTCTACGTATGGCTCGATCAGCTCGGACGCGAACACGGCACCCGCATCGAGCGCCTCGACGAGATCCCGGACGCGGCGCTGGCGGAACTCTCGTCACGCGGCATCAACGCGCTGTGGCTCATCGGTGTGTGGCAACGCAGCGAGGCGTCGCGCAAGATCAAGCGCATGCGCGGCCAGCCGGACGCCGAGGCGTCGGCGTACGCGCTCCATGACTACGTGATCGCCCACGAGCTCGGGGGCGAAGCGGCGTACGACGTGCTCAAGGCGCGGGCAGCGCGCCACGGCGTGCGCCTCGCCACCGACATGGTGCCCAACCACGTCGGGATCGATGGTCGCTGGGTGGTGGAGCATCCGGAGCGCTTCGTGCAGCTGCCGCGCGCCCCGTACCCCGGCTACACGTTCGGTGGTCCCGACCTCTCGAGCGACCCGCGCGTCGAGATCCGGATCGAGGACCACTACTACGAGGGGACGGACGCGGCGGTCGTCTTCGAACGGCGCGATCGCGCCAGCGGTGAGGTCGCGTACGTCTACCACGGCAACGACGGCACGCTCATGCCCTGGAACGACACCGCCCAGCTCGACTACTTGCGCGCCGACGTGCGCGAAGCGGTGTTGCGGACGATCGTCGAGGTCGCCCACCGTTCGCCGATCATCCGTTTCGACGCCGCGATGACGCTCGCCAAGCGACACGTCCGGCGCCTCTGGTACCCGCCTCCCGGCGATCCCGGCGGGGTGCCCTCGCGCGGTCGCTTCGGCGCCATGAGCGACGAGGAGTTCGAGGCCGCCATGGGCTCGGCCGGCGATGGGGAGTTCTGGCGCGAGGTGGTGGAGCGCGTGGCGCGCGAAGCGCCGGACACGCTCTTGCTCGCCGAGGCGTTCTGGATGATGGAGAGCTACTTCGTGCGGACCTTGGGCATGCACCGCGTTTACAACAGCGCCTTCATGCACATGCTGCGCGACGAGGACAACGCCGGCTACCGGCGCATCATCAAGGAACTGCTCGTGTTCGACCCGCGTGTCCTGCAGCGCTACGTGAACTTCATGAACAACCCCGACGAGGAGACCGCCCGCGACCAGTTCGGGGACGGCGACCGCTACTTCGCGGTGGCCACCCTCCTGGCCACGCTGCCGGGCTTGCCGATGTTCGGCCATGGTCAGTTCGAGGGTTACCGCGAGAAGTACGGGATGGAGTACCGACGGGCCAAGCGCGGCGAACGTCCCGAGACGTGGCTCGTCGAACGCCACGAGCGTGAGCTGGTGCCGGTGCTGCGACGGCGTGCGACCTTCGCGGAGGCCGAGGCGTTCCGCCTGTTCGACGCCGTGAACGATGCCGAGGGCGTGCTCGAGGACGTCTACGCCTTCACCAACGCGACGAGCGCCAGCCGCTCGTTGGTGATCGTCAACCACCGTTACGAGCGGTCGACGGGGCGCTTGCAGACCTCGGTGCCGTTCGTGCCGCAGGCGGGGGAGACCCCGCGGACGGCCGGTCTCGGCGAAGCGTTGGGGCTCGTGGGCGGCGAACGCCGCTTCGTGGTCGCGCGCGACCTGATCCGCGACGTCACCGTCGTTCGGCCTGCCGACGAGGTGATGCGCGAGGGCTGGTCGTTCGACCTCGACGGCTTCGCACGCCGCGTCTACGTCGACGTGCACGAACGTCAGGACCCCGACGGTTCGTTGGCCCGGGTCGCCGCCGACTTCGGCGACGTCGGCGTGACCTCGCTCGACGAGGCCCTCGACGACCTCCGCTGGGGCCGTGCCTACGGCGCGTTGGATGCCGCCGTCGACGCCTTGTTGGCCCCCGGCGGGGGCGACCTGGCGGAGCCGTGGGCGCGCTTCGTCGGGGCGTTGGCCACGCCGCTCGGAGCGTCCTGGGGTTCGGTGGCCGCGGCGCCTCCGCCGGCGCCCACCGGCGCCGCCGGCGCGCGTCTGCTGGCGTCGTTCGGGCCGACCGCGCTGACGGCGGCGGCCTACGCCTACCTGGTCGGCGCCTTGCCCGATGGCCAGGGGGTCTGGCGGCGCGCACGCCTGGGCCGCCCGGTCGCGCGACGCTACGCGCGGGCCGGACGCGACGACGGTGAGATGTGGGCGGCGACGGCGGCGGCCGCGCTCGCCACGGTGCCGCTGGACGGCCGCCCACCCGCGCCCGGTCGCGCCATCGTGGCGTGGTCGCACGACGCGGACGCGCGCCGGGCGCTGGCGGTGCACGAGCACGGCGGCGTGACCTGGTACCGCTCCGAAGGGGTCGAAGCGCTGGCGGCCGTCAGCGCGGGCCTCGGTCGCCTGCGGCGGTCGGGAGGCGGACCCGCGCGCGCATGGACGCTGTGGCGGCAGCGGTTGGACGCGTGGGTGGGGACGAGCGGCTACCGCTTCGAGGTGCTCCTCGAGCAGGCGCGCGACGCCCTGCCGGCACCGCGCCCGACGTCGGTCGAGCGGTCGGGAGGTCGTGGGGCGACGTCGTCGACCGACACCCCCGCGGATGCCGACGCGACCTCACCTCGGCGCCAGAGCGGGCGCGGCAAGGGTGCCGAGGCGACCTCGAACACGCGCTCTGGGTCCGGGTCGAGGTCCGGATCGAAGGCGAAGGCGAAGGCGAAACCCAAGGCCAAGGACGCGTCGCGCACGAAGCGGCCCGCCAAGGCCGATGCCACGACCGATCGCGCCTCGCCGCCCGAACGTCGGCGCCGTCGGCGGCGCGACGAGGAGTGAGCGCCAGCTAGCGCACCCGCGTCCCGCTCGCCGCGGGCGCGGTGCGCTGCGCCAGACGCCGGCGCGCCAGGTGCGTCAGGGCCAACGCCAAGGCGTCGGTGACGTGGTGACCGGGGTCGGCGGTGGCGGCCGCGCTGCCGAGCAGGGCGCGGACCATGAAGGCGACCTGCGTCTTGTCGGCGCCACCGGTCCCCACGAGGGTCTGCTTGACCTCGAGCGGGCCGTACTCGAACACGCGCACGCCGCGCGTCTCGGCCGCGAGGCGCACCACCCCCACGGCTTGGCCGACCTTGAACGCGGCCGCCCGTTGGTGGTGGAAGTACTGACCTTCGAGGGCCAACGCCTGCGGGTCGACGGCGTCGATGGCGGCGAGGGTGGCGGCGTACAGCCGCGCCAGCCGGGCCCCGTCCCCCTCGCGCGGTCGGGTGCGTACCAGTTCGCCGAACAGGAGCGACGCGTCGCGCCCCCGCTCGACCACGCCGCCCAGCCCCAGGTGGGCCAGGCCGGGGTCGATGCCCAGCACCCGGAACTCGGCGGTCGTCACGCCGGCATGGTACCCGGCGTACGCGGGCGGCGAACCCGACCACGGCGGCGCTGGCCGACGACCCGGCGGCCACGACGTGCGCGCCGGACGACGAGCGTCCGACGCGCACGGGCTCAGGGACGAGGGTCGCTCAGTACTCGGCCAGGTACTCGTCGAGCTCCCAGCCGTGGACGGCGATGCGGTAGGCGTCGAACTCGGCTTCCTTGGCGGCGAGGAACTTGCCGAACACGTGCTCGCCCAGCGCCTCGCGGATGACGCGGTCCTTGCGCAGCGCTTCGAGCGCCTCGCGCAGCGTGCCCGGCAACTCGCGGATCTTGTGCTTGCGGCGATCGCGCACGCTCATCTCGTAGATGTTGCGCTGGATGGCGGGCGGCGGCGTCAGCTCGCGCATGATGCCGTCGAGACCGGCGGCCAACATGACCGACAGCGCCAGGTAGGGGTTGCACGACGGATCGGGCATGCGCAGCTCGGAGCGGGTGCCGATGCCGCGCCGCGCCGGGATGCGGATCATGGCGCTGCGGTTCGACGCCGACCAGGCGATGTTGGTGGGCGCCTCGTAGCCGGGCGTGAGGCGCTTGTAGCTGTTCACGAGCGGGTTCGTGACGGCCACCATGCCGCTGGCGTGCTCGAGCAGACCGGCGATCCAGCTCTTGGCGATGCTCGACAACTGGTGCTCGGCGTCCGCGTCGAAGAAGGCGTTCACGCCGTCCTTGAAGACCGACAGGTGCACGTGCATGCCCGAACCGTTGATCCCGGCCACCGGCTTGGGCATGAACGTGGCGTGGAGGCCGTGGTTGAGGGCGATGCGCTTGACGACCATGCGGAACGTGGCGATGTTGTCCGCGGTGGAGACGGCCTTGCCGTACTTGAAGTCGATCTCGTGTTGTCCCGGCGCGACCTCGTGGTGGGCGGCCTCGATCTCGAAGCCCATCTCGACGAGGGCGTTCACCATGTCGCGGCGCGCCTCCTCACCGAGGTCCACGGGCGCCAGGTCGAAGTAGCCGGCAGCGTCGTTGGTCAGGGTGGTCGGCGAGCCGTCGGGGGCGCGATGGAACAGGAAGAACTCGGGTTCGGGGCCGGCGTAGAGGTCGTCGAAGCCCGCCGCCTGGAGCCGTGCCACCTGCTGTTTGAGGACGTAACGCGGGTCGCCCTGGAACGGCGTGCCGTCGGGCAGGTCGATATCGCAGATCAGCCGGGCGACCTTGCCGCGCGCGTCGCCCTCGATGATCGACGGGAACACCAAGAACGTGTCGTAGTCGGGACGCAGGAGCATGTCGGATTCCTCGATGCGGGCGAAGCCCTGCACCGACGAACCGTCGAACATCATCTCGCCGTCGAGCGCCTTCTCGAACTGCGAGGTGGGCACTTCGACGTTCTTGTTCAGGCCGTGGACGTCGGTGAACTGCAGCCGCAAGAAGCGGACGTTCTCCTCGTCGAGGCGGCGGGCGACTTCGGCACGGGTCATGGGCATCGTTCCTCCGGGGTGTGGGGGCGTACGTGGTGTTCGAAACGTCCGGGCGACCGTCCTGGGACGATCGGTCGGTCGGCGCATCATCGCGTACGTATGCACGCGTGTCAACGTGCGCGGCGTGCAACCAACCTTGACCATGGTGGCAAGATCTGGTGTACATTCGGTCGGATCGGTGCGCCATGTGCGGCCGTCGCTCGACCCGGGCAGCCGATCG
Organism: uncultured Trueperaceae bacterium; assembly: GCA_963839375.1. Taxonomy (GTDB): domain Bacteria; phylum Deinococcota; class Deinococci; order Deinococcales; family Trueperaceae; genus JAABTL01. The sequence goes on along the minus strand of CAWIUY010000012.1, from coordinate 323,487 downwards.
AGCCGCATTCGTTCGACCGTGGCCCGGAGCACCGGGAGCCGCGCCCTGCATGAGCGTGCAGGGCCCCAGGGGGACGCTGGTCCGAGGCCGTCGGCTTGACGGCGTCGAGAGACCCTGCATAGGATGCGGAACCGCATCGCCTAGGACGCCGCGTCTCGCATGGCCCAGGCGTCGCGTCTCGTTTCGAGGAGGAACATGAAGAAGATCATCGTCCTGATCGTCGTCGTGATGCTCGGCGCCGCCGTCGCCCAGACCGCGCGCATCGGCGTCAACCTCGAGCTCTCCGGTCGGTTCGCCACGATCGGCACGACCTCGCTGCAAGGTGCCGAGGCCGCGCTCGCCCAATCGGGCGCCGACGTCGAGCTCTCCATCTGCGACAACGCCACCACCGTCGAAGGCTCGGTGGCGTGCGCCAATCGCTTCGTCGACGAGGGCGTGACCGCCGTCATCGGCCCCATCGCCTCGTCCTTCGCCATCCCGGCCGCCGAGGTCCTGCAGGACGCCGGCATCCCGATGGTCACCACGGCCTCGACCAACCCGGCCACCACCCAGATCGGCGACTACATCTTCCGCATGGCCTACACCGACGACTTCCAGGGCCGTGTCGCCGCCCGCTACGCGGCCAACGACCTCGGCGCCGACAGCGCCATCGTCTTCCGCCAGCAGGACGACGACTACAGCTTCGGCCTGGCCGGCTTCTTCGCCGAAGAGTTCGAAGCGCTCGGCGGCGAGACGGTCGTGGTCGACTACGTGTCGAACACCGTCGACTTCTCGGCGCAGATCAACGACGTCATCGGCGTGGACGCCGACGTCATCTACTTCTCGGGCTTCTGCGCCGAAGGGGCGACCCTCGTCCCGGCGCTGCGCGCGGCCGGCTTCGAGCAGCAGATCCTCGGCGCCGACGCTTCGGACGACTCGCAGTGCCCGGTCGGCGGTGGCGAGGTGTTCGACGGCTTCATCTTCACCGGCTTCGGCGGCGCCGAGGTGCTTTCCGGTGAGGCCGCGGAGCGCGCCGGCGCGTTCGCCGAGTTCTTCGCGACCGAGGTTCCCGAAGCCACCGACTTCAACGGCTTCACCCTCTCGGGCGCCGACAGCCTGAACGTGGTCGTCGAAGCGATCGACGTCGCCGGCAGCAGCGAACCGGCCGCCGTTCGCGACGCCCTCGCGAACCTCACCGACTACCCGGGCGTGTCGGGCTCGATCACCTACGCCGGCACCGACGGCACCCCGGCCGACCGCACCATCGCCTTCTTCCAGTACAACGTGCCCGGCGATGACGGTTCGGAGTGGAACAAGACCTCGCTGTTCGGTCTCAGCACCGGTAACTGAACCGGAGCCGGCCCGTCACGAGCGGTACGTCGGAGGGCGGGAGCGATCCCGCCCTCCGACGTATCGGACCGCTCGAGGCCGGCCGCCCGTCGGGCGCAAGGTTTGTTACCATGCGCGTTCAGGACGCACCAATCCGCCGCGCCACCCCGTTGCCGGGGCCGTGGGCCGCGACGTCGGTCCAGCCGTGAGAAGGAGCCATCGTTGTCCGTGAGGAACCTCCGTCCCACCTCCCGTCTCCGTCGCTGGTCGCCGTGGCTCGCGCTGCTGGTCTTCGCCGCCCTCGTCGTCGCTCGGATGGTCTACCTGAGCGACGTCAGCGAGCGCTTCAACGCCGCCTTCTTCACCCGGTCGGCCATCGACTCGGTCAAGCTGGGCAGCCTCTACGCGCTGATCGCGCTCGGCTACACGATGGTGTACGGCATCATCCGGCTGATCAACTTCGCCCACGGTGAGGTGTTCATGGTCGGCGCCTTCGCCACGTACTTCTTGTTCACGGCCACGCCCTACGGCTGGCCGAGCGCGTTGGCCTTCGGCGCCGTCTTGGGGTTCGGCGTCAACCGGGTGGTGGGCCTCTTCCGGAGCTCCTCGAACGACCGCCTGGCCGTGGGCCTGGGCCTGGCCGCCTTCGCGGCGGCGTCATGGGCGCTGACGCTGACGACGTGGCCGTTCTGGGCCGCGCTCTTGGGCAGCATGCTGGCGACCGGCGTGCTCGGCGTCGCCATCGACCGGACCGCCTACCTGCCGCTGCGCACGGCGCCGCGCAACTCGCTGCTCATCACGGCGATCGCGGTCTCGTTCCTGCTGCAGAACGTCGGCCTGCTGGTCTTCACGAACCGGCAGACGCCCTTCCGGCCCGACACGCCGCTCACCACGCCGATCACGCTCGACGTCGGCGGCGTGGCGGTGCCCACCAACGGGCTGCTGTTCGCGATCCCGCTGATCACGGCGGTGCTCGTGCTCGTGCTCGACGCGTTCGTCCGGCGCACGCGGCTCGGCAAGGCGATGCGCGCGTCGGCCCAGGACGCCGAGACCGCTCAGATGATGGGCGTCTCGGTCAACAAGGTCATCGCCACGACCTTCCTGCTCGGGTCGATGTTGGCCGCCGCCGGCGGTGCGATGTGGGGACTCAACTTCGGGTCGCTGAACCAGCCCGCCATCCTCGGCATCCTGCCCGGCATCAAGGCCTTCGCGGCCGCCGTCATCGGTGGCATCGGCAGCCTCCCCGGCGCCGTCATCGGCGCGATGGTGATCGGTTTCTCCGAGAACTTCTTGACCGCCCTGTTCCCACGCACGCCCGACTTCGCCGGCATCACCGAGTTCAAGGACACCTTCGCGTTCGTGCTGCTCATCATCGTCTTGCTGGTGCGCCCGAGCGGCATCGTCGGTGAAGACCTCTCGGAGAAGGTCTGATGGCCAGCGTCCGGACGCCGACGGCGCTCGACGACGTCGATCCCTCCCGTCGCTGGCGCAACGCCGCGCTGACGGCGCTCGCCTTGGGTCTGGGCATGCTGGCGCTCGTCGGCCTCCAGGCGGTCGGGAGCAGCAAGCTCGAACAGGCGCTGGCGCTGTTCGCGATCTGGGGCATCGCCACCGTCAGCCTCAACCTCGTGAACGGCACGCTCGGCATCCTGTCGCTCGGCCATCACGGCTTCATGCTCATCGGCGGCTACACGACCGGCTTGCTGACGCTGTCCGAGGACAACCGGGAACGCATCCAGAGCTCGGCGCGCAGCGTCATGACCGACGGCACGCTCGGGATCAGCATGAGCAACTTCCTCTCGGGCCTCGGGCTCGAGGGTCTCACCACCCCGGAGACCCTGTGGGTGCGGTTCGTCCTCGCGGTGTTCGCCGGGGGACTCATGGCGGCGGTCGCCGGCTTGATCGTCGGCATCCCCAGCCTGCGCCTCCGGGGCGACTACCTGGCGATCGTCACGTTCGGCTTCGGCGAGATCATCCGATTGTCGGCCTCGACCCGCCTGTTCGCGCCGCTCACCAACGGCGCCCTCGGGTTCCCCGGCGTCGAGCGTGAGTTCGGCACCAGCCTCTGGTGGACGTTCGGCTTCCTGGCCCTCACCGTGTTCGTGATGTCGAAGCTCAAGTACTCGTCGTACGGTCGCGCGATGCAGGGGATCCGCGAGGACGAGATCGCCGCCGAGGCCATGGGCGTGAACGTGCCGTACCACAAGGTGCTCGGCTTCGTGCTGTCGGCGTTCTTCGCGGGCATCGCCGGCGGCTTGTGGGTGAGCTGGTTGGGCGGCGTGCGGCTCGACTTCTTCCTGTTCCAGCTCACGTTCTTCTTCCTGGTCGCGATCTCGGCCGGCGGCACCGGCTCGATCACCGGGGTGCTGCTCGGCACCGCCCTCGTCGTCTTCGTGCGCCAGTACGGCGATCCGCTGGAGGAGACCTACGCGTTGCGGACCTGGGCGTCGGTCGTGGGGGTGGTGTTGTTGGCGGCCTCGGGCGCGCTGCTCGCGTTCCGCCACCTGCGCCGTCTGCGACCGCGCTGGTCGCCGGGGGTGCTCGTCGTCGCGGCGCTGGGCCTGGTCGTGTTGGTCGTCGCCGCCCTGGACCCCGCCTTCCTCGGCGGGACCTTCCGTGGCTTCGGCATGCGCGCGATCTTCTTGTCGCTGTTGCTCATCGTGATCATGATCTTCCGCCCCGAGGGGATGCTGGGCCGCGCCGAGTTCAGCTGGGCGCTGCTGCTGCGCGAGCGGCGAACGGGACCGACCGACGAGGAGCGGGCACAAGACGCCTGGCTCAGCAACCCGGCCCTCGGCGGTCCGAACGGGTCGGACGATGAGGCGCCGCCCGACGGGCGTTCCGACGAGGAAGGGGGTCGCTGAGCGTGCCGATGCTCGAGGTCGACCACGTCTACAAGTCCTTCGGCGGGCTCCAGGCCACCAACGACGTCAGCTTCGGCGTCGAACCGGGCGAGATCGTCTCGATCATCGGTCCGAACGGGGCGGGCAAGAGCACGATCTTCAACCTCATCACCGGCGTCTATCGACCGGACGCGGGCGACGTGCGGTTCGATGGCCGCTCGATCGTCGGCAAGTCGCCCAACGCGATCGTCGACCTCGGCATCGCCCGCACCTTCCAGAACCTGCGGCTGTTCACGAACCTGTCGGTGCTCGACAACGTCCTCGTCTCGCAGCACCACAAGTTCAGGTCGACCTGGTTCGCGGCGGTGCTCCGCACCCCCGGCTACCGGCGCCAAGAGCGCGCCGCCCGCGAACTGGCCACCGAGAAGCTGGCGTTCTTCGGGCCCCGGCTCATGAGCTTCCGGCTGAACCAACCGGTACTGGTGCTCAGCTACGCCAACCGCCGTCGTATCGAGATGGCGCGTGCCATGGCCACCGGTGCGAAGCTGCTCCTGCTCGACGAACCGAGCGCCGGCATGAACCCGAAGGAGACGGCCGAGATCACCCGCATCATCCGCCGCATGCGCGACGAGGGGGGCTACACGATCGTGCTCGTCGAACACAAGATGAACCTGGTGGGCGAGATCAGCGACCGCGTGATCGTGCTCGACTACGGCGAGAAGATCGCCGAAGGCGACTACCACGGGGTCGTGAACGATCCCAAGGTGGTCGAGGCCTACCTGGGCAAGAAGGCGACCACGGACGACGACGACGACGCCGCCGACCTGCGCGCGCCGACGATCGACGGCGCCGCGGACGGTTCGGGGGCCGGTCGTGGCTGAACGCGAACCGCTCCTCGAACTGCGCCGCGTGACCACGCACTACGGGCCGATCCGCGTCCTCCACGACGTCGACATGGTCGTCTACCCGGGCGAGATGGTGTGCCTGCTCGGCGGCAACGCGTCGGGCAAGTCCACGACGCTCAAGACGATCCTGGGACTGGTGCCGGTCTCCGAGGGCGAGATGACCTTCCGGGGCGAGCGCGCCGACACCCTCACGACCGCGCAGCGGATCGAACGTGGCATGGCGGTGGTACCCGAGAACCGGCGCATCTTCCCGCGCATGACGGTGCGCGAGAACCTCGAGATGGGCGCGTACCTGCGCAACGACCGCAAGGCGATCGCCGAGGACCTGGACGACGTCTTCGAGCTCTTCCCGCGGCTCGCCGAGCGGCTCGACCAGCAGGGGGGCACGATGTCGGGCGGCGAGCAGCAGATGCTGGCGATGGGGCGCGCGCTCATGAGCCGGCCCAAGCTGATCCTGATGGACGAACCGTCGATGGGGCTGGCGCCGCTCTTCGTGGCGCGGATCTTCGAGATCATCAAACAGGTCAACGAACGCGGCATCAGCGTGTTCGTCGTCGAGCAGAACGCCAACGTGGCCCTGTCGATCGCCGACCGGGGCTACGTGCTGCAGACGGGCGAGGTCGTGCTCTCCGGGCCGGCCCGCGAGCTGCTCACCAACGAGGCCATGAAGCGCGCCTACCTGGGTGAGGTCTAGCCGGCGCGGCCGTCCGCGCGGCGCCTTCCGCGCCGTGCGCTGCCGCCCGGGCTCGGCTCCCTCAGCGTGAGGCGTCGAGCAGGGCCTGACGCGTGACCAGCTTCACCCGGGGGCGACCGGCCGCGCTGCCGGCGGTGGTCTCCACCGCGTCGATGCGCCGCCAGCAGTCGCGGTCCAACACCGTCACGCCGCGCCCCGCCAGGACCGCGTCGACCGCTTCGTCGCGGGCGTCGTCGGCCGCCAGCTCGCGGACGGGGTCGGCCAGGAGCGCGGTCGCCGTCTCGACCGCGTCCGGCTTGTTGGTGCCGATGACGCCCGACGGCCCCCGCTTGATCCAGCCGGCGACGTAGACGCCCGGCAGCGTGGCACGGTTCTCGTCGAGCACACGGCCGTGGTCGTTGGGGATGACACCGCTGCGGTCGTCGAAGGGGAAGCCGGGCAGACCCCGGCCGCGATAACCGACCGAGCGCAACACCAGCGAGGCCGGCAGGCGCTCGGTGACGCCGGTGCCCCTGGCGCTGAGGCTGCCGTCCTCGCGCTCGACGAGCCGGTTGCGCTCGAGCACGATCGACCCCACCCGCTCGCCCGAGGCGTCCGCCTCGACGGCGATCGGCGACATGAGGAAGCGCAGGTGGACGCGACGTCGACGCCCCTGCAGGGGCCGAGCGGCGAAGTCGGCCAAGACCTCGAGGTTCTTCAGCGCCGCGCGGTCGTCGGCGATCGCCGCGCGGCTGGCGGGCAAGAGCTCCAGGTCGTTCGGGTCGACGACCACGTCGGCGTCCGCGAGCTCACCGAACTCGCGCAGCTCCTTGGTCGTCCACTTGGCTTCGGCCGGTCCGCGCCGGCCGAGGAGGACGATGTCGGTCAGCGTCGAGCGCTGCAGCGCCGCCGTCGCGTGATCGGCGATGTCGGAATCGGCGAGCTCGGCCGGCGTCTTGGCGAGCACCCGGGCGACGTCGACCGCCACGTTGCCGACACCGATGACGTACGCCCAGGCCCCGTCGAGCGGCGGGTCGAGCTCGGCGTAGTCGGGGTGCGCGTTGTACCAGGCCACGAAGTCGGTGGCCGAGAGGCTGCCCCGGAGGTCCTCGCCGTCGATCCCGAGGCGACGGTCGCCGGCCGCGCCGTAGCACAGCACGGTCGCGTGGTAGTGGCGCGCCAGGTCGTCGGCGCTGAGGTCTTGGCCGACCTCGACGCCGCCCAGGAAGCGCACCCGGGGGTCGTCGAGCAGACGTTCGAACACCCGTGTGACGGCCTTGATCTTCTGGTGGTCGGGGGCGACGCCGTAGCGGACGAGGCCGAAGGGGGCCGGAAGGCGGTCGATCACGTCGACACGCACGTCCTCGCGCCCTTTCAAGAGCGCTTCGGTGGTGTAGAAGCCGGCGGGGCCGGCGCCCACGACCGCGACGCGGAGAGGCTGGTCCATGCGTGGTTCTACCATGGCGTCTCTGGGACGTCCGAGGCCGTTCCCGACGGCGCCGCCCACACCACGCACACGCCTCGACGGCCTGGTAGGCTGCGCGCTCATGGACGCCGCCCACGCCGTTCCCGCGCTGCCCTTCACCGTGCGCGTGCAGAAGTTCGGCGGCACCAGCCTCGGAGACCTCGAGCGCATCCGCAAGGTGGCCCTCCGACTGCAGCGCGCCGTCGACGAGGGCGACAAGGTCGTCGTGACCGTGAGCGCCATGGGGCACACGACCGACCGGCTGGTGGCCACCGCCCGCGAACTCGCCGCGCGACCCGACCGGCGCGAACTCGACCTGCTCATGGCCACCGGCGAACAGGTCTCGGCCGCTCTCGTCGCGCTGGCGCTCCACGGTCTCGGCGTTCGCGCACGCGCCTTCACGGGTGCGCAGGCGGGCTTCGCCACCGACGCCACCTTCGGCAGCGCCCGCATCCTGCGGGTCGACCCGCAGCGGATCGTGCGCGCCCTCACGGACGTGGACGTCGCGGTGGTGGCGGGGTTCCAAGGCGTCGACGCCGAGGGCGAGGTCACCACGTTGGGTCGGGGGGGTTCGGACACCACGGCGGTGGCCCTGGCCGCCGCCCTCGGCGCCGACCGCTGCGAGATCTTCACCGACACCGACGGGGTCTACACCACCGATCCCCATCAGATCCCGAACGCCCGCAAGCTCGAACGGGTGGACTACGACGAGATGCTCGAGCTCGCCGCGCTCGGCGCCCGGGTCCTGCACCCGCGCAGCGTCTGGTACGCGCGCCGGTACGGCGTGGAGATCCACGTCCGGTCGTCGTTCTCGTTCCGATGGGGCACCATCGTCACCCGCATCCCGCCCGAGGAGGCCCACATGGAGACCGATCGCCCCGTCACCGGTGTCGCGCTCGACGACCAGCACGCTCGGATCGATCTGCTGGGCGTGCCCGACGTGCCTGGCATCGCCGCGCGGGTGTTCGGCGCCCTGGGCGACGCCCGCGTGTCGGCCGACATGATCATCCAGGGCGTTCGCGGTGCCGGCGACAGCCGCCAGCAGATGGCGTTCACCGTGCCGCTCGACATGGCCGACGAGGCGTTGGAGGCGGTCGCGCCGGTCCTCGCCGAGCTGGGGGGCCGTGCCGACCTGGACCGCGACGTCGCCAAGCTGTCGATCGTCGGGGTCGCCATCGGATCGACGCCCGGGGTCGCCGGCCGGCTGTTCGCGGCGGTGGCCGGGGTCGGCGCCAACATCGAGATGATCGCCACGAGCGAGGTGCGCATCTCGGTGGTGATCCCTTCGCACCTGGCCCAGGAAGCGCTGAGGGCGGTGCACGACGCCTTCGAGCTCGACCACGAGCCGACGCCGAGCGCGTGAGGGCGGAGCGTCTCGAACAGGTCTTCGTGGAGCGCCGCGCGGGGCGGATCGCGTTGCGCTTGGTGCTCGAGGACGCGGCCGGAGCCCGCACCCGCACCACGTTGCAAGCTCCCGGCGCCGACCCGCTCGAGGCGGTCCGTTGGGCCGGTCGGGCGTTGGCTCGTGCTGGTGAGGTGCGCGACCTGTCGCGCCTGCGGCTGCGCGTCGAGCGCGGCGGCGACCTCGTCGACGACGCTTCGCTGGCGGCCGCGCTGGTGGCCGCGTTCCGCGCCGAGGCCGATCGCGCCGAGGACCCGACGTGACCGGCGACCGCTTGCGGCTGGCCACCCTGGCGTACGTCCGCGACGGTGACCGGACGCTCATGATGCGACGCGACAAGCGGCCCGACGACGCCCACTTCGGCAAGTGGAACGGGCTGGGGGGCAAGTTCGAACCGGGCGAGTCGCCCGAGGCCTGCCTGCGGCGCGAGGTGCGCGAGGAGTCGGGCCTCGAGGTGGTCCGCGCCGAGCTCAAGGGCGTGCTCACCTGGCCGGCTTTCGACGAGGTGCACGACTGGTACGCCTTCGTCTTCGTGGTCACCGCCACGAGCGGGACGGTCGACGTCGATCCGCCCGAAGGCACCTTGCGGTGGGTGCCGACCGCGGAGTTGCCGGCGCTCGAGCTGTGGGAGGGCGACCGCGTCTTCCTGCCGTGGCTCGATCGGCCCGGCTGGTTCAGCGGCCGCTTCCGCTACCAGGCCGGCCGGCTCGTCGACCACGAGGTCACGTTCTACGCCAGCGAAGCCAACTTGTCCTGATCGACGAGCTCCACGAGACGTTGGGCCAAGCGCACGTCGCCGCGCATCTTGATGCGTCCGGTCATGAACGCCGTCGCCGGCTGCAGGTCCCCGTGCATGAGGGCCACCAGGTCGTCGTCGCTGATCGTCACCGTCAGGTCGGGAGCCTCGGCTCGGCCCTCGAAGGTCTCGGCCTGACCCTCGTCGATCACGTGGTACATGGGCGTGCTCACCTCGTACTGGACGACGGCGTGGAGGTCGCCGGCCCGGTCGGCGTCGAGCGCGGCGGGCAGCTTGGACAACAGTTCCTTGGCGGTCATGCGTCAGCCTACGGCCTCCGGCTCGATCGCGCTGCGGGCGGTGCGGGAGATGGGCGCGTGGGCGCGTGGTAGCCTCCCGACGCCCAGGAGGCCCCCGACCATGGACTTCGCTCTCCCCGACGACCTGCTCACGCTCCAGTCGGCGGTGCGCGCCTTCGCGCAGCGCGAGATCGCCCCGGTGGCGGCCGAGCTGGACCGCCACCCGCGCTTCCCGTGGCCGACCGTGCGGAAGATGGGCGAGATGGGTTTGCTCGGGATCATGACCCCTGAGGCGTACGGCGGTCTCGGGCTGGGTCAGCTGGCCTTCACCGTCCTGCTCGAGGAGATCGCGGCCGCGGACGCCTCGCACGCCACCATCGCGGCTGTCACGAACGGGTTGCCGCAGACGCTGATCCGCGAACACGGCAGCGACCTTCAACGCGCCCGCTGGTTGCCGCGGCTGGCGTCGGGCGAGTGGCTGGGGGCGTTCTGTTTGACCGAGCCTCAAGCGGGTAGCGACGCGGCGGCGCTCAGCACGCGGGCCGAGCGTGTGGCGGACGGCTACCGCTTGAACGGGACCAAGGCGTGGATCACCTCCGGGGGCGAGGCGCAGCTCTACCTCGTGCTCGCCAAGACCGACCCCGCCGTCGGCGCACGCGGCGTGAGCGCCTTCGTGGTCGAGCGGGGGACCGCCGGCATGACGTTCGGCGCCCCCGAGCGCAAGCTCGGGCAACACGCGGCTACCACGACCGCCGTGCGCTTCGACGACGCGTTCGTGCCCGAGGATGGGCGCCTGGGCCTCGAGGGGCAAGGGTTCGTGATGGCGATGAGCTCGCTCGACGGCGGCCGCATCGGCATCGCTGCGCAGTCGCTCGGGATCGCGCGCGCGGCGTTCGACGCCGCGGTCGCGTACGCCGGCGAGCGAACGGCGTTCGGGCAGCCGATCCGCGAGTACCAGGGGGTCGGCTTCAAGCTCGCCGACATGGCCACCCGGCTCGAGGCGGCGCGGCTGCTCACGTACCGGGCCGCCTGGCTCAAGGACCGCGGCTACCGGGTGACCAAGGAAGCCAGCATGGCCAAGCTGTTCGCGTCCGAGACCGCCACCTTCGTCACCGACGCTGCGTTGCAGATCTTCGGCGGGTACGGCTACTCGGCCGACTACCCGGTGGAGCGCTACTTGCGCGACGCGCGCGTGACCACGATCTACGAGGGGACGTCCGAGATCCAACGGATCGTGATCGAGCGGCAGGTGTGGCGCGACGCCACCCGCTGAGGTGGGGGTACCGGCGCGGCCCCGCGCTGCCCTGCTCCGTCGCGCGGTCGGGACGCCGGAGCGCCAGGGGTGCATGCGATACTGACGCCGACAACCTGCGGAGCGGCGCCGGACCGATCGCGCCCGCCGCCCGTGGCCGGAGGACCCGCATGATCATCGTCACGTTCGTGAAGCACGTCCCCGACGCCGAAGCGCGGCTGCGGCTGGGGCCCGACGGGCTCGACCTCGCCGACGTCGGTTTCGCCCTCGACGGCATGGACGAGTACGGCGTCGAGGCGGCGCTGCGACTCCGCGAGGCCGGCGACGCCACCGAGGTGGTGGCGGTGGCCCTCGGCCCCAGCCGCTCCCAGGAGGCGCTCCGCGCCGCCTTGGCCCTGGGGGCCGACCGAGCCGTGCTGCTGGAGACCGACGCCGACCTCGACCCGCTGAGCCAGGCGACCGCGCTGGCCGCCGTGGTGCGGGAGACCGGCGCCCAGATCGTGTTCGCCGGCGGCAAGCAAGCCGACTGGGACAGCGCGGCGCTCGGGCCGGCCGTGGCCGAGACGCTCGGCTGGCCGCTGCTCGACTGGGCCACCGAGATCGCCGTCGCCGCCGGCGAGATCGTCGCGGTCCACGACGTGGACGACGGCAGCGAGGGGTGGCGGGCACCGCTGCCCGTGGTGATCACCACCCAACAGGGGCTCAACGAACCACGCTACCCGACCCTGCCGAACATCATGAAAGCGAAGCGCAAGCCGCTCGACGTCCAGCCGCTCGAGGCACCGGCGTCGCGCGTCGACACGCTGTCCGTGAGCCTGCCGTCGCGCGACCGCCGTGGGGTGCGCCTCGAGGGCGACGCCGGCGTCGCCGCCCGCGAGCTCGCCCGGCGCCTGCGCGAGGAGGCGAAGGTCCTGTGAGGACGTCCATGATCCTGATCGTCGTCGACCACGTCGCCGGGAACCCCCGGCGCAGCGCTTTCGAGTTGGTCACCGCCGGCCGCCGGCTGTCCGAAGCGACGGGACGCCCGCTCGCGGCGCTCGTCACCGGCAGCGACGAGGACGCCGGCCACGCCGCGGACGCGGTGAGCGGCTTCGTCCCGCAGGTCTTCCGGGTCGCAGCCAGCGCGCTCGCCGCCGGAGGTCACGAGGCCCGGACGCGGGCGATCACCGAGGTGGCGGGGGCCGAAGATGCCGACGTCGTGCTGATGGCGGCGTCACGCAGCGGCCAGGCCGTCGCGCCGCGGGTGGCGCAGCGGCTCCGGGGCGCCTTGCTGGAGGACGTCAGCGACCTCCGGGTCGAAGGGGACGCGCTCGTGGCCGAGCGTCTGACCTACCTGTCCCGCGCGCTCGCCACGGTGCGAGCCGCCACCACGCCGGTGGTCGTCAGCGTCAAACCGTCGGCGTTCCCGGTCGCCGAGCAGGCGGCGACGGCGGGGACGGTCGTGGACCGGAGCGTGAGCTTCGGACCGGCCGATACGGCCGCGTCGACGTCCCCACGGGAACGGGCGGCGCGCGGGAGCGTGGCGCTCGAGGAGGCGGACGTGGTGGTGTGCGGCGGCCGCGGTCTCGGTGACGCCGAGGCCTTCGACCGGCACGTCGTCGGTCTGGCCGACGACCTCCGCGGCGCCGTCGCGTCGACGCGCGCCGTCGTCGACGCGGGCTGGCGACCCTACGCAGAGCAGGTGGGCCAGACCGGCAAGAGCGTCGCGCCCAAGCTCTACGTGGCGTTGGCGGTCTCGGGCGCGGTCCAGCACCTCTCCGGCATGAACCGGTCGGGCGTCGTGGTGGCCGTCAACAAGGACCCGGACGCGCCGATCTTCAAGGTCGCCGATTACGGCATCGTGGGCGACGTGCGCGAGGTGGTGCCGGCACTCAGGACCGCGCTGGCGGCGCTCGATTGACCCCCTCGCCGTCCGCCGAGCGGCCGGCGCCGGTCGTGCGCCGCGCCACGCGCGCCGACCTCGACGAGCTGGTGCGGCTGGAGACCGCCTTCCCGGGCGACCGGTTTTCCCGCGGCTCGTTCGTGCGCTGGATCGACGCGCCGACGGCCGACGTCTGGGTGGCGGAGGACGCACCGATCGAACAGGCCGCCGCCGCTCGGCCGGGCGCCCCCGCCCTCGTCGGCGACGCGGTGGTCACCTACCGCCGCGGTTTCCACGGTGCCCGGCTCTACTCGTTGGTCACCGATCCGCGGCGTCGCGGCGCGGGCGTGGCGAGCCGCCTGCTGAAGGTCGCCGAGGAGGTGGCGCGCGAGCGGGGGTGCGTGTCGATGCGGCTGGAGGTGCGCGTCGACAACGTCGCCGCGATCCGCCTCTACGAGCGCCGAGGTTACGAGACGGTCGGCGTCACCGACGACTTCTACGAGGATGGCAGCGACGCGTTGCGGATGCGTAAGCGCTTGCGCGAGGACACGGCGCGGTTGCTGAGCGTGCCGTACCAGCCGCAGTCGCTCGAGTTCACCTGCGGGGCCGCCTGCTTGCAGATGGCGTTGCGGTCGCTGGGGCACGCCACGCCCCTCGGGCCGCGCGGCGAACTGGACCTGTGGCGTGAAGCGACCACGGTGTTCATGCTGGCCGGCCACGGCGGCACCAGCGCCTACGGTCTGGCCGTCGCCGCCTTGCGGCGCGGCTTCGACGCCGAGGTGTGGGTCGACCGGGCCGGTGTCCCCTTCGTCGAGACGGTGCGCGGGGCCACCAAGAAGGAGGTCGTGGCGCTGGCCCACGAGGGCTTCGTCGAGGAACTCGAGCGTCGCGGCGGTCGGGTGCGCGAGGGCGACTTCGGGGCCGACGAGGTCGTGGCCCAGATGCGCGTCGGCCGGGTACCGCTCGTGTTGGTCTCCGGGGCGCGGCTCTACGCGGAGCGGATCCCGCACTGGGTGGTGGCCACGGGCTGGGACGCCGACCACCTCTACGTCCACGACCCGCACCTGCCCGAGGGCGCCGATCGCGCCGACGGCGTGCATCAGCCGCTGCGGCGCAGCGACTTCGCGGCGGTGGCGCGCTACGGGCGAGCGCGCCACCGGGCGATGGTGGTGGTCGCCCAGCGGCGGCGTGATCCGCGGCCCGTGGCGGCGAGCGCGACCCGGCGCTGAGCCGGGATCGGCTCAGCCGGCGAGGTGCTCGAGCGCGGCCGGCCCTTCGGCCAGGTACCGCACGACCTCGCCATAGATCTCGGGGTTGGCCTGGTCCTCCTCGGTCGCCGCGATCGTCGGGTTGTCGTTGACCTCGATGACGTAGTAGTCGCCGTCGATCTCCTTGAGGTCGACGCCGTGGAGGCTGTCGCTGATCGCCGCGCTCGCCGCGAGCGCGACGTCGAGCAACTTGCGCGGGGCCTCGTCGCGGGGCACACCCCGCACCGACGCCGCCTCGCCCTCCGCCCCGCGCTGCATGACCTTCCAGCGGTCGGCGGCGAAGCGGTACTCGACGACGGCCAGGACCTTGCCGTGCAGCGTGATGACGCGCCAGTCGAACGCCGACGGCAGGTACTGCTGCACCACGATCCGGTCCGCGCGCCGCAAGAAGCGCTTGCCGATCGCGACGAACTGCTCCGGTGACGTGGCCTTGTCGACGTACGCCGAGAACGACGAGTTGGGCGCCTTGAGGACCAACGGCGTTCCGAGCGTGTCGAACAGCTCGGCGGCGGTGGTGAGGTTCACCGCTTCCTGGTCGAGGAAGCGGGTCTCCGGGATCGACACGCCGCCGTGTTGCAGGCGGCGGTACATGTTCACCTTGTCGCAACAGATGCGGATCGCGTCCGAGGTGTCCAGAACGCGCTTGCCGAGCGCTTCGGCCCAACGCGCCACGACGTAGGAGGTGTTGAGGGGGTCGGTGAGCGCGCGGATGAAGATGGCGTCGTACTGAGCCAGGTACTTCAGCTCGTTCTTGAACACGAAGTCGAGCTCGTGCCCGAGCTCGAACGCCGCCAAGCGGAAGTTGGTGAGGGCGGTCAGCTCGACCGCCGAGCGGATGGTGTAGCGCTCGGTGAAGATCGCTAGTCGCGCCACGTGCCGGCCCCCTCCACGATGCGCCGCTCGTCGGCCGAGAGCGACTTGTACGGCAGCGGTTCGACGCCGGAGAACAAGAACGCCTCACGCGTGACGATGGTGCGGACCTTCATGAGCGGCAGGCGGAACACCCGCCAAGCCTCGAGCGCGAACGCCTCGTACTCCGGCACGCTGGTGGTCCCCAGCACCACCCGGACCACGTCGATGCGGCAGTCGGGCGGCAAGGCCTGACACAGCACGGCGTACTTGCCGGTGTAGGTGAGGCCGTTGCGGCGCGCTTCGATCGCGGCGACGTCGGGCAGCAGCTCGCCGCGGCTCGAGAACGGGTTCACCGGGTACGCCATGACGGGCGGCGCCAGGAAGCGGTCGGTCACGAGTTGCGAGGCCGGCACCGCCAAGCCGCCACGCTCGGCGACCACCATGGCGATGGGCACCACGTACGCGTCGAGGCACTGCGCCGCCGTCGGCACCACCTGATCGCCCGCCTGGTCGCCATCCAGCGAGCGGTAGTAGCCGTGCGTCAAGTAGGTGTAGTCGCCGACGAGGTTGGCGAGGACCGGCCGCTTGGGGTCGAAGGACCAAGCGGCCGGGACGTTGGCCGGCTCCAGGGCGAGCCAGCGGTCGAGCGGTTTCAACGCCAAGCGACGGCGCCCAGAGCGGCGACGCCGGGCAGCGTGCGGCCCTCGAGGAACTCGAGCGACGCGCCGCCGCCGGTGCTGACGTGCTCGATGCGGTCGGCCAGGCCGGCCTTGGTGATCGCCGCGACGGAATCACCGCCGCCGACGACGCTCATCGAGCCCGATGAGGCGACGGCTTCGGCGATCGCGCGCGTGCCGGCATCGAACGGGGGCACCTCGAACACGCCGAGCGGACCGTTCCAGAGGACGGTGGCGGCGCCGGCGAGCGCGTCACGGAAGTCGGCGATGGCCTGCGGGCCAGCGTCGAGACCCTTGAGCCCGTCGGGGATCGCGTCCGATGGATGGACGCTGGTCTCGACGTCGCGGGCGATCTCGGCCGCGCACACGGAGTCGACCGGCAGATGGAGGGGCACCTTGCGTTCGGCCGCCTTGCGAAGCAGGTCGCGGGCGAGGTCGAGGCGGTCCTCCTCGACCAGCGAGTCGCCCACCGCTCCGCCCTGCGCCTCGATGAAGGTGTAGGCCATGGCGCCCCCGATCACGAGCGCGTCGGCGACGTCGAGCAGACGCTCGATGACGCCGATCTTGTCGGAGACCTTGGCACCGCCGAGCACGACCACGAACGGTCGTTCGGGCGCCTCGAGCAGCCCGCCGAGCACGCTGAGCTCGCGTTCGAGCAGCAGCCCGGCCGCCGAGGGCAGCAGGTGGGCGACGCCTTCGGTGCTGGCGTGGGCCCGATGGGCGGCCCCGAACGCGTCGTTGACGAACGCTTCACCGTAGCTGGCGAAGACCTTGGCGAGCTCGGGCGCGTTCTTCGTCTCGCGCGGGTCGAAGCGGGTGTTCTCGACGAGGGTCACGGACCCCTTCGGGGCGGCGGCCACGAACGCCTGTTGCTCCGGCGAGGCGGGTCCGTCGGTGGCCAGGTAGCGCACCTCACGCCCGAGCAGTTGGCTCAGGCGGGCGGCCACCGGTCCGAGCCGGCTGTCGTCCTGGGGTCCCTTGGGGCGCCCGAGGTGGCTGGCCAGCACGAGCGTGCAGCCCCGGTCGAGCAGCTCGTGGAGCGTGGGGAGCGCGGCGCGGATGCGGGTGTCGTCGCCGATCTCGCCGCCCTTCAGCGGCACGTTCAGATCGAGTCGGACGAAGACGCGCCGCCCATCGAGCGGCGCGTCGGCGAGCGTAGGGAAGGGGGGCATGGTGGCGTCAGCGGCGCCCGGCCATGAGTTCGAGCACGTCCACCATGCGGCTGCTGTAGCCCCACTCGTTGTCGTACCAGGAGAAGAACTTGAGCATGCGCCCCATCGTCTTGGTCAGGCTGGCGTCCCAGATGGCGGAGTGCGGATCGCCGACGATGTCGGAGCTCACGATCGGGTCCTCGGTGTAGCGGACGATGCCTTCGAGCGGGCCGGCAGCCGCGGCCCGGATGGCGGCGTTGACCTCCTGCTTGGTCACCTCGCGCTTCATGAGCGCGGTGACGTCGGAGAGCGAGCCGGTGGGGGTGGGGACGCGGATGGCGATGCCGTCGAAGATGCCGTTGAGGGCCGGCAGCACGCGGCCGACCGCCTTGGCGGCGCCCGTCGAGGTGGGGACGATGTTGCTGGCGGCGTTGCGGGCGCGGCGCAGGTCCTTGTGCGGCCCGTCGAGCAGCATCTGGTCGTTGGTGTAGCTGTGGATGGTCGTCATCATGGCCTGCTCGATGCCGAACTCTTCGTTCAGCACCTTCATGATGGCGGCCAACGAGTTCGTGGTGCAGCTGGCGTTCGAGACGATCTTGTCGGACTCCGGGTCGTACGACAGCTCGTTCACGCCCATCATGATGTCGGCGTCGGCGTCGGGCGAGGGCGCGCTGATGAGCACGCGCTTCGCGCCGCCTTCGAGGTGCTTGGCGGCCTGTTCGCGCTTGGTGAAGAAGCCGGTGGACTCGACGACGATCTCGACCCCATGTTCGCCCCAAGGGATCTGGCTCGGTTCGCGGATCGCCGTGGCGAGGATCTTCTTGCCGTCGACGATGATGTGCTTGTCGTCGTGGTCGACCTCGCCCGGGAAGCGCCCGTAGCTCGAGTCGTACTTGAGGAGGTGGGCGAGGGTCGCGTTGTCCGTCAAGTCGTTCACGAGCGCGATGTCGAGCCCTCGGGCGTGTGCGATCCGGAAGATCTGTCGGCCGATGCGCCCGAACCCGTTGATACCGATCTTCATGGGGGTGCCTCCTGGCTGGCCGCGTCGGCTGACGTAGCGCCGGGCGACCTCGCCGATTCTACCGCAAGCTTCGTTCCGGCCCGTCCCGAACGCGCCTGCCCCACCGGGAGGCGGGCGACGGTGTCGCCTCCCGGCGGCCACCCGCCCGGCCTCGCGCCGGTGTGCCGGAGGTCATGCGGACGCGCGCCGCAGCGCCACCCGCAGACGCCCCTCGCCCAGGTCGGCCTCGAGCCGGAAGGCGTCACCGGTCAGGTCGCCTGCCTGGACCTCGCGCGCCAGCACCTCGGCCGCGAGCTCGTCGCCACGCTCCGAGAGCGCTCGGACCGCCTCGGGATCGGTGGCGTCGAGCGCCAGCTCGATCCGGTCGGCGACCTCCAGCCCCGCCTGCTTCCGGGCGTCCTGCACGAGGCGCATGGCGTCGCGGACCAGACCCTCGCGCCGCAGCTCGGGGGTGAGCTCGGTGCGCAGCGCGGCGAGCATGCCGCGCTCCTCGACCGCCGCGTAGCCGGCCGGGCTGCGGGCGTCGAGCAGCAACTCGTCGGGCGCGAAGGTGATGGTCTCGCCGTCGACCTCGAGCGCGAACGGCTCGCCGGCCGCCACCGCGCGAGCGATCGCCCGGCCGTCGGCGGCGGCCAGCGCCGCGCGCACCGCGGGCACGCGCGCGCCGAGACGGCGGCCCACCTTGGGCAGGTGCGGCTTCACGTCGTAGTCGACGAACGCTGCGGTCGGTTCGAGGTAACGCACGGCCTTGACGTTGAGCTCGTCCCTCAGCGCGTCTTCCAGGCGCCGCAGGCCGGCCAACTCGGCCTCGCTGGGGACGCGCACGAGCACCTCCGGGAGCGGCTGGCGAACCTTGTGCCCGGTCGCCGCGCGTGCGGCGCGGCCGAGCTCGACCACCTTCTGCAGGGTGGCCATGTCGCGCAGGAGCGACTCGTCGACGCCGTCCGCGTCGACCATGGGCCAATCGCACAGGTGCACCGAGACGGGTGCATCGGGGTCGCGGCGCGCCACCAGGTTGCGGTAGAGGGTCTCGGACACGAACGGCGCGAAGGGGGCCATCAGCTTGGCGAGCGTGACCAGCGCCTCGTGCAGCGTCGCGTAGGCCGAGCGCGCGTCGGTGCCGGCGTCGCCCTTCCAGAAACGGCGGCGGTTGCGGCGCACGTACCAGTTCGACAGCTCGTCGACGATCACGTCGCGGATCCGACGGGCAGCGGTCGTCGCGTCGAAGCCCTCGAGGTCGGCGGTGACGTCGCGGACGAGGGCCTGCAGGCGGGCGTGCAACCAGCGGTCCATGAGCGGCCGCTCGCGGGGTGGCGGCGCGGAGGCCAGGTCGGGGCGGTCGAGGTTGGCGTAGAGGACGAAGAAGGCGTACGTGTTCCAGAGCGTCATGAACACGTCGCGGACGGTCTCGTCGACCCCGGCGAGCGAGAAGCGCTTCGTCGCCTCGGGTGGGCTCGAGGCGAAGAGGTACCAGCGCAAGGCGTCGGCGCCCTGGCCGTCGAGCACCGTCCAGGGGTCGACCACGTTGCCTTTCGACTTGGACATCTTCTCGCCGTTCTCGTCGACGATGTGGCCCAGCACGATGGCGTTCTTGAAGGCACTGGTGGGGCCGGCCAGGTCGTGCAGCGGGCCCGCGGCGCGCCCCTCGTCGCCCGGGTCGGTGAGCAGCGTGGCGAGCGTGTGCAGGCTGTAGAACCAGCCGCGCGTCTGGTCGATCGCTTCGCAGATGTAGTCGGCGGGGAAGTGGGCGGCCAGCGCGGCGGCGGCCCCGGGCGGTGAGGTCTCGCCCCGGTAGTGCCACTGCGCGTAGGGCATGGCGCCCGACTCGAACCAGACGTCCACCGTGTAGGGCACGCGCCGGAAGGTCTTGCCGCCCCGCTCGAAGGTGATCTCGTCCACCGCCGGGCGGTGCAGGTCGAGGTCGCTCAGGTCGGCGCCGGCGAGATCGGCGAGCTCGGCCACGCTCCCGACGACGTGCGTCTCGCCGTCCTCGGCCCGCCACACCGGCAGCGGCGTGCCCCAGTAGCGCTCGCGCGACAAGGCCCAATCGACGTTGTTCTCGAGCCACTTGCCGAAGCGGCCGGTGCGGATGTGGTCGGGGTGCCAGCCGATGCGGTCGTTGGTGGCGAGCAAGCGATCCTTGAGCGGGCTGGTGCGGATGTACCAGCTCTTCTTGGCCACGTTCATGAGCGGCCGTTCGTCGCGCCAGTTGAACGGGTAGGTGTGCAGGATCGTGCCGGCGCGGAACATGCGGCCGCGAGCACGGAGGTCGGCGGTGATGGCGTCGTCGGCGTCCTTGAACCAGCGGCCGGTGTACGGACCGGGTGCCTCGGGCGCGTCCGGCGCCGCCACCTCGGGCAGCACCTGGCCGGCGAGGTCGACCGACCAGACGGTCGGCAAGCCGTGGCGGCGGCCGACGTCGAGGTCGCCGTACGCGGGCGCCAGGTGCACGACGCCGGTGCCGTCCTCCAGCGTCACGAAATCGTCGGCCACCACCCGCCAGCCCGAGACGCCGGCGAGGTCGGCCTCGTCCGGTCGGCCGCGCAAGAGCGGCTCGTAGCGTGCGCCCACCAGGTCCGCGCCCGAGAGGCGCGCCAGGACGGCGTGGGGCGTGTCGTCGAAGACCTCGTCGACGAGCCTCTCCGCGAGCACGTAGAGGTGGTCGCCGGGCCCGTCCGCGCCGTGGAGCCGCGGACCCTCCACCAAGGCGTACGTCGCCTCGGGGTGGACGGCCAGGCCGGTGTTGGCCGCCAACGTCCAGGGCGTCGTGGTCCAGGCCAGGAAGGCGACGTCGCGGCGCTCGTCCGAGGCCACGAGACCGCGTGCGACCAGGTCCTCGCGCCGGGCGGGGAAGGCGGGGTAGACGCTCGGATCCGGGACGTCGTCGCGGTAGCCGAGGGCCACCTCGTGCGAAGCCAGGGTGGTGTTCGAGGACGGTGAGTGCCAGGTGGTCTTGTAGTCCTCGGCGAGCAGGCCGCGTTCCCAGAGCGCCTTCATGACCCACCAACAGGATTCGACGTAGCCCCGGTCGTAGGTGACGTAGGCGTCGTCGAGGTCGACCCAGTAACCGATCCGCTCGGTCAGCTCGTTCCAGTCCTGGATGTTCTCGAACACGTAGGCCCGACAGAGCGCGTTGAAGCGGGCGATGCCGTAGTCCTCGACCTCGCTCTTGCTCTTGAACCCGAGGCGTTTCTCGATGGCGATCTCGACCGGGAGCCCGTGCGTGTCCCAACCACCCTTGCGGGTGACGTGGAAGCCCTGCATGGTGCGGAAGCGCGGGAACAGGTCCTTGAAGGCGCGGCTGATGACGTGGTGGACGCCTGGTTTACCGTTCGCCGTGGGCGGGCCCTCGTAGAAGACCCAGTTCCCACGTGGCGACGCTTTGTCGAGCGACGCGCGGAAGACGTCGGCCTCGCGCCAGAACGACAGGACGGCGCGTTCGAGATCGGGGAAGCGCACGTCGCTGGACACGTCCTCGAACGGGGCAGCGGCGTCGGACGGTGGGCGAACCTCGGACATATCGGCTCCTTCCCCACGCGCGACGCCCCATGTAGACGACATGGCGCCCCGCGCGTTCGCGTCGGGGCGCCATGGGAGGGGCGCGGTACCACCCGACTTCACCGATCCAGCTGGACCGGCCTCGGCGCCGCCCGGCGCGACCGCGAACGGCACGACGGAGGGCGGGGACGCGATGACGCGCGTCAAGCGGTGCGCTCTACGTCCGCGCGACGCGCGGCTTTCGGCGCACGGGCTCGGGGAGGATCTTCGGCGGTCGGCCTGCCACCGGGCTCGCACCGTCCCCGGTTCGCTGGGGGGGCTCGCGACCGCGTACTCGTTCCCGTCATCGCCCCGACGCTGCCGCGACCCGTTCGGCTCGGTGCCGGCTTCGCCACACGAGAGCTTTACAGGCCGCCGCGGCGACGTGTAGGATGCAACCTAGCAGTCGGCCTCCAGGAGCGTCAAGACGCCGCCTGCCCCCCAATCGCAACACGAGTCGTCGGTCGCGCCGTTGAGCGCCTTTGCCCAGGTGGACCGCGGGGTCGAGGATCGAAGTCCCGCAGCGACGTTGCGTCTAGGACGCTCCTGTCCGTTCCGCCCGTTCGGCGCCCGGTCCCACCGGCGCCCGCGGCCGGTCGCCTCCCGGCCACGCCGCGCGTCCCCTGCCGGCGCCGCCCGGCCTTCCTTCGAGGAGCACCATGAGCCCACGTCCCCGCAAGAACCCTGACGGCGCCGAGCCGAGCGACGGCTCCGCCGCGTCGGTCGCCCCGGCCGAGGTCACGCCCAAGCGACGCGGTCGGCCCCGCAAGGCCGACGCGGTCGCCGTCGCCGAACCGGTGGTGGCCGAAGCGGCCGCCGGCTCGGGGGACGGGTCCGAGGCCGCCCCGGCCAAGCCGCGCCGCGGACGCCCGCCGAAGGCCAAGGTGCCGCCGACGCCCACGAGCGACGACGGTGAGGCGTCGCAGGACGCGCGGTCGGAGGACCGCTCGGTGCGCCCGGCACCGTCCGGCAACGGCCCAGCCGCCCCCGCCGAATCGAAGCGTGGCGGCCGGTCGAACCGCGACGACGGCGGCGAGCGCGAGGCCTTCGATGACGGCGACGCGGGTGGCGACGACGAGGGCGAGCGTCAAGACGCCGACGGCCGCTTCGACGAGGGTGGCCGGCAGGCGTCGGGCGGGCGCTCGGAGTCGGGCGGCCGCGACGACAGCGGGGGTCGCGAGGAGCGTGGCGGGCGCCGCGGCCGGCGTGGCGGCAACCGTCGGGGCGGGCTCAACTTCCGCGACCTACAGGGCAAGATCCTGCCGGAACTGCATCTCCTGGCCAAGGAGGTCGGTCTCGACGAGTACCGCCAGATGGAGAAGGACGAGCTCGCCGTGGCGATCCTCGAGCGCGCCGCCGAGAGCGAGGGCCTGCGCATCGTCCAGGGGTACCTGGAGATCTCCAGCGACGGCTACGGCTTCCTGCAGGAGTCGCTGCTGCACAACAACACCCGCAGCGTGATCGTCTCGGCGGGTCTGATCAAGCAGTTCCGCCTGCGGACCGGCGACCGCATCCTCGGCAAGGCGCGTCGACCGCGCGACAACGAGCGCTACGGCACGCTCATCCGGGTCGAGGCGGTCAACGGCGTCGACCCGTTCCAGGCCTCGAAGCGGCCGCGCTTCGACGACCTCGTCCCGACCTTCCCCGACACGCGCATCCGTCTCGAGACCGCGCAGGAAGACCTGTCGGCCCGGGTGATCGACCTCCTGGCACCGATCGGACGAGGTCAGCGCGGCCTCATCGTGGCGCCGCCCAAGGCCGGCAAGACGACGTTGCTCAAGGCCATCGCCAAGTCGGTCATCACCAACGAACCCGACATCCAGGTGATCGTGCTGCTCGTCGACGAGCGGCCCGAGGAGGTGACCGACTTCCGCGAAAGCGTCTCCGGCGTCGAGGTCATCGCCAGCACCTTCGACGAACCGCCCGCGAACCACATCCGCGTCGCGGAGTTCGTGCACGAGCGGGCGCGGCGCATCGTCGAGGAGGGCGGGCACGCGATGATCCTGCTCGACTCGATCACCCGCTTGGCGCGAGCCAACAACCTCGTCACGCCCGCCACCGGCCGCACGCTCTCGGGCGGTCTCGATTCCAACGCGCTGCATTGGCCGAAGCGGTTCTTGGGCGCGGCCCGCAACATCCGCGGCGGCGGCTCGCTCTCCATCCTGGCCACCGCCCTGGTGGAGACCGGCTCGCGCATGGACGACGTGATCTTCGAGGAGTTCAAGGGCACCGGCAACATGGAGCTGCACCTGTCGCGGCGTTTGGAGGAGCGGCGCATCTTCCCGGCGATCGACATCCTCAAATCCGGCACGCGGCGCGAGGACCTCTTGCTCGGCGAGGCGATCCTGGCCAAGATGTGGTTGCTGCGTAAGGTCATCAGCGACATGGACGCCGCCGAGGCGATGGAGATGCTCCTCTCGCGGCTCAACCGCACGAAGGACAACGCCGAGTTCCTCTCGACCCTCGGCCAGGGCTGAGCGGCGGGCCACGGCGTGCGCGCCGTCGTCGCCGCGCTCGTGGCGTGCGTCCTCGCCGCCATCGCCGGCGGGTCGTCGGCCGTGGCCCAAGCGCCGGCGGCGCTCGCCGCGTTGCCGGCGCGCGACGTCGTCGACCGGCGGGCGTGGCACGCCGAGGCACAAGCGCTGGTGCTGACGCGGGTGGCCGCCCTGGCGGCCCGCATCGAGCCGGCCGGCACGGGCTTCGTGCGACCGATCGCCGGTGTCGTCAGCTCGCCCTTCGGCTGGCGCGACATCTCGGTCGCCGGCAACCGCTTCCACGGGGGCGTCGACCTGGCCGCCGCCAGCGGTACGGCCGTCTTGGCGGCGCGTGGAGGCGTCGTGACGTTCGCCGGCTGGGCCGGCGCGTACGGGTTCGCCGTCTTCGTCGACCACGAGACCGGGTGGCAGACGCGCTACGGCCATCTGAGCCGCATCGATGTGCGGGTCGGCGATCGGGTGCGGCAAGGCGCCGTCGTGGGCGGTGTCGGGTCCACCGGTGCGTCCACCGGACCCCACCTGCACTTCGAGATCCGCCACGAGGGGCGTGCGCTCGATCCGTTGACGTTCGTCGTCCGCTGAGGGGCGCCCGGCGCGCCGACGCGACGCGCGTCCTGGCGAGCCCTTCGTATAGTGCGGCAGCGGATCGGAGCGGAACGATCCAGAGGGAGGACCGCGGATGTGGGTGTCGACCAAGGCCCAATACGGCATGCGGGCGCTCGTCGAGATCGCCATCGGTGGCGAGCGCCCGACGAGCCTGAAGCAAGTCGCTGAGCGGCAGGGCCTGTCGCAGCAGTACCTCGAGCAGATCTTCGCGGTTCTCCGGCGCGCCGGGGTGGTGGAGTCCGTGCGGGGCGCGCACGGCGGCTATCGCGTGGTGCGCCCGTTCGATCAGATCCGGGCGCTGGAGGTCATCGAGCTGCTCGAGGGCTCGGTCGCGCCGGTGGCGTGCATCGACGACGCCGATGGCTGTGAACGGACCGGGCAGTGCTCCACCGAGGGCCTGTGGCGCGACGTCGACGCCGCCGTGCGGCGCGTGTTGGGCGCGACGACGCTCGCCGACCTGGTCCGCCAGCGCGCCTTGCTCCAGATCGAACCCCTGCCCGCCGCCTTCGTGACCGGCTGAGCGGCGTGTCGCTGCCGAGGGCGGAGCCACTCGACCTCGATCGAGCGGCCACCACACCCCTCGCCGACGAGGTGGCGGCCGCGATGGCGCCGTGGTGGGGGGCGCACGGGGCGAACGCCGGCGCCATCCACGGGGGCGGCCGGGCCGCACGCCGGGCGGTCGAGGACGCGCGTGAGCAGGTGGCGGAAGCCTTGCGGGTGCGGCCGCTCGAGGTCGTGTTCACGTCCGGGGCCACCGAGGCCGACCAACTGGCCGTGCTGGGCGTGCTCGCCCAGCGTCCCGGCGGGCACGTGGTCGCCAGCCGGGCCGAGCACGCGGCCGTGCTGCGCGCCGTGGAGCGCGCGGAGGCTCTGGGCCACCCGGTCGCCTGGGTCGACCCGGAACCGGACGGACGTCTCGACCCGGGCCGCGTCGCGCAGGCCGTGCGAGACGACACGGTGCTCGTCGCCGCGATGCGCGTGAACAACGAGACCGGCGTGCGCACCGACGTGCGCGCCGTGGCCGACGCCGCCCACGCCGTCGGCGCGTGGCTGCTGTGTGACGCGGTGCAAGCGCTCGGCTTCGAGACCCTCGATCGCGACGCCATGGGGGCCGACCTGCTGGTCGTCTCCGGCCACAAGGTGGAGGGGCCGCAGGGGATCGGCGCGCTCGTCGTCGCCCCGGGTGTGACGGTGGGCGCCCAGGCGCTCGGCGGTCCGCAAGAGCGGGGCCGGCGGGCGGGGACGGTGCCCACCGCGTTGGTCGTGGGTTTCGGGGCGGCGGTGGCGCGGGCGGCGCGCGAGGCGCCGGAGCGAGCACGGCGCACGGCCGCCGCCCGCGACCGCTTCGAGGCGCAGGTGCTGGCGTGGCCGGGCGTGCGCTCGTCCACGCCGGGTGTCGAACGCGGGCCGAAACACGCCCACCTGCGGGTGGACGGCCTGGGCCGCGACGGTGAGACGTTGCTGCTCAACCTCGACGCCGAAGGCGTGTGGGCCAGCGCGGGCTCGGCCTGCGCCGCCGGCTCGGTCGAACCGAGCCACGTCCTGCGGGCGATGGGGTGGTCGGCCGACGCTGCCCGGGGCGCCGTTCGCTTCAGCTTCGGCCCGGACCACGACGCCGCCACCGCCGACGAAGCCGCCGCGCGTTTCGCGCGAGCGTTGGCGCGGACCCGGCAAGCCTGACGCGCCGGCCGCGCGCGCTCAGGCGCTCTTGCGGCGGGTGGCGCGTTCGAGCGCGCGCAAGGGGGCGTCGAGATCGGCCTCTTCCACGAAGATGCGGTCGACCTCGGCCTCCGGCAGCTCGAAGACCAGGTCCTCGAGCACCCGTTCCATCACCGCACGCAGCCCCCGCGCCCCGCTGCCGCGTTCCGCCGCGCGACGCGCCACACCCCGCAGCGCCGCCTCGCTGAACGACAGGTCGACGCCCTCGAGGGCGAAGAGCGCCTGCGCTTGACGCACGAGCGCACCCTTCGGCCGCGTGAGCACGTCGATCAGGGCGTCCTCGCTCAGGGCGTGCAGCCGTGCGACGACCGGCAGCCGACCGATGAGCTCGGGGATCAGGCCGTAGGCGCGCAGGTCTTCGGGCACCACGTCGGCGGCCGCCACGGTGGCGTCGTCGTCGAGCGCGTCGTGCTGGAAGCCGACCCGGGTGGTGGCCACCCGTCGCCGCACGATGTCGTCGATGCCCTCGAACGCGCCGCCGGCGATGAAGAGCACGTTGGACGTGTCGACGGCGATCAGTTCCTGTTGCGGGTGCTTGCGGCCCCCCTGCGGGGGCACGTAGCAGACCGTGCCTTCGATCATCTTGAGCAGGGCCTGCTGCACGCCTTCGCCCGAGACGTCGCGGGTGATCGAAGGACCTTCACTCTTGCGCGCGATCTTGTCGAGCTCGTCGACGTACACGATGCCCTGTTGAGCCGCCATCACGTCGTAATCGGCGACCTGGAGCAGGCGCAGCACCACGTTCTCCACGTCGTCGCCGACGTACCCGGCCTCCGTGAGGGTGGTGGCGTCGGCGATCGCGAACGGGACCTGCAGGAGCTGCGCCAGGCTCTGGGCGAGCAGCGTCTTGCCGGTGCCGGACGGGCCCACCATGAGGATGTTGGACTTGACCAGGCCCGCTTCGGGATGCTGCAGCCGGCGCATGTGCTGGTACACGGCGACGGCCAGCGCGCGCTTGGCACCCTCTTGCTCGATGACGTGCTCGTCGAGCGCCGCCTTGAGCTCGCGGGGGGTGGGCGCACGGGGCGGCGGCCGTTTGGGGCTCTGCGCGGGATGCTGGTGCAAACGCTCGTGGGCCCGGTCGACACACGTGTCGCAGATGTGCGTTCCCCCCTCGCCCTGGAGCAGTTGGCCGACCTCGGTGACCGGTCGACCGCAGAACGCGCAGCGGGGGAGGGCGGCGCTCACGAGGACCCGGGTTCGAAGCGGCCCAACGCCGCGGGGGTGACGACCCGGTCGATCAGGCCGTACGCCAGCGCCTCTTCGGGGCTCATGAAGTTGTCGCGCTCCATGTCGTGCCGCAGCTTGGAGCGGCCGTGCCCGGTATGGCGTTCGTAGATCGACTCGAGGATGTCGCGCAGGGCGAGCACTTCCCGGGCCTGGACCTCGAGGTCGGGCGTCGTGCCACGGAAGCCGGCCGAACCGGCGTGGATCATGATGCGCGAGTTCGGGAGCGAGACGCGGTGTCCGCTGGCGCCCGCCATCAGGATGACCGAGCCCATGCTCATGGCGATGCCGACGCAGTTCGTGTGGACGGGAGCGCGCACGTACTGCATGGTGTCGTAGATGGCCAGGCCGGCGTAGACCTCGCCACCGGGGCAGTTGATGAAGAGGTTGATCGGCTGCTCCGAGGACTGGGAGTCGAGCAGCAGCAACTGCGCCACCACCACGTTGGCGACCTCGGAGTCGATGGGCGTGCCCAGGAAGATGATGCGTTCCTTGAGCAGCCGGCTGTAGACGTCGTACATCCGTTCGCCACGGCCGGTCTGCTCGATGACGTAAGGGATCAGCGGCATGCGTCCACCTTACCCAAGAAGCGAGCGCACGCGCGGTCGAGCGACGCGCGTGCGCACCTCGAGAGCCGCTCGCTGGCCAGCGCTGGCCAGCGAGCGGGATCCTGGTCTACGCGTCGTCGTCGGTGTCGTCTGTGTCGTCGGCGGTGGCCGGTCCGGCGGCTTCGGCAGCGGCCACGGCGGCCGAGGCGTCGTCGGCGGCGTCCGCGGGCGCCCGGCCGGTCTTCTCACGGACGATCTCGTCGAGCGCCCGGTCGCGCGCCAACAAGAACCGGTAGTTCTCGATCCAGGCCTCACCTTGATCGCGCTTGAAGCGGGCGACGTCCTTGCGTTCGCGTTGAGCGAGATGACGCAGGGCGTCCTCGAGCTCGTCGTCGTCGATCCGGGTCCCTCGCACCTCGAGCAGCCGCTCCAGGATCAGGTCCCGCTTCACGCCACGTTCGGCCGCCGCGCGCAGCTCGGCCTCGAAGCCGGCGCGCTGTTCGTCGGCCTCGAGCCGTTCGAGGTAGGCGGCGAGCGTGGTTCCCCGTCGCTCCAGGTCGCGCGCCAGGTCCTCGACCAGGTGTCCCTCCCGGCGCCGGACGAGCGAACCCGGCAGCGCCACCTCGGTCGCGGCCAGCAGCTTCTCGACGATCTCCTCGCGCTGGGCCGTGAACCCCTCGCGTTCACGTTCCGCGGCCAGTCCGCGACGGATCTCGGCGTCGACGTCCGACCACGTGCCGAAGCCCAGCGTCGCCGCGAAGGCGTCGTCGGGCTCGGGCAGGTCCTTCTCCTTGACGTCGGTGACCTTGACCGTCAGCGTCCGATGCGGCGGTTCGGCCGCGGCCGCTCACTCGACGCCGCGGCTTCACTCGACGCCGCGGCTTCACTCGACGCCGCGGCGTCGTCGCCCGATGCTTCGGCGTCGGTGGACGCTTCGGCGTCGCCTTCGGCGGCCGCGTCGGTCGGATCGACGCCGAGATCGAGCACCACCTCGTCACCCACGTTGCGTCCGAGCAACTGGTCACGGATGTGGGCTTCGGTGCGCGTCAGGTCCACGGGCATCGCGCTGCCGCCACCCTCGCCCTGCGTTTCGACGTAGACCACGTCGCCATCGGCGACGGGCCGATCGACGGGCACCAGGGTGGCGTTGTCCTCGCGCAGGCGTTCGACGGTGCCCTGCACGTCCTCATCCCTGACGTCGGCCACGGTCGCGTCCACGACGATGTCGTCGACGTCGGGCAGCGTGAACTCCGGATACAGGTCGGCGTGGACGGTGAAGGTGTACGCCGTGCCCGCGGTCGGAGGCTCGCCATGGAAGTGCGCGTGCACGGGTGTGAGACCGAGTTCCTGAACGGCGCGGGCGTAATGGTCGTCGACCAAGGCCTCGCGCACCTCTTCGGCCAGGGCCTCGGCGCCGACGCGCTGGATGAGCACCCCGCGGGGCGCCTTGCCGGGTCGGAAGCCGGGGACACGGACCTGCCGGGCGAGCGCGCCCATGACGCGTTCGAAGGTGGCGTCGACGACGTCGACGGGAACCGTGATCTCGAGCGTCGCGGCGGCGTCGTGCTTCTCGGTGATGCGTGCGTCCATGGGTCCTCTCGAGGCGGCGCGCTGCCCCGGGGGAGGGCGGCACCGCGCGTGGCTGATACGTGTCGCATCGGCGCGGGTGGGGCGTGGTGCGAGGAGCGGGACTTGAACCCGCACGTCAAAGACACCAGATCCTAAGTCTGGCGCGTCTACCAGTTCCGCCATCCTCGCGCGAAGCCGCCCGCGCCGGGGACACCCGTCGCCGGGTGCCCCTGTCGGGTTCGTACGTGGGGTGGGTGACGGGATTTGAACCCGCGACCCCCGGAACCACAATCCGGTGCTCTAACCGGCTGAGCTACACCCACCACGCTCGCGTTCACGAGTCTAGCAGACGCCGCAGGGCGGCGACCGAGGGAGGATACACCCCGTGGAGGACGGCTGTCGAGGGGTGTGCGCGGCCCCGACGACGGCGGTCTCCGCGCCTCGTGCTTGTGACCCCGGTACCGTCCGAGTGGCCGAGACGCTCCTATGGTCCTTCCAGCGGAAGCTGGACGCGACGACGCGCCAGCGCGCGCTCGAGCGACCGGCGGTCGCGGTGTGCAGCGCGCGTCTTGCGCCGGCCCGCACGGTAGGAGGAGCGATGACCCGAACCTGTCCAGAACGAAGCGCGCTGGTGACCGGCGGGGCCGAACGTCCCCGCAGCGACCACGGCGCGCGTGGGCGGTCGGCGTGAACGGCGGTCGAGACGGCGGGCTACCGGTCGCCAGCGCGGCGGACACCGCGGCCCTCACCGCCGAGGTCCTCCTCCCCACGCTCGCTCTGGGACCGATCATCCGTCGGCCGCGCATCGTGCAGCTCGTGGAGCGCCACGACCTGGTCCGTCGCGCGGTGGAGCGCATGCAACGCTTGCGCGAGACCTACGGCGACGGGCCGCTCATGATGCGGATCCCGGTCCGCAACCAGGCGGTCGTGCTCGCTCCCCAACACGTACACCGGGTCCTGGCCGATTCGCCCGAGCCCTTCCGCCCGGACAGCAGCGAGAAGCGCGCCGCGTTGTCGCACTTCAACCCCGAGACCGTGCTCATCTCGAGTGGCAGCGAGCGCGCCGAGCGCCGCCGCTTCAACGAGGACGTGCTCGACACCGACCGGCCCATGCACCGGCTCGCTGGGCGCTTCGCCGACGTCATCGAGGAGGAGACCATCGCGCTGGTGGCCGAGGCGCGCCAACGCGAGGAGCTCGCATGGCCGACGTTCAGCGCCGCCTGGTTCCGCATCGTCCGCCGGGTGATGCTGGGTGACGCCGCCCGCGACGACGTCGAGCTCACCCGCACCCACGCACGCCTGCGCGCCTACGCCAACCTGGCGTTCGTCCAACCCCAGCGCCGGGCGCTCCGGGCCCGTTTCCTCGAGCGGGTCCAGGGGTACCTGGCGCGCGCCGAACCTGGCAGCCTGGCCGAGGTCGTGGCATCGGCTCACAAGACGGCGGTCACGGAGCCGGAGCAGCAGGTACCGCACTGGATGTTCGCGGCGGACCCTGCCGGCATGACCACCTTCCGGACCCTGGCCCTGTTGGCCGCCCATCCCGAGCACGCCCGCCAAGCGCGCGCCGAGGTGGCGCGCCGGGACGAGGTGCCCGAGCTGCCGTTCTTGCGCCGCTGCGTGCTGGAGTCGTTGCGGCTGTGGCCGACGACACCGGCGATCTTGCGCCAGACCCCGGTGGCGACCTCGTGGGATGCCGGGACGATGCCGGCGCACACCGGGATCCTCGTCTACACGCCGTACTTCCATCGCGACGATCGTCATCTCGAGGTGGCCGATCGGTTCGCTCCCGAGGTGTGGGCGGAGCCACGAACGTCGAACGACTGGCCGTTCGTTCCGTTCAGCGAGGGCCCCGTCGGATGCCCGGCGCAGCACCTGGTGCTGATGCTGACCAGCATGACCCTGGCCGAGTTGCTGCGGCTGGACACGTACCACGAACGCGTGCCGGTCAAACTGGTGCCCGGCCGCCCCATGCCACGCATGCTCGATCCGTACACGCTGCGCTTCCTTCCAACCGGCTGATCGGCCAGAGAGGATCCACCATGCCGAAGACGACCGTCGCCGGCCACCCGGCCCACCCGCAACTGGTGAGCTTCCCGCTGGCGTTGTTCCCCTTCACGCTCGCGCTGGACGTCCTGCACCTCGCCACCGGCGAGCGTCGCTTCGATGAGGCGGCGCGGCTGTCCCTGACGGGGGCCATCGCGGGCGCCGCCGTCGCCGGCGTTGCCGGTGGCCTCGACTACCTCGCGATTCCCGAGGACGACGACGCGAAAGGTGTGGCCCGTTTCCACGGTGGACTCAACCTCGGCCTGGTCGGCTTGGCCCTCGTGAACCTGTGGTCGCGCCGGACGCGTCGGCCGACTCGGACGCTCTGGACGCGCCGCCGCCGCCGTCCGCGGACCTGGCCGGTGTTGCTGTCGGGGATCGGCAGCGCCGGGCTGCTCGTGTCGGCCTGGTACGGCGGTCACCTGGTCTACGAGCACGGCGTGCGGGTGCAGGACCGAGGTCCGCTCGCCGACGCCGATGAGGTGGCGTTGCCTGGTGACGCGGCACTGGCGCGGGGGCTGGCGTCCTTGGCGGGCCATCGACACTGAGGCGGTCGGGGCGGCAGCGCTCACCGAGCCGCACCGGTCGGGAAGGTACCGTAGGACGTCCGCGCTCGGGACCGTTCGGAGGACGCGAGCGGACCCGAGTTCCGAGCGACCCTTCTGGAGCGATGCGTCCGGTGAGATGGTGACCCTGTCCCAGGTGCGGCTGTTGCACGTCGAAGACGATCCGACGGACGTCCGTCTGTTCCGCATGATGTTGCACGAGATCGACGTTTCGACGGACGGCGTCCGGCACGTCGATCGACTCGACGATGCGCTCGCCGTCCTGCGTGACGAGGTCGTCGACGTCGTGTTCCTAGATCTCGACCTGCCCGACAGCGGTGGGCTCGCCACCGTCGAGCGTGTGCTCGGAAGCGACGCCGACGTGCCCGTGGTGGTGCTGACCGGCAACGGCGACGAAGCCCTGGGGGAGTTGGCGGTCGAGCTGGGCGCCCAGGACTACCTGGTGAAGGACCACGTCCACGCGGCCGTCCTCGGTCGGGTGCTGCGGTACGCGGTGGTGCGCCAGGGCGTGCTGCAGAAGAAGCGGCGCGAGAGCGCTCAGCTGGCCGCAGCGGCGGCACGCGACGAAGCCGACCGCGAAGCACGCGAACGACTCGAACACGAGATGGTCGAGCGGCAGGTGGCGCAGTCACGCCTGGCCTTGTCGCTGGCACGCTTGCGCGCGTTGAGCAGCGCCGACGGGACGACGATCGCCGACCTGCCCATCGCCCAGCAACTCGGTGCCACGCTCGACGCGATCGTGCCGCTCATCCCCGTCGACGTGGCGGTCTTCTCGCTCGTCGAAGGCGAGCGTCTCGTGACGGTCGCGAGCCGGGGCACCGAACGGTTCGATGGGTTGACGGCGCCGCTGCGCGAGCGCGACGCGGCCGTGCGGGCCGCCTGGCGCGATCGACACGCGACGTTCGCCGTCGACCCTGGGCCCGCGGGGCCCGCCTCGCTCGCGCGGGCGGATGCCATGCGGAAGGGCGCGTTGCGCACGTACCACGTCTTCACCCTCAACGCCGGCGAGGGCGACGTGGGGATCCTGGAGCTGTACGCCCACGCACCCACCGACGGGCGCCGCCCCGACTGGGTACCGTTCGTGGAGACGCATTGCGTCCAGCTGGCCCACATGATCGACACACGTGCCCTGCGCTCCCAGCTCGTGACCGCCAACATCGAGATCCAGGGCGCCTACGACGGCGCCATCGAGGGCTGGGCACGCGCGCTCGACCTGCGCGACCACGAAACGATGGGTCACAGCCGGCGCGTGGCCGAGCTCGCGCTCGCGTTGGCGCGCCGACTGGGGTTCGAGGCCGAGGAACTCGACGTGCTGCGGCGCGGCGCCCTGCTCCATGACATCGGCAAGATCGCGGTCCCCGACGCGATCCTGCGCAAGCATGGGAGTCTGGACGCGGGCGAGCGCTCGGTGATGGAGCGCCACACCGTGTTCGCGCGCGACCTGCTCGAACCGATCCCGTTCCTGCGTTCGGCGATCGACGTCCCGTACGCGCACCACGAGCGCTGGGACGGGAGTGGCTACCCGCGCGGTTTGGCCGGCGAGGAGATCCCCCGCGCGGCCCGCGTCTTCGCCGTTGCCGACGTGTACGACGCCCTCACCTTCGACCGGCCGTACCGCCGCGCCTGGAGCGCGGCCGAGGCGCGGTCCTACATCGCCGAAGGGGCCGGATCGCTGTTCGACCCGGACGTCGTGAAGGCCTTCCTGTCGCTCTAGGCGCGGTCGTAGCGGTGGCTCGCGCCGTGCTCGAGCCCGCGCTGCGCCTTCTGCCTCAGACCGTGCGGTTGGCGTTCGGCAAGCGGACCGTGAAGGTGGCCCCGCGACCGACCTCGCCCTCGGCGCTCACGCTGCCGCCGTGCCGTGTGACGATCCGCTGGACCAGCGCCAGGCCGATCCCCGTGCCCTCGAACGCCTCGGCCGGATGCAGGCGCTGGAAGGGCATGAAGAGCCGGCGTGCAGCCCGCGGATCGAAGCCGGCGCCGTTGTCACGGACCTCGAAGACGCACCCGCCCGCCGTCGTCTCGCCGCAGATCTCGATCCGAGCCCCATCCGTCTGGCGCGTGTACTTCCACGCGTTCTCGAGCAGGTTGGCGACCACCACGCGCAACAGTCGCTTGTCGCCGCGGACCATGATCTCGGGTTCGATCTCCGTGTCGACCTGGCGGCCGGGCTCACGCGCCTGGAGCTCGGCCAAGACGTCCTCGGCCAATGCCGCGACGTCGACGGGTTCGTAGCGGAGCTCGGTGCGGCCCACGCTCGACAGCTCCAACAGCCCGTCGATGAGCTCGCTCATCCGCTTCGCGCTGTTGGCCACCTGCTCGAGCAGGTCGCGACCGCGCTCGTCGAACTCCTCGCCGTACCCGTCGAGCAGCGCCTCGCTGAACCGACGGATGCCACGCAGCGGCGCCCGCAGGTCGTGCGAGACGGAGTGGTTGAAGGCTTCGAGCTCCTCGTTGGCGCGGCGAAGCTCATCGGTGCGCTGCGCGACGAGCTCCTCGAGCCGCGCGTTGACCTCGCGGACTTGCCGCTCGGCCTCCTTGTGCTCGGTGATGTCGACGAACGTGATCACCACGCCCTCGATGCGGTCGTCGGCGGTCCGGTAGGGGTGCACCCGCGTCAGGAAGCAGTCGCGCCCGTCGGTCTCGAGCTCGCGCTCGACGGGGACGAGACGTTCGAGGACGGTGGCGGCGTCGCGCACCAGGTCGTGGGCACCGAAGCGGTGGGTCAGGTCGGCCAGTGGCCGGCCCCGGTCACTGTGGCGGACGTTGAACAGGGTCGACACCCGGGGCGTGAAGCGGAGGATCCGCAGGTCGCGATCGAGGAAGATCGTGGCGATCTCGGTGGCGCTCATCAGGGTCTGGAGATCGCTGCCCATCTGCGCGAGCTCCTCGACCTTGTGGCGGTTCTCCTCGTTGACCGTGATCAGTTCTTCGTTGACGGACTGGAGCTCCTCTTTGGACGTCTCGAGCTCCTCCATCGCCGAGCGCAGCTCCTCGTTCATCGACTGCAACTCTTCGTTGCTGGCGCGCATCTCCTCGTTGCTCGACTCGCTGTCCTCGATCACGCTCTGCAGGCGCCGCCGCATCGCCTCGAGCTCGCGCTCGAGGTCGGCGACGACCGACGCCTCGGACCACTCATCGGCCGCGCGCACGGGCCGCGCTTCCAGCGCTTCGGTCGGGTACTCGTCGAAGAGGACCAGCAACACGCCCGCATGCCGCGGATCGGGTGACGGGCGGACGTCCAGCACCACGGTCCGCGTCGTGCCGTCGCGAGCGACGACCACGGGCGTGCTGCGCGCCGGCTTGCCCGTGCTCCGGGCCGCGTGGACGGCCCCGCGGAACTCGAGCCGTAGCGCCTCGCGCACGAGCTTGAAGGCGTCGCCGGTGAGCGTGCCGGCGGGGTGGTAGAGGTACTCGCCGGCACGCTGAGAGAAGTGCAGCACGGTGTTGTCGCCGCTGATGAGCAGGCTCGGCGGTCCCATCCGATCGAGCAGGTCGCCGTGAACGTCGGCGAACCCCTGGCGTCGCTGGGGAAGGGCCTCGGAGCCCGTGTGCGGGCTGCGCGCGTTGAGCGGGAAGGCGGGCATGCGGCGCGGTTCGTGCTGCTCCGCGTCCGGTCGTTTCCGGAACAGCGACGACGCCTTGTTCTCGGTGACGAACGCATCGTCACGCTCGATGCCCTCCGAGGGGCCGAGGAGCATGTAGCCGCCGGGCCGCAAGGCGTAGTGGAACAGGTCGATCACGTCGCGCTGGATGTTGCGGTCGAGGTAGATGAGCAGGTTCCGGCAGGTGAGCAGGTCGAGCCGCGAGAAGGGTGCGTCCGCGAGGACGTCGTGGGGCGTGAAGACGATCGTCTCGCGCACCTCCTTGCGGATCCGGTAGCCGCCGTGCTCGGGAACGAAGTACCGTCGCAGCCTCGCCTCCGGCACCACCGTCTCGATGGTCTCGGGGTACGTGCCGTCCCGGGCTCGGCGCAACGAGGGCTCGTGGAGGTCGGTGGCGAAGATCTGGATCGAGGGTGGGGCCTCGAGCGTGGCGGCGTGCTCGAGCAACAACATCGCCAACGAGTAGGCTTCCTCGCCGGTGGCGCAGCCGACCGACCAGACCCGAACGGAGTCGGCCGGACCCTTCCCTTCGAACAGCTGTGGCACCACCGAGCGCTCGAGTTCGGCGTAGATGTCGGGGTCCCGGAAGAACTCGGTGACCGTGACGAGGAACTCGTCGGAGAGCGTCTCGAGCTCGCCGGGGTTGCGGCGCAGCACGTCCATGTAGCTCGAGAGCTGCTCCAGACGGTGGATCTGCATCCTTCGTGCCATCCGCCGGAGCAGCGTGGAGCGCTTGTAGCGCGAGAAGTCGCGGCCCGTGCGCGAGCGCACGAGCGTGAAGAGCTGCTGCAGGAGCCGCTCCTGCGTGGCGGAATCCTCGGCCTCCCGGTCGAGCACGTGCGGCTCCGTGTGCGAGAAGGTGGTGATCGCGTCGGGCATCTCCTCGAGACGCAACACCAGGTCGACCATGCCCGACTCGATCGCCGCCTGCGGCATGCCGTCGTACTCGGCCTCGGTCGGGTCTTGGGCGATCGTGAGCCCGCCGCGTTCCTTGATGCGTTTGAGGCCGAGCGTACCGTCGCTCCCCGTCCCGGTGAGGACGACCCCGATCGAATGGCCGTCGTGGGTCTGGGCCAGGGTGCGGAAGAAGTGGTCGATGGGGGCACGCTCGCGGCGGTCGCGTTCGAGCGCCGACAGCCGCAGGTGCGTGTCGACGCTGGACACGTTGGCGTTCGGCGGGATGACGTACACGTGGTCGGGTTTGAGCGCCATGGTGGTCGAGATCTGGACCACCGGCATGCGCGCCATCGGCTGCAGCAGGTCGACCAGGTGGCTCTCGTGGTCGGGCGACAGGTGGACGATGATCACCACCGCGAGCCCCTTGTCGCCGGGCAGCACGGCGAGCAGGCGCTTCAGCGCCGCGAGACCGCCGGCGGACGCGCCGATCGCGACGATGGCGGTCGGACGGGTGGGCGCCGGCGCGGTCGATTGCGCCGCCACGACGTCAGGGGAGGCGTCCTCCGACCCGACGGCGTGACCTTCTCGTTCGGCTGACCCAGCGTCTTCCATGGGATGACCTCACCTCGTCCGACACTCTACGACCCGATCTCGTTTTCCCGCGGACGATTGGCCTGCCGGCGACGGTCGTGGCGGCGACGCCGGCCGTCGTGGTCAAGAGACGTCCGGCGCCGACCGAGTGAAAAGTCACCGAAACGCCGACGTCGGGCCGGCGGTACCATGAACCGTGCTCGAGGTCGTCACCACCGCCTGGTACTTCGACCGCAGCAACGTGCTGCGCGCTTGTTACGCCGCTCTCATCGACGGTCGCGTCATGCTCGCCGTCGACTTGGACGGCGACCACATCGACGCTCCGCTCCACGACGTGTTGATCGAACGCCCCGAGCGAACGCTCGAGCGCTGACGCGCCATGGCGCACCCGCCAGGATTCGAACCTGGGACCGACCGCTTAGAAGGCGGCTGCTCTATCCACTGAGCTACGGGTGCGTACGCGGTGCGCCGGACCGGGAGACCGGTCCGGCGTCCTGTGGGTGGAGCGGGAGAAGGGATTCGAACCCTCGACATACAGCTTGGAAGGCTGTCGCTCTACCAGCTGAGCTACTCCCGCCCGACGGCGACCTGCCGAGCCGATGATACCGGAGGAACGCGACCGGGTGGGCGTCGTCGAGGCGGGCGCCCGCCCGTGCGCGAACGACCCGATCGAAGCGCGCTGGCGGCAACCGTGACCGTTGCGTGACCTGCCGATTCCGCCGCCCCTACCGTGAGGACATGGGAGGTGGACGATGGCAAGCCACGAAGCTTCGGTCGACGTGAACGCGCCGCTCCCCGAGGTCTACGAGGCCTGGACCGACTACGCGTCCTACCCGAAGTTCCTCGAGGACGTGCGCGAGGTCAGGCCGCTCGAAGACGGCCGGATCCAGTGGCACGCGGAGCTCGGCAGCCGGGTGCGGGAGTGGGAATCCGAGACGATCGAGGACGCCGACGACCACCACGTGGCCTGGCGCAGCGACACGGGCGCCGTCTACGACGGCGACGTGTGGCTCACGGCGAAGGGCGATGAGGCCACCACCGTCCGCTTCCGGCTCGTGTACGACCCCGACGGTGTCATCGAGGGTGCGGCCGCCGCCAACAAGGCCGTGCACGCCCACGTGGAGTCGGGCACGCGCGCGTTCAAGCGCTACGTCGAGGCGCTCCACGTCGGCCGGCACGAGGCCCTGAAGGCCGCCTCGAAGCGATCTCGGTGAGGGTCCACCGCAGCCTCGGGTCCAGGGCCCGCCACACCGTCGAGCACCATCCCCACGCAAGGAGGACGTCATGAAGCCGATGCTCGTCACACTCATGATCCTGTGGCTCGGCGGTGGCGCCGTGGCCCAGCGGACGCAGCCGTTCCAGGACGTGCCCCTCGATCACTGGGCGCAAGCGGCGGTGGAACGCATCGCCGACCTCGGCATCGTCGTGGGCTTCCCCGACGGCACGTTCCGGGGCAACGAGGTCCTGACGCGCTACCAAGCGTCGCTCGTCCTCGATCGGTTGCTGCGCGTCCTCAGCGAGAACCCCGACCTCTTCGCGGGCGCCGACGCCGCTGCCGACGCCGAGTGGCGGACGGCCGTCGCCGACCTGTGGGACATGGTGGGCAACGTGAACGTTCGCCTCGACACCGTCGAAGCCCAGCTGGCGCTCCTGCGCGAGGAGGAGGTCGCCCAGCTGCGCGAGCAGGTGGAGGCGCTCAGCGACGAGGTCGCGCGCTTGCAGGCGCAGGTCGCGGCGGGCACCGAGCCCGGCGCTGCAGGTGCGCCCGGCGTCGCCGGAGAGGCCGGCGCCCCCGGCGTGCCCGGACCGGCCGGTCCGGTGGGGCCTGCCGGTCCCGCGGGTCCGGCGGGACCGGAGGGTCCTGCCGCCGCCCTCGAACCCGAGCCCCCCATGGTCGTCGAGCCCCCGGTGCCCGCTCCCGTCGCTCCGGAGGTGATCATCGAGTCGCCGCTCGAGCCGCCGCAGCCCGTCGAGCCGAACGCGCAGGACGTGGCGGACGGCCCACCACCCACCCTGGAGGAAGCGCTGCCGTTCCTCGACCTCGAGATCCGCCCGCCGCGGGCCGATCGCTTCTCGGTCGGTCTGGCAGCGGTCGGAGCGGGCGGCGCCGTGCCGTTGCGACTCGTCGTCGCGGCCCCGCACCTGGTCGACGCATTCGGCGTGCGCGCCCTGCTCGACTACGGCCGTGACAGCGGTTTCGACAGCGGCACCCTGGCGCTGGCGGCGCAGGCGACGTACGTCGTCGACACCGTCGACTGGCGCTTCCAAGGGGGCGCTGGACTGGGCTGGCAGTTCGCCAGCGACGCCACGCCGGACGCGCGCCGTGGCGTCTTCCTGAGCGGGTTCGTGGGGGCCGAGTACTTCCTCACGCCCGCGCTGGGCGTGTTCCTGGAGGGTGGTCTGGACTACTACCTGGCCGCCGATGCGGAGGACGTCGCGCTCGACGGTTCGCCGCGCGGACCGATGTACCCGACGGTCGCGTTGGGGGTCGCGTACCACTTCTGACCTCGAACGCGGACGTCGACCCGACCCGCGCGGCCCCAGAAGGGTCGCGCCGGTCGGGTCGCTCGTGCTCGTCTTCCACACGAGGCGCGGCCCCCCGACGGGGGGCCGCGCCTCGTCGCCGCGAAGGACGAGGTGTTCATGGTCGGGGCGAGAGGATTCGAACCTCCGACCCCCTGCTCCCAAAGCAGGTGCGCTACCAGGCTGCGCTACGCCCCGACGGACGGCTCGTACCGGAACGTCCTCATGCGA
The DNA here is from genome assembly GCA_963839375.1 of uncultured Trueperaceae bacterium. GTDB lineage: Bacteria > Deinococcota > Deinococci > Deinococcales > Trueperaceae > JAABTL01. Next base: position 283,620 of record CAWIUY010000012.1, on the reverse strand, counting down.
AAGCCACCGGCCTCTCGACAAGTAGGGACGCCGCCGGCTTACGGCCCGTCTCCAACTTCGCAGTCTCACCCTCCTGACGCCGCGTGTCAACGTCGCTGCGGCCTGTCGTCGCGGGGGCGCGGGGGGCGAGGCCTCCCGGTCGCCCATGGTGGCGTCGACGGCCGGCCTCGCCGGGACATACGTCACTGCCGGCCGCCTTCAGGCGTAGGATGTCGCCACCTCGAGAGGATGATACGCGGGTGGGCGAGGGGCATCGTGGCTGGTACCCGCCCAGCCGCGACCGCGGTCTCGGGAGTCTCTGGTGAACGTAGGAGGCTTAATGAAGCGGTTCTGGTACGTTTTCGTCGCGATCGCGCTGGTGCTCGCGGCTTGCGGACAACAGGTGCCCATCCTCCAGCAGGAGGTCGCGCCCGAGGTCTCGCAGTTCGGTACGGACTTCACCGAGGCTCCGGAGAACCTGACGCAAACGGAGTACGCGATCGTCACGTTCCGGAGCTCCCCCGCTGCCAGCTACGAAGGTGGGGTCCCAGGCTTGCGGCGCACCAAGCCCGAAAGTGGCCAACGCTTCGACGCCGACAGCCCCGCCGTGCGCGCCTACGTCAGGCACCTCGAGAACGAGCACGCGAACTTCCGTTCGTTCCTTCAGCGGGGTGCGCCCCAGGCGGAGATCGTGGAGGAGTACGTCACGACGCTGAACGCGGTCGCCGTGAAGCTCAACGGGAACGCCTTGCGATCGCTCCAGCGCGGGCCAGGCGTCCGCTCGGTGGACTACTCCGCCCTGTACCGCCCCACCATGGACGACAGCGTCCGCCTCATCGAGGCTGACACCTTCTGGACCTCGGCCCAGGCCGACGGGACGGGCGTCCGGGTGGGCATCATCGACTCGGGCATCGACGCCGACCACCCCTTCTTCACGTGTAAGCACTTCGAGCCGGCCCGCGTGTACGCCAGCGGCGTGGCGTTCGATCCCACGAACCTCCTGGTCAGCGAGCACGGCACCCACGTGGCCGGCACCGTCGCCGGCTGCGCCGGCACCCCGGGGCCGGACGGGGTGGATCTCAACGGTGACGACCCGGGCGACGGGACCTTGAGCGGCGTCGCACCCGGCGCCGAACTGCGTGACTACAACGTGTTCCCCGGCTTCGGTGCCGGCTGGGTGGCGTACGGCGGGAGTGCCTTCAGTCACGACATCGCCGCCGCCATCGAGGACGCCGTGCTCGACGGCATGGACGTCATCAACATGAGCCTCGGTGGGACGGTGCAGGGCCCCCACGACTTCCTCGCGGAGGCCTCCAACGCTGCCGTCGACGCTGGCTTGGTGGTCGTGACGTCTGCCGGGAACAGTGGTCCCGGCCCCTATACGGTGGGCTCTCCCGGGTCGGCGGAGCACGTCATCACCGTCGCGGCGACGACCAACAGCCACGCGCTCGTGCTCCCGGTGTACGTCGACTTCGATGGTGTCACCGGGAAGTTCGCCGGAGCGCGCGGGGACTTCGACCCCTTCGCGCAGGTTCCCGCGTCGGGATCTCCCGCAGCGCCAACGTCGTCCAGGCCCGGATCTCCTCGGTGAGCGGGAGGCCCGCCAGCGCGGCGGCCGGGTACCAACCCAGCGTCGGTTCCCGTTCACCTGCGAGCGTACCGTCGTAGGAGGCGCCCTCGGGCACCGCGAAGTAGATCAGGTCGATGTGCTCGTGACCCGGTTCGATCTGCGAGAGCTGGACCCCGCGCGGCGGCACCAGCGGCCGCGGGCCCGTGGCGGCGACGGGCGGGGTCCCGAGCAGCCGCACCCGCACGCCCGACTCCTCCCACACCTCGCGCACCGCGGCCTCGTCGGGCAGTTCGTCGGGTTCGACGTGCCCACCGCACGGCAGCCACAGGTTCAACTTGGCGTGGCGGTGCAGCATGACCCCATCGCGCCAAACGACGAACGTGGCGACGGCCCAGTCGCGGCTGGGCGACGGCGTCACGACGCCATGACGAGCGGCAGCGCCTCCACGTCGGCGCCCACCACCCGGCCGTAGAGCGCGTGCGGCGTGGCGTGGTCGACGTGCACCTGGTGCAAGCCCATCCGCCGGACCTGGTCCTTGGGGACCAGCACCGTGTGGTGCTGGTCGGAGTGTCCGACCACGTGGGCGCCGTCGCGGCCCAGCTCCTTGACCAGCACCCGCACCTGGCGGCCTTCGAAACGCCGGTTGCCCTCGAGCGACCAGTGCTTCTGGCGCTCGACGAGACGGCCGAGGCGCTCGCTCTTGAGTTCCCGCGGCAGGTCTTCGAAGCGGGCGTGGGCGGGGGTACCCGGCCGTGCCGAGTAGGCGAACATGAACGCGCCGTCGAAGCGGACCTCGTCGTAGAGCGACAGCGTCGCCTCGAAGTCCTCCTCGGTCTCACCGGGGAAGCCGACGATGAGGTCGGTGGTCAGCACCACGTCGGGGATCTTGGCGCGGAGCTCGCGGATGATGTCGAGGTAGCGCTCGCGCCGGTACTCGCGCGCCATGCGCCGCAGCACCCGGTCACTGCCGGACTGGACGGGCAGGTGAACGTAGTCGCAGACGTTGGGCGACGCCGCGATCGCGTCGATGACGTCGCTGGTGAAGTTCATGGGGTGACTCGTCGTGAACTTGACCCGCGGGAAGCCGAGGTCGGCCACGGCCAGCAGCAGCTCCGCGAAGGACGGCACGCTGGGGTCGTCGCGTCCGTAGCTGTTGACGTTCTGACCGAGGAGCACCACCTCCTCGATGCCGGCGTCGCGCATGGCGGCCGCCTCGTGCAAGATCGCCTGCAGGGGCCGGCTCACCTCGGGTCCGCGAGTCTGCGGCACGATGCAGTACGTGCAGTGATGGTCGCACCCGCGCATGATCGTGACGAAGCCCGTGAGCGTGCCGGCCGGGGGCGGCGGCGTCAGGTGATCGACGAGGTCGTCGCGGAACGACAGCCGATCGACCCGCCCGCGCGTGCCCTTTTCGCGCGCCCGTTCCAGCTCCTCGAGCGCCGGCAGCACGTCGGTGATCGCTCCGGGCCCCACCAACACGTCGACGCCGAACTTCGCGGCGAGGTCGCGCCCCTCGTCGAGCTGCGCCAGGCAACCCATGAGGCCGATCGTCAGCTCGCGACCGTTGGCACGCTCCTTGCGCAGGTCGCCCAGGATCGAGACGACCTTCTCGACCGGTTTGCCACGCACCGCGCACGTGTTGAGCAAGATCAGTTCCGCATCCTGGGGCGCGCTGACCAGGTCGTGGCCGCCCGCCACCAGCTCGGACTGGATGGTCAGCGTGTCGTACTCGTTCATCTGGCAGCCGAAGGTGATGACGTGGGTCCTCACGTTCGGGCGCCTCGGTTCGCGGTCACGTCGGGCATGGTAGCAGGGCGTTTCAACGGAGGAGCAGGGCGCCGAGACCGACCAGCGCGAACGAGGCGATGGCCAAACCGAAGCCGAGGAACAGCACCTTGGGGTAGCGGGCGCGCACCGTCGGGACCGCGTACGCGACGACGAGCGCCATCCCGATCAGGAACACCCACGAGCTCACGAACACCCAGGTCTCGAGCGCGGGCGACACCAGCCCGGTCACGGACGTGCCTCCCAGACGATCCGATCGCCGTCGCGCGTGAGCCGCACGACGTGGCGCACGACGAGCTGCCCCGGCGCGCCCGCTTCGGCGAGCGCCAGCAGCGTGCTCGCGCCGGGCGCCAGGGTGAGCCAGGTCTCGAAGTCGCCGTCCGCGCCGCCGGCATCCGGCCGGTGCGTGCCGTCGACGAGCAACGCGAGGCGCCGGTCGCCACCGTCGGTGTCGATGCTCACGTGGACCCGCTCCTCGGGAACGCTGTGGACAGCGACGCCGGTCACCTCGAGCCAGCGACGAGGCGCGCTGGAAGGCTGCCAGCGGCTGAAGACGTCGACCTCGCCGGCCTCGTCGAGGACGTAGCCCGATCGTCCCGACGTCAGCACCGCCAGCCGCACGACGACGGGTCCTTCACCCACCAGGGTGCGTTCGAGCCGCTCGCGACCGCCCGACCACGTCACGCGTTCGGTGATCCCGTCGATCTCGAGGAGACCGGTCACGGGCGCCGCGACGTCGGCGCGGACGTCGAGCGTCAAACGGCGGTCGTAGACGTCGACGGGGACCGCGTTCCAGGCGAGCGGCGACCAGGGCGCGGCGGCCAGCACCTGGACCAGCACCAGCCCGCCGGCGGCGTCGGTGGCGGTCCCGAAACCGACGCGGTCGAAGGCCGGGTGCAGCAGGTTGGCGCGGTGGCCGGGGCTTCCGAGCCAGCCGTCCACGGTCTTCGCGACCGGGTCCGGCGCCCCCAGGACGTAGGCCAGGTTCTCGCCGTGCTGGGCGTACGGTGCGCCGGCGCGCGCCAGCCGATCGGCGACGGTGCGCGTTGCCGTGGTGGCGCCGGTGTGGTCGAGCACCCGCCGTGCGGCGAGCTGAGCCGCGTACTGGCGCGCCGCCCGCGCCAGACCGTCGTCCCAGACGGTGGGGGCCAGACCGGCCTCGGCCCGTGCCGCGTCGGTGGCCCGGTGGAGGTCGCCGACCAGCGCGGGATGCGGCTCGGCGACGTCGTCCCGGCCCGGCAGCAACCAGCCGCCGGCGACGCCGACGGGGATCACCAGGAGCACGAGGGTGGCGATGATCCAGGCGGGCGGGGTGCCGACGGGGCGACGACGGGCGACTGTACGCGCGGGCATCCGCCCGTGCTACCACGCCCGCACGACGCCCACCGCGAACCTCGCCACGTCCCGGCCTGTAGCCTGTGGCGTGACCAGCTTCCGAGAGCGCGTGCTCACCGTCGTCCGGAGCGTGCCGGCCGGGCGGGTCGTGACCTACGGACAGGTGGCGATGTGGGCGGGATCGCCTCGGTCGGCGCGTCAGGTGGGCGCCGTCTTGTTCGGCCTGCGCGAGGCCGATGGCGACGTGCCGTGGCAGCGCGTGGTCAACGCCCGTGGCGGCATCTCGACGTTCCGGGTGGGTGCGGGTGAGTTGCAGGTCGCCTTGCTCCGGTCCGAGGGCGTGGAGGTGAGCGCCAACGGTCTCGACCTGGCGCGCTGGCGGTGGGAGCCGCCGCCCGACACGTGGACGTGGGTGGTCCCGACCGCGCCCTGAGAGACCGGGTCGCGGTTCAACCGGCCGCGATGGTGTCGCCGACGTACACGATGACCACGCGCTGCTCGAAGCGGCGGAGCCAGAGGCCCCGGCGCAGGGTGGCTCGCACGAAGAAGCCGCCGTGCTCGCGCAGGTTCCGGGCGTGGTGACCGAGCCCGGGCACGAGGAAGCTGAGCGGTTCGAGCAGGCTGGCGGTGATCTGGGCGCCCAGGTGCTCGTGGATCGTGGAGGGGAACGGCGCATCGAAGACGAGGTGGAAGGTGTGTTCCCGACGACCGGCGAGCGTCTCGCCTTGCGCCAGACGGACCCGTTCGACCACACGCTGGCGCGTCTGCACCTGCTTGCGTCCGTTCCGCACGACGTCGACGTAGTACCGGTCGACGAGTTCGACGCTCAGGTGGACACCGTCGATGCGCTCGTACGGCACCAGCTTCAAGGCGACGTCCACCTCGGTGCCGGTGCGCGCGTGGCGCGGCGCCTCGAGCTCGGCGCTGTTGAAGCGGGTCTGGAACCACGCTTCCTGCAGCGACGCCACGAAGGCGGCGCCCGCCAACGCCACCTCCAACACGATCCAGGCCGGTGAGAAGCCGAAGGCGTCGCGCCAGGCGGGGTTCGCGTAGACGAGCAGTCCCGCCAGCGTGAGCGCACCGTAGAGGCTCGCCGACCAGGCTGCCGGGACCTCGAACGCCGCCGGCGGTCGTGGCAGGTCCAGCGGCGGATCGTCGTGCCAGCGGCGGGCGACGCCACACGCGTCGCACACGAGCACCCCGGTGTTCGTGTGACGGCAGCCGGGACAGGTCCAGGTCACCGGTCGAGCATAGCGCCTGCCGTCCGGGGGCGGGCTGGGTACGATGGCGGCATGAAGGATCACGCCGTCGTCGACCTCGCGCGCGACCTCATCCGCGCCGCCAGCCCATCCGGACGCGAGCGGCCCGCGGTGGACGTGTTCGCGACCGCACTCGCCGATCTCGGCTACGACGCGGTCGAGGTCGACGCCGCCGGCAACGCGGTGGGGACGTTGCGTCGTGGTGACGGACCGACCCTGGTGCTGAACGGCCATCTGGACACCGTCCCGACCGGCGACGCGAGCGCCTGGCCCGTCGACCCCGTTGGCGGCGAGCTCGTCGACGGTCGTCTCTGGGGGCGCGGGGCCGTCGACATGAAAGGACCGTTGGCGGCGATGGCGATCGCGGGCCGGCGCGCCGCCGACGCCGGCTTCGCCGGCACGCTCGTGGTCGCGGGCGTCGTGCAGGAGGAGGTCGGCGGCCTGGGGGCGCGCTGGTTCTCGGAGCACGGCCCGCGCCCCGACCTGGTGGTGCTGGGGGAGCCGAGCGACCGAGGTCTGCGGCTCGGCCATCGCGGACGGATCGAGGCTCACGTCACGCTGACCGGCCGCATCGCGCACGCCGCCAAGGCCGAGCTGGGCGACAACGCGCTCGTGCGGGCGGCGCGTTTCGCGTTGGCGCTCGAGGCCCTGGCCCTGCCCGCTGACCCGCACCTGGGCCGCTCCACCGCCACGCTGACGCAGGTCAGCGGTTTCCCGAGCGACGGACCGAACGTGGTGCCCGGCCGGGCCGAGCTCACGGTCGACTATCGCCAGGTGCCCTCCGACCCGCTCGAGGAGGTCCTGGCGCGGCTCGCGGCCCTCGATCCGACCGCCACCGTCGACGTGCCCGACGAGGTCGCTCGCAGCGAGGACGGGGCCGTCGAGCGCCGCTACCCGCGCGTGAACCCCGCCTACCTGCTCGCCGCCGACCATCCGTGCGTCGACTGGGCCGAAGGCGTGTTGCGCGCCGGCCGCCGCGCGACGGGCGACGCCGCCGCCGTCGAGGTCGGCACGTGGTGGTTCGCGACGGACGCGCCCCACCTCGCTCGGGGGGGCGCACCAGTACTCGGTCTGGGGCCCGGCGACCCCGAGCTGGCGCACACGACCCGCGAATCGCTGCCGGTGGCCGAGTTGATCGCCGCGGTCGCCGACTACCACCATCTCGCCGCCGCCTTCTTGCGCGGTCGGATGCCCTGGGAGGACCCGATGCTCGAGAACCGCGAGAACCGCTCGTGAAGGGCACCACCGTCACGCTCAACGGTGACCCCTGGACCGTCGTCGACGTGGCGCCTGCCGCGCCCCTGGCCGAGATGGTGGCGGCACTGCTCGAGGACGAGGGGTTCGTGGCGGTCACGCGCGGCATCCGGGCGCTGGGCGACGCGTTGTCGCACCTGGGGATCGGCAGCGCCGGCATGACGGTCGTGCTGGTGCCCGCCGACGACGCCGAGCGGGCACTGGCGCTCATCGCGGAGACGGTCACCGACTTCGAGGGCGACGACCTCGACGCCGCGCTGGCCGCGCTGGCCGGCGACCCGGACGCGCTCGGACGCAGCGATGCGGGCGACGACGACGAGGACGACCCCGAGGACGACCCCGAGGACGACGTGGAGGAGCTCGACGGTGACGGCGGGTCCGGCCGGGCCTGAACCGCGGCCGGTGGTGCTGTCGGCGCCAACCGACACGCCGGGCGCCAGGGCGCGGACCCGGGCCCGTGGGCGCGCGGCGTCGATCAGCCTGCTCGGCGCCTTCCTCGTCCTCGCACTGAAGAGCGGCGCCTGGTTGGCGACGGGTTCGGTGTCGTTCCTCTCGGACGCGGCCGAGTCGCTCGTCAACGTGGTCGCCGCGGTGACCCTGATGGCGGCGCTGCGGTTGGCGGCGCGCGGTCCCGACCTGGAGCACCCGTACGGACACCAGAAGGCCGAGTACCTCGCCAGCGTGTTCGAGGCGGTGCTGATCCTGGTGGCCGCGGGCGGCATCCTGGTGTCCGCGGGGCAGCGCCTGAGCAGCCCGCGCGATCTCGACAACCTGGGCGTCGGCCTGGTCGTCGCCGGCCTGGCGACCGCCGTCAACGCCGGCTTGGGCGTGTTCCTCGTGCGGACGGGGCGGCTGCTGGACTCGGCCGCCCTCGGAGCCAACGGGCGTCACGTGCTCGTCGACGTCTGGACCTCGGTGGGGGTCGTGGTCGGCGTCGGCCTGGTCGGCCTGACCGGTTGGCGCGTCCTCGACCCGCTGCTGGCGATGATCGTGGCGGCCAACGTCGTGCGCGAAGGGGTGCGCGTGTTGACCGCGAACGTGTCGAAGCTCATGGACGAGCGCTTGTCGCCACGCGAGGAGCAGGTCATCCTCGATGCGCTCGACGCCAACCCGCACGTGCGTGGCTACCACCGGCTGCGCACGCGCCGCAGCGGTCGGGCGCGTTATGCCGAGATCGACGTGTTCGTCGACCCGAACCTGTCGGTGCGAGCGGCCCACGACGTGATGGGTCAGGTCGAGGACGTGGTGCACGCGCAGCTGAGCGAGCTCACCACCACGCTGCACGTCGAACCCTACGTCGAGGGTCAGCGCTCGGGCACCATGCGGCCGGAGGAGGAACTGAAGACCGGGCGACGGCGGCGGGTGCCGTCGCGTCGACCCTGACCAGGTCGTGCACGGCGTGGAGCCCGTGCGTCTGGTGGCCGTCGACGAGCTCCCTGGCCACCGTCTGCGACGACGGAGGCGGCGTTGGCGCGGCTCGGTTTCGCAGCCCACGGCGAGCCGTCCCGCGGCGACGCGCGCCCCCAGCCGAAGGACGAGGACGACCTCCGCCGGGTGGAGCCGAAGATGACCGAAGCACGAGGGCACCAGGGCACCCGTGGCTCGCCCGCATGGGTGAGGCTGGCCCGCCACGCGAGGCCGCCCACGACCCCGAGGTCAGGTGACGCGCCGCGGTCCACGCCCGTCCCAGCCGGCGTAGCTGTAGAAGCGACCGGCGACGCGGTCGGTCAGGAAGTCGACCAACGGGTCGCGCAGGGGTGGCAGCGGCACGATGGTTCGCACCTCGTCGGCAGGCACGAAACGGGCCTCGACGATGAAGCCGTCGGGGTCGCGCGGGTTCAACAGGCCGTCGTAGTCGGCGACGAACGCGAAGCTGATGGCGCGGTCGTTGCGACGCTGGTCCTCGACGTGCACCGCGTAGGCGAGTTGGTGCACGGCCGTGATCGACAACCCGGTCTCCTCGAGCACCTCGCGGGCGAGCGCGTCGAGCGTCGACTCGCCGCGTTCGACCATGCCGCCCGGCAGCGTCCAACGCACCTTGCCGTAACCCTGCCAATCGTTGCCGACGAGGAGGACCCGACCTTGCCGGTCCAGCAAGATGGCGGCCGCGACGACGAACTCACGCCGAGCCACGTGCCGGCCCCCTTCGGTCGGCATCCTCGTCCGCCATCGTCGCCGCCGCGCCCTCGTCGGCCGCGGCCGCCAGGCGGCGGGCCTGCTCCTCGTGCGCCAACGCGGCGTGCAACTCCTGGAAGCCGCCGGCGAGGACGCCGTTCAGATCGTGGGTGGTGAAGCCGATGCGGTGGTCGGTGACCCGCGACTGAGGCACGTTGTAGGTGCGGATCTTCTCGCTGCGGTCACCGCCGCCGATCTGGACGAGCCGCGCCTCACGCGCTTCGCTCTGCGCGCGCTCACGTTCGCGGGCGAGCAGTCGGGCCCGCAGGACCCCGAGGGCCTTCTCCTTGTTCTTGAGCTGGGACTTGCCGTCCTGGCAGGTGACCACCAACTCGTCGGCGGTCCCGGCCCGGTACGTGACGCGCACAGCCGAGTCGGTCGTGTTGACCGACTGCCCGCCCGGGCCGGAGGAGCGGTACACGTCGACGCGCAGGTCGGCGGGATCGATCGACACGTCGACGTCCTCGGCGACCGGCAACACGGCGACGGTCGCCGTGCTGGTGTGGATGCGTCCTTGCGCCTCGGTGGCGGGCACGCGTTGCACCCGATGGACGCCGGACTCGAACTTGAGCTTGCCGTAGGCGCCGGCCCCCACGGCCTCGAACGACACCTTCGATAGACCGCCGACGTCGGTCGGATGGCTGTCGAGCACCTCGGTCCGCAGCCCCGCGTCCGACGCGTAGCGCAGGTAGGCGTTCAGCAGCTCGCCGGCGAACAACGACGCCTCGTCGCCCCCGGCCGCCGCCCGCACCTCGACGATGGCGTCACGGTCGTCGTCGGGATCGCGGGGGAGCATGGCCCAGCGCAGTTCGTCGGCCAAGCGGGTCTCTTGAGCGCCGGCGTCCGCCAGCTCTTCGCGGGCGACGTCGGCCAGCTCGGGGTCGTCGAGAGCCGCTCGGGCGTCGGCGAGCCGGGTGCGTTGGCGCTCGAGCTCGGTCACCAGCGCCACGACGGGGCGCAGCGCGGCGTACCGTCGTCCCGCCTTGCGTGAGCGCTCGGGATCGGCGAGCACCACCGGGTCGGCCAGCTGCCGCTCGAGCGCCTCGAACTCGTCGAGGAGGGGTCGGAGCGGAGGGATCATCCGGGCACTCTACCGCGAGGCTCCAGGCGGGCCCGACGTGGGCCCCGACGGCGTCAGGGGGAGGTCGCCGCGACGCCCACCAGGGCCTCGTCGACCCGTGCGACCACCAGCCCGTCCCAGCGCGCAGCCTGAGGTCGATCTTCCGCCGCATCGTACAGGCCAGCCGCCAGCGGCACCGGACCGAAGCCGATCAGCGCGTCGCGAATGGCGAGCCGACGGACGACCGGAGCGTCGTCCAGGCCGAGCGCCGCGACTTGCTCGAGGGCGGCGAGCAGCCACACGAGCGCGTCGTCGACGCGGGCGAGGACCTCGCGGTCGACAGCGTCCACCGTCGTCGGATCCCCCAGCAAGGCTCGGTCGACGAAGGCTCCGACGGCCGCAGCGTGAGGATGGTCGGGCCCCAGGTCCGGCGCGAGCGCGGCGGGGGAGACCGCAGCGCGCAGCCCGCTCCAAGCGTCGGCACCATGTCGGGCTTGGTGACCCAACCGCTCCACGACGGCGGGCGGGAGCGCTTCGGCGCGCCCGTACACGATGCCCGCGAACCCGCGCCGCCGCAGGCCATCGAGGGCAACCGGCAGGTCGCGGGTCAGACCCCAGACCGTGACGGCGCCCGGCTGGCGCGTGGCGATCCACAGCGCTTCGGGGGTCAGGACCGGCGCGTCCGCCGGATAGCGAGCCTCGCCGGCCACCTCGCGTCCTGCGTCCTCCATCGCCTGCGTGAAGCTGACGGCCGCGGCGTCCCCGAACGGCGTTCGCAACGTCATCAGGGCCAGGCTCACTTTGCCCGCGGCGGCCGCGTCGACGCCGATCGCCGTCATGCGCGTCCGGTCGGTGGGGACGAGCCCGAAACCCCAGAAGCTGTCGTCGAACGCGACCTCGGCCAGCGCCAGCAGCGGCGTGCCGGCGCTCTCCAGCGCCGTCGCGACGCGCTGGGTGGCTGCCGCCGTGGTGCAGCAGATCACGGCGACCGCCCCCTCGGCCGCCAGCTCGAGCGCCAGGTCGGCTGCGCGTGTCGCGTCGCCGCCGTCATCGCGGACGTCGACCCGCAGGGGCGTGCCGAACACGCCACTGTCGCCGAGCGAACGCTCGAAGCGCTCGGCGGCGAGCGCCTGGAGCGCGCCGGTGCGCGCGAACGGGCCGGTGCGGGACACGATCACGCCCACGTGCCACGGTGAGGACTGGGCGCGCACGTGGGCGGGGGCGAGGACGAGGAGGAGCAGCAAGATCGTGGGGAACAGCGCGCGCGGCATGCCACGTCGTACCGCGCCGGCGCGTGAACCCGATGAAGGCGATGCATGTCGTGCTGGGGCCGGCCAGAATCGAACTGGCGCGCAGGGCGGCCCTGCTGCGCATCGTGGTGTTTGGCTTGGTGGGCCCGGCCAGAATCGAACTGGCGCGCAGGGCGGCCCTGCCGGGTGGGTTCGTGTTTGGCTTGGTGGGCCCGGCCAGAATCGAACTGGCGCGCAGGGCTTAGGAGTCCCCCGCTCTATCCACTGAGCTACGGGCCCACGCACCGGACAGGTTACCGGACGGCGCCGGGTCCGCGTCCGGGCCTCACGACCTGGCGCGGTCAGGCGAGCGGAGCACCTGGTACGGTAGCCGCCGATGCGGCGAGCGGTGTGGTGCCTGACGGTCGTCGTGGCCCTGTGCGCGGGTTGGGGCTTCGCCCAGCCACCGTCCATCACCGGCCCACCCGACCGCTTCGTCGCACCTGGTGGTTTCGTCACCTTGGTGTTCCGGCTCGAGGCTACTAGCGCGACCGAGGTGGACGTCACCGTCGACGTCGACCTCGGCTGGAGCGTCGTCCGTCCGCCCGGACGCGTCGAACTGCGGCCGGACCAGAGCGTGCCGATCGCCGTCACCGTGGAGGTCCCGGCGGACACCCCGGCGGGAGCGGTCGCGCGCGTCACGCTCGAGGTCGTGGGTCCGAACGGGACGGCGGAGCGCACGGTCGAGCTCGGCGTGACCGAGCGCGCCGACGTGACGCTGCAGGCGCCGGCGGAGGTCACCATCGTTCCCGAAGGTCTCGGGGTGGAGGTCGCGAACGCCGGCAACGTGCCCGAGGTCGTGACCGTCGCCTTCCAGCGCGATGGGGTGACGCTCGATCGCGAAGACGTCGCGCTCGGGCCCGGCGCCCAGGCCACCGTCCGCTTCGAGCTCGCCGAAGAGGGTCTGCACGAGGTGGTCCTCACCACCGAACGTGGCCTCGTCGTCCGGCGCACCGTTCGGGTGCTGCGCTTCGGCTCGCCGGCCGACGACCCGTTCACGCTCAGCGGCGAGGTCGCGGTGGTCTTCGGCGCATCCGGTCGGCGCGGGCTCGAAGTCGGTCTCCGGGGCGCTCTCTCGGACTTCACGACGGTCGACGCACGTGTCGACGGCGGTACCCTCGACCGCTCGTTCGCGGAGGCCCGCGCGGAGACGTGGTCGGTTCGACTCGGCAGCGGGTGGCGCGACCCGTACGGGCTCCAGCTGCCCGGCGACCTGGGCGTGGGTGCCACGTGGACGGGCGAACGCTGGTCCGCGTCGGGTCAGGCCGGCTGGCTCGGAGAGGACCGTTTCGGTGCCAGCGTGGCTGCTGGGTGGTACGGCGACGGGACCGAGGTCGCAGGGGCGATCGGCGTGCGGGCAGGCCGTCCCCTGCTGGCGGTCCGCTGGGAGGCGAACCCGAACGCGGCGCTCAGCGTGTTGGCGGCGGGCGGCTTTCGCGCGGGTGTGCTGGACGCGTCGCTGCAGACCGACCTCGTCGACGGCGAGGGGTCGTCGCGGGTCAGCCTCGAGGGCCGCGACCTGGCGGGCTCCACCGCGCGCGTCTCGTTCGGCGTCCGTCACCGGTTGGCGACCGCCGAGGTCTACGGCGACGCCACGGCCCCCTTGACCGACGCCGGGCCGTGGCAGGGGCGCTTCGGTTTCCGCGAGACCCTGGTCACGCCGCTGCCGGGAGCCCTGGACCTGTCGGCCCAATGGGGCACGGCCGAGAGCTTCGCTCGCCTCGGCTACCGTTCCGAGTTCCGCGCGGGCTGGCGCGGCGGTGCGACCGCGGGCGTGCGCCAGAACGCCGAAGGCTTCGGTGTCACGCTCGACCTCACGACCGGTCGCTCCGGGACCGACCCCGTCGACGTCGACGCGCGTCTGGTCTACCTGCCGGAGTCGGGCGCCTTGACCGGTCAGCTCGGCGCGCGCACACGCTTCTTGGTGGCGCCCGTGGACCTCGGCTTGGCGCTCGGCTGGAACATCGACGAGCGCGACGTGGCGGTCGGCACGAACGTGGCCTGGTCGGACGACGCTTGGTCGCTGGCGCTCGACGCGACGGTGGGGGTCGGCTACGCCGACGCGACGCGCTGGCGTGCGGACGTGACGTTCTCCGGCGCGTACGCCTTCGACCTCGCCGTCCCCGAGGCCCTCGTCACGGTCGCCGGAGGGCGTCGTGTCGGGTTCCTCGAGGGGCGCGTGGCGACGGCGGTGGGGGAGGGCGTCGCGGACGTGGTGCTGTCGGTGGGCCGCTACCGAGCGCTCACGGACGCCGATGGCCGCTTCCGTCTCACGTTGACGCCGGGCCGCTACACCGTGGTCGTCGACGTGGCGACCGTGCCGGTCGCCTACCGACTGACGGGCGACGTTCGCGCCGACGTCGAGATCGCCCTGAGGTCGACGACCACCTTCGACGTGCCGGTGGTGTTGGGCTCCGCCCTCGTCGGCCGTCTGCTCGAGGATCGGGACGGCGACGACGTGGCCGACGAGCCCGCGCGCGGCGTCGTCGCGCGCGTCCTGATCACGGACGCCGACGGTCTCGGACGGGTGACGTTCGCCGACGCCGAAGGTAGGTTCGAGATGCGGGCGCTGCCGCCCGGCGCCACCCGCATCGAGGTCTTCGACTTGCCTCGCGGGGCTTCGGTCGTGGGTGACGCGATCCGTTCGGTGACCTTGGCGCCGGCCGCCGTCGAGCAGATCGATCTCACCGTGCGGTCCGTCCCCACCGCGGTGCGCTCCTTCGGCGCGGCGACGCTGCGCATCCGCGGCGTCGACGTGGAGGTCGCGCGCGTTCCTGCAGGCGCCGCACCGCTCGTCCGTGTCGAGGTCGTGGGTGAACCCCGTTCGGTGCAGGTCGCCACGAGCGCCGGCACGATCGACCTCGCCGCGCTCGATGGCGTGTGGATCGGACGCGTGCCCGTACCGTCGGACGCGCCTCCCGGGGTGCTGCCGTTCAGCGTCCAGGCGCGCTCGGCCGATGGCGACGTGGAGCGGCGCGGACAACTCGTCGTCGATCCCGAAGCGCCCGCCGTCCTCGTGACCGGGGACGCCCCGCTGCGGCCCGGGGAGACCCTGCGGGTGGAGGTGACGGCGTACTTCGCTGCCTCGACGGTGCGCGGCAGCGGGCCGTTCGGGGAGGTGCCGTTCGTCGAGGGCGAACCCGGTCGGTGGTCGGGGCAGCTCGTCGTTCCGGCGGACGCGGTGGACGCGGTCGAGGAGCTCACGGTGACGGTCGTCGACGCCGAGGGGCGTGAGATCGAGGAGACGTACCGGTTCCGGGTGCTCGCACCGTAGGTCCCCTCAGGGGCCCGGTGTGCCGTCGTAGCGAAGCGTGAACCGGAAGGCGCCGGGGCTCTCGCTGCCGTCGACGAACAGGCCGAAATCGGCGGGCGTGGCGAGGGTGACGAAGCCGCTCGTGGCACCCTCCCCCACGAAACGGAGGCCGTCGACGGGTCGACCGGTGAGGCGCAGTTGGGACGTCAGGTCGCTGGCGAAGGGCGGCGCATCGACCGCCGTGACCGCGACGGTGACGACGTAGCCCGTCGGGTGGTTGGTGCTCACCTCGAGCCGTTCGAAGTCGGCCGAGGTGGGCGCCAGCAACGCCCCGGTGGTGATGGCCTGCACGTAGGCGGACGGCGCGTCGCCGTACTCGAAGCGGAGCGTGGCGTCCGGCAGGACCGACCCCGCCCAACGAAGCGTCAGGAACGTCGGCAGGGTGACGACGACGGGGTGCGAGACCGTCGAGCCCGACTCTCGGATGCGGTACACCACGGCCGCGGTGTAGGCGCCTGCGGCTTCTTCGCCCGACAGGCGCAGACGGTAGGCGACCTCGACGCGCGCTCGCACCTCGCCTGCGGTGTCGTCTTGGCTGAACAGCGCCTGCGGGACACCGTCGACGGATCGCCAGCCCGTGGTGAGGAAGACCGTTCGGCCGTCTCGCGACGTGACCGTGTAGCGCGCCTCGAGGCCGGGTCCACCCATCGGGATCCAACCGTCGAGGGACACGTCGACCGTGTAGATGCGGTTCGGGTTCTGGCGCCGCACCTCGAGCACGACCGACGGCCCTGGGACGGGCTCGACGACGACGCAGCCGTTGCACCCCTGGGCGGCGACGAGGTCGCTCGCGCTCACCTCGAACGTGACGGTGCCGCCGGAGCTCAACGAGACCCGGCCGTCTTGTGCCTGCGCGAGCGAGCACACCAAGAACAGGGCCACGAGCGAGACGAGCCGCCGAGGACGTCTCACGGCACCTCGAACGTCATCTCCCCGGCCATGAGCCCGCCACGATCGTCCTCGAGGAGCGCCAGCGCGACGTAGAAGCCGGCCGCGACGTCGTCGGGTAGGTCGAAGCGGATCTCGCGTTCCGCGTCGCGCAGGACGGGGACGTCCGGCACGGGCAGGACGTAGCGGACCTCGCCGGACTCGTCGCGGATCTCGACGGCGCCGCCGAGCCGCATGACCGTGTTGCCCGTGTTGACGATGACGGCCGCGAGGGCTCCGTCCTCGGCGCGATAGAGGTCGACGAGCTCCGAGCCTTGCTGTTCGGTTCCCGCGACGGTGACGTACACCGTGAGTCCGATGCGGGTGGTCGTGGTGACCCCGACCCCCGGTGTGGAGGTCGGCGGTGGGACGACGGTGAAGAAGATCATCGCGTGATGGGTGCCCTCGGCGTCCGCAGGCACCGTGACCTCGATCCTGAGCTCCCTGGCGCCGCCGGGATCGAGCACGAAGTCGTCGGTCTCGAGGGCGAGCCAGTCGGCCGCCGAGTGGGGCACCGTACCGGCCGGCAGGTACGTCAGGTCCCCGGCCGGATCGAGCGTCCAGTCGCTTCGCTCGGACGTGATCTGCTGCTCCGTGCCCGCGGTCGTGAGGACGGTGACGGTCGCGACGGCGGTCCCACCGGCCGGGACCGTGAGGTTCAGGCGCGGTGGGGTGAGACCGATGTCGGCCGCGTGGGCGGTCAAGGTCAGGAGCGCAGCGAACAGAACGAGCGCGTGGCGCATCATGGCGCCGAGTCTACGCAGTCGCTTCTCATGGAGCGGTGAGGAAATACGTCACCATGGTCGTGTACGTGCCGGGCGCTTCATCCCCGTCGACGGTGAGAACGTAGTCCGAACCGTCGAACCCCAGGCTGCGCCAGCCGCCCGTGGCACCCGTACGAGACGCGATCTGCTGTGCAGTACTCGAGAGCGTCCAGGAAGTCAGGTACCAAGCCGACTTGCCGGGACCGAGGATGGCGTCTTGTACGAGGCCCGGAGACTGCGCCACGGTCGACGCGGAGGTCCTCGAGTGCCAGGCCGGCCGCGCTGGCGCCGCCGGTGAAGGCGAGCGGGCTGGCCACGACTTCGACGTACCAGCGGCCGTTGCGGGAGGCGTTGACCTCGATGCCGTCGAAGCGTACGACCTCCGTGGGTGGTAATGAACCACCCGACTCAAGCGCGCTGAGGTACGCCTCTGGGGCGGCGGCATAATCGAAGGTGACGGTGCGGATGCCGCTCCCCCCGCCCAAGAGGCGAATCCCGATGATCTCCGGTATCCGCATTCGGACGTCATGGTCGGCCGCTTGTGCCAGGACGCCGTTCGAGGCGAGGACGATCAGGGCCAGCAGTGCTTGCCGGAGCAGACGATGGATCGTGTGCATCCTGAACCTCCCCCCGTGGGTCGTGCCGACGTCCGGTTCGTCGAGCCCTTCGTCGACTGGGGTCCGCATCCGACTGCGGACCCCGGTCGAGAGCGAACGCGAGTGGTTCCTCAGGGGGCCGCGATCGAGTACGTGACCGTCGCCAAGTACGTGCCCGGCGCCTCGTCGCCGTCCACAGTCAGGGAGTAGTCCGATCCGCTGATGCCGAGCGAGCGCCAACCCTGCGTACGCTGACCGTTGGCAATCGGGCTGGACGTCGTGCTGAGGTTGAACGTGGCAGCGACGTTGGTGACGTTCGTGCCCTTCGTTCCGCTGGGGACCACGGTGACATCCGCGAGGTCCAAACCCGCCGCGGCTTGGCCCGCAACGACGTTCGCCGTGAAGGCGAAGAGGGTCGACACGACGTCGACGTGCCACAGGGCACGGCTGGAGAGCACGATGATGTCGCCAAAGTTCGTGGTGCTCGTCGGCGCCAAGGCCGCTGAGCCGCCGGCGTCGATGGCGTTCATGTACGTCGCCCAGTCGCTCACGAAATCGAAGTTGACGACGGGATCCGTGGCCGCGGCGTTCGAAGACCCGTCCGTGATGCGGAGCATGAGGAGGTCGGGGATCTTGACCTCGACATCATGCGCGGCGGAGCTTTGCGCAAACGCCCCCCCGAACCCAACGAGCGCGAGCATGGCGAACATGGTGGCAGCGGTCTTCTTCATGGTGTCCTCCGGAATCCTCGGTTGCGCTACTCGCTCCTTCCAGCCCAAGCGCCCAAGTACGGACCGGAGATCATCGCTTTCCGAAGATCAGGCGAGCGCAAGTGGAGCTTGCGGCGCCGGTCGAGATGCGAGGCAGCATGCCGGGCTCGCTCTGACGGAGGACTTACTTTCACATACACGTCTGCGTCGGATTCCTCACATGGGGGTTCGGTTCTCACCCGACGTGAAGAAGGGCACGAGCGCTGTTCCAGACGAAGTCACGGGTAGGCCAAGGTGTACTCGACGGTGCCGTGATGGTGTCCTTCCGAAGGAACCGACGCCACCGCATACGCCACGGTGAGCCCGGACCACCCCGCCGTCGGCCCGCCCCGAGTCAGACACACACCGCCCGCGAGGGGCACCCATGTGACGCCGTCGAGTGAGGCGTGCAGCGCCAGGTCGTCGCCGGGCGAAGCGGGAACGAACCGGCCGTGCAGCTCCCACGGCGCGTTCGCGCGCAGCGCCAAGCGCGTCGTGGCCGGGTCGATCCGGACACGACCGTTGCTGGCGACGATCGCCAGCGCGACGCTCACGCGGTCGCCGGCCTCGGTGTCGAGACGCAGGCGCAGCACGGTGGGGACGGTCACGCGGACGTCGTGAGTGCCGCCGTGGTCCTGTGCGAGGCCACGACCGCCGAGCGCCAGGATCAAGGTCAGCGCCATCGTCGTACCGGTGAGAAGCTCATGTCGACGCATCCGAACCACCCCTTGTGGTCAGGATGCAACCCGTTGTCGTCGGCGCTTCGTCCCAAGCCTTGCCGGTCAGGCGGTGAGTTGGGGCAAGAGCTCCGTTCGGCCGGTTGCATCACTGGCTCCCCGAGTCCCATGATGCCCAGATCGGGATCCTCGGTTCATCGCCTCCGAACGTTCTTCCGTTCGTCGAGGGGCGCTTGAGGACGCGTCGCCAGTTGGCGTTCGGGTCGCTCGCGGGGTCGCTCCATCCGGCCCAAGCGCCCACCGGCGGCCCGGATCTCGAAGCGTCTCCTGAGTCCATTGTGGGGTGTCTCACTCTCGGAACTCCCACCTGAGCGGTGCCGTCCAAGGAAGACGACGGCGGAGGACCGCTGGTGCGTCAGGCCGTCGTCACGCCGCTCGTCGAGGTCGACGCCTAGACTCGTCGTGGAGACGCGAGGTCGGCGAGGAGGCGGTCGCCGTCGCCGAAGCGGAGGTGGCATGGCGTCCTTCAGAGATCGAACCGACGCGGGGCAGCGCTTGGCGCATGCGCTCGAGCGCTACCGGGACCGTGAGGACGTCGTGGTCTTGGCCCTGCCGCGCGGCGGGGTACCGGTGGGCGCCGAGGTCGCCGAGACGCTGGGAGCGCCGCTCGATGTCTTCGTCGTCCGCAAGATCGGTGTCCCCGGCCAACCCGAACTGGCGATGGGCGCCATCGCCAGCGGCGACGTCGAGGTGCGCAACGAGGACGTGCTCCGGCACCTGAACGTCTCCGAGAGGGCGGTGCGCGACGTGGTCGAACGCGAACGCGCCGAACTCGAACGGCGCGAGCGCATGTACCGGCACGATCGGCCCCCCCTCGACGTCGCCGGCAAGGTCGTGATCCTGGTCGACGACGGCTTGGCGACCGGCGCCACCATGCGAGCGGCTGTCGAGGCGTTGTGTCGCCGCGACCCGGCCGCCGTCGTGGTCGCCGTACCGACCGCAGCCGAAGACACATGCGACGTGTTCCGCACCCTGGTCGACGATGTGGTGTGTCTCGAGACCCCGGAACCGTTCCTGGGTGTCGGCCGCTGGTACGTGGACTTCGCGCAAGTCAGCGACGCGGACGTGGCGAACCTGCTCCGGCGGTCCGAGGCGGCGCAGGGACACCCAGGAGGTTGACGTGGAAGCGGCCATGGAACGATCCGTCCAGATCCCGGTCGACGAGGAGACGGTGCAGGGCGATCTCGTGGTGCCCCGCGGTGCCACGGGGATGGTGTTGTTCGCCCACGGCAGCGGCAGTGGACGGCACAGCCGCCGCAACCGCTTCGTGGCGCGTGGTCTGAACGAGGGGGGCCTGGCGACCTTGCTGATCGACCTGCTCACCGAGGCCGAGGAACGGATCGACAGCACCACCCGGCACCTGCGCTTCGACATCGACCTGCTCACCGATCGGCTGATCGGTGCGATCGATTGGTTGGAGGCGCAGGCCGAGACGGCCGCGTTGCCCATCGGCCTGTTCGGGGCCAGCACCGGTGCGGGCGCGGCTTTGGTGACCGCCGCACGCCGTCCCGACGCCGTGCGCGCCGTGGTGTCGCGCGGGGGGCGCCCCGACCTCGCGGGCGACGCGCTGGGTGACGTGCGCGCGCCCACGCTCTTGATCGTGGGTGGGGACGACACCGTCGTCCTCGACCTGAACGAACGGGCACGGCGGCGGCTCCCGGCCGGGACCCGACTGGACGTCGTGCCCGGCGCCAGTCATCTGTTCGAGGAGCCGGGCACGCTCGAACGGGTCGTGGGCCTGGCACGAGACTGGTTCGCCGGCCATCTGAGCGAGCGGTGATCCCTGGCGACCCCGTGGGACCCGCGGTCGATGGGATCCACGGTCGACGCTACCGGTCGCGCCAGGCTGCCTCATCCTCGTTCGCATAGTGGCTGAGGGCTTTACGGACGCCGAGCAGCACCTCGGCGCTGGTCTCGAACAGGGCTTGCGCTCTCGGGTCGGGGTCGTTCATGACACCGTCGCGCAGGATGCGGACGAGTTCGTCGATCCGGTCCTGGGCGTCGCGGACGTGAGGGGTGGGGTTCGAAGTCATCGCGTCATCCTTTCGCAGCCGAGTCGGTCCGAGCGGCCCGTCACGGTCTTGTCGTGTGATGGCCGACCGAGGCGACCGATGTGAACGCCCCGGCGAGGGAATCCTCCCGGGGCGTCCGATGGTCCAGTTTGTGGATCCGCCGAGCCTTACTCGGTCTCGGTCTCGACGTCGTTCACGCTGAGGCGTTCCGGGTAGGTCTGGATGCCCTGCTCGTCACGGAGCTGCTGGAAACGCTGGTTGAGCTCCTGGCTCACGAGACGGGCCTCGACCTCGGGGCGGACCTCCTCGAGCGGACGGTCCTGGAACAGTTCCGTCTGGTTCTGGTCGTAGAAGGTCTGCACCTGCTCGTCGGTGACCTCGACGTCGGTCCGGAGTTCGTCGACGACGCGCTGAGCGATGAGCCCTTCACGGGCCGTCTCACGGTACTCGTCCACCGACGTGTAGCCGAGGTCGGTGATCGCCTGCTGGAACGCTTCCTCACCGCCGAGGGCGTCCTGGGCCTGCTGGATCTGCTGGTCCAGGTCCTCGTCCGAGACCGTGATCCCGCGGGCCTCGGCGTCGCGCAGCAGCGCCTGCTGCGTGGCGTACTGGTTCAGGAAGTCGGCGCGGAAGCGGTCGAAGAGGGCGCGTGTCTCCGTGTTGTACGGCAGCCCCTGCTGGAGCGCCAACGCGCGCATGGCGCGGTCGAACTCCTGGGCGAACTCCTGCTGGGTGACGGACTCGTTCGCGCCGAGGTCGATCACGGACTCGTTCGGGTCGACGGTCGCGGGCAGCGTGCTGCTCTCCTGAGCAAGGCCGGTGCCCATCACGAGCGCGACGACGAGCGCAAGGAGCGAAGCGGCGAGGGGCTTGGCGTGGCGGTTGCTGGTGGGTGCGATCGGTGCCATGGGAGGCTCCTTTCGGATCGGTGCTGGGTGGAGTACGGGTGGGCTGGATTGCGCACCCGTCGTCCAGCCATCCGAGGATAGGAACCGCGTTTCGAGAGGTCACGCCCATCCGTACGTGGACGCGCGGGGAGCCCTTCCGACCCACCATGCTTGCGTCCTACACCCATGTCGTGTGGCGGTTGTGACACGTCGACCGGGCCGGTCCGGACGGCTCCTTAGCATGAAAGCGGGCCAGGACGGCCTGCTCCGATGACCGACCGTCCACCGTTCGATCCCATCCCGCCCGGAAGTGAGGACGCTCATGAGACATCTCCGTTCGATCTTGATCGGCACGCTCGCGGCCTTCGGCATCGCCACGGCGCAAGACGCCGCGCCCGCCACGGTGCAAGCGGCGACCTGGCAGCTCGGCGCGACGCTCGCCGCGGGCATCGACCAAGTCCCGACCCCCGACGTCATCGCCGCGTTCGAGGGCCTTCGCGTCAGCACCCAGAGTGCCGATGGCCCGAGCCTCCTAGCCTTGGACGCGCCGATCGCCAGCGTGGAAGAGGCCCTCGCTGCCGATCCGTTCGACACACCGGCCCTGGTCTCCGCGCTCCAGGACCTGGCCTTGGAGCTTCGGCGCGCCGCCGAGGACGGTGGCCCGCTGCTCCTGACCGAGCTGGCGTCGCTGGTCGACCAGACCTCGCAGTGGGTCGAGGGTGGCGACTTCGTTCCCCGGATGGACGTCGAGATGGAGTGAGGGACCTGTGACGCGTCGACCGCCGGCGCACGAAACCGTCCCTATCGTGACCTTGGGCGGGTCGCTCCGCCCCGAGGAGGAACCATGAACAAGCGACTCATCACGCTCGCCCTCGCGCTCTTCACGCCCGTCCTGCTCGCTGCGTGCGACACCAACGACGACTACGCGACGCTCGAGGGCGAAGTGGTCTCTCTGCGCGACGACTACGCCAGGCTCGGGTCCGACTTCGGCACGTTCCGGCAAGAGTGGGGCACGTTCTACGACGACTGGGAGGTCTACCGCACCGAGCTGCAGTGACGATCGTCCCCGCGCGAGCAGCGCCGGGGTGACGAGCGAAGGTGACCAGCAAGGAGGTCGAGCATGACGACGAACCGAACCAACAGCAACGCCTGGGTGTGGTGGCTCCTGGCCATCGTGATCGTCGGGGTGATCATCTGGTGGATCGCCGAGGCGAACGACCCGGATTACGCGGGCCTGCAGAACGAGGTCGTGACGCTGCGCGAAGGCTACACGCAGCTCAACGACGAGTTCACCGGCTTCCGTGAGGAGTGGGGCACGTTCCGTGAGGACTGGGACGCCATGCGCGGAGGTGACGCCGGAGCCGCGACCCCAGCCGGCGCCGCCGATGACGGCGTGGGCACACCGGCCGTGGACGAGGACGCCGGCGGCGCACAGTGACCTGACCTGAGCCGCCGCTCAGAACCCTGAACGCTTCATCATCGAGCGCCCTCGTGGCGCGTTTGGAGACATCATGAAACCCTTCAGCCGTACTTTGCTCGCCCTCCTGCTGCTCGTCGCCGGCCTGGCGTCCGCCCAAGACCAGACCGACACGTACGGCAACGTCCAGACCGGACAGCCCGAAGCCGTGGGCGCTGGTGCCGCCGACGGCCAGCTGCTCGTCGACGTCGACACGACCGGGGTCCTCGCCGACACGGCCGACATCATCGTCGTCGGCCCTGACGGCATCCGCTTCACCAACAGCATCACCGACGAGCAGGCGCAACCGTACGAGAACATGCCGCCGGGGGTGTACGCGGTCATGGGCACGGGTGAGGGTCTCGGCATGGTCGCCGGCATCACCGAGGTCCAGGCCGACACGCGCACCACGGTCACGATGGTGCTCGAACCGTACGTGTACGGCGACGACTTCGCCTTCGACGACAACACGTACGATCCGTACCCCGGCTACGGCGTGGGTTACGACCCGATCGTCGGCTACGACCCGTACGCTTACGGCACGACCGACGCCGGCTTCACCGACTGGGGCAGCCTCCAGGTGCTCCTCGGACTCGACGACGAGGCCGACGACGTGAACGACGTCAAGCTCACCATCGTCGGACCGGACAACGCGGACGTCAGCACGCGCGGCGAGGCGTACGTCGACAGCTTGCCGGCGGGCGTCTACTCCGTGGCGGCGACCGCCGAGGGTTATGCCATGCAGCAGGCGCTGGTCTGGGTCCGACCTGGCGAGATCGCCAGTGTCACGCTGCCACTGGTGCTGATGCCGACCACACCGTGAACGCGAGTCACCGCGTGGCCCATGTGCTGCGCCGGTGACCGAGGATCAGGGGCGGCGGTGCGAGAACGGCACCGCCGCCCTTCACATGGCGGCGTGGTCGCCCTTTCCGAAGAGGCATCTGCAGGCGTCTGGGACGAAGCATGGTCTACCTTGGGAACATGGTCGAGAACGAGCCGCCACGCAGCGACGAACCGGAACGGCCCCCTCGCACGCCCAGACTGGGCGCCGGCGAGGACGATCGCTTCCTGCGCCGTGTGCTGCAGGTCTTGGGCCTCACGACGTTGCTCGTCGCGCTCGCCCTGTTGCTCTGGAGCGCCGCGGAGATCTTCCTGCTCGCCTTCGCCGCCGTTCTCCTGGCCGTGTTCCTCAACACGCCCGCACGCTTCGCCTCCGATCGCATGGGTGTGCCCCATGGTGTCGCGCTGGCGCTGACGATCCTGGCCCTGATCGGCTTGGCCGCGGCCGGCAGCTGGTTGATGGGACCACGACTGGCCGAGCAGACCCAGCAGCTCTCGACCCAGATCCCCAACAGCGTGCGTGAACTGCGCGACATGATCGAGGGTTGGCCCGCGGGTCCCTGGCTCGTCGAGCGCTTGACCTTGCAGGACGGCCTCAGCTTCTCGAACGTCGACGTCGTCTCACGCGTCACGGGGACCGCCTCGTTGCTGTGGGACGCCGCCGCGAAGCTGGTGTTCGTGGTCTTCCTCGCCGTGTTCCTGGCGTCGGCGCCGCGTACCTACCGCGACGGCACGGTCCGCTTGTTCCCCATCCGGAGGCAAGATCGCGCCCTCGAGGTGATGAACACGCTCGGCCACGCCTTGCAGGGTTGGCTGCTCGGCCAGATCGGCGCCATGGTGCTCGTCGGTGGTCTGACGGCGCTCGGACTCTGGGCGATCGGCGTGCCGCTCGCGTTGATCCTCGGCCTGATCGCAGGCTTGGCCGAGTTCGTGCCGATCGTGGGCCCGTTCTTGGCCTTCCTCCCAGCCGCCCTGTTGGCGATGTCGCAAGGCATGAACATGCTCCTGTGGGTGGCCGCGCTCTACGTCGTGATCCAGCAACTCGAGGGGAACGTGATCGTTCCGTTGCTCCAGCGACGGACCGTCGACCTGCCGCCACCGCTGACGTTGAGCGCCGTGTTCGTGTTCGGTGCCGCCTTCGGAGCCCTAGGGCTGCTGATCGCCGTACCCCTGCTCGCCGTCGCGCTCGTTCTGGTGAAGATGATGTACCTGGACCAGGTCCTGCACGAGCGGGTGCACGTGCCGGGTGACAGCGACGGGTAGCGGCCCGGCCGCGTGCTCCGTGATGAAGGGGTGAAGGGCAGAGGCATTTTCGTTCGCCGCCGCGCGCGCGGAGCGGTTACGTTGGCGCATGCCTCAGGACGCCTTATCCCTGATCGTCACGACACCCGACGACCTCGCTCTGGCGCGCGTGCAGGACTCGATCGAAGGCACCGTCGCCTACGCCGTCGAACGCGACGGCGTGCCGCTCGGCCTGCTGGTCAACTACGTGGCCGAATCGTCGACCGTGTGGTGGGCGTACGCCCGCTACACCCGCACCGCCCGCTTGATCGCCGTCGCCGGGTCGCCGTTCGACGGGGCGCAAGACGCCCTGGACGCGGTCGATCGCGCCGTGTGTCAACACCCGGGCAAGTCGGTGGCGGCCTGACACAGCTTCGTCGGGGTCATCGCCGCGTGCGACCGTCGGTGGGTCGATCGGCGGCGTCTCCATCGGCGGCCCTCAGGAGCTCGTTCTCCTGGACGACGTCGAGCGCCAGCGACTGGTAGCCGACGTCATCGAACAGCACGACCACCTTGCGGTCCTCGTAGCGCACCACCTGTCCTTCGCCGAAGGACGCATGCACGACGCGTGAGCCCAGCGGGAAGGGGCCGTCCGTGACCGCGGTGTCGCCCTCACCGGCCAGGCAGCGATCGCAGTTGTCGCATGGCGGTGCGTACGCCTCGCCGAAGTACGACAGCAGGTGCGCGCGCCGGCAGCTCGACGTCTCGGCGTAGTCCTTGATCATGTCCACCCGCGACCGCTCCAGACGCTGCTGGCGCTCCTGCGACGCTTGGGCGGCGTCCGCCGCGTCGGCAGGAGCCGGGCCGTTCGCGACCGCGGTGACGCGACCCTGCGGATCGAGCTCGAGCGCGCCCGCGTCGACCAGCCGGTGCAGGACGTTCTGCAGGCGCCCCATCGGCATGTCGGCGGCGTCACGGAGCTCCTCGATGTCGACGGGACCGTCGACGGCGGCGATCCATGCGGCGATGCGCTCGTGCGCGTCCGCGTCGATCGAGGCAGCGCTGTTCAAGAACCGCTGCACGTTCACGTCCTCGGGTCGGTAGAGCAGGAGCGCACAGGCAGGCTCGCCGTCGCGACCGGCGCGGCCGATCTGCTGGTAGTACGCGTCGACCGAACCGGGAACGTCGTAGTGGACGACGAACGGCACGTGCGGCTTGTCGATCCCCATGCCGAACGCGACCGTCGCGACGATCGCGTCGAGCTCGTCGTGCATGAACGCGCTCTGCACCCTTTGGCGTTCGTCCTTGGCGAGACCCGCGTGGTAGGCCTCCGCCGCGTAGCCGGCCGCGATCAGCCGGCGCGCCACGTCGTCGGCGTGTTGCCGGGTCGCGGTGTAGACGATGCCCGGCCGGTCGAGGTCCGGCAGCCGTGCGAGCAGCCGCTCGACCTTCTCGTCCTCTCGCGTCACCCGCTCCACGATGAGTCGCAGGTTGGGGCGGTCGAACCCATGCACGAGGACGACGGGGTCACGCAGTCCCAGGCGCTCGACGATCTCGTCGCGCACCGGGGCGGCGGCCGTGGCCGTGAGCGCCAGGACGGGAGGGTGCCCGAGCGTCTCGATGACGCTCCCCAGCCGCAGGTAGTCGGGTCGGAAGTCGTGGCCCCACTCGCTGACGCAGTGGGCCTCGTCGACGACGAACAGCGACGGACGCGCCGTCTTCAGCCGCTCGAGCGTGTCGCCGCTGCCGAACTGCTCCGGAGCCAAGTACAGGAACTCCACCTCGTCGTCGGCGACGCGCTGCAGGAGCGCCTCGCGCTCGCTCCGCCCGAGCTGAGAGTTGAGCGCTGCGGCCTCGCCCCCTTCGGGATCGTGCTGGCGCAACGCCTCCACCTGGTCGCGTTGCAAGGCCAACAGGGGCGAGACCACGATCGTCATGCGGTCGATCAGCAGGCCGGCGACCTGGTAGATCGCCGACTTGCCCGATCCCGTCGGCATGACGACCAGCGCGTCGCGGCCCTCGACCGCTGCGGCGATCGCCTCGTCCTGCCCGGGCCGCAAGGCGTCGTAGCCGAAGGCGTCGTGCGCCCGTTCGCGGATCCGTTCCCTCTCGCTTCGCGTCGTGGATCCCCGCTTCGCCACGAACACCTCCCGTGCCGGCGCCGTCGTCGAGCTCGAACGCGGGCCGGGCGAGGATACGCCTGCGGGCCGGCGGGTTCCGTGGCAGGTGACCGGTCCCGATCGTGGTGCCTCATGCGTCGGGTGTGGAGGGGGCCAGGCGTGAAGCATCGACTCGGACGACGTCGTGAGCCGTTGGGTGACACCCGCTGACTTGGACTGAGGTCGCTCGTCGAAACGCCACACGGACAGCGGCCCCGTCCTCGACGGGGCCGCTGTCCGTGTCCAAGCCGTGTGGGACGGCTTCTAGCTGGTCGGGGTGACAGGATTTGAACCTGCGACCACTTGACCCCCAGTCAAGTGCGCTACCAGGCTGCGCTACACCCCGAGGTGACCGAGGTCCGTGGGCCTCGAGCGCTCGTCAGGATACGCGTCATGAACGCGCGGCGTCAACGGCGCACCGACCATCGGCGTGGGTGGGCAGCTGTGCGCGTCGCACGCCTCGTCCCGTCGCGCTACCCTCGCGGTATGAACGAACGCCCCGTGTTCGACGGTCTCGACGTCTCCGACGGCCTTCCTCCACACGTCCGCCTGGAGGGCGCCGACCTGGTGGACTGCCGCTTCACGAACCTCGCCCTCACCGAGGCCTCGCTGCGCGGCGCCCGTCTGAGCGACGTCCGGTTCGAGGGCTGCGAGATGACACTCGTCGACCTCACCGACGCCACCCTGCACGACGTCGTGTTCGTCTCGTGCCGTCTCCAGGGCGTCAACTTCGCCGTTCTGGCGCGCGACCCGGTCGGGCCGTCGCTCCGGTTCGAGGGGTGCGACCTGGACTTGGCCGTGTTCCGCGGCCTCGACCTGCGCCAGTCGACCTTCGAGGGTGGGACTGCGCGGGAGGCGGTCTTCGTCGACGCCGACCTCCGGTCGGTCGCCCTTCAGGGCGTCGACCTGTCAGGCGCGGAGATCCGCGGCTGCGACCTGCGGGACGCCAACCTGCGCGGGTCGTCGGGTTTCGTGTTGTCGCCCTGCGACAACCGCGTGCGCGGTTTGCGGATCGATCTCGGTGACGCGATCGGGCTCCTCGCAGGGGCTGGGGTCCGCTGGTCCTGAGGGGCAGCGCTCCGCAGCGCTCGTCGCGGTAGCCTTCGAGGCGTGAACGAGACCGAAGCGTTCGAGGTGCTGGATCCGACCGGCGCGCCCACCGGCGCGACGGCGGAGCGCGACCGGGTCCACGCCGAGGGTCTGTGGCACGCGGCCGTCCACGTGTGGGTCCTCACCCCCGGGGGGTCGGTGGTGGTGCAGCGCAGGTCCACGAAGAAGGACCTGGCCGGCGGTCTCATCGATGTCAGCGTCGGTGGGCATCTGCGGCCAGGGGAGACGTGGGCGCACGGCCTGCGCGAAGCGGAGGAGGAACTCGGCCTCGAGGTCGGTCCCGCCGACGTCGAGCATCTCGGTCGCTTCCGCAGCGAACGGCGCTATCCCGATGGTCGACTCGACCGCGAGTTCCAGGACGAGCTCGTCGTGATCGTCGACCGGGCGCTCGAGGACTTCACGCTGCGGTGCGACGAGGTCCAGGTCGTCTACGAACTGCCGCTCGACCGCGCGTTGGCGCTCTGGCGCGACGGCACCAGCGTCGCCGCTCCGGGCTGGGACTGCCAGCAGCGGGTCAACAACGCCCTCCTGATCGTCGACGACCTGATCGCTCCGGCGCGAGCGGGCACGGTCGACGCGCTCGAGCGTGTGTCGGCGTGGTGGGCGGCAGGCGACCGCCCCTGACGTAGGACGCGGCTCGCCTGGTGGCGGGCCGCGTCAACGTGCGATTGCCGGTGCGCTCAGCCTTCGAGGACGGTCGGCAGGATCAGCGGATTGCGTCCGGTGGCCGGGCCACCGGCGGTCTGCCTCAGCCTTCGAGGACGGTCGGCAGGATCAGCGGATTGCGTCCGGTGGCCTTGCGTAGGTAGCGCCGCACCGGGTAGAAGATGTCGTCGCGGATGTCGACCAGACGCCGCTTCTCCTTGACGCCGCGAGTCACGGCCTCGAGCGCCATCTTCTCGATCTCCTTGACGAGCCCGTTGTTGCCCTGCGCGACGCCGCGGGTGATGACCTCGACGCTGGCCTGGCGGCTCGCCACGGCCATGATCACCACGATGCCTTCCTCGGCCAGCATCTGGCGATCGCGGATGATGGGCTCGTCGATCTCGTCGGAGCTCTTGCCCACCGAGTCGATGTAGATGATGCCCGCTTCGACCTGACCGGTCACCTTCATGTCGTCCTTGGTGATGGTGAGGACGTCGCCGTTGCGGGGGATGATCGTCTTCTTCGGGGGATGCGGCATGCTCTCGGCCAGCCGCAGGTGGTTGACCTGGTGGCGCGGCTCACCGTGCCACGGGATGAAGAAGCGCGGCCGCGCCAGGTCGAAGACCAGCTTGAGCTCTTCGCGCGAGCCGTGGCCGGACACGTGCACCTTGAACTCGGGCGGGTAGAACACCGAGATGTCGCGCTCGTAGAGCGAGTTGATGACCCGGTTCACGGCCTCTTCGTTGCCGGGGATCGGGTTCGACGACATGATGACCGTGTCGCCCCGCTTGAGGGTGATCTTGCGGTGCGTGCCCGACGCGAGGCGCGACAGCGCCGCCATCGGTTGGCCCTGCGAGCCGGTGCACAGGAACAGCAGCTTGTCGTCCTGGATGCCGTCGAGCTTGTCGGACTCCACGAACGGCTGGCGCAGCTTCAGGTAGCCGAGCTCCTGGGCGATGCGGGCGACCTTGATCATCGACCGGCCCTCCATCACGATGCGCCGGTCGTACTGTTCCGCCACGCTGATGATGTTCTGGAGCCGATGGATGTGGGAGCTGAAGGTGGTCACGATGACGCGACCGGGCGCCTTGGCGATGATCTCGTGGATCGCGCCCTTGACGTCGTGCTCGCTCATCGTGGTGCCCGGCCGTTCGGCGTTCGTCGAGTCGCTGACGAGCAGCAGGACTCCATCGCGGCCGGCCTCGGCGATCTTGTGCAGATGGCTGGTCTGACCGTCGGCGGGCTGGTAGTCGAGCTTGAAGTCGCCGGTGTAGACGATGCGTCCGAGCGGGGTGTGGATCACGAGCCCCGAGTTGTCGGGGATCGAGTGGGTCATGCGGAACATGTCGACCGTGAAGTGTTTGCCGATCTTGATGCGCTCGTCGGTGGTCACTTCGTGCAGGTCGACGTCGCTCTCCTGGAGGCGGAACTCCTCGAACTTCCCGCGCAACAGGCCGAGCGTCAGCTTGGCACCGTACATCGGGATCTTGGGGAGCTGTTTGAGCATGTAGGGGAGGCCGCCGATGTGGTCCTCGTGGCCGTGGGTGAGCACCCAGCCTTTGATCTGATGAGCGTGTTCGATGATCCAGTCGATCTTGGGGACCAAGATGTCCACGCCGAGCATGTCGGCATCGGGGAACGCCAGACCTCCGTCCACCATGAGGATCTCGTCCTCGTAGCGGAAGGCGTTCATGTTCTTCCCGATCTCGCCCATGCCCCCGAAGGGGATGAATTCTAGCTTGCGGTCGTCGCGCTCTCGTTTCGCCATGATTGTGGCCCTTTCCGATCCCGGAGGGACGTGGCTGCCTTCTCAGGCTTGCCGTGGGTCCCCGATAAGGGGGGACCGTCCACCCGGACGCAAGATAGTCGTGCTGTGGTCGGCTCGGTCGTGCGCGACGAACCCGTTCGCCGCAGGAACGCCTTCACGTCGATGCATACCCGCCGTCGCGGCGGGCCGGTCCGAAGTTCCTCACACCGTGCGGTGGGCGGGGTGGGGGCGTGAACCCCCACCCCGCGAGTCGTCAGTCGCGGGGACGCCGCGGGCCGCGGTCGTGATCGCGGCGCGGGCCCCGGTCGGAGCGCGGGCCGGCGGGCCGGCGCGGAGCGATCAGACCTTCGAGCTCGGGTCGGACCAGGTCGATCTTGCCGCGGTCGTCGATCGTGTTGACCTTGACCTTGATCCGGTCGCCCTCCTTGAGGACGTCGGAGACCTGCTCGACCCGCCCCTCGGCCATCTGCGAGATGTGCAGCAGCCCGTCGGTGCCGGGGAAGAGCGTGATGAACGCGCCGAAATCGACGACCTTGGCGACCACGCCGTCGTAGGTCTTGCCCAGCTCGGCGGTCGCCGTCATCGCCCGGATGCGCTCGCGCACCTCTTCGGCCGCGGCGGCGTCGTCGGAGTAGATGCGGACGGTGCCGTCCTCCTCGATCTCGACCTTGGCCCCCATGGCCTCGAGCTCGCGGATCTGCTTGCCACCCGGTCCGATGACCGAACCGATCTTGTCGCTCGGGATCTTGATCGTGAGGATGCGCGGGGCGCGCTGGGAGACCTGCTCACGCGGGGCGGGGAGAACCCCGTCCATCACGCCGAGGATGTGCACCCGTCCCTCGCGCGCCTGAGCCAGTGCCTCGCGCATGATCGCCGGCGTGACGCCGCCGATCTTGATGTCCATCTGCAGGGCGGTGACACCGTCCCGGGTGCCGCACACCTTGAAGTCCATGTCGCCCAGAGCGTCCTCGCTGCCGAGGATATCGGAGAGCACGGCGTACCGCTCGCCCTCCATGACCAGACCCATGGCGATGCCGGCGACCGGCTTGCGCACCGGGACGCCGGCGTCCATGAGCGCGAGCGACGTGCCGCACACGGTGGCCATCGACGAGGAGCCGTTGGACTCGAGCGTCTCGCCGACCACGCGGATCACGTACGGGAAGGCGTCCTTCGTCGGCACCATCCGGACCAGCGCGCGCTTGGCCAGGTTGCCGTGCCCCAACTCGCGACGGCCGACGCCGCGCAAGCGCTTCGCCTCACCGGTCGAGAAGGGCGGGAAGTTGTAGTGCAGCATGAAGTCCTCGGAGGTCTCCAGACCGATGTCGTCGACGAGACGGTTGTCGCGTCCAGTGCCGAGGGTGGCGACCGCCAGCACCTGGGTCTCGCCGCGGGTGAACACGGCCGACCCGTGCGCCATCGGCAGCACGCCGGTCTCGATCCAGATCGGGCGCACCGTGCGCACGTCGCGTCCGTCGGTGCGGACGCCCTCGTCGAGCACCATGCGCCGCATGAGCGCCGCCTCGACCTTGCCGAAGGCGGCCTTGAGCTGGCCGATGCGTTCCTTGGCGCCGTCGGCACTCGCATCGGGCACGCGCTCGGCGATGAGACGGTCACGGACGGCCTTCACCGCCACCGACCGCTCGTGCTTGCCACTCGTCCGCAGCGCTTCGCTGAGGCCCGCCTCGCCGGCCGCGAGGGTCAGGTCGGCGACGTCCTCGTCGCGCACGTCGATCACGGACTCGAACGAACGCTTGGGCTGACCGTGGTCGGCCTTCAAGCGCTCGATCAGCGCGACCACCGGCCCGAGCGCGGCTTGCGCCGCCTCGATCGCGCTCACCATCGTGTCCTCGGGCAGCTCGGCGGCGGCCGCTTCGACCATCAGGACGGCGTCCTTCGAGACGGCCACGGTGAGCTCGAGTCGGTTGGCGTCGTCGGCCAGTTGCTGCAGCGTCGGCGAGATCACGTGCGCGCCGTCCAGGTGCGCCACGTGGGTGCAGGCGACCGGGCCGTTCCAGGGGATGTCGGAGAGCGACAGCGCGGCGGACGCACCGATGGCGGCGAGCGGCGCCGGATCGTTGACCTGGTCGGCGGAGAGCACCGTCACGATCACCTGGATCTCGTGGCGCAAGCCCTTCGGGAAGAGCGGGCGGATCTGGCGGTCGATGATGCGGGCGTTGAGCGTGGCCTGGTTGGCGGGGCGCCCTTCCCGGCGGAGGAACGAGCCCGGGATCTTGCCCACGGCGTAGTGGCGCTCCTCGTACTCGACCGTGAGCGGCAAGAAGCTCATCGGGCTCTTGTCGTCGGACATGTGGGCGGTGACGAGCACCAGGGTGCCCCCCATGCGCACGGTCACGCTGCCGGAGACCTGCTTGGCGTACTTGCCGGTCTCGATCGTCAGGTCTTGTCCGCCTAGCGTCGTGGTGTAGCGGTGGCCGCTCGGGATGTTCACGTGTTCTCCTCGTGGGCGCCGCTCCCGGCGCCGGGGTCCGTGCGAGCGAGCGGGCAGGCGACCGTTGCGCATGCAACGGCGGCCTGCCCGACCCGCGCGTGGTGCGAATGGCCGGTCGGCGAACGGGTCGCGGACCGGGAGGTCACGTTCAGCGCCGCAGACCGAGGTCGGCGATCAGCGCCTTGTACCCTTCGTAGTCGGTGCGCTCCAGGTAGGTGAGCAGGCGCTTGCGGCGCCCCACCATCGTGAGCAGCCCGCGGCGTCCGTGGTGGTCCTTCTTGTTCGACTGCAGGTGACCGGAGACGTCTTCGATGCGGGCGGTGAGCAGGGCGACCTGCACGTGCGTGGAGCCGGTGTCGTTCTCGTCGCGACCGTACTTCACGACGATCTCGCGCTTCTTCGCGGGGGAGAGCATCAGATACCTCTTCCGTGGGGGCGCCATGCGGCGCGGGCGCCGGGGCGCCGTGGGGATGACGTGGGACCTGACCGGATCCGGATGGGGGACGATGCCGGCCGAGCGACCCAACGCGCCATCGTAGCACGCACCGCCGTCCGTAGACGCGTGTGGGCGACGGCCGAACCGTGGCCGTCAGGCGTGCCGCTCGAACCAGTCCAGGATCAGGTCGATGCGCTGGACGCGGCGGTCGGGCCGACCGCCCCGCGACAGCTCGTGCCCCTCGTCCGGGAAGCGCGCCAGCCGGGTCTCGGCGCGCCCCAACCCCTTGAGCGCCGTGAACCACTGCTCGGCCTGCTCGATCGGGCAGCGGTGGTCGTTCTCGGAGTGGAGGATCAGGATCGGGGTGATGACGTTCTCGACGTAGCGGAGCGGGCTGGCGCGCCACAGCGCGTCGAGGTCGGCCCACGGCGCCGGGGCCACCTCGTTCACCGTGAACCACGGCCCGATGTCGCTGGTGCCGTAGAACGACACCCAGTTGCTGATGCACCGCTGGGTGACGGCGGAGCGGAAGCGTTCGGGCCGCTGGCCGACGAGCCAGTTCGTCATGAAGCCGCCGTACGAGCCGCCGGTGAGGTGCACGGGGGCGTCGGGACGCTCGTGGTGGGCGAGCGCGTGATCGACGACGGCCATGACGTCGTCGGCGTCGATGGTGCCGTAGCGCAACAGCGCGGCGGTCGCGTGCGCTTCGCCGAACGAGGTGCTGCCGCGCGGGTTGAGCGCCACCACCGCGTACCCGGCCGCCAGCAGCCGCTGGTACTCGAAGCGGAAGCCGAAGCCGTCGTTGGTGTGGGGTCCGCCGTGGACCTGGATCACGATGGCGCGATCGCTCCGAGGTTTTGCCGGCGCGTACCAGAGGTAGGCCAGCGACGTGCCGTCGCCGGTCGAGAAGCGCCGCTCGACGGGGGCCGCGAGACGGAAACGCTCGGTCCAGCCGTCGTTGAGGCGGCTGACGCGGGTCTCGGCGCCGTCGGGCGCCCGCAGGAACAGCTCGCCCGGCGCGGTGGGGGTCTCCACGACCTGCAGGGCCCAGCCGTCGTGGGCGTCGAAGGCGGTGACGACCCGGTCGCCGCCGCCGAGCGGCTCGACCGACGGCGAACGTCCCACGGACACGCGCGCCAGTTGGCTGCGGCCTTCGCGATTGAGCATGACCGTGAGCGAACGCCCGTCCGTGTCCCAACGGGGGGTGATCGGGTACGCGCCGCGGCGGACGTCCCCGGCGACCCCGGCGCTCGTCTCGACGTCCGGCGCGGTCAAGCGCTGGGGTGGGCGACCGCTGCGACCCGCGAGCCACAGCGAGGTCGAGCGGCCGTAACCGGTCAGGTCGGAGGGTGCCAGGAACGCCAGCTTGGCGCCGTCGGGCGACCACGACGGGTGGGCTCCACCACGGATGGCGACACCGAGGGCGTCCTCGGGCGCCTCGGCGCGCTTGGGGCCGAGCCGTCGCGTCCACAGCCGTACGCAGCCCGTCTCGAACTCGGCGTCGTCGGCGGGCGCCAGGTACGCGAGCCGCCGCCCGCCAGAGGCGACGGCCAGCTCAGCGGGCGTGTGCGCCAGGGTCGCCAGGACGCGCGTCGCACCGTCCGCCACCGCGACCTGAACGAGGTCGGCCTCAGGGTCGGGCAGGAAACCGACGCCGTCGAGCCGATGCCAGCGGCGGTCGATGAGGCGGGCGAGACCGCGGTCGACGTCCTCGTCCTTGCGGTCGCCGCGGGTCACGAGCACCAGGTGCTCGTCGTCGCGCCAAGCGAACGTGGTCACCGGGTTCGGCCCGTCGGTCAGCACGCACGCCTCGCCGCCGCGCAGGTCGAGGACGGCCAGTCGAGCCGGGGTGGGCGTGCCCTTGGCGTCGCGTCCGCCGCGCAGGAAGGCGATGCGTCGCCCGTTGGGCGACCAGCGCGGTGCCCGGTCCGCCTCGCCGAAGGTCAGGGTCCGGAGCCGGTCCTCGCCCGCGTCGGCACGAAGGTCGACGAGCGCCAGCCGGCTGCGGTAGCGCGGTGGCTCCTCCTTGTCGCCGCCGACGACGTCGGTGACGGTGACCACGGCGACAGCGGGGCGCTCGCCGGCTGGCGTCGGCGCCAGCCGCGGGTCGGCGATCGACACGAGCTCGGTCAGGTGACGGGTCTTGAGCTTGGCGGCCACGGCGGTCCTCCTGGACGGGTCAAGGGTGGCGGTCGGAGGCGTTGCCACCGGTGGCCGGTGGGGTCCTGCGGGCGTCGCGTGCCATCAGGGCTTCGTGGACGAGCAGCGCCGCAGCCACGCCGGCGTTCAGCGACGTCGTACGTCCGCGCAGCGGTAGGTGCACGACCTCGTCGCATTGCGCCCGCACCACGCGGCGCATCCCTTCGCCCTCGGCGCCGACGACGATCGCCACGTCGCGGTCCCAATCGACCTCGCGCACGCCGCGCTCGCCGTCGCCCGCGCTGCCGTAGACCCATACGCCGCGCTCCTTGATCTCGCTCAGGTAGCGCGGCAGGTTGACGATCTGCAGGAGCGGCAGGTGTGCGGTGGCCCCGGCCGAGGTCTTGGCGACGACGGGGGTCAGCGGAGCGCTGCGGCGGGTTTCGCTCACGACACCGTGGGCGCCGAGCGCCTCGGCGCTGCGGATGATGGCACCGTAGTTGCGCGGGTCGGTCACGTGGTCGAGGCACACCAGCAGCAGCCGCTCGTCCCGCTCGCGGGCGCGTTCGAAGGGCGCCTCGGGATCGGCGTAGTCGAGCTCGGCGACCTCGGCCACGACGCCCTGATGGTCGGTGGTGCGCACCGCTTGGTCGAGCTCGATGCGCGGCACCGACTCCACCGGCACGCCCGCCGCCTTCGCGGCCTGACCGAAGCTCGTGC
This sequence comes from uncultured Trueperaceae bacterium, assembly GCA_963839375.1. Lineage (GTDB taxonomy): Bacteria > Deinococcota > Deinococci > Deinococcales > Trueperaceae > JAABTL01. The sequence goes on along the minus strand of CAWIUY010000012.1, from coordinate 246,986 downwards.
GCGCGCTCCGCTCGATGCCGTTGGCGAGGAACACACGCACCACCTGGCCCTCGCGGAGCGCTTCGGCGACGGCGTGGCGTCCGTAGATCAGCATGCGTCGAGTCTACGCGTCCGTGGCGGTCGCGGGGCCGTCGGCGGGCTCCAGTGGGTGCTCGCGGGCGGCCGCCTGCGCCAGCGCGGCGCGCGCGTCCCGGGCGTCCCGCGCCAACTGCTGGCGCAGCGCGTCGACGCCGTCGAAACGTCGGGGGGGCCTGAGGTGCGTGCGGAGGTGCACGGTGATGGGACGGCCCTCGAGCGCCACGTCGACGTCGAACAGGTGCGCCTCCAACGTGGGCGCCGCGTCCGGGAAGGTGGGCCGGGGGCCGACGTTGGCCATGCCGCCGAAGCGCCCTGCGGGCGTGTCGACCTCCACCGCGAAGACGCCGATGGGCAGGGCTTTGCGTGGGTCGGTGCGCAGGTTGGCGGTGGGGAAGCCGATCGTACGTCCGCGCCGATCGCCGGTCACGACGACGCCTTGGACGCGGTAGGGGGCGCCGAGCAGGGCTTCGGCGCGCGCCACGTCACCGTCCGCGAGCGCCGCGCGGATCGTGCTCGACTTCACCACCTCGCCTCCGACGAGCTCGAGCGGCACGACCTCGAGGTGCGCCGTCGCGCCGCGCAGCAGGTCGAGCCCGCCCGCCCTGTCGCGGCCGAAGCGAAAGTCCTCGCCCACCACCGCCACCTGCGGCCCCAAGTCGGTGAGCTGGCGGGCGAACGTCTCGGGTGGCGTCGCCGCGAAGGCGCGCGTGAACGGCACGACGACCACCTCGCTGGCGCCGGCCTCGGCCAGGAGCGCGTGCTTCTCCGCCTCGCTGGTGAGGAACTGGGCATCCCCGAACAGGACCTTGGCAGGGGGGAAGAAGGAGACGACGAGCAGGCCGGTGCCGAGGTCGGCGGCGCGGGCGGCCGCGATCCGGAGCAGCGCCCGGTGCCCAAGGTGCACGCCGTCGAAGTTGCCCAGCGCGATCACGGCGCGACGCGTCGTAGCCTCGGTCAGCGCCGATCGCAACGGGACGTCACCCCGCCGAGAGTCGCCTTCCGGCGCCCCGGCCGCGCTCATCGTGGCGCCCCGCCCGCATCCCCGGTCGACGGGGTGGCGAGAGCGTGGCGCAGCCCGAGCAGCGTCACCATGCTGGTCTGGATCTCACCCTGCACCACCCCCTCCCACACGTCGGCCGGGCGCCGCCACACGACCTCGAGCTCCTCGCCCTCGTCGAGGCTCCCGCGCGCGGGGCGCAACCCGGTCGCCTCGAACAGGTGGACGCGTTCGTCGGTGAACCCGGGGCTCACGTACGCAGCGCTGATGAGCCGCAGGTCGCCGGCCAGGTTCGCCTCTTCGGCCAGCTCGCGGGCGGCCGCCGTGAGCGCGTCCTCACCGGGATCGATGAGACCCGCCGGGAGCTCCCAGGTGTCGGCGTCGATGGCCGGCCGCCGCTGCACGACGCCGAGGACGCACCCGTCGGCGTCGCGCGCGAGGACGGCCACCGCCGAGGCGTGACGCACGACCTCGTACCCGCCCGGGAGCAGGACGAGGTCGACGATGCGGCCCCGGTACACCTGCCGGACCCCGTCGGCCCCCTCGCTGGACACCGCGCGACCCTCAGCGGTCGGAATCGGCGCTGTACCGCAAGAACGCGGGGATGTCGTAGTTCGACGGGTCGTACGTGCGGTTGCCGGTGTTGGCGCGGATCTGCGTCGGTCGCAGCACCTTCGTCTGCGGCTGGTGATCGAAGCCGGCGGCGATGACGGTGACCCGCACCTCGTCGGCGGCGTCCTCGTCGTAGGTGACCCCGAACAGCACGTTCGGGTCGTCGACCTCGGTGGCCTCGCTGATCTTCTCGACGATCGCGTGCGCGTCGAAGAGGGTGAGGTCCTCGCTACCGGTCACGTTGATGAGCAGCTGCTGCGCGCCCTCGACGCCGCGCTCGAGCAGCGGCGAATGACACGCGCTGTGGGCGGCCTCTTCGGCCAGGTTCTCGCCGCGACCGGCGCCGATGCCCATGAGCACCGTCCCGGCGCCCGACAGCAGCGCCTTGACGTCGGCGAAGTCGACGTTGATGAGGCCCGGCACGTTGATGACGTCCGAGATGCCGCGCACGCCGTGGTAGAGCACCCGGTCGGCGACACGGAAGGCGTCGGCCAGCTTGACCTTGCGGTCGAGCGCCGAGAGCAGGCGTTGGTTCTCGACCACGATGAGCGCGTCGACCTTGTCCTCGAGCCGACGGAGGCCCTCTTCGGCTTGGCGCATGCGCTTGGGTCCCTCGAACGCGAACGGTTTCGTGACCACCGCGATCGTGAGCGCACCCTGCTCGCGGGCGACCTCGGCCACGATGGGGGCCGCGCCGGTGCCCGTGCCGCCGCCCATGCCTGCGGTCAAGAAGACGAGGTCGGCCCCATGCAGCACCTCGGCGATGCGGTCGCGGTCCTCGAGGGCCGCCTGCTCGCCCACCTCGGGGTTGGCGCCGGCGCCGAGCCCCTTGGTGAGGTGATCGCCCATCTGGATGCGGGTCGAAGCGAGGCTCGTGGCCAGCACCTGCGCGTCGGTGTTGGCGGCCACGAACTCGACCCCGCGAAGACCGGTCTCGATCATGCGGTTCACGGCGTTGTTGCCGCCGCCACCCAGACCGATGACCCGCATGACCGCGCTGTCGCTCTTGCTCATGGAACACTCCTCACGGGCGACCGGGGGCCACAGCGCCCGACCGTCACGGTTCCTGCCATCAGAAGAAGTCTTTCAACAGATCGCGGATCCGACGGGTGAACCCGCCACCGCGGACGGCCACGTCGCGGCGGTTGCCGACCGAGCCGACGTCGCGGGCGTGCAACATGCCGTAGCGGACGAGACCGACGGCCGTGGCGTGGGCCGGGCTGGCGACGACGTCGACGAGCCCCGAGACGCCCTCGGGCTTGCCCACCCGCACCGGCAGCCGGAAGCGTTCCGTGGCCACCTGATCGAGGCCAGGCATGAGCGAGGCGCCGCCGGTGACGACGACGTTGCCCGCCAACAGCTCGAGCGCCCCCATGCGCTGCTCGATGTTCGAGCGCACGAGGTCGAGGATCTCGGCGACGCGTGGCTTGATGACCTGGGCCAGTTCGAAGGTGCTGATCGACGCGGTGTAGGAGGGGTTGGCCACCTCGAGCACGACGTCGCGGTCGGCGAGGTCGGGCAACGCGACCCCGTAGCGGCGTTTGACCCGCTCCGCTTCGTCGGGCGGGATGCGCAGCAGTTGGCTGATGTCTTGCGTCACATGGTCGCCGCCGAGCGGGATGACGGCCGAGTGCGCCAAGGTGCCACGACGGAAGACGCCCACGTCGGTGGTGCCGCCACCGATGTCGATGAGCACCGTGGTGACGTCGCGTTCGCCGGCGTTGAGCACCGACAGACCGGAGGCCAGCGACTGGACGACCAGACCGTCCACGCCGATGCCCGCGTCCTCGGCGCAGCGCCGCAGGTTGGCGAGCGGGCCCTGGGCCGCCGCTACCAGGTGGACGTCCACCTCGAGCCGCACGCCCGACATGCCGATCGGGTCCTTGATGCCGTCGTTGCCGTCCACCACGTATTCCTGAGGGATCACGTGGAGGATCTCCATGTTGGCTTCGAGCGGGACGGCCTGGGCGTTCTCGATGCAACGGTCGACGTCGGGGCGGGTGATCTCCATGCCCCGGCGGATGGCCGCCATCCCATGCGACGTGAGCGCCTTGAGGTGGCTGCCGGCGACCCCGACCCAGGCCGAATGCACCTCGACCCCCGCCACGCGCTGCGCGGCCTGGACCGACTGGCGGACCGAGGAGATCGTGCGCTCCAGGTTGACGACGACACCCTTGCGGAGCCCGTCGCTGGGGACGGTGCCCTCGCCGATGATGTCGAGCACGCCGTCGCCGGCCACCTCACCGATCACCGTGCAGATCTTGGTCGTGCCGATGTCGAGGCCGACGATGATACGTTCGTCCGTCATGGAGTTTGGTCCGTCATGGTGCGCTGCTCACTCCCCAGGGGTAGACCGAGACACGGCTCCCACGTTGGCTCTCGAAGGCCGACCACTGGGCCTGAAGGGCGTCCACGCTCGGTGTGAAGAGCACCGCGTCCGCGAGCACGACCTCGAAGCCTTCCGGCCCGTACGTTATCACCCTCGGGTCGCGCGCACGCAGCATGTCGAGGAGCGCCAGGGCCTCCTGGCGACGCGGCGTCCCCCACCCTTCGAGGCGCGGCAAGGTCGCCGCGAGTTCGTCTGGCACGTCGTCGAGCGCGGTCCCATCGGCGGCGTAGCCGACCTCGCCGTCGAACAGGACCGGCGTCCGTTCCCACACCACCACGGCCACGGTGTCGGGCCAATGGCGGGTGATCCGCGCCTGCACCACCCAGGGGTGATCGAGCAGACCGCCGACTCGGAAACGGGTTACCCAGAGGAACGGGTCGCCGGGCGCCAGGTTGGCGAGCTCCAGGACGTCGTGGCGGCTGAGGTGCTCGTGACCCAGCACCTCGAGCCGTTCGACCGTGGGCCAGAAGCGGGTGACGACGACGAGCGCCACGAGCAACACGAGGGCGACGACCTGGAGAACGCGCACGCCGGCATCCTACCCACGGGTCCGTGAGGCGCTGGCGAGCGACCAGCCCGCCGCTGCCGGGTCGCCGTCCGGGAACCCCCAGCGGCGCCACTCGACCTCGAGCGGGACCGGCACCCGGGCGCGCACGGCGTCGAGCAGCGCCACGACGTCGGCGGCCGTCGCAGCCCCCAGGTTGACCACGAAGTTGCCGTGCTCGTGCGAGATCATCGCGTCCCCGACGCGCAGGCCCTTGAGGCCCGCGGCGTCGACGAGGCGCCCGGCGGCGTCGCCGGGAGGGTTCTTGAAGGCGCAACCGGCGCTGCGCGCCTTCGGTTGGCCGCGCCGCGCGGCGTCGACGTCCGCCAGGGTCGCGGCGACCCGCTCGGGGGTCGAGCGCGTGAACCTCAGGCGCGCGCGAAGCACGACGCTGCCGGTCGGGAGCTCGGCATGCCGGTAGCGCAGCCCCAGAGCGTCGGCGGGCATCCGCTCCACGGCGCCGTCCACCATCACCTCGAGCTCCTGCAGGACGTCGGACACCTCGCCGAAGCGGGTGCCGGCGTTCATCGCGATGGCGCCGCCCAACACCGCCGGCACCCCTAGCAGGCCTTCCACCCCGGAGAGGCCGAGGCGCTGGGCGCGCCGCACCAGGCCCGGCACCGGCGTCGCGGCCCCCAACCAGAGGTCGAGGCGCCCGTCCATCGCGTCCAGGTCGGCGTAGGACCTGCCCAGGCGCACCACCCGTTCGGCCACGCCCGCGTCGGCGACCAACAGGTTGGAGCCGCCGCCGAGCACCCGGAACGGGGCCTCGGTGGCGGTCCGGACGTCGTCGTCCTGCTCACAGGTCCAGACCTCGGCCGGGCCGCCGACCTTCAGCGTCGTGAGCGCTGCCAGCGGCCGTCGAGCGACGAGGACGTCAGCCACGGGGACGATCGTCGACGGTGCGTCCGCCGCCGCCCGCGGACGCGAGCGAGCCTTCCGCCACTTCGCCCGCAGACGGCTCCGGCACGACGTCGGCGATCAGGCCCTCCGCAACACGCCATACGTCGCCGGCGCCGAGCGTGACGATCAGGTCGTCGGGCGCCAAGCTGGCACGCAGGTAGGCGGTGGCGCTGGCGAGGGTGTGGCGTTCCGCGTGGGTGCCGGCGGCGCGGACGCGGTCGACGATCCGCTCCACGTCGACACCGGCGATCGCCCGTTCACCGGCCGCGTAGACGTCCAGGACCAGCACCTCGTCGGCGAGCGCGGCGGCGTCGGCGAGCGCCGGCCAGTGCCGCGCGGTGCGGACCCAGCGGTGGGGCTGGAGCACGGCGCGCACCCGCCGACCGGTGGCGCGCGCGGCGGTGAGCGTCGCATGCACCTCGGTCGGGTGGTGGGCGTAGTCGTCGACGATGCGGGCGCCACGCACGTCGCCCCACACCTGCCAGCGTCGACCGACGCCGCGGAAGTCGGCCAGGACGGGCGCGAGGGCGACGGCGTCGAGACCGGCGAGGTCGACGGCCGCCAGCGCCGCGGTCGCGTTCATGGCGTTGTGCAGTCCCGGAACGGATAGACGCACCTCGGCGACGCGTCCAGCCGGCAGCTGGAGCTCGAACTCGGCGCCGCTCGAGCGCAACGTCAACCCCGTGATCCGGTAATCGGCGCTGGCGTCCGCCCCGTAGCGGACGGCGTTCGGGTGCGGTGCCAGGAGCGCGTCCAGACCCGGCCAGTCGGCGCAGTACACGACATGCTCGGCGTTGGCGGCGTAGCGACGGGCGGCGGCCTCGAGGTCGCCGAGGGTGGCATGGTAGTTGCGACGCTCGTCGAAGTCGCCGGCCACGTGATCGTCCTCGAGGTTGGTCACGACCGCGATGTCGGCGCGCAAGGCGGCGAAGCCGGGGTCGGACTCGTCGACCTCGGCCACGAGGAAACGACCGCTGCCGTGGCGCATGTTGCCCACCAGCCCTGGCAGCGCGGCGCCGATCTGGACCGAGGGGTCCACGCCGGCGGCCAAGAAGAGCGCCGCGGTCATGCCCGTGGTGGTGCTCTTGCCGTGGGTGCCGGTGATCCCGATGGCGGCTCGGCGGCGGAACAGGTCGCCGAGCACCTCGATGCGCTGGCGCACCTCGATGCCGAGCTCGCGCGCGCGCGTCACCTCGGGATGATCGCGCGGGATCGCCATGGTCGTCACCAGGGTGTCGACACCGTTCTCGACGTGCCGCGGATCGTGGCCGACGGTGACGTCGAAGCCCTCGAGTCGGAGCGCGTCGAGGGCGGGTCCCCCGAGGGCGTCGCAGCCGGAGACCTGCAGTCCTTCGGCTCGGTACCAGCGGGCGAGGCCCTGCATGCTGACGCCACCGATGCCCATGAAGTGGTAGTGGGGGATCAAGGTCGACTCCTGCGAACGGCGCGGTCCTGAGTGGACCGGGCGAGGGGAACGAGGGTGGCGAGCATGTCGTGCGCGCCCCCTTCGGGTGAACGCCTGCGGGCGGCGGTGGCGGCGGCGTGACGCACGGCGGGATCGAGCAGCGCGCGCCAGGCCCCTTCGAGCTCGGTCGGGTTCCCCTGGAGCACGCAGCGCCCCGCACCGTCCGCCGCCAGGGCCTCGGCGTTGTGCCGTTGGTGGTCCTCGGACGCCGTGGGGAGCGGCACGACCACGAGCGGGACGCCGTGGAAGGCGGCGTCGGCCAACGTGCCGTACCCGCCGCGGGTGATGGCCAAGTCGGCGGCGGCGAACGCGACGGCCGCGTCGACGAAACCCGCGACACGGTACCGCGAGGGGTCGAGGTCGTGGCGCTGCGCGAGACCGGCGGCGAGCGCCTCCGCCCACTTCGGGCCCGCTTGGTGGAGCACCCAGAGGTCCTCGTGCTCGGCGCCGAGGCGCGCGGCGATCGGGGGGACGGTCTCGTTGAGGTACGCCGACCCCTGCGAGCCCCCCATCACCAGGACCAACGTCGCGGTGTGCGGGACGCCGAGCATGTCGCGGGCGTCCTCGCGCCGCAGACGGCGTTCCTTCACGGGGAGCTTGACGACGGCCGTGCGGGCGCGTGGCAGGCGTTCGGCGGTCGCCGGCTGGGTCACCACCACCAGCCGCGCGGCCTGCGCGAAGGCGCGGGTGACGAGCCCGGGCCAGGCGTTCGTCTCGTGCAGGACGAAGGGTGTCCGGGTGAGCCAGGCGGCGGTGACGCCGGGGAGGCTGGCGAAGCCGCCGAAGCCGACGAGGAGGTCGGGGCGCGCGTCGCGCAAGGCTCCGACGGCGGCGGAGACGCCGCGAAGCGCGCGCAGGCCGGCGCGCGGATCGGGGTGGGAGCGGTCGAGCTTGCCGCTCGCCACGCCCACGAAGGGCACGCCGGCCGCGTCCGTCCACGCCCGCTCGGGACCGTCCTCGCTCCCGAGGACGGTGACGTGCCAGCCCGCCGCGCGCGCCACCTCGGCCAGCGCCAGGGCGGGGAAGACGTGGCCGCCCGTGCCACCGGTCGCCAGCCACAGGCGGCCCGCGTCGGCGCCCGACGGGGCGGCCGCAGGGGCGGCCGCGGGAGCGGCCACCGGGGTGTCCCCGCTGCCCGCGGCTGCGCCACCTTCCGGCAGCGCGACGGCCGCCGCCCACCCGCTCACAGCGGCGCCCCGCGTGCGCGAGCCTCGCGGAACGTGCCGTGCACGAACCCGAGCGCGATCGACACGGAGAACAGCGCGTTGAAGCCGTAGCTCACGAACGGCAGCGGGACGCCCGTGATGGGGAAGAGACCGGCGGCGACGAGCAGGTTCAACGACGCTTGGCCACCGACGTACAGACCGGCGCCGGCCGCCAGGAGGGCGCCCGGCCCGCGCGCCGCCGCGGCGATCCGGAACACCCTTCCGACCAACAGCACGAAGGCCACGACGAGCACCACGATGCCCACCAGACCCAGCGCCTGGCCGATCGAGATCGCCACCATGTCGGTATCGGACTCGGGCACGTAGATGGGTCGGCTCGGTCCCACGCCGAACAGCCCCGCGCGTTCGAGCGCGGCGCGAGCCCGGTCGGCTTGGTAACCGATGCCCTGGACGTCGGAACGGCCCCGCAACCCGTCGGTGAAGCCCCGCATCCGGTCGCTCAGGTAGCCGAACTGGCTGAGGTACGGCGCACCGACCGCGACCGCGATGAGGGCGGCGGCGGTCCCGATCGAGACCAGGCGCTGCAGGCTGGTGCCGGCGGCGATCATGATCGCGAACGCCAGCACGAACAGGAACAGCGCTGTGGAGACGTTCGGTTGGGCGACCACGAAGCCGGCCGCCAGGCCCACCACCACCATCGGACGCCAGATCTGCCAGTTGCCGAGGTGGTTGTGGAAGAACGCCGCCAGGTAGCCGATCACGGCGACCTTCATGAGCTCGGACGGTTGGAAGGTGAGCGGACCGACCGCCAGCCAGCGGCGCGCCTCACCCGAGCTCGGCGTGATGCCGACGAACAGCACCAGCACCAGGAGTCCCAGCGTCAGCACGTACAGGAGGGGTGCCAGGCGGACGACCACGCGGGCGGGGATCCGCGCCACGCCGACCGTCAGCAGGAGGGCGATAGCGAAGCGCAGCGCCTGGTCGAGCGCCAGGTGCGGCGTGGCGGTCGCGACACCCAGCACGCCCAGCGCGCCGAGCAGCACCTGGAGCGTCAGGAGGAGCGGGTCCACGTCACACCCTCTCCTGCGCGGCCGTCTGCAGGGCGGCCAGGTCGGCGACCGCCGCGGTGAAGGTGGCGCCACGCTGGACGTAATCGTGGAACTGGTCGAAGGAGGCCGCCAAGGGCGCCAACAGGACGGTGCCCCGACCGGCGTGGTGCTCGTTCAGGTACGCGTACCCACGCTCGACGGCCCAGGCCAGTGCGGCTGGGCCGTCGCCGGGCGGTGCCACCTCGGCGGGCGCGAAGGCGCGGGCGGCGGCCGCGTAAGCCGCGCCGCTGGCACCGATGCCGAGCGTGAGCACGACCCGGTCGACGATCGCGTGCGCGAGCGAGGTCACGTCACCGCCCTTGTCGACGCCGCCCACGATCCACACGACGGGCGCGTCGGTGGCGCGCAGCGCCGCTTCCACCGCCAAGGCGCGGGTGGCGATCGAGTCGTCGACGAAGCGGACCCCGCCGACCCGGCCCACCTCGGTGTAGCGACCGGGCAGCCCGCGGAACGCGAGGAGCCCGGCGACCAGGCGGTCGTGTGGGACCCCGAGCGCGTCGGCCACGAGGGCCACCGCCAAGGCGTTGGCCACCTGGTGGTCCCCCCGGACGCCCAGGTCGGCGGCCCGGAGGAGGTCGCGGCCGTCGAGCCGGAGCTGGTCGCTGGCACGGTCCCACGTGGCGTCGGCGGGACCCACGAGCGAGAAGCGGCGTACGCGGGCGCGGCTCGCGTCGGCCCAGGCCGCGACGCGTGCGTCGTCGGCGTTCGCCACGAACACCGATCGCTCGTCGAGGTCGCGCACGAGCGCGTGCTTGGCGGCGTGGTACGTGGCCACGTCGCCGTGTCGATCGAGATGGTCGACCCCTAGGTTCAAGACGACCGCGACGTCGGTCCGCAGACCGGGGGCGCGTTCGAGCTGGAACGACGACAGCTCCACGACGAGCGTGGCGTGCGGGCGGGCCACGGCCGCCAGGGCGGGCACGATGTTGCCGCCCGCGACCGCATCGACGCCGGCGCCCGTGAGCACGTCGGTGACCCAACGCGTCACCGTCCCCTTGCCGGCGGTGCCGGTGACGCCGACGGTGCGGGCCGGGGTGCGTCGCAGCACCCAGACGACCTCGCCGATGACCTCGACGCCGGCTTCGCGGAGCGTGTCGAGATCGGGATGGTCGATCGGCACCCCGGGCGCCGCCACGCAGACGCGCGGGGGTGGCGCCGAGCGCAACGCCTCGGCCGCGTCGCGCACCCGACGGGCACCCAGGCCCTGAGCCAGCCGCACGTCCTCGCCCTCGGGTCGCGATTCGACGAACACGACCGGCTCGCCCGCGGCACGCGCACGGGCCACGACGGCGCCGCCGCTACGCCCGAGACCGTAGACGAGGAGGGGCGCCGCGACCAGCGGCGAGCCTGGTCTCACGGGCCGAACGGCCCGGCGAGGCGGTGGACGAGGGCGACGAGGACGGCGGTGACCAGCCAGAAGCGGACGACGACGCGCGTCTCGGGCCAGCCCGAGAGCTCGAAGTGGTGGTGGAGCGGCGCCATCCGGAACAGCCGCCGACCACCGGTGCGGCGGAAGTAGACGACCTGGAGCAGCACCGACACGACCTCCAGCACGGGCAGCAGCGCGATCAGGGGCAGCCACCACACGGCGCCGCCGAGGATGGCGAGGCCGGCGATCGCGGCCCCCAAGGCCTCGGCGCCGACCCCGCCCATGAACACACGGGCCGGGTGCGCGTTGTACCAGAGGAACCCGAGCAGGGCACCGAGGAGGGCGGCCGCCAGGGGCGAACCCCAGAAGAGCAGCAGCGCCAGGCCGGCGACCCCGGCGGCGAGGCCGTCCAAGCCGTCGGTGAAGTTGTAGGCGTTGATGCTGCCCACGACCACGAAGGCGAGGAACGCCACGTCGAGAGCGGCGTTCCCGAACGGTCCGTGGCCGGTCTGGACCGCGTACGTCGCGAAGGCGAGCGCGAAGACCGACTGGCCCAGCAGACGCCAGCGTGCGAACAGGCCGGTGGCGGCGCTCACCGCGCCCAGATCGCCCAGACGATCGGCGCGCTTGCGGGCGAGGGAGGCGACGTCGTCGCCGAGCCCCAGCAGCCCTGCCGCCACGACCAGCAGGCCGAGCGCGGTGAGGTCGGTGTCGCGGGGGCCGAAGAGGAACGCGACGAGTAGCGCCACCACCAGGAACGCGACGCCCCCCATCGTGGGCGTGCCTCCCTTGGGCCGGTGGCTCTCGGGACCGTCGTCGCGGACCACCTTGCCCCAGCCCCAGCGGTGCGCCACCTGCACGAACGCGCCGGTGGCGAGCAGCGCGAGGACGGCGGCCAGCGCCACGACGGCGCCCGATCCGAGACCGTTCACGCCGGCTCCGGCGCCGTCGTGAGCAGGTGGGCCACCAGCGCCTCGAGGCCGATGCCGCGCGAACCCTTGACGAGCAGGGTGCCGTGGCGCGGCAGCTCCGCGGCGGCCGCGATCGCCGTGCCGGTGTCGGCCAGCTGGCGTGCGCCCGGACAAGCCTGCGCCAACGCTCGGGCGTCGTCACCCACGGCCCACACGAGATCGAGGTCGAGTGCGGCGCAGGCGCGCCCGAGCTCGGCGTGGTACTCGGCGGACGCCGGACCGAGCTCCAGCATCGAGCCCAACACGGCCACGCGCGGACGCGGCATGCGCGTGAGCACCGCCAGCGCTTCGCGCATCGAGGGCGGCCCCGCGTTGTAGGTGTCGTCGATCAAGGTCCAGTCGTGGTGGCGGTGCAGCGTGAGCCGGTGCGCCTCGAGGCGGGCGCCGGCGATGCCGGCGGCGGCCGCGTCGCCATCGGCGCCGAGCTCGAGCGCGAGCGTGAGCGCGCCGAGCGCGTTCGCCGCCAAGGCGCGGCCGAGTCCGGGAAGGGCGAGGTCGAGCTCCCGTTCGGGCCCGACCCTGCCCGCGTCGAGCCGCACGCGCAGACGATCGCGTGCCTCGCCGGGAACGTGCGTCCCGATCAGGAGAGGGGGTTGGTGCGGGCTCGGGACGCGCCCGGCCTCGGCTCCGCGCGTCAGCGCGGCGGCACCCGCGGTCGCGCCGGCGTCCGTGAGCACGCCTGCGTCCGTGGGCGCCTCCGCGTCGCCGTCGCCGATCGCGTCCGCCAGCGCGTACCTGACGGTGACCGCACGCAGGTCGGGCGGGAGCTGTTGCCAGGCGGACTCGGCCACGACGCGCACACCGCGGGCGTGGGCGAGCAGGCGGCCCTTCTCGCGCGCGACCGTGGCGACGTCGTGGAGGCCGCTCAGGTGCGCCGGCGCGATGGCGGTCAGGAGCGCGTGGTCGGGGCGAACCAGGTCGAGCAAGCGCGCCATCTCGCCCACGTGGTCGATGCCGAGCTCGAGCACCAGCGGGCGGTCGAGGTCGTCGGCGAGCCAGGCGTCGACGAGGACGGTGGCCAGCGCATGGGGGGTGTTGAGGTTGCCGGGCGAGAGGCGGCCATCGAGCGCGGCCGCCAACAGCGTCTTGGCCGTCGTCTTGCCGACGCTGCCGGTGATCCCGATGACGGCGCCGCGGTGCGCGGCGCGGGCCACGCGACCGAGGTCGAGCAAGGCCGCGCCGGCGTCGTCCACCAGGACCGCCCCCGCGCGGGGCCGATCGGTGAGGACGAAGGCGGCGCCCCGCGCCAGGGCGTCGTCGGCGAAGCGCTCGCCATGCTGCGACGCTCCCGCCATGGCCACGAAGACGTCGCCCGGACGGACGCGGTCGCTGTGGAAGCGAACACCCCGTCCGGCCTCCGGCAGCCGCTCGGGCAGCGCGCGCAGTCGGTGGCCGAGGTGCTGCTGAAGGGTCGTGGCGTCGAGCTGCATCCCGTTCCTCCCCATCGCCGGCGCCACCGCCGAGCACGTGGGCCGCACCCTCGCGGCCTCATCATGCGTGTCGAACACATCATACACAAGAGACGTCGATACCGCGCGGTCCTCGTATGGGGCGGTCAGCGCACGGCGGCACGCGCCCAGGCAGGCGCGTCGGGCGTCACCGCCCAGTGGGCGACGACCTCGGCGCCGATGGCGCGGAACAGCGGCGCGGCGACGAGCGTCGAGGACGTCGCGAGGGTGGGTTCGTGGACGGTCACCACCATCACGACCTCGGGGCGCTCGGCGGGGAACATGCCGGCGAACGTCAGGGCGTAGTGGCCCGGCGCGTAGCCGCCGAGGTCGGCGTCGTACACGTCGGCCGTCCCGGTCTTGCCGGCGGTCGTGACACCCGGGACGATGGCGCTGCGCAGGCTGCCGGCCTCGACGGTGTGCGTCAGCATCGCCCGCACCGCCATCGCGGTCTCGGGGGAGAGCACCCGGTGGGGCTCCGGAACGATCTCGTCCTCGACCAGCTTGGGCGGCACGTAGACGCCATCGTTGGCGATGACCGTGTAGGCGGCCGCCAGCTGCAAGTTGGTGGTGGAGACGCCCTGACCGATGCCGATCGAGGCGTGGTCCTGCGCCACCCAGTGGCTCGGGTCCGGGAGCGAGCCGGAGCGGGTGTAGGCCGAGGCCAGCGCCATCGGTTGCCCGAAACCGAAGCCGGCCACCCAGGCGTGGAGCTCGACGCTCTCGAAGCGCTGCGCCAGCGCGATGGCGCCCGTGTTGCTCGAGTAGCGAAGCACGTCCTCGGGCCGCAAGGTGGCGGGGTGGGAGGCCACGTCGCGGAACGTCTGGCGTCCGACGCGCAGCGTCGGCGGGGTCTCGATCTCCTCGTCGGGCCGCAGACGCCCGGACTCGAGCAGCGCCGCCACCACGAACGGTTTCATGACCGATCCGGGCTCGTACTGCTGCAACAGGGCTCGGTTCTGCAGGGTGCTCGCCGGCGCCTCACCGTAGGCGTTGGGGTCGTAGGTGGGCCAACTGGCCGCGGCCAAGATGCGGCCCGTGCCGACCTCCAGGACCACCGCCGACGCGGCCACGGCGGCGGTGGCGGCCACCGTCTGGGCGAGCTGGGACTCGGCGGCGGCCTGGATCGTGGCGTCGAGGGTGAGCAGCACCGTTTCACCCCGTTGCAGGCGGCTGTCGAGCGAGAACTCCAGGCCCTCGAGGCCGTAGTTGCCGGTGCTCTGGACCTGGCCCGTGAAGCCGACCAACGAACCCGCGAGACCCGCCTGTGGGTACCGGCGTGCCTCGACCGGGCCCTCGGCCAGGACGGCGCCGTCGCTCGTGACGATGTCGCCGCGGGTGGGCCTCTCGACGAGGCGGGTGGGCCACGCCGGCGTGGTGCGCTGTTGCATGGCGAAGCCCCAGAGCGCGGTCAGCAACGGCAGCACCACGGCGAGGCCGACGAGCACGCCCCGGTGCAACCGCAGCTCGGGGGGAGCGGGGACGCGACGGCTCAACGCCATACGGTGCGGACCTCCAGGGCCGGCGTGGCCAGTGGTGTGGGGGCGGGCGGCGGGAAGCCCGCCGCGACCGCGATGACATCGGCGGCGTCGGGTGCCGGCACCATGCCGGCCGCCCGCGCCCAGGTGGTGATCGCCAACGGTCCGTTGACCGCGGCCGCCTCGGCGCGGCGCGCCGCCACGTCGACCAGCGCGCTGCGCTTGGCCTCGAGCAGCTCGACCTGACGGTCGAAGCGCACTTGCGACACCGCGCCGACAGCGGCGAGGGTCAGCAGGAGCACCACGTACGTCACGGCGACGCCGTAGGCGAGGCGCGTCATCGAGTCTCCCCCTCGTCGGGCGTCTTGACCGCGGTCCGGAGCTTGGCGCTGCGGGCGCGGGGGTTGGCGGCCACCTCGGCCTCGGTCGGTTCCAGCGGGCGTTTGGTCACGACGGTGATGTCGGAACGGTCGCGCAGGACGTGCTTGACGACCCGGTCCTCGAGCGAGTGGTAGGCCAGCACGACGATCCGACCGCCGGGCAGGAGGGCGTCGAGCCCGGCCTGCAAGCCGCGCTCCAGGGCGCCCAGCTCGTCGTTCACCACGAGGCGCAGGGCTTGGAAGGTGCGACGCGCCGGATGGTCGCGGCGGGGGCCAGGCGGGTAGGCGCGCCCGATCACCTCGACCAGGCGGCCGGTGGTCTCGATCGGCGCTTCGTCCCGGGCGGCCACGATCGCGTGGGCCAAGCGACGGCTGTGGCGCTCTTCGCCGTAGCGATGGAGCCAGGCGGCGAGCTCGGGCACGGTGGTCTCCCGCAAGAGGTCGGCGGCCGAGGGCCCGCCACCGCTCATGCGCATGTCGAGCGGGCCGTCGTGTCGGAACGCGAAGCCACGCTCACCCTCGTCGAGTTGCATCGAGCTCACGCCCAGGTCGAGGAGCACGCCGTCGACGGCGGGCACGCCCACGTCGCGTAGGTGCTGGGCCAGGTCGGCGAAGTTGCCGGCGACGAACCGGAAGCGCTCGCGGGGGTCGTCCACGCCGGCGGTGCGGAGGTCGGCCTCGAGCGCGCGGGCGTAGGCGCCCGCGGCCGGGTCCTGATCGATGGCGACCACGCGGGCGCCATGGGCGAGCAGTCCGCGGGTGTGACCGCCGGCCCCGAAGGTGCCGTCCACCATCCACCGGTCCTCTAGGGGAGCGAGGGCGTCGAGACACCGTTCGAGCATCACGGGGACGTGGGCGGGGGCCGCGGGCGTCATCCCACCAGCTCCCGGAGCAGGTCGGGCGCCGGTGGGCTGGCCTGGACCTCGGCCAGGATGGCGTGCCAGCGCGGCTCGCTCCAGATCTCGAGACGGTTCGGTGCGCCCGCGACCACGACGTTCCCGGCCGCCTGCGCGAACTCGCGCAGGCTCGGCGGCAGCGTGACGCGGCCGGCCGCATCGAGCTTGGCACGACTGGCACCGGAGTAGAAGAAGCGCACGAAGCTGCGGGCCGAGGGGTCGGTCAGCGGCAACTCGGTCAGCCGCTCCTCGATCCGATGCCACGCCGACATGGGGAAGACGTACAGGCACCCCTCCATGCCGCGCGTGATCACCATGCCGTCGTCCACGAAGTCACGGAAGGCCGGCGGGACGACGACCCGCCCTTTGTCGTCGATGGTGTACGAGAACTCACCGAACGGCATGTCCCCACCGGGCCCCACGCGCCGAAGGTTCGCCGCGACCCTCGGGCGGGGCGGCGCGTGTTTCGAGAAGGCGTGGGTGGCGGGGGGTCACAGGGGCGTCGGCCTCCTCGATGGGGATGCCGAAGGATACCACGATTCCCCACGATTTCCCACAGATATCCCCCGGTCCCCCCGTCGTCCCAGTTCCATCCCCCCGAGCGGCCGCCAGGGGGCCGTTCACCCACCCCGGATCCATAAGGAGACCGGCGACCCCGAGGGGTCGCCGGTTGCAGGTGGGCCGATAAGCCGGGTTCTGTCGCCGGGCGCCCCGAAGGGGACGCCCGGGCCTGATCATCTCTCTGGGACGCGCGTCGCCGCGCGCCTCGAGCGGTCAACCCGGAGATGTTGACGGGCCGGGCAAGCCCTCTCTCCCTATCGGACCTTGCACCGGATGGGGTTTACCTAGCTGCCCGTGTTGCCACGGGCACTGGTGCGCTCTTACCGCACCGTTTCACCCTTACCCTCACACACCCGGCGAACCGGACGAGCAAGGGCGGTCTGCTCTCTGTTGCACGTGCCGTCGCCTGACGCGCCCAGCCGTTAGCTGGCATCCTGCCCTGCGGTGCCCGGACTTTCCTCAGGGCCTCGGAGGCGTTAGCCGACGAGACCCCGCGATCAGGTAGCCCACACTGCGCCCAAGAGGCTAGCACGAGAAGGGGGGCCGGCCCTCGATCGTGGCCGGCCCCCTTGACTTGGTCGGGCGGGTCTTACTGGGCCCGGTAGTCGGTGACCTCGAGCTGTCCCGACACGATCATGTCGATGACGACGTCGAGTTCGGTGATCAACTCGGCGGGGATGAGGGCCTCGTTGTAGGCGTCGACCGCGTAACCGACGCCATCCTCGGCCAAGCCGAGGTTGAAGCTGCCGGGCTGAAGGTGCCGTGCGACGACGTCCTGGGCCGCGTCGTAGGCGACGAGGTCGACGCGCTTGAGCATGGAGGTCAGACCGTGGTTGAGCGTGGCCGCGTCGCCGTCGGTGTCGCCCCGAGGGTTCTGGTTGCTGTCGACGCCGATGAAGAAGAGCGGCTGGGTGCCTTCACCGCACGCCTGGTCGTAGGCGGGGTAGGTGGGCACCGACTCGAGCGCCTGGGTCAGCGCGGTCTCGCGGGTGGCGCCCTCGAAGCACTGCGTCTCCTTGACGAAGTCGATCACACCGTTGCCCGAAGCGCCGGCAGCGGAGAAGAAGATGTCGGCGCCCTGAGCGCGCTGTGCCGTCGCGAGCTCCTTGGCACGCGTCGGGTCGTTCCAGGCATCCGGGGTCACGCCGACGTAGTTACTGATGACCGTGCACTCCGGGCAGGCGTACGCGACGCCCTGTTGGAAGCCGAGGTCGAAGGCCCGGATCAAGCGGGATGTCCATCCCGCCGACGAAGCCGATCGACGCCAGTCTGCGACAGCGCGCCGGCGATGTAGCCCACGAGGAACGAGCCCTCTTGCTCCTTGAACACGACCGAGCGGAGGTTCGGGCCTTCGCGGACGTCGTCGATGAGCACGAAGTTGGTGTCCGGGAACTCGCTTGAGACCGCCGCGATGGCGTCGGCCTGCAAGAAGCCGGGCGAGACGACCAGCTCGGCGCCTTCGGAGGCGATCTGTCGCATCCCCTGGGCGGCCGTGTCGGGCGTGCCCTCGAACTCGAGCAGGTCGATCTCGAGGCCCTGCTCGCTCTCGAGGTCGGCGATGGCGCGCTCCATGCCGCGGAAGGTGCCTTCGTTGAACGAGCCGTCGAACTTGCCGCCGGCATCGAACGTGATCCCGAAGACGTAATCCTGGGCAACCGCGACCGTCAGGAACAGGGCGGCGACGAGTGTGACGAGATGGCGCATGGGACCTCCTGGAGTGATGGGGACCGGCCTCGCCGGTCCTCGAACTCATCCGCCAGGATAGCACCGCACCGGGACCCCGGTCCGGGCGGTCGCGCCGGTCTCAACGGACGATGAACGCGGCGCCGCCGCGATGAACGCGGCGCCGGCGACCGGGCTCAGAACAAGACCTTCGACCAATCGCACTCGTCGAGCGGCCGGAACACGTCCGCGTGCTCCATGAGCACACCGGCGGATTGGTTCTTGAACATCGCGCACTCGACGTGCTTGCCGAGCCGTTTGATGGCCTCGACCAGCTCGACGTAGTCGCCGTCGCCCGACACCAGCACGCAGCAGTCGTAGGCGCCCTGATGGGCCAGCGACAGGGCCTCGACGGCGATGGCGACGTCGATGCCTTTCTCCACGAGAGCGCCGTCCGGGCGCCGGTGGAGCCGCCCCAGACGTACGGTGACGTAGGGGATCCGGCGCAGCGACTCGAAGAAACGGTGTTGACCGTCGCGCAGTTCCTCGTCGTAATCGTCGGTGAGCGGCGCGTTGTAGTAGTAGCAGCGCACCACCTCGCGCCCCGCGGCCAACTGTTTGATCAGTTCGGCCAGGTTGACGCGCGTGCTGCGGAGGTTCTCGCGCATGCCGTTGTAGAGGTTGCTGCCATCGATGAAGAGCGCGACGCGTTCGTGCAAGAGACACCTCGGTCCGAGAGGGTGACGAGATAGGTCGCGTGGGTCCACCGCCTCACGCGCGCCGGACCGTCGGACGGCGGCGCCGGCGCAAGCACTCTACCGCGACGCCCAGCGCCGTGCGCCAACAGTCGGCGATCACCCGGAAACGGCTGCGGTAGGCTCGCGGCATGCCGCCCCGGACGCGCGTCGATTCGTTCGAGCTCGATCACACCGCGGTGCGCGCGCCGTACGTACGTTTGGCGGGCCGCACGGTGGGCGAGCGTGGTGACGTCATCAGCAAGTTCGACCTGCGGCTCGTCCAGCCCAACGTCCAGGAGATCGCCACGGCGCCGCTCCACACGATCGAGCACCTGTTGGCCGGCTACCTGCGCGACCACCTGAACGACGGCAAGCTCATCGACGCGTCGCCCATGGGGTGTCGCACCGGCTTCTACCTGATCGTGTTGGGGAGCCCCTCGGAGCCCAGCGTCCTGTTGGCCGCCGTGCGGGCGCTCGAAGCGGTGCGCGACCACGAAGGGCCCATCCCGGGCTGCAGCCCGGAGCGCTGCGGCAACTGGCGCGACCACAGCCTGCCGGGTGCGCGCGGCTGGGCGGCCGAGATCTTGGTCAAGGGGTTCGTCGTGCAGCCGACGGTACGGCTGCCGCAGACCGACGACCAGGTCTGAGCGTGCTCGGCGTACTACGTTCTCATCGGTATCTATGCCACCCTGAGGTATGGACCGGAAACCGCTGATCCTCATCGTCGAGGACGAGAAAGAGATCGCCAAGTTCGTCGATCTCGAACTGCAAGCCGAGAGCTATGACACGGTCGTCGCGTTCGACGGCGTCACCGGGCTCTCCAAGTTCCGCGAGCTCGCCCCCGACCTCGTCGTGCTCGACCTCATGCTGCCCGTGCTCGACGGGCTCGAGGTGGCACGTCGCATCCGCAAGACGAGCAACACGCCCATCATCTTGTTGACGGCCAAGGACTCGGTCGACGACAAGGTGACCGGGCTCGACGCCGGCGCCGACGATTACCTCGTCAAACCCTTCTCGATCGAGGAGCTGCTGGCGCGGGTGCGTGCCCATCTTCGTCGCGTCAACCCGGCGGTCACGGGCGAGGTGCGCGTGGCCGACCTGGTGATGAACCTCGACGGCCGCGAGGTCTTCCGCGACGGCCGCCGCATCGAGCTGTCGGCCAAGGAGTTCGAGCTGCTCGAGCTGTTCGCGCGCAACCCCGGCAAGGTGTTCAACCGCTTCGAGATCGAGGAGAAGGTGTGGCCCGAGTACACCGGTGGGAGCAACGTCGTCGACGTCTACGTCGGCTACCTGCGCCGCAAGTTGGAGGGCGAGGGCGAGCGCCGTCTGATCCACACCGTGCGGGGGATCGGCTACGTTCTTCGCGAGGAGTGATCGCCGGCGCGCGCCGCGCGGCATGACCCTTCGCCTCCGCCTGGCGATCTTCACGAGCGCCTTCATCGCCGTCATCCTGTCCGCGGTGGCCGTCTCGGTCTACTTGCTGACAGAACGGTCGTTGTCGGCCAGCGTCGAGGAACGGGCGACGCAGGCGCTCACCGACCTCACCGGTGGCGCGGTCTCGACGGGGATCCAGCGCCTGCCGGGGGACGCTTATTATCAAATCGTCCTGGTCGCCCAAGCCCCCCTGCAGCCTGCCGACGTCGCAGCCGTGCGCAACGGCGTCGATTTCACCCAAGCCAGCTCCAGCGTGCGGTCGAACCCGACCAACGAGCGCCTGCTGCCCTTGCTGACCGACCGCGCCGTCCAGGAGCTGGTCGACACCGGGCGGGTGGCGGGTTACGTCACGCTCTCGGCCGGCGAACGGTTGCGCGTGCTCGGGGGTCTGGGCACGATCGAGTTCTCGAACGAACAGGTGGTTACCGCCGCGATCCTCGTCGGGCTGCCGGTCGGCAGCGTGCAGTCGACGCTGGACCAGCTGGCGTCCGACCTGGGGCTCACCGTCGTCATCGCCTTCCTCACGTTCGCGGTGGGTGTCTGGTTGCTGTCGCGGCGCGTCCTGGCGCCGGTGCAGCGCGTGACCCAAGCGGCCGCGCGCGTCTCCGGCAAGGACCTCTCGCAGCGCGTACCGGTCGCTTCGACCGACGACGAGCTGCGGGCGCTGGCGTTCTCGATCAACCACATGCTCGACCGGCTGCAGGAATCGTTCGAGACCCAGCGCCGCTTCACCGCGGACGCCAGCCACGAGCTGCGCACACCGGTGACCGCCATCGTCGGCCACGCCGACTACCTGGTGCGGCGCACCCAGCCCACGCCCGAGCAGATCGACTCGCTCACGGTCATCCGGCGCGAGGGCGAGCGCATGAAGAAGCTGGTCAACGACCTGCTGGAACTCGCCCGCGCCGACGCCGGCTTCCAGGTGCACCGCGAGCCCATGAACCTGGTCGAGACCCTCGAAGCGGTGCGCGACGGGTTGGCCCCGGTGGCAGGCGGGGCCGCGATCCGCGTCGATTGCGCCGTGCCGCTCCTCGAGGTGGACGGCGATCCGGCCCGCCTCAAGCAGGTCGTGCTGAACCTGGTGCAGAACGCGCTGAACGCCGGGGCGCACCAGGTGACGATGCACCTCGAGCGCGAGGGCGCCGAAGCGCGTCTCGAGGTCCTCGACGACGGTCCCGGCATCCCTCAAGAGGCGTTGCCGCACGTGTTCGAGCGCTTCTACCGGGTCGACGGGGCGCGTTCGACGCGCGGCAGCGGCTCGGGGCTGGGCCTCGCCATCGTGCGCTGGATCGTGCAGATGCACGGAGGTCGTGTCGAGGTGCGATCGCGGGTGGGGGAGGGCACCGTGTTCACGGTGACGCTGCCGGTGCTCGAAGCGAAGGCCACCGAGACGCGCGGCCGCGGGCCGGACGCGGCGCTGCGCTCGGGCTGAGCGGCCGCCAGGCCGAACCCTCAGCCGTCGGCGACGGCGAAACGCACGCCCGCACCCTCGACGACCCGGCCGATGGGGGTCAACGGGGTGGGGCACAGCGACGTCGCGGCGGCCACATCGTGCGGGCGCACCACCACGACCATGCCGACGCCCAGGTTGAAGACCTGGCGCATCTCGCCCTCGTCGATCTCGCCGAGCGCCTGCAAGCGGTCGAAGACGGCTGGTCGCTGCCATGTGCTCGGGTCGACGATCGCGCCCAGGCCGCTCGGCAGCGCGCGCGGGAGGTTGCCGGGGAGGCCACCGCCGGTGACGTGCGCCAGCGACCGGACCAGACCTGCCTCGAGCAGCGGTTGGACGTCCGCGAGGAACGAGCGATGGGGCGCCAGCAGGGCGTCGCCCAGCGTCACCACGGCCGTGACAGGGCGGTCGGAGGCCGGGGCGTCGGCGGACGTGGCGTCGCGCGACGGCTCGAGCGGCTCGTCGTAATGGCCGTCGGCCACGAAGCGTGCCAACGAGAACCCGTTCGTCTGCAGACCGCCGGAGGGTAGGGCCAGCAAGACGTCGCCGGCCCGGACCTGGCTGCCGTCCAGGACCTTCGCGCGCGCCACGATGCCCACCAACGTCCCCACCACGTCGATCTCGCCGGCGGCGTAGACGCCGGGCATCTCGGCCGTCTCGCCGCCCAGGATCGCCACCCCCGCCGCGCGACAGGCGGCGGCCGCGCCCGCGACCACCTCGGCGACGACCGCCGCGTCGAGGCGGGCGCTGGCGACGTAGTCGAGGAAGAACAGCGGTCTGGCGCCCTGGACGAGCACGTCGTTGATGCAGTGGTTGACGAGGTCGGCGCCGATGCCCCGCAGCGCACCCCGTTCCAGCGCCAGCCGCGTCTTGGTGCCCACCCCGTCGGTGGACGCCACGAGCACGGGCGCCTCGACGTCGTCGGGGACCGCGAACAGCCCGCCGAAGGCGCCCAGACCACGCAACACGTGCGGCGTGTACGTCGAGGTCACGGCGTCGCGGATGCGCGCCATGGCGTCGTCGGCCGCACGGAGGTCGACGCCGGCGGCGGCGTAGGCGGAGGGGGCGGGATCGGCGTCTCGGTCGCGCATCGCGGCCGAGGATACCAGGTGGCCGACGGTAGACTCGGCCATGCCGCTCGCGCTCCACGTCTGGGTCCCGCTGCCCGTGCCCGGGTTCGACTACCTGGCCCCGCACGACCCGCCCGCCGACACGGACACCGGCGACCCGGACGGGGTCGAGACGTTGGTGGGCGCCCGGATCGCCGTGCCCTGGCAAGGGGGTGTGCGGGTGGGGATCGTGGCGGCCGCCCGCGCCGTCGGCGGCGCGGCCGCCCTCGACCTGCGACCGGCCGTGGCCTGGGTCGACGCACGCAGCTGGCTGCACGCCCCCGCGCGGTCGATGCTCGCGGCGCAAGCGGCGCGCTGCGTCGTCCCCATCGGCGTCGCGCTGGCGGGAGCGGGCGTGTTGGGTCTGAAGGGTCCGTTCGAGCACCACGTACGCCGTGACGCCCAAGCCCCCGCCGACCTCTTGGGACCCGAGGCGGCGCAGCTCCGGAGCGACGCCTGGCTCGACGCCGACGAGCTGCCGGTCGAGGCCCTCGACGTATGGCGGACGCACGGTCTGGTCCATGAACGCGTGCGAACCGTTCGGGAGACCGCCCGCCGACTGGTGCCCGTGCGCGCTGCCGATGCCGCGCTCGCGGGTGCGGCGCGCGAGGCCCAACGGCGGGCGCTGGCGTGGCTGGAGGACCGTGGCGAGGTCGACAGCGCGGCCGCCCTGGCACGGGCGGCCGACGTGCCGCTCGGCGCGGCGCGCGGTCTCGTGGCCAAGGGGTACGCGGCGTACGAGGAGCGGCCGCTGCCCGAGCCGGCGCCGCCGTGGGCGACGGCCGGCGCCGGACCCTTCAGCGGCGTCGCGGACGCGGCCGGGAGGGGATCCGACCCCACACCGGCAGGTGGGTCGCGCTTGGTGACCGGCGGCCTCGCGGTCGATCGCTTCGCCGCGGTCGTCGCATCGGTGCGCGCGTGGGTGAGCGCCGGCGAGCAGGTGCTGTGGCTGGTGCCCGAGCAGGCAGGTGGCGACGCGCTCGCCACGGCGCTGGCATGCGTGGTGCCCACGCTGCGCTGGCCGAGCGACGGCGACGACGCGCGCCGGGTCGCTCTGGCCGATGAGATCGCGCGCGGCACCCCCGCGGTGGTCGTCGGCACCTACCCGGCGCTCGCGGTGCCGTTCGCGCGGCTGAGCCACGTCGTCGTGTGGGACGCGGCCAGCGGCAGCTACAAGGGGTTGGCGGGCGCCCGCAGCGTCGCCCGGGTGGACGCGCTCGTGCTGGCGCGCGCGGCGGGCGCGGGGTGGACCAGCGTCGACCCGCTCGCGACCGCGGAGCTGCGCGCCGAGGCCGCCGACGAGGTCGTCGCGCTGCCACGGCCACGGCCGCGGGCGGCGTTGATCGACCTGCGGACCGAACCCGGTTGGCCGCTGTCGGCGCCGCTGGTGCGGCTGTTGCGGCAGGTGGCCGAGCGCCGGCGCCAGGCGCTGCTGCTCGTGCCGCGCCGCGGCTTCGCGGCCGCGCTCGGATGCCGCACCTGCGGTGCCGTCGTCGCTTGCCCCAACTGCGACGTGCCGCTGCGCTGGTACGCGCGCGCCGCCCGCTTGCGCTGTCACAGGTGTGGTCTGGAGCGTGGGGCGCCCGTGGCTTGCCCCGACTGTGGCGCGCCCGGCCTCGTCCCACGACCGGGGGCCGGGACCGAGTGGGTGGTCGACACCGTGCGCGCGGCGATCGCCGACCTCGACGTGTGGCAGTGGGACCGCGACCGGCGCGACGACCTCGGGCCGATGACGGACGGCGCGCCCGGTGTCGTGGTCGGGACGTTGGCGCTCCTGCGGGCGCCGCCCCTGCCGGCGCTGGCGTTGGTGGCCCTCACTTCCGGCGACGCGCTGCTCGACCACGAGGACGTGCGCGCGACCGAGAGCGCGCTCCGCACCTTGCTGCAGCTCTCGGACCTGGCGACCGGCGTCCGTCGTCCGCTGCTCGTCGCGCAGGTCCACCGGCCGGAGCACGAGGTCTGGACGGCGTGGACGAGCCCCGACCTCGACGACGCGGTCGAGGGGGTCGGCCGCGCCATCGCGGGCCGACGAGCGGCCTTCGGCTACCCGCCGTGCCGCCGCTGGGCGCGGGTCCAGGTGACCCACCGCGACGTCGGGCAGGCGGCCGCCGCAGCCGCGGCTGTCGCCGACCGGCTGAAGGCGGCCGGCGTTCCCGCGGTCGACGTTCTCGGACCCGCTCCCGCGCCGATGGCGCGCGCCCGCGGCCGCTACGCCTTCCACGTCTTCGTGCGCGCCGACGACGACGCCACCCTGGCCGAGCGGGTGCAGCGCGTCGACCCGCGGCCCGGGGCCGGCGCGCGCGTGCGCGTCGACGTCGACCCGTACGACGTCGAGGCCTGGCTGGACTGAGCCCCGGCGCGGCGGACGGCCCCGGCCACCGCAGCCACGTATCATGTCGGACGATGTTGACGAACCGGCGTGCACGCCACGATTACGAGTTGCTCGAGACCTTCGAGGCGGGGATCGCCTTGCGCGGCTCGGAGGTGAAGTCCTTGCGCTCCGGCGGTGGCTCGATCGCCGAGGCGTACGCCAAGATCGACCACGACGAGGTCTGGCTCGAGGGCGCCATGATCTTGTCGTACCCGCAGGCCTCCTACAACGACCACGAACCCACACGCCGTCGCAAGCTGCTGCTGCATCGTCGCGAGATCGGCGAGTTGCGCAAGGGTCTCGAGCGCCGGGGGCTGACCGTGGTCCCCCTCGACCTCTACTTCGACGACAAGGGCCGCGTGAAGGTCCGTTTGGCGTTGGCCCGCGGCCGGAAGCAGCACGACAAGCGTGCGGCCGCTTCCAAGCGCGACGCGCAGCGCGAGATGGACCGGGCGCTCAAGGGCCGCGAACGGTGAGGGTCGACACGGCCCGCTGGTCGACGGTCCTCGTCGTGGTGTGGCTCGCGACCGTCGCGGCGGCGCAGCCCCAGCTCGCCGTCAACGGCGTGAACGTCCCGGGGGTGACCACCGCCTTGGTGCCCGGCGTGGCGTACGCGCCCGCCGCCGAGTTCGCCGCCGCGCTGGGGGCCGACGTGGCCATCGACCTCGCCGCCGGCCGCGTCACGCTGGTCCTCGGGGCGGCCGTCGTCCTCATCGACCTGGTGGGCGACGCCGGTCGGGCCGCGGCGCTGGAGCCGGCGCTGACCCGCGATGGCGCCGCTCGTGCGGGACCGGCGGCCGTCCACGACGGCGTCGAAGCGTACGTTCCGGTCAAGGCCGTCGGCGAGGCGTTCGGTGGGCGCGTCGCCTTCCTGGCCGAGACCGATACCGTCGTGGTCGTGTTGCCCCGCCCCAACCTGCGGGCGCGGTTGGAAGGGCGCGGATCCGGCGAACGGCTGGTCTTCCGGCTCGACGCGCCGGCACGGGTCGTGCGCTTCGAGAGCCCGTCCACCGACGTGCTGGAGCTGCGCTTCGAGCGGACCGATGCCGATCCGATCGTGTTCGAAGGCGACGCCTTCGTGCGCGCGTCGGTCGTCGAGGACCGTGGCAGCACCGAGGTCCGCGTCCAGCTCGAGCCGGGGTCGACGGCGCGGGTGCTGACGGTGCCCGACGGTCGCGGCGCCGAGGTCATCGTGGCCTTCGGCACGGCGCCGAGCTCGACCGCGATCGCGGCCTCCAGTGGCAAGCGACTCGTGCTCGACGCGGGCCACGACGGCAGCGACGCCGGGTTCGCGTTGGGGGGCGAGGCCGAAGACAGCTTGACGCGCCTCTTCGTCGACGCGGTGGCGGAGAGCCTGATGGGCACGGGCATCGAGGTCGAGCGCACGCGGCCGTCGGCGGCCGCCATCACGCTGCGCGACCGCTCGACCGCGGGGGTCGGGGCGGACGCCTTCGTGTCGATCCACGCCGCCCCGCTGCCCGCCGGGCGCGGCCGGATGTACGTGCTCGACGACGCCACCGGCCAGCGGGCGTTGGAGACCGCGGTGCGGGCGAACGCCGAGACGGCGCTGGCCAGTCCCGAGACGGACGCGCTGCGGCGCGCGCTGCTGTTGCGTCTGGTGCCCGATCCGGACGTCGGCCAGCGCTTGGCCGCCAGCCTCGGTGCCTCGCTGGCGCGCGCCGGGGTCGTGTTCGATCCGGTGGAGGGGGCACCGCTGGCGGTCTTGCAGGGCGCTGCGGGCCGTGGCGTCTTGCTGGAGCTGTCGCCCGACGACCTCCGTGATCCCGCTCTGGCGCTGGCGCTGGCGGCCGCGCTCGCGACGGCGTTGGCGTCCCTGAACCGATGAAGCGACGTCGGTACGGGCGCGGCGCGGCGACGCGCGCCGCGCCGCCGGCCGATGACGTGCGGCGTGTGTGGACGTCGCCTCAGGTGCTGCTGGCGCTCGTCCTGCTGGCGCTCGCCGCCGTGTACGCCCTGGGCGCGCGCCGACCCACCGTCGCCGAGCCGCCGCGTGTGCCGCTCTCACGCGAGAGCGGTCTCCAGCTCGTCGAACGCGAGGTGCGTTACGTCGTCGTGGACGAGGAGGGTCTGGAACGACCCGGCTTCGCCGACGTGGCGCTGCCCGCTGACGCTGCCGACGACCGGTCGGTGCGGCTCGCGGCCGCGCTCGAGGCCTTGCGGTCGGACCTCGTCGAGACAGGGACGTGGCCAGCGACCGTGGCCGCGCCCACGGCACTCGTCTTCGACCTCGATCGAAGCGCGATCGCCGTGATCGACCTCGACCCACTCGGCGCCGACGCCGCCGTCTCGGTCGCTCAGGAGTGGTCGGTGGTGCGGTCGTTGGTGGCGTCGGCGCGCGCGGAGGTCGACGCCGACGACGTGCACCTCACCGTCGCGGGTGCACCGGCCGAGACCGTCTGGGGCCACGTGGCGCCGCCGACGCCTCAGCGCTGACGTCGAGCCACGGACGCCGAAGCGTCCGACGGTGCGGCAACTTCACGGGATCATGCGCGTCAACGTCCGTGGGAACGGGATGACCTCGCGCAGGTGATGGACGCCGGTGATCCACGCCAGCGTGCGTTCCAGACCCATGCCGAAGCCGCTGTGGGGAACGCTGCCGAACCGGCGCAGGTCGAGGTACCAGCCGAACGCCTCGGCCGGGAGGCCGTGCTCGGCGATGCGACGTTCGATGAGCGCCAGGTCGTGGATGCGCTGCGAGCCACCGATGAGCTCGCCGTAGCCGTCGGGCGCGATGACGTCGTCGCACAAGACGCGCGTGGGGTCCCCCGGCACCGGTTCCATGTAGAACGCCTTGGTCTTGGTGGGCCAGCGCTCGACGATCACGGGGCGGTCGAAGCGGGCGCCGAGCAGGGTCTCGTGCGGTGCCCCGAAGTCGTCGCCCCACGCCAGCGGCTCGCCGTCCTCGGCCAGCAGCTCGAGCGCGTGGTCGTAGCTGATCACCGGGTAGTCGCCGGCGGCGGCCGGCGCCAGCCGCGACACGTCGCGCTCGAGCACGTCGAGCTCGGTGCTCTTGCGCTCGAGCACGCGCCCCACCAGGTACGCCAGCAGGTCCACCTGCAGGCGGACGTTGCCGGCGTGCTCGAGGTAGGCGACCTCGGGCTCCACCATCCAGAACTCCAGCAGGTGACGTCGCGTCTTGCTCTTCTCGGCCCGGAACGCCGGTCCCATCGTGTAGACCGCTCCGAGCGCCATCGCGCCGGCTTCGGCGTAGAGCTGCCCCGACTGCGACAGGTAGGCCTTGCCTTCCTCGAACAGGTCGATCTCGAACAGGTTGGTGGTGCCCTCCACCGCCGTGGGCATGAAGAAGGGTGCGTCGAAGCGCACGAAACCGCGGTCGGCGAAGAAGTCCTGCACGGCCCGCTCGAGCTCGTCGCGGACGCGCAGCACGGCCCACGGGACGCGGTGGCGCAGGTGCAGGTGCCGGAAGTCGCTCAGGAAGTCGACGCCGTGTTCCTTGGGCGTGATCGGGTAGCCGTCGGTCGCATGGACCACCTCGAGCTGACGCGCCGACAGCTCCACCCCGCTCGGTGCGCGCGGGTCGCTGCGCACCTCACCGGTGACCTTCACGGCGCTCTCCTGGCCCAGACCGCGGGCGGCGTCGAAGGTCGCCTCGTCGACGTCGGCTTTCGACACGACGGCCTGCACGAAGCCGCTGCCGTCGCGCAACTGGAGGAAGGCGATCTTGCCCGACGAGCGGCTGCCGGTGAGCCAGCCGGCGACGGTGACGAGGGAACCGACGGCGCTGGGGAGGTCCTGGATGCGGGTCACGCTCATGCGCGAGAGCGTACCCCGCGACCCCTCGGCGGACGCGAGCGCCGCGCCCGGCTGCGGGCGCGAGTGCCTAGCCGGGTTTGAGGGTGCGCGCGAGCTCGAGGGCTTCGATCACGCCCCCGTCGTCCACGTCGCCCACGACACGGGTGAACCGCGCCTTGAGCTCGTCCTCGGCGTTGCCCATGACCACGGGAACACCCACGAGGTTGAGCATCGGCAGGTCGCCGGCGGTGTCCCCGACCGCCATGACGTGCTCGAGCGGCACCTTCATGTAGGCGGCGAGGTCCTTCACCGCGCTCCCTTTCGACACACCCGACCGCGTCAAGGAGATGAAGAGCGTGTCGGGCAGTCCCGGCGACGTCGCGCGGCTGACGGTGACGCCCTCGACGGGCAGGTCCATCGCCGCCGACTCCTGCTCGGTGGTCAGCACCCACTGCGCGCGCACCACCGGTTCGCTGGCCACGACCTCGGTCAGGTCGCGGACGATGGCGGAGACCCCGATGAGCTTGGCGTGCGCCTCGCTCATGGGTGTCTTGCGCTCCACGAAGAGGTTCTGGGGCGTGTACACCTCCAGCACCAGGCCCAACGAACGCGCGTGTTGCACCACCTTCTGCGCCACGGCTTCCTTCAGCGAGGAGACCTTGAGCGTGTCGCCGTCCGGGTAAGCGATGTGGGCGCCCGATTGGAACACGTGCGGGTTGGTGGGCCCCAGCCGTTTGGAGGCGCGCAGCGCCACGCCCAGACCGGGCCGACCGGTGCAGGCGGCGAGCTTGATGCCGTGCTCCCGGGCCGCCTCGACGGCGGCCCAGACGCGTGGCGAGACCTGTGCGCTGGAACCGATCATGGTCCCGTCGAGGTCGAGGATGACGAGCGGGATCACGCCGGGTCCTCGGCGGCGGCTTCCGGCACACGTCGCACCTGCAGTCCGAGCTCCTCGAGTTGCCCGGGCTCGGCGGGCGAGGGCGCATCGGTGAGGGGATCGACGCCGCGCTGGTTCTTCGGGAACGCGATCACCTCGCGCAGGCTACGGGCGCCGGCCAGGAGCATGACCAACCGGTCGAGCCCCCAAGCGATCCCGCCGTGCGGCGGAGCACCGTAGGCCAACGCGTCGAGGAAGAAGCCGAAGCGGCGTTGGGCTTCCGCAGGCGTGAACCCGAGCGTCTCGAACATCCGTTCCTGCAGCGCCTGGCGATGGATGCGCAACGAGCCGCCGCCGACCTCGTTGCCGTTGAGCACCAGGTCGTACGCCCACGCGCGCACCCGGCCCGGGTCCGACGCCAGGAACGGCAGGTCCTCGTCGCGCGGGCGCGTGAAGGGGTGGTGCATGTACGTCCAGCCGTCGCCTTCGGCCGCCTTCTCGAGCAGCGGGAAGTCGACCACCCACGCGAAGTGGAGCGTGCTGGCGTCGACGCCGACGTCGAGCGTGTCGCGCAACCGCAGCCGCACCGCGCCCAAAGCGATGCAGGCCGTGGTCCAGTCGTCGGCGACGAGCAGCCACAGGTCGCCGTCCTCGCCGCGGGTCCGCAGCGCCGCCGCTTCGTCCTCGCTCAGCGCTTTGGCGAGCGGCCCGCTGAAGGCGTCGTCCTTCCGGCGCAGCCAAGCCAGACCCCCCGCGCCATGGCGCTTCGCGGCGGCCTCGAGGTCGTCGATGCCCTTGCGGCTGAGCTGCCCGGCCAGGTCGGCGGGCACCCGCAGACCGCGGACGACGCCGCCGGCGTCGAGCGCTGCCGCGAACGCCCGTACCGTCGTGCCCGCGAACACGTCGTCGAGCGCGACGAGC
Source organism: uncultured Trueperaceae bacterium (assembly GCA_963839375.1). Classification (GTDB taxonomy): domain Bacteria; phylum Deinococcota; class Deinococci; order Deinococcales; family Trueperaceae; genus JAABTL01. Next base: position 216,285 of record CAWIUY010000012.1, on the reverse strand, counting down.
TCGAGCCCGAAGCGGAGGTCGGGCTTGTCGGACCCGAACCGGTTCAACGCGTCGGCGTAAGCCAGGCGCGGGAACGGCGTGACGATCTCCTGACCGACGGCGGCCCGGACCACGTCCGCCATGAGGGCCTCGTTCGTCTCGAGGACGTCGTCTTGATCGACGAACGACATCTCGAGGTCGAGCTGGGTGAAGTCGGGCTGCCGATCGGCCCGCAGGTCCTCGTCGCGGAAGCAGCGCGCGATCTGGAAGTACCGGTCGACGCCGCCCATCATGAGCAACTGCTTGAACAGCTGGGGCGATTGCGGCAGCGCGTAGACGTCGCCCGCGCGACCGCGGGCAGGCACGATGAAGTCGCGCGCCCCTTCGGGGGTGCTGAGGGTGAGCAGGGGCGTCTCGATCTGGACGAACCCGCGCGCGTCGAGATGGCGCCAGATCTCCCGCAGGACGACGTGGCGCACGAGCAGCGGGCGCAAGGCGTCGGGCCGACGCAGGTCGAGGTAGCGATGGCGCAGCCGCAGGTCCTCGCTGACCTCACCGGCGTCGCCGGCGGCGTCGAGGGGAAACGGGGGCGTTCTGGCCTCCGAGAGGACCTCGACCCGCTCGGCGACCACCTCGACCTCGCCCGTCGCGAGCTTGGCGCTGCGTTGCGAGTCGGGTCGAGTACGGACCGTGCCGTGCACCTCGACCACGTACTCGTGGCGCAGCGCCTCGGCGGCAGCGAAGGCGTCCACGGCGTCGGGCTCGACCACGACCTGGGTGAGGCCCTCCCGATCGCGCACGTCGAGGAACACGAGCCCGCCCAGGTCGCGGCGGCGCTGGACCCACCCTTGCAAGACGACCCGTTCGCCGGCGTTCTCGGCGCGCAACGCGCCGCACGTGTGCGTACGTCTCATGGTCGGTCCTCCGTCGGCACGCTCGCGCCGGCCTCGTGGCTGCGCTCGAGCTCGCCCGCCAGGGCAGCGATCGCCACCGTGCGCTGGGTGCCCGTCGCCAGATGTTTGAGTTGGATCGTGCCTTCGGCCCGCTCGCGTTCGCCGAGCAAGCCCGCGAAGCGGGCGCCCGACCGGTCGGCGTCGCGCAGACCCTTGCCCGGGGCGCGCTTGACGTAGCCGTGCTCGACGCGGAAACGGTCGCGCAACGAGCGCGCCAGGAGGGCGGCCTCGGCGACGGCCACTTCATCCATCGGGACCAGGTACACGAGCGGCGCCGCGGTCGGCGGTGCGTCGACGCCTGCGCCCTCCAGCGCGTCGAGCACGCGTTCGATGCCGAACGCCCAACCGATGCCGGGCACGTCGGGGCCGCCGAGCTGGGCCACCAGCCCGTCGTAACGACCGCCGCCACCGAGCGCCGACTGGGCGCCGATCCCCTCGACATGGATCTCGAACGCCGTGCGGCGGTAGTAATCGAGACCGCGGACGATGCCCGGATCGACGTCGAAGGGGATCTCCCAGGCGTTCAGGAAACCCGAGACGGCGTCGAAGTGCGCCCGCGCCGCGTCACCGAGCATGTCGAGCGGCCGGGCCAGGTCGTCGACCAACGCCCGGTCGCCCGGGTCCTTGGCGTCCAGCAGCCGCATCGGGTTCAGGCGCAGCCGTTCGCGGCTCGTCGGCGTGAGCCTCTCGGCCATCGGCTCGAGCCGCTCGCGCAGGTAAGCGTTGTAGCGCTGGCGGTCCTCGGGATCGCCCACCGAACCGAGGGCCACGCGCGGGTTCGGGAGACCCAGTTCGCGCAGCACGTCGACGAACAGGGCGATGGCCTCGGCGTCGGCGAGCGGCTCGGCGGTGCCGAGGATCTCGAGGTTGACCTGGTGGAACTGACGGAAGCGACCCCGCTGGACGTTCTCCGCCCGGAACGCCGGGCCGTGGCTCCAGAGCTTCACCGGGCTCGGCCACGTGTGCATGCCGTGTTCGACGTAGGCGCGCAGCACGCCCGCGGTGAACTCGGGGCGCAGCGTGAGACGCCGGCCACCGCGATCGTCGAAGGTGTACATCTCCTTCTGGACGACGAGATCGGCGGCTTCGCCGACGCTGCGCTCGAACACCTCCGCGAACTCGAACACGGGTGGGGTCAGTTCGGCGACGCCGGCACGTTCGAGGACGCGCCGGGTGACGTCGAGCAGGCGGCGCCAACGGGCCTGGGCGGCGGGGAGGAGGTCGGCGGTGCCCTTCACGGCTTGGAGTCTCATCGGGCCGAGTCTACACGCCCCTCCCCGCCGCGACCGGGCGCCACGAGAACGGCCGTGCTCGGGCGAGCACGGCCGTTCTCGTGGGTGCGGTTCGGAGGCGGCGAAGCGCGAGCGGTCAGTCCAGGTCGGCGGGCAGGCCGTTGCTCATCACGTCGTCCACGACGACGAAGACGAAGCCGGGCCCGGCATCGTCGGGCGCCTGGAAGGAGATGCGGTTGGAGTTCCAGCTGGTCGGGTTGACGACCACGCCGTCCTCGCCGTCGACGTCGGCCGAGACGAGCACGTAGCTGCCCTCGCCACCGCCGCCGAAGTATCGACCCTGCAACACCACGCCGTCGCTCGCGGACGTGGTCACCGAGATGAGCGTCGGGACGACGTTGGTGGCCACCTGGGCCGTCGGTGCGCACGCGGCCAACAAGAGGGCGGTCAGACCGGTCAAGGCCAGGACGTATCGCTTCACGTAGGGCCTCCTCGGGCGCAAGCCTACGGGGACGGGCAGGGGGCGTCAATGAAGAGTCTCACGCGCCCGACGGGCCTGGCTGGGGGGACCACGCCACGTGAGCGGCGGTGGCGGTACCATCCTCGGGTGAGCCACTACTTCGCCTACCTCGCCCGCATGAAGTTCATCCAGCGGTGGGGATTGATGCGCAACACCCTCGACGAGAACATCCAGGAGCACAGCCTGCAGGTCGCCATGGTGGCCCACGCACTGGCGCTCATGGAGAACGAACGTCTCGGACGCGAGGTCGTCGATCCCGCCCGGACCGCGCTGTTGGCCGTCTACCACGATGCCGAAGAGGTCATCACCGGCGACATGCCGACACCGGTCAAGTACTTCAACCCCCAGGTCCGCGACGCGGTCGACGGGCTCGAGGTCGTTGCCAAGCGCAAGTTGCTCGGCTTGCTGCCCGAGGCCATGCGCCCGCAGTACGAAGCGCTCTACTTCGCCCGTGCCGAGGACGCCGACGCCTGGCGGCTGGTCAAGCTGGCCGACAAGCTGTGCGCCTACCTCAAGTGTCTCGAGGAGGCGAAGGCCGGCAACCGCGAGTTCGAGCGCGCGGAGGAGACCATCCGGCGCGACCTCGAGGGTCTGGACGAACCGGTCGTCGACGCCTTCATGTCGACGTTCGTGCCCTCCTTCCGTCTCACGCTCGACGAGCTGAACTGACGGCATGGCCGACGCCGAACCACGCCCGCGCGACGACGCGCCCCCGCCGATCGAGGACTCGGCCGGCGCGGCCGCCCACGCCATCGAGGCGCTGAGCGTCGAGCTGGCGGAGCTGATCGGCGGCCGCCGCTTCGACGCCCTGAAGGGTCGCTTGCGATCGGGGGAGGTGCCCGACCTGGCGGACGCCATCGACCGCTTGCCCTCCGAGCAGGAGGCCATCGCCTTCCGCCTGCTCGATCGTGATCGGGCCGGCGACGTCTTCGAGTACCTGTCCTTCGACGCCCAGGAGCACCTGCTGCACACGCTCTCGGACGCCGACGCCGCCGCCGTCCTGGAGGGGATGTCGGCCGACGACCGCACCGCGCTCCTCGAAGAGCTGCCCGGCAAGGTCACCGCCCGGCTCCTGAACCTGCTGTCGCCCGCGGAGCGAGCGCACGCCGTGCAGTTGCTCGGCTACCCCGACGACTCCGTGGGGCGACTGATGACGCCCGATTACGTGCGGGTGAAGCCGGACTGGACCGTAGCCGAGGCGCTCGCCCACGTCCGCCGCTTCGGCCGCGACTCCGAGACCCTCAACGTCGTGTACGTCACCGGCCCCGGCCGGGTGCTCATCGACGACCTGCGCATCCGGCAGCTCCTGACGGTCGACCCCGAGACCCGCATCGACGCGCTGATGGACCGCGTGTTCGTCGCGCTGCGCGTCGACGACGACCAGGAGGCGGCCGTCGCGGTGTTCCGCCGCCACGACCGGAGCGCGCTGCCCGTGGTCGACGGCAAGGGCGTCCTGGTCGGGATCGTGACGGTCGACGACGTCCTCGACGTGCAGGAACGCGAGGCCACCGAGGACATCCAGATGCTGGGGGGGACGCAGGCCCTCGACGAGCCTTACCTCGAGGTGTCGGTCTGGACCATGGTTCGCAAACGCGGCGTCTGGCTCGTCGTGCTGCTGTTCGGCGGCATGCTCACGGCCGAGGCGATGACGTACTACGAGGAGGCCCTGTCGCGGGCGGTGGTGCTGGCCGTCTTCCTGCCGCTCATCATCGCGTCGGGCGGCAACAGCGGCTCCCAGGCCGCCACCCTCATCACCCGCGCCATGGCGCTGGGCGAGGTCCGGTTGGCCGACTGGTGGCGCGTCATGCGCCGCGAGCTGGCCTCGGGGGCCCTGTTGGGCGTGGTCCTGGGCGTCCTCGGTGCCGCCCGCGTGGCGCTGTGGGCGGTGGCGTTCGGCGCCTACGGCCAGGCGTGGCCGTTGGTGGCGCTCACGGTGGGGTTGTCGCTGCTGGGCGTCGTCGTGTGGGGGTCGCTGTCGGGATCCCTGCTGCCCATGCTGCTCAAGCGACTCGGCGCCGACCCGGCCACCTCGTCGGCGCCGTTCATCGCCACGATCGTCGACGTGACCGGCATCATCTTGTTCTTCAGCGTCGCGGCCGTGGTGCTGCAGGGCGAGGTGGTCTGAAGGGCGCGCGCCGGTCGCCTAGAGGTTGTAGTGGTCGCGCGCCTGGCGGATCTGAGCCGCGTGGTGGTCGCCGTGCCAGGCGTAGGTCAGCGGGATCCGCCAGGCGGCCCGGGGTTCGGCGCTCGTCGGTACGCGCCAGGGGCGCACCAGCTCCTCGGGCCCCATGCCGCGGAGCACCTCGACCCAGTGGACGTGGAGCGCCTCGACCAAGCTCAGCGAGGTCTCGACCGGGAGCGACGCATCACCCAGGCGCGTCCAGGCGACCTCGTCGTACGGTTTGACGATGGGCGACGGCTCGGTGAGGAGCAGCTTGGTGCGCACGTAGGCGTTCATGTGGCTGTCGGCGACGTGATGCACCAGCGCGCGGATCGACCATGCCCCTTCGCGGATCGGGTGGTCCACGTCGCCGCACCCCTCGACCGACGCCCGCAGCGTCGTCGGCAGCGCTTCGATCCGGTCGATGGCGGCGAGCACCGCGCCGAGGTCGAGGTCGGCGGGAAGGGTCAGGTGGCCGTTCGGGTAGACGTCGAGCATGCACGGACCTCCGTCCCCAATCTACGGCGCCCGGGAGCGCCGACCTGCCACGCCGGCCGGCGAGCCGGCCGGCCCGCCGGCCCTCGCTGGGACCGTCCGGGACGTTGGCACGAGGCGCCGCGGCGATCGGCCGCGCATGATGGACGTGGAGCGTTCGTGTGCTCCAGGAGGCATCGCCATGACGACGACGAGCACGCCCGGACCCCTGCACGGCGTGCGCGTTCTCGACCTCAGCCGTGTGCTCGCCGGTCCCTTCGCCACGATGATGTTGGCCGACTTGGGCGCGGACGTCGTGAAGATCGAGTCGCCCGAGGGCGACGACACGCGCCGCTGGGGGCCCCCGTGGGTGGGCGGTGAGAGCGCGTACTACACCTGCGTGAACCGGAACAAGCGCGACCTGGTGCTCGACTTCCGCCACGAGGCCGCGCGGGACGCGTTGCGGCGGCTCGTGACGACCGCAGACGTCCTGATCGAGAACTTCAAGGTGGGCACGATGGAGCGGTGGGGGCTGGGGTACGACGTGCTGCGCGAGATCCGCCCCGAGCTCGTCTACTGCTCCATCACCGGCTATGGGCGTACCGGGCCGCACGCCCACCTGCCGGGGTACGACCCGATCCTGGAGGCGGTGGGCGGCTTCATGAGCATCAACGGCGAGGAGGACGGGCGGCCGCTCAAGGTCGGTGTGGCGGTGATCGACGTCCTCGCCGGCAGCCACGCCGCGTTCGGGATCGTCGCCGCGCTCGCCCACGCCTGGCGCACCGGTGAGGGCCAGAGGGTGGACCTGTCGCTGTTCGAATCGAGCCTGGCGGCGCTGGCCAACCAAGCCGCCGCCTTCCTCATGGGCGGGGTGGTGCACCCGCGCCTGGGCAACGCGCATCCCCACATCGTGCCCACCAACTCGTACGCCACGATCGACGGTCCGCTCATGGTGTGCGTGGGCAACGACCCGCAGTTCCGCAAGCTGGCCGACCTGCTCGACGCCCCGGAGCTCGCCGCCGACCCGCGCTTCGCCACCAACCCCGACCGGGTGGCGCACCGCCATGAGCTCGACATGGCGCTGCGGGCGCTGTTCGCCACGCGCAGCGGACGCGCGCTGACCGAGCGGGCCAACGAGGTGGGCGTGCCCTTGGCGCCGATCCTGGAGCTCGACGAGGTGTTCGCGCACCCCCAGGTGGCGGCTCGCGACATGCTGCTCGACATCGATCACCCGACCGCGGGCCACTTCCAGCAAGTGGGCTTCCCGGTGAAGCTCGATCGGACGCCGGCGACCCTGCGTTACCCGCCGCCGCTCCTTGGGCAGCACACGGTCGAGATCCTCCGGGAGGCCGGGCTCGACGACGACGAGATCGCGGCGGTGGCCACGGGCGCCGCGCCGGCCCCGCCGGCGGAGGCGCTCACCTGATCCCTCGCGGCGGGCGGTCGGCGCCAGGTCGAGCGCCGTACCATGCGGCATGCTCGCCATCCTGGTCGACGCTCCCGGCGCCCCGCTGACCCTCACCACCGTCGCCGACCCCACGCCGACGCCGCACGGGGCGGTGGTCGAGGTCGTCGCCACCGGCGTCTGCCGCAGCGACTGGCACGCGTGGGTGGGCCACGATCCCACCGTGCGCTGGCCGCACGTCCCCGGCCACGAGTTCGCCGGCGTCGTGCGCGCGGTCGGTGCCGACGTCGTGCGCGACCTGGTCGGACGGCGGGTGACCGCGCCCTTCTGCTGTGGCTGCGGCACCTGCGGCACGTGCCGCGACGGCCACACGCACCTGTGCGAGCGCGAGTACCAGCCCGGTTTCGACGGCTGGGGCAGCTTCGCGCGGTACGTCATGGTGCCCTGGGCGGACGTCAACCTGGCGGTCCTGCCCGAAGCCATCGGCTTCGACGAGGCCGCCTCGCTCGGTTGTCGCTTCATGACCGCCTTCCACGGCCTGGTCGAGCGCGCCGGCCTGCGGGCGGGCGAGCGCGTGGTCGTCTACGGCTGCGGCGGTGTCGGGCTGGCGGCGGTGGCGATCGCGGCCGCGGCCGGTGCCCGCGTGCTCGCGGTCGACGTCGTCGCCGACAAGCTGGCGTTGGCCCGGTCGTTGGGGGCGAACGAGACGATCGACGCTCGCAGTGTCGACCCGGTCGCCGCGGTCCTCGACCTCACCGAGGGCGGCGCCGAGGTCGCCGTCGACGCGCTGGGCAGCCTGGCCACGAGCGCGCAGGGCATCCGCTCGCTGCGACGTCGCGGTCGGCACGTCCAGCTCGGTCTCCTGCTCGCCGCCGATGCGAACCCGCCCGTGCCGCTCCAGGACGTCGTCCGGCGCGAGCTGAGCGTGATCGGCGGGCACGGGATGCCGGCAGCGCTGTACGGGCGGCTGTTCCGCTTCGTACAGGAGCGCCGCGTTCCGCTCGACCGGCTCATCGGTGCGCGTCGGCCTCTGGCCGAGGCGGGCGCGGCGCTGAGCGCCATGGGCGACTTCGCCCCCGTCGGCGTCACCCTGTTGCACCCATGAGCGACCGCGAGGGGGTCGCGGCACGTCCCGCCAGCCTGGTCGGCGGCGACGTGACGCTCCGACGCGTGGGGCCCGAGGACGCGGCCGACCTGCTCGAGATCTCGGTGTACGACGGGAGCTGGGCACGCGAACCGGACGACGTCCGCGCCCACCTGGCCCGCATCGCCGAGGACGAGGCGCGTGGGGAGAGCGTGCACTGGGGCATCGTGCCCGCGGCGCACGACGTCGTCGCCGGCACGATCGGCTTCTACCGTGGTTTCGCGGGGGGTCGAGGCGAGGTCGGCTACGTCGTCCGGCCCGCCTTCCGTGGTCGCGGGCTGATGCGCGAGGCCCTCGCGCTCGTCCTCGCCGACGGCTTCAGACGCCTCGAGCTCCGCGGGGTCGTCGCCTTCACCGAGCCGACGAACGCGCCGTCCGTGGCGCTCCTGCGCCGCGCCGGCTTCGTCGTCGCCCCCGACGACCCCACCCGGCACGAACTGACGCGGGCGAGGTGGCTGACCGCGCCCTCAGGCCCGCGGCACGGGTAGCTCCAAGCGCAACCAGCGGCTGCCGAAGCGCACGCCGGCGGTGACGATCACGCCGGCGACGAGCGCGACGTCGGGCTCCAGCGGCGCCACGAGGAACACGGTCAGCGCGCCCAGGGCGGCCGCGGAAGCGTAGAAGTCGCCCGACCGGTAGAAGATGGTGGGGACCCGGCCGCTCAGCACGTCGCGCAGCACGCCGCCGCCCACGCCGCTGACCGCTCCGGCGAACACGCAGCCCCAGAGGCCGAGCCCGAACGCCAGGCCCCGTTCGGCGCCGAGCGCGGCGAAGATGGCCAGGCCGAGCGTGTCGAGGACGTAGAGCCAGCGCCCTTCCAGACGCAGCCGACCGTGAACGAGGAACACGACCAGCGCCGTCACCGCCACGAGCCACAGGAGCGGTTCGTTGGTGAACGCCGCGGGCGGCAGCGAGCCGACGATCACGTCGCGGATGCTGCCCCCGCCGATCGCGGTGACCGCAGCCAGGACGAGCACCCCCACCAGGTCGAAGCGGAGCCGCACCGCGACCAGGGCGCCGGCGGCCGCGAAGGTGAGCGTTCCGAGCCACACGAGGAACGTCAGCACGTCCATGCGGCCTCGCTAAGCCCCGTCCACGGACCCGATCAGGTGACGTCCAAGGCGCGCTCGCCGCGCGGCTGCACGGCGCCGATGACGGCCACACGCCCGAAGCGCGGCCGCACGTGGTCGAGCAGGGCGTCGACCCGGTCGGGATCGACGCTCAGGAGCAGGCCGCCGCTCGTCTGCGGATCGACGAGCGTCCACCAGGCGACGTCGTCCAACGCCTCGCGTCCGCCCACGTGCGGCGCGACGTAGGTGGTGGTCGTCCGGTGGGCCTTGGTGAGGATCCCGCGCGCCAGGGTGGCCGCGGCGCCGTCGAGGAGCGGCACGTCGGCGGAGCGGACGTGGAGCGTCACCCTCGACCCCTGGGCCACGTGCAGCGCGTGGCCCAGCACGCCGAACCCGGTGACGTCGGTGGCGGCGTGGACCGCGGCGTGGAGGCCCTCGGGCAGGTCGAGGCGGTTGACCTGCCGCATCGAGGCGATCGCCTCGGTCATCGCGTCGGCGTCGATCTCGTCGTTCTTGCGAGCGCCCGCGAGGGTGCCCGTGCCCACCGCCTTGGTGAGCACGAGCGCGTCGCCCGGCCGGGCTCCGGTGTTCTTCCAGAGCCGGTCGGGGTGCGCCAGCCCGGTGACGCTGAAGCCGAGCTTGAGCGTGTCGTCCTCGATCGAGTGGCCGCCCACCAGGTGGGCGCCGGCGGCGTCGATCGTGTCGAGGGCGCCGGCCATGAGGGCACCGAGGACCTCGTCGGGGAGGGTGCCGAGCGGGAAGGCCAGGATCGTGAGCGCGGTGACCGGCGTGCCCCCCATGGCGTAGACGTCGCTGAGGGCGTTGGCCGCGGCGACGGCGCCGAAGTCGGTCGGATCGTCCACCACGGGGGTGAAGAAGTCGAGCGTCTGGATCATCGACAGGTCCGGACCGAGACGCCAGACCGCCGCGTCGTCGAAGAGGTCGCGGCCGACGAGCAGGTCGGGATGGTGGGACACGGGCAGCGTGCGCAGCAGGTCGGTGAGCGTCCCGGCGGCGATCTTGGCGGCGCAGCCACCCTTGGCGACCGTGCGGGTGAGGCGCAGGGGGAGGGTGTCGGCCATGGGTCAGCCTACCGTGGGGCGCTCCGCGGCCCGGGAGCGGAGGAACGCCAACAGGGCCGGGGCGTCGCCCTGCGCCAGCACCGGCCGCGCCTTGCGCTCCCGCGCGCGGGCGTAGAGCCGGTCGTAGTAGCCGTCCAGCAGGCGGCCGATCCAGACGGCGTGGGCCTCGGCGTCCTCCCAGGCAGAGCGGGCCTCCGAGAGCGCGGCGAGGACCTCGCTCGTCCGGCCACCGCCGAGGCGTTGCCGGACCCGATGAACGTCGTTCTCGAGCCGCTCGGCCACCGCGGCCGCCCCGTGTCGGGCGGTCGGTCGGACGACGTAGGCGTCGTGGATGCGGGCGATCCGCTCCGCCCGCGGGGCCTCGAGCACGACGAGCGGGGCGGTCTCCATGACAGCAGAGAGCGCGTCGGGGAGCAGCCGTCGTCCCACGTAGCGCGACTCGTCCTCGACCACCAGCAGACCGTCTGGCGCGAGACGCACCTCGGCGCCGACCGCGTTCTCGAACGTCGCCTGGGCGGGCTGCGGCCGGTCCTCGGCGCCGAAGGCGCTGCCGCGATGGCGGGCGAGGCCTTCCAGGTCGAGGGCGTGGAGGCCGGGTGCGCCGGCGAGCGCCGTCAGCAGGTCGGTCTTGCCCGTTCCGGTCAGACCGGTCACGACGATCGTCTCGAAGCGGGTGAGCTGCGCCGCCAGGCCGGCCGTCAAGAGCGCGCGCAAGGCCTTGTAGCCGCCCTCGACGCGATCGACGTCGCTGCGGTCGATCATCTCGGTCACGAGTCGACTGCGCAGGCCGCCGCGCCAACAGGTCACCGCGAGGGGGGTGCCGGCCGCGGCCGCCCGCTCGGCGGCGGTGCGCCACCCGGCCGTGCGCTCGGGCAGGTGCGGGCCGGCCAGTTCGTAGCCGAGGGCCACGGCCGCTGCCTGGCCCGCCTCGGCGTAGCGCACGCCCACCAGGTGCCGCTCGTCGTCGGTCATCAGCGGCAGGGCTGCGGCGAACGGCAGGCTTCCACGCCCCACTTCGACGGGCGCGCGGACGTCGAGGAGCGCACGAGCCGGCGCGCCGGCACCGATCGGGTACACGTCTTCAGGATCCACCACGGTGCCAGGCTACGCCGGTGCGGGTGGAGGGAGCGTCGTCGCGCTCCGGCGACGCGGGGTTCAGCCGCCCTGCATGAGGCCCTTGACGGTGCCGTCGGGCATGAGCCGCACGTGGCGGGCGGCCGGGTCGCGCGGGAGCCCGGGCATGGTGAAGATCTTGCCGGCGAGGGCGACGAGGAAGCCGGCGCCCGCCGAGAGCCGTACCTCGTTGATCGTCAGCGTGTGCCCCTGGACGAGCCCGCCGGCCTTGGGGTCGTCGGCGAACGACAGGGGCGTCTTGGCGATGCAGGGCGGCAGGTGGTCGTACCCGGCGGCGGCGAGGGCGGCCAGGTCGGCCTGGGCGGCGTCGGTGAACACCACGTCGGCGGCGCCGTAGAGCGTGCGCGCGATCGCCTCGACCTTGGCGGCGAAGGGGTCGTCGTCGGCGTAGAGCGCTTGGCGGGGACGCCGGGCCGTCGGCGCGTCCGCGAGCACGTCGAGGACCGTCTGCGCCAAGCGTTCGGCCCCGGCACCGCCGTCGACGAAGGCGGTCGTGGTCGCCACCGGCACGCCGGCGTTGGCAGCGTGGGCCAGGACCGCGTTCACGTCGCTCCAGTCGTCGTCGGCGAAGACGTTGATGGCCACCAGGGCCGGCAGACCGAACGCGCCGACGTTGGCGAGCTGCCGGTCGAGGTGCGGGAGACCCGCCTTCAGGTCGCCGCCGCCGTGCGCTCGCAGGGCCTTGACGGTCGCCACGAGCACCACCAGGTCGGGCCAGACGTCGGCTTGCGGCGCCTTGAGGTGGAGGAACTTCTCGCCGCCCAGGTCGAACCCGAAGCCGGCCTCGGTCACGACGACGTCGGCGTGGTGCAGACCCACCCGCGTCGCCAGCACGCTCGAGCAGCCGTGGGCGATGTTGGCGAACGGCCCGGCATGGACGAGCGCGGGGCCGCCTTCGCTGGTCTGCACCAGGTTGGGCCGCAGCGCCTCGCGCAGCAGGACGAACATGGCGTCGGTGGCGCCCAGGTCGTCGGCGGTCACGGCGGCGCCGTCGTCGGTCCAGCCCACGACCGTGCGGGCCAGCCGCGCCCGCAGGTCGTCGGCCGAGTTCGCGAGGGCCAGCATGGCCATCACCTCGCTGGCGGCCGTGATGTCGAAGCGGGTGGTGCGTTCGGCGCGGCCCCCGGCGTCGACGACGACGCGGCGCAAGGCGCGGTCGTTCATGTCGACCACCCGCGGCCACGTGACGCGGTCGCGCGCGAGCCCGCTCGGCGACTTGAAGTAGAGGTCGGTGTCCACCATCGCCGCCAACAGGTTGTGGGCTGCGCCGACGGCGTGGAGGTCGCCGGTGAAGTGCAGGTTCACGTCGTCGGCCGGGACCACCTGCGCCCGGCCGCCACCCGTCCCGCCGCCCTTGACACCGAAGACGGGCCCGAGCGACGGCTCCCGCAGACACAGCGCGGTGCGCGTGGCGAGGCGCCGGAGACCCTGCGCCAGGCCGACGCTGACCGTCGTCTTCCCCTCACCGGAGGGGGTGGGCGTGAGCGCGCTCACGAGCACGAGGCGAGCGCGCGCCTCGAGCGCCTCGGGGGGATCGAGCTTCGCCTTCAGCGGTCCGAGGGTGGTGAGGCTGGCCGGGTCGAGCCGTAGCTCGGCCGCCACGTCGAGGATGGGCCGGGGCGCGGCGAAGGGGCGCCGATCGAGGACGGTGTCGTAGGACAAGGGAATCCCTCCTGAGGCCGTGGACACGCGGGTCACTTCTCCGCGTCGACCAGGCCCTTCACGAACCAGCGCTGCATGAGGACGATGATGAGGACAGGGGGGACGAGCGCCAGCATGGCGACCGCCATGATGAGCTGCCAATCGGTCTGCGACTCGCCGCTGCCGATCATCCGCACGATGCCGATGACGATCGTCTCGTTGGCGCTGCTGGTGGTGACGATGAGCGGCCACAGGTACTGGTTCCAGCCGTAGATGAACATGATGACGAAGAGCGCCGCCATGTTGTTGCGCGACAGCGGCAGCAGGACGCTCCAGAAGAAGCGCATGGCACCGGCCCCGTCGATCTGGGCGGCGTCGACGAGCTCGTCGGGGATGGTCAGGAAGTGCTGGCGGAACAGCAGCGTGGCGGTGGCGGACGCGATGAGCGGGATGGTGAGGCCTGCGAAGGTGTCGACCAATCCGAGGTTCGAGACCACCGCGTAGGTCGGGATCATGCGGACCTCGACCGGCAGCATCAGGGTGATGAAGATCATCCAGAAGAAGAACATCCGGCCCGGGAACTCGAAGAAGACCACCGCGAAGGCCGAGAGGACCGAGATGGCGATCTTGCCGACGACGATCGCCAGCGCCATGTAGAGGCTGTTGCGCATCATGATGAGCGCGGGCGTCGCCTTCACGCGCTCGCCGGTGCCGTTGGTGAGCGCTTGCTGGTAGTTCTCGACCAGGTTGGGTCCGATCGTGAGCGGCATGTCGCCGCGCGCGATCGTGGGCGCGTCGTGCGTCGAGCCGATGAAGGCCAGGTAGATCGGGAACGCGAAGATCACGAGGCCGATGAGCAGGACCACGTGGGGGAGCCAACGGTTGCCGCCGATGGTCATCAGTAATGCACCCGCCGTTCGATGTAACGGAACTGGATGACCGTCAAGCCGATCACGACCGCCATCAGGATCACCGATTGCGCCGACGATCCGCCGAGGTCGAGGTTGACCCACCCGTCCCGGTAGAGCCGGTACATGAGGGTGGTCGTGGCACGGCCGGGACCGCCCTGGGTCAGGGCATGGATGACGCCGAACGTCTCGAAGAAGGAGTAGATGATGTTGACCACGAGCAAGAAGAACGTGGTGGGGGAGAGGAGCGGGAACACGATCAGCCAGAAGCGGCGTCCCGACGAGGCGCCGTCGATCGCGGCCGCTTCGACGATGGTCTTCGGGATCGATTGCAGGCCCGCCAGGAAGAACAGGAAGTTGTAGCTGACCTGCTTCCAGGCGGAGACGAAGATGACCAGGAACAAGGCCTGGCCCCCGTGGATCCGGTAGTCCCAGGGGACGCCGATGGCGCGCAGACCCTGGCCGATCTGGCCGATGCTCGGATGGAAGATGAACAGCCACAGGACGGCGGCGACCGCGGGTGCGATCGCGTACGGCCACACGATGAGCGTGCGGTAGCCCGTGGCGCCGCGCACCACCTGGTTGGCCATCACGGCCAGCAGGAGCGCGGGTGCCATGGCGCCGAGGGTCACGGCGGTCGAGAAGACGAACGTGACGCGGGCCGACTCGAGATAGAGCGGGTTCGAGAGGACGTCGATGAAGTTCTCGAACCAGACGAAGCGGGATTGGAGCCCGAACGGATCCTCGACCAGCATCGACTGGTAGATCGCTTGGGCCGCCGGATAGAAGAAGAACACCAGCGTGACGGCGAGCTGCGGGGTGAGCAGGAGGTACGGCAGGAACTTGTGGCGGAAGATGGTGCGCCGGCGCATGGGGGCCTTTCGTGTGGGTCGGGCGCGGGGCCTCCGAGAACGGGGGCGACGCCTGAGCGTCGCCCCCGGGTTCGGGCGGTGGTTACTGGTTGGCCCTCTCGAAGGCCCGCAGCACGGAGTTGCCGCGCTCCACGGCGGTGTCGAGCGCCTGCTGGGCCGTCTGTTGCCCCTGCAGGGCGAGCTCGACCTCTTCCTCGATGATGTCGCGGATCTCGGGCATGTTGCCCAGGCGCAGACCGCGCGAGTTCTCGGTCGGCTCCGCCAGCGTCAGCTGGAGGTACGGGACGTCGACGCCGGGGTTCTGGGCGTAGTAGCCCTCGGCCTCGAGCTTCTCGTAGACCCCGTAGCGGATGGGCAGGTAGCCGCTCTCGACGTGCCAGCGCTCGGCGTTCTCGAGCGTGCTCAGGAACGCGAAGAACTCGGCGACGCCCTGGTACTCCTCGGCGGTGTGGTTGGGCGACTGCATGACCCAGAAGCTGGCCCCACCGATGATCGAGTTGAGGGGCGCGCCTTCGACGTCTTCGTAGTAGGGCAGCATGTGGGCGGACCAGTCGAAGGTGGCTTCACGCTTCACGCGGGCCAACAGACCGGAGGACGCTTGCACGATGGCGCATTCGCCGGAGGGGAACAGCGCGTCGCCGGCGTTGCCGCGGCCGGCGTACGTGAAGGAGCCCTCGGCCTGCATGTCCATCAGGTCCTGGATGTGGCGCACGTGCAGGTCGCTGTTCACGCGGAGTTCGGCGCCGAGACCCTCCATCCCGTTCGCTTCCGTCGCGAGCGGCACGTCGTGGATGGCGCTGAAGTTCTCGAACTGGGTCCACGTCGGCCACGCGAAGGAGAGCCCGCAGTTGGCGGCGTCGGCGTCGACGACGGCCTTGGCGGCCGCGCGCACGTCGCTCCAGGTGCGCAGCGGCACGGTCTCGGGGTCGAGCCCGGCCGCCCGCAGCGCGTCGTTGTTGACCCACATCACGGGCGTGGAGCTGTTGAACGGCATCGACATCATGCGTCCGTCGGGCAGGCTGTAGTAGCCCTTGATCGCCGGGATGTAGATGTCGGGATCGAACGGGACGCCCGTCTCCTCGAACAGTTCGTACACCGGCTTGATGGCGCCGCCGGCGTACATCATCGTGGCCGTGCCGACCTCGAACATCTGCACGATGTGGGGGGCGTTGCCCGCGCGGAAGGCGGCGATCGCGGCCACCATCGTCTCGTTGTAGGTGCCCTTGTAGCTCGGGACCACGACGTACTGGTCTTGCGACTGGTTGAAGTCGCTGACGAAATCCTCGAGGAGTTCGCCGAGCGCGCCGGTGAAGCCGTGCCAGAACTCGATCTCGACGGCTTGCGCCTGCGCGGCGCCGCCCACGGACAGGACGAGCGCCAAGGCGAGCGCGGGACGAGCGAGCAGGCGACCGAGGCGTGCGAACGGTTGACGGGATGACATGAGGACTCCTTTCGAGCGGTTCGTGCCGGTGCGCCCGGGCCCTTGGCCGTGGGGCACCTGCGTGGTGTGGGCGCCGACCGAGTCGCACCCCTCTCGATTCGCCGTACCCGTCGTCGGCAACCGGGCATGGCGTCTAGGCTCCTTGACGCCGTGAGGGACGGCTTTGCGCGTCCTCGTGACAACCCTCACGTCGATAGGTTTCATGGTACACCCCTCGGATTGCGACGTCACGGGCCGTGCGTCTTGCACCGCGCGTGCGGCAGGGCGATGATGGCGGGGTGAGCGGTCGACCACGGCGGTGGTCGACCCTTCGGCGCCCCCTTCGGCGCGCCGCCAAGGAGTCGCCATGACCCTCGCCACCAACCCTCTGACGTACCTGGACAAGGCCCTCGGCACGTTGCGGTCGTTGGACCTGGTCCCCGAGCCGACGCTGCGGCAGGAGGCGCCGATCGTCGCCCTGCTGCAAGAGATCAGCGACCTCGACGAGGACCGGGTCGTGGCGATCACGCGCACCCTCGCCCAGGCTTCGCTCTTCCACGACGTGGTGCGCGAGCAGGTCCAGGCGATGGACGTGGGCACGCGTTACGAACGCATCGCCAACGCCTTCGACAGCATCCGCGACGATGCCAAGGCGATGGTGGACCAGGTCGAGGACGGCAAGGTCTCGACCTTCGAGCGCCTGTCCAACGTGTGGATGAAGGTCACCCGCGGCGACGTGGCCGACCGCTTCGAGAGCATCAAGAAGACCTACCTGGAGGTGACCGCCGCGGCCCAGGACCAGCTCCGACGCGAGTCGCTGATCCTGGACGCGTACCAGGACTTCCGGGGCGCGCTCAAGCAGTCCGAGGTGTTGGCGTTCGAGGTGCTGCACACGGCCGAGGCAGCGCTCGCGAGCGCCAAGGCCGACGTCGATGCCGCCATGGCCGAGGTCGCCGAGGCGGGCCCCGAGGACCCGGCCGAGCGCGCGCGGCGCGAGCTGGCGCGCGACGAGGACGTGCGCGTGCTGCAGGATGCCGACCGCCGGTATCAGATCGCCAAGGACCTCTCCGACAACCTCACCATCGCCTACAACACCTCGGAAGTGGTCATGGCCAGGCTCATGCAGACGCACACCGCCAAGGAGCGCGTGCGGGCCCAAGCGGTCAGCTTCTTCGGTACCAACGAGACCGTCCTCACGGCGCTGAGCGCCTCGTTCACCGGCCTCTCCGGGTTGCACGAGAGCACCAAGACGCTGGACGCGATGAAGGAAGGGGTCGAGCGCTCGCTGGAGGCGGTCGCCGACCTGGGCGGCCAGGTGCAAGAGGAGGCCGTCCGCGCCGGCTACGGTCCCACCGTGCGGGCGGACGCGGTCCGGCACTTGGTCGACGCGGTGGTCGCCTACCAGTCGCGCTCGCGCGAGATCGTCGAGGAGATGCGGACGCTCAGCACCGTGAACGCGGCCGAGATCGCGGCCGCCGTCGAAGACGGCAAGCGGCGCTTGGCTCGGCTCGCCCAGCGCGAGGAGGTGTGACACGAGCACGGTGAGCGGGGCCGCTACCGCGCCGCCGCCGTCCGCCCGGCTCGACGAGGTCATGCTCGCCATGGACGTCGTCGACACGTTGCGGCATCAGCAGGACCTGGTCGACCAGGAGCTGGCTGCCGGCGATCGCGACGCGGCGATGATGGACCGCCTGCGTTCGATCTACGCCAGCCAGGGGCTCGAGGTGCCCGACCACGTCTTGGCCGCCGGCGTCGCCGCCCTGCGCGAGGATCGCTTCACGTACGTGGCGCCCGCCGACTCCGTTGCCGTGAGGCTCGCACGCCTCTACGTCCACCGTGGTCGCTGGGCGAAGGTCCTGCTGGGCCTCGTGGTGGTGGGCGCGCTGGCGTGGCTGGGCTACCGGGCCGCCATCGTCGCGCCGCTCGAGCGGGTAAGCGCCGAGGTCGACGGCTCCTACGCTCGCGTCGTCGACGTGGCGCGTGTCGACGAGGCCCAAGCACGGGCGTCGGTCGCGTACGCCGACGCGCAGCGTGCGCTCGCGACCGGCGACGTGGCCGGCGCCCGCGACGCCGCCGCTGCGTTGGCCGAGCTCCAGGCCGAACTCGAGCTGCGCTACGACCTCGAGATCGTGACGGGGCCGAACCAGACGACGGGTGTCTGGCGCGTCCCCGACGTGAACCCGGAGGCGCGCAACTTCTACCTGATCGTCGAAGCCATCGGACCGGACGGCCAGCGTTTGACGCGCCCGATCCGCAGCGAGGAGACCGGCGAGGTCGAGCTGGTCCGTCGTTGGGGTCTCCGCGTCGACGAGGCGACGTTCGAGCGGGTGGCCGCCGACAAGGGCGACGACGGCATCGTCCAGAACCGGCTGTTCGGGGTGAAGCGCGCTGGCGAGCTCGAGGTCGACTACCGCTTCCCCACGACGGGCGAGGCGATCACCTCATGGTGACGGGAGACGCCGCATGATCAGCGGTCGTGACACGCTCGGCGCGATCCAACGCGCCCTCGACGAGGTCGACCGTGGCGCCAGCGACCTCGACGAGCGGCTGGCGGACGCCAGCGAGCGCGTGGTTCGACTCGACGCGCAGCGGGCGGCGGCGCTGCGGGAGCTGGCGCGGCTGCGCGTCGCGCAGCTCGCCGCGTCGACCGAGGTGGCAGGTCGTCTCGACGAGGCCGAGACGCAAGCGCGCGCGCTGCTCGAACGGCGCGAAGAGGCCGCGGTCGCCCTGCGGCGCGCTGTGGCGGACCTCGACGCGCGGACGGCCGCGCTCGCCGCCGAGCGCAGCGAGGCCGCCGATGCGCTGGAGGCTGCGGTCGAGGCCGTCGACGTCGCCGAAGCGCGCACGCAGACGCGCTTGGCGGCGGATCCTGAACACCAAGCGGTGCAACGAGCCGCCCGCGACGCCGAACGGATCGCGGTGCACGCCGACGAGAAGGCGACCGCCAGCGAGCGTGAGCTGGAGGCCAAAGGCGCCGCGTACCGGGCCGACCCGTTGTTCACGTACCTGTGGCGACGCGGCTACGGCACCACCGCGTACCGCGCGGCGCCGCTCTTCCGCTGGCTGGACGCGAAGGTGGCGCGGTTGGTGGGCTACGCCGACGCACGGCCGAACTACGCGCGACTTCAGGAACTCCCGGTGCAGCTCCGGGCGCACGCGGACGCGGTCGGAGCGCACGCGGACGCCGAGCTGGCGCGGCTGCGCGATCTCGACGAGGCGGCCCGCGCGGCTGACGGGATCCCCGCCCTGGAGGACGTGCGGACGGCGGCCGAGGCCCGGTTGGCGGAGGTCGACGCGCGGATCGAGGGCGTCGCGCGCGAGCGGCAGGAGGCGACGTCGGCCTTCGAGGCGATCGCCGCTGGCGAGGACCCGGCGACGCGTCAGGCCACCGACCTCCTCGCCGCGGCGTTCGGACGCGACGACCTGGCCGCCCTGCGGGCCGCAGCGCTGGCCACGCCCGGCCCCGACGACGACGTCGTGGTCGCACGCCTGCTCGACCTGGAGCGCGACCGGGAGAGCGCTGCGGCCGCCCGCTCGGAGCTCGGCCAGCTCGTGGCCCGCGGTCAGGAGCGCCGGGCCGACCTCGAGGACCTGCGCCGACGGTTCACCCAACGCCGGTTCGACCAACCTGGATCATCGTTCCCCGACCCGAACCTCATCGGCACGCTCTTGGCCCAACTGCTCAGTGGCGCGATGACGCGCGATGCGCTCTGGCGGGTGCTGGAGCGACAGAACCGTTACCGGCCGCCACGCAGCGACCCGACCTTCGGCTCCGGTGGCTTCGGACGTGGGACGCCTTGGGGGGGTGGTGGATCGCGGCCCGGAGGTGGCTTCGGCTCCGGTGGCTTCGGCTCGGGCGGTTTCGGTGGCACCGGACGGGCGTCGGGCGGCTTCGGCCCGAGCGGTGGCGCGGTGCGCGGCGGCGGGTTCAAGACCGGCGGTGGCCTCGGCGGCGGCGGCAAGTTCAAGACCGGCGGGAAGTTCTAGCGCAGCGCGGGGTCGACGCGGCGCCGTTCCGCACGCCGCGACCCGCGTGGCCGCGGGCGCCGCGGCCATAGGAGCGCGCCGCCGAGGGCGAACGTCGCGGTGACGAGCGCCACCAGCGGCCACGTGGCCCATCGGAGCACGCCCGCGAGGGCGGCGAAGAGGGCGTCGGGGTGGGCGTAGATCCCCTTGGCGAGGGCGACGACGAGCGGTTGACGGCTCAGGAGCGCACGGCTGCCGCGCGCGGCGACGAGCGCCAGACCGTCCGGTCCCCGGGCGACCGCAGCGCGGAGCGCCGTCCCCTCGTCGGTCAGGCGGAGGACGCGCTTGCCGCCCCAACGCAGGGCCAACGTCGGCGTCGGTGCGACCTCGACGAAGCGTGCCAGGTCGGCGAGATCCTCGGCGTCGTCGGCGTAGGCCAGCAGGCGCGTCGCCCGCCCCGGACCGACCCGAGCGGTGACCCGACCGGCGTCGGCGAACAGCGCCATGAGCGGTCGCCAGGCGCGCCGGCGCACCAGCAGCACGACCTCGTCGGCGAGCCCGCGCGTCAGCGTGCCCGCGCGCCGCGCGACCTTGACCAGGTCGTTGCCGAGACCGACCTGAGGCGCGAACGTCAGGACCAGCCCGGTCGCCGACAGCGCGATCAAGAAGGTGTCGGTCGGCTCGCCGCGACCCCACGCCAGACCCTGCCGGGTCAAGTCGCGGACGTCGCCGAACACGACCAGGTCACTCGCCACCGCGCAGCCCACCCCGGCCGCCCCCTCCCCGCGGCCCGTCCAGACGCCGGTCAAGCAGCGCTGGAACGTCGCCGACAAGGCCGTCCAGGCCTCCTCGGCGCGGTCGGTCACGCTCGTGCAGCCGCCGGCTTCGGCCAGTTCCAGCGCGTCGCCGACGCGGCCGTCCGCCAGGGCCCACTCCGCCTCGGCGCACAGCGGGTAGGGGGGTAGGGCCTCGAGGAAGGGCCCCGAGGCCGCGACCCAGACCTTCGTCGTCAAGACCAGGGCCGCCAGCGCGAACAGAGCGAGCGCCACCAGGACGCGGGCGATCGGGTGCATGGGGCCATCATGCGACACGCCCGCCGTCCTCGGGCAGCCGGCTGGCGCCGCGCGCCGCTGCGCCGTGCCCGGACCTGCGGTAGCGTTCGCGTGTGAGACGACCGTTCGCGAGGGTGCTCGCCGGGATCGTGGCGGTGTACGCGTGTGCTGGGTGTGTCCCGGGCGTGTTCGGCGAGGCGGGGTCGCGCTACCGCCCGCCCGCCTTCGATGCCGCGGCGCTCGTGGTCGCCGATCCGGCCGGCGCCGCGCGCCCGGCGGACGCCCCCGACGTGCTCATCCTGGCGTTCTCGGGCCGCTGCGATCCGAGCGTCTGCGTCGCTCCGGACGGCAACTCCGACGACCTGGCCCGCGACACCTTGCCGGCGCTCATCGATGCGCTGGCGGACGCCGGCGTGAACGCCTCGTTCCTCAGCTACCGGGCCCACGTCGAGGACCATCCCTTGCTGGGCCGCGGGTACCGCTCCGCGAACGCCGACGTCGAGCGGCTCCTGGCGGACGCGATCGCGCGACGACGCGATCCCACCCGCCTGGTGCTGTTGGGCCATTCGCACGGGACGCAGTTCGCGCACCTGCTGGCGTTCGAGCACCCGGAGGTGGCCTTCGAGGCGTCGGTGCTCCTCGATTCGGTGTGCTTAGCGTGGGACGCCGATCACGCGCGGACGTTGGTCGAGGCGTTGGCGCCTGGGGTCGGGACCTGGGGCCCAACGACCGAGGACCACGTCGGCTGCGACGTCCTCGACGTACCGGGGGTCGGGCGACGCGACCTGGGCGACGTCGTGCCGTGGAACGTGACGGCGTCGCTCGAGATCCAGAGCGGCGGGCAGGTCATGGGGTTGGTGCGCGACGTGACGCCGAACCTGCGTTTGGACGGGTCGACGCTCGCGCTCGACCTCGTGAGGTTTCCCGAGGTGCATCATCGCGACATCGACGAGCCGGGCAGCCCAGCGTTCCCGGTGATCGTGAGCTGGTTGACGTCGCGTCTACGCGTGCCCTGAGGGGTTTCGGGCCGAGCAGCCTACATGTTCACGAGCGATTTGCTCGTGCGGTCGTGAAGCACGTCAGGCTGGGAGGCGGACGGCGGCGGCGCCGCTGGGTACAGTCGGGGTGAGACACCGTGTCCGAGGACCCCAGCCCCCTGAACCCCGCCCAGCTCGAAGCGGCCCACACGCTCGACGGTGGCCTCCTGGTGGTGGCCGGTGCCGGGACCGGCAAGACCCGCGTCATCGAGGAACGCACCGCGCGGTTGCTGGAGCGAGGTGTGGCTCCGGAACGCATCTTGCTCATGACGTTCACCCGCAAGGCTGCCGCGGAGATGCTGGCCCGCGCCGCGCAGCGCCACCCGTTGGCCCGACGTGTGGACGGGGGCACGTTCCACCACGTGGCGTACCGCTTGGTGGCCCGCAACTTCCGGCCGCTCGGTTTCGCTCGGGCTCCGACGATCATCGACACCGACGATGCTGCGAACGCCATCGCCGCGGTGGTGCACCGCGAAGGGCTCGACACCGACAAGCGCGATCGGTTGCCCAAGAAGGGTGCCCTGCAGGCCGCCTTCAGCCGCGCCATCAACCTGCGCGCGCCGCTGCGTCAGGTGATCGAGGACGACCTGCCCGAGTTCGCCGACGGGGTCGAGCGGCTTCAGCGCGTGCGTCGCGCTTACGTGCGCTACAAGGTCGAGCGGTCCTACGTCGACTACGACGACGTGCTCGTCCTCGCGGCGAAGCTGCTCGAGGACCCTCGGCATCGGGCCCGGGTGGCGGGGGCCTGGAGCTACGTGCTCGTCGACGAGTACCAGGACGTCAACGTCTGGCAAGCCGACCTGGCCGAACGCTTGGCGCAGCCTCACGGCAACCTCATGGTGGTCGGCGACCCGAAGCAGAGCATCTACGGCTTCCGCGGCGCCCGCTACGACAAGATCGTCGGTTTCGCCGAGGCCGTCCCCGGGACGCACGTGGTTCACCTGACCGACAACTACCGCAGCACCCAGGCCATCCTCGACGTCGCGAACGCCGTGACGGGTCTGATGCGCTCGTCGATCGATCGGCCGCTGCGGGCCGCGTCCGGTGGGGCGGGCGAGCGGCCCACGCTACGGATCGTCGAAGACGAGCGAGCGGTCGCCGACCACGTCGCCGACGCCTTGCAGGCCCGCTTGGGTGATGCCAACGCCTTGCGAGACCACGCCGTCCTGTTCCGGAACGCGTACCAGAGCGTCCCCTTGCAGGGCGAACTGTTACGACGCAAGATCCCCTTCGCGGTGTACGGCGGCCTGCGGTTCACCGAGTCGGCCCACGTCAAGGACGTGCTGGCGGGACTGCGGGTGCTGCACAACCCGTTCGACGAACTGGCCTGGCTGCGGTTGTTGCAGTTGCTCGAGGGGGTCGGAGCCGCCACGGCGGCGCGCCTGTTCAGCGACTTCGCCGACGTCGACGCGCTGGCGGCCACGGCCGACGCCACCCCCCTGGCGCGCGGCCGCCGGCGGGTGGGCGAGGTGGCGTCCGGCAAGGTGCGCGCGTCGGTGGCCAACCTGCTCGCCGCCTTGGAGCGGGCGAACGATGCGCCCGACCTGCCCACGGCGTACGACGCCATCGTCGCCTTCTACGAACCCGTCTTGGCCCGGCGCTACCCGAGCGAGCCGCATCGGCGTCAGGACCTGGTCTTCTTCCGCGTCGTCGTCGAGCGCTACGACGAGCTCGAGGCCCTGTTGGCCGACCTGGCGCTCGATCCGGACGCGGCGCGCCAGGGCGCGAACGTGGGAGCGCCCCCGGAAGGCGAGGGACTGCGCCCGGTGACCCTGTCGACGATCCACTCCGCCAAGGGCCTCGAGTGGGACCGCGTCTTCCTCGTCGGGCTCGACGACGCCACCTTGCCGAGCCCGCGCGCGGTCCGACGCGCGGAACGGGAAGGCGGGGAGGACGCCCTCGAAGAGGAGAAGCGCCTGCTCTACGTGGCGCTCACGCGTGCTCGCACGCGACTCGAGGTCCTCCACCCCCTGTTCGGCCAGCGGGGGATGCAGCGCCTGTCGAGGTTCCTCGACGATCCGGCGGTCGCCGCCACCCTCGACGTCCACACCTCGGCACGGGCGACGTTCGCCGACGAGACCGGCCCGGCGCTCACCGCGACCAGCCTGCTGGCGGCCCTGGCAGGGGAGGACGAAGAAGGAGGGCCGTGACGACCGCGTGGGCGGTCCCGCTCAGCGGCGCAGGAGCTCGTCGAGCACGCGTTGCGTGCGCAAGCCGCTGGCACCCGTGCTGGGGCAGTGGCCGCCGCGTCCGAGCAGCTCGTCGACGATGGTGGCGATCAGCGGCTCCTGCACGTGGGCGGGCTGCGCCACCCGGTGTTCGCTGACCTCGCCGTTGGCGTCGACGATGCGCACGGGGCCCTCGGCGAACAGCGGCACGCTCAGGCTGCCGCGCGTCCCGGTCACGGTCACCACGTCACGCCGCGTGGTTCCTGCGAACCCCCAGGTGGCCACGCCATGGGCTCCGCTGCCGAAGCGGAAGGCGCCCACGACCTCGTCCGCCACCCGCGACCAGGGCAAGCGGCTGGTGGCGAAACCGTGGACGACCTCGATCGGACCGAGCCAGTGGTCGAACAGGTCGAGGCCGTGCGAGCCGACGTCCAGCAGGAGACCGTCGCCGCCCACCGCCGGGTCCCAGCGCCAACCGGCCTCCTCGGGCCCCGCGGGTCGCGGCAAGTGGAGCTCGGCCTGCAGCAGGGTCGGTGTGCCGATGCTGCCGTCGTGGAGGCGGGCGCGCACGAACTCGAAGCGGGGCTGGGCGCGTCGGTAGTAGGCCACGAACAGCGGCACGCCGGCCTCGTCACACGCCTGCACCATCGCTTCCGCCTCGGTCGCGTCCAGCGTCATCGGCTTCTCGACGTAGACGGGCTTGCCGGCCGCCGCAGCCTGCTCCACGTAATCGAGGTGGCTCGACGGGGGCGTCGCCACGTACACGACGTCGACGTCATCGGCTTCGATCACCTCGCGGGCGTCGGTCGTCCAGCGCGGCACGCCGTGGCGCCGTGCGTAGTCCTCGGCCTTGGCGCCGTCACGTCGCATGACGACGCTGAGCGAGCTCAGCGGCGGACGTTGCAGGGCGGGCCCCGACTTGACCTCGGTCACGTCGCCACAGCCGACGATGCCCCAGCGGACGTGGCCGCGCGCGCGGATGGATGCCAGGTGGCTCATGGTGTCGTGAGGGTAGCAGGATGGCGCGCCCTCGCGTCCCGAGCTCGATGAGAGAGGGCGGCTCGCGGCGTCAACCGAGATGCTTGATCCGCGGGATGTACCTCGCTTCGTTCTCGGCGTTCGCAGCGTCGCCTCCTGGCAGGTTGGCGCTCATCCACAGCGGCGGTTCGATCCCCAGCGCGATGAGCTGAACGACCGTCTCGACCATCAAGAGGTTGAGCATGTAGAGGTTGCAGAGCGTGGCCGTGGGGCCGGTCTTCTGCCGAGCGCCCGCCAGCTCGACGACCGCGTCCCCGTAAGGCACGCAGCTGTCGAGGAAGTGGTCGACCTCTTGATAGAGGTTCTTGCCGGTGGGGTGGCGCGAGGGATGGTCGGCGGCCAAACGATCGGCGAACCCGCGGGACGTGATGGCGATCGACGTCATGCCGCGCTCGCGCGCGGCCAAGGCCGTATCGATCGTCATCGGGTTGATGCCGTAGGCGTTGACGATGACGATCACCTCGCCGGGGAGGCGCCCCACGCGATACGCGTCGAGGACCTTGGGGGCGTAACCGGGCGTCCGCTCGACGTAGTTCGAACGCTTCGCCCCGTGGATGAGGTTCGTACCTGCGTCGAGGATGGCGTTGATGGGGACCAGGCCGCCGGCCCTCCACAGCACCTCTTCGGCCGCCATGTTCGAGTGTCCACCCGGACCGATCACGTGGATCAAGCGGTCGTCGGCGAGGCTCGCGGCCATCACCTTGGCCGCGGCCTCGATCTCGGTCGCTTGCGCCTCGATGCCGTCGTAGGCGGCGTTCAGCGCCTCACGGTACTGCCGCGCGTGCTGCGTCCTCGTCATGGGTACTCGACCGTCCGTTCGTGAGGAGGCGTTCGATGCCGAACGCCAAGAGGATGAAGGCAGCGACCGGAACGGCCAAGTAGGCGTAACCGGTCGGCACCTGCCACGTGTCGAAGGGAATGCGCATGCGGACGCGGACGACCTCCCAGCCATAGAGGAGCAGGACGAGGAAGAACGGCAACAGAACCGCGTCGATCGCGCGGGTGGTCCAACGGCGTGCTATCGGCCCCAACCGCATGAGGAAGAAGTCGACCACGAGATGCTCGTGGCGCCGGTACGCGACGGCGATACCGAGGAACACCAGCCAGATGAAGGCGAAGCGCATGTAGGCAGGGATCCACAACCAGGCGATGCCGCCGACGTTGCGCAGCACGATGTTGAGCATGGTGACCAGGAACAAGGACATGAACAAGAAGGCGAGCAGGCGTTCGAGCGCCCGCGCGGTCGTGTCGAGGAAGCGCGTGACGAAGCGCATGTCAGAACACCAGGTTCGGTATCCACAGCACGAGCTGCGGAACGTAGGTGATGAGCAAGAGGATGCCGATCAAGGCCAACGTGTGGGGCAGCAGCTCGCGCACCAGCTCACCGATCTGGACGCCCGCGATCTTCGTCTGGACGAACAGCAGCACGCCGATGGGCGGTGTGAGGAGCCCGATCATCAAGTTCAACACGACGATGACCCCGAAGTGGGTGGGATCCACGCCCAGCCCGAGCGCGATCGGCAGCAGCACGGGGAAGAAGATCAGCATGACCGGGATCGCGTCCAGAACAGCGCCCATGAGGAGGAAGAAGAGGGTGGTGAACGCCAGGAAGCCGTTCCTGCCGAGATGGGCGGCTTCGATCAGATGGCCGAGCTGCGCGGCCAGCTGTTCGGTGGCGACGATGTACTGATAGAGCCCCACGACGGCGAAGATCGCCATGAGGGTCGCGGACAGGATGGCGCTCCGTCGGAAGACGTCGGCCAACTGCTTCCATGTGAGGCTGCGGTACACCACCAACCCCAAGAAGAGCACGTACGTGATCGCCAGGGCGGCGACCTCGATGATCGTGACGAAGCCGAACACCACGCCGGCGACGACGAACGTGGGCGCCAGCATGGCCAGGATCGTGTCCTTGAACAGGACCCTGAAACGGCCCCAGGTGAAGCCTCCGACCGCTCGCGGATAACCGCGTCGACGGCTGACGATGGTGACGACGATCCACAAGGCCGCCGCCATGAGAAGGCCGGGCACGATGCCCCCCAGGAACAACCGTCCGATCGAGATCCCGCTGATGACCCCGATGAAGATCATCGGAATCGACGGCGGGATGATCGGCCCGATCACGGCCGAGCTGGCGTTGATGGCCGCGGCGAAGCGGTCGTGGTAGCCGCGCTGGCGCATGATCGGATGAAGCACCGCAGAGACCGAGGTCGCATCCGCCACGGCGGAACCCGACACCCCTGCCATGATGACGCTGACGACGATGGACACGTACGCCAAGCCGGCCCTGAAACGGCCGACGAACAGGTCGGCGAAGTCGGCCAGACGGCGGGTGATGCCAGCCGCGTTCATGATCTCGCCAGCCAGGATGAAGAACGGGATGGCGATCAGGGTCTCGGAGTCCACCCCCCCGACCATCTTGGACACGACGATCCGCATCGACACGTCGCCCTGGACGAGGAGGTAGATGGTGCCGCTCACACCCATCGCCGTCCAGATCGAGAAGCCGATCCCGATGAACGCGAAGAGCATGAGGAACAAGAGCGCGATCATCGTATCAGCGGCCCCTCTCGTGCCGATGGCGGCGTCGGCTGCGGCGCCCGCTGACGACGCCGCAGCCGACGCTCATGTCACAGACCTCGGATCGCGTCGAGCGTCCCCGCTGGCCAACGGGTGCCGTCCCAATCCGAGAACGTGCCTTCCAGCGCCGCACGGATCGCGGGGAGATCGAGTTCCGGCGGACGGATCACGGTGACGTTGTCCTCGAGGATCTCGTAAGCGGCCGCGAGCTGTTCTGCCGTCAGCTCCGTCACGAGCGCGCCGGCCTCTTCGGAGGCCTCGTAGATCGCTTGGCGATCCGCTTCGGAGATCGAGGCCCACATGTCGGGGTTGACGTAGAAGGTCTCGATGTCGCGGATGTAGTCCGTCTGCATGTAGAACGGCTGGACCTCGTAGAGGCTCGCGTTCACGACGGTGATGGCGCCGTTCTCCTGAGCATCGACGACACCGGTCCTGAGCGCGACGTACAGGTCGGCGAACGGGACCTGCTGGGGCAGCGCGCCCAGTTCCTGCATCGCCCGCAGCACGACCTCACTGGCCGCCGTGCGGATCTTGAGGCGCTCGAAATCGGCCGGGCCACGGATGGCGCGATCGGCGGAGAGGCCCCGTGGTGCCGTGTCACCCGCGATGTTGATGATGTGGACGCCCGTTTGCTTCTCGGCTTCTTCCAGGATCGGCGCGAAGAAGTCGGCTTGGAGCGCGTTTCTCATGTGTTCGTAATCGCGGTACAGGAACGGGATCGCGGTGATCTCCAGGGCTTCCCCGCCGTCGATGAACGCCAGCGTGTTGATGCCGCCGTAGACCATCGCCAGATCGCCTGTCTGGATCTGGACGAACATCTCCTGGATGCCACCCAGCTGACTGTCGGGGAAGACGTCGATCTGGATGCGGCCATCCGTCTTGGCTTCGACGAGTTCGGCGAAGCGCAGCGCCCCGAGATGCGTGGGGTGGCTGGTGTCGCGGATGTGACCGAGCTTCCAGGTGGTCTGAGCCGACGCCACGGAGGCGATGGCGAGGACACCGAGGAGAAGGACGAGGATGCGCGTACGCGTCATGGTGACTCCTATCGAGACGTGCGGAGCGAGGGCATGCGACCGCTGGACGGGTTGGCCGGAAGGCGCGTCACCGCTGCATCGCGATCACCCCCGCGGCCGCTCTGGAGACCAGGCACTCGGCGTCACGAACGTTGGCGCGGGACCTTGCTCGAATCCAGCACGCGTGCTCCGCGCGCACCACTTGGGATGGCGTTCGGCTAGGGCTCGTGGCTCGACCCTGAAGGAATCGGTCATGGGACTTTGTGCCTATCGGTGGTGAATATAGTCCATCGTGCCCGGTCGCGCCAGCACCAACGTCCCGCGGGCCGGCCGCCGTCGACCGGGCTGCTGCTGAGGAGGGCCAATGAACGTCATGGACATCGAACGCGGCCGCGTCGCGTCGATCCACGAGGTTGGTGGTCGTCTCGTCCTCGACGAGAAGACCTCTTGTCCCGATCGCCCGAGCGCCTACCTCGGCCCAGGATGGGTCGACGTGCAGGTCAACGGTTTCGCGGGTCATGACGTGAACGATGGCACCATGTCGGCCGATGGGTTCAGCGAGATGGTGCAGCGGTTGCACGAGACGGGGGTCGCACGCTTCCTGCCGACCGTCGTCACGGCGTCCGCGTCGCACATGGCCCACTGCCTGGCAGCCGTTCATGCTGCTTGCGGCGCGTCGCCGATCGTCTCACGGGCGGTCGCGGGCGTCCACCTCGAGGGACCGTTCTTGTCCACCGAAGAAGGGGCGCGCGGTGCACATCCGCGGGAGCACCTCGTGCCGCCCGACCGCAACCTCTTCGACGACCTCCAGGCGGCGTCTGGAGGCCGGATCCGATTGGTGACGCTGGCTCCCGAGACGGACGGCGCGCTCGATCTCATCGCCTACCTCGCCTCCCATGGCATCGTCGTGGCGTTGGGCCACACCCTCGCCGACGGCGCCGTGGTCCGAGAAGCCATCGCCGCGGGCGCGACCCTGTCGACGCACCTCGGCAACGGGATCCCCGCCATCCTCCCACGGCACCCGAACACCGTCTGGGAGCAGCTCGCCGACGACCGCTTGTTCGCCTCCGCGATCTTCGACGGGCACCACCTGCCCGAGGCGGTGATGCGGGTGATCGCACGTGTGAAAGGGCCCGAGCGTCTCCTCTTGGTGAGCGACGCCGTGGCCATCGCGGGCCTACCGCCCGGCGTCTACGAGAGCCGAGTCGGGGGTGAGGTCGAACTCCTTCCTTCGGGCCGGCTGACCCTGTTGGGGACACCGTACTTGGCCGGGTCGGCGAGCTCGCTGCTGCATGGCGTGAACGTGGCGCTCACGAGGGTCGGACTCGCACCGGACGTGGTCATGGCCATGGTCGGTCGCACGCCGCGTCGCCTGCTCGGCCTCGACGACCCCGAGGACTGGACGGTCTTCGATCCGTCCGGCGGGAGGGGCCATGTGCTCGCAGTGGCCGTCGGCGGCGAACTCGTGGTGGACCGTCTGGACGAGGTCGCCTCGTAGAGCACGAGAGACGCCCCGGGGCCTGGGGCAGCTCGCGTCGCCAACCGGGTGCTGGCTGACCCTCCGTT
Organism: uncultured Trueperaceae bacterium; assembly: GCA_963839375.1. Classification (GTDB taxonomy): domain Bacteria; phylum Deinococcota; class Deinococci; order Deinococcales; family Trueperaceae; genus JAABTL01. The sequence goes on along the minus strand of CAWIUY010000012.1, from coordinate 185,870 downwards.
CGTCGGCGGCCGCCTTAGCGTAGGTGCATGCGCCGCGTCACCCTGATCCTGTTCGCCCTCCTGCTCACCGCTTGCGTGCCCGTCGTGGAGCCCCCGGCCCCGACCGCGATCATCGACGGGGCGCGCTTCGACCGCGTCGCCTTCGGGTCGTTCGAGACCGCCTACGAGACCCTCGGCAGTGGGCGTCCGGTGGTCATGGTGCACGGCATCGGCGGCGGTTCGAGCCTGTTCCAGTACCGCCTCAACGCCCCGGCCGTCGCCGACGCCGGGTTCCGCGTGTTCGCGCCCGACCTGCTCGGCTTCGGGCGCTCCTCCCGGCCGTCGATCCGGATCACGCAGGACGTCCTGGTGAGTCAGTTGGAGGCCTTCCTGACCGACGTCGTGCGCGAGCCGGCGGTCGTCGTGGCCAACGGACTCTCCGGCGCCTACGCCATCCGGCTCGCAGCGGAACGTCCGGACCTGATCTCGGGGCTGGTGCTCATCGCACCCACCGGGTACGAGCGGCTCGCGCGGCCCATGACGCCCGACCGCATCCGGGCGTTCGAGACGTTCCGCGGGCCCCTGGGTGAACTCTTCGCGGGTCTGCTCGTGGACGAGGGGAGCCAGCGCTTCTTCCTGCTCGACGCGTACGCCCGTGAGTCCAGTCTGACGCCGGACGTGTTGGCGTCCTACGACCGGAACCTCAAGGTCGAGGGTGCCCGCTGGGTGATCTTCTCGTTCGTCACCGGCAACCTCGACCAGCCCGTGGACGACCTGTGGCCGACCGTCGCACAACCGGTCCTGATGGTGTGGGGGACGGAGGCCCAGACGACGCCGCTCACCGACGCCGAGGACTTCCTGCTCGCCCGACCGGAGACGTCGTTCCTGCCGTTGACGGGCGCCAAGCTCCTGCCGAACGAGGAGCGCGCGGCCGCGTTCAACGACGCCGTGGTGGGGTTCCTGGAACGGATGCAGGACTGACCGTCCGCACGTGCGGGCGGGGCGCACGGGTCTTCGACCTGCGCCCGCACGGTGCGCCCTGATGCCACGCCCGGGCGGCTGCGCGGGTACGCTCGGGGTCATGGTCATGCCCACGTTCCATCCTTCACGAGCGTCGGCGCCCGCCTGGCGCCGGTGGCTCGCCGGCCTGCTCGTCGGCGTCGTCACGTTCGGCGGGCTCGTCTTCTTCTGAACGCCGCCGACCGGCGGGCCGTCCTCGCCGTGGCGCTCGCCGGTACCGTGTACGTCGTTCATCGCTTCGTCGTGGCACCGCGCGCGACCATGCCGCTGGCAGCGTCGTACCTGAACGACCTGGCGTTGGCGGTCGGGTTCGCGGGGACCGTCGACGCCATCGTGCGCGTCGTCGTTCTCCGCCGCGCCCGGGTGGTCGAGGTCCTGGGCGCCACCGCTTTCGGCGCGCTCGTGTGGGAGCTGGGACCCTGGCTGTGGCCTGCCGTCCGTCCGGACGCGGTCGCGGACCCCTGGGACGTCCTCGTGTACCTGATCGGTGCGGTGGCGTACCTCGGGGCGCGTCACAGCCGCCGGCCGGAGCGCTCCGTAGGCTGAGGCGATCGCGAAGGCCCTCCCGCCGAGGCCGCCGTTTCGCGAGGGAGGTCCAGTCATGCCCCGATACAGCCGTGAAGATTTCATGGACGTGTTCTCGCTCGCCGAGATCGAGCGGCTCACCGGTCTGCCCGCTCCGGAGAAGCCGGGGGCGGCCGCCGAGCGCGAGTACCGCGAGTTGGCGTGGGAGAACGTGCAGGTCGACATCCAGTCGCGCGACAGCTTGATGCCCATCGATGGCGACGTGGAGGACGAGACCGGCTGAGGTCGCCGGCGCGCCCTGCCGTCCGGGCGCGCCCGGACGGCAGGGCGCGCCCGGCAGGCCGGGCGCCCACACCGTCGTGTTGCTTTTCCCACAGCCGAGGCCGCCGCCGTCGCGGCGGGCCTCGTCGTCGCATACTGGGTCATCCCCAGGTGGGCTGAGCCGCGCGGGCGAGGCGAGCGAGGGGTGGAAGGCGGTCGGCGACCGACGTCCGTGCGGCCCGCTCGGAAGCGGCCGCCGGGTCGGCGAACGGCCGTTCATCGTGACGAGGAGCCCTCACCTGCACGTGGTCGATCCCGCAGCCGCACCCACCCAGATCGCCTGGCGCGTGAGCCACGGGCCGTCACCGCGAGCGGCCCGCGGGCTGGCGCCCGTGCTCGCGCCGATCGAGGGCCCCGCCCGCCGGTGATCCCCGCCATCGAACGTGGACTACGCCTGCCGTCCGGCGAGGGCGTGCTGGTGCTCCTGTTCGGCGCGCTGATGCTGATGAACTCGCTCGCCATGCAGGTGTCGTACGTGCTGTCGCTGAGCGGTTTCCTGAAGGCCGACGGGCTACAGGTCATCTGGATCGTGTGGCTCGTCGACTACGGCCTGTTCTTGCTGATCGCCGCGCTCCAGTCGCTGATCATCGACCGGTTCGACCGCGTCACGCTCATGCGCGGGCTGCTCGTCGGCTTCACCGCGGCGTTCGCGGCGGTGTGGCTGGCGCTCCAGCTCGGCGTGCCCGGTCAGTGGGTGTACGGCGCGCTCTACCTGGTGGCCGAGCAGCAGTGGATGCTCTTCCCGTTGTTCTTCTGGGTGCTGGCCCACGACGCCATGAACGTGGCCCAGGCGAAGCGCCTGTTCCCGCTCATGGCCAGCTGGGGCCTGGTCGGCAAGTTGCTGGGGCTGGCGATCGCGGCGTCGGCACCGGCGCTTCTCTCGGGCCTCGGCATCGACCTCGGCCACCTGCTGCTGCTCAACCTGCTCATGTACGTGAGTTCGTTCGCCGTCCTGCGCCGGCTGCGCCGCCACGTCTCCGAGCGACCGACGCACCGCACGGCCGAGGGGATCCGCCAAGCGCTGAGCGGTGGCTTCGCGTTCATCCGGGACGTCCCCACGTTCCGGTACCTGACCTGGGCCCTGCTGGCGCTCATGGTCGTCGACACGCTCGTGGAGTTCCGCTTCTTGGCGGCAACGGACGCCGCCTTCGCGGGGCAGGCCGCCTACCAAGCGTTCTACGGCACCTACCGGATGGTCTTGGTCACGCTCGCGTACGGCATCCAAGCGCTCGTCACGCGGCGTCTGCTGGTCCAGATGTCGCTCAAAGGGGCGCTCTCGTTGCAGCCCTACGTCGCGGTCACCGTGCTCGTTGGCCTGCTCCTGTGGCCCGGCGTGGGGAGCGCCGTGGGCGCGCTGTTCCTCTTCCGGATCGTGGGCGAGACGATCCACGACTCCGCCAAGAAGGCGCTCCAGGGTCTGGTGCCCGAGGACCGCCGCGGCCGCGTGAGCCTGATCCTCGAGAGCGTCGTCGTGTCGCTCGGCACGATCGTGGGCGCGCTCGTCATCGGTCTCGTCATGCTCGTCAGCGGCGGCGGCGAGCGCTTCGCGACGGAACCGGTCTACCTCACCGTAGCGCTCGTGGCGGCCACCTTCGCCCTGGTCGCCGCCTGGCGGATGCGACGCACGTACGAGGTCAGCCTGCTCAGCTGGCGGCTACAGCGGCGCCAGCGTGCGGGCGCGAGCCTCCTGGACAAGCTCCTGTGACGTCGAGCGGTCTGCGCGTCGGCCTCACGTTCGACCTGCGCGCGGCCCACGAGCTGGCACCCGGCATGCCGCCGGACCGGTTCGCGGAGCTCGATGACGACACCACGATCGCCGGTCTCGAGGCGACGCTGGCGGGCCTCGGCCACCGTCCGGAGCGGCTCGGCGGGCTGGCCGACGTCGTCGCCCGGCTCGCTGGCGGGCTCGACGTGGACGTCGTGTTCAACCTCGCCGAAGGCACCCATGGCCGCGGTCGTGAAGCTCAGATCCCGACCCTGCTCGAGGCTCACGGCGTGGCCTACACCGGGTCCGACCCGGTGACGCTGGGCCTGACGCTCGACAAGGCCCTCACGAAGCGCGTGTGGCTCGGAGCGGGACTGCCGACGCCGGCGTACCACGTGGTGGCGTCGTCCGAGGACCTGGCCGACGTCCCCGACGTTTACCCACGGTTCGTCAAGCCCGTCGCCGAGGGCTCGTCGATGGGCGTGGACGCTGGCTCTCAGGTGCACGACGCTGCCGGCCTCCGCGCGCGCGTCGCCCACGTCTGGGACCTCTACGGTCAACCTGCCCTGGTGGAAGCGTTCCTCCCCGGGCCCGAGTTCACGGTCGGCATCGTCGACCACGCCGGCGTGCCCGTCGTGCTGGGCGTGGCGGAGACGGCGCCGGCCGGGCGCTTGCGCGGGTACGCCGAGAAGCGGGCGTCGGCGACCGGCGCGTGTGAGAGCCCGTTCCGGAGCGTCGCCGACGTACGCTTGGCGGCCGAGCTAGGTGGGCTGGCGTTGCGCGCCTACCGCGCCGTCGGCTGCCGCGACCTGGGACGCGTCGACCTTCGTCACGACGCCGCCGGTCGTCCACAGTTGCTGGAGATCAACGCGCTGCCTGGCCTCGCGCCTCGAACTTCGGCGATGGCGTTCCTCGCCGACCACGCCGGTGCGGCCCCAACCCGGCCGAGCGGTTACGCCGACCTCATCGCCACCGTCTTGAGCGGCGCCCTGCGCCGACGCGCGTCCGCGGGACGCTAGGAGCGACGCATGCCGACATCGCCCGGTTCGATCAAGCGCACACCGTTCAGCCTGGCGACGAAGCTGGTCATCGGCTTCACCCTCGTGTTCACGGTGCTGTTCGTCGGCGCCTTCTACTGGTTCTACGTCTTCTCGACCGAACGTGCCATCTCGCGGATCGTCAGCGACCTCGAGGCCACCGTCCATGGTGCCGCGGCCGGCCTCGACGGCTCGTCGTTGCAGCGTCTTCGGGCCGAGGGGGTGCCCAACGCCGCCGGGCGCTCGGATCACCCCGACTACGGGGCGCAACTGGCCTGGTTGCAGACCGTGCAGAGCGTCGAGCCCCGGGCCTGGCCGTACACCTACGTCGCCGGATCGCTGCCGAACCAGGTCGTCGCGCTCGTCGACCTGTGGACCCTGTCGGACCCGAGCAAGGCTTACGGGTTCCTCGAGGAGGACGTGAGCGTCGGGTCGCTCACCGCGGGACTCACCGCACCCACGGTCAACCTGCCGCGCACCCGCCGGTGCGAGGCCGCCGGCGTGCCCGTGGCGGGCCAACCCCTCGCGCGGCTCCGAGGCGAGGCGCGGGCCCTGGCCTGTCGCTTGCTCCGCCGGGTGGGCTACAGCGACGCGTACGGCAGTTGGGTGTCGGCCTACGCCCCGGTGCGCGACGCGTCGGGGGCACCCGTGGGCGCGGTCGGCGTCGATTTCGAGCTGGCCCACGTCGACGAGGTCCAGGACGCGCTGCTGCGCAGCACCGGCAGGGCGTTCCTGTTGACCTACGCGGCGCTGCTGCTGCTGGTGCTGGTGCTGTCGCGGATCCTCACGGGGCCGATCGTGCGGTTGACGGCCGCCGCCGAGCGGGTGGGGGAGGGCCATTACGACCAGGACTTCGGGGCCCTGCGCCAGCGACGCTTCCGCGACGAGATCGGCCTGTTGGCCGACGTCTTCCAGGGGATGACCGAGAAGGTCGGCTTGCGCGAACGCACCTTGCGCCGCGAGGTCCAGGAGCTGCGGATCGAGATCGACGAGACCAAACGCGCCGAGCAGGTCGAGGCGATCGTGGAGAGCGACTTCTTCCGCGATCTGCAGGCGCGCGCGCGGCAGATGCGGCTGAGACAGGGGCCGAAGGCCGAACCCCCGGTCTGAGCGACGTTCGCTCGCCGTCGCCGACAGTCGGGCGGGCGCGCGGCTGCGGTGCGCTCCGCCTAGCTGGCCACGATGCCCTTGGGCAGCCATGCCCCGACGACCCAATGCGGTGCGTCCACCACCTCGTGGATCCGCAGGTCGACGGCCACGCTGCACAGGGCGTAGGCCTCCTCGGCGGTGAAGCGTCCGCCGGCGCTCAGTCGATCGATCATGGCGGTGACGGCCTCGCGCGCCGCCGCCATCAGGTCCGGGGCGACGCCGGTCGTGACGAACGCACCGTCGGTGACGGCGCGGTCGCCGGGAGCCGCGCCGAAGGTCTCGAACGCCGGTCGGGTGAGCCGGAGATCGCGGCGCACCCGGAAGCGGAGCGCGATCTGCATCTGCGACTCGATGGCGGTGCCACACACCTCGCCGTCGCCCTGGGCCGCGTGGGTGTCGCCGACCGAGAACGCGGCGCCGTCCACGCCGATCGGCAGGTAGAGCTTGGTGCCCGCGGTGAGATGCTTGATGTCGAGGTTGCCACCCCAGGCGTGCGGCGGCACCGTCGGGTGCGGTCCCGGCGTGGGCGGAGCCAGCCCGATGGTGCCTGGGAACGGGGCGATGGGAACGTCGACGCCGTCGGCGAAGGTCGCGGTGGGCGCCCCGGGCGTGAGCGCCCAGTGCTTGAGCCACGGATCCGGGAACTGGTCGGCCAGCAGCCCGAAGCCCGGGATGAGCGCCGTCCAGCCCCAACCCGTCATCGCCAGCTCCAGCACCTCGACTTCCAAGACCTCGCCAGCGCGCGCACCGCGCACCGCGATCGGGCCGGTGATCGGGTTGACGCGAGCGAAGTCGAGGTGGGCCAGGTCGGCGGCCGTGGACGCGGCGTGCAGCTGTCCGCCCGAGGCGTCGGTGGTGTCGAACACGACGCTGGCACCGTCGTCCACCTCCAGAGCCGGCGCGATGGTGCGGTCCCAGACGTGCTGGTGGCGCTGGCGATGCACGGTGTGGTCGCACGTCGAGATGCTCGTTCCGCTGGCCATGCCACGCCTCCTGAAGGGAGCGGACGGTGCTCGCTCCGTGCCGGGCATCATGCCATGGGCCTCGCCCGGGGCGACCCGGGCCTCGCGCGGCCCGCCGGCGTGCCGGCCGGCCCTTCGAACGAGCCTGCCAGCGTGCCGGGACGGATGTCCTGCACGTCCTTACGCCAGCTTGACCGAGGCTTCACGAGGCGCCGACCCACGTTGCGTACCCTCGCGTATGACCCAGCGCCCTCGCTCTACCAACCGCCTCGGCCGGCCGCTCGTCGTCCTCCTCGTGCTCGCGCTCCTCGGCGTCGTGGCGGCCCAGACCCCGGCCCCGTCGCCGGCGGCGCTCGAAGGCCTCGACGCGTACGCCGCCGTCGAGCTCGCCAACGCCTGGAAGGGGACGGACGTGACCAGCTTCGTCACGCCCCAAGCCGTGCACTTCACCTTCACGAGCGGGCGCGAGGTGATCGTGCCGCTGCCCGACGACGTCATGTTCGTCTCCTTCGCACCGTTCCTGGAGCGAACCCACCCGTGCGCCACGCACTACACCTCCGGTTGCCAGGGCGAGCTCGTCGGCACGCCGTTCCTGGTGCAGGCCACCCTGGCCGACGGCACCGTGGTCGTCGACGAGATCCGCTCGACGGGAGCGAACGGCTTCATCGACCTGTGGCTGCCGCGCGACCAAGCGGTCGAGGTCAGCTTCGCGGCCGAGGGGTACCGCACCGTGGGACGCGTCACCACGTCCGCCGACAGCCCGACGTGCATCACCACCTTGCAGCTCGCGCGCAGCGGCGGCTGATCGCTGGCGCTCCGCTCCACACCGCGCGAACGGGATCGGGTCGTCCCGCGCCACGGCGGCGCGGGACGACCCTCGTCGTGGGCCTCACCCGGGAGTCCGCCTGGAGCGCGTGACCGCGGATCGGCGCTCGGTGCGCGCGTCCCCGTACCATGCGCCACGTCGCTCGCGGCCCGTCCGTGGTCGGCGGCGACGCGACGGAGGCGAGGGTGACCGGGACCCCCATCATGGTGTACGTCGGCGAGGACCTGATCGCGCTCGCGGTCCGGGTCGCCTACGCGCAAGAACGCGAACGGTTCAGGGGCGCCGGTCGCGTGAAGGGGATCGACTACACGTTCGACGTGGCCGAGGCGCCGATCGTCCGGCTGGTGCCCGACGAGCAGGCGGATCACGACCTGGTGGTGGACGTGGGGCGACTCGATGTCCAGGCGAGCCTCGGACCCGTCCGCGTCGCGCGGACGTTGGCGCTGCGCGCGACCGCGCGGCTCGGCTTCGAGGGCGGGGCACCGCGGCTGACGCCGGTGCACGTGGACGTCGTGTCGACCCGCACGCTGGACCGCCTCATCGCGCGACTCCTCGACGCCCGCGTCCTCCCCGCGCTGCGCATCGCGCTGGCGACGCTGCCGCTGCCTCCGCTCACCCACCCGTTCGCGCCCGACCTGCGGGTCGAGGTCACCGATCTGACGCTCGGCGACGGCCCGACGCTGGCGGCGGGGGCACGACTCCAGGGTGGGGGAGACGTCGCGGCGGCCGACGGCGCGTCCGCCTCGGACCTCGCCTTCCTCAACCGGGGCGTGCACGACCGCGCCGGGCTGATCGTCCTGGTGTCGGGCGAGGCGGTGGGGGTGCTCCTGAGCACGCTGCTGCCCCCATCCGTCAACCCTTCGAGCACGAGGTCGGGCGGGGGCGATTCGACGTGGGCGTGCGCGGCACGGTGACGGCCACGACCCCTGTCCTCGACGTCGAGGACGGCGTGGCGACGGCTCGCTCGACGGTCGTGTTCGAGGGGCTCCAGGCGGGCGTGCGCACGCCGCTCACCGGCTGGGCGTGGCTGCCGCTGCCGGCCGCGCACGCCGACGTCGTCCTGGCGCACGCGCTCTCGACCGAAGGGGGTAGCGGCGTGCTCACGCTCCTCGGAGCCGAGGCGCTCGCGCTGGACGTCGCCCTGCCGCGCCCGCTGCGCCCCTTCGCGGGTGCCGTACGGGGATCGCTCGACCGGGTGTTGGCGCGCTTCCGCGAGCGGATCGACGACGCCGTCGCTGGGAGGACGGTCGAGCTGTTCCGCTTGCCCGAACGCGTGCCTGAGCTAGGGACGACCGTGCGCCTCGCGTTCGAGCCCGGAGGCTTGGGGTACGTCGGCCACTCGCTCCGCGCGGCGGTCGGGCTCCGACGCGAGCCGAGTGCGCCCCACGGCCTCCGGATCGGTGCGGACGAGGCCGCGCGGTAGTCGGGACGAGGCCGTCGCGGCGACGCCGGCCGCCAGCACCAGGAGCGCGAAGAGGACGCGGAAGTCCCGCTGCTCGGCGTTGGCACCCAGGATCGCCGCCATGCCCGCCGCCCCGAGAATGCTGCCCAGGTAGCGCATCGTCGAGAACATCCCCGCCGCTTGGCCCGCCTCTCCCGCGCGAGCGGCGCCCATCGCGGCCGCCTGGACGGGGGCACCGGCGAGACCGATCCCGGTCCCGACGACGACGAGCGGCACGAGGAAGGCGGGCCACGTCCACGTCGTCGAGATGGCCACGAGCGGCGCGGTGCCCACCATGGCGACGATCGTTCCGATCACCGCCGGGGTGCGGCGGCCGATGCGATCGGAGAGCCATCCGCCCACGGGACCGAAGATCAGCATCAGCAGCGACATCCCCGCCAGCAAGACGCCGACGTCGCGGGGCCCCCATCCGACCCGTTGCGCCAAGAAGACGGGCAACGCCAGCAAGATGGTGTACATCGTCAGGTTCGACGCCATGATCGACACCCCGGCCGGCAGGAAACCTGGCCGGCCGAGGAGCCGCAGGTCGACGACGGGGGAGGCCACCCGCGCGACGTGTCGCCGCAACAGGCCGGCGGCGAACAGCGACGCCGCCGCCAGGACCACGACCGCCGGCCACGGCACCCCCGGGACCCGCCAGACGGTGGCGGCGGAGGCCAAGCCCACCAGCGCGACGAGCAAGAGCCCGGCGCCCGCCAGGTCGAAGCGGCCGCCGCTCGGTGGGCGTCGGTCGTCGACCACGCGCGCGGCCAACACCAGGGCCGGAACGATGACCAGCAGGTTGATCGCGAAGATCCAGCGCCAGCTGAGCAGGTCCGTGACGAACCCTCCGAGCGGCGGCCCGACGGCGGCCGCGACCCCGATGCCGGCGCCGATGGCGCCGAAGGCACGCCCGTGGGCGTCGCGAGGGACGAGCCGGCGTACGAGCGCGGTGGCGTTGGGGATGGCGCTGGCACCCGTGACCGCTTGCGCGGTGCGGGCAGCGATCAGGACCTCCACCGTCGGTGCGAGCGCGGCGACCGCGCTGGCCACGGCGAAACCGAGCAGCCCGAGAAGCATGAGCCGGCGCTGGCCGAAGCGGTCGCCCAGCGAACCGCCGAGGGGCTGGACGGCCGCCATGGCCACCAGGTACGACACGATGACCCAGCTGCCCCACGTGATCGACGCGCCGAGGTCGGCGAGCATCTCGGGGAGCGCGACCACGATCATGGTCGAGTTGAGCGGAGCGAGCACGCCGGCGAAGATCGCCGCGGCGATCACGGCGCCGGTCTGCGCTCGGCGGCCTTCGACCATCACTCCTCGGCGACGATCCGCACCGTGCCGCGGTCGCCGTCGACCTCGAGCAGCATGCCGTCACGGATGCGCCGGGTGCCGTTCTGAGTGCCGACGACGGCGGGCAGACGGTACTCGCGTGCCACGACGGCCGTGTGGCTCAGCACGCCGCCGGTGTCGGTCACCAGGGCGGCGGCGATCCCGAACAGGGGCGTCCACGACTGCGAGGTGCTGGTGGCGACCAAGACCTCGCCGGGACGTAGCGCGCCGGCTTCGCGCAGCCCGCGCAGCACCCGGGCCCGGCCGCGCACGAGGCCGCGGGCGCCTGGCGAGCCCACCACGACGTCGGGTTCGCGCGTTCCCGGCGGTCGTCGACCGGCCTTGACGCTGGCCGGCGGTGCGGGCTCGGGGGGAGGCGTCCCCACCGTCTCGGGCGGCTCGACGTCGGCGAAGCGCTGCATCTCGGCCCGACGTTCGAGGACCAGCCCGCGGCGGTCGGGCGCCGGTACGGTCGAAAGCGTCGCCCGTACCTCCTCCCAGGTCAGGTGGAACACGTCGGACGGCGCCGCGAGGCTTCCGCGTCCCGCCAGTCGGTGTCCGACCTCGAGCAGCACACGGCGGACGGCGGCGGTCGCGCCGTAATCGATGAGGAAGCCGTGGTCCTGGTCGAGCCGACTCGCGACCTGCGCCAGCGCCAGCCGCCGTTCGAACTCGGCCCGGATGGGCGCCGGGTACCCGTGGAGGCGCGCACGGGCTTGGGCCACGAGCCGCTCGCGTTCGGCGGCCACCTCGACGTGGTTCGCGCGAGCGTCGCGCTCGGGGCGCTGCAGCGCGTCCTGGAGCATCGTCATCACCGGGCGGGGATCCTCCGCCAGGCTCGGCGACGACAAGCCGAGGTAGAGCGTGCGGCGGCCGTACATGGCGAGGAAGGCCGCGAACGCCTCGCGCACCCCGGAAGCGTCGGCGCGGCGCTCGAGCACCTGCAGGGCGGCGTCCGCTGGCACCGCCAGCAGGTCCTCGCGGAGGCCGGGCACGGCCGCAACGGCGTCCCGCAGCTCCCATACGGCGATCCCCGCCTGCACCGTGAGCGTCTCCTGTCCCTGGAGCAGACCGGCAGCATCGAGCTCGGAGCCGCCCTCGAACAGCTCCTTGAAGAGCGTGACGAAGGCGCTCACCACGTGCTCCATCGGGATGACGATCTCGAAGTGGACCCGCCAGATCCGCTCGAGGCGAGCGTAGGTCTCATCGAGGTGCGCCAACAACGACGCGTCGTCGGCAGCCGCCGGGTCGAAGCCGTCCCAGAAGGCGAGATGCGCCTCGATCTCGGGGCGCCAACGCCACGACCAGGCGTTCTCCAGGTTCGCCTCGATCTCCGCCATGGCGGCGGCACCACGCGTCTCCCACCCTTCGCGTTCGCCGTCCGGCAGGTTCACGGGGGCTGCGGTGCGGTAGTAGCGCGTCCAGAACCGACGCGACGGGATCGTCACCGGCACCGCGTAGAGGCGGCCCCCGTGGGCGAAGCCCTCCTCGATCCCCAGGCGCACGAGGTCGAAGTCGAGTTGGGTGAGCTGGCCAGGGAAGTGGAAGCGGTCGTGCCGCCAGAACGCCTGAGCGTCCTGTGGCTCGCGCCAGGGCGCCGGGAGCCCGGCGAGCGGGTCGTCGGGGGCCGCCACCGCGCCGGGCGCGGGTTCGGGCAGGGCGGTGACCGGTCGGCACTGCAGCAGGAACAGGTCACCGTCCGCCACCGCGAACTCGACGTCCACCGGCCAGCCCTGGTGCGTCTCGAGGTCACGTGTGAGCCGCGCGACCGCGCCGAGCGTCTCCTCGCTGAGCGCCGGGCGTTCGCTCAGGAACTCGGGGACGGCCACCTCGGCCGTGCCCGTCTCCGCCAGGACCGTCATCTTGGTCTTGCGGCTGGGGCGAGACTCGACCGCGGCGAGGCTCTCCTTGTCGAGCGTCCAGCCGTCCGGGGTGACGTGGCCCGCCACGAGGCTCTCGCCCAAGCCCCACGTGGCGTTGATCATCAGACGGTCGCGGCGCCCCGACACGGGATCGGCGCTGAAGGCGACCCCCGACGCGTCGGCGACCACGAGCCGCTGGACCAAGACCGCGAGCGCCAGGCCGTCGAGCGCCAGACCGTGGTCGCGCCGGTAGGCGAGGGCGGCCGGGCTGCGCAACGAGTCCCAGGTGCGGGCGATCGCCTCGAGGACCGCGTCGACACCGACGACGCCCAAGATCGTCTCGTGTTGACCGGCGAACGAGGCGGACGGTCCGTCTTCGTCGAGAGCCGAGGAACGCACCGCGACCGGGAACGGGGGGGAGCTGGGCCCCACGAGCCGCTCGTACGCGTCGACGACCGCCTGGCGCAGCGGCGCGTCCATGCCGCCGTGGAGGTCGGCCTGGCGGTGGGCTGCGGCGGTGAGGCAGAAACCGGGAGGGACCGGATGTGTCGCGGCGAGCGCGCTCAGGTGCGCGGCCTTCGGACCCACGAGCGTGGCGTCCGCTGCCAGCGGGTCGCCGAGGAACAGCACGAGCGGGGTCACCTGCGCCACACGACGGTCGCCATCCTGACCTCCTGATCAAACCATCTGGTTCGAGGGCGGCAGTATAGCCAATCCGCGGCGAGACGGACGAAGGAACGGCGGGAGCGTCGGGGGGCCGACGACCAGGGTCATGCGTCCCGGCCCGCGAACAGCGCCGAAAGCACCGATCGGTCAGCGACCGCGCCATCGCGGCGAGCGCGATTCGCGAACGAGGGCTCCTAAACGGGGGGCACGAACGAGCGCACGAAAGCGACCAGCGTCTGGGCGTCGCGGAACGTGCTGGCCCAGCCGAACGACACGCGCACCGCGCCGCTCGCCTTCGGGTCGATGCAGCCCCGGAAGGTGTCGATCGTCATGCGGTCGTGGGTCTCGAAGCACGACGCCAGGTCCTCTTCGGTGATCCCCAGCGCCGACTCACCCGCCCCCGGGTTGCAGAAGCAGCCGGTGCGCAGCGAGATCCGGGCCTCGTTGGCGCGCCGTTCCACCTCACGGTGGTCGATGGGGATCCCGTCCCCGTCGATCAGGTTGAAGGCGATCGCGCCCCCCCGACCCGTCGCGTCGAGCGGCCCGTACACCTCCACGAACCGGCGCCCGTCGTGATGCCGCAGCCCTTCGAACTGGGCGAGCGTCCAGGCCGTCAGGCTGAGGACGCGCTCGTGGATCGCCCGGAGCCGATCGCCCGCCACCCGCTGCAAGCCCCCCTCGAGCGCCGCCAGGCTCAAGTAGTTGGGCGTCCCGTCCTCGAAGGCTTCGGCGCCTTCGAGCAGGTCGTAGCGTTCGCGGCCCACCGAGGCGTAGCTGATCGTCCCGCCGGCGAACCAGGGGCGCCGCAAGGTGGCGAGCGACGCGCGGCGCGCGACGAGCGCCCCGACGCCCGTCGGATAGCCGACCATCTTGTAGAAGGAGAGCGAGACGAAGTCCGGACGCACGGCCGAGAGGTCCAGCGCGTTGGTCGGTGCGAACGCGGCTGCGTCGAGCAAGACGTCCCAGCCGAGGTCTTGGGCGGTGGTCACCCACGACAGCGGGTGGAGGACGCCCGAGAAGTTCGACTGAGCGGGGAAGGCGAACAACCGGCCCGGACCGAGCGAGGGGGCCGCCAGCGCCCGCCGTAGGAGGGTTTCGTCCAGCCGCAGGTCGGGGGGGCGCACCGGGGCGTAGACCACCTCGGCGCCGCGAGCATGCGCGAACTCCCGCAGCCCGTTCACCGAGTTGTGGTTGTCGTAGGTCAACAAGAACGTGCCGCCGGCGGCGAACGGGTAGGCCTCGCCCACGAGCTTCAGCGCTGCGCTGGCGTTCGCGGTGAAGATCACGACGTACTCGGTCGGATCGGCGCGGAAGTGGGCGAGGACGGCCTCGCGCGCGCGTTCGACCAGACGCGTCATGGCCGAGGACGTCGGGTTCGACGAGTGCGGGTTGCCGAGGACGTGCTCGCAGAGGAAGGCCAGGTGCTCGCGAACGTGCGATTCGGCGTAGAGGCCGGCCCCCGTGTAGTCGAGGTAGACGTCGCCGGCGTCGTCCAAACGTGCGAAGTCGATCGCACGAGACTCGTCCAGCACGGTGCTCCTGCCGTATCCGGGGTAGCTCCGGACGAACGCTGCATACGCCGCGTCGTCGGTCGGGTCGTCGCGCTGCGGGGTCGAGATGGCCATGCGTGCCCTCCGGTCGCGATCCCATGGTACCCGGCGCGCCGGTTCGGGTCGCCCCCCGGCGCCCGGCCGGGACGAACCGCCTGGGGCGCGCTGCTACCATCGAAGTAGGCCGAGGACTGGGAGGACGTTCATGACGAAACCGGTACCGTACCTGCAACTGCAACACGAGCAGCCGGAACTGATCGCCGCCTACGAGCGCTTCGCGGCCGAAGCCCACGAGGCCGGCCCGCTGAGCGATCGCGAGCGGCGCTTGGTCAAGCTCGCCATCTCGCTCACGAGCCCATCCGAGGGCGCCACCCACAGCCACGCGCGCCAGGCGCTGGCGGCTGGGATCGGCATGGCCGACCTGCGCCACGTGGCGTTCCTGGCGGCGACCACGATCGGTTTCCCGGCCATGATGCGGGCGCTCACGTGGATCATGGACGTGAAGGACGACGAAGAGATCTGAGACGTGCACGCCGGACCGCTCGGTGCCGTCACGGCTCGATGGTGAGGTCGAGCGGCCGCGGAGGGCGACCTTCGTTGGTCGGGTCCGGTCTCGACGCTGTCTCTCTTTGACGTTTGATAAGACAACTTATCAAACTCGGCATGTCCGAACGACCCCAGGCCAGACCGTCCGCTAGCCCGAGACCCCGTACCCGCCCAGGACGTCGCTGGCGTAGGTGTTGATGCGGGCGATCATGTCGCGCCGGTCCTGCTCGTCGAGCTCGCTCGTCGCTTCCAGGGTCGTGAACAGGTGCTCGATGAAGCGCTGGAAGTGCTCGCGCGTGAGGCCCCGACCGCGGTGGACGTGGGCGAGCGGAAGACCTTCGTAGCCCACCGGACCGCCCAGCGCCATCGAGAAGAGCATCCGCTGCATCTCGTGCAGCCGCGCCAGGTCGGCGTGTTCGAAGAACGGTTGCAGCTCCGGGTCGGCGAACACGCGTTCATAGAACGCGTCGACGAGGGCGCGCACCGCGGCGGCGCCACCGATCCGGTCGTAGGCCGGGACACGCTCATCGACCACGGGTGACCTCCTTCAGTGGGATCGTTCCCAGCATGACCCCGGCGGGCGGCGCCCGCAAGGCCGCGGGTCCCGCCGCAGGGACGCCGACCCCGCTCTTCCCCGCGCTCTCGCGCCGGGGAGCGAGGTCCGTGTCGCGTCGCTCACGCCGGGGCGGGCACACGCGGATCGTCGCGGCGGAGGCTGAACACGCGGCTCACGCCCGCTTCGGTCGTCACCCCCCACAGGGTGTCGGCCACCTCGAACGTCGCCTTCTGGTGGGTGATGAGCACGAACTGGGTCCCGAGCGCCGCCAGCGACTCGACGAAGCCGCAGAAGCGCCGGATGTTGGCCTCGTCGAGCGGCGCGTCGACCTCGTCGAGCACCGCGATCGGCAGACCGCCGCCGTCGCCCGCCATGAGCGCGAACAAGAACGCCAGGGCGCCCATCGAGCGCTCGCCCACCGACAGCAGGTTCAGCGATTGCGTGCGTTTGCCCGGTGGCTGCAGACCGATGCGCAAGCCGACGGGTCGCGGTCCCTCATGCTCGATCTCGATGGCACCGACGGCCGTGGGACCGAACAGCTGGCGCACGTGTTCGGCGAACCCCTGGCGCAGCCCGTCGAGGGCGGTCCCGAGGCGCGCGTTGGTCTCCTGGTCGATCGTCTCCAAGGTGCTGGAGAGCGTGTCGACCGCCTCGACCGCCTGCGCGGCTTCGTCCTCGAGCGAGGCCAGCCGCTCCGCCTGGGCGGCGTGGTCGGTGGCGGCCCGGTGGTTGACCGGTCCGAGCGCCTCGATGGCGGCTTCGACCTCGCGCAGCCGGTGGCGCGCCGCCCGTTCGCTGAGGTCGAGCACCGCGACCCCTTCGGGCAGGCCCGCACGCTCCTCGAGCGCCAGTTCCAGCGCCGCCTCGCGCCGCGCCAGCGCGACGCGTCCCGTTTCCCAGCTCTCCCCTGCACGCGCCTGCGCTTCGGTGTGGGCCCGCGCCGTCGCTTCGACGTCGGCCAACCGACCGTCGAGCGTCTCCAGCGCCACGCGTCGTTCCTCGACGTCTTGCGGGAGCGCCTGACGCGCCGCCTCGACCGCGTGCTGGGCCCCTTCGGCCTCGTGCTGGGCGCGTTCGAGGTCCTCGGCCAGGCTCTGGGCGCTCTCGCGCAGCGCGTTCGCCCGCGTGCGTGCGAGCGCGTAGGCGTCGCGGGCCGCCTCGAAGGCGCGCCAGCGTTCGGCGCCGACCGCGGCCGCCTGTTGCGCGCCGGCGGCGGCCTCGGTGGCGCGCTCCCACACGGTCCGGGCCGCGTCGGCGCGCGCTCGGGCGGTGGACGTGCGCGTCTCGGCGTCGGCGAGCCCGTCCGGATCGACGACCAGCGACGGAGGCTCGAGGTCCTGCAGGGCCTCGTCGAGTCGAGCGGCGCGCAGGTCGAGCGCCTGACGTCGTTCGGCCAGGCGCTCGGCGCGCCTGCGCGCTTCGGCGTGCGCGGTGCGCGCCCCCTCCGCCTGGCCGCGCTCGGTCTCGGCCGTCGCCTGCGCTTCGCGCACCCGCGCCCGCGCCGCCTCGAGCCGTGCGCGGCGTTCGACCTCCAGCGCCACGGCGTCGCTGGCGGCCGCCTCGGCGTCCTCGAGGTCGCGACCGAGCCCCATGACGGTGCCGGCGCCCGCGCGGCGCCCGCCGCTCATGGCCCCGCTCGCCTCGAGCACGTCGCCGTCGAGCGTGACGAGCCGTGGCCGGTCTCGGTGGCGCCGCGCGAGCGCGGTGGCCGACGGCAGATCGCGCACCACGAAGGTGTTCGTGAGCAACTGCTCGGCCACCGACCGGTCGTCGGGATCGACGTCGACCACGTCGACGGCCCGTGCCACCACGCCCTCGTTCGACCCCCAGTCGGCGTCGAACGCCGCGCGGGGCGGCCGCAGCAGGTCGAGCGGCAGCAGCGTCGCCCAACCGCCCGCCTGGCGCACGGCGGCCAGCACCCGCTCGCCCGTCGCCGCCGTGTCGACCACCACGTACTCGACGCGCCGCCCGAGCGCGCCGGCGATCGCCGCCTGGTACCGGGCGTCGACGCGCAGCAGGTCGGCGACGCTGCCTCGGATCCCGGGGACGCCGGACGTGAGGGCGGCACGGGGTCCCTGCGCGTAACCGCGGCGGGCCTCGAAGGCCGCGCGCAGGCGTTCGACCGCCCGACCGCGGGCGGCGGCCTCGCCGTGCGCCGTGGCGTGCTCGGCGTGCGCGCTCTCGAGCGCGCGCCGAGCCTCGTCGAGCGCGCCTTCGGCGGTGGCCACCCGCGCTTCCGCCGCAGCGAGCTCGGCTTCGAGGGCGCCGACCGCGGTGGGCGCGCCATCCGAGGGGTCGGCGAGCTCGGCCCTCTCGCGCTCCACCTCGGCACGCTCTTGGGTCCAGGTCTCGTGCCGGCCGCGGTAGACGGCCCACGCCTGTTCGGCCGCGGCGGCCTCCGTTCGCGCCCGCTCCAGGTGGCCCTCGGCGGCGCGGGCCGCGCGCTCGGCGTCCGTGCGTTCCGCTTCGGCGTCGACCACAGCCTGCTGCGCCGTCTCGGCGGCCGCGCGCGCCGCCGCCTCGTCCACGTCGGGCGCCACCGGGACCGGCTCGCGCTCGAGCCGGGTCGCCTCGGCCAGCGCCTCGTCACGCGCCCGCCGTAGCGTCTCGCACCGCTCGTGCGTCCGGGCGGCCTCGGCGCGGGCCAGGTCGAGGGCGCCGCGGGCAGTGGCGGCGGCGGCCAGGACGTCGCGGTACGCCGCCTCGACGGCGGTCCGTTCCGAGCGGAGCGAGTCGGCCACCGCACGGGCGCCGGCGGCCGCTTCGCGCACCTCCAGGATGGTCTGCTCGGCCGACCGCGCGTCGCGACGCAGGCCGTCCACCTCCGCCTCGAGCGCATGCACGCGCGCATACCCGGCGGTGACGCGGAGCACCAGCGCCTCGCGCGACAGGTCCGCGTGCCGGACCGCGGCCGCCGCTTCGTGGCGCAGGTGCTCGATCCGCTCGCGCAGCTCGAGCAACACGTCCTCCAGCCGCGCCAGATGGAGCCGCGCGGTGTCGAGTCGGGCTTGGGTCTGCTCCCGCCGACCCGACAGGCGCGCCACCCCGGCGGCCTCGGCCACGTACCCGAGGAGCGTCGACGGGTCCGCCATCAACACCCCGGCCACCTCGCCCTGGCCGATCATGGCGACCCCCGAGGTGCCGAGACCGGACCCCGCCAAGGCCTCGTCGACGTCGAGGAAGCGCGCCGCCCGACCGTCGAGCCGCAGCCGGCTGGCGCCCTCCCGGTCGAGGTCGCGTCGCACCTTGATGGTCCGACGGCCGTCGCTCAGCTCGACCTCGACGTCCGCGTAGCCCATCCCGCGCTTGCCGTCGGCGCCGTGGAAGATCAGGTCGGTCTTCGATTCGGCCCGGAACTCACGCGCGCGACCGCCGCCCGTCACCCACTTCAGGGCGTCGAGGAGGTTGCTCTTGCCCGAGCCGTTGGGTCCGACGATGGCGGTGACGCCCGGCGAGAACTCGACCGAGGCCCGGTTGCCGAACGACTTGAAGCCGGCGACGGTCAGTTGGGTGAGGCGCATCGGCGAACGGCGTCAGCGCTCGGCGAGCGCCATGAGGGCAGCGGCGCTGGCACGAACGCCCTGCAGGTAGTTCACCACGTCGAACTTCTCGTTCGGAGCGTGCAAGCGATCGTCCTCCAACCCCATGTCGAGGAGGACGGGCGTGGCGCCGAGGGTCTCTTGGAGGAGCGCGACGACGGGGATCGAACCGCCGCTGCGGGCGAACACGACCGGCCGGCCCCAGACACGCTCGAGCGCGACGGCCGTCTGGCGCACCGCCTCGTGGTCGAGGGGCGTGATGGCGGGCGCACCGAGGCCCTCGGGCGTCACGTCCACCTCGACGCCGGCGGGGGCGACGGCCTCCAGGTGCCGGCGCAGCTGCGCGACGACCACGTCCGGGTCCTGATCGGGCACCAACCGACAGCTCACCTTGGCGAGGCCCTCGGCGGCGATCACCGTCTTGCTGCCTGCGCCCGTGAAGCCGCCGGCCAGGCCATGGACGTCGAGCGTCGGTCGGGCCCAGAGCCGCTCCAACAGGTCGTAGCCGGCTTCGCCGGGCGTCGCGCTGACGCCGGCGTCGGCCATGAACGCCTCACGGTCGAACGGCACCTCGGCGAAGCGCGCCCGCTCCTCGGCGCTGACGTCGACGACCGCGTCGTAGAAGCCCGCGACGGCCACGCGCCCGTCGGCGTCCTTCAGCGACGCCAGCATGCCCGCGAGCGCCGACAGGGCGTTCGGGACGCCGCCGCCGTACGCGCCGCTGTGGAGGTCGCGGCCAGCGGCCCGCACACGAACGGTGACGTAGGCCAGACCGCGCAGCCCGTAGGTGATCGTCGGGATGCCGGCGCCCACCATGGCGCCGTCGGACACGAGCGCGACGTCGGCGGCGAGGTCCTCGCGGTGCTCGGCGAGGAAGGCGGCCAGGTTGGGGCTGCCGATCTCCTCTTCGCCTTCGATCAGGAACTTGACGTTGAGCGGCAGCCTGCCGTTCACGTCCCGCAGCGCCTCGACCGCCTTGACGTGGGCGTACACCTGACCCTTGTCGTCGGAGGCGCCGCGGGCGAGGATCTGGCCGTTCTCGATCACGGGGTCGAACGGATCGTGGTGCCACAGCTCGAGCGGCTCCGCCGGCTGAACGTCGTAGTGGCCGTACACCAAGACGGTGGGGGCGCCCGCGACGTGGGGCGAGACCGCCGTCACCACCGGGTGCCGCTTCGTGTCGTGGATCCCGACGGTCAGGCCCGCGTTCTGCAGCGCGTCCGCGACGAAGGTCGCCGCGGCCCGCACGTCGGAGACGCGCTCCGGGTCGGTCGACACCGAGCGGATCCGGAGGAACGAGAGGAGTTCCGAGAGCAGGCGTTCGGCCTGGGCCTCGACGTACGCGTGAACGCGATCGTCGGGATCGCGGGTGGGCAGCTGGGGAAGGTCGGCGATCATGGCGCGGAGCCTACCACGCGCGTTCGCTGCTCCAGGACGGCGCTCAGTCGCGGTCGCGCAGCCGTTCGAGGCCACGCCGCAGGGCCGCATCGGACTCCTCGACCGCTTCCTCGACCCGTTCGGCCTGCGCCATCGCGTCCGACATGGCGTCGATCAGGTCCTCGTCGCTCGGATGAGGCCGCGCCTCGACCCCGGCCTGGGCCGGCAGGGCGCGGGCGCCCTTGAGCTCGAGCTGCAAGCGTTCCTGGAGCGAATCGATCCGCTCCTCCATGCGCATCTGGAGCACGTCGAGCTTCTGACGCAAGCGGATGATCTCCTCGACGCCGGCCAGGTTCACGCCCAGCTCCTGCGTCAAGCGTCGGATCTCGCGCAGCTGTTCGATGTTGCGCTGCGAGTACAAGCGGGTCTTGCCGGCGCTGCGCGATGGCTCGATGAGGCCCTTCCGCTCGTAGAGTCGGAGCGTCTGGGGGTGCATGTCGACGAGTTCGGCGGCCACGCTGATGACGTACAGCGGCTTGTCCTTGTCGCGGATGGGGTCGTCGCCGTCGATCCGAGCGTCGCGGTCGTGATCTCCGTCGCTCACGGTCGATCTCCCTTCCCGAAGAAGCGTTTCCAGGTGTCACGCGCGGTGGCGACAGGACCGGCCAACCAACCGCTGGCCGCATCGGTGAGCGAGCGCGCGCCGCCGCGCCAGACGTCGATGTGCACCGTGACGAGCAGGGCGCCGCCTCCCAAGCCACCACCGGCGACACGGATCACGCGGCCCTCGGTGACGCCGGCCGGGACGCGCAGCTGGGCACCCGCCACCTCGGCCTCGACCCCGTGCGCAGCCTCGGCCGGCGTCACGTAGAGGTCGGTGACCAGGTCGGCCCCCTGCCGATGGGTCCCCAAGGGCAGGACCACGTCGATCTCGACGTAGGCGTCGCCGGGTGGGCGACCCGGGCCGCCGAGCCCTTGCAGGCGCAAACGCTGGCCCGGACGCACCCCCTTGGGGATGCGCACGTCCACGTCGAGCCCGGCTCGCAGCACGCCCTCGCCGCCGCACGTCGGGCACGGTCCTCCGGCGCCATGGCAGGCGCTGCAGGCGACGGGCCCGGAGACGCTCACGCGGCGCGTGCCGCCGGACCGAGCGGTCGCGAGGTCGAGCCGCAACGACAGCGTCCGGTCCTCACCGCGGATCAGGCCGGCTTGGCGGAAGACGCGCGCGACGTTGTGGAAGAGCACGTCGAACACCACGTGACCCGTGGTGGGCATGGCGCCGGTCCGGGTCCAATCGATGGGCACGTCGGCCTCCCGGAACACGGAGCGCCAATCGACGGTGCCGAAGTCGGGCCGCGGGACGCGACCGCCGCGGGCGGGATCGAAGCGATCTCCCCCGGCCGCGACGTAGGCGTCGTAGCGTCGGCGCGTCTCGGGGTCGCGGAGGGTGGCGTAGGCCTCCGAGGCGCGCTTGAAACGCTCTTCGGCCGCCGGATCGTTCGGGTTCCGGTCCGGATGGTCGCGCAGCGCGCGCTCGCGGAACGCCCGCTTGACCGTCTCGGCATCGGCGTCGCGATCGACGCCGAGCGTTTCGTACGGGTCGTTCGTACCCACCGACACGGCGGCAGTCTAACAGATGTGAGCGTGGTCGACTCAGGTATAGCGAACGTGGGTGATGCTACGCTCTCGCTGAGGGGCGAAGCCCCGTCGGAGGTACCCATGAACGGACGCACCCGTCGCATCCTGACCTACCTGACCATCGTGCTGCTGTTGGTCTTCGGTTTGGCCGGCTGCCGCAACGAGACCCAGAACCGCATCCGCCGCAGCATCCAGGACTTCACCAACGTGCGCATGTACATCACCGTCTACACCATCACGGGCGAGCCCGTCTTCGAGGGCTTGGTCGATGGCAAGGTCACGCGGGCCAGTGCGCGCTCCGACGACGGCACGGAAGACGCCGCCGGCGACTACGTCTACTGGTACGACGACCGAGGGCGCTACCACCAGACCAGCCTCCCCTACCTGGTCACGACCTACGACCGCGGCATCTCCGACGTTCCTTGACCGGAGCGAGCGTGAAAACACGATGAGCGTGCGCGGGGCGGGTCTCACCGACGCCGCGTCTGGCGAGCGCTACCCTCGCACACGGGGGTCGCTCGCGACCGACCCGGAAGGAGCACCATGACCCGCCGTCTCGTCCTGCCGATCCTGTCCGCCTTCGTCCTCGTCGCCACCTTGGCAGCGTGCACGATCACGATCGTTCCCGGCGACGGCCCGGTGGCCGGCCGCGCAGCCGTCATCGAGAGCTTCGAGAGCAACCGTGCGTCGTACCAGGTCGGTGACCGGATCACCTTCCGCATCGAGACGAGCCGACCGGGCTACGTCACGCTCACGGCGCTCGATCCCGACGGCGACGTCTACACGTTCGCCCGTAACCTACCGGTCACCGGCCGCGGGGTCGAGTTCCTCGCCGGCCTGTCGGCCCGTCAGCCGTTCATCGCCGCGCCTCCGACCGGTCTGCACGTCGTGCGCGCACACTTCACCACCGAGCGCACGCCCGAACGGGTCGTGTTCCTGGGGCGCCGTGGGAACGACGAGTGGACCGCCGCCATCCGGCTGGAACTGTCGGGGACCGGCTTCACGTTCGACGACGTGGCCCAGACCCGCTTCGACATCCGCCGCTGATCCCGAAGTCCGTTCTCGATCCCTGCCCCGGAGGCTCGTCATGACCCCCCTGTACCGCAGCGCCGCCCTCGGTCTGCTCGCCGTGTTCGCGCTCACCGCGTGCACCGTCACGTTCGACCCCGACGGCGGTGCCGATCGTCGACCCACGCGCCCGGAGCCGAGCTCCATCGTCGTCCGGCCCACGCCCCCCGAGCCACCCAGGCCCGCCGAGCCCGCCGCCGACCTCCCGTCCGACCGCGGTTTCGTGGGCTTCAGTGTCGTCCCGAACACGATCCGCCCCGGCTCCGTGATCGTCTTCCGGACCCGCGTCCGCGACGACGGCTTCTTGACGATCAGCGCCATGGGGCCCGACGGGCGTGTCCGCGTGCTGGTGCGCAACGAGCGCGTCAGGGCCGGCCAGCAGGTGATCGTGCCGCCGGCCGGGGCCAGCGAGGGTGAACGGATCGTGGC
Organism: uncultured Trueperaceae bacterium; assembly: GCA_963839375.1. Taxonomy (GTDB): domain Bacteria; phylum Deinococcota; class Deinococci; order Deinococcales; family Trueperaceae; genus JAABTL01. The sequence goes on along the minus strand of CAWIUY010000012.1, from coordinate 162,342 downwards.
GCGCGAGCCGACCGGCCAGTGGCGCGTGCGGGCCCAGCTGAGCCCCGTGCGGACCCAGGCCACCTACCAGCGGGTCCAGGGCCTCGAAGCGTGGGAGGACGCCATCGCGGAGGACCTCGCCGGCATCGACGGTGCCAGCGTCGTGAGCTCGTCTTTCGAGGTCGAGCGCCCCTGAACGCGCAACGGGGTCCCGTGCCACGCGTGCCCTGGGGTACAATGTCGGCATACGAACGCGGTTCGAGGTAGCGCAGAGCCTTCTCTCGCTGCCTCGAACCGCGACGGAAGGCAGGCGACGTGGCAGGCCACAGCAAATGGTCGCAGATCAAACGCAAGAAGGCCGTGAACGACAAGGAGCGGGGCAAGGTCATCAGCAAGCACATCCGCGCCATCCAGAGCGCGGTCCGTGAAGGCGGAGGCGGCGACCCCTCGGCCAACCTCCCGCTCAAGAACGCGCTCGCGGGAGCCAAGGCGGACAACGTGCCGGTCGACAACATCGACCGTGCCATCGAGCGTGCGCTCGGTGGCGCCGATGGCAGCGCCGCTTTCGAGACGGTGCTCTACGAGGGTTACGGACCCAGCGGCGTGGCCGTCCTGGTCGAGGCGCTCACCGACAACCGCAACCGCACCGCCGGTGAGGTCCGGCACGTGTTCACGAAACGGGGCGGCAACCTCTCGGGCAGCGTGGCCTGGCAGTTCGAGACGAAGGGCGTCGTGGTCTTGTCGCGCACCGACGAGCAGGTGGCCGAAGCGGCGATCGAGGCGGGTGCCGAGGACATCGAGGTGGACGAGGACAACACCGTCGTCTACACGCCCCCCACCGAGCTCTACACGGTGGTCGAAGCGTTGCAGCGCGCTGGCTTCGAGCCCGACCTGAGCCAGCTGACGAAGGTGCCGCAGACGATGACGGAGCTGTCGACCGACGAGGCCGATCGCGTCGTCTCGTTCCTCGAGGCGCTCGAAGACCTCGACGACGTCCAGAACGTGTACAGCACCGCAGACCTGTCGGAACAGACCGACACGGTCGCGGGCTGAGGAGGTTCCGATGGGCTTCCCCACCGTCTCTTGGGACGTCGTCCCACGCGTCACCGGTTCGCAGATGCAGCAGCTCATCATGCTGGCGACCGGCAAGTTCGGCCTCGACAGTCGCCTCCTGGTCGAGCACACGGCTCGCAACCTGGTCGCGCTGGTCGAAGCCGAGGCGCCCGACGGCACGGTCTTGGTGGTCGCCGGACGGGGCAACAACGGCTCGGGTGGTCTGGCGGCGGCACGTCTTCTGGCCGCGCGCGGTCGTCGGGTCTGGGTCGTGCCCACCCACGAGGCCGAGAACTACTCGGGAACCCCTAAGGAGCAGCTCGAGCACCTGCGCCACTACGAGTCGGTCAAGGTGCGCACGAGCCTGCCGAAGATGAAGTTCGCCTGCGTGATCGACGCCGCCATCGGGACCAACCTCGAGGGCCCGCCGCGCGGTCGCACGCTCGACGTGATCACCGTCGTGAACCAGCTCGCCGCCCAAGGCAGTTGCATCGTGTCCCTCGACGTCCCCACCGGGCTCATGTCCGACGACGGCGACGTTCCGGGTGACGTCGTGCACGCCACCATGACGCTGGCCATCGGGCTGCCGAAACGCGGCGCCGCGCCAGGCGAGAACGTCGGCCGGCTGTTCGTCGGCGACCTGGCGCTCCCCGACGGTCTGTTCGAGGGGATGGGGCTGGCCGCGCCGAAGCTGCCCCGGTTCGTCACCGAGGTGGTCGCCGGCTGATCCGCCGCTCCCGATCCGATCCCTGAGAACCCATCCCTGAAAAGAGGAGAACCCCGTCAGCGACGGGGTTCTTCTTGGTAGGCGCGGCCAGGATTGAACTGGCGACCTCTACAGTGTCAATGTAGCGCTCTCCCACTGAGCTACGCGCCTGTGCGGTCGATCGTTGGACGCCGTCCGGGTGGGTCCGGAAGCGGGTGGAGGCGCCGACCGGATTCGAACCGGTGAATGGAGGTTTTGCAGACCTCTGCCTTACCACTTGGCTACGGCGCCAAGCTCGCGAAAGATACCACGTCGGGCCCGGTCGCTGTCAACGCGCGGGAGACGTTCCCAGGGCGTTTCCCGCGCGCTCGCCGGCCCGTCCGGCGCACGCCCGATGCGCTGCGACCCGCGCGTTAGCATGCCGGCATGGACGACGGCACCCCCACCCGCTTCGCCCACCTCCACCAGCACACGGCCTACAGCCTCCTCGACGGCGCGGCGCGCATCAAGGACCTCATGGCGTGGGTCAAGGAGGTGACGCCCGGCGACGCGGCGGTCGCGATGACCGATCACGGCAACCTGCACGGCGCGGTCGAGTTCAGCAAGGCGGCCGTCGCAGCCGGCGTCAAGCCGATCGTCGGCTTCGAGGCGTACATGACCGCCGGCTCGCGCTTCGAGAAGCGGCGCCCCGATTCGAAGCTCGACGGCGGCAACTTCCACCTCACGCTGCTCGCCAAGGACATGACCGGTTACCGCAACCTGTGCAAGCTGTCCAGCCGAGCCTTCCTCGAGGGCTTCTACATGAAGCCGCGCATCGACTTCGAGCTCCTCGAGGAACACCACGAAGGCGTGATCGCGCTGTCGGGGTGCCTGGGGGCGCAGCTGCCCCGGACGATCCTCGACGTCGGCCCCGACGCCGGCGAACGGGTGCTGCAGCGGTACCTCAGGCTGTTCGGCGACGACTACTTCATCGAGCTCCAGGACCACGGACTCGCCGAGCAGCAGGAACTGAACCCGGTCCTGCGCGCGTTCGCCGATCGCTACGGCATCGCCATGGTGGCCACCAACGACGGCCACTACGTGCGCAAGGAGGACGCCCGCGCCCACGAGGCCTTGCTGGCGATCCAGACGAAGACGGTGCTCTCCGATCCGAACCGGTTCCGGTTCCCGTGCGACGAGTTCTACGTCAAGACGCCCGCCGAGATGGCGCAGGCGATCCCCGAGCGCAGCTATCCGAACGCGCTGTCGAACACGATGGTGGTGGCCGAACGCTGCACGCTGGAGTTGCCGATCGGTGACCGACGCGTCTACCAGATGCCCGAGCTGCCGCTGCCACCCGGACGCACGCTCGCCGAGCAGCTGCGCGTTCAGGCCTACGAGGGCCTCGGCCGGCGCTACCCGGACCACGTCGACGAGAGCTTCTGGCGTGCGTACTTGCGCGCCGCCGACGCCAGCGTGGCGGAGAACGAAGCGCCGACGTCACGCGACGCCGGCTCGTCGGACGCGGTCCCGCTCGAGGAGGTCTGGCTCCGCTTGGCGCGCCACGCCGATCGCGGGCGGCGGCCCAAGGGCGCGGGCGAGGTCTACGACCGGTACGAGACGCCGCACCTCGACGCGCTCGCGGGCAGCGACGTCGACGAGGAGGCGGTCCGCATCGTGGCCCGGGGCGAGTTCGAGTTGGGCGTCATCGTCGCCATGGGTTTCCCCGACTACTTCCTGATCGTGGCCGACTTCATCGGCTGGGCCAAGGACCACGGCATCGCGGTGGGGCCGGGTCGGGGTTCCGGGGCAGGCTCGATCGTCGCCTACGCGCTGCGCATCACCAACATCGACCCGCTCGCGTACGGGCTGCTGTTCGAGCGCTTCCTCAACCCGGACCGGGTCTCGATGCCCGACTTCGACATCGATTTCTCCGACCTTCGGCGCAACGAGGTCATCGACTACGTGCGCGCCAAGTACGGCGACGACCGCGTGGCCCACATCGCCACGTTCGGGACCCTCGCGTCGCGCGCCGCCATCAAGGACGCGGCGCGGGTGATGGAGGCCCCCTTCGCCGACGCCGACAAGGTGTCGAAGCTGATCCCCCTGGTCTTCGGTCGGTCGGTGAAGATCAAGCAGGCGCTCGAGGAGATCCCCGAGCTGCGCGAGCTCTACGGGGCGGGTGCGCAACCGTACGTGGACGTCGCCATGCAGCTCGAGGGCCTCACGCGCCACGCCTCGGTCCACGCCGCGGGCGTGATCATCGCCCGCGATCCGGTCACCGACCTGGCCCCCGTCTTCCGCAGTGGCGACGGACCGATCGTGTGCCAGTACGACATGGGGTCGGTCGAAGACCTCGGCTTCATCAAGATGGACTTCCTCGGCCTGCGCACCCTGTCGTTCATCGAGGCGGCCGTGCGCATCGTGCGCCAGGCCCACGGCGTGACCCTGGCTCCCGACGCCTTCCCCATCGACGACGCGCCGACCTTCGAGTTGCTGTCGCGCGGTGACGCCGCCGGGGTCTTCCAGTTCGAGTCGCCGGGCATGGTGGACACGCTGCGCAAGCTCAAGCCGCGCCGGATCCAAGACCTGATCGCCGTGTCGGCGCTCTACCGACCGGGCCCGATGGAGAACATCCCCGCCTACATCCGCCGGCACCACGGCCAGGAACCCGTCACGTTCGACGACGTGCCGACCGCGGCACCGCTGCTCTCCCCCATCCTGGCCGAGACCTACGGCATCCCCGTCTACCAGGAACAGATCATGCAGATCGCCCAGGCCGTGGCCGGCTACTCGCTCGGCGAGGCCGACCTCCTGCGCCGGGTGATGGGCAAGAAGAAGGTCGCCGAGATGGAGCGGCACCGGGCCCGCTTCGAGGCCGGGGCTGACGCGCGTGGGATCCCGAAGGTCGAAGCCAACCTGATCTTCGACCTGCTCGAGAAGTTCGCCAACTACGGCTTCAACAAGTCGCACTCCGCGGCGTACGGCATGCTGTCGTTCCAGACCGCCTACCTCAAGGCCCACTACCCCGTCGCGTTCGCCGCCGCCCTGCTGACCGTCGAGCGCGGCAACAGCGACAAGGTGGCCGAGTACGTCGCCGACGCCCGACGCATGGGGGTCGACGTCCTGCCGCCCGACATCAACACCTCCAACGGCGACTTCACGCCCGACGGAGAGGTCGTGCGGTTCGGCCTGTACGGCGTCAAGAACGTCGGCGACGGCGCCGTCGACCACGTCCTGAAGGAGCGCGAGAGCGGCGGCGCCTTCCGCGACATCTACGACTTCTGTCGTCGCGTCGACGGCCACGTGGTGAACAAGCGGGCGCTGGAATCGCTGGTGAAGGCCGGTGCGTTCGACGCATTGGGCGACCGCGCGACGCTGCTCACCCACCTCGAGACGGCGGCCCGATGGGGGGCGTCGCAGCGTGAACAGGCGGCCCTGGGGCAGCACGGGTTGTTCGGCGTCGAGGAGGTCGCACCGCCCACCCTGGACGCCGCCACGCCGGTGTCGGCGCTCGAGCTGCTGCGGATGGAGAAGGAGGCGCTCGGGCTCTACCTGTCGAGCCATCCCATGGCCGAGTACCCGGGCCTACCGGAGTCGGCCTCGTGTCGCGTCGACGAGGTCGACGCGTGGTGGCGGGCCGCGTCCGCGGGCGACGAGGGCGTGCCGGGCGCGCGACGCCGGGTGGCGCTGGCGGGGCTGTTGCGCTCGATCGTCAAGCGGCCGACCCGCAAGGGGACCATGATGGCGCGTTTCGAGGTGTCCGACGAGACCGGCGCGCGCGAGGTGGTGGCTTTCAGCCGTGTCTACGACGAGATCGCCGGTTCACTCGAGGCGGACGCCCCGGTGGTCGTCGTGTGCGAGGTGAGCGAGGACGGCGACACCCTGCGCTTGGTGGCGGAACGCCTGGTCCGCTGGGACCGTCCCGAGGGGCGCGCCCAGGTCCCCGAGGTGGCCGTGTTGGGCTTCGACCTCGACGGTCTCGGCGCCCACCACCTCATCGAGCTCCGGTCGCTGCTCGACGCGCACGTGGGGCGCACGCCGGTGGAACTGCGGGTCCGGTCCGACGCCGGCCTGGTGCACTTCGCTCCCGACGGGGTGCGGATCGACACGGGCGCGCTGCGCGAGCTCGAGACGGCCTGCCCGTGGCTCACCGCCGCGGTGGGCGTCGACGTTCGGCCGTGGCTCGTCGAGCGCGGCCGACCGACCTACGGCGGCCGGCCCAACGCCGCGGCCACGCCCTCCCCGGTCGTCAGCGACGTGCCCTTCTAGGCGACCGGGGCGATGCGGCGCGCGCCGCTAGCCCCATTGCGTGACGGTGGGGCGGCCGCGCTCGACGTCGACTTGCGTGGCCGCGAGCTTGAACTGTTGGGCCGAGGTGGCCGCGTGCATGGCGGTGTCGTAGCTGATCTGATCGGTCGCGTACAGCTCGGCCAGGTGATCGTCGAAGAGCTGCATGCCGTCCATGCGGGAGTCGCGGATGGCGTCGTAGATCTCGCCGGTGCGTTGCTCGTCCTTGATCAGGTCGCGGATGCGCAGTGTGCCCTTCAGGATCTCCATCGCTGCGACGCGCCCGCCTCCCCCGGCGCGCGGCAACAACCGCTGCGACAGGATGCCCACCAGGGACTCGGCGAAGAGGATCCGCGACGTCTCGCGCTCGTCGGGTGGGAAGAGCTCCATCATCCGGTTGATCGTGCGCGCGGCGTCCTGGGTGTGCATCGTCGCGAACACCAGGTGCCCGGTCTGCGCTGCCGACAGCGCGGCCGCCGCCGTGAGATGGTCGCGGATCTCGCCGATCATGATCACGTCGGGGTCTTGACGCATGGCGGCGATCAGCGCGTCCGAGAACGACAGCGCATCGACGCCCACCTCACGCTGCACGATCGCCGACCGCTTCGACTTGTGCAGGTACTCGATCGGGTCCTCCACGGTGACGATCATCTTGCTGTGCACCCGGTTGATCTCGTCGAGGATCCGCGCCAGCGTCGTGGACTTGCCCGAACCCGTCGGACCGGTGACGAGCACGATGCCCTTCTCCTGGTCGCGGAGGTGGTCGATCGTCTCCTGCGGCACGTTGACGAGCTCGAGCAGCGACTCGTCGGAGCTGATGATCCGCAAGACCGCGCTGACGCTGCCGCGCTGGCGGAACAGGTTCACACGGAAGCGGCCGAGACCCGAGACGCTGTATGCCAGGTCGACCTGGTGACGCGCGTCGAAGATCGCCCGTTGATGGTCGTCGCACATGGCCTCGACCAACCGCTCGGTGAACGCCGGACCGATCTTGGCGTCCCCCACGGGAGCGAGCTTGCCGTGCAGGCGCGCGAGAGGGGGCAACCCGACGTGCAGGTGGAGGTCGGAGGCGCCACGTTCGACGAGCGAGCGGAGCAAGTCGTTGAAGTTCACCCGTGCACGATACCGGCCGACGGGCATCGGGGTGACGGGCGCGTAAACTGCGCCTCATGACCTCGACCCCCTCCGCCTGCATCGGCCGGGGCGCATGAAGCGTCCTTACCTCCTGGGCGCCGCCGCCCTCGTCCTCATCGCTCTCGTCGTGACGTTCGCCTGGTGGAACGGGCGCGACCCGGCCCGAGCCGCCGAGACGGCGGTCGTGGCCGCCTCGACCGAACCGGCGCCAGCCGATCCCGAGACCTCACAAGCTGCGACCTCCGAACCCGAGACGTCCGACCCCGACACCTCCGAACCCGAGACCTCCGAACCCGAGGCCGTCGAGGCCGAGGCCGCTGAACCGGCCGGCGAGCCGGACGCGGCCGGGTCCGAGGCCGCCGAGCCGGACGCCAGCCCGCCCGTGGAGACCGAACCCGCCGCGAGCGACGCCGACGTCGCAGACACCGCAGCCTCCGACGCCGAACCGGCCGAAACGGCGGCGCCGCCGTCGACGGACGCCCTCGCCGACGTCCCGGTCCCGGCCGGCTTCGAGGTCGTGCCGCCGCTCGTCGACGAGCGGGTGATCGCGTTCGAGGCCGCCGAGGACGTGCTCGACCCGAGCCTGGACTACGCCGCCGTCCTCGAGACGACGGCCGGAACGCTGGTCGTCGACCTCTTCGAGACGCAGACGCCGGTGACCGTGAACAACTTCGTGTTCCTCGCGCTCCACCACTACTACGACGGCATCGTCTTCCACCGGGTGCTCGACGGTTTCATGGCGCAGACGGGCGACCCGACCGGCACCGGCACCGGTGGACCCGGCTACCAGTTCGCCGACGAGTTCGTCGACACGTTGACCCACGACGGTCCGGGCGTGCTCTCGATGGCGAACGCGGGACCCGGCACGAACGGCAGCCAGTTCTTCCTGACGTTCGTGGCGACGCCCTGGCTCGACGGCGCCCATACGGTGTTCGGCCGCGTGACGGACGGACTCGACACCCTCGACGAGATCACCCGCGTCGACCCCCAGCAACCCTCGGTCGTGGCCCTGCTCAGCGATCCGGTCGCGTCCGTTCGCGATCAGGGGATCGATCTCGAGGGTGAGGGTACGGTCGGGGAGGCGCTCACGGCGACGCTCGGTGCGCCGCCCGTCCCCGGTCCCAGCGTCGAGGTGGCCGGGGCGCGCGTCGCCATCGGCAGCGTCGACGGTCAGCCGGCCGCCGGCTTCTTCCCCTTCCCCGACCGCATGGAGCGCGTGACGATCGTCGCCCGCCCCCGCGACTGACCCCCGAGAGGATCTCCATGACCACCCCAGCGACCGCCGGCTTCGAACCCGTTCCCCATCTCAGCGACGAACGGGTCGCCGAGTTCTCCGCACCCGCCGACGTGCTCGAGCCCGGCCGCGACTACCGCGCGCTGATCGAGACGGAGCGCGGCAGCCTCGTCATCGACCTCGAGCAGGACCGCGCCCCCACGACCGTCAACAACTTCGTGTTCCTGGCGCTCCACAGGTTCTACGACGGCGTGCCGTTCCACCGGGTGCTCGAGGACTTCATGGCCCAGACGGGCGACCCCACCGGCACCGGCCGCGGCGGCCCCGGCTACCGTTTCGCCGACGAGTTCCATCCGGAGTTGCGGCACGACGAACCCGGCGTGCTGTCGATGGCCAACGCGGGACCCGGCACCAACGGGTCGCAGTTCTTCATCACCTTCGCGGCGACGCCCTGGCTCGATGGCAAGCACGCGGTGTTCGGGCGCGTGATCGAAGGGCAGGAGACCCTCGACGCGATCACCCGCGTCGACCCGAGCCGGCCGGGCGGAGCGAAGCCCGACCACCTGCAGAAGGTGACCATCCTGGCGCGCCCGGTCTGATCGGGCTCAGACCGCGATCGGCGGCACCTTCAACGTCCGAGCGCGAGCGTGCTCGGACAGATGCTCGACGAACGCCGCGGCGGCCACGCCGCGGCGTTCCGGCTCTTGTCGGCTCCGGAACGCGACGGCGTCGTCGGCCACCTCCTGGTCGCCCAGGATCACCACGTAGGGGACCTTGTAGAGCTCCGCATCGCGGATCTTGGCTTGCATGCGTTCGTTGCTCGCGTCGACCTCGGCCCGCAGACCGGCGGCCGCGAAGCGGGCTAGGAGCGCCTCGGCCGGCGCCACGTGACGGTCGGCGATCGGCACGATGCGCACCTGCTCGGGCGCCAGCCACAACGGGAAGTCGCCGGCGAAGTGCTCGATCAGGAAGCCCACCATGCGCTCGTGGGTGGAGAGCGGCGCTCGGTGCAAACAGAGCGGCGTGCGCTTCTGGTTGTGTTCGTCGACGTAGGTCAGGTCGAAGCGCGCCGGTTGGGCGAAGTCGACCTGGTTCGTGGCCAGGGTGAACTCACGGCCGATCGCGCTGGTGATCTGGACGTCGATCTTGGGGCCGTAGAAGGCGGCCTCGTCGTCGGCCTCGAAGAAGGGGATGTGGGCGTCCTCGAGCGCGCGACGCACCATCGCCTCGGTCTTGAGCCAGAGCTCGGGCTCGTCGACGTACTTCTTGCCGAGCCCCGAAGGCGCGTGCTTGGAGAGCCGCATCGTGTACGCGTCGATGCCGAACAGGTCGAAGTAGGCGAGGTAGAGGTCGATGACCTTGAGGAACTCCGCCTCGAACTGGTCTTCGGTGCAGTAGATGTGGGCGTCGTTCATCTGCATCGAGCGCACGCGCATCAGGCCCATGAGCGCGCCCGAGTCCTCGTAGCGGTAGCACGTGCCGTACTCCGACAGGCGCAGCGGGAGGTCGCGGTACGAACGCGGGCGGGCCGCGTAGATCTTGTGGTGGAACGGACAGTTCATCGGCTTGACGAAGTAGCGCGTGTCGCCGAGCTCCATGGCCGGGTACATCGAGTCCTCGTAGTACGGCAGGTGCCCGCTCTTCAGGAACAGCTGCTCTTTGGAGAGGTGCGGACTGCGCACCTGCTTGTACCCCGCGGCCCGTTCCATCTCCTTGGCCAGACGCTCGAGCTCCTCGACGATCACCGTCCCGCGCGGCAGCCAGAGCGGCAGGCCGGGGCCGACGTCGTCGTCGAGCACGAAGATGTCGAGCTCAGCGCCGAGCTTCCGGTGATCGCGGCGGCGGCCTTCCTCGAGCTGCCAGAGGTGGTGCTCGAGGTCCTCGGCGGTGGCGAACGCCACCCCGTACACGCGCTGCATCATCGGCCGCTTCTCGTCGCCGCGCCAGTAGGCGCCGGCCACGCTCATGAGGCGGAAGTGCGACGTGACGTCGCCGGTGGTGGGCACGTGCGGTCCACGGCAGAGATCGGTGAACGCCGGCTCGTCGCCGAGCCCCTGGCTGTAGAACGTGATGGGCACGTCCTCGGGCAGGTCCTCGATGAGCTCGACCTTGTACGGGTCGCCGTGCGATCGCCACCGGGCGAGGGCCTCGTCGCGCGCCACCTCGGTCCGCTGCAAGGGCAGCTTCGCGGCGATGATGGCGCGCATGCGCCCGTCCAGGGCGTCGAGGTCGTCGGGGGTCAGCGTGCGGGGCAGGTCGAAGTCGTAGTAGAAACCAGCCTCGATCACCGGGCCGATGCCCATCTTGACGTCGTCGGGGGCGAAGCCTTCCGCGACCAGGTGCTCGCGCACCGCTTGTGCCAGCACGTGGGCGAGCGTGTGCCGTTGCAACCGCAGCGTGTCCTCGGCGTCGCGCTTGGTGACGATGGCGACGCCCGCCTCGTCGGGCAGCGGCGTCATCAGGTCGTGCAAGACACCATCGACGCGGACGCCGAGCGCCGCGCGCGCCAGGCCGGGACCGATGGCGGCCGCGACGTCGGCGCCGGTCGCGCCCGTCGCCACGTTGAGGCGTTTGCCGTCGGGAAGGACCACGTGCATGGGGTTCACCTCGGGGTGGGATCGCCCAACCCCGCCCGCGACGTTCGCAGCGGGCGAAAGGGGGGCCGAGCGGCCGCTTTCGCGCGTCCATGACGCGCTCGCGGCGTGACGCGGCATGCTAGCACGTGACATACTGTCGGCCATGCACCTCGTCGCCGTCGCGTGCAGTGACCTCGATCTCGCCCACGCGCTGCGCGGCTTCCGCGACGGCGAACGCCGCTTCCACCTGCATCCCGTCACGCCGCCCGGCGTGCCGGCGCTGGTGGAGGCCTTGCGCACGCTCGATTTCGCCGGCGCCCTCCTCCTGGATCCGCGGTTGCAGCAAGAAGCCGCCCGCCTCGTCGACCGCACCTCGCTGGACGCCCGCGAGGTCGGCGCCGTCGACGCGCTCGTCGTCACGCCCGCGGGCGTGGTCGGCGACCTGCACGTCGGTCGGGCCGTGGGCGCGGCCTTGCGCGCGCGGTTGTGGGACCCACGCGGCGCCAACGCGGTCGTTCTCGGCGCCCAGCCGCCCGCCCGGGCGATCGCCCGCGAGCTCGCCAGCCTCGGCGTGCGCCACCTGACCGTCCTGGCCGAGGAGCGTCCCGAGGCCGAGCGCGCGGTCGAGCGTCTGGCCTCGTCGGCCACCGTCGATGCACGTGCCTACGCCGACCCGGCCGCCACCTCGCGGCTCGAAGCGGCCGACCTCTACGTGCGCATCGACCCCGCGGCCGACGTGCCGGCGGCGCTGTTCGGCCCCCACCTCACGGTGGTCGACCTGGTGCCCGGCGCCATGACCGACTGGCGTCGCCGAGCGGTCGCCGTCGGCGCCCTCAGCCTCGGCGACCGCGACGTGCAGGCACATCTGCTGCACGCGGCGCTCGGCACCGTGCTCGGCGCCGGTGTCCAGGTCGAACCCCTCCTCGCGCTGCTCCACCAGTCCTGACTCATCCCTCTCAACGCCGAACGCGTCAGGCTGGACCTGTGTGGTCTTCGATGCGTTCGCGACTCGCCCGCCTCTCGTGCTCCCTCCTGGTCGTGATCGGCGCGGCCGCGTTCGCCCAGGACGGCTGGCGCGCGCTACCGGGCGTGGTCGTCGAGGAGAGCGCGGACGCCACCGTCCTGCGGCTCGGGGCACGCGAGCTCGTGTACGTCCGCGGGCTCGGTTGGCTCAGCGGTCTCGACGCCCCGGCGCCCCGCGTCGAGGAGGGCGTGGCGTACGCGGACGAGGCGGTCTGGTCCGCCCTCGGCGACGTCCCCGCGCGGCCGCCCGCCGGCCCCGCCAGCCCGGCCGCTGCCGCAGCGGCGACGGCCGAGGGGCCGCTGCAGCTGACGGGTGTGCGGGTGTCGGGCGACGTCGACGTCCGGGTGGTGCTCGACCTCGAGGGCGCCCTCACCGAAGCGTTCGACGATCTCGTCGGTCTCGGCCGCGTCGAGGCCGCCGACCGTCTGCACCTGGCGTTGCCGGTCGACGCGGTGCCCGGCGACCTCCCGACGACGGTCGGAGCCTTCGACCTGCGCTGGGTGCGCGAGGGGCAGGGCGTCCGGCTGGAGGTCGGCGGCGTGGCGTTCGCCTACGACGTCTTCGCGCTGACCGGGCCGACGCGCCTGGTGCTCGACCTGCGGCCCGATCGGGGCGCGGTCCCGGCCCCCGTCGAGGAGGTCGACGTCCTGGCGCCCGGGGTCACGTACCGAACGTTCCGGGCCGAAGGGGCCGCGGGTCCCAGCCGGGTGCACGTGCTCGAGGTGGCGCCCGGTCAGGGCGAGTGGCGCGTGGTGGGCACGTCGGGCGCGCCCAGGCCCACCGCGGATTGGGCCGAAGGCGCCTTCGCCGCCATCAACGGCGGCTACTTCGACACGGGCACCCGCTCGGCCATCGGCCTGTTCGTCATCGACGGCACCTGGTTGTCGCCGCCCTCGCGTGGTCGGGCCGCCGTCGGCTTCGGACCCGACGGCGTCGTGATCGATCGGGTGACCGCCCGCTTCGGCGTCTGGCTCGACGGTCGCTCGGTCCTGGCGCCGACCCATCCCGCCGCGGCCCAGGTGAGCGTCCACCTGGTGGAGGACGCTTGGGCCGGCAGCGGTCGCGAAGGCGTGTTGTTGCTCGACGGGGACGGTCGGGTGACCGCCAACCGCGTCGGCCCGCTCCAGGTACCGGCCGGTGGCCGCGCCATCGCGTACCCTCCAGAGGTCCGAGCGTTGGCTCTGGCAGACGAGGGGACGTTGGTGCGCACCGAGTTGCGGGTCGAGCCCGAGAGCTTCGCGGCCGTGCGGTACGCGGTCGAAGCCGGCCCGTTGCTCGTTCGCGATGGCGCGCCCGCGTTCGAACCCGATCGCGAGGCGTTCGTCCGCGGGGTGCGCATCCTCGACGAAGTGACGCAGCAGGCGGCGATCGGGGTGCGCGCCGACGGCACCGTGCTGTTGGTCGCCGCGGAGGCCATGGTGGCCGGCGACCTGGTCGCCGTGTTCGAGCGCTTGGACGCCCGCGACGCGATGCGGCTCGACTCGGGCGGCAGCACGACGTTGTTCGCCGACGGCGAGGTCCTCAACCGCCGCAGCGAGCGCGCCGTCGCGAACGCCATCGTGTGGCGACCGGCGGCCGCCCCGTGAAACGCGACCGGTGGCCGGCTCTCACGCTCGCGCTGCTGCTCGTCGGCTCGTGGGCGGGGGCGCAAGGTCTGCCGCGCTTGGCCGAGGTCCAGCTCGGTTTCCGTGGATCGCCGGTCGCCGACGCGTGGAACCCCGTCCATCTGCTGCTGCGCGACGTCGGCGAGGGTCGCTTCACGCTCGTCGTCGATCAGGGCAGCTTGCGCCAGGGCGACCTCCCGTGGACGGTCGTGCTGCCCGTGACCGGCGCCGGCGGGGTGCGCACGATCGACGTCGACCTCTACCTCCCGTCCTGGCGGACGCTGCGCTGGACGGTCGAGGCCGGCGGAGCCATCTTGGCGAGCGGCGCCTTGGGGCGGGCCGACGCCGACCGACGTCCGGTCGACCTGGTCGTGTCGAGCCGCCCCGGCGACGTGGCCAACAGCCTGCCGGGGCGTGTGCTGGACGTCGACGCCGCCGACCTGCCGGCACGTGCGGCCGCCTACGACGGGGTGCGTTCGGTGTGGCTCGACGGCACCGCGCCGCGCCCCGGATTGGCAGCGTTGGCGGCCGCCGCCGCTGCGGGCGCCGTCGTCGTCGTCCAGGGGGACGCGCAGGCGGACCCGGAACTGGCCGCCCTGCGCGCGGCGGCGGCAGAGGCCGACGGCTGGTGGGCGGTCGGAGCGGGCGGCTGGTGGTTCGGTGAGCCGCCATCCGACGTCGCAGTTGACCGCCGGCCGGCTCGACCTGACCGCCTTGGCGACCGCGTTCGCGGCCGCGGCGAGCGTGGCGTTGCCACCCGCGCCGCCCCCGACCAGCGTCGCCCTGGTCGCCTCGCTGTACGTCGTCCTGATCGCCGCCGCCTGGCGCATCGGCGGCCGTGTCGGTGTCGTCACGTGGCTCTGGGTCATGCTGGCGGCGATCACGCTCGGGTTCACGACCTGGCGTCCCGATCACCCCACCGTCGTCGAGACGCGCGACCTGCGTGTCGGCGCCGGCGGTCTGGCCGTGCAGCAGCGCGCCTTCGACGTGTTGACGCTCCCGGCCGGACCGGTCTCGGTCCCCGCCGTGGCGCGGCCCGCCGCTGCGGTCGTGGGACGTGTCGAGATCGGCGCGAACCCGCGCACCACGGTGGACCTCGAGCGCTGGCGCGCGACGACCTTGCTGGAGGCGCCGCGCGCCACCGACGCCCGACTGAGTTGGGGCCCCGACGGGCGACCGCGCGTCGAGGGCGACGTCGAGCTGGTCGACGTCCGGGTCGTGGGTCTGGGTGCCTGGAGTCGCTTGGCGCCTGGGGCGACGCCGACCGAACCGCACGACCCACCGGGCTCGACCCCGCTCGAAGCGACGTTCGAGGCGTTGCTGCCCTCCGGCACGGCTTGGGCTCGCGGGCCGACGGGTTGGCACGTGCTCCCGCCGCTCGCCGGCCGTTTCACGGGCTCGGTGCGCCCGTGAACGTCTGGCAGGCCACCGATGAGCGGCTGCGGTCGAGCGACATGGCGCAGGTCGGTCTGTTGAGCCTGGCCGTCGTCGGCGCCGTGCTGGTGATCGCCTGGCCCGCCCGCGCGGGCATCGCCCACGAGGGCTGGTACGCGGTCGCCCAGACGCGTTCGGTCGTCGTCGCGTTGCTGGCGCTCGGTTACGGCACGACCCTGCCCGGGCAGGTCGCCCGGCGCGCCTGGGGCACCGCTCTGGCGGTCCTCGGGGTGGCCGTCTCGACGCTGCCGCTGGAGCTGCTGGCCCACAACGCCAGCGTGCCCGCCACACCGCTCTGGTGGGCGTGGGCGAGCACGCCGGTCGCCGTGGCCGGGCAGCTCACGATCGGCGCCGTACTCGGTCGCGTGGCCCGCCTGCTGCGGCTCGGCTCGCTCACCGTCGTGCTGGTGCCGGCCGTGCTCGCGGGCGCGGTGGCCCTCGACGTCCGACTGGGCATGACCGTGTTCAACCCGCTCACCGCGGCGCTCCAGGTGGCGCCGGCGTACGTGGCCGTCCACCTGGTGCTGGGTGCGATCGGGGCGGGTCTGCTGCTCCGCCAGGGTCGCCGTGAACGAGGGGCGTCGTGACCGTCGCACCGATCCACGTGCGGACGGCGCGCCGCCGGCGACGCTACCGCCGCGCGACGCTCGCCGCGCTGCTGGCGGCCGCCGTCAGCGCCGGCGCTTGGCTGCTGGGCGTCCCCCCTCTCCCCCACGCGTTGCTCGTGCTGGGGGCGGCGGTGTTGGGTGGGGCGTGGCCGGTGCGCTCCGGCGAAGCGGCCGCGTTGCGATGGGTGGGCGAGCGCGTCGGCCTGGCGTACGAGACCGCGCTCGAGAGCGGCGACCGGGAGGATCGCTACGGGTTGCTCGACGCGGTGCGCGTGCAGGGGCGCCTGGTCGTGCGGGACCTGGCGCCGCCCTCCGAACCGGCCTGGTGGCTGCCGGCGGCCCTGTTCGCCGCCACGCTGTGGGCTTGGGGTGCGTTGGTGGGGGCACCCTGGTCGGGCGCCCCGTTCGCCGCCGACCCCGGCGGGGGCGCCGTCCCACCGGCCGGTCCACCGCCTGTGACCGCCCCGCCGCTCGCGAACCCGACGCCCGCCGACCTCCCCGACGAGGCGCCCGACGTGGTCTCGGCGGACGCGCCGCCGCAAGAGGGCGGCGCCGAGGGCGAGGGCGGGGCCGCCGACGGGGGGGACGGGGGCGAGGGCGTCGCGAGCGAGCGTGACGCGCTCGAACGGTTCGTCGAGAACCTGCGCGAACGCGAGCCGGAACCGGAGGACGACGCCGGCGAGCCCGAGACAGGCGCCGGCCAGGCGGCGCCGGGTGAGGAGGGCGACGAGCCGGCGGACGCCAACGCGCCAGACCCTGGTGGCGACGGCGAGGCGTCCGACCGTCGTCCCGGCGAGGGGGACCAGGAGGGCGAGGCCGCCGCCGGCGAGGGACCACAGGACGGCGCTCCCGGCGACGAGACCGAGCCGGGCCAGGCGGACGCCGCCGGGGACGAGAGCGGTGAAGGCGACGGCGACGCGCCGGGCGAGGACGGCGGGTCGCCGTCCGAGACGCAGGGATCGCCCGAGAGCGGGCCCGGCGATGGCGAGAACGCGGGTGCGGCCGGCGTCGATCCGGGTGAGGAAGGCGGCGAAGGCGGCCTGGGACCGGGAGCCGAGGGTGAGGCAGGCGAGGCGTTGGGTGGCGAGGGGGCGACCCCCGAAGCGTTGCCCTCGATCATCGGGCCGGGTCCCGAGACCCCGGTGGGCGGCGTGCAGTTGCCGGGCTCCGAAGGCGACGGGGTGTGGCCTACGGGCGCGGCCGGGGCGGCCTACCAGCGTGCGGTCGAAGAGGCGCTGACGGACGGCGACGTGCCCGTGCCGTACCAGGAAGTGATCCGGCGCTACTTCCAGTGAGCCGCGTGCGGCGGGTCGAGGTCGTCGAGCGGCGTCCGCTGGAGGTCGCCGTGACCGCGGGTCAGGTCGGCCACGAGGGCGTCGAGTTCGGCGGCCCCTGCGCTCTCCACCGTTCCCTGGAGCACGACGCCGTCGGCGTCGTACGCGGTGGGCGAGAGTTCGACGTCGTCGCGCGCCGCCAGGCCGCGGAGCAGCGCGTCGGCGTCGCCGAACGCCGCCCGCAGCACGAACGTCTCGCGATCGGGGACGTCGACGATGCGGGCACCGTCGAGCGCGCGCGCGACGGCCCCGCCGTACGCGCGCGCCAACCCGCCCGCCCCCAGCTTGACGCCGCCGAACCTTCGCACGACGACGGCGGCGACCCGGTCGAGACCGCGTTTGTCGAGGACCTCGAGCATCGGCCGTCCGGCGGTGCCGCCCGGCTCGCCGTCGTCCGACCAGCGTCGTTCGCTGCCCCACAGGAGCGCCCAGCAGACGTGGTTCGCGTCGGCGTGCGCGGCGCGCGCCTCGATCACGAGCGCCTCGGCCCCCTCGGGGTGCACGAGCGGGGCGACGATCGCCTCGAAGCGCGAGCGCTTGACCACCTCGGTGTGGGACGCTCGGCGCGCCAGCGTGCGGTAGCCCATGGCGGCAGCCTACCCGGCGCCCACGGGTCGCCGCCGTCGCGGCGCGGCGGCGGCCGCGTGGTACCTTGCGGCATGACCGCCGCGACACCATGCCCGGTCGTGGGTCCCTCCGGTTCGCGATGTCGTCGATCCGTTCGACAGCGCCCGGACGTCGCCGTGCGCGTCCCCGCAACGACGCTCTCCTGAACCGATCCGAACCCGTTCGACCCCGCCCCACGGCGAGGTCGCGACGCCCGCGGCGACCGCCGCGGCGACTCGCGAGGTGACCCGATGCCGCTCGTGCTCTTCGACACGCTCACGCACCGCAAGGTGCCCTTCGAACCCGTCGTCCCGGGACGCGCGGGCGTCTACTTCTGCGGCCCCACCGTCTACTCGGAACCGCATCTCGGCCACGCCCGGGGCCCGGTCGTGTTCGACGTGCTGCGGCGCTGGCTCGAGCACGAAGGGCTCGACGTTCGCCTCGTCATGAACGTGACC
Source organism: uncultured Trueperaceae bacterium (assembly GCA_963839375.1). Taxonomy (GTDB): domain Bacteria; phylum Deinococcota; class Deinococci; order Deinococcales; family Trueperaceae; genus JAABTL01. The sequence goes on along the minus strand of CAWIUY010000012.1, from coordinate 144,323 downwards.
GACGTCGGCCATCTCACGGACGACGCCGACGACGGCGAGGACAAGCTGGCGCGCCGCGCGGCCTTGGAGCGCCTCGAGCCGATGGAGGTGGCCGAGAAGTACTTCTGGGCCTACTTCGACGCGATGGCGCGTCTGAACGTCCGAAGGCCGAGCGTGGTCCCCCGTGCGACCGGCCACATCGTCGAGCAGATCGCGCTGGCGGAAGCCCTGCTGGCACGGGGCGTCGCTTACGAGGTCGACGGGAGCGTCTACTTCGACGTCTCGGCGTGGGCCGCCTACGGCGAGCTCTCGGGTCGCGACCCGAACGAACAGATCGAAGGGACGCGGGTGGAGGTGCGGGGCGAGAAGCGCGACCCGCGCGACTTCGCGCTGTGGAAGCGAGCGGAGCCGAGCCACCTGATGCGGTGGCCGAGCCCATGGGGCGAGGGCTTCCCCGGTTGGCACCTCGAGTGCTCGGTGATGAGCACCAAGTACCTCGGCGACGAGTTCGACATCCACGGTGGCGGGCTGGATCTGGTGTTCCCCCATCACGAGTGCGAGCTGGCCCAAGCACGTGCGGCCGGCAAGCCCTTCGCGCGCGTCTGGGTCCACTGGAACATGCTGACGCTGAACGGCGAGAAGATGTCGAAGTCCAAGGGGCACGTGGTCGAGCTGGCGGCCCTGTTCGAACGCCACGATCCGACCGCCGTCCGCTTCCACCTGTTGCGGTCGCACTACCGCAGCCTCAGCGACTTCGCCGACGACGCGGTCACCGCCTCGGCGCACGGCCTGCGGCGTCTCCGGGCCGGTTACGCCGCCTGGCGGACGGCGGGCGGCGACGTCGAGGACGCGGCGGCAGGTTCGGGCCGCGAAGACCCCTTCGCGAACGCGCGCGCGCGCTTCGCCGAAGCGATGGACGACGACCTGCACACGCCCGAGGCGATCGCCGTGTTGTTCGACGTGGCCCGCGACGCCAACCGAGCGCTCGAGGCCGGCCAGCGTTCGGTCGCCGCCGCGGCGGTCGTGCTGTTCGACGACCTGCTGGACGGCGTGTTGGGCGTGCCATGCGCCAGCGACGCGGCGCCCGCCGCCGATCTCCTGGGCGGCGTCACCGACCTGGTGCTGGACGCCCGCCTGGCCGCACGCAAGCAGCGCGACTTCAGCACCGCCGACGCCATCCGCGACCGGCTCGCCGAACTGGGCATCGTGGTCGAGGACACGCCCGACGGCGCTCGCTGGCACCGCGAGAGCTGAGGGCCGCGCGCGTCCGCGCGCCCGGGTCCGGTGGCCGGGTCCGACCCGGCATCTGCCCAGTTCGTCGCAGCGCCCACCGGACCGGGCGCGATGCTGGGAGACATGACGACGTCTGCCCCGGTACCCGAGGACGAGGAGACCGTGGCGCTCCTGGCGCTGGCGCGCACGCCCGACCTCGGACCGATCCGCATCGCGGCGCTCTTGCACGCTTACGGTACGGCGCGGAGGGCCGTGGCCAGTGTGGCGACGTCGGAGCCCGGTCGCGGCGCCACGGTCGCGTCTCGCGCGGGCCTGAGCGGCCCGCGATGGGACCAGGCGCTGCGGGGCGTCGACCTCGCGGCCGCCCGGCGCGAGATCGACCGCGGTCGGCGTCTCGGGGCTCGGCTCGTCTGCGTGGGGACCGACGCCTACCCGGCGGCATGGCGTCTCGCCGAGGGGTGGCCGCCGCTGCTCTGGGTCCGCGGCGTGTGGCCCGCCGCGCTGACGCGCGCCGTGCCCGTGGCCATCGCCGTGGTCGGACCGCGGCGGGCCTCGGCGGCCGCCTGCCGCTTCGCCGCGGACGTGGCGCACGCGGCCGCCTGGGCCGGCGCGTGGGTGGTGTCGGGGCTCGCCTTCGGCGTGGACGCGGCCGCGCACGCGGCCGCCGTCGCCGCCGCCCGTGCGGGCGCACCGGCGGGCACCGTGGCGGTCTTGGCGTCGGGCGTCGACCGTCCCACCCCCAGCACCCACCGCGACCTGGCCCGGTCGATCCTGGACGCCGGCGGTGCCCTGGTGGCCGTCGCCGCCATCGGCACGGGGCCGCCCCCGGGCGCCTTCCCGGTTCGCAACCGGTGGATCGCGGGGCTGGCGGGGGCGGTCGTGGTGATCGAGGCGGGGTCGCGATCGGGCGCGCTCCACACCGCCCGCGCCGGGGTCGAGTTGGGGCGCGAGGTGCTCGTCGCGACGGCCCGGCCGTGGGACGACCATGCCGCCGGTTCGCTCGACCTGCTCCGCGACGGGGCCACCCCGCTGGTGGCCGCCGAGGACGCGTGGCGCGCGCTGCCGAGCGGCACGCACGAACCCGCGCCCGCGACGACCCTGCCACCGCCGCCGTGGGACGTCGCGCTGAGCGCCGTCCCGCGTTCCGCCGAGGCGCTGGCCGGTTCGCTCGACCTCTCCATCGGCACCGCCGTCGCCGCCCTCGAAGCCGGCGTGTTGGCCGGTTGGGCGCGCCGGTCCGGGGCGCACGGCTACGCCCGCAGCGGACCGGGGTCGTCTCGCGGCTGAAGACGCTTCGGTCGGGCGGTGCGCGGTCCATCGGCGGGCACGTCGGCGGCCGCGGCGGCGCCGAGACGAGGACGCCCACCCGTAGACACCCCCGTCGCGGACGGGTAACCTGACCCCGTCATCCGCTCTGCACACGACGTCTTCACAGGTCCCGACCAGCGGGCCCGGTGGACCACCGAGAAGGTGCAGAGATGGAAGGGAGATCGATCAACTTGAAGAAGCTCACGATCCTACTCGTCACGGTCGTCGCCTCGCTCGGGTTCGCGCTCGGGCAGGGGCTCACGGTCTGGACCACCTTCGGCGACCAGTCGCTCGAGTGGCTGCAGGGCGAGGCCGACTCGTTCGCGTCCGCGTTCGGCGTCCCCGTGAACGTCGTCAAGCTCGACCTGGGCGAGCTCCAGCAGCAGGCGCTCCTGGCCGCACCGCAAGGTGAAGCCGGCGACCTGTTCGTCGGCATCCCGCACGACCAGCTCGCGGGCCTGGCCGAAGGCGGCGTCCTCGCCGACATGTCGGCGTATGCGACCGCCGGTTACCTGGCCGACCTCGGCGAACAGGCGCGCTTGGCGTACACCTACAACGGCCGCCTCTTCGGCCTGCCGATGTTCGTCGAGGGTCCGGCGCTGGTCGATCAACACCGACCTCGTCCCCAACCCGCCGGCCACGTACGAGGAGTTCATCGCGCTGGCGCAGGAGCTCACCACCGCCGACACCTTCGGGTTCATGTTCGACGCGCCCAACTTCTACTTCGCGTACGGCTGGATCCACACGTTCGGCGGCTACGTGTTCGGCCGCGACGCCTCGGGCTCCTTGGTCGCCGACGACATCGGCATCGCCACCGAAGGGGCCGTCCGCGGCGCGCAGGCGCTCAAGGACCTGCGTTACGCCTACGACCTGCTGCCCTCGGGCACCAACTACGACGTCGCCAACGGCCTGTTCATCGACGGCGCCCTGGCGATGATGTACAACGGCCCCTGGGCCATCAGCCAGTACCGCGAGGCCGGCATCGACGTCGAGATCCTGCCCGTGCCGCCGCTCGCCGACGGCACCGAGTTCAGCGGCTTCATGGGCGTGCAAGGCGTGCTGATGAACCAGTTCAGCGAAGCCAAGGTGGACGCCGCCAACTTCGCGAAGTGGATCACCCGCTCCGACGCGCAGGTCAGCCTGGCCCGCCTCTCCGGTCGCATCCCGGCCTCCGAGAGCGCGCTGGCGGTCGTCAGCGACGACCCGATCATCTCGGGCTTCGGCAACGCGCTGCTCGACAGCGAGCCGATGCCCAACATCCCGCGCATGGGTCAGGTCTGGGGCCCCGTCGGCAGCGCCCTCTCGGTCATCCTCGAGACCGAGGACTCGGACGTCACCGCCGCCCTGGAGAGCGCCCGACGCGAGATCGCAGGGGAGTGAGCGACCGGCTCGCACCGGTCTAGGTCTTGCGGCGGTCAGGGGCGATGCCCCTGACCGCCGACCCCTAAGGGAGAACCCGCCATCGACCTCGCCACTGCACGCGACTTCCTGCCGCGCTCGCGCACCACGGCGGGCGGGCTCGTCAAATCCCTGTTGCTGCTCAGTGCCGCCCTGGCCTTCGCGATCGTGGTCGGCGGATTGGGTTTGTGGGCGCTCCGCGCCGTCTTCTCCCTCGCTCCGACGTGGAGCGCGCTCCCGATCGCCCTCGTCGCGCTCGTATCTGCACTGGCCTTGATCTCGCGGCGGTTCGCCTGGATCATGCCCTGGTATTACGTCCTGCCCGCCATCATCTTCTTGCTGACCTTCACGTTCTTCCCGGTCGTGCTCACGGTCTACCTGGCGTTCACCGACTACGCCGGCATCCGCAACGGTCAACTGAACGTGTCCACCACCACGGACGTCGTCGCGGCCGAGGGCACCCGCCTCACCATCGCCGATCCGGCGAGCCTCAACTGCGCCGACCTGCGCAACGGCTGCGTCGACGTCCGGGCGGAGATCTACAGCTTCGAGCTCCTGGTCGTCGAGGCCACCGCCTACGAGGACGGGGTGCTCGTGCTGGCCGACGGCTTGCCGCCGGGCCGGTCGGCCCGCGAGGTCGAGCTGTTCCTGCCCGACCTCGGCTTCGCCTTCTCCACCGAGGTGACCGCCGTCGACGGCGAGCGGGTGACGCTGGGACGTGCGCCGCCCTTCCCGCCGGAGCTGAGCGCGGTGACGTTCCAGATGGCCACCGACCTCACGCGCACCATCCTGCGCGAGGAGGGCGCGGTGCTCGAGCTCGACGCCCCTCTGCCGGCCGGCTTCGAACCGACCGCCATCGCTCGCTACAACGACTACGGCTTCGTCGGCTGGCGCAACTTCCGCTCCATCATCGACGCCGCCCAGCGCTCGCTCATCCCCGTGTTCACGTGGAACCTCACGTTCGCGGTCTCGACGATCCTGATCAACCTCATCGCCGGCGTCTTCCTGGCCGTGCTGCTCAACAACCCCGACCTGCGTCTGCGCAACCTCTACCGCACCCTGCTGATCTTGCCGTGGGCGCTGCCGAGCATCATCACCATCCAGGTGTGGCGCGGGTTCCTGAACGAGAACTTCGGCGCCATCAACCGGCTCCTCATGCTGTTCGACGTCACGGCCGAACCCATCAACTGGCTCGGCACGGTGGGGGCCACCCGCGCCGCCGTCTTGATCGTCAACCTGTGGTTGGGTCTGCCGTTCATGATGACCGCCGTGCTCGGCGCCCTCTCCGCGATCCCACGTGAGCTCTACGAGGCAGCCAAGATCGACGGGGCGACGCCGATGCAGAGCTTCTGGGGCGTGACCGCGCCGCTCTTGCGCACCGCCATGATCCCCATCACGCTCACCGGTTTCGCCTTCAACTTCAACAACTTCAACCTGATCTTCCTCCTGAACGACGGCGGCCCGCCGATCGCTGGCGGCACCGCCACCGCCCGGGGCACCGACATCCTGATCAGCTGGGCCTACAACGAGGCGTTCCGCACCCAGGGCGGCTTCGCCTACGGGCTCGGTTCGGCCATCTCGATCCTGATCTTCATCATCACGATCGCCGTGAGCCTGGTGAACTTCCGGGTCACGGGCGCGCTGAAGGAGGTCCGGAACACGTGAGACACCCCGACCCGCGCGCCTGGGGCTGGTTCGCCGCCATCCTCGTCGTCGCTTTCGGTGGCGCCGTGGCGCTGCTCGCCAACCTCCCCGCAGAGACCGTGCGTGAACGCTTCATCGTCATCCCCAACGGCTGGGCCTACCTGCTGGCCGCCTTCGTCCTCGCCATCGCCGGCATCGCCGGCGCCGCCTACGCCTACGGTCTCGCCGTTCGGCCGGGCCGAGCGAGAGCCTACGCGCTGACCGCGGGCACCCACCTGTTCATCTGGGGCGTCATCGGGGCGGTGTTCTACCCGGTCGTCTACCTTCTGGCCGTGTCGTTCAACCGCAACGACACGTTGGCGGGAGCGTTGCCACGTACGGGCAACCTGTTCGTGCGATCGGGCGTCCTGCCCGACCCGGCCGACATCGCCATCGCCCAGTACGCCAAGGTGCTCGAACAGACCCACATCCTGGGGTACCAATGGGTCCTCATCGCCGTGCTGGTGGCAGCCGCCGGCGGCGTCTTGGCGCTGCGCGCGCTCGGGCGCGCTTGGCACGTGCCGGAGCACCGCATCGACCTGTGGAGCGGCTACCTCGGCTACGCGATCTTCGCGAGCGTCGCCATCCTCGTCATCAGCATCCAGCCCGACCAGTTCTACGGTCTGAACGCGGCCGGGGAAAGGACGCCGGCGTCGTCCGAGAAGGCCATCGTGCTCTACATCCGCAACACGCTGCTGGTGTCGGGAACCACCGGTCTCTTCGCGGTCCTGATCGCGACCACGGCCGGGTACGCCTTCGCCCGCATGCAGTTCGAAGGGCGTTACACCACGCTGCTCAGCTTCGTCTTCGTCCAGATGTTCCCCGGCTTCATGGCGCTCGTGGCGATCTACTGGCTGATGGTGCGGCTCGACCTGCTCAACACCTTCACCGGCCTCATCCTCGCCTACTCCGGTGGAGCGATCGCCTTCTCGGCCTGGATCTTCAAGGGCTACCTCGAGTCGATCAGTCCGGCACTCGAGGAGTCCGCCATGGTCGACGGCGCCACGCGTTGGGGCGCCTTCTTCCGCATCATCCTGCCCGTGTCGATCCCGATGCTGCTGTTCATCTTCCTGCTCCAGTTCATCGGCACGTACAGCGAGTTCATCCTCGCCAACACGCTGTTGCAGGGTCAGGAGAACTGGACGGTCGGCATGGGGTTGCGCAACTTCACGACGGGCCGTTTCGACACCCAATGGGGGGCGCTGGCGGCCAGCGCGGTGCTCGGCTCCATCCCCATCCTGCTCATCTTCTACTCGTTCCAGAACGCCCTCACCGGCCAGCATGCGGCCGGCGGGGTCAAGGGCTGACGGCGGCTTGCGTCCCGGTCGCACCGGGACCGCGACGCAAGGACGCCCTGGTAGCCTGAAGCGCTTGGAGGTCCACATGGCCGACGTCGTCCTCGCCCTCGATCAGGGCACGACCAGTTCCCGCGCGATCGTGTTCGATGGGGGTGGGCGCGTGCGTGGCTCCGGTCAGAAGGAGTTCCGCCAGTCCTACCCGCAGCCAGGCTGGGTCGAGCACGACGCGAACGAGATCTGGTCGACGCAGTCGGGTGTGGTCTCCGAGGCGCTGGCGGCGGCCAACGTGCATGCCACCGACGTCCACGCGATCGGCATCACCAACCAACGCGAGACGACCGTGCTCTGGGACCGCTCCACCCTCCGACCGGTCGCGCCCGCGATCGTGTGGCAGGACCGGCGCACCGCGCCCGAGGTCGACCGCTTGGCCGCCGACGAGGCCCACGTGGCGCTCGTCCGCGAGCGGTCGGGCCTGGTGATGGACGCCTACTTCTCGGCCAGCAAGCTGGCGTGGCTCCTCGACCACGTGCCGGAGGCGCGTCAGCGGGCCGACCGCGGCGAGCTGGCGTTCGGCACGATCGACACCTGGCTGGTGGCCCGCCTGACCCGCGGCGAGGTCCACGTCACGGACGTGTCCAACGCCAGCCGCACCGCCCTGTTCAACCTGCACCGCCTCGACTGGGACGACGACCTGCTCGACCTGTGGGGCATCCCGCGGGCCGTGCTCCCCGACGTCCGCAGCTCGTCTGAGGTCTACGGCCACGTGGCCGACGGTCTCCCCTGCGCCGGCGCCGCCATCGCCGGCATCGCCGGCGATCAACAGGCGGCCACCTTCGGCCAAGCCTGCTTCACGCCCGGGCAGGCGAAGAACACCTACGGCACCGGCTGCTTCCTGGTGCTGAACACCGGCGACGAGCCGGTCGCCTCGGAGCATCGGCTGCTCACCACCGTCGCGTGGCAGCGGCCTGGGGAACTGCGTTACGCGCTCGAGGGGTCGATCTTCGTGGCCGGGGCCGTCGTGCAGTGGTTGCGCGACGGGCTGGGTGTGATCCGCCGGTCCGAGGACGTCGAGGCGCTGGCGACCTCGGTTGCCGACACCGGCGGCGTCTACCTGGTGCCGGCCTTCGCCGGCCTCGGGGCGCCCCACTGGGACCCGTACGCCCGCGGCACCATCGTCGGCATGACGCGTGGGACCACCGCCGCGCACCTGGCTCGCGCCGCGCTCGAGGCGATCGCCTACCAGACCGTCGACGTCATCGAGGCGATGGCGGGCGACGCCCGACGGCCGCTGGCCGAGCTGCGCGTCGACGGCGGCGCCTCGCGCAACGATCACCTGATGCAGTTCCAGGCCGATACCCTCGGCGTGAGCGTGGTCCGGCCCGAGGTCACCGAGACGACGGCGCTCGGCGCCGCGTACCTGGCCGGTCTCGCTACCGGCCTGTGGCGCGACACCGCCGAGGTGGCCGCCCTGTGGCGCGAAGACCGTCGCTTCGAGCCGTCGATGGACGAGGACGAGCGCGCCTCCCGGCTGGCCGAGTGGCGTCGAGCCCTGGACCGGTCCAAGGGGTGGGCGGCGTGAGCGTCATGGGGACCGGTGGCCGGCGGTCCGAGCAGCGCGAGGCCCTCGCCGCGGCCACCGAACCGTTCGACGTGCTGATCATCGGCGGCGGCGCCACCGGTGCCGGCGCCGCGCTCGACGCGGTCAGCCGTGGCCTGCGGGTGGCGCTCATCGAACGCCGCGACCTCTCCGCGGGGACCAGCAGCCGCAGCACCAAGCTCATCCACGGCGGGGTGCGGTACCTCGAGAAGGCCGTCAAGCAGTTCGACCGCAGCCAGTTCGCCCTCGTCCGCGACGCTTTGCACGAGCGGGCGGTGCTGATCCGCAACGCCCCCCACCTATGCCATCCGCTGCCGTTGGTGACGCCCTTGTACAACTGGTTGCAGGTGCCTTACTTCATGACCGGCCTGAAGCTGTACGACTGGCTGGCCGGACGCACCAACCTGCATCCGAGCCGTTTCGTCGACGCCAGCGAGGCCAAGCGCCGCTTCCCCCAGCTCAAGGACGACGGCTTGCGCGGAGGCGTCATCTACTACGACGGACAGTTCGACGACGCCCGCATGAACGTCGCGATCGCCATGAGCGCGGTCGAGCGCGGCGCCGTCGTGCTCACCCACGCCGCCGTGACCGGGCTCCACGTCCAAGGCGGACGCGTGGTCGGTGCCACCGTGACCGACGGACTCGACGGCAGCAGCCTCGAGGTACGCGCCCGCGCGGTGGTGAACGCGGCGGGACCCTTCGTCGACGAGGTGCGTCGGCTTGAGGACCCGGACGCCGCGCCGATGCTCTCGGCCTCCTCCGGCGTGCACATCGTGCTCGACGAACGCTTCTCCCCTCCCGACACCGGGCTGCTGATCCCGCAGACCGAGGACGGCCGGGTCCTGTTCCTGTTGCCGTGGCAGGGGTCGACGCTGGTGGGCACCACCGACGAACCGGCTCCAGTGACCGAGGACCCGGACGCCACCGAAGCCGAGATCGCCTACATCCTGCGACACCTCGAGCAGTACTTCTCGGTGCCGGTGACGCGCGCGGACGTCAAGTCCGCGTGGTCGGGGCTGCGCCCCCTCGTGTCGGACCCGGCCGCGTCGGACACCGCCCGCCTCTCACGCGATCACGTCGTGCACGTCAGTCGAACACGGTCTCGTCACCATCGCCGGCGGCAAGTGGACCACCTACCGGCGCATGGCGATCGACGCCATCGACGCGGCCGTGACCGCCGGCCGGCTGAGCCCGGCCGGCCCCTCGGCCACCGTCGACCTGAAGCTCGTCGGCGCCGAGCGCTTCGACCTCACCGGTGCCGGTGCCTTGCAGGAGCGCGGCTTCCCCGCGGACGTCGCCAGCCACCTGCACCTCGCCTACGGCGATCGCGCCGGACTGGTGGCCGATCTCGCCACCGACGGACTCGACGCACGCCTGGCCGAAGGTCATCCATACGTGGAGGCCGAGGTCGTGTACGCCGTGCGATCCGAGCTGGCCGTCACCGGCCATGACGTGCTGCATCGGCGCACCCGCCTGGCCTTCCTCGACACGGTCGCGGCCGAGGCAGCGCGAGCGCGAGTGGACGAGATCGTCGAGGCCGAGCTCGGCTAGCACGCGGCAGGACCCGTCAGACGCCCGTGAGCGGGGTCCTGGTATCCCTGGGGGCATGGTCAAGCCCGCCCCTTCCCCCCGCGTCGTCTCGTCGCGTGCCGGCATCGGTCCGGTCGACGTCCCGCTCCGGCCGCTCTGCCCGGTGTGCGGCGCGCAGCGTCTCGCCATCCGCACGCAGATGAGCGTCACGTTCGACGTCGTCGCGTCCGCCGCCCAGTCGCGCGAGCTGCAGGTGGTCGACCATCGGCTGGAGGGCTGCGGCTGGGACGAGGACGATCGCGCCGGCTGCGGCGTGTGCGGCTGGGAAGGCCGCGTGGACGAGTTGCGCCCGGAGAGAGATTCCGGTCCGCGGGACCGGCGGCCGGGACGAGGCTGAGTCGACAGTGATGTAGCATCGTTCGGCACGTCGTTCGCTTGCCCGCCGGGATGGCGAAACGGTAGACGCAGCAGACTTAAAATCTGCAGCCCGCGAGGGCATGCGGGTTCGATTCCCGCTCCCGGCACCACCGACGTCACCGTGTCTTGGCGAAGCGAGCGTCCGGCGTCGCGATCAACCCGCTTGCCCGTCATCCCCGCGCACGCTCAACGGCGTCGCGATACGCGCCAGGTCCAGGCGCTGCGTCTCCTTCAACCAGTCGCGCGCCGCCTTCCGTTGTTGGCGCTCGCGGAGGTCGGTTGGCAAGACCGAGAGCGGATGGACGAGCGTCCCGTCGGCCTGATCGTCGATGACCTCGAAGCGCCGCATGGCGGCCGCCGGGAACAGCTCGGGACCGATGAAGCCGACCACCCGCACGGTGATCACCGTGCGCGCCTCCGGCGACCCCTCGCGGTCCTCGAAGCCGGCGGCGGTGAGGAGCGCGTCGAAGGTACCGATGTCGAGGTACGAGCCCGAGTTCAGCGGACCCTGCCGCGCGAGGCCCAGCGGATCGCCATCGGGCGCCTTCGCAGGGTGCGGCGGCTTCGGTTGGAAGGTGAGGCTCTCGCCGTCGCGATCGACGTCGACGAGCACCGCCGCGATGTGGACGGCGGTCGGGCTCATGTTGGCGATGATGCAGCGGTCACCCGGGTCGAAGCCGCCTGCCTCGTGGACCAACAGCTTGGGTCGCCGCTGGTCGCGCAGCGACCGGTAGAACAGGTGCAGGTACGCGAGCCAGATGAAGAGGGTTCCCAAGGACGTGATCGCGGTCAGAACCGAGACGTTCTCGCGCACCCACTCGAGCATGCCTGAGGGTAGCGGCGCCAGGCGCGGCGCGACCTGCAGAGCGCACGCGTGGTCGACGACGCGCCACCTCCGTGCAACGGTACCGGGGCCACGCGGGGGTGCGTGCTAGCTTCAGCCCAGAGCGGTGCGCCTCGGACCCTCCGTGGTCGTGCGTCTCAGACGGCGATCGTTCACGCGGCTGACGCCCATCGCGCTGGCCCGACGGAAGGCATCCACGGGGCGAACCCGGTACTCGAGAAGGAGGTCCAAACGATGAAACGTGACGTCGACAAGATGCAGGATGATCTCGGCAAGCTGCGCGAGGACGCCAGCAGGGCGACCTCGCAAGCCTCCGACCGCGCCAAGTCCGCGGCCGACGAAGCGCTCCACAAGCTCCAAGGTGAGGCCGAAGCCATCACCGACAAGGTGAAGAGCGCCGGCGAGAGCGCGCGCGAGCGCGCCGGCAACATCAAGGAACGGGCCGTCCACGGTAGCGAGAACGCCGTGGCGACCGTGCAGCATCGGGTGGAAGAGCAACCGATGATGGCGACCGCCATCGCGCTCGGGATCGGCTTGGTGCTGGGGATGCTGCTGGGCCGCAGGGGCGACTAGCACCGTGGTTCAGCACCTCGTGGCGATCCTCGTCGCGCTCGTCGAACTGCTCGACGCGGAGGCCGTGCGGCTCAAGCTCGGCCTCCGCAAGCTGCTGACCTTCGGAGCCCTCGCCGCCGTCGCGGCGGTCCTCGGACCAGCCGTTCTCGTGTTCGCCAGCGGGTTCGTGTTGTGGGCGCTGTTCCTCGCCCTGCAGGCGAGCATGACGCTGGCGGGCGCGGCCCTCGTCACCGCGTTGATCGTGTGGTTCGTGCTGGGAGGTGTGGCGTGGCTGGTGAGTCGACGACTGAAGCGGACGTGACGACCCGGATCGAGGCCGCGAAAGCGCGGCTGGCGGCGATCGCCGCCGACATCGACCAGCGGCCGCGATGGACCGACCGAACGGCCCTGATGATGCGCTCCAGGCCCTGGCAAGGGGTCGGTGTCGCCCTGCTGCTCGGCCTCGTCTTGGGCGCCAGCCGTCGCACGGCCCTCCCCCTCGCGCCCGTGTTGGCACGCTACGTCGGCCGCAACGCGGGCTCGGTGGTCGAGCAGGTCCGGGCGTACGCGACGCGCCCGCGGGCGTAGGAGCACCTACGTCCCCACGACGATCACGCCTCCGAGCCCGACGTGAAGCGCGACGCGCGTGATCGAAGCCGTCCGGACCGTATGGGCGAACCCGTACGTCAAGGTGGCGACGGGCCTGGCCGTCCTGTACGTCCTGTTCCGCCTGTTCGTGGCGGTCCAGCCCGCCGGCACCCTGTTCCTGGTCGCCCTCGGGATCGCCTACCTCTTCAACCCGGTCGTCGATTGGCTCCAGCGCCGGGGCCTTAACCGCGGTCTCAGCGTGCTGATCGTGGCCGTCACGCTGGTGGTGGGGACGTGGGGTGTCACGACCATCAGCTTCGGCGCCATCCGCGAGGCGGTGAACGAGTCCGAGGAGGGCATCGCGCTCAGCGGCGGCGTGACCGCGTGGTTCGAGGACCTCCCGGCGACGCTCGAGCGGCTGCTGCCGGGCTTCGTGTACGACATCATCTCGGGACCGGTGCGCTCGTGGCGCGAGGCCACCACGCCTCGCATCGAGGAGATCGGCGGCCGCATCTACGGCGCGGTCAGCGGCACCGTGGCCCGCGCCGCCAACGCGTTCTTCGTCCTGATCTTGACCGTCTACGTGCTCTACGACTACCACGGGCTCAACGCCGCCCTCCTGCGGGCCTTGCCCCGGCCGTACCAACCCATGGCCCGGTCGCTGGCGGGCACCCTTGACGACGCGACCGGGGGCTACGTGCGCGGCCAACTGCTCATCGCCGCGGCCGTCGGCCTCATGGTGTTCGTGGGCCTGACCTTGGTCGGGCTGCCGCTCGCGGGCGTCATCGGGTTCCTGGCCGGCCTCCTGAACATCGTGCCGTTCATCGGCACGATCGTGCCGGTGATCCCGGCGGTCTTCTTCGCGTTGTCGGGCGGCTGGCTCCAGGTGATCCTCGTCCTGCTCGTGTTCGTCGTCGCGAACCAGATCGACACCCACGTGCTCACGCCCATGGTGCTGTCGCGGGCGACGTCGCTGCATCCGGTGACGGTCATGGTCTCGGTGATCGCCGGCTTCGCGGTCGGGGGGCTGGCGGGCGCCATCCTGGCGGTGCCGCTGAGCGCCTTCCTGAAGACGCTCTACATCGAGGGTTACTTGAACAGCGACTACCACCGGCGCGGCTGAGGGACGTCCCGACACGGACGAGGCCCCCGTTGCCGGGGGCCTTCGCGCGTCCTGACGCGGACGTCTCTGGTAGCGATGGACGGGCTCGAACCGTCGACCTCACGATTATGAGTCGTGCGCTCTAACCAGCTGAGCTACATCGCCGCACGCCGGCACTCGGGCGCCGGGCAGCCGAAGATACAACGGCTGGCGCGGGAACTCAAGCAGCAGCAGCCGCCGCCGCCGCTCGATCGCTGCGACCGGCTTGGGCCGGCTTCGGCGGCCCCGGCCGCGACGGCGCGGCAGCGACCGTGCGGCGCGGTGGCCCCGCCGCTACAGGTCGGGGTCGGCGCGGTACGCGGCCCACTCGGGTTCGTCGCTGTAGAGGAAGCGGTAGTAGGCGGTCCCCTCGAGCGCCGCGGCGGCCGCCTCGTCGACGATCACCTTGCAGTGGGGATGGAGCTGCAGCGCCGTGGCGCTGATCCGCGCCGTGATCGGGCCCTCGGTCGCTTGGGCCAGCATGTCGGCCTTCCCGGCGCCGGTCGCCACCAGGAGCACCTCGCGCGCCTCGAGGATGGTACCCACCCCCATCGTCAGCGCCCGCCTCGGGACCGCCTCCGGGTCGCCGCCGAACATCTCCGCGTTCTGGGCGCGCGTGGTGGGCGTGAGCGCCTTCTCGCGCGTGCGCGACATCAGCGCCGAGAGCGGTTCGTTGAAGCCGATGTGGCCCGTCTCCCCCAGCCCCAGCAGCTGCAGGTCGATGCCGCCCGCCGCCGCGATCGCGAGCTCGTAGTCGCGCGCTTCCGCCGCGAGGTCCGGGGCGACACCGTTCGGTAGGCGCGTCCGCTCGGCGGGAAGGCCGACGGGCTCGAACAAGCGCTCGCGCATGAACGCGTGGTACGAGCGCGGGTCGGACGCTTCGAGCCCGACGTACTCGTCGAGGTTGAAGGTGCGCAGCTGGGACAGGTCGACGTCGCCGCGGCGATGCGTCTCGACGAGCCGCGCGTACACGGCCTCCATCGTGCGCCCGGTGGCGCAGCCGAGGACGAGGTCGGGCCGCGCCCGCACGCGGTCGCTGACGATGCGGGCCACGAGGCGGGCGACGTGGGCCGCGCTGGGTCGGATCAGGATCTCCACGTCGCCGGTCTACCACGCGGCTGCGGGCGGCACGCCAGGTGCCGGTCGCTTCACGTGCGCCGTGAAACGAGGGTAGTAGCATGCCCGCATGTTGGAGCCCGCGCTCGATCTGTACGGTGAGGCGGCCGAGCGCGTCGACGGCGTGCTGGTCGACCTATTGGCGCAGAGCCGCGCCCGCTACGCCCTCGTCGTCGACCGGCAGGGCTTCGTCCTCTTGCACCAGCGCGCGCCCTGGGCACCCAAGCCACCGTCGCTCGATTCGCTCGCGACGCTCATCGCCTCGAACCACTCGGCCAATGTGGCGATCGCGCAGCTCTTCGGCGAGGACGGGTTCCGCGAGACCGTCCAGCAGGGCGACGGCGTGAGCACGTACGTCGAAGCCCTGGGCGACCGGGCGCTGTTGGTGACGGTGTTCGACGACGGCGCCCCGCTCGGCAAGGTCAAGCTGTTCACGAAACGCGCCGTCCTGCGCATCCGCGACGTCCTCGCCGACGTGCGCGAAGCGCCGCCGGAGCTCGACTTCGGCGGATCGTTCAGCATCGACGCCAGCGCTTTGCTCGACGGCCTCTTCGACGACGGGACCCCCACATGAGCACGATCAACTTCGCCGCCCGCGAGATCAACTTCAAGGTCGTCTACTACGGTCCCGGGCTGTCGGGCAAGACGACCAACCTCAAGCAGATCCACGCCCACGTCCCCGGCGAAGCCAAGGGCGAGATGGTGTCGCTGCAGACCGAGGACGAACGCACGCTCTTCTTCGATTTCTTGCCCCTCGACCTCGGCAAGGTCAACGGCTTCAAGACCCGCTTCCACCTCTACACCGTGCCCGGTCAGGTCTTCTACAACGCCAGCCGACGCCTCATCCTGCGCGGCGTCGACGGCGTCGTGTTCGTGGCCGATTCGGCCCCCAACCGGCTGCGTGCCAACGCCGAGTCGTTGCGCAACCTGCGCGAGAACCTCGCGGAGTACGACCTGTCGCTCGGCGAGCTCCCGTACGTGATCCAGGTCAACAAGCGCGACCTGCCCGACGCCCTCCCGCTCGACATGCTGCGCACCGTGCTCGACCCGGGCGGCCAGGTCCCCGTGTTCGAGGCGGTGGCGCAGGAGTTCAAGGGCGTCGTCGAGTCGCTCAAGGCGGTCTCCAAGCTGGTGCTCGAGAAGCTGGCCCAGAAGGCCTGAACACTCGCCCCAGACGGGATTCTCGCGCCCTCGGCACGTGGTAGCCTCGGTGCATGAAACGCACCCCGCTGCACGACGAACACGTCGCCCTCGGCGCGAGGATGGTCGAGTTCGCCGGCTGGTCCATGCCCATCCAGTACCCGACCGGGATCCAGCAAGAGCACCTGGCCGTCCGCCACGACACCGGTCTGTTCGACGTGAGCCACATGGGCCGACTGCGGGTTCATGGCCCCGACGCGACCGCCTTCTTGTCGTGGGCGACGCTCAACGACCCCGCTCGGTTGAAGGTGGGGCGTGGCCAGTACACCCTGCTGCCCAACGACCATGGCGGTCTGATCGACGACCTCTACGTCTATCGCGACGGGGACGACGACTACCTCGTGGTCGCCAACGCCTCGAACGTCGACGCGGTCCTCGGCCACCTCCGCACGCTGGCAGCGGCGGGCGGACCCGGCAGCGAGACGCCTTTCGAGGTCGCCGTGCTCGACGAGTCCGAGGCCTCGGCCCTGATCGCGATCCAGGGGCCCACCGCCGCGGTCCGCCTGGGACGCATGGTGGCCGCCGACCTGACCGAGCTCAAGAAGAACCGCCTCGTCGACACGACCCTCTCGGGCATGCCGATCCGGCTGGCCCGGACGGGCTACACCGGTGAGGACGGGTTCGAAGCCTTCGTGCGGCCCGGCGACGCGGCCAGCGTCTGGTCCGTCCTGGTCGAGGCCGGCGCGGTCCCGTGCGGGCTGGCGGCGCGCGACACGCTGCGTCTCGAAGCCGGCTTCCCGCTCTACGGACACGAGTTCGGACCGGACACCAACCCGCTGTGCACGCCGTTCGCCTGGGTGGTCAAGGACAAGCCCGCGTTCGGGCTCGACGCGTTGCGGGCGTCGTCGTGTGGGCGACGGCTGGTGGGCATCATGCTCGACGGCCGCCCCATCCCGCGCGAAGGCTACGTGGTCCTGAACGAGACGGGCGAGCCGATCGGCCGGGTCACCTCGGGGACGCTGTCGCCCCTGACGCGTCGCAGCATCGCGTTCGCCTGGGTCGATGCCGACCAAGCCGTCGAGGGCGCGCGCCTGGCGGTCGAGGTTCGCGGGCAACCCGCACCCGGAACCGTCACCGCGCCGCCCTTTCACACCCCTTGACGCCCTGTACGCTGAACACGAGGAGACCTCGATGGACATCCCCGACACGCTGCGTTTCACCCGGTCGCACGAATGGGCCACCTCCCCCGACGCCGACGGACTGGTCACCGTGGGCATCAGTGATTTCGCCCAGGACCAGCTCGGCGACGTCGTCTTCGTGGAACTGCCCGAGGTCGGCAAACGGCTGGCGTCGGGCGACCCTGCCGCGGTCGTGGAGTCCGTCAAGACCGCGTCCGACATCTACGCCCCCGTGGCCGGCGAGGTGGTCGCCGTGAACGACGCGCTCGTCGACGCCCCCGAGGCGATCAACACCGACGCGTACGGTGAGGGGTGGTTGTTCCGCCTGCGGGTCGCCGACCTCGCCGCCTGGGACGACCTGCTCGATGCGGACGGGTACCGCGCGGTGGCCGAGGAGGGCTGAGCGTGCCCTACGTCCCACACACCGACGAAGACGTGCGACGCGCGCTCGACGCGATCGGGGTCGCCGAGATCGACGACCTGTTCCGCGACGTGCCCGCCGCGCTCCTGGATCCCGACATCGACCTGCCGGCGCCCATGGACGAGGTCACGCTGTTGGCGCACCTCGACGCGCTGGCGGCCCGCGACCAACAGAAGGTGCCGACGTTCCTGGGCGGCGGCGTCCGACCCCACTTCATCCCGGCGGTCACGCCCCGACTGGCGCTCCAGAGCGAGTTCGTCACCGCCTACACGCCCTACCAACCCGAGGTCGCGCAGGGCGTGCTGCAGAGCACGTTCGAGTTCCAGACGATGATGAGCGAGCTGACCGGGCTGCCGATCTCGAACGCGTCGATGTACGACGGCGCTTCGGCGGTCGCCGAGGCGGCGCTGCTGGCCGTCCGCCACACGAAGCGGGAGACCATCGCGGTCTCGCGTGGCGTGCACCCCGAGACACGCGAGGTGCTGCGCACGTACCTGTGGCCGCTCGGCATCGGCATCGAGACCGTCGACTTGAGCGACGACCTCACGACGCCCGTGCCCGAGGTCGGTGCGCACGTGGCCGCGCTCATCGTGCAGAACCCCAACCACCTGGGGTACCTCGAGGCCATGCCGGCGCTGGCGGAGGCCGCCCATGCGGGCGGCGCCCTCTTCGTCGCCGCCGTCGACCCCCTCGCGCTGGCGGTGGTGCGTGAGCCGGGCAGCTACGGCGCCGACGTCGCCGTGGGCGATGGTCAGGTCCTCGGCGTACCCATGCAGTTCGGCGGACCGGCCTTCGGCTTCATGGTCGTGACCGAGCCGCTCTTGCGGCAGCTGCCGGGTCGACTCGTGGGCCAGACCACCGACGTCGACGGTCGGCGTGCCTTCGTGCTGACGCTGCAGGCGCGCGAGCAGCACATCCGGCGCAGCAAGGCGAAGTCGAACATCTGCTCGAACCACCAGCTGGCGGCCCTGTTGGCGACCGTCAACCTGGCCGCCGTCGGTCCGCAGGGTCTGCGCGACATGGCCGAGGGCAGCGTGCGCCGGGCGCATCAGGTGGCCGGGGCCCTCGCCGCCGCCGGCGCGCGCGTCGAGCGGGCGGCGCCGTTCTTCAACGAGTTCGTCGTCCGCACCGAGGCGCCGGGAGCGACCGTGCGGCGGCGTTTGGCCGAGCGCGGGCTGCGGGCGGGCGTGCCGCTGGGCGACGAGTACGCCCTCGGGCACGCCGTCACCCTCAGCGCCACCGAGCTCACCACCGACGCCGACGTGGCCGCCCTCGTGGCCGCCTTCGAGGCGATCGGCGAGCTCTCCGAGCGCCCTCAGGAGCTGGTCTCGTGAACGTCGCCGATCGCTTCCGCAGCGAGCACTTCCCGCTCATCTTCGAGCGCGGCCGCCCCGGCCGTCGCGCTGCGCGACCCCCCGTGACCGAGGGCGAGAGCATGGCGTCGTTGTTGGGCGAGGAGCACCTGCGCACGGAGGCGCCGCGCCTACCCGAGGTGGCCGAGCTCGACCTGGTCCGCCACTACACGCAGCTCGCCCACCGCCAGTTCTCGATCGACGGCAACGTCTACCCGCTCGGTAGCTGCACGATGAAGTACAACCCGAAGGTCCACGAGGACGCCGCCGAACGTTTCCTCGACCTCCACCCGTACCAGGACCCCGACCACGCGCAAGGCATCCTCGAGCTGTTGCACCGGCTGCAAGTGGACCTGTGCGAGGTCACCGGGATGGCGGCGGTGAGCCTGCAGCCGGCCGCTGGCGCGCACGGTGAGCTCACCGGCATGCTGATGATCCGCGCCTTCCACGACGCCAACGGCGAGGGGGAGCGGCGCCGCGTGGTGCTCTGCCCCGACGGCGCGCACGGGACCAACCCGGCCACCGCGTCCATGGCGGGCTACGACGTGGTCGAGGTCCCCACGGGTCCGAACGGCGAGGTCGACCTGACCGCTTTCCGCGCCGCGCTCGGCCCCGACACCGCCGCGGTCATGCTCACGAACCCGAACACGTTGGGCATCTTCGAGACCCGCATCCTGGAGATCGCCGAGGCCGCCCACGCGGTCGGCGCACAGCTGTACTACGACGGCGCCAACCTCAACGCGATCGTGGGCCGCGCGCGCCCGGGTGACATGGGCTTCGACGTCGTGCACCTGAACCTGCACAAGACGATGACGACGCCCCACGGTGGCGGCGGTCCGGGGACCGGCCCGGTGGGTGTCCAAGCGCACCTGGTCCCGTACCTGCCCGTGCCGCTCGTCGTGCGCGACGGCGATCGCTTCGTGCTCGACGACGACCGGCCGGCCTCGATCGGCCGCATGCGCAGCTTCTACGGCAACGTGGGCAACCTGGTGCGTGCCTACGCGTACCTGCGCACGCTGGGCGCGGAGGGCCTCCGGCGCGTGAGCAGCATGGCGGTGCTGAACGCCAACTACCTACGTGTGCGGATGCGCGAGGCCGGTTTCGAGATCGCCTTCGACCGGATCAACATGCACGAGTTCGTCGCGCGCCCCCCGGCTGGCGTCCGAACGCTGGACGTCGCCAAGGCGCTGCTCGATTACGGGGTGCACCCGATGACGGTGTACTTCCCGCTCGTCGTCCGCGAGGCCATGATGGTCGAGCCGACCGAGACCGAGTCGCTCGAGACGCTCGACGCCTACGCGGCGGTGCTGGGCGAGGTGCTCGAACGGGCCGCCGCCGATCCCGACTACTTGGCCCAGGCGCCGCTCGACACGCCCGTGCGGCGGCTCGACGAGGTCGCGGCGGCGCGCAAGCCGGTCCTCAAGCACGTCTTCCCCGCCCGTTGACGCCGGCGCAGCGGCGTCAGACCGACCACGAGACACGCCGTCCCCCGGATCCGGGGGACGGCGTGTCTCGTGGAGATGTCGGTGCCGTCGAGACCGCGCCCTCGTGGGCGCGAGGGCCTCAGGACGAGCAGCTGACCTGCCCCTCGCCGTCCGGGGCCGCTCGGCCGTCGGTGCGGAAGCTGCTCCCACACCCGCAGGCGCTCGTCGCGTTCGGGTTCGTCACCTGGAAGCCGCCGCCCATCATGTTCTCGACGTAGTCGATCTCGCTGCCGCGGAGCAACGACCAGCTCTTGGCGTCGACGACCACCAAGGCGCCGCCGTCCTCGAACACGCGGTCGCCGTCGAGGCGCTTGTCGTCGATGGCCATACCGTAGCTGTAGCCCGAGCAGCCGCCCGACTTCACGTACACGCGCACGGCGGCGCCTTCGGGCTGGGCCGAGAGGAGCTCGGTCGCTTTGCTCGCGCCGGCGGCGCTGAACGTGATGCGTTCGTTCGTATCGGTCACGCTGCGGGCCGGGATCGCGGTCGCGGCGCTGGTGGGGGTCGACATGGGGGCCTCCAAGAGAATCCCGAGTGGCTCTCTAGGGATCGTACCGCACGGCGGTCCACGGGTCGTCGTCGCCGGCGACGCGGGTCCCGCTGGGGTGCGGGGTCCCGCCGAAGTCCCATGGCGACGCGGCTCCCCGTGCTTGCGGGAGCCGCGTCGGATGGGATCGGACAGGACCGTGTGGCGGGCGCAGAAGGACTCGAACCCTCGACCTACGGTTTTGGAGACCGCCGCTCTACCGACTGAGCTATACGCCCGTGCCGCCCTGCCGGTCCTCGCCGACGGTCGACGACTCTACCACGCGCGTCCGCGGCTGCCAAGGCGTCGCACGCCGCCGCCCACCCGAACGTGGTGCCACCCTACGGAGACGGCCCGGTGGCGTGGTACCCTCATCCCGTGAAACCCGTCTCCAACGCAGGCGGTCGGGTCTACCGGCCCTTCGTGCGAGTGCCGCGGGCCGCGCGGCTGCGGCTGGCGTCGGTGCTCGCGATCCTCGCTTGGGTGGCGGTCGGTCCGTGGCCCGCCAGCCCGGCGATGGCGCAGAGCGCCACCGCCACCGACGCCGTCTGGATCTTGCCGATCGAGACCGAGATCTCCCCGGCCACGGCCGCGTTCGTGCGCGACCGCATCGAGCGCGCGAACCGCGAGCGGCCCTTGGCGCTCGTGATCTACCTCGACACGCCCGGCGGCCAGGTGGCCGCCATGCAGCGCATCGTGGCCGACATCCTCGACCGGGTCGAGGTGCCGACGCTGGCCGTCGTCCGCAACGCCTTCTCGGCCGGGGCCCTCATCGCCATGGCGGCCGAGCAAGTGGCCATGTTGCCGGGTTCCTCGATCGGCGCCGCGACCCCGATCGTCGCCACCCCTACGGGCATCTCCCCCGTCGACGAGAAGTTCAACTCGGCCTTGCGGGGCGAGTTCCGGTCGGTGGCCGAGGCGCGCGGACGCGATCCGCTCATCGCCGAGGCGATGGTCGACGCCCGCATCGAGGTGCCCGGACTGGCCACGAACGAGGAACTGGTCACCCTGACGGCCGCCGAGGCGGTCCAGTACGGGATCGCCGACATCGAAGTGAGCACCCTGCCCGAGGCCCTCGAGCGGTTCGGGTACGGCGGTGCGCGCGTCGAACGGCTCGAGCCCAACATCACCGAACGCGTCGGCACCTGGCTCGCCAACCCGATCGTCGTCGCCCTCCTCCTGGTGTTGGGCGTGGGCGGTCTGGTGCTCGAGTTCTTCAGCCCGGGGTTCGGCATCCCCGGCGGCATCGGCATCCTGGCGCTGGCGTTGCTCGGCCTGACGGCCGTGGTGGCGACGCCCGCGGGGCCGCTCGACCTCGCGTTGATCCTGCTGGGCGTGGTGCTGTTGGCCATCGAGGCGCTGGTGTTGCCCGGATTCGGGGTGGCCGGCATCCTCGGTTTCGGCGTCCTGGCGTTCGCCTTGTTCCGCGTGTTCCAGGAGAGCTGGTTGACGGTCCTCGGAGCGAGCACGATCTTCGCGGGCCTGCTGTTGGCGAGCCTCCTGTGGATCTTCCCGTTCAGCCGAGCCGCGTCGCGCTTCCGGCTGGCGACGCGGATCGGACGCAGCATCGACGCGTTGCCGGTCGTTCCCGGCACCGTCGACGAGCGCGCCGACCTGGTCGGCGTCCGTGGCCTCGCCCTCACCAACTTGCGCCCGGCCGGTCTGGGACGCTTCGGCGACGACCGCGTCGACGTCGTGACCTTGGGCGATTACGTGCCGGCGGGAACGGCCATCGAGGTCCTGCGGGTCGAAGGCAACCGCGTGACCGTGCGAGCTCTGGAACCCGTGTCACCGCTCGACCCGGCCCCGGTCGAACCCGCTTGACCATCCCCGCTTAGGAGACTTACGTGGACATCACCCTGCTGTTCTTCGCCGGCGCCATCATCCTCTTCTTCCTCATCTTGTTCACCGTCATCCCCGTGGGGTTGTGGGTCTCGGCGATCGCAGCGGGCGTCAAGGTCAGCCTCAGCAGCCTGGTGGCCATGCGCTTGCGGCGCGTCCCGCCCAACCGCATCATCCTGCCGCTCATCAAAGCGGACAAGGCCGGTATCGACGTCACCCAGGACCAGCTCGAGGCGCACTACCTGGCCGGCGGGAACGTCGACCGGGTCGTCAACGCGCTGATCGCGGCCGACAAGGCGCGGATCAGCCTGCCCTTCGACCGGGCGGCCGCCATCGACTTGGCCGGCCGTGACGTGCTCGACGCCGTCAAGGTGTCGGTGAACCCGCGCGTCATCCAGACGCCCAACGTGTCGGCGGTGGCCAAGGACGGCATCGAGCTCATCTCGACCGCGCGCGTCACCGTGCGCGCCAACCTCGAGCGGTTGGTCGGTGGGGCCGGCGAGGAGACCATCATCGCGCGTGTCGGCGAGGGCATCGTGTCGTCGATCGGCTCCACGGACACGCACAAGAAGGTGCTCGAGAACCCCGACCTGATCTCCAAGACGGTGCTCGCCAAGGGTCTCGATGCCGGCACGGCGTTCGAGATCCTGTCGATCGACATCGCCGACGTGAACGTGGGACGCAACATCGGGGCCGAGCTGCAGACCGACCAGGCCGAGGCCGACAAGCGCGTGGCCCAGGCCAAGGCCGAGGAGCGCCGCGCCATGGCCGTCGCCGTCGAGCAGGAGAACCGGGCGCGGGTCGAGGAGATGCGGGCCAAGGTCGTCGAGGCCGAGGCCGAGGTGCCTTTGGCCATCGCGGGTGCGTTCCGCGAGGGTCATATCGGCGTGATGGATTACTACAACCTGCGTAACATCGAGTCCGACACCTCGATGCGGGCCAACATCGCCCGCTCGACGGAAGGTGACGAGCGGAAGTGAGGGACGCTTGAGCTTCGACGATCTGCTGGCCCTGCTGTTGTTCGTGGCGTTCATCGTGCTGCCGGCCCTGAGCCGCGTGGCCCGCTCGCGCCGCAGCGGCCAGGGTCCGGCTGCACCGGCGCCCGGCAGCGGCCGGCCCACGGTCCCCACCGTGCCGGACGCAGGGGGCGGCCGGACGGTGGTCGGTCCGGCCTCGACGAGCAGTCGCCAAGACCCGGACGCGGAGCTCGAGCGGCGTCTGGCCGAGGCGCGTGCGCGGGTCCAGCAGGCCATGCAGGCGCCCGCTCCGCCCGCCGCGCGGCCGACGACCCCGACCTTGGGCCCGGCCACGACCGTCGCAGGTCGCACACCGCGCCGCACCGGTCTCATGTCCTCGACGGATCGCGACGACGGCTTGCTGTCCACCCCGCTCGACGCCACGGCGGCCGCCTCGCTCGGTCGCGAGCGACGCGAGGCGTCCCGACTGCGCCTGGCGGACGCGCCGGCGCTCGAGGTCGAACGTGGAACGACGGCGGTGGTCGGCCGTGAGCGTGGCCGCGCTTGGTTGAAGACCGATCCACGTGCGCTCATGCAGGGCGTCGTGTGGCACCAGGTCCTCGGCGAACCGCGTTCCCGGGAACCCCTCGGAGGGACGACATCGACGCGTCGGTCACGCTGAAGCTCCGCAACCCCGCCGAAGCCCTCGCCCTGTTCGGCCAGAACGACGCCCACCTGCGCGTGTTGCGCCGTCGGCTCGTGGCCCGGGTGGTCGCACGTGGCGACGAGGTGCGTTTGCTCGGTCCGCCCGAGGCGGTCGCCGAGGCCGAGCGCACCTTCCTGGCGCTGTTGGCCACGATCCGGGCCGGTGGCCTCCTGTCGACCACCGAGCTCGAGCACGGCGAACTGGCCGGGCTCGCGGCGCCCGAGGTCGGCAACGGGGAGGCACCGACGGCGCCCGGAACCGACGTGCCCGGGCCGACGCTCCCCGGCCGGGCCAAGCCCAAGACGGCGGGTCAACGACGCTACGTCGAGGCGATGCACAAGCACCCGATCACCTTCGCGATCGGCCCGGCCGGCACCGGCAAGACGTACCTGGCGGTGGCCATGGCGGTCCAGGCGCTCACGACCAAGCGGGTGAAGCGGCTGATCCTCACCCGACCCGCGGTCGAGGCCGGCGAGAAGCTCGGCTTCCTGCCCGGTGACCTCCAGGCCAAGATCGACCCCTACCTGCGACCGCTCTACGACGCGCTGTACGACATGATGCCGCCGGACAAGGTCGACGCCTTGCTCGAACAGGGCGCCATCGAGGTCGCCCCGCTCGCCTTCATGCGCGGCCGCACCCTCAACGACGCCTTCATCATCCTCGACGAGGCCCAGAACACGACCGGCGAGCAGATGAAGATGTTCCTCACCCGGATGGGGTTCAACAGCACCGTGGTCGTCACCGGCGACCGAACCCAGGTCGACCTGCCGGGCAGCGTGCCGTCGGGCCTGAGCGTGGCCGAGCGCATCCTGGCGGGGATCGACGGGATCGGCTTCGTCTCGTTCAGCGAGGCGGACGTCGTCCGTCACCCGCTGGTGGCCAGCATCATCCGTGCCTACGAGCAACATGGCTGATCGGCCGCCGCCCCACGCGGCGGATCGCGCGCAGGGCGGTGACGGACGCTGGATGCTCGCCGCGGTGGTGGCCCTGACGCTGGCGGCGCTGTTCTACTCGGTGTACGACGACCCCGCCCGACGCGCGATGAGCCCCGGCGAGCCCAGCCCCCAGACCTTCGTGGCGCCCGTCGACGTGCAGGTCGTCGACCGGCTGGCCACCGAGGCGCGCAAACAGGCGGCGCGGGCGCAGGTGCCGGAACTCGTCACCGCGGACGCGACCTTGCAGGGTCTGCTGCTGAGCAGCATCGTCGGATCAGGCTTGCCCGACGCCGCGCTCGACGTGGTGTTGGAGGCCTACGACGCCAGCGGCGGTGTCCGTTTCGCCGAGATCGCCGAGATCGTGGAGGCGGCGGTGGCGGCGGCGCCCCCGGACCGGCGTTCGGAGGTCCGCGCCGTGCTCGACCGGCGCCTCATCGCGACCGCGCGCGTCGATCCGGTCCTCACCGAGGCCGCCCGGGCGGCGGCGGCCGGCGCGGTGCCCTCGGTGCTGCGGCGGCTGGAGGCGGGCCAGGTGATCGTCGCGGCGGGCGAACCGCTCAGCGCCGAGGTGTTGGACACGCTCGAAGCCGCCGGCCTGTACTCACCGCGCTTCGCGGCGTTCGGACGGACCGCGTGGGTGGTGCTGGGGGTGCTGCTCATGGCCACCATCGCGGCGCTCCCCTTGGCCGACCTGCGCGAGCGGCTGGGTCAGGCTTACCGGCCCTACCAGGTGGGCGCGTTGGTCGGTCTGACCCTCGTGGCGCTCCTGGTCCAACGGCTGGCGATCGAGTTCTCGCCCAGCTTCGTGCTCGTGGTGCTCGTCCCACTCGTGGTCGCCGTGCTGGTCTCGGAGACCGCCGGACTGCTGTGGGCCGTCTGGGTCGCCGTGGTGACCGCGCTCCTCGTGCCGTCCACGCCGCTGCTGACGCTGTTGGCGACGCTCGTGGGGGGCGTCGTCGCGGTCCGCAGCGTGCGCGACGTGCAGAGCCGCCCGGGCGTGCTGCTCGCCGGCGCCCTCGGCGGCGCCGCGGCTGGGGTGACGCTCGTCGCCTGGGTCTTGCTGGGCGGCGGTTTGTCGCCCTGGGCGGCGGCCACGGCCTTCGGCGCATACCTCGCCGCCGGCGTCCTGGCCGGGGTGCTGGCGTTGGCGCTGCTGCCCGTGTTCGAGGTGGCCGTCGGTTTCCTCACCGGTTTCCGCCTGCTGGAGCTGTCCTCGCCCAGCCATCCGCTGCTGCAACGTCTGCTGGTGGAGGCGCCGGGCAGCTACCAGCACTCGCTCATCATCTCGAACATGGTCGAGCAGGCGGTCCAGGCGATCGGCGGCGACGCCCTGTTGGCGCGCGTCGGTGCGCTCTACCACGACGTCGGCAAGATGCGCCGGCCCCAGTTCTTCGTGGAGAACCAGTTCAGCGGCGACAACCCGCACGATCGGGTCAGCCCCCACCTGTCGTACCTGATCATCACCAGCCACGTGCGCGACGGTCTCGAGCTGCTGCGCGAGTACCGGCTGCCGCGCGAGCTCGAGCCGTTCGTGCTCGAGCACCACGGCACCACGGTGCTGGCCTACTTCTACAAGCGGGCGCTCGAGGACTCCGACTCGATCAGCGAGCTCAACTTCCGTTACCCTGGACCGCGGCCCCGTTCGAAGGAGACCGCGGTGCTGCTGCTCGCCGACGCGGTCGAGTCGGCCTCGCGCACGCTCACGGAACCGACGCAGGGCAGCATCCGCGCCCTCATCGACCGGCTCATCGAGCAGCGCCTCCAGGACGACCAACTCTCCCAGAGCCCCCTCAACCTGCATGACCTCGAGGTGATCGCCGCGACCTTCGAGCGCATGCTCACCGCCATCTTGCATCGGCGCATCGTGTACCCGAGCGCCGAGGAGATCCGAGGTCTGCGCCGTGCGGGTCGAGATCCTGGACGAGACCGGCCGCTTCCGGCGGCGTAGACGTCTGGCGGAGCTGCTGCGACGGCTGGCGCCGTCGTGGGACGCGGCCGAGCGCGAGATGACCGTCGTGCTGGTCGACGACGCCACCATCGCCACCCGCAACGCCCGCGACCGCGCGGTGGCGGGGCCCACCGACGTGCTGAGCTACCCCCTGCACGAGCCCAGCGACCTCGGCTTCCCGCGTCTGCCGCAGTTGGGCGACGTCTTCGTCAGCCTCGACACGGCCCGCCGTCAGGCCCGCGAACGGGGCGTCGACCCGTGGCACGAGGTGGCCGAGCTGACCGCCCACGGTTTCCTGCACCTGTTGGGCTTCGATCACCAGGACGAGGCCGCATGGGCGCCGTTCCGAGCGGTCCAGGCGCAGGCGGCCGACCTGGCGCGCGAGCTCGACGCCGAAGCCGCGCGGCCGTGAGCGCCTACGGTCCGCGTCGTTTCGTGCGTGCGGTCGGGTTCGCGCGCACCGGGTGGGCGTACGCCTGGCGCACCCAACCGCCGCTGCGGATCGAGGTCGGGGTCGCCGCGCTCGCCATCGGCGCGGCGCTGGCCCTGCGCACGGGGGTGGCCGTGGTCGTGCTCGCCAGCGCCGTGGTGCTCGTCGCCGAGCTCCTGAACACGGCGATCGAGGCCGCCGTGGACCTGGCGGCGCCCGCCGCCCACCCGCTCGCCGCCACCGCCAAAGACGCGGCGGCGGCCGCCGTGCTCGTCGCTGCCGTGGGGGCCGTCGCGGTGGGCCTGGCGGTCTTCGGTCCGCCGCTGTGGTCGTGGTTCGCGGCCACGCTGCTAGGCTGAGGCCGTGAACCCGTTGGTCGAGATCCCCATCGACGACGTTCCCGCCGACCTGCTGACGGCTGCCCGCGAGGCGTTCGCGAACGCCTACGCCCCGTACTCCGGCTTCCGGGTGGGGGCCGCCTTGCGCGCCAGCGATGGTCGCGTTCACGTCGGCGCCAACGTCGAGAACGCCTCGTACGGCCTGGCCCGCTGTGCCGAGCAGTCGGCGGTGCAGGCTTTGGCGACCGCGGGCGGACGAGCGCTCGAGGAGATCGTGGTGTTCGCCGACGCGGACCCGCCCGCCACGCCGTGCGGCGCCTGCCGGCAGGTGCTGGCCGAGTTCGGGGCGGCAGCACCGGTGTTCGTCGTGAGCCCCTACGGTGCGTGGCGCACGACGGTGGACGCCTTGCTGCCGGCCGGTTTCGCGCTGCGCCGCTGAGGCGCCGTCCACGTGCAGGACGCTTCGGATCGTTCTCACCCGACCGCGGTACACTCCTGCGATGCAACGATCTCCCGTCCGCCTCGTCCTCGCCGCCTTCGTCGCGGCCGCCCTCGCCCTGGCCACCGCCGCGTCGGCCCAGAGCGCTCCGCAGCGCGTCGTCTTCTTCCCCTTCGAGACGAGCGATTCGGTCGAGGCCTTCGGTCTCGCCTTCCCGGCCGCGCTGCAACGTGCCCTGAACGAGATCGACGGGCTCTACGTCCCCCCTGTCGGTGACGCCGGCGTCGCGCTCCAGCGTTTGTTGACCAGCGGTACCGAAGACGCGCTGAGCGTCCTCGTCGACGCCTTCGACGCCGACGCGCTCGTCCTGGGCCGGGTCATCGGCAGCGACGCGGTCGCGCTCGAACTCGTCGTCGTGGTGGACGGTGAGGAGCACACGTCACGGGTCGAGGGTCGGGTGAACGACCTGCCGGGGCTGTGGCGCGCGGCCGCCGACCAGGTGATCTCGGCGGCGGGGCTCGACCCCTCAGCGGCCGACGTCGCCGCGGTGCGCACCGTCCTGGGTGACGCGCCGTCCTTGCCGAGCCTGGTCCCCGTCGGCACGGCCGCCGCCCGTTTGCCCGGTGTCCGCCTCGACCAGCTCGACGCCGCGGTGGCGCTCGACGAAGGTTCCGCTTGGGTCCGCAGCGAACTGGCACGGACCGCCGCCCTGACCGGTCAGGTGGAGCGCGCGACCACCGCCGCCGCGGCGGCCGCGTCGACCCTGCCGTCGGCCGAGCATCACGCCACCGAGGGGGTCGTGCGCCTCATCGCCGGCGACCGTGAAGGCGCGCGGACGGCGTTCGAGGCGGCGCTGGCGCGCAACCCGGCGCACGCGGTCGCGCTCGTGGGCCTCGCGCAGACGACCGACGACGCGGCGGCGCGGGCCCAGTTGCTGGCGCGCGCCGTCGACGCGTCGCCGCGGTTGGTCGAGGCCCAGGTCGGTCTGGCCGGGCTGCAGTCGACGCGGGCCGGCGCGGTGCAGGCGCTGCGGCGCGCCTCGGAGCGGCTGCCGGATTCGCCCAGCGTGTTGGCGGCCTTGGTCGACGCGACCGTCGCCGCCGGCGACCCCCGCGGCGCGCTCGACCTCCTCCGGGCTGCGGCCGCGCGACCGCTGGGGGCCACCCCCACCGCCTACACCACCGCCGGGCGTTTGCCGGACACCATGCTCCAGGACGCGCTCACGTTCGTCCGCGAAGGGGCCGAGCGCTTCCCCGACGCGGTCGACCTGCGACGTCTCGAGGCCGACCTGCTCCGTCGCGCGGGCGACGACGCCGCGGCCGAAGCGGTCTTGCGTCAGATCGTCGAGGCCGATCCCCGGTCGCTCCAAGACGTGACGGCGCTGGCCACCGTCCTGGCCGCCCGTGGTCAGGGCGATGAGGCGCAGGCCCTGCTCGCCACCGTGGCCGATCTCGATCCCGACGCCGACCTGCGGTCGGCCGAGGTCGACCTGGCAGCCGGCCGCGCGCGCTCAGCGCTCGCGACGCTCGAACCCGCCATCACCGCCGGCGCGACCGACGTGCCACGGCGCACGCTGTACGGCATCGCTTTGGGCCGCGTCGGCCGCCTCGACGAGGCGCGGGCCACGTTGCAGGCGGTCGTGGACGAAGCCCCCAACGCCGCCTTGGCGGCGCGGGCGCTGGCGCTCCTCGACGAACAGGGTCGGCTCGCCGGCGGCGCCTCGCTGGCGCTCGAGGGCGAGGCCGCGACCGCCTTCGAGCAGGGTCTCGGGGCGCTCGAGACGGCCGAGTACGCGCGTGCGGCCGAGGCCTTCGCGCGCGCACGCACGTTCGGCGACGCGGGCCTCCTGGCGTTCTACGAGGGCTACGCCCGTCAGCGGGCCGGCGACCCGCGCGGCGCCATCGCGGCGTACGAGGCCGCGCGCACCGACCTCGCCGACAACGACGTGGTGCTCAACAACCTGGGTTACGCCCAGTTGCAGGTCGGTCGCCTGGACCGGGCGCTCGAGGCCCTGCGGGCGGCCGTGGACGCCAACCCCGACAACCCGCGAGCGCACCTGAACCTGGGACTGGCGTACTACGGCTCAGGCAGCTTCGAGCAGGCGGTCGCCTCGTTCGACCGGGCGCTCGAGCTCGATCCGACGCTCGAGGCCAGCGCCGCCGAGACGATCCAGGACGCGCGCGATCGCGTGGCCCGGTGAGCGACGTGGCGCAGCGCGCACGGCGAGCGCCCGGGGGCGCGCTAGGGTGTCGGTCATGAGCCTCCGGCCCGAGGTGAGCGCCCTGCCGCCGTACCGCTTCGAAGCGCACGAGGCGGCCATCAAGCTCGATCAGAACGAGAACCCCGAAGACCTGCCGGACGCGCTGAAAGCGGCCGCCTTGGAGCGCTTGGCGCAGACGGACTGGCACCGCTACCCCGAGCTGCATCCCGAGGGCCTGGCCGAGCGGTTGGGCGCGCGCCACGGCTGGCCGGCGACCGGTGTCGTCGTTGCGGGCGGCTCGAACGTGCTCATCCAAGCCCTCACCATCGCCGCCGGGCTCGGACGCCGGGTCG
Organism: uncultured Trueperaceae bacterium; assembly: GCA_963839375.1. GTDB lineage: Bacteria > Deinococcota > Deinococci > Deinococcales > Trueperaceae > JAABTL01. Next base: position 113,391 of record CAWIUY010000012.1, on the reverse strand, counting down.
TGACGGTCACGCCGTCGTTCTCCGTTTACGGGCTCCAGGCGCGGCTCATGGGCGCCGATCTGATCGAGGTCCCCCTCGGTCGCGACTTCGCCCTGCCGACCGCCGAGCTGGCGTCGGTCCTGGCGCACGACGACGGTGTCGCGTTCATCGCCGCACCCATGGCGCCCACCGGTAACGCCGTCGACCCCGCCGACCTCGAGCGCCTGGCGCTCGCGGCAGGCGACCGTTGGCTCCTCGTGGTCGACGAAGCCTACGGCGAGTTCGCAGGCACCGACCATGGCCGGCTCGCGCGCCGCCACCCCCACCTCGTGCGCCTGCGGACCTTGTCCAAGGCCTACGGCCTGGCGGGCGCACGCCTGGGCTACGCCCTGGCCGCACCCGAGGTCGCCGAGTCGCTGCGCAAGGTGATCTTGCCCTTCTCGGTGTCGGCGCTGCAGGTCGCCGTCGCCCAGACGGTGCTCGCGGCGCCCGAGTTCGTGGCGCAGCGGGTGACGCGTCTGGTGGCTCAGCGCGAACGCCTGCTGGCCGCGCTGCGGGCGCGGCCCTTCGTCGAGACCTTCCCGAGCGTCACCAACTTCGTGTTGTTCCGTGTCGCCGACGCGGCCGCGGTCCACGCGGGCTTGCGTGCCCGCGGGGTGCTGGTCCGGCGTCAGGACCATCTCCCCGGTCTGAGCGGCTGTCTGCGCGTGAGCGTCGGCCTGCCCGCGGAGATCGACGCCTTCCTGACCGCGCTGGACGCCGTCGCGGCGGAGCCCGTCCGTGGCTGAGCGTCGCGCCAGCGTCCACCGTGTCACCTCCGAGACGGACGTGCGGGTCACGCTCGACCTCGACGCCGGACCGCAGGGGACGCCCACGACCGGTCACGGGTTCCTCGACCACCTGCTCGCGCAGGTCGTGCGGCACGGGCGCCTCGGCCTCGACGTCGCCGCCACGGGCGACCTGCACATCGACGTGCACCACCTGGCCGAGGACCTCGGGATCACCCTGGGCCAAGCCTGGCGCGAGGCGGTCGGCGACGCGCAGGGCATCGAACGCTACGGCGACGCCTTCGTGCCGATGGACGAGACGCTCGTGCACGTGGTCGTCGACCTGTGTGGCCGGCCGTTCCTCGCCTTCGACCCGGCCGCCGTGCCGGGCGACGTCTCCGGTTTCACGACCTATCACCTGCGCGAGTGGCTGCGGGGGTTCGCCAACCACGCACGCGCCACGGTCCACGTGCGCTGGCTCGCGACCGGCGATCCGCACCACGGCTGCGAGGCGGTCGTCAAGGCCTTCGCGCGCGCCCTGTACGTCGCCACGCGGATCACCGGCGACGGTGTGCCCTCGACGAAGGGGGCGCTCTGAGCGGATGCGCACCGTCCTGATCGACTACGGCGCCGGCAACCTGCCGAGCGTCGCCAAAGCGCTGGCAGCGGCAGGCGTCCAGGTCCTGCGAACCGACGATCCCGTCCAAGCCGCGGACGCCGACGCGCTGGTGCTGCCCGGCCAAGGCCACTTCGGCCAGGTGATGGGGGCGTTCCGGTCCAGCGGTTTCGAGGCCGTCGTGCGCGCGCACCTGGCCGCGGACCGGCCGTTCCTCGGCATCTGCGTCGGGCTCCAACTGCTCGTCGACGGCTCCGAGGAGGCGCCCGGGGTGCCGGGCTTGGGCGTCCTACCCGGTCACGTGGTGCGCTTCCCCGCCGGCGACGTGAGCGTTCCCCACATGGGTTGGAACAGCCTCCATCCCGTCGGCGACGCGCCGCTGCTCGAAGGTGTGCCCGACGGCGCCTACGCCTACTTCGCGCACTCGTACCTGGTCGCCTTCGACGGGACCGACCCGTCGGTCGACGAGACGGCGCCGGAACGTGCCGGCGCGGTCACCTGCTACGGCAGCACCCGTTTCCTCAGCGCGATCTCGCGCGGCAACCTGCACGCCACCCAGTTCCATCCCGAGAAGAGCCAAGGGGTGGGCCTGCGCGTGCTCGCCAACTTCGCGGCCGCCGCGCGCGCCGCCGTGGGGACGCGATGACGCGGGCGCGAGCGGCCCGGTGGGTGGTGGTCGGTCTGTGGTGCGCGTGGGCCACCTGGGGGGTCGCGCAGGACGCCTGGACCGTGCAGACGGTGGCCTTGCGCGACTTGCGCGACGCCGAGAGCCGCGCCGCCATGCTGGCCGACCTCGGTCTACCGGCGTACACCGAGTTCACCATGCGCGCAGGGCTGCAGTACGTCCGCGTGCGCATCGGTTGCTTCTCCGCGCGCGAGGTGGCGGAGGCCTGGGCCGACGTGCTGGAGCAGGCGGTCGTGGACGAGGCGGTGGCGGTGCCGATCGACGGGCAGCCGCCCACCGGCATCGGCTGCGTGACCACCGACATCGGCTTCCGCAAGCCGTCGCGCTGGGAGCTCGTGTCCGGGCCTCGCGAGCAGCCGACCTTCGAGGTCGTGATCGATGGTTCGGCCGCGTACCTGCGCTACGAGACCGACCACTGGCGCATGTGGCAGAGCGTGGCGCCCGACGGGCTGGTCGCCGAGACGCCCACCGTCGTCGCCACACGCCTCGCCGGGCGCTCGGTGGTCCGGGTCGTGAACGGACCCGCGCTCTGCCCCGGGCGCTTGCTGGGCGCCTCGGGCGAGGTGGCGATCGTCGAGATCGGCGACCTCGTCGCGGCGTGTCATCGGGCATCGGCCACGCCGTGAAGGCGCAGCTCGGAGCCGAGCGGTCGGCCCCGGGGTCGTCCGCGTGACCCCCGGCGAACGCTGGCGCTACGTCGCCTCGTGGCGTCACTGGTTGACGCCTGGCATGGGCGTCAAGCGGCACGTCGCCTGGGCCGTCGCCGGCGCGCTGCTGTCGTCGGCCGGGGTGGTCATCTTCGTCGTGTGGGCGTGGGGGGAGGGCCGACGCGACCTCACCGCGCCGATCGAGGGGATGCTCGTGAGCCCGGGTTGGGCCCGCTTCGGAGGCTGGGCGGGCGGCGCCTTGACGATCGGCGGGGTGCTCATGGCCGTCGTCGCTATCGGACGGCTCAACCGCTCCCTGTTGTCGAACTGGTTCCCGCGCCCCTTCGAGGCCGCCGAGGTGCTCCATCGCCGCTTGCGTTTGGCGCGCGGCCCACGCATCGTGGCGCTGGGGGGTGGGACGGGGCTCAGCCTGCTGCTCCGCGGGCTGCGGCCGTTCTCGAGCAACCTGACCGCGGTGGTCGCGGTGAGCGACGACGGTGGGTCCTCGGGTCGTCTCCGGGCGGCGTTCGGCATGCCGGCGCCCGGCGACCTGAGCGACTGCCTGGCGGCCCTGGCCACCGACGAGGCCGCGCTCGGCCGACTGCTCGAGTACCGCTTCGAGCGCGGCCGCGAGTTCGAGGGCCACACGTTCGGCAACCTGCTCATCGCCACCCTCAGCGAGGTCGAGGGGGACTTCGGCGACGCGCTGCGGGCCGTCAACCGGCTCCTGGAACTCCAGGGCGCGGTCTGGCCCGCAACCGCGCGACCGGTGTCGCTGTGGGTCGAGAAGGCCGACGGGCGCGTCGTCGAGGGCGAGAGCGTGGTCCGCGAGACCGCCGGCGCGAGCCGGCGCATCGAGGTGCGGCCCGCCGACGTCGAGGCGATGCCCGAGGCGCTCGAGGCGATCGCCGACGCGGACCTCGTCGTGCTCGGACCCGGCAGCCTGTTCACGTCGACCCTGCCGCCGGCGCTCGTCGACGGCGTCAGCGCGGCGCTGCGATCGACCGCCGCGCGTCTCGTCTACGTCGCCAACCTCATGACCGAGGCCGGCGAGACGGACGGCTTCGATGCCTGGGACCACGTCGAGACGCTACGGCGCCATCTGGGCCGGCTACCCGACGTGGTGATCGTCAACGACGCGCCGATCGACACCGAGCGGCTGGCCGCCTACGAGCACGAGGGCGCGTTCCCGGTTCACGTCGACGCGGAGAGGTTGCGTGCGGCGGGCGTCACGCCGGTCGCTGCCCCCGTCCTCGGCGCCGGCCCGCACGCCCAGCACGACGCCCACGCGCTGGCGCAACTCTTGGTCGATCTCGTCGCCCGCCCCGGTGCCCACCGATGAAGCGTGGGCAGCGGTGGGCGCTCGTGCTCGTCGCCCTCGCGTTGGGGGCGTGGACGTGCGCCCAGGGCGAGGACGTCGGTGCGGAGTTGGGCGACGTCGTGCGGGTGCCCGGGCTCGAGCGCCCCACCGCCACGCGCTACGCGGATCCGGCTCTGTACGACCTGGTCGACGTGCGGTGGGCGGACGAGAACGATCGCCCCGCCGCCCTGGTCCTCGAGCTCGCCGCGGTGGACGAGACGCGCCCGCTCCTGCAACCCATCGTCGAGGCCTACCTGGTCGACGAGACGGCGCCGGTTCGGACGCTCCTCCCCGGCTCGAACACCACGTTGCCCGAGGAACGCGGTTGGACCGTCGCGGTCCGGGTCACGTCCGACGGTGCCTGGGCCTGGTCGCCCGAGGGTGCGAACGTGGTGGCGCGACGTCTCGAGGCGACGGTCGACGGCCGCACGATCCAGCTGACATGGCCCGTCGACCTGCCCACGGATGGCGCTTGGGTGGCCCTCAGCGGGGTCTTCGACCCGTTCTCCGAGACCGGTTGGCGGCCGTTCGAGCGCACGCCCTCGCCGTGGGCGTTCGCGGCGCCGCAGGTCGATCGACCGGTGGTGGACGTCTTCCCTGGCGGCGTCGAAGCGCTCGAGCGGGCCTGGACCACGGGGCTCCTACCGCTCGGGCAGCGGCGCGCGCCGATCGGATTCGGGTCCGGCTGGTGGTGGTTGATGGGCATCGGACTGGTTCTGGGCGTCGCCGGGCTCGTCTGGCGCCGGCAACCGATCGCCGGCGGGTCGAGCCCACGGACGACGGCGCCCGCACCCGTGACCGTCCCGACCGTACCGGTCCTGCCCGTCCGCGACGCGTCGAACGTGGTCGGGCCCGGTACGGGCGTCGGCCCGCGGCGGCCCGACCCGCGCTGGACACCCTTGATCGACGACGCCGAGGCGCCGTCGCGTCCCGAGGCGACCCCGGTGCGGGCGGTACGCGAGGTTCGTGTCGAGGTGGCGCCGTTCCCTCAGGCCCCGGTCGCGTCTCCCGACGCCGACCCCGCGCCCGACGAGGTCGCCGTCGACGACACCGGCGAGGCCGAAGCGGACGGGGTCGCCGCAGCGCCGTGCGGCAGACGAGGTCGTCGCCCCTGACGCCCCTCAGGACGCCGATGGCGAGGGCGAGGGCGTTGCCGACGACGGCGCCTCCTCGCGCGAGACGCGCGCGCCGAGCGACGCCAGCCGTTCCGCGAAGCGCTCGTAGCCGCGGTCGACGAAGGCGAGGCCGGTCACCCGCGAACGCCCGCGGGCGGCGAGCGCGGCCACCACGAGGGCGCCGCCGGCCCGGATGTCGGCCGCGTGGACGTCGGCGCCCACGAGCCCGCGACCGCGGACCACGAGGGTCCGGTCGGCGAGGTCGAGGCGCGCCCCCATCTTCCGCAGCTCGTCGACGTGCGTGAAGCGATCGGGGTAGACCCGGTCGCGGATGACGCCGACGCCGGGCACCGTGGCCAAGAAGGCTCCGAAGGGTGCTTGGAGGTCGGTGGGCACGCCTGGGTACTCGGTGGCGGTGACGTCGATGGCGCGGAGCTCGCCGGTCGCGTCGACCCGCAGCCCGTCGCGTCCGACGTCGATGAGACGCACGCCCGCTTCGCTCAGCCGCTCGCGCACCGCCCCCAGATGCTCGGCCCGTACGCCGCGCAGCGTGACGTCCCCGCGCGTCGCGGCCGTGGCGAGCATGAAGGTACCGGCCTCGATGCGGTCCGGGATCGGCCGGAAGCGGGCGCCGTGCAGGCGCTCGACGCCGCGGATCCGGATGTGGGGCGTGCCGGCGCCCTCGATGTCGGCGCCCATGGCCACGAGCAGGTCGGCCAGGTCGGCGATCTCGGGCTCGAGGGCGGCGTTCTCGATCTCGACCTGGCCGCGCCCCAAGGCGGAGGCCAGCAAGACGTTCTGCGTTCCGCCCACGGTGGGCGCCTCGAAGACGACGCGGCCCTCGAGCGGCGCGTGCCGCCGTGCCACGAAGTCGCCCTCGTCGTCGACGACCTCGACGCCGATGTCGGCGAAGGCCTTGAGGTGCCGGTCGACGGGGCGGGGTCCGAAGGCGCAACCGCCCGGCATCGAGATGCGGGCTTCGCCGGCGCGCGCGAGCAGCGCACCCATGACGACGAAGCTGGCGCGCATCTTGCTGACGAGCCGGTACGGGGCGGCCGTGGTCCGGATCTCGCGCGCCCGCAGGTGGACGTCGCGGCCCACCCACGAGACCTCCACGCCGACGTGTTCGAGGATCTCGAGGCCGACCAGCACGTCCGACAGGCGCGGCACGCCCTCGAGCACCACGGCCTCGTCGGTGAGGAGGCTGGCGAGGATCAGGTACAGCGCCGAGTTCTTGGCGGCGTACACCGACACCTCGCCCGAGAGGGGGGTGCCGCCGTCGATCACGAGCGCCGCGCGTGGGTCCATGCGTCCTCCGGTCGGGTCGCGTACGTCCAACACGCGTCGGATGCACACGATGTGTATGATTAGTGTACCGCTGACGTATCGGTGGGTCAACCCGATGCGCACCCTACGCAGGATGCTAGGATGAGCGAGATGAGGCGGTCCCGGACGCACCGCGCCGCCGCGGAGGACGACGTGCCCAAGCTGAGCAAGAGCAAGCGCTTGCAGGTCGTGATCAGCGAGGAGCAGGACTCCCTGCTGACCAAGACCGCCTATCACCTCTCGAACCCCGAGCGACTGGTGTCGAAGTCGGAGGTCGTGCGCTTGGGCATCGAGATGCTCAACCGCGCCGTCGAGGCGGGCCACCTCGACCCTGCCCTCCTCGAGGGGCTCGACGAGACGACCTGACCGGTGTTCCATCCCGGCGACGTCATCGACGGGCGTTACGACGTGCTGGGCCCGCTCGGTCAGGGGGGCATGGGGCACGTGTTCCGCGCTCAGGACCGACGGCTCGAGCGGACCGTGGCGCTCAAGGTCTTGCGCCCCCATCTGACCGAGACCGACGCCGACCGGTTCCGCCGTGAGATCCGCGCCCTGGCCCGGCTGAACCATCCCGCGATCGTGTCGATCTACGACCTGGGCGAGGGCGAGCACGTCTACTTCGCGATGGAGCTCGTCGACGGCGGCACCATCCCCGATCTCGGTCCGATCGTCGACGATCCGGAGCCCTTCGCAGCGCTTCTCGACGCCGCCGCGGAGGTCGCCGACGCGCTGGCGTACGTCCACCGGCTCGGCATGGTGCACCGCGACCTCACGCCCCGCAACATCTTGCTCACCGAGGGTGGCCGGCCGAAGGTGATGGATTTCGGGCTGGTGCAGCTCACCGAGACGTCGCGTCAGCTGACGCGGACCGGTTCCACCCTGGGCACGCCACAGTACATGGCCCCCGAACAGGCGACCGGCGACGCGACCGGCGCGGCCACCGACCTCTACGCCTTCGGCGCCGTCCTCTACCGCACCGTCACCGGCGTCGCCCCCTTCGACGCCGAGAACGACCAGGCGATCATGTACCAGCACGTCTACCACGACGCCAGCGCCGCCCACGAGGTCAACCCGGGCGTGCCGAAGCCGCTCTCGCGGCTGCTGGCGCGGATGCTCGCCAAGCGACCGACCGAGCGCCCCTCGTCGGCGGCCGCCGTGGCCGACGCTCTGAGGGCGATCCGCGCCGACGGGCTGGCGCGCGCCACGCGCCGGCCCCACGCCGGCGGCGGCCACCGCGGCGCGTTCCCTTCGGGGATCGCGGACGCGACCGCGCTCCGTCCGCTGTGGCAGGTGCGGCTCGAGGAGGGACCGCAGTGGCCGGCCGGTCTCGCGGCGGCCGACGGCTTCTTGCTGGTGGGACAACGCGCAGACGCCCTGGCCGTGCTCCGACCCGACGACGGCGCGGTTCACGCGCGCTTCGAGCTGGCCGACGAGGTCAGCGCCCCGCCGCTCGTGACCGAGGGCCGGTTGTGGCTGGCGGCGCGCGACGGCTCGCTCCAGGCGCTCGATTGGCCGGCGGGCGAGCGGCAGTGGCTCGAGCCGGGGGTCGACGCGGTCGGCCTCACGGGGACGGGCTCCGACGTCCTCGTCGCACGCCGTGACGGCCGCCTCGAGCGTTGGGGCGCCGGCCCGCGCGAGGTGCGGTGGGGCGTGGACCTGGGGGCCCCGGCCTCGACGCCGGCGACGGTGCACGGCCGCTTGGTCGTGGTGGCCGCCGACGACGGCTGGCTGCACGCGTTCGACGCACGCGACGGCAGTGCTCGCTTCCGGGTGGACGTCGGCCCGATGGTGGCGCCGCCGGTCTCGGCGGGCGGCCTGCTGCTGCTACCGACCCGCGCAGGCGAGGTCCACGCCTTCGACGCCGAGGCGCACGAGGTGCGCTGGACCTACGACGTCGAAGGCGAGCTGTGGGCGCCGCCGGCGGTGGGCGGTCGGTACGTGTACGTGGCCTCGTGGGGGCCGCGCCTCCACGCCCTGCTGCTGCGCTCGGGCGACGACGCCTGGTCGGCGCCGCTGGCGCACCCGGTCACCGCCGCGCCGGTGGTGGCCGGCGGGACGCTCTACGTCGCCAACGAGGGCGGCGAGTTGATGGCGTACGACGCTCGCACGGGCGTCGAGCTGGCGCGCCACCGGGTCGCTCCCGGCGCCGTCCAGGCGAGCCCGCTGCCCATCGGCGACGCCATCGTGGTCGCGGCGCTGGACGGCACCATCACCTGCTTGCGCTGAACGGCGCCGGCGGCACGAACGGCGGGGTGACCCCGAGTGCCGACAGACGGGCGGCCGCCTGCTCGACGCCGGTGGAGGTCGGGTCGACCTGACCGCTCTCGGCCGCCTGCGGTGCCACGCGTCGGAAGCGACCGGCCTCGGCCCCCGCGGCCAACCAGCCGGCGCCGATACGCGACCCGGTCAGCGCCACGTGGCGCTCGACCAGAGCGCGCAGGAGCGCGAGGTCGGCCTCGTCGAGTTCGCCCACGTGCACCATGCCCGCGTTCACGCTCGCTTCGAGTCGACCGTCGTCCCACAGGTACGCCACCCCGCCCGACATGCCGGCGCCGAAGTTCCGGCCCACGGGTCCGAGGACCACGACGGCGCCGCCCGTCATGTACTCGGCGCCGTGATCGCCGCACCCCTCGACCACGGCGACGGCGCCCGAGTTGCGCACCGCCAAGCGTTCGCCCGCTTGCCCGGCCGCGAACAGCCCACCGCCCGTCGCGCCGTAGAGCGCGGTGTTGCCGAGGATGACGCAGCGGTCGGTGGCGAGGTCGTCGGCGTCGGCGGGCCGCACGACCAGCTCGCCGCCGCTCATGCCCTTGCCGACGTAGTCCTGCGCCTCCCCCACCAGGGTCAGCTGCATGCCCCCGACCGTGAAGGCGCCGAAGCTCTGTCCGGCCGCCCCGCGGAAGCGCAGCCGCACCGACCCGGCAGGCAGGCCAGCGTCGCCGTGACGCCCCGCGATGGCGCCGGCCAGACGGGCGCCAAGGGAGCGGTCGCGGTTGCTCACCGCGTAGCTCCGCTCGACGGTCACACCCCCCTCGAGGGCCGGGCGCGCGTCGCGCCAGAGCTGCTCGTCGAGCGGTTCGTCGCCGGGTCGATCGTTGCGGACCTCGCCGTCGGCGCCGCGCACGCCCTTGCGCGCGAGCGTGCCCGACGGATCCGGATCGCGCAGGAGCGCGCGGAGGTCGAGGCGGGCGGGGCGCGCCAGCGCGACGTCGCGCTCCTCGAGGAGGTCGACCCGACCGACGAGCTCGTCGAGCGAGCGCGCACCCAACCGCGCCAGCAGCAGGCGGACCTGCTCGGCCACGTAGGTCATGAAGCGCATGACGTGCTCGGGCTCGCCCACGTACTTCGCCCGCAGGTCGGGGCGTTGGGTGGCGATGCCGACCGGACAGGTGTTGAGGTGGCACTGGCGGATCATCGAGCAGCCCGCCGCCACCAGGGCCGCCGTGCCGAAGCCGAAGGCCTCGGCGCCCAAGAGCGCCGCGACGACCACGTCCCGGCCGGTCTTGAGACCGCCGTCGACGCGCAACGTCACGCGCCCACGCAGACCGTTCTGCACGAGCACCTGTTGCGTCTCGGCCAGGCCGAGCTCCCATGGCACGCCCACGTGTTTGATGCTCGACAGAGGCGAGGCGCCGGTGCCGCCGTCGTACCCCGACACCTGCACGTTGTCGGCGTACCCCTTGACCACGCCGGCGGCGATCGTGCCGACGCCCGAGGTCGCCACCAGCTTCACGCCCACCCGCGCCGCCGGGTGCACCCGTTTGAGGTCGTAGATCAGCTGCGCCAGGTCCTCGATCGAGTAGATGTCGTGGTGCGGCGGCGGTGAGATGAGCGTGACGCCGGGGACGCTGCGCCGGATGCGGGCGATCTCGTCGTTCACCTTGTGCCCCGGGATCTGACCGCCCTCGCCGGGCTTGGAGCCTTGCGCCATCTTGATCTCGAGCTCGCGCGCGGACACGAGGTAGGCGGCCGTCACGCCGAAGCGCCCGGAGGCGATCTGCTTGATGGCGCTGTTGCCCCAGTCGCCGGCTTTCGGGTACCAACCGCCGTGACCGAGGTGGTCCTGGTCCCGCTCGTAAGGTGCGAAGCGGGACGCGTCTTCGCCGCCTTCGCCCGAGTTGCTCTTGGCGCCCAGGCGGTTCATGGCGACGGCCAGCGTCTCGTGCACCTCGCGCGAGACCGACCCGTGGCTCATCGCCTGCGTCGAGAAGCGCCGCACGATGGCGTCGACGCCCTCGACCTCGTCGAGCGGGACGGGCGCGCCCAGCGGCCGCGGTTCGAGCAGGTCACGGAGGTTGGTGGGCGTGCGCTGGTCGACCTGACGGGCGTACTCGTCGTACGCCTCCGCGTCGCTCGTGCGCACCGCTTTGTGGAGCGCCTTGAACACGAGCGGGTTCAGCGCGTGGTACTCGCCCGCCTTCCGGAAGCGGTAGATGCCACGGTCGCGCAACACCGAGTCCTCGCCGAACGCCTCGGCGTGGAAGCGCAGGACGTCGATCGCGAAGGCGCTCAGACCGGCGCCCCCGATGCGGCTCGTGGTTCCCGTGAAGTAGCGGTCGATCACGTCGCGATCGACGCCGATGGCCTCGAAGATCTGCGCGCCACGGTAGCTCGAGAGCGCCGAGATGCCCATCTTGGACATGATCTTGAGGAGGCCCTTGTCGAGCGCGCCGAGGTAACGCCGGGTGGCGACGTCGGGTGGGCAGATGGGGCCGCCCTTGGCCGTCGCCGCGAGCGCCCGCACCGACGCCAGCGCCAGGTACGGGTGCACGAGCGCGACCCCGAAACCGACCAGGCAGGCGACGTGGTGGTCCTCGCGGACCTCGCCGGTGTCGGCCACGAGCGCGGTGCGGGTGCGGCGGCCGGCCCGCAACAGGCGCTGGTGCACCGCCGACACCGCGAGCAGCATCGGGATCGGCGCGTGGTCGGCGTCGACGTGGCGATCGGAGACCACGATCACACCGTGCCCGGCCTCCACCGCCTCGACGGCTTCGTCGCACAGCGCCTCGAGCGCCGGCTCCATCGCCTCGGGACCGTCGGCCACGCGCCAGCGGGCCGCCAGCGTCTTGGGCCGGAACGACGCACGCTCCTGCAGCCAGGCGAACTGGGCCTCGTCGATGAGCGGTCCGTCGAAGTGCAGCACGGATGCCGAGGCCGCGACCTCGTCGAGCAGCCGGCCGCGCGGCCCGAGCACCGTCTCGAGCGACATGACGCGCCGTTCGCGCAGCGGATCGATGGGCGGGTTCGTCACCTGCGCGAAGCGCTGCTTGAAGTAGCGGTACAGGCTCTGCGGCTGCTCCGACAGGACGGCCAGCGGGGTGTCGTCGCCCATCGACCCGACGGCGACCTCGCCGCCGGACACCATCGGCTCCAGCACGCGATCGAGGTCCTCGCTGGAGTAGCCGTAGAGCTTCTGCCGCCGCACCAGCTCGTCGGCCGTCCACCCGGTCGACGTGGTCGCCGCCTCGGGCAGCGCACCCAGGCCGGGTGCGCGGATCAGGTGTTGGTCGACCCAGGCCCGGTACGGTGCCCGGCGCGCCAGCCGTCGCTTGACGTCGGCGTTGCGCAGGAGTTCGCCGGCTTCGACGTCGACCGCGAGCACCTGGCCGGGTCCGAGCCGCCCGCGCTCCAGCACACGCCGATCGGGCAGCGGCACCATGCCTGCCTCCGAGCCGACCACCACCAGGCCGTCCTCGGTGATGGCGAAGCGCTGCGGCCGCAGGCCGTTGCGGTCGAGTGCGGCGATGGCGAAGCGGCCGTCGGACAGCGCCAGGGCGGCCGGGCCGTCCCAGGGCTCCATGAGGGTCGCATGGTGTTCGTAGAACCCACGCAGGTCGGGGTCCATCGTCTCGTCGTTCTCGAACGCCTCGGGCACGAGCATCGCCAGCGCCTGCAGCGGGTCGCGTCCGGCCAGGGTCAGCAGCTCGAAGGCGTTGTCGAGCGCCGCCGAATCGGACCCGCCGGGCTCGATGACCGGCATCAACTCGGCGATCGCGTCGCCGAAGACGTCGCTCTGCAGCACCGGTTCACGCGACCGCATGAAGTTGACGTTGCCCTGCAACGTGTTGATCTCGCCGTTGTGCGCCAGGAACCGGAACGGCTGCGCCAGCGACCAGCGGGGCAGCGTGTTGGTGCTGTAGCGCTCGTGGAACAGCGCCAACGACGTGACGTAGTCGGGGTCGGCCAGGTCGCGGTAGAAGGTCGCCAGCGCGTCGCCCACCATCAGGCCCTTGTAGACGATGGTGCGGCTCGAGAAGGAGGGCACGTAGGTGCGGCCCAGGCCGGCGGCTCGCAGCCGCCGTTCGATCCGCTTGCGCGTCAGGTAGAGCAGGCGCTCGTACGAGAGCGCGTCCAGTCCATCGGGTCGCCGCACGAGCACCTGGCGCATGACGGGGCGGCGGGTGCGCGCCTCGGCGCCCAGGGCGCCGTCGTCGATGGGGGGATCGCGCCACGCGAGCACCTCGAGGACGCTTTCGCGCAGCACCGCGTCGATCGTCGCGTACACCTCGTCCACCGGACCGTCGTTGGCGACGAAGAACACGCCCACGCCGAGTTCGCCGTCCTCGCCGAAGGCGATGCCCGCGTCGGTCAGCTCCCGTCGGAACAGCGCGTGGGGGATCTGGGTGAGCACGCCCGCCCCGTCACCCGTGCGCCCGTCGGCCGAGACGGCCCCACGGTGGGCGAGGTTGCGCAGGGCGGTCAGCGCGTGGTCGAGCACCGCTCGGCGCGGTCGGCGCTCCAGGGTGGCGATGAAGCCGACCCCGCACGCGTCGCGTTCGTCGGGCCATGCGAGGCGTCGGACGTCCGAGTACTCGGGCATGCGGTCCTTTCGGGCGCGGAACCGGCGAGGGTCCCACACGGGAGGAGCGTTCGGGGAGGTGGACGGCGTCGGGAGGCGGCGCACCGGTCGACGACGATGGCGCGCGGCTCGACCGGCGACATCCGCGGGGAGCCACGCCCCGAGGGCGCGACGATCGGCAACCTCATGCACCGGGATGCGAGAGGCCCCGGCCGTGGGCGGCAGTCTACCAGCGGTTCTTCGTGGGTGTCAACGAACGATCCGCAGCGAACCTGCTCCAGGACGCACTTGCTGCGCCGCGTTCAGGACGCGCGCCGTCGCTTCGACGGTCGATCGACACGCTCGCCGTGCGAACGGTGGCGTATCGCTATGCACGACCATCGAAACCGGCGCGCACGCCCCCGGGTTCCGTGGCGCGCTCGTTCGCCGCCTCGGTCGGGCCCGCCGCGTCGCTGGCGGCTTCCGTCGGCTCGACGCCGTCGGCGAGGAGCTTCGATTCGATCGCGTCGAGCAGCGCCTCGTAGGAGGCGTCGATGATGTTGCTGTGCGCGCCCACCGTCCCCCAGGTGGTGCGCCCGTCGCTCGTCTCGACGAGCACGCGCACGACGCTGGCCGTGCCGGTGGCCGGACCCGTCAGCACCCGCACCTTGTAGTCGGTCAGGCGCAGGTCGGCCAGGCTCGGGTAGAACCCGGCGAGCGCCTTGCGCAAGGCGCGGTCGAGCGCGTTGACCGGTCCATCGCCATCGGCCGCGGTGTGGGCCGCCATGCCGCCCACCACCACCCGCACCGTCGCCTCGCAGCGCGGCGCGTCGTCGCCGTCGCGCTTGTCGATCACGACCGTGTAGCCGTGCAGGTCGAAGTACGGACGGTGCTCACCACGCAGCCGTCGTGCGACCAGGCGGAACGAGGCCTCGGCGCCCTCGAAGGCGTAACCGAGGTGCTCGAGCTCCTTGAGCCGCGCGACCAAGCGGGCGCCATCCTCGCCCGAGCCGGCCACCTCCCCCATCGCCACCAGGTTGGCGCGGCCGGAGAGGTCGGAGATCAGCACGCGCCGTTCCTGGCCGACGGCCTCCGGCGCCACGTGCTCGTAGGTGTCGGGCCGGCGGTTGACGGCCGACACGTGGATGCCGCCCTTGTGGGCGAAGGCGGCGTCGCCGACGTACGGGCGTCGCACGTTCGGCTCCAGGTTGGCCCGCTCGTCGACGTAGCGCGACAACGCTCGGAGCTCGTCCAGCGGTTGGGGCTGGTCGGCGCCGAGCTTGAAGGTCAGGTTGGCCAACACGGTGAGGAGGTCGACGTTGCCGCAGCGCTCGCCGTACCCGTTCACGGTGCCCTGGACCTGGCGGGCACCCGCCACGACGGCGGCCAAGGCGTTGGCCACCGCCAGCCCGGCGTCGTCGTGCGGGTGGATCCCGAAGGTGACGTCCGGGTGCCGCGCCAGGGCGGCCGCTTGGCCCGCCACCACGTGGTCGGGCAGCGAGCCGCCGTTGGTGTCGCACAGCACGACGGTCCGAGCACCGCCGGCGACGGCCGCCGCCACGGTCTCGAGCGCGTAGGCCGGGTCGGCGCGCCAGCCGTCGAAGAAGTGCTCGGCGTCGTACACCACCTCGCGACCCTGCGCCACGAGGAACGCCACCGAGTCGTGGACCATGGCCAGGTTCTCCTCGAGCGTGGCGCCCAGCGCTTCGGTCACGTGCAGCGGCCACGACTTGCCGAACACGGTCACGACCGGCGTGTGCGCGTCGATGAGCGCGCGCAGGTTGGCGTCGTCCTCCGCGACGGCGTCCTTGCGGCGCGTCGCCCCGAACGCGGTCAGGCGCGCGCGCCGCAGTGGCACGTCGCGCATGCGTTCGAAGAACGCCACGTCGCGCGGGTTGCTGCCGGGCCAACCCCCCTCGATGAGGTCGACGCCGAACGCGTCGAGCCGGCGCGCGATGGCGACCTTGTCGTCGCTGGTGAAGCTGACGCCCTCGGCCTGGGTCCCGTCGCGCAAGGTGGTGTCGTAGAGGGCGATGCGGACGCCCGCCAAGGGCCGCGGGCCGGTGCTCATCCGTTCACCCCACCGCCGCAGGCGCGGTCTCCGAGCGTCCGATGCCAGCCGCGAGCTTGTTGAGCACGTCGACGTAGGCGGCGGCCGAGGCCTCGACCACGTCGGTCGACAGGCCGCGACCGTGGACCGAGCGGCCTTCGCTGCGCATCCGCACGGTGACCTCGCCGAGCGCGTCCTTGCCGCTGCCAACGCTGCGGATCTCGTAGCTCTCGAGCACCAGCGGCACCTGAGCGATGCGCTCGAGCGCCTTGTAGACCGCGTCGACGGGTCCGTCGCCCGTCGCGGCCTCTTCGTACGTACCGGTGTCGGTGGTCAGGGTGACGGTCGCGACGGGCGTCATGCGGCTGCCGGACTGGAACTGGACCGCCTCGAGGACGTAGGTGGCCGGCACGCGGGTGGCCTCGACGTCGACCAGGGCCCGGATGTCGTCGCTCGTCACGCTCTGCTTGCGGTCGCACAGGTCCTTGAAGCGCTTGAAGAGCAGGTTGATCGTCTCGTCGTCGAGGTTGGCGTAGCCCAGGTCGGTGAGCGTCTTGCGGAACGCGCGACGCCCCGAGTGCTTGCCCATCACCAGGATGCCGGCCTCGCGGCCGACCGTCTCGGCCGACATGATCTCGTACGTCTCGACCGCCTTGAGGACGCCGTCTTGGTGGATGCCGGCCTCGTGGGTGAAGGCGTTGTCGCCCACCACGGCCTTGTTCGGCGGCACCACCATCCCGGTGTACATCGAC
Organism: uncultured Trueperaceae bacterium; assembly: GCA_963839375.1. Lineage (GTDB taxonomy): Bacteria > Deinococcota > Deinococci > Deinococcales > Trueperaceae > JAABTL01. The sequence continues at coordinate 97,316 of CAWIUY010000012.1, read as the reverse complement.
ACCATGCGGCTCGAGCGATAGAGCTCGCGCGTCTCGATGGAGGTCGTGTGCCCCCAGTAGTCGCGACGTGTGTGGAGCGCCATGACGATCTCCTCGAGCGACGCGTTGCCCGCCCGCTCGCCGATCCCGTTGACGGTGCATTCGACCTGCGTCGCGCCCTCGCGGATCCCCGCCAGGCTGTTCACCACGGCCAGCCCCAGGTCGTCATGGCAGTGCGTGGAGATGTCGACCGCGCCGATCCCGGGCACCTCGTCGCGCAAGCGCGCGATGAGCGCCCCGTACTCCCAGGGGTTCATGTACCCGACGGTGTCGGGGACGTTGATCACGTTCGCGCCGGCTTCGATCGCTGCGGTGAACACCTCGACCAGGAAGGCGGGGTCGGAACGGCCGGCGTCCTCGGCGCTGAACTCGACGTCGTCGACGAAGCTGCGCGCCAGCGTGACGGCCTCGACCGCCCGGGCCACCACCTGCTCCGGGCGCAACTGCAGCTTCTTCTCCATGTGGATCGGGCTGGTGGCGATGAAGGTATGGATGCGCGGTCGCCCGGCGACCGCGACCGCTTCGGCCGCGCGCTCGACGTCGCCGCGGTTGGCGCGCGCCAGGCCGGCCACGATGACCCGCGGGTTCTCGGCCGTGATCGCGCGCGCGATCTCGCGGACCGCCTCGAAGTCACCGTCCGAGGCGACCGGGAAGCCGGCCTCGATCACGTCGACGCCGAGCCGAGCCAACTGCCGGGCGATCTCGACCTTCTCGCGAACGTTGAGCGCGACGCCAGGCGATTGCTCGCCGTCGCGCAGCGTGCTGTCGAAGACCTTGATGTGGGCCATGGGGTTCCTCCATGGGGTCCGCGTTCGGGCCGAGGGACCGGTCAGCGGGGCCCCCAGCGGGGGCCCCCAGCGGGGGCCCGGGAACGCGGGGCGGATCGGGGTGTGGCGGGGCGGTGGGCGGGGCGGGCCGTTTCAGCCGTGGGCCGAGGACGGCGCGCCCGGGCGTAGTCGCCACCCGGGCGCGCCGCTCCGGCGAGCGCGTCCAGGGGCGAAGACGCCTCGCGTCGCCGCACCGCCGCGGGTCACTTGGCCTTACCGCCGATGAAGGGCATCATCTTGCGCAGGCGGGCGCCGACCTCCGCGATCTGCGACGTTTCGGTGGCGGCGCGCTGCGTCTTCAAGCGGGGTTGACCCACCTGGTTCTCGAGCAGGAACTCACGCGCGAACGACCCTTGCTGGATGTCGCGCAACACCGCCCGCATCTCCGCACGCACGCCGTCGTCGACCAAGCGCGGGCCGGTCACGTAATCGCCGTACTCCGCGGTGTTCGACACCGAGTAGCGCATGCGCTCGAAGCCGCCTTCGTAGATCAGGTCGACGATGAGCTTCATCTCGTGCACGCACTCGAAGTAGGCGACCTCGGGCTGGTAGCCCGCCTCGACCAGCGTCTCGAAGCCAGCCTGCATGAGCGCGGTCACGCCGCCGCACAGGACCGCTTGCTCACCGAACAGGTCGGTCTCGGTCTCCTCCTGGAAGGTCGTCGCCAGGACACCGCCGCGGGTGCCGCCGATGGCCTTGGCGTACGCCAGCCCGCGCTGTTGCGCGGTGCCGGTCGCGTCCTGGTGCACGGCGAGCAGGCACGGCACGCCGCCCCCCTCGGTGAACACCCGTCGCACGATGTGACCCGGCCCCTTGGGCGCGACCATGATGACGTCGACGCCCGCTGGCGCCACCACCTGATGGAACACGACGTTGAAGCCGTGCGCGAACATGAGCGCGTTGCCGGCTTCGAGATGCGGCGCGATCTCGTCGCGGTACAGCGCGCCCTGGATCTCGTCGGGCAACAGCACCATGACGAGGTCGCCGGCGGCGGCGGCTTCGGACACCGTCATCACGCGCAGGCCGGCGGCTTCCGCTTCGGCCCACGAAGGCGAGCTCTTGCGCAAGCCGACCACCACGTCCAGACCGCTCTCCTTGGCGTTGAGCGCGTGGGCGTGGCCCTGGGAACCGTAGCCGATCACGGCCACGGTCTGGCCGTCGAGGTGGGCGAGATGGGCGTCGTCGTCGTAGTAGATGGTGGCCATGTTCGCTCCTGGGCGCTTCAAGCGGCGCGGGTCTTGACGGGGGGTCGGTCTTCGTTGGTGCGGGCGGCGGTGCGTGGCAGGGCCACGCGCCCGGTGCGGATCAGTTCGAGGACGCCGTACGCGCGCATCTGCTCGATGAACGCCGTCGTCTTGCCTTCGTCGCCGGTGACCTCGAAGGTCAGCGCGTCGCGCGCCACGTCGACGATGCGGGCCCGGAAGTCCTGGGCGATCTGGCGCATCTCGACACGGTCGTCGGGCGTGCGGACGGCCACCTTGATGAGCATGAGCTCGCGATCGACGTACGGGCCGTCGGAGTGGTCGATGACCTTGACCACGTCGATGAGCTTCTGGAGCTGCTTCTCCATCTGCTCGATCTGGGCGTCCTCACCGGTCACCACGAAGGTGGTGCGGCTCATGCCCGCCTCGTGGGTCTGGGCGACCGAGAGCGACTCGATGTTGTACCCGCGCCGCGCGAACAGTCCGGCGATGCGCATCAGCACGCCGGGTTGGTCGCGCACCGTGACGGAGAGGACGTGACGCCGTGCGTCGTCGGCCCCGCGGCCGGCGCCGTCGCTCATGCCGGCACCGTCTCGTCGTCGTTGGCCTGGTCGCCGAGGATGATCTCGTCGATGCCGGCCCCGGAGGGCATCATGGGGAACACCTTCTCCGACTCGTAGACCACGAAGTTGATGACCGCCGGTTTGCCGCTGGCCAACACCTCGGGCACCAGCCGCGCCGCGGTCTCGCGATCGAACACGTTGTAGCCGGCGATCCCGTAGGCCTCGGCCAGCTTGGCGAAGTCGGGGTTGGAGTCCGCCAGGTAGACCTCCGAGTAGCGCTCGGCGTGGAACATCTCCTGCCACTGCCGCACCATGCCGAGCATGCCGTTGTTGCAGATCGCCACCACGATCGGCAGCTGATGCTTGAAGATCGTCGCCAGCTCCTGGATGTTCATCTGCACGCTGCCGTCGCCGGCCACGCAGACGACGGTCTCACCCGGTCGGGCGAAGGCGGCGCCGATCGCGGCCGGGAGCCCGAACCCCATCGTGCCCAGGCCGCCCGAGCTGATCCACGTGCGCGGCCGGTTCGTGGGGAACAGACGCGCGGCGAACATCTGATGCTGGCCGACCTCGGTCGTGACCACGCAGTCGCCGCCCGTCTCGCGCGCCAGCAGGGCGATGACCTCCTGCGACACCAGCGGCTTGTCGGTCTTGTAGCGCTCCGGGTACGACGCCTTCCAGGCGTGCAGCTGCTCCCACCAGGGACCGACGTCGAGCGGGCCGAGGAGCTCGGTGAGGCGCGGCAGCACGTCGCGCAAGTCGCCCACCACGGGGACCGTGGCCTTCACCAGCTTGGAGATCTCGGCCGGGTCGATGTCGATGTGCACGACGGTGGCGTTCGGTGCGAAGCGGCTCAGCTTGCCCGTCACGCGGTCGTCGAAGCGCAGCCCGGCGCCGATGATGAGGTCGCAGTGGCTGATGGCGCGGTTGGCGGTCACGGTGCCGTGCATGCCGGGCATGCCCAGCGACTGCTCCTCGCCGGCCGGGAAGGCGCCGATCCCCATGAGCGTGGTGATCACGGGGACGCCCGTCGTCCGGGCGAAGGCGTCGACCTCGTCGGCGGCCACCTGCGCACCGCCGCCCACCATGAGCACCGGCCGCTCGGCCGCGCGGATGGCCTCGGCGGCCCGCTTGATCTGACGCGCGTTGCCGATGACGGTCGGGCGGTAGCCGGGGAGGTCGATCTCCACCTCGAAGGAGCCCTCGAAGAGCGCCTGCTGGATGTCCTTCGGGACGTCCACGAGCACCGGGCCCGGTCGGCCGGTGCGGGCGATGTGGAACGCTTCGGCGAAGATCCGCGGGATGTCGGCGACGTCCTTCACGAGGTAGTTGTGCTTCGTCACGGGCAACGTGATACCGGTGACGTCGGCCTCCTGGAAGGCGTCGGTGCCGATCAGCGTGAGCGGCACGTTGCCGGTCACGGCGACCATCGCGGACGAGTCCATGAACGCCGTCGCCAACCCGGTGACCAGGTTCGTGGCGCCGGGACCGGAGGTGGCGAAGCAGACGCCCACCCGGCCGCTCGCCCGGTAGTAGGCGTCGGCCGCGTGCGCGCCCGCCTGCTCGTGGCGGACGAGGACGTGCTTGATGGGCGAGTCGTAGAGGGCGTCGTAGATCGGCATGATGGCTCCGCCGGGGTGGCCGAAGACGATCGTCACACCTTGTCGTTCGAGGGCTTTGAGGACGGCGGCAGCACCGTTCATGCGGATCCTCCTCGAGAGCGTGCGGGACCGGACCGAGAACCGGTTCCGGTGGGGTGCCGCGAGCGCCTACGCGAAACCCCGCCAGGTCCATGACCGTGGCGGGGTCCAGTGTGGGTCGACCGCGTACGGTGAACCTACGCCAGTAACCCCTCGTGTCCTAGGGGCGAGACGCCCACCTCGGAGGAGGCGGGAGGCACGGCCAGGACGGAGTGGGCAAGGTTCATCGCCGCGGAGTATACGGGGTGCTATGCTCGGTGTCAACCGTACGATCGCGCGGTACACCGTCCTGGTCGCTGATCTCGTCCTCTCGCAGGAGGCCCGCCATGGAAACCCTTCGTGTCTCGGCCGCGTCTCGACCCAACGCGGTCGCCGGTGCCATCGCGGCGCTGCTGCGCAGCCAAGGCGTGGTCGAGGTCCAGGCGATCGGACCCAACGCCGTCAACCAGGCGGTCAAGGCGCTGGCGATCGCGCGTGCGTACCTCGAGGGCGACGGGCTCGACCTCACGGCGGTGCCGGGCTTCGTCAAGCTCAGCCTCCACGACGAGGAGCGGACGGCCGTGCGGTTCGACGTCGCCGCGGTGCCGCGGTCACCGTCCGCGGCGGGCGGCGACGAGGCGACCGGGTCGTCCTGAGCCGACGACGCGGCCGGCGCCACGATCGGCGCCGGGACCGACGGCCGCGCGGGTAGATTGGACGGCGTGAGCGCCGGACCTCGACCCCGACCGCCCGTGACCGAACCCCGCGAAGCCGCGCTGACGGCGCTCGCCGCCGTCTACGGCGATGGCGCGCGCGCCACCGCCGCGCTCGACCGCGTCCTCGGTCCGCTGACGGACCGCGCCGCCCGCTCGTTCGTCACCGATCTCGTCTACGGCACCTTGCGATGGGCGCCGGCGCTCGACGTCGCGCTCGGCGTCCTGCTCCGGGACGCGGACGCGCTTCCCGCACGCGTGCGGCTGGCGCTGCGGCTGGGCGCCTACGAGCGCACCGTCCGGGGGACGCCGGCCCACGCGGCGGTGCACGCGTGGGTCGACCTCGTCAAGCGGAGCGAGGGACCCGAACGGCGGCTGGCGGGGCTGGTGAACGCCGTCTTGCGCAAGGTCGACCTGAGCGACGCCGCGCGGGTGGGCGGCCGTGCGGCCGAGGTCGCGCTCCCCGCCGCGCTCTGGTCGCACCTCGAGCGCGCGTTGGGCGCCGGCGACGCCGAGGCGGCGGCGCGAGCCATGCTGACGCCCGGACCGTTGTGGTTGACGGCGTTCGGCGACGATGCCGTCGCGTCCTTGGAGGCGGAGGGCGCCGAGGTCCGGGCCGGGCCTCTGCCCCGCTCGTGGTCGGTGCGACCCGGGCGGCCGCTCGGCGAGCTGGCGGCCTTCCAGGCGGGCCGCGTGCAGCCCCAGAACCCGTCCTCGGCGGCCGTGGTCGCCGCGCTGGGCGACGTGCGTGGCCTGCGCGTGCTCGACGTCGGTTCCGGCCACGGCGCGAAGGCGGCCCAGCTGGCGGCCGCGGGCGCCGACGTCGTCGCCATCGAACTCGACCCGCACCGATCGGCCACCGGGCGCGACAACCTGGCCCGCTTGGGCCACGTGGCAACCCACCTGGTGGCGGACGCGACCGGGCCGCTCGACGAGGTCCCCTGCGCCGACGCGGCGCTGCTGGACGCCCCGTGCACGGGCACCGGGACGTTGCGTGGTCACCCGGAGATCAAGCTGCGCTGGCGGCCGGAGGGGGCGCACGCGGCGGCGACCCGACAGAGCGCCATGCTCCGTCACGTCGCCGCCCGCGTGCGACCGGGAGGACGGTTGGTGTACGCCGTCTGTGCGCTCGGCGATGAGGAGGGCGAGGGGGTCGTCGAAGGCTTCCTGGCGGCGCACCCCGACTGGCGCTCGGTGCCCCCCGACCTGCCCCTGCCCGCCCGCCCCGCCAGCGTGGGCGCGCGGATCCTGCCGACCGACGGCGGCCTCGACGGCTTCTACGTCGCGCGGCTCGAACGCGCCGACCACGGCGCGCACGGCGAGGGCGCGCACGGCGAGGGCGCGCCCGCGGACGGTGCGCACGGCGACGGCGCGCCCGCGGACGGCGCGCCGCCCGCGGACGGCGCGCCCGCAGGCGGCGACGCGTCGCGTGGACCCGAGCGCGTGGCCGAGACGGACTGAACGCATGGCCGCACCCGAGCTCATCGCCCTCTCGGAGCGCGTCGTGCTGTTGCCGGGTGCCGTGAACGTCGTGCTGGTCGTCGACGAGGGCCCGCCGCGGCGCGTCATCGCCATCGACTCCGGCCAGGGGAAGGAGGGCGGCCGACGCCTGCGGCGGGCGCTGGAGGCGCTCGACGCACGCCTCGTCGCGCTCGTCACGACGCACGCCCACGCCGACCACTTCGGCGGTCACGCCTACCTGCTGCGGCAGGGGCGGGTGCCCGTCTACGCGCCACCGCTCGAAGCGGAGCTGATGCGCGCACCCGCGCTGGAGCCGATCTACCTGTTCCATGGCGCCGACCCGCCCGCCGAACTGCGCACGAGTTGGTTGCAGGCCGAGGCCACCCCCGTCGACCACGTCGTCGAGGCCGGTCGCCTCGAGATCGACGGCTTCGAGCTGCGGCTGCACGACGTCTCGGGCCACGCGCACCGGCAGCTCGCCGTGGAAGTCGACGACGTCCTCGTCGCGGCGGACGCGGTGTTCGGCGGCGAGACGCTCGCCAAGTACCCGATCCCCTTCGGTCAGAACGCGGCGCTCCAGCACCGCGCGGCGGCTTGGGTGGCCGCGCAGCCCATGCGCTTGGCGGTCCCCGGCCACGGTGCACCCGGACGACCGCACGACCTGGGCGCGGCCACCGTGGCCGCCCTCGAGCGGGTGCGCGCCGCGGTGCTCGCGGCCGCGGACGGGGTCGGCGGCGAGGAGGTGACCGCCCGGGTGATGGTCGCGCTCGACGTGCCCGACCCCGACCTGGCACGCTGGCACCTCAACCACACCACCGTCCACGGGCACCTGGCCGCCCTGCGCGCCGAAGGTCGTGTCGACGTGCGCGTCGACGGCCACCGGCTCGTGTGGCGGGCCACCTGAACGTCGGACGGGCCCGAGCCTCGGTCGCGCCATGTAAGCTCGCTTACGAAACGCGTCCTGGAGCGGCTTCGATGGGGCTCGAGGTCAGCCGGCTTACCGACCGACCGGCATCGACGTTGTCTCATGGCGCCATGGACCGCGAACTGCCCGTCATCGCACTCCGCACCCAGGTCGTGCTCCCGCGCACGCTCGAGAACGTCGACGTGGGCCGTCCGAAATCCAAGCGCGCGTTGGAAGAGGCACAAGCCGCCGACAACCGTGTGCTGCTCGTGGTCCAACGTGAGCCGAGGGTCGACGACCCGGCCGGTGAGGACCTCTACGAGGTCGGCACGTTGTGCGTCGTCAAGCAGGTCATCCGCTTGCCCGACGACACCCTCCAGGTGCTCGTCGAAGGGCGCGAGCGTGCCCGGATCGAGCGCTACGTGCCCGGGCCGACGTTGCGCGCCGAGATCGTCACCATCGCCGAGGTGACGCCCGACAAGAGCGACGCCCGCGCCAACGCTCTCGCCGAGCAGGTCAAGAGCGCGTTCGGTGACTACGCCCAGCAGAACAAGCACCTGCGCCTCGACTCGTTCCACCTCGAGAACCTCAAGGGGCTGCGCGAGCCCGGGCCGCTGGCCGATGTGGTGGCCAAGTACGCCACCTGGGAGGTGGCCGACAAGCAAGCGGTCCTCGAAGAGGCCGACGCGCTGGCGCGCCTCGAGAAGACCCTCGGTTTCCTGACCCGCGACCTGGAGCGCTTCGACACCGAGAAGCAGATCAGCGCGCGCGTGAAGCAGCAGATGGACGCCAACCAGCGCGAGTACTACCTGCGCGAGCAGATGAAGGCGATCCAGAAGGAGCTCGGCGGCGACGAGGCCTCCGAGGCGGCCGAGTTGCGCGAGCGGGTGGAGTCCAAGGAGCTGCCCGAGCACGCCAAGGAGCGGGCGCTCAAGGAGATCGACCGGCTCGAGAAGATGACGGCTGGGTCGCCCGAGGCCACCGTCGTGCGCACCTACCTCGACGTGCTCCTCGACCTCCCCTGGTCCGAGGCCGACGACGAGGTCCTCGACATCGCCCACACCGCGCAGGTCCTCGACGAGGACCATCACGCGCTCGAGGAGCCCAAGGCGCGCATCGTCGAGTCGTTGGCGGTTCGCCAGCTCACCAAGGAGCGCGACGTCAAGAGCACCAAGGCGCCCATCCTGTGCCTGGTCGGCCCCCCCGGGGTCGGCAAGACCTCGTTGGGCAAGTCGATCGCGCGCAGCATGAACCGCGCCTTCGTGCGCATGAGCCTGGGCGGCGTGCGCGACGAGGCCGAGATCCGCGGACACCGACGCACCTACATCGGCTCGCTGCCTGGGCGCATCCTGCAGGGCATGAAGACCGCCGGCAAGATCAACCCGGTCTTCCTGCTCGACGAGGTCGACAAGATGACGGCCGACTTCCGTGGCGACCCGTCGTCGGCCCTGCTCGAGGTGCTCGACCCCGAGCAGAACGACACCTTCACCGACCACTACCTCGAGATCCCTTACGACCTGTCGCACGTCATGTTCATCACCACGGCGAACTCGCTGTCGACCATCCCGCGCGCCCTGCTCGACCGCATGGAGGTCATCCAGATCGCCGGCTACACGCTCGACGAGAAGCTGGCGATCGCACGCCGCTACCGGGTGCCGCGGCAGGTCGAGGAGCACGGGCTGGCCGATCGTCTGGCCATCAGCGAAGGCGCCGTGCGCAAGGTGGTGACCGAGTACACGCGCGAGGCCGGCGTGCGCCAGCTCGATCGGCTCATCGCCAAGCTGGCGCGCAAGAAGGCCAAGGCGTACCTGGAGTCGGCCTGGGAGGGCGAGGCCGAGGTCGACGCCGCCGAGGCGCGCACGCTGCTCGGCGTCCCGCCGTTCCCCGAGGAGGCGACCGAGAAGCAGGCGCAGGTCGGTCTGGCGCACGGGCTGGCCTGGACCTCGGTGGGTGGCGTGACGCTCGACATCGAGGCGGTCGCGGTGCCCGGCAAGGGCAAGGTGGCGCTCACCGGCCAGCTCGGCGACGTCATGAAGGAGAGCGCCCAGGCGGCCATCGCCTACCTGCGCCGCCACGCCGAGGAGTTCGGCTTGCCCGCCGACTTCCACGAGACCCGCGACCTGCACGTCCATGTGCTCGAAGGGGGCACGCCCAAGGACGGCCCGTCGGCGGGCATCGCGATGGCCACCGCGGTCGTCAGCGCGCTCACGGGTCGGCCCGTCCGCGGCGACGTCGCCCTGACCGGTGAGATCACCCTCCGCGGGCGTGTCCTGGCGATCGGGGGCGTCAAGGAGAAGTTGCTCGCCGCCCACCAGGCCGGCATCTTCACCGTGATCCTGCCCGCGGCCAACGAGGCCAACCTCGAGGACGTGCCCGAGGCCGTCCGCGGCGAGCTGACGATCATCACGGTGCGGACCTTCGACGAGGTCGTGCGACAGATGCTCGGCGAGGCCGAGGACGACGGCACCACGCTGGCGACCACGCCACGCCCCGCCATGCGACCGCCCGCGCCGCCGCAGGTCTAGGCGCCGTAGGTCTCGGCCGGCGGCCAGCGCGGCGTCCTAGGCGCCGCGGTCCGAGGCGTTCGCCGCGGCGGGACACCAGGTGCGCGCCACCACGCCGGCGCCGTCGACGTCGACGGCGCCGGCGTTCGCCGGCAGCACCAGCGTCGCCCACGGCTCGAGCCGGACGGTCACGGGGCCGACACGGACGTCGAGCTCCGCCCCGCCGAGGTGGGTGAGCACCTCGAGCGAGCCGGTTCCGACGTACCAGGCGGGGGTCGCGGCGCCCTCGACGCGTTCCAGGACGAAGGCGTGGGTGCGGGCCAGTTCGGTCCGGCCGGGACCGATGGGGCGCGCCGCCGGCGCCGGAGCCCCGTGCTCCCCGCGGTGCGCCACGTCCAACGCGCGCTCGACGTGCAGCGTGCGCGGCCGCCCGTCGGCGCCGACGCGACCGTGGTCGTACAGCCGGTAGGTCAGGTCGGACGCCTGTTGGACCTCGTAGACGAGCAGACCCGCGCCCAGCGCATGGACCGTACCGGCCAGGTTGACGATCACGTCGCCGGCGCGCGCGGGGAGCCGCCGCAACAGATCGACGAGCGTGCCGTCGTGGACGGCGCGCGCGACCTCCTCACGGGTGACCGGACGCCGGAACCCCCACAGCGCTTCCGCGTCCGGCGCCGCGTCCAGCACCCACCATGCCTCGGTCTTGCCCAGGTCGCCGCTGGCGCGCTCCACCCGTTCGGCGTAGGCGTCGTCGGGATGCACCTGGACGGAGAGCGGCTCGGCGGCGTCGAGCAGCTTGACGAGCAGCGGCATCCGCGCCCCGTAGCGCGCGAACGGCACGTCGCCCACGAGCGCCGCCCCGTGCTCGCCGGCCAGGTCCGCGAGAGATCGTCCGGCATGGGGGCCGCCGAGGATGCGGCTGGCCGGGCCCGCCAACCAGGCCTCGCCGAACGGTTCGTCCCCCGGCTCCCGGCGAGCGGCCGCCGCTGACCAGCGCTCGGCCAGGTGGCGTCCGCCCCACGGCCGCCGACGCAGGTCGGGTTCCAGGAGCAGCGGCGCGAGCGGCGCCGGGATCACGTTGAGGCGATGGGCGCGGCGGTCGCGCCGGGAGGCTCGGCGGGGTGGACGAGCCCGAGTGGGTGGCCGCGACGTGCGTTCATGAACGCAGCGTAGTATGCCCCCGGAGCCGATGACCGAAGCCCTCGCGCACTTCATCAACGACGCCGGCTGGCTCGCCCCCGTCTACTACATGTTGTCGTTCGTGGTGACGGCACTGTTGCCCTTCATCCCGACGCCGCTCGTCGTCGCGCTGGGGGGAGCGGCGCTGGGGGTCGTCCCCGCGATCCTCTACGGGGTCGTCGGCTTGGCCCTCGGCGCGCTGGTGGCCTTGACGCTCTCGCGCCGCATCGGACGTCCGGTCGTCTTGCGCCTCGTGAGCCCCAAGGCTTGGGCCGAGTGGGAAGAGCTCATCGGGATCCGCTCGTTCATCGTCTGGGGCGTGATCTTCTTCGTCCTCAACGTCGATTTCGCGGTCGTGGCGGCCGGTCTGTCGCGGCTGTCGCTCCGGCGGCTGTGGCTGACCGTGATGATCGCCCGCCTGCCGTGGTTGATCGCCAGCGCCTGGTTCGGCCAGCTCGTGTTCGTGTCCGACACGGTGATGGCTTTGGCACTGCTGACGCTCGTGGCGGGCGTGGTGGTGTTCCAGAAGCTGCGCCCGCGCCTGCGCCACTGGCTCGTGGAGCTCACCCGCCGCAGGGAGCCCGCAGCCCCCGCCGAGCCCGACGCCGACCCATGACGATCCCGAAGGGGACCGGTCGGCCACGAGGTCAGGGCACGCGCTCGGGCAGCGGCGGCCTCCGGCCCGCTTCGACCTGTGACTGCCGGCCGGCCGCGTCGCGCGCGACCTCGGTGTCGTCGACCAGCCGGCCGCCTTCCAGCCGCGTCCGTCGGTCGGCGCGTCGCGCCACCTGCGCGTCGTGCGTGACCAGCACCACCGCCGCGCCGTCGCTGGCGGCCGCCGCCAGCAGCGCGTCGGCGACCGCGTCCGCGTTGGCGCGATCGAGACTGCCGGTCGGCTCGTCGGCCAACACGACGGCGGGGCGGGCGTAGAGCGCCCGCGCCACCGCCACCCTCAGCCGCTCGCCGCCGGAGAGCGTCCGGGGCCTGGCGTCGCGCCGTCCGCTCAGCCCCACCGACGCCAACAGGGCGTCGCCTCGGGCGGCGTCGACGCGGCCGACCACGCGACCGGGCAGCGTCACGTTCTCGTGGGCGGTGAGGTCCGCCAACAGGTGATGGTGTTGGAACACGAGACCGACGCGGCCGTTGCGCGCGCGCGCGGCGGAGTCGGCGCCGAGCGTGTGAACGGCGAGATCGCCCCACCACACCTCGCCCGTGCTGGGACGGTCGAGTGCCGCCAGCAGGTGGAGCAGCGTGCTCTTCCCCGATCCCGAAGGACCCGTGATGGCCACGACCTCGCCCGCCTCGACGGTCAGGTCGACACCCGCCAGCACCGACAGCGGTCCGACCGGCGTCGGGAAGGTCCGTCCCAAACCGTACGTTCGTAACACGGGGGGCACGGGTTAGTATAATCGGCGTTCCCGGCCGCCTCTCACCCCGAGGGCACCCCGGCCGGGCGGAGGCTGATGAACGAGACGCATCCACCCGACGACGTGCCGGCGTTCCTGGCGACGGTGCCGCTGTTCCACGACGCGCCGGAGCGCGCGTTGGCCATCGTCGCGGGCGTCGTTCGCCCGCGCCGATTCGAGGCCGAGACCGTGCTCTTCCAGGAAGGCGACGCCGGCGACGCGCTGTACGTGCTCGAGTCCGGCCTCGTGAAGCTCTCCAAGGTCGACCTGGGCGGCCACGAGAAGACCCTCGCACTGCTGCAGCCACCGGAGTTCTTCGGTGAGATGGCGCTGCTCGGTCATGCGCGACGCAGTGCGACGGCGATCACGCTGTCGCCCGTCACCGCGTACTTGCTGTTCCGCGACGACTTCCAGCGGCTCCTGGCGGAGTACCCGACGATCAGCCTCAACCTGACCACCACGCTCGCCGACCGCCTGCGCGGCATGGACGACGAGGCGCAGGTGCTCTCCTACAAGGACGCCCAGGGCCGCGTGTCGTACGTCCTCTTGCGGCTCTACCGCGCCGGTGTCGTCGAACTCGACGGCGGCCGCGCGCTCGTGCGCCTGACCCATCAGGACCTCGCCAACTTGGCGGGCACCTCACGCGAGACCGTCACGCGGGCCCTGAAGGCGCTCGAGAGCGAGGGTGTGATCGAGACGCGGCCCAAGGAGGTCTACCTGGTGGACCCCGAAGGCCTCGAAGAGGTCCTCCACGGGATCCGCTGAGGCGGCGGGCCCCAGCGCTTCGGCCCGCTTCCCCGGTCCCCAGGGCTGGGCTCACGCACAGGTCCTGAACGTCGCCGGCGGTGACGTGCGCGCGGCGCTCGACGTCTGCCGCCGTGCCCACGGCGACGCGTTCGTGTTCGGCGTCGGCCCCATCCGCTTCCACTGGTTCTTGGGCCGCGAGGCCTTCCGCTTCGTCCTGCACGAGCAGGCGGCGTCGTTCGGCAACGCCGGCGCCTACGGGTTCCTGGAGCCGATCGGCGGTCCGACCGCGCTCATCGCCACCGACGATCCCGAGCACCTGCGGCGGCGGCGTGTCGTGCAACCGGCCTTCCACGGCCGCCAGGTGGCGGCCTGGACCGAGCGCGCCAGCCGCGCCTTCGACGCGTTCGCCAGCGGCGCCCTGGCGGCCGGCGGCGGCCCGCTCGTGCCGGCGCTCCGTCCCGTGGTGCTCGAGGTCGTGCTGGACGTGCTGCTCGGTGAGGGAGCGCGGCGGCGACGGCCGGGTCTGGCCCGCGACCTGGCGGCCATGATGAGCTTCGCCAACCGGCCGATGTTGGCGCAGCAGTTCCGGCTGGCGCTGCCGGGTTCGCCCTGGGCCGCCTTCCTGGCCGCCCGCCGACGTGCCGACGCCGCCGTCCTGGCCGAGATCCGAGCTCGCCGCGCGGGCGAGGTCGGCGACGAGGCCGGCGTCCTGGGTTGGCTGCTGGCGGGTGACGGAGACCCTGCCAGCCGTCTGGACGAGGCCGAGCTGCGCGACCAGACGATCAGCCTGCTGTCGGCCGGTTTCGACACGTCGACGGCCGCCATCGCCTGGATCGCCTTCCATCTCGCCCGTGCCGACCTGCGTGGGCCCGTGGTCGACGAGCTGCGCGACCTCGACCCGGCCGCCGCCGTCCAGGCGCCCGCCACCTCGGCGCTCCTCCAGGAGACGCTGCGCCTGTACCCCCCGGCCTCCGCCATCTTGCGGCGCGTCCGGCACGAGGTGGCGTGGCGCGAGCACGTGCTGCCGGAGGGTGCGCGCGTGGGGCTGTCGCTGTGGCACCTCCATCGGGACGAAGACGCATGGATCGAACCCGAGCGGGTCGAACCGCGCCGCTGGACCGATCGCCAGGGTGCCTGGGCCGCCCCGCGCGACCCGTACGCCTACTTGCCGTTCGGCCACGGTGGCCGGCTCTGCATCGGGGCGGGTCTGGCGCGGGCGCTCGTGGCCAGCTTCGTCTGGGCGGTCACCCGGCGCGCAGTCTGGGACGTCGTCGACGCCGATGCCGTGCGACCGATCGGCACGACGCTGACGCCCTCACAGGGGCTGCGCTTGCGGTGGCGGGCGTCCTAGCGGTCGGACCGAGGATCGTGACGGCCGCTGCCGATCACGAGCTCGGGCTCGGCGGCGTTCACCGAGGTGGCCGGTAGCTCGAACGGGACGATCTCGGCATGGTCGATCGAACGCCTGACGCCCGCCACCGACTGGATCACCACCGCGTGCGTCACGACGATGACGCTGCTGCGGCCGCGGTAGCGCTCCAACACCCGCAGCACCCGGGTGCGGACCTCGTCCACGCGTTCCCAAGGGGCGTCCGCGGTCGGGGCCTCGAGACCGTCCTGGGCACGGCGCAGCAGCTCGGAGTCGATGTCGCCCAGCGAGTCCTTCTGGGGGAGCCACTCGTGCAGGTCGTACTCGACGTACAACGGTTTGTTGAGCGCCCGCGACAGGAGGGCGGCCGATTCGAGCGCGCGAGCGTAGGAGGAACAGAGGATGGCGTCGGCATCCTGCAACCGGTAGTCGCGCGCGATCGTGTCGATCTGAAGCCGCCCGAGGGTCGAGAGCGGCGCGAACGACGTGGCCCAACCGCGGACGCCGCGGGAAGCCACGATGTCGTAATCGGTCTCGCCATGACGGACGAAGTAGACCTTCAAGGCGCCCTCTCCACGGCGCTCCAAACGTTCGGCGCCCACGTCAGGCACGCTATCAGCGCACCAAGGGGGGCGCGGTACGGATTCTTACTCGCGCCGCCGGCAGGGTAGCATCGGACGTGACCTCCATCCGTGCCCTGGCGTCCATGCGGACCGACCTCGCTGCGATCGCGCGCTCGACATCATGCTGAACCTCTACCGTCGCGGCGTCCTCGCGGTCGCGGGTCTCCCCTGGCTCGAACGCGCCGCGCGTGCCTACGGTTGGCGGCTCGGTGTCGGCCGCTTCGTCGCCGGTGAAGACCTGGCCGGGGCGTTGTCGGCGATCCACGCGCTGACGGCCGACGGCCGCGGCACGATCGTCGACGTCCTCGGCGAGTACGTCCGCGACGTGGCCGCGGCGCGGGCCATGGCGAGCGCCGTCGAAGGGGTCGTGGCCGGCTTGGCGGCCGCCGGTCTACCGCCCGTCGTGAGCGTCAAGCCGACCCAGCTGGGCCTGGCGCTCGATCCGTCGCTGGCGCGCTCGCTGGCGGGCGACGTCGCGCGCGCCGCCGAGCGGCTGGGCGGCCGGGTCTGTCTCGACATGGAGGACCATCGCTACGTCGATGCCACCCTGGCGCTCCTCGACGGCGTACGGGAGGACGGAGCGCCCGCCACGTCCACCGTGTTGCAGGCGTACCTGCACCGCACCCCCGACGACCTGGCGGCCCTGTTGGCCGCGTCGCCCCCTGGAGCCGAGGTGCGGATCGTCAAGGGGGCGTACCGCGAGCCATCGACGGTGGCCATCCAGGACCTGCCGGCGTTGCGGGAGGCCTTCGTCGCCACCTGTGAGCGGGCCTGGCGCGCCGGTGCCAAGGTGAACGTGGCCACCCACGACGAGACGATCCTGCGCGAGATGCTGGCGTTCGTCCGCGGCGCCGGAATGTCGCGCGAGCGCTACGAGCTGCAGCTGCTGTTCGGCGTGAAGCCGCGTCTCCAGCGTCGCCTGGTCGAGGACGGCCACCCCGTACGCATCTACGTGCCGGTCGGCGCCGACTGGTACGGTTACTTCAGTCGCCGTCTCGCGGAGCGACCGGCGAACGTCGCCGTGGTCGTCCGCGGCCTGTTCCGCTGATGCTCGGCCTGCTCCTCACGGAGGATCTCATGCCCACCCGACCGTCGACCATGCTCCCGTACGCCCCCGAACCGTTCACCGATTTCTCGCACGAACCGCACCGCGCCGCTTACCGAGCCGCCTTGGCCGACGTCGAGGGACGTCTCGGCCGGACCTGGCCGCTCGTCTTGGGGGGCGAGCGCCTTGCCACCGAGCGGACGATCGCCTCGCTCGACCCCTGCCGCCCCGAGGTTGTCGTCGGTCGTGCCGCCGCCGCCGGACCCGAGCACGTCGACCGCGCCTTCGAGGCCGCGGAAGCCGCCTTCCCGGTGTGGTCGGCGTGGTCGGCCGCTGACCGGGCCCGCGCCCTGTGGAAGCTCGCGGCCGTGCTCCGGCGCCGGAAGCTCGAGCTGTGCGCGTGGGAGACGTTCGAGGCCGCCAAGAACTTCCGCGAGGCCGACGCGGACGTGGCGGAGGCGATCGACTTCGTCGAGTACTACGCCCGCGCCGCGCTCGACCTCGAAGGTCCGCTGGTCACGGGCTCGTGGCCGGGCGAAGAGAACGTCACCACCCTCGAACCGATCGGCGTCGGCCTGGTGATCCCGCCGTGGAACTTCCTGCTGGCCATCCTGGTCGGGAGCTCGATCGGACCGGTCGCGGCCGGCAACACCGTCGTCCTCAAGCCGTCGCCCAACACGCCCGTGATCGCCGGCGTGTTCATGGAGTGCATCGAGGAAGCCGGTTGGCCGGCGGGTGTGGTGAACCTGATCACGGGCGCCGACGACGAGATCGGCGACCGGCTCGTCGACGACCCGCGCGTGCGCTTCGTCAACTTCACCGGCTCGGTCGCCACGGGCGTGCGCATCCACCAACGGGCGGCCGTCGTGCACCCAGGCCAGCGCCACCTCAAGAAGACCTTCCTGGAGCTGGGCGGTAAGGACGCCATGATCGTCGACGAGACCGCCGACTTGGACGTCGCCGTCCTCGCCGCGATCCAAGGCGGCTTCGGCTTCAACGGGCAGAAGTGCTCGGCCATGTCGCGGCTGATCCTGGTCGACGAGATCCACGACGAGGTGCTCGAGCGCTTCGTCGCCGCCGCCGGCGCTCTGCGCGTCGGTCGGGCGGTCGACGACGCCGACGTGACGGCCGTGATCAGCGAACGCCAGTTCGAGAAGATCCTGGCGTACGCCGCGCTCGGTGCCGAGGAGGGCCGCGTCGTCCTGGGTGGTGGCGCTGCCGAGCGGATCGACGGTGGCTACTACGTCCAGCCGACGATCGTCGCCGACGTCGCCCCGGACGCCAGGTTGGCCCAGGAGGAGGTGTTCGGACCGGTCGTCGCCGTCCTCCGGGCGCGTGACTTCGACGACGCCCTGCGGATCGCCAACGACACGCCCTTCGGCCTCACCGGCGGCCTCGTGAGCCGGTCGCGGGAGCGGCTCGGCCGCGCCCGACGCGAGTTCAAGGTCGGCAACCTCTACCTCAACCGGAAGATCACGGGTGCGCTCGTCGGCGTGCAACCGTTCGGCGGCTTCAAGATGTCGGGCACCAACAGCAAGGGCGGAGGCCCCGACTACCTGCGCTTGTTCGTGGAGGCGCGCACCGTCACCGAGCGGTTCTGAGGCCTGGCCAAGGGCGCGCCGCTTGGCGGCAAGTGCGTTGCGCTGCGAAGGGGCGCGCGCGCCGCTGCGCAGCACACGGACATCCGTCCATTCGCGTCAGGCCGGGCGATGGTGCACGATGAGAGCGACGCGGTCGTACCACACGGCGGCGCAACGCGCCGGCGCTCACGCGCGGCGGTGCGGCGATCCGGATCGTCGGGGGCCCGCACGCCCCGACGGCCCGCGCCGTGGAGGTCGCCGTGGTCACCCGACGCTTGCTCGTCCCGCTCGACGGCTCGGACTTCGCCCCGATCGCCTTCCGTACCGTCGGCCGCCTGTTCGATCCCGCCTCGACCCTGGTCACGCTGGTCCACGTCGCGCCGATCCCGGAGGGCGTGTACGGCCCGCTGCCACGGCCGTCGGTGATCGGCGGCTGGGCGGAGACCCTCCATTCACCGTGGCGCGAACGGGGCGATTTCGATCACCCCATCTACGAGAGCCAGGTCTGGGCGTCGACGCGCGAGGAGATCATCGATGCGCTCGACGACGACGTCCGGCGCCTCGCCGACGCGGGTTTCGACGTGGCCCTCGTCGTGCGGTTCGGTGACCCCGCGCAGGAACTCGCCGACCTGGTCGACGAGGAGAGCATCGACGCGGTGGTCATGGCCACGCACGGTCGCAGCGGTCTGTCGCGCGCCGTGCTCGGCAGCGTGGCCGAGAAGCTCCTGCGCATGGTGCGGGTCCCGGTGGTGATGGTGCGTGGCGAACTGGCCGGCGACGGGCCGCCACCGTTCACGCCGATCGGCTGATCGGCAGCGAGCGTCCCGCCCGCGCGGCGTCCACCGGAACGTGCGGGCCCCATGCGCGCCCCGGACCGGTCCAGAGTCCGGAACGGCCCAGTGCGGAGAGGCCCAGCGGCATCTCGCCGCTGGGCCTCGCCGTCGCCGTGGTGAACGACGGTGTGCGTTGGAGCCAATGGTCAGATTCGAACTGACGACCTGCCGATTACGAATCGGCTGCTCTACCACTGAGCTACATTGGCGCGCCGGGTCAGGCGCCGTGAGGCGCCCGTCGGGCGATGGTGGCCAAGGGCAGATTTGAACTGCCGACACCACGATTTTCAGTCGTGTGCTCTACCAACTGAGCTACTTGGCCATGTGGCGGAGCCGACGGGATTTGAACCCGCGACCTTCTGCGTGACAGGCAGATATGCTAACCGCTACACTACGGCTCCGCGTTTTCGCTGAGTTGTCGTCCAGCACGTGGCTCGTTGGACGACGACCGAGCGGTCCCAAGGATACCCACGGCGCCGAGCCGGTGTCAACGGCCGGCCAGGGTCGGCGCGGCGCGGTGCTGACGCAGACGCGCGACCGCGGCGCGCACGCCGGTCACCCCGTACCCCAACGCCTCGTGCTGCGCCGCGGGATCGCCATGCGGAACGTGCTGATCGCGGATACCCAAACGCACCAGCGGCACCGTGGCGCCGACGTCGGTCAGGTACTCGGCGACGGCGGCGCCGAAGCCTCCCGCGAGGACGTGGTCCTCGACGGTGACCAGCGCGGTCCCCGCCGCGATGAGGCGGTCGAGCATCCCGGTGTCGAGGGGTTTGAGGAAACGCGCGTTCACGACCGCCACGCCGGCCTCGTGGGCCGTCGCTTCGCGTGCGTACGGCAGGGTCGCGCCGAAGGCCAGGACGGCCACCTCGCACGGAGCGTCCCCGCCCGGCGACAGACGCTCCCACGTGCCCCAGGCGATGTCGTCCCAGGCCGAGACGGGCTCGGTGGGCGTCGGCGTGACACCGCCGCGGGGCCACCGGACCGCCACCGGTCCCCCCCGTTCGAGGGCCGCGCGAAGCAACGACCGCAGCTCGCGTGCGTCCTTGGGCGCCGCGATCGACAGCCCGGGCACCGGCCGCAAGTACGCCAGGTCGTAGACGCCTTGGTGCGTCATGCCGTCGGAGCCGACCAGGCCGGCGCGGTCGATCGCGAACACGACGTCGAGGCCCTCGAGCGCGACGTCGTGGATCACCTGGTCGTAGCCACGTTGCAGGAAGGTGCTGTAGATGGCGACGATCGGCTTCTCGCCCCGGAGGGCCAGACCCGCCGCCGTCGTGACCGCGACGTCCTCGGCGATCCCGACGTCCAGGTAGCGCTTCGGATGCACGCGTTGGTAGCGGACCAGGCCCGACCCTTCGCGCATCGCCGGCGTGATGACCCACACCCGGTCGTCGTGACCGGCCAGGTCGATGGCGGCGTCGCCGAAGGCGTCCGACCACTGGTAGCCCTTGCCCGAGGTGACCGGGTTGGTCGGGTCGTACTTCGAGGCGCCGTGCCAGGCGATGGGGTCCGCCTCGGCCACGTCGTAGCCCTTGCCCTTGCGCGTCAGCACGTGCAGCATCGTCGGACCGTCCAGCTCGCGGATCTTCGCGAGGTAGAAGGCCACCTGTTCGACGTCGTGACCGTCGATGGGGCCGACGTAGCGCAGGCCCATGGCGTGGAACGGGTTGTTCGAAGCGGGATCGAAGAAGCGCCGCGCCGCCTTCTTGGCGCGGCTGCCGAGGTCGGCCAGCGGCGCCCAGAGGTCGTTGAGCGCGGCCTTGCCGCGGGACTCGGCCTGTTGGAACCAGGGCTGCACCTGCAGGCGCCGCATGGTGGCGTTGAGCGCCCCGACGTTCTCGCTGATCGACATCTCGTTGTCGTTCAAGACGATGGTCATGCGGGGCGCGAAGTCGCCGATCTGGTTGAGCGCGGCGAGCGCCATGCCACCGGTGAGTGCCCCGTCGCCGATCACGGCCACCACGTCGTACGGCGCGGCCCGGGCGTCGCGCGCGAGCGCCATGCCCAGCGCGGCCGCCAGGCTCGTGCTGGCATGACCCACGGTCAAGGCGTCGTCGGGCGACTCGCTGCTGGTGGTGAAGCCGGCCAGACCGCCCGGCATGCGGATCGACCGCATCTGGTCGCGGCGCCCGGTCAGCATCTTGTGGCCGTAGGTCTGGTGTCCCACGTCCCACACGATCCGGTCGCGGGCCGTGTCGTAGACGTGATGCAACGCGACCGTGAGTTCCACCGCGCCCAGGCTCGATGCCAAGTGACCCCCGGTGACGGAACACACGTCGATGATCTCGGCACGGAGCTCCGCGGCGAGTTGGGGCAGGTCGCCGCGGCGCAAGCGCCCGACATCGGCCGAAGTGTGGATGTGATCGAGCAAACGCATGGTCCTCCGTCAGCGCGGCAGCTGACCCACAGCCTACCGGACGGGCCGGGACCGAACCGTGCGCACCCACCCAAGGACGGGCCGCGACGCAGCGATCTGGCCCGACGAACGCTCCTCCCCCGACGCGGGCTGCCGCGATCGGTCGCTCAAGGGGCGGGGGTGCCGGCCTCGAAGTTCGTGTCGATCAGGAACCAGCCGTTCTCGTGCCGCACCTTGCCGACGCTCGGCGCGAACCACTGGGTCTGCGTCAGCTCCTCGGCCACCTCGCCCGTCTCGTCGTAGGTGCGCGTCGTGCGGTCGATGACCCAGACGTCGTACACCCGGTCGCCGACGGTCACGTCACGTCGGTCGACCACCGTGTAGACGTAGTCGATCTCTTGCGTGAAGCGGCGCCGGTCGACGGGCGCGGACGGGAACACCCCGGTGGCGGTCGTGCGACCCGACCAGATCGTCCCCACCCGCAGGTCGCCGGGCGCCGGCATCTCGTGGATGGGCGGGTCGAAGGTGAAGCTGCCACCCGGACGGGTCTGGCGCCGCAGGAACACGCCGTCGGGTCGGAACTGCCGGTAGTGCGACACGTCCTGACCGCCGCCCAGGAGCTCGAACTCGATCCACACGTCGCCGTCGAGCACGGTCGGGCCGGCGATCGTCTCGACGTAGCGCGGGTCGTCCAGCCGTGCGCCATCGCGCAGGTAGGACCAGCGCGCCCCGGTCTCCTGTGGGTAGAACGAGGGGGTGGTGGCGAGTTGGACGATCTCGACCCGTCCCGGGTCGGCGGCCGTCGGCGCGCACGCCGCCAGCGTCGATACGGCGAGCACCAGGGCGGCCACGCGGGCGCGGCGACGGTGGGGGGCAGCGAAGCTCATGCCGCCCATGCTACCGCTCGTCACCCGAAGAGCCACTCTGCGCGACGGCGCGCACGTCCTCGTAGACGTCGGCGCTGGCGGGATCGAGCTCGCCCAGGAGTGCACCGTAGGTGGCGACCCACGTTGCCACGTAGGCCACCAACGCGGCGTCGAGCACCGGATCGCCGAGCGGGTCCGGCAGCCCGGCCGCACCGAGCGTCAGCCGCTCCGTCTGCGCCACGCGGCTGTCGAGCACCTCGGCGACGAGGCGCGTCTCGTGGTCCTCGTGCCCCAAGATCAGGGCCACGAGGTCGTCGCCGAGCGCGTGGCGCGCCTCGAACGCCGAGGCCGCCACGAGCGGCCCGTGCTCGCCGCTCGGCACCGCCAGCGTCTTGCCGACACGGGCGAACACCTGCTGGACCCACCCCTGCAGCGGGCTGCCGCCACGCGCAGTGACCAGCAGGGGCACCCGTTGCCACAGGCGCCAGGCCAACGCCTTGGCCGGGTTCTCCTCGGTCGGCACGTGGGGGGCGCAGGCCGCTGCGGCCGCCGCCAGGGCCGCGTCGAGCCGCGCGATGGCGTCGTGTCGTCCGGTCAGGTGACCGACGTAGCGCACGACCTCGAACGCCGCCAGCGGGCCGTCCTCGATCGCCACGTCGGCGGTGGGGCCGCCGAAGGCCTCGCTGCGTTCGCCCAGGACGACGACCTGAGCCCCGCTGGCCTCGGCCGCCAGCTTCCAGACGGCGACGTCGTCGGGGGCGAAGCCGCCGTCGACCACGACCTGGGTGCCTCCGGCGACGAATGGGCCGTCGACCCACGGTGCCAAGAGCGGGGCAAGGACGGCGGCCGGGCCGTTCGCCACGAAACCGTGGGGGCCGGGGTGCGCGCCGTCGGGTCCGGCTTCGCGGGTCGGTAGGCGGGCGAGGTCGTGGAGCAAGCCGCGCGGATCGCGCGCGTGGAGGGTACCTGGATCGTCGAGCATGCCGGAGCCTACCAGCGTCGTCGCCGCGCGCCGATGTCGCGGCGGACGTGCGCGCCGGGGAAGCGGATGGCGTCCACGGCCTCGTAGGCGCGGGCCACGGCCGTCGTCAGGTCGGCGCCCAGGCCCGTGACGCCCAGGACGCGACCGCCCGCGCTCACGAGGCCCCTCTCGGCGTCGACACGGGTCCCGGCGTGGAACACGAGGACGTCGGGGCCGAGGTCGTCGGGCACCTCGATCGGGACCCCGGTGCGGGGCGACCCCGGGTACCCCTCGGCGGCCATGACGACGCAGGCGGCCGCCCCGGGCCGCCACAGCGGGGTCACGTCGTGCAGCCTGCCGGTCGCCGCGGCCGCCCACCACGCATACGCGTCGGACGCGAGCAGCGGCACGAGCACCTGCGTCTCCGGATCGCCGAAACGCACGTTGTACTCGAGCAAGCGGACACCGAGCGAGGTCCGCATGAGGCCCAGGAAGAGCGTGCCGCAGAAGGGCCGGCCCTCGCTGCGGAGCCCCGCCAAGGTCGGTTCGATCACCGACCGCGCCACCTCGGCCAACTCGCGCTCGTCGAGCAACGCCGCCGGTGCCACCGTGCCCATGCCACCCGTCATCGGACCGCGGTCGCCGTCGAAGGCGGCCTTGTGGTCGGCGACCTGCGGCAAGACATGGAACGTGACGCCGTCGGTGACAACGAGCAAGCTCACCTCGTCGCCCTCCAGGAAGGTCTCGACGACCACCTCGCGCTCGCCGGTGGCGAAGGTCGCAGCGACGGCGGCGTGACCTGCGGCGACGTCCTCGGCCACGGTGACGCCTTTTCCGGCCGCCAGCCCACTGGCCTTCACGACCACGCGACCGGATGCCAGGGGGGCGAGGTCGTCGACGGCACGGTGGGCCGTGGCGACGTCCGTGGCGGTGACGGCGTCGGCCGTGGGGATCCCGTGCCGCGCCATGAAGGCCTTGGCGTGGACCTTGGACGCCTCGAGGCGTGCGGCCGCCGCCGATGGACCGTACACGGGGACGTCGACGGCCCGTAGCGCGTCGGCCACCCCCGCGGCCAGCGGCGCCTCGGGCCCGACGACCACCAGGTCGACGTGCCGAGCACGGACGTCGGCCACGAACCGCGCCAGCGCGTCGGGGCCAGGGAAACCCGATGCCAACGGCAGCGATGGACCGAGGGCCGCCGTTCCCGCGTTGCCCGGCGCGACGAGCACCCGGTCCACCCGGGGCGAGCGCGCGAGGGCCCATGCCAACGCGTGCTCCCGGCCGCCCGCTCCCAGCACGAGCACGCGCGCACCGCTCACGGTCGCGCCACGCCTCGCAGGACGGCGCGGACCGCCGCCGGGTACGCCTGATGCTCCTGTTCCTGCACCCGTGCCTGCAGCGTCGCCACGTCGTCGTCCGGGAGGACGCGGACCGTGCGCTGCAGCACCACCGGTCCCGTGTCCACCCCGGCGTCGACGAAGTGAACGGTGCAGCCCGTGTGGGTCACCCCGGCGGTCAGCGCCTGCCGCACGGCGTGGAGCCCCGGGAAGGCGGGCAGCAGGCTCGGATGGACGTTGAGCAGACGCCCCGACCAGCGGGTGGTGAACGTGGGCGACAGCAGCCGCATGAAGCCCGCGAGCAGCACCACGTCCACCCCGTGGCGATCCAGCAGCGCCTGCGCTTCGGCTTCGAAACGTGCACGGTCGGGCTCGCCGTCCGCGCCGCGGGCGTAGCGCAGGGCGTGGGCGGCGACCCCCGCCTGACGTGCCCGGTCGAGCGCACCGGCCGCCGATCGGTCCGAGACGACCAGCGCCACCTGAGCTTCGGCGTCGGTGCCGCTGGGCGGGAACGCCTCGAGCAACGCGCTCAGGTTGCTGCCGCGCCCCGACGCGAACACCGCCAGACGGGCACGGCGCGCGAGCGGGAACGCTCGATCAGGCACGGTCGCGGGCGATCACCGGGTTGCGCAGGGAGCCGATCGCGTCGATCGAGACCTCCACCAGGTCGCCGGGGACCAGCGGGCCGACGCCGTCCGGGGTGCCGGTCAGGACCAGGTCGCCAGGCTCGAGGGTGAGGAAGCGGCTGATGTAGGCGAGGATCTCCGGAACCGAGAAGATGAGGTCCCCGGTATGACCGTCCTGCCGCAGCTCGCCGTTCACGCGCGTCTGGATGTGCAGGTCGGCGGGGTCGAGGTCGGTCTCGAGCCACGGTCCGACCGGACAGAAGCCGTCCGACGACTTGGCGCGCACCCACTGCAGGTCGCTGCGCTGTGCGTCGCGGGCGGTCACGTCGTTGGCGATCGTGTAGCCGAGAACGTGGTCGAGCGCCTCGCTCGGCGCCACGTCGCGCATCGTGCGGGAGATGACCACGGCCAGTTCGCCTTCGTGGTGCACCTCGCGCGTCCAGGACGGGATGGGGATGTCGTCGCCGGGTCCCGCCAGGGTGTTGAGCCCCTTCAGGAACAGGCCGGGTTCGGTGGGCAGGTCGGCCTTCCCGGAGGCCATCTCGGCGATGTGCTTGGCGTAGTTCTTGCCGACGCACACGATGCTGCGCGGCTCGCATGGCGCCAGCAGGGTCACGTCGGAGAGATCGACGACGTGACCGCTCGGGCGCCCGAGCATCCCGGTCAGCTGCTGGACGCGGCCGCCTTCGACCTCGCCCCAGTGGATCCCATCGAAACTGCGGTAGCGGACGCGCTGCATGCTGGCCTCCTCGGTCCCGACCTGCGGCCGGCACCCTCAAGCCGGCAGTCTACCCGTCGGCGCGCACGCGCCGGTCGGGCGCCCCGTCGTCGAGCGCCACCTCGAGGCGCTCCCACGCGGCGATCGCCTCGAGCAGCGCGCGCTCGACCTCGTCGTGGCGCGAGCCGAGCTCGGCGAGGCGTTCGGCACCCTGCCCCTGGGCGCCGCCGACGATCGAGGCGCCCCCCTCGGCGGCTCCAGGCGTGGGCGCCATCGCCGCGCTGACGGCATGCAACTCGGCCACCACCTCGGCCAACGTCGCCTCGAGGCGCGCCACCTCGCCTTCGAGCCGCTCGCGCTCGCGCCGTTGCTGCCACGGCGTGAGCGCGTCGGGCGGCCGCGTGGTCGGCGCGGGCTGCGAACGGGCCGACGTCGCCTCGGCCCGTTCGGTCGCTTCGAGACCCCGACGCTCGTCGCGCTTGCGCCCGTAGAACGACCAGTCCCCCTCGTACGTCAGGAAGCGTCCGTCGTCCACTTCCCACACCCGGTTGGCCAGCGCGTCGAGGAACCGGCGATCGTGCGAGACGAGCAGGACCGTGCCCTCGAAGGCGGCCAGGGCCGCCTCGAGCGCCTCGATCATCTCCACGTCGAGGTGGTTGGTCGGTTCGTCCAGCACCAGCACGTTCGCCTGCGCCAAGGTGAGCTTGAGCAGGGCCACGCGGGCGCGTTCGCCGCCCGAGAGGTCGCGCACCCGCTTGAACTGGGCTTCGTACGGGAACAGGAAGCGGCCCAGCAGGTTGTGGGCCTCCACGTCGCCCACCAAGCGGATCAGTTCCTCGATGAGGGTGGCGTCCGGGTCCACCCCGGCCAGGTCCTGATCGTAGTAGGCGACCTTCACGCGCACACCCCAGGCCACGCGCGCCCGTGGGTCGTCCGAGGCGCGTTCGCCGAGCAGCACCCGCAGGAAGGTGGTCTTGCCGGCTCCGTTGGGTCCCGTGATCGCCACGCGTTCGCCCCGCCGCACGACCACCGAGACGTCCTCGAAGAGCGTGCGGTCGTACCTGGCGGTGAGGTGCTCGGCGTGGAGGACCAGGTCGACCGAGTCCGGGCACGGGAACGTGAAGCGGGTGGTGGGGGCGTCGGGCTGCGCCTCGTCGAGCATCGACGTCTCGTAACGCTCCACGCGACGCTCCATGGCGCGCGCCCGGCGATGCAGCTTGGCGTTCTGCCCCGCCCATTGCTTCATCTGGGCGGCGGCGCTGGCCAGTCGTTCGCGCTCCTTGGCCTGGTTGGCGCGGGTGCGCGCCTCGATGCGGGCCTGCTCGGCGCGGGCGATCCGGTAGACGCTCGGTGGTCCCGACATCACCCGCATCTCGCCACGATCGATCTCGGCGGTGGTGTCGCACGCGCCGTCGAGGAAGGCCCGATCGTGCGAGACGAGCACGGCCGTGCCGGGGTAGCGCGCGACGAAACCCTCGAGCCAGGCGCGCATCGCCAGGTCGAGGTGGTTGGTCGGTTCGTCGAGCAGGAGCAGGTCGGGCTGCGCCATGAGCAGGCGGGCCAAACCGAGCCGGGTTCGTTCGCCGCCCGAGAGCCGCCGCACGGGCTCCTCGGTGCGGCCGGCGAAGCCCAAGGCGTGCAGCACGGCGTCGCGCCGTGCGCGACGGGCGTAGCCGCCGCGGCGCTCGAAACGCTCGTGCAACGGCTCCCAGGCTTCGTACGTGGCCGGGTCGTCGAGACCGGCGCCTTCGAGGCGCTCGAGTTCGGCCTCCATCGCGTCGAGTTCGCCGAACGCCTCGTCGGCCACCTCCCCCACCGTGACCCCTTCGTCGAAGCGGGGGTCCTGGTCCAGCACGCCCAGTGTCACGTCGGGACGGACGAAGACGTCGCCGCCGTCGGGGGTCTCGGCGCCCGCCAACAGGCGCAGCACCGTCGTCTTCCCCGATCCGTTGCGGCCGATGAGCGCCAGCCGTTGTCCGGCGCGCAGCTCGACGTGCGCACTGGCGAGGACCGTCTGCTCGCCGTAATGCTTGTCGACCTGATGGAGCGCCGCGAGGATCACGCCCTCGAGGGTACCCGACGCGAGCCGCCGGCGTCGTGGCGCGACGTGCGCCGCGGCCAGCCACGGCAGACGCGCCCCGGCGAACCGGGGCGCGTCTCGTCCGTGGACGTTCGGGCCGACGTCAGTTGAAGCGGAGGTTGGCCTCGGTCTCGAGATCGAACGCGTGCAGGAAGTCGAGGTCGGCGAGCAGCTCGACCTGATCGCCGGCGCGGACCTTGGCGTGCGACGAGATGCGCGCCACGACCGTCTGGTCGCCGCCGACGCTGGCCAGGATGTGGGTCTCGGCGCCGAGCGGCT
The DNA here is from genome assembly GCA_963839375.1 of uncultured Trueperaceae bacterium. Classification (GTDB taxonomy): domain Bacteria; phylum Deinococcota; class Deinococci; order Deinococcales; family Trueperaceae; genus JAABTL01. The sequence continues at coordinate 69,416 of CAWIUY010000012.1, read as the reverse complement.
CGACGACCTCGATCTGGGCCTTGATGACGTTCTGACCTTCGGCGATCGCCGTGGAACCGCGCAGACCCAGGTTCTCGGGGCGGACGCCGACGTAGACCTTCTTGCCCTCGTAGGCGCGCAGCTTCTGGGCCAGCTCGCCGCCCGGCGCCAGGTCGAACTGCGGGCTCTTGATGTGCCCGTTCTGGATGTTGCCCACCAGGAAGTTCATGGCGGGTGAACCCATGAAGCCGGCCACGAACTTGTTGGTCGGCTTGTCGTAGAGGTTGATCGGGTCGTCGACCTGCTGGATGAAGCCGTCCTTCATGACCACGATGCGGGTGCCCATCGTCATGGCTTCGACCTGGTCGTGGGTCACGTAGACCGTGGTGACGCCGAGGCGCCGGTGGAGCTTGCTGATCGAGGCGCGCATCTCGACGCGCAGCTTGGCGTCGAGGTTCGACAGCGGCTCGTCCATGAGGAACACCTTGGGCTCGCGAACGATCGCCCGGCCCAGGGCCACGCGCTGACGCTGGCCGCCCGACAGCTCGCGGGGACGGCGGTCGAGCAGGTGGTCGATCTGCAGCAGCTGCGCGGCGTCGTTCACGCGCCGCTCGATGTCGGCCTTCGGCGTCTTGCGCAGCCGCAGCCCGAACGACATGTTCTGGTGCACGTTCATGTGGGGATACAGCGCGTAGTTCTGGAACACCATCGCGATGTCGCGGTCCTTCGGGGGCACGTCGTTGACCACCCGGTCGCCGATCTTGAGGGTGCCGTCCGAGATCTCCTCGAGCCCCGCGATCATCCGGAGCGTCGTCGTCTTCCCGCAACCCGACGGGCCGACGAAGACCATGAACTCCTCGTCTGCGATGTGCAGACTGAAGTCCTGGACGGCCGTCACGTTGCCGAACCGCTTGTAGATCTTCTCGAGCATCACCTCAGCCACTGCGCGCCTCCGTTCGATGGGTGCTTCGTCCGACAGGGTATCACGAGCCCCCGTCTCGACCCTTGCGGTCGGGTCCGTATTCGGTCTACATTCGGAACCATCATGCGACTCGAAGACCGCGTTCGCTCGATCAGCTACCTCAAGGCCCACACCGCCGAGGTCCTCCGCGACCTCGCGCAGCGGCAGGAGCCGCTCGTCATCACCCAGAACGGCGAGGCGCGCGCGGTGATGCTCTCCGTCACGGCCTTCGACGCGTTGCAGGAGACCGCCGCCCTGGTCAAGCTGCTGGCGCTCGCGGAGCGGCAGGAGCGTGAGGGCATGATCCAGACCGCCGAAGAGGCGATCGCCGCCTTCCGGAGCGTCGACGGGTGAGCCACGCCGTCCTGCTGACCGACGGCGCCGCGCGCGACCTCGACGAGCTCTACGCCGACGCCTACGATCGCGGCGGCGTGGCGATGGCGGACCGTTTGTTGGACCGAATTCAGACCTGCTTGGAGGGCCTCGCCGAGGACGCCCCGACCGGGCGCACGCTGCCCGAGCTCCGACGCCTCGGGCTCGACGACGGGCGCGTCTTGCGCGACGGTGACCTGCGCTTCGTCTACCGCTTGCGGACGTCGGACGCGCTCCTGGTGGCGATCGCCCACGAGCGCCGCTCGATGCAGTCGCTGCTGCAACGGCGGCTGCTCGATTCCTGAGGCGCAGGGCGCGTCAGGCACATGTCGCCTCGGCCACCCGCTGGGCAGGCCGGCTCCCCGTGCGACGCGGAGACGCGACCTCCGGCGCCGTGGCCCTTCCCTGGCACCACGAGACGTGCGCGCCGCGCGACCTCATGAGGTCGCGCGGCGCGCACGTCTCGTTCTCTTGGTGGAGGCGGCGGGAGTCGAACCCGCGTCCGGAACCCCCTCGAGCGGGCGTCTACGCGTGTAGCCGTCGATCGGTCGTCGGCGCACGGCAGGCTCGTCGGCCGGCGCACCGTGCGATTAGGCGCCTAGAGTTTCGCTTCCCGACGGACGCTCCGCACCGGGTCGCTAGCTTGGTTCGGGTCGTCGGATCCGGCGGACCCCAAGCTGGGTCTCCGGGCGACGTCGCTTAGCCCTTAGGCAGCGAGAGCGTAGTTCTGGTTGCCGTTTATAGGCGTGTGCAGCTTGGTGACGCGGCCAGCTGCGTCCGCGACGCGCAGCCTCGCTGTCGGCAGGTCCCGTCGAAACCGTGTCGCCCCCGAGCGGTGTGGCCTGGGGTCTGGCGGCCGGACGGTGCCGGGCGTGCTGATCGGTCGAGGGGACGCTCAGCCCCCCGGCCGAACCGCATGATAGCACGTCGGGAAGGGCGTTCAGCGCGTGGTACGCTACCGCCATGCCGGCCGCCGTGCGGATGCAGGACATCGTCAAGCGTTTCCCGCTCGTCCTCGCCAACGACCACGTCGACTTCGAGGTCGCCTGGGGCGAGGTCCACGCCCTCATCGGTGAGAACGGAGCCGGCAAGAGCACGCTCATGAAGGTGCTCTACGGGCTGCAGATGGCGGACGCGGGTCGGATCGAGATCGACGGCCGCGAGGTCGACCTCCGCAGCGCCCGCGACGCGATCGATCTCGGCATCGGCATGGTGCACCAGCACTTCATGCTCGTCGAGACCCTCACCGTCGCCGAGAACCTGGTCTTGGGCGCCGAGCCGCGGCGCGGTCCGGTGCTCGACATCGGCCGGGCCCGCCGGCGGGCGCGCGAGCTCATCGATCGGTTCGGCTTCGACCTCGACCCGGACGCGCGGATCGACGAGTTGCCGGTCGGGTTCCAGCAGCAAGTCGAGATCCTCAAGACGCTGTACCGCGATGCTCGCATCCTCATCATGGACGAGCCGACGGCCGTCCTCACGCCCCAGGAGACGCGCGGTCTCTTCGACTTCTTGCGATCGTTCGCGGCCGAGGGCCACGCGGTCGTGTTCATCTCGCACAAGCTCGACGAGGTCATGGAGATCTGCGACCGGATGAGCGTGATGCGCGACGGCAAGATGATCGGCACCGTCGAGCGCGCCGACACCGACACGCGCCGGCTGGCGAACATGATGGTGGGGCGCGAGGTGTTGCTCCGGGTCGCCAAGGAGCCGTCCGAGCCCGGCGAGGTGCGGCTCGAAGCGAAGGGTCTGCGCCTGCGGCACCCGGTCAAGCACAAACCGGTGCTCGACGACGTCGACCTGGTCGTGCGCGCGGGCGAGATCGTGGGCGTGGCGGGCATCGAGGGCAACGGCCAGACCGAGCTGGTCGAGGTCCTCACCGGCCTCCGCACGGCCGACGCGGGCAGCGTCTGGCTCGATGGTCGTGACGTGAGCGGCGAGGACGCGCGCGGGCGTCGCGAAGCGGGCCTGTCGCACGTGCCCGAGGACCGCAACGAGCGCGGGCTCGTGCGCGCCTACACGGCCGCCTGGAACTCGGTCCTGGGCGACCACCACCGGCCCCCGTACGCCGGTCGTCTCGGTCTCCTCGATCTCGACGAGATCGACGCCCACGCCGTCCGGATCATCGAGGCCTACGACGTCCGGCCGCGCTCCACCGGCGTGTTGGCCAGCGCCTACTCGGGCGGCAACGCCCAGAAGCTGATCGTCGCCCGCGAGCTCGAGCGGACGCCGCGCGTGCTCGTGGCCGCCCAGCCGACCCGTGGCATCGACATCGGCGCCATCGAGTTCATCCACCAGCAGATGATCGCCGCGCGCGACGCGGGCCTGGGCGTGCTGCTCGTCTCGGCCGACCTCAACGAGGTCATGAGCCTGGCCGACCGCATCCTGGTCCTGTTCGAGGGGCGCGTGATGGGCGAGGTGAGCCAGGCCGAGGCGACGACCGAGGCGCTGGGGCTGATGATGGCGGGTGCCTCGGTGGCGCGTGCCACCGCGGAGGCGGACGGCGGTGGCCGGGCCTCGCCGCCCGGGCCCGCATCGCCGCCGGCCTGAGGTCGGACCCGCACGTCACGTCGTTTCGGACAAGAAGCGCCGGACGTGGGCGGCCACCTGCGGGATCTCGATCAGGAACGCGTCGTGCCCGTGGGGCGACACGATGCGGGCGTAGCGCGCGTCCGGCATCCCCTCGGCCACGGCCTTCGCTTCCGCCTCCGGGTAGAGCACGTCCGAACCGATCCCGAGCACGAGCGCGGGGACGTTCATGCCGGCCAGCACCTGCCGAAGCGGGCCACGCCCGTGGGCGAGGTCGTGCTCGTCCATCGCGCGGGTGAGCGCCACGTAGGTGTTGGCGTCGAACCGTTGGACCAGCTTCACGCCCTGGTAGGCCAGGTACGAGGCGATCTCGAAGCTGGCCTCGAGCCCGGGCGCAGCGGGGCGCCGATCGCGTCCGAACTTCTGCTCGAGCGAGTCGAACGACCGGTACGACAGCATCGCGACCGCGCGCGCCAGCCCCAGGCCGCTCTCCGGCTGCCGGCCGGGCGGGTACCAGCCGCCCTCGAAGGCCGGATCGGCCTGGATCGCGCGACGAGCCACCTCGTTGAGCCCGATGGCCCACGCCGAGTGGCGTGCGCCGATGGCGATCGCCACCAACGCACCGACGCGATCGGGGTACATCGCCGCCCACTCCAGCGCCTGCATCCCACCCATGCTCCCGCCGATCACCGCCCGCAAGCGGCCGACGCCGAGGCGATCGAGCAGCCGTCGCTGCACCTCCACCATGTCGCGGACGGTGAAGCGCGGGAACGTCGGGCCGTACCTGCGGCCGGTCACCGGATCGATGGAGCCCGGCCCGGTGGTGCCGTAGCAGCCGCCCAGCACGTTGCTGCACACGACGAAGCGCTCGCGCACGTCGAGCGCCTTGCCCGGTCCGATGAGGGGATCCCACCAGCCGGGGACGTCCTGCGGACCATGACGGCCGGCGGCGTGGGCGGAGCCGGTGAGGGCGTGGCAGACGAGGACGGCGTTGTCGCCACGGGCATCGAGTTCACCGTAGGTCTCGAAGGTCACCGCGACGTGGTCGAGCCGGGCCCCGTGCTCGAGCTCGAGAGGGTCGTCGGGGGTGGCGACGTCCATGACCTCCGGGCGCACCAGGCCGACGCTGCCGTCGCGACCGTGCTCGCTGCGCGCGAGCAGCGCGGCGTGGTCGCCCCACGTCTCGTGGACCAGCCGGCGGTTGCCGCTCATGCCGCCGACAGGGCCTGGGCGACGTCGGCGCGCAGGTCTTCGAGCGCCTCGAGGCCGACGCTGAGCCGGACGGTGCCGGGCAGCACGCCGGCCGCGCGGCGGCCCGCCTCGTCGAGCCCCGCGTGGGTGGTGGTCCACGGATGGATGGCGACGCTCTTGGCGTCGCCGATGTTGGCCAGCTGCGACACCAGTCGGAGCGCGTCGAGGAAGCGCCAGGCGGCGTCCTGATCGGCCAGGTCGAGCGCCAGCACGGCGCCGAAACCGCCGTGCAGGACCCGGCGGGCGACCGCATGGCTGGGGTGGCTGGGCAGCCCGGGGTAGCGGACGGCCACCGGTTCGGGTCGCGTCTCGAGCCACTCCGCCAGCGCCAACGTCTGCGCGCACGAGCGTTCGACCCGCACCTCCAGCGTCTCCAGGCCCTGCAGCCCGAGGAAGGCGGCGAACGGCGACAGGGTGGCGCCCAGGGTGAACAGGCCGAGGTCGTGGGCACGGGCGGCCAGGGCGGTCGCGCCGAAGCGCTCGACGGGTGTCCGGCCACGCGCGTCGGGCACGTGGAAGGCCGGGAAGCGGTCGGCGTCGAAGGTGAAGCCTCCCCCGTCCACGAGCACACCGCCCACGAACGTCCCGTGACCGCCGATCCATTTGGTGGCCGAGTGCACGACGGCGTCGGCGCCGTGGTCGAGCGGCCGGCACAAGGCGCCGCCGCAACCCCACGTGTTGTCGACCACGAAGGCCGCTCCGGCCGCATGGGCGACGGCGGCGATCGCCGGCAGGTCGGGGACCGTGCCGCTCGGGTTGGCGATGGTCTCGACCCAGACGCACACCACGTCGTCGTCGAGGACGGCGGCGATGGCGTCGGCGCTCGGCGCCACGGTGGTGACGTGCAGGCCCCACGGCACCAGCCACTTCCGGAACAGCGCGAAGGTCCCCCCGAACGCCTCGCTGGTCAGCACGACGCGCGCGCCCGGGCGCGCCAAGGCCAGCAGCGTGGCCGCGCCGGCGGCCTGGCCGGAGGCGAACGCGACGCCGGCCGCGCCGCCTTCGAGCGCCGTCATGCGCGCCGCGAAGGCGTCCACCGTCGGGTTGTGCATGCGCGCGTACTGATGACCGTCGGCCGCGCCCGCGAAGAGCGCGGCGGCGTGGGCGGCGCTGCGGAACACGTAGCTGGCCGTGGCGTGGATGGGCTGCGCGCGGCTGCCGCTGGTCGGGTCGGGGGCGCTGCCGGCATGGACGGCGAGCGTGGCGAACGCCGCGGTGGGATCGAACGCGTCGGGATCGAACACGGGTCTCCGATCTGCCCGGTGCCGGCGCGATCGTCGCGCCGCGCTTCCGGCTGGAGGGCGCACCCGCCTGGATGGAGGCTGGTTGCGGCGGCGTCGTGGGGCCAGGTCCCTCGGCCGCTCTGGATGGGAGGTCGCGACCGACCGGTCTGGTGGGCAGCGCCGGATCGGACGCGCCAGGCTACCAGACCCTCGGCCGCCGGGGCGAGGGTCCGATCGCGCGACCGAAGGCGTTGGTACGATGTCGCGTGCCCGATCACCCGGCGGTCCCGCTGCTCGATCTCGCCTCGGAAGTCGCCCAACTGCGGACGGTCCTCGACGCCGCCTGGTCCCGCGTCCTCGACAGCGGCCAGTTCGTGCTGGGGCCCGAGGTGGCCGCGTTCGAGCGGGAGGCGGCCGCCTACCTCGGGGTCGACCACGCCGTGGCGCTCAACTCCGGGACCGACGCGCTGACCTTGGCCTTGCGCGCCATCGACGTCGGACCCGGCGACGAGGTCATCACCACGCCCTTCTCGTTCTTCGCCACGAGCGAGACGATCTCGCTCACGGGGGCCACGCCGGTCTTCGTGGACCTGGCGCCGGGCACGTTCCTGATCGACGTGGACGCGGTCGCCGCCGCCATCACGCCTCGCACGCGCGCCGTGCTACCCGTCCACCTGTACGGCGAGCTGGCCCCGATGCAGGCCCTGCGACGCGTCGCCGACGCGCACGGGCTGGCGCTCATCGAGGACGCCGCGCAGGCCTTCGGGGCGCGCTACGGGGCCCCGTGCCGCGCCTGCCCGGACCCCGTGCGCTGTGGCACGGCGCCAGGGATGGCGGGGGTCGCTGCCGGTGCGCTGGGCGACCTGGCGGCCTTCTCCTTCTACCCGACCAAGAACCTGGGTGCGTTCGGCGACGGTGGGTTGCTGACGACGGGCGACGCCGCCCTCGCCGCGCGGGTGCGGCGCCTCCGCAACCACGGCGGCGAACGGCGCTACCACCACGAGGAGCTCGGCTTCAACTCTCGCCTCGACGCCCTCCAGGCGGCCGTCCTGCGGGCGAAGCTGCCGCACCTCGCGGCCTGGACCGAAGCCAGGCGCCGGGTCGCGGCGCGTTACGACGCGGCCTTCGCCGGTGTCGCCGGCCTGAGGGCGCCGACCCCGACGCCCGGCCACGTGTACCACCAGTACACGGTGCGCCTGGCGGACGGACGCCGCGACGTCGTGGCCGCCGCCCTGGGCGAGGCCGGGGTCGCCTCGCTCGTCTACTACCCCCACACGCTCGAGCGCTACGGCGGTCGGGTCCATGGCGAGCTCGTGCACGCGCACGCGGCCGCCGCCGAGGTGCTCTCGCTGCCCATCTACCCGAGCCTGACGCCAGCGCAGCAGGACCGGGTCGCCGACGTCCTGGTCACGGCGCTCGGCGATCGAGCGGCGGCGTCGGTGGCCGAGACGGCACGCACCGTCGGGTGAGCGTGATAGGCTCTCCGGTGCCCCGACGGAACCGCGCGGTGGCGACCCCCGAACCAGGTCAGATCGGAAGAAGCAGCCTTAAGGGGTGATCGTCAGGTGCCGCGGAACTCCGGCGGGGCATCTTCTTGGCGCCAGCCGTCCACGGCGGCCTCCACCCCGGACTCGATCAGGTCGAGCACGAACTCGAACCCCGCGTCGTCACCGCTGTACGGGTCGGGCACCTCGCGGGCTCGCACCCCATCCGGTGCGGTCGCTTCCAGGAACAGGCGGACGTGCGGCCGCTCGCCGAAGCGCCGCCGGAGCACGTTGAGGTGGCCGCGATCCATCACCCAGACATGGTCGTAGTCATCGAGGTCGTGGGCCTCGAGCGGTCGCGCGCGCAGGTCGCTCAGGTCGTAGCCGCGGCGTCGCGCCGCCGCTTGCGCCCGCGCGTCGGGCGCCTGGCCGGCGTGGGCGTCGAGGAGGCCGGCCGAGTCCACCCGCACGTCCACACCGGCCGCCCGTGCCTGAGCTCGTAGCACCGCTTCGGCCGTGGGCGAGCGGCAGATGTTGCCGCTGCACACGAACAACACGCTGCGGCTCACGCTTTGAGCCCCGGACGCGCCCGATAGATGCGCGTGACGTCGGCGATGCGCTCGACGTTCTGCTTGATGTGCTCGATCTCGCCCTGGTCCTTGACGTCGACGCGCACGTGGATCCGCGCCTGGGTGGCGCTCTGCACGTCGGCGGCCACCCGGGTGGCCGACTTGTTCATGCTGGCGATCACGTCGAGCACGTCCTTGAGGAGTCCGGGCCGGTCGACGGCGATGATCTCGAAGTCGACCGGGAACACCTCGCCGGAGGGCACGTCCCACGTCACCTGCACGAAGCGCTCCTTCTCCGTCCCCATCAGGTGCTTGACGTTGGGGCAGTCGATGCGGTGCACGGAGACGCCGCGACCGCGGGTGATGTAGCCGATGACGTCGTCGCCGCGCACGGGCGCGCAGCACTGCGCCAGCTTGGCGGGCGCGTCCATCCCCTCCACGAACACGCCCGACACGCTCTTGCGCGGCGCCGGCGCGGGGGTGGAGGGACCCCGGTTCGCCTGCGCCTGATCGGGCACCAGCGCGTCGATGACGCCCTTCACCTGGAGCCGCTTCGACGCCAGCGCCAGCAGCACCTCGTCGCCCGAATCGGCCTTGAGCAGGACCTTGGCCACCGCGTCGAGCTTGGCCTTGGTGAGCGACGCGCCGATGGGCAGCTGACGCCGTCGCAGCGCGCGCTCCAAGGTCTTGCGGCCGCTCTCCAGCATCCCCGCGCGCTCCTGCGCGCGGAACCAGTGCCGGATCTTCTGTCGCGCCGAGCGGGTGGTGACCAGGTTCAGCCAGTCCGAGGAGGGCCCGTAGGACTGGCTCCGGTTGGTGAGCACCTCGACCCGGTCGCCCGTCTGCAGCGCGTAGGAGAGCGGCACGATCTCGCCGTTCACGCGCGCGCCCACGCAGCGGTGGCCGATCTCGGTGTGGACCTGGTAGGCGAAGTCGAGCGGTGTCGACCCGCGCGGCAGGTTGGCGACGTCGCCCGCCGGGGTGAAGACGAGCACGCGTTCGGCCAACAGATCGGTCTTGACCGCGTCGACGAACGCGCCCGCCGACTCGGCCGAGGTGTCGACGTCCAGCAACTGCTGCATCCACATCAAGCGCTTCTCGACCTCGGCGACGTCGTCGATGCCCTGCTTGTACGCCCAATGGGCGGCGACGCCGTACTCGGCCACCTCGTGCATCCGACGCGAACGGATCTGCACCTCGATCGGTTGGCCCAGCAAGCCGATCACGGTGGTGTGCAGCGACTGGTAGCCGTTCGGTTTGGGCACCGCGACGTAGTCCTTGAAGCGACCCGGGATCGGCGTCCACAGGCTGTGCACCAGGCCGAGGGCACGGTAGCAGCTCGCCTTCTCGGCCTCGTCGGCGGCGAGCTCGCTCATGGCGCGGTCTCCCCCGTTCGGTTCCAGGACCACCCGGATGGCCATCAGGTCGAAGATCTGGTCGAGGTTCTTGCCGTCGCGCTGCATCTTGCGATGGATGCTGTACAGGTGCTTGGAGCGCCCGGCCAGCTCGAACCTGAGCCCTTCGGCGGTGAGTCGACCGGCGAGCAGCTCGATCGACTCGCGCACGTAGGCTTCGCGCTCGACGCTGCGCATCCGCACCTGACGCTGCAACTGCTGCTGACGCTCGGGCTCGAGGTAGCCGAAGGCCAGGTCCTCGAGCTCGTTCTTGACGTGGTTGATGCCGAGCCGATGGGCCAGCGGCGCGAAGATCTCCAACGTCTCACGCGCGATGCGCTGCTGCTTCTCGGGCGGCATGCTGGCCAGCGTGCGCATGTTGTGGAGCCGGTCGGCCAGCTTGACCAAGATGATGCGGACGTCGCCCACCATGGCCAGCAGCATCTGGCGCAGGTTCTCGGCCTGTTCGTCCTCGTACGCCCGCACCGCGAGCTTGGAGATCTTGGTCTCGCCCTCGACGATGCGCCGGACGACCGGTCCGAAGCGCGTCTCGATCTCCTCGAAGGTGACCGACGTGTCCTCGACCGTGTCGTGCAACAGGCCGGCCACGATGGCGTCGCCGTCGAGGTGCATCTCGGCGAGCAGCTCCGCGACCGCCACCGGGTGGGTCACGTAGGGCTCGCCCGAGCGACGCCGCACGCCCCGATGCGCCTCCTCCGCGACGTCGAACGCCGCCAGGATGCGGTCGTGCTCGAAGTCGGGGAGGTACTCGGTGGCGTGCAGCAGGCCGGTCTTGAGGTGCTCCATCTGAACCGTGAACGGTACCACGCCTTCCGCGCCGGGCGGCGTCCCGGGCGCGACCGGCGCTGGCGCCCCCTCCGGCGCGGCGCCGCTCACCGTCGCCACGCCCGGCGCATCAGCAAGAAGGCGCCGACGGCGCCCAAGATCACGTTCGCCGCCCACGGACCGCTCCACGCCGATAGGACGCCGGTGAGCGACAGCAGCTGCCCGAACGTGTAGAGCACGTACCAGGCCAGCGTGACCACGAGGGCCAGACCGAACGCCACCGAGCGCGAGCGGGCGTAGGTGATCGACAGCGGCACCGCGATGAGCAGCAAGGCGACGTTCGAGATCGGTTCGGCCAGCTTGCGGTGGAGCAGCACCGTGGCCTCGCGGCGCTCGGCGGCCGTGCGCTGGCCGTCGTCGGCGTCGGCCGCCAGTCGCGAGATGGAGCGGGCGTCCTCGAACCCGCCGCCGCTGAAGCGCGCGACGAGCTCGCTCTCGTCGACGCCCGTCGAGAGCACCAGGGGGGCGTCGGCGTCCGCGCCGCGCGCGTCCAGCCGCACCAGGGCCCGCAGCGTGGCGGCCGGATCGCCGCTGTCGCCATCGAGGGCGGCCAGGTCGAAGCGCTGCGTCCGGTGACCCGTCAACACGATGTCGAGGCCCTCGAACACGGCCCGCTCGGCCCGCACGAGGGTGTAGACGTCGCCGTCCCAGCGCTCGATCCGGATGTCCGACATGGTGCCCTCGGCGTCGACCTCGGCGAAGCGGAGCGTGAACCCCTCCACCGGCAGCCTCTGCGCCGCGAGCCGGAACAGGCCGCTGCGGCCGGACGTCAGTTGCCAGTAGACGTCGGCGACGGCCGCGTTGCTGCGCGGGACCACCCACTCGTTGGCCGCCAGCGCCGCCAGCGCCGCGACGACGCCCAGGAGCACGAACACGGTCGACGCGCGCGCGATCGGCACGCCCCCGGCCTGCACGGCCGTCAGCTCCTGGTCGACCGACAAGCGGCCGAAGGCGAGCAGGACCGCCAGCACCAGCGCCACCGGGGCGGTCTGGATCAACGCTTGTGGCAACAGGACCACCAGCCACCAGCCCACGTCGAGGAGCGGCGCCCCGACGATCCACTGGAGACGGGGCAGCGTGGCGCTCACGACCGCCAGACCGGCGTAGAGCAGCAGGCCGAACAGGAAGGGCGGCAGCGCCTCGCGGAGCAAGTAGCGATCGATGCGGGTCAGGGCGTCCTCCCGAACGCGCCCATGGTACCCCGGTGCTCCCTCACCGAACGCCGGCGTCCGGGAGCCGCGCGGGGTCGAGGTCGCGGACGGGCAGCGACACCGCGAAGCGGGTGGTGGCCTCCCCGTCGTCCACCCGGTAGCCGACGTCGAGCGTGGCACAGCACGTCGTCCACGTGAGGTCGAGGCCGTGCCCGCGCAACCACGGTCGGCCACCATCGGCGACCGCCAGCAGGTCGACGGCGAGGTACGGACGCCAGCGCCAGACGGCCGCCGCGCCGCCGAGCGGCGCGGCGCCGAAGACCGTCAGGTCGCGCCACGCCGCGTCGGCGCCGAGGTCGACCGTGCTCCGCACGCCGAGCTCGACGTCGTCGTCGGCCCACGCGAGCTGGCCCGTCAGGCTGGCTTCGCGCTCGGCACGCGGGTCGACCAGCCCGGCCCAGCGCACGTCCACGTCGGCGCTGAGGACCCCGTCGCCGACGCCGCCCCAGACGCCGAGCTCGGTCGTCAGCACCTCCAGGCCGACGGCTCGACCCGGTCGGCCCGCGTCCGGCGTCCAGTCGTAGCGCCCGGTGAGGCTGGCCGACCCCCGCCACGTGCCGTCCAGGTCGAACGACCACGTCGCGCGGACGTCGCTGCGCTGGAGCGGATCGAGCCGGTCGACCCGCTCGCCGAACGGCGACGACCCGACCACCCACCGCGCGCGGTGGCGCAGGTCGAGGTCCACGTCCCCGAACGCCGCTTGCAGCCGCGGTGCCACGACGACCCAGACCTGCGAGCGCGTCGCCCACGGGTACCGGGTCGCTCCCGCGTCCAGCCGCACCGAGGGCGACCAGGCCCCGTCCGTCGACCCCGCCAGGGTCAGGTGCCCGTCGACGCCCAGACGCGGACCCGCCACCTCGATCCCGGCCAGCGTCTGGCCGGTGAGCGCCACGGTGGCGCCGAGCTCGGTGGCGACCTCGAACGTCTCGTTCTCGAGTGCCGCGGCCCAGGCGGCCCGGAACGCGGTGTCGCGCACCGGGTCGTCCACCATCCCGCCCTCGAACCGTTGCCGGGCCGAGAACGTCACCCCTGCCCCGAGCGGCGCCATGAGCGCGAGGTCGAGCGCCAGGCCCTCGCTGCCCAGGTCCCACGCCAACGTCGCCCCAGGCGCCCGCGCGTCGATCCGAACGGCGGCCGCGGCCGGTCGCGTCGGGCCCCCGGACGCGACCAGCCAGGAGCCGCGGGTGGCGGCGGCGACCTCGCGTGCCAGACCGCGCAGGAGCCAACCCCGCTCGCCGTCGGGATCGGGGCCCAAGGCGATCGGGAGTCGCCACGACGTCAGCGTGGTCTCGTCGAACGTCGACGGATCGGGCAAAGGCCAGCGGACGTCGCCCACCACGACGACCCCGCCCACGAGCGTGACGCGCTCGGCCTCGAGGTCGACGTGGGCGCTGTGGGCGTCCACCTTCACGGGGGCGAGCTCGGGCGGGCAGTCGCAGCTCGACAGCTGGGGCGACATGGCCTCGAGCGTCGTGCCGAGCAGGGTGGCCGACACGGCGTCGAGCCGCAGCGTGGGGGTCAAGAGCAGCAGGTCGTGGGCGGTCAAGCGACCGCTGTCGAGGTCGAGTTCGATCGACCTCGCGCGCCCGACGCCGTCGACCCCGACGATGATCACGTCGAGCAGCTCGGCCGCGCCGTCCTCGGTCCGCAGGCTCACGGCTTCGAGCTCCCAGCCGGGCACGCTCACGCTCACGTCGCTGGCGGCCAGACGGGGACGCTCGCCGAAGCCCGTCACCTCGAGACGCGGCGTACGGAACGTCACGTCGCTGCCGTCGACGGTGAGACAGACGTCGCCGCCGAACGTCGCGGCGTCGCGGACCCGGTCCGTGGTGAGCTCGCCGAACACGACGCGACCCAGCCCCGCCACGGTGAGCGCCCCGCCGCCATCGACCGGCAAGCAGTCGGACTGGGCGGTCGCCGGGCCCGCGGCGAGGACGAGGACGACCCCCAGACAGAGCCACCAGGCCGCCGACCGGCGACCGTTCGGTGTGGACGCGGGGAGCCCGGTCACGACGTTGGTGGCGTCACTCGACCTCAGGATCCGTCCTCGACGCGAAGCCGGCGATGCGGTCGACCAGGTCCGCGTCGAGGCTCGTGCGTGCGTCGAACGTCGTCACGTCCCCGATCGTGACCGGATCGAGCTGCAGCCGCCCGCCCGCGTCGCCCTCGAGCGTGAAGGGGTCGCCCACGAACCGGTACGGACCCTCGAGCACGACGCGGCCGTCCACGAGGTCGAAGAACGCACTCGAGGCGGTCGCTTCCGGCGCCGAAGCCGAGACGTCGCCATCGAGCCAGGCGAGCTCCGCCCCGGGATCGAGCCCGAAGCGTGCGGCCTGCGCTTCGAACCCCGGTCGGGTCAGGACGACACCGCCGCTCGCGCGCAGCCGTCCCGTCGTCAGGTCGATGGCGACGGTGGCCGCCTCGACACGGCCGAGCGCCGCGTCGACGACGACCTGCCGCGCTTCGAGCCGTTCCCCCTCGACGTAAGCGATCCATTCCGCCGTCAGGCGGACGCCGCTCCGTTGGTCGATCACCTCGCCGCCGTCCTCGAGGATCGTCCGACCCGTCGCGAGATCGAGCCGCTGCGTTCCGAACGCGGTCACCGACAGGTCGGCCAGCGGCGTCTGAGCCCACGCGAGGCCCATGAAGACCGCGACGAGCCCCAGCCACCAGCGCTTCCGGATGCATCCACCAGACACCCTCGTAGCGTACCCAGCCGGGCGCTCGCGCGGCTCCGCGCCGGTCTTCACCGCCGCTTCAGGTCGGAGCGCCATCGCCGTCGTCCGTGCGCTCGGCGTCGAGCGCACGGCCCGAGGGGCGCAACGCGTACCGGTAGCGGGCGCCGAACGGGCGGCTGGCCAGCAGCGCGCGTCCCTCGTCGAGGGTCGTCGCGAGCACGCGGGCGACCGTGGCGTTCGCCGACTCCACCTCGCGGCGGTCGAGCCAGGTGTCGGCCAGGCCCGCGAGACGGCCCATCGGCGTCTCGGCCCGCAGCGTCACCGCGGTGGCCAACGAGCGTTGCGCCCGCGCCCACTCGGCCTCGGTCGGTCCCTCGCGCTCGAACCGGTCGAGCACCTCGTCGACGACGCCGACGGCGTGCTCCACGCTCGCGTCATCGGTCGTGACGTAGGCCTGGAAGGTGCCGGCGCCATCCGAGGGGTCGAACCAGAGCGCGGCGTCCTCCACCAGGCCGGGCTCGACGAGCGCCCAGAAGAGGCGCCCGTTGTCCTCGTCGCCCAGCACCCGAGCGAGCAACGCGGCCGCGGATCGTTCGGGGTCCTGCGCCGACGGGGCAGGCGCGAACCAGGTCACGTGCGCCCGCGCGACGCCGTCCACCCGCATCTCGTCGGCGCCGCGGCGAGGTGCGAGGCTCGGGTAGGCGCGCGCTGCACCCCCCGCCGACCAACCGGCGGTCGCCCGCCGCACCTGGTCGACGAGCGCCGGCCAATCGTAGGCGCCGGTGGCGACGAACACGATCTTGTCGACCGCGTAGCGAGCCGCGTGGTAGGCGCGGATCCGCTCCGGCGAGAGGGCTCCGACCGTGGTCGGGGTTCCCAACACCGAACTCCCCAGCGGGTGGCCCGCGAAGAACCGCGCGGACCCGAGCTCGAAGGCGCGCGAGGCCGGTCGGTCCTCGTACATCGCGATCTCCTCGAGCACCACCTGACGCTCGACCTCGACGTCGTCGGCGGCGAGCGCGGGGCGCAGCAGCGACAGGATCAGCGAGGTCAGGTCGGGGGCCACCTCGGGCAGCACGGCGCCGTAGTAGAACGTGCGTTCGTGGCTGGTGAAGGCGTTGTAGCGCGCGCCGATCGTGTCGAAGGCATGGTTCACCGCGACGGCGTCGCGGGTGCCGTCGCCCTTGAAGGCGAGGTGCTCCAGGAAGTGCGACACGCCGGCCTCGTCGGGCGCCTCGTCGCGGGCGCCGGCGTCGACCATGGCGCCGATCGCCACCGAGCGGGCCGGGCTCGGCTCCCCGAGCAGCTGCAGGCCGTTGTCGAGCACCACGTGATCGAAGGCGTGCTCGCTCATGCGACCGCCTCCCGGACCTGCGGCTGGGGCCCCGACGTGACCACCGTGGGCTCCAGGGCGGGTCGCGCGGCCAGGAACGCGTTGACGTCCTGAACGGTCGCCCGGCTCAGGCTCTCCTCGACCTCCGCCACCGGGCGCGGGCGACCGAACGCGTGCACGTCGGCAGCCAAGCGACCGGCCCGGCCTCCCGACGACTCCGCTTGCATCACCAGGCTCGAGCGCAGCAGGGTCCGGGCCCGCTCGAGCTCCTCGGCGTCGACGCCGCCGCGCAGCCGGTCGAGCTCCTTCAGGACGACCTCGAGCGTGGTGGCGGCACGCTCGGGCGTGGTGCTCGCGTACGTGAAGCGGTACGCGTCCCCGCGGACGTAGCGCACGCTCGAGGCGACCGTGTACACCAGCCCGCGCCGTTCGCGGACCTCGGTGCCGAGCCGCGCACCCATGGCGCCGGAGAGCACGGCCATCGCCAGCGCCTGTTCGGTCCAGCCCTCGGCGCCGGGGGCGACGGCGTCGTCGACCACGCCGATCTGCGTCTGCGCTCCGGGACCGTCGACGTGCACGCGGTGCGCCGCGCGCACGTCGGGCGCCGGCGGTGACGCCGTCGTCCCGGTCCAGTCGGCGAACGACGAGTGGACGGCGTCGAGCAACGCCTCCACCTCGCCCCCACCCGCCAGCGTGAGCACCGCGCCATGCGGACCGAGCCGGCGGGCGGCGTTCGCGCGCAGCGCCGCCGGCGTCAGCGCCACGAGGTCGTCGTGGTCGCCGAACGCGCTACGGCCATGCGGGCTGGCGTAGCGCGCCGCCACCACGGCCTCGCCCAACCGCTGGGCGGGCGCGTCGTCGAGCCCGGCCAAGTCCTGCAGCACGAGCGAGCGCGCCCCGGCGAACTCGCCGTCGTCGAGCCGCGGCGCTCGCACCACGTCGGCCAAGAGCGGCAAGACGGCCCCGACGTCTTGGGCCAGGAAGGCGGCGCTCAGGTGAGACGTCTCGCGGCCGCTGTCGCCGCCGCGGCGCACGCCGAAGGCGTCGAGCGCGTCCGCCTGGGCGCGGGCGTCGCGGCTGGCGGCGCCGCGCTGCAGCCACTCGTGCAGCACGACCGACGCGCCGCGGGCATCGTCGGGATCGCCCACGGTGCCGATGGGCACCTGCAGGACGACCGAGAGCGTGGGCAACCAGGGCATGGGGTCCACGACGACACGGAGGCCGTTGGCCAACGTCACGTCGTGCAGACCGTTCGGTTCAATCGTCATGCGCGCGAGCCTAGCACCGCTTCCGCCAGCGTCCCGTCGTGGCCCCGTTGGCTACAGCGGTCGGACCTCGACGTCGGGCACCGAGGCCGGTCGCGGTGTCTCGAGCGCGGCCGACACCTGAGCGGCGACGGCGGCGGCGGGCACCAGACCGCGGGCGTCGTACGGGCGTCCCTCGGCTGCGAACACGGCGCGCTGCATGGGCGTGTCGGTCCGACCCGGGTACACGCTGGTGACCCTGACGCCGTGCTCGCGCTCCTCGGCCCGCAAGGCGTCGGCCACCGCGCGCAGCGCGAACTTCGTGGCCGCGTACGCGCCCCAGCCGGGGTTCGCCCGCAAGCCGGAGCCCGAGTTCACGAACACCACGTCGCCCGGAGCGGCCCGGAGGACGGGCAGCAGGGCGTGGGTGAGCCCGACGGGGGCGCGAACGTTGACGCGCCACTGCGCGTCGAGGTGGTCGAGGTCGAGCTCGGCCCACCGCCCCAGGTGCACGACGCCGGCGGCGTGGACCAGGGCGTGGAGGGGACGCGCGCCGACGTGAGCGGCGATCTCGGCGCTCGCGTCCGCGGCCGTCAGGTCGACGACGAGCGGGTGCACGTGGGCGGCCCCCGCGGCCGCCGCGCCGGCTTCCAAACGGTCGACGTCACGACCGACGCTCACCACCTCCCAGCCCGAACCGGCCAGCGCGGCGACGATGGCGGCCCCGATCCCGCTCGAGCCCCCCGTGACCAGCGCCAGGCGTGTCACGGCTGCCCCCGTAGGTCGGCGAGCGCCCGCGCCGGATCGGCGTGGCCGGCCAGGTGCGTCCCGACCAGGACCGCGTCGACACGCCCACGGAGCTCGGCGATCGCGGCCGCCGTCCGGTAGCCCGATTCGGCCACCCACGTGACCTCGGGCGCGCCTGCCCGACCGATCCCCGCCAGCCGCGGCGCCGTGGTCGGGTCGACGTCGAGCGTGCGCAGGTCGCGGTTGTTGACGCCGATCAGGCGCGCGCCGGCGGCCAGCGCCAGCTCCAGTTCGGCCTCGTCGTGGACCTCCACCAGGGCATCGAGGCCGAGGCTCTCGGCGTAGGCGAGGTAGGCGGCCGTGGCGTGGGTCAGCACCGCCACGATCAACAGCACGCCGCGAGCGCCGGCGGCCGCGGCTTCGTCGACCATGTCCGGGTGCACGACGAAGTCCTTGCGCAACGTGGGCAGCGGCGTGCGCTGGGCCACGCGGGCGAGGTGGTCGAGGTGGCCGCCGAAGCGGTGCGGCTCGGTGAGGACCGAGATCGCGCTCGCCCCGCCGCGGGCGTAGGCCTCGGCCGTGGCCACCGGATCGAGGTCGGCGATCGCACCCTGGGAGGGCGACGCGCGCTTCACCTCGGCGATGACGGCCGGCACGACACCGCGCTCGGCGCGGCCGGCCAAGGCGGCCCGGAGTCGCGTCGTCGCAGCTGCCTGGACCGCGGGCCACGAGGTGCGTCCGGCGGTCGTGGACGCGCTAGCGTCGTGCGCCCGTCGGCGGGCCAGCTCACCGAGCACGCCCGGTACGGCCGCGAGCACCGCCTCGTCGACGGGGTCGGGTCGCGTGACCCGCACCACGTCAGAAGGCATGGAACCCGGTCAGCCCGACCGGGTCGGACCAGGTGACGTCGAGGCCCTCGACCTGGGCGTGGGCAGGACCGCGACGGAGGTGCACCAACAAGTGGTCGACCGTGGCGCGGGCGCCTTCGACGACGACCTCGACGCGACCGTCGCGCAGGTTCTCCACTTGTCCCGCCAGGCCGAGGTCGAGGGCGTGGCGACGGACGAAGGCGCGGTACCCCACACCCTGGACGCGACCCTGGACGAGGACGGTGGCCCGGACCGTGTTGGGATCGGCTTCTGGCGTTCGAGACGGCATGGTCCGCATGGTACCCGGACGCTCATGGAGCGGTGGTAGGGTGCGCCCTGGACGTGCCGGAGGGTGGTCAGCGCTCCCGGTCGCCCTTCCCCTACATGCCTCGTCGTACCCGCATCGCCCTCGCTACGCTCACCGCCCTCGTCCTCCTCGCGGCGTGGGTGCCGGGGACGCCGTGGGTGCGCGAGCGGCTCGCGACCTTGGTCGTCGGCGTCGCCGAAGACGCCGGCTACGAGCTGCGCTTCGACGCCTTGACGGGCAACGCTTGGCGCGGGCTGACGCTCTCGGAACCGGCCGTCCGCGGCCCCGGCCTCGACCTCCAGGCCGAGCGGGTGCGTGTCGGCTGGTTCGCCCCCGCCCTCCTCGTCGGCGAGCTGCCGCTGCGCTTGGCCGTCACCGAGCTCGCCGGCGAGGTCCGCCTCAGCGACATCGCGGCGCCCGCGTCGGGCGGGACGACGGGGTTGCCGATCCGTCCCCGCATCGACGAGGTCGAGGTCGACGGCAGCGACCTCCGTTTCGCCGACGTGCCCTTCACGCTCCCGGACCTCACCCTCGACCGGCTCGAGGCCGCCTCGTTGCCCGACGGCCGTTGGCGCCTCGGCGTCGAGGCCCGGACGGCCGACGGGGCGCTGTCGGGCTCGGTCACGGGCGCCTGGAGCTCACGGGTGCTCGAGGTGCACGTGGAGCGCGCCGACGCCACCGTGGCCCGCGCCTGGTGGGAGGGCATCGAGGCGGGCACCCTCAGCGGCGACCTGCGGTGGGGTCCGGACGGGGCCGACGGCAGCTTCGTCCTGCAGGATGGCGCGGTGCGCGCGTTCGGCATCGATGCGCAGGCGGTCGCAGGTCCCGTCACCTGGCGCGGTGACCTCATCGAGACGTCCCTGACCGGTGCCGCCCTCGACGGCAGCGTCACCGCCAACGGCCGGGTGGACGTGGCCGGCGCACGCTGGGCCGTCGACGGTCGGGTCGACGTGGGCTTGCCGGAAGCGAGCCGGGCGCTGACCGGTTACTTGGGGGCGCCGTCGGTACCCGCCGCCGACCGTGGCCGTGTCACCGGTGCACTGCGCTTCGAGGGGTGGACGGACGTGACGTTCGCGGGCGACCTCGACGTCGAGGGCGCGTGGCTCGGGGCGGACCTGGTCGCCCCGGCGGTGCGGCTCGCGTACGCGCCCGACCGTGGTTTCGGTCTCGACGTGGCGGGGCGTTGGGGAACGGGTGAGCTGCGACTCGAGGCCGCGCCCGAGGACGACCGCACCGTCTGGGACCTGACGGCCGGGCCCGTCGACGTCGCCGGCGTCCCGGTCGCGTCGGCCAGCGCGACCTGGACCACCGGTGCCGGCGGCTTCGGCGGTCGGGCCACGGCCGCCACCGGCGGAGCGGGCTGGGACGCCAGCGTCGACGCCGTCGTCGACGAGGAGGGCCTGCAGGCGTTCGTCAGCGGCACGCTGCTCGACGCGCCCTTCGAGGGGGCGGTGGCGGCGCCCGACCTGGCCGCCGACGCCGCGCTGGTGGGCAGCGTCGCTTGGACGCCGCCGGAGACCGTCGACGTCGTCGGCGCCCCCCAGGTCCTCGCGACGTTCGACGGCACGTGGGGCCGCCCCCAGGTGCGGCTGTCGCTCGGTGGCGCGGGTCCCGTCGCGCCCGCCCTCCTCGCGCCCTTCGCCCCGGCGCTCGACCTGCGCGGTTCGGTCGACCTGGCGTGGGTGGACGGCGAGGTCGAGGCCGTGGGCGTCTTCGGCCCCCTCGACGTGAGCGGGCGCTGGGGAGCGCTCGAGCTCGGTCTCGCAGCGGTGCCGCTGAGCGGCGCGATCACCGGGTCGATCGGTCCCGCGCGGTTCTCCTGGCGCGAGGGCGAGGTGATCGGCGAGGTCGAGCTGGCGGCAGCGCTGGGCGACGTGCCGGGGCTGGGGGCACCCGGCCTGGGCACCGACGGGCCCCAGGTCTGGTCGGTGCGCGTCGCCGACGGCGGCGTCCTCGCCACGAGCGACGAGGGGCGCTGGCAGGTCGAGACCAGCGGCGACGGTTGGCGTGCCACCGCCCGCGACGCTCGCCTCGTCGCCGCGGGCCAGCCCGCCAGCCTCGCCCTCGACGGGGGCCTGGAGGCCGGCACGGCGCGCCTGACGGCAGCAGCCGGCGCGGTGCGCCTCGACGCGGCCTGGGACGCCGCGGGCATCGGCGTCGACGTCCGGACCGGCGAGGCGGTGGCCAGGTTCGAAGCGTCGCGCGACGGGCAGCGCACCCTCGAGGGCGCGCTCGACCTCGCCTCCTGGGCTGCGCTCGGTGGACCGGCGGTGACCGGACGCGCCGACGTCGCGGCCACGTGGGACGCCGGCCGTCGTGCTCCCGAGGGCCGGGTGGAGGTGGTCACGCAGACGCCGTGGCCGGCCGCGGCGACCGTCGAGGGCGACGGCGAGCGGGTCACGTTGAGCGCCCGCGCACCCCTGCCGACGTTCGCCGTGGGCGAGACCACCGTCGATCCCGGCGAGGTCGAGGTGACGGGGACCTGGCGGCCCGGCGCGGAGACGGCGCTCCAGGGCGTGGCCCAGATCGGGCCGCTCGGGCCCGTGACCTGGACGGAGGCGGGAGCCCAGGGCACCGGTGAGCTGCCGGCCACGACCGTGGCGGGTGTCGCGCTCCCGGACCTGCCCTGGCGCCTCGAGGTCGGGCCCGAGGGGGACACCGACCTCGTTCTGGGGGGCCTCGCCGTGCGGTTCGACGCCGCCACGCGCGCCGTCTCGGCGACCGTGGACCAAGCCGTGCGCTGGTCGGGCGTCCCGCTCGTCGCGACGGGGACCGCCGCCTGGTCGCCGGCCGCGCCGGCCGGCCGCGTCGACCTCGGTCTGGCGGTCGGCCAGCACGGCGCGACCGCGACGATCGACGGCGACCGGAACGGTCTGAGCGCCTCGTTCGAGGGCGACGCGGCGGCGTGGGCGGCGCTGGCGACGCCCGTGCTCGGACCTCAGGGAGCCGCCGAGCTCGCCGGCGTCGTGACCGGAACGGCCACCTGGGACCCGTCCGCGGGCGTCACCGCCGACGCCACCTGGCGCGCCGACGGCGACGTCCTCGCCCAGGCCGAGGCCCGCGTGTCCGACGGCACCACCTCCTGGTCGGCCACCGGCCCAGGCTGGCGGGCGCGCGGCGACGCCGCCAGCGTCTCCTGGACGGGCACCGACGTCGCACCCGCCGCCTGGTTCGACGAGGCCCCGGTGACAGGGCGCGCGAGCGGAAGCCTCGCGTGGGGCCCCGACGGCTGGGACGGCGTCGTCTCGGGGACGGTCGAGGTGGCGGCCGCGACGGCGGTGACCACCACGTGGCGGCTCGTGGCCGACGAGGTCCTCACGCTCGAGCTCGACGCGCTCGTCGGTGACGCGGTGGCCGACGCCCGCGCCACGCTCGCCGCCGATGGCACGGTGAGCGGTGCCTGGTCGGCGCGTCTTGCCGACCCCGACGTCCGCGGGGCGGGCACCCTGACGCTCGATGCGGACGGGTTCCGCGCCGAGGGCGACCTCGACGTCGCCGCCGCCAGCCTCGGACCGGTGGCCTGGCCCGCTTTCGGGCTCGCCGTCGGCTGGCGACCCGGCAGCGTCCGTGCCGTCGGCCGGGGCCCTCTCGAAGGCGACCTGGATGCGGGTTGGAGCCTTCCCATCGTGCTGGCGGGCGCCGACGCCCGTCTCGGCGTCCTGGTCGACGCGACCAGCGGCTCCGCGCAGATCGGCGTCGACCACCCCCTGGGGCGAGCGGAGCTGGCCGGCACGTGGGACGATTGGCACCTCGAAGCGGTCGCCGCCGACGAGGTCGTGGCCGGCGTTCCTGGTCCGCTGAGCGTGGCCCTGGACGGGGCCGGTCTGGCCGGCACCGGGCTGTGGCAGGTGGGCGACGACGCTCGGCCCTGGGCGCTGGGCGGGCTCGAGGTCGACGGCGCGCGCGTGCGGGTGGCGCTCGCGGGCGAGGACCTGCACGCCGACCGGCTGGCGCCGTGGCCCGATGGCTGGACCTGGGTCAGCGGGGGCGCGGTCGCCGCCGAGGTCGACGCGGACGGCTGGCGCGCCTCCGGGACCCTCACGGCCGGGCTCGCGAGCGCTGCGTTCGGTGACGTCGCCGCGCAGGTGACCCTCGACGGCCGTTCGGCCGAGCTCGAGACGCAGGTCGACGCCTACGGCGGGATCCGGGTGGCGGCCGCCACCAGCGACCTGGCCGACCTCGGAGCCGTCGGCGTCGACCTCGTCGTCGACGCCCTCGACACGGCCGCGCGTGGCCGGTGGACCCCGCAGGCGGGCGGCGGCTGGTCGCTGGACGTGGCCGCCGTCGACGGCCGCTGGAACCTCGACGCCGTGGGCGCCCAGACCGGCACGGCGACGTTGAGCGTCACGCCCGAGGCAGGCGCCGAGGGCGGCGCCGAGGGCGGCGCCCTGGACGTCGCCTGGTCGCTCCCCGAAGGACGGGTCGACGTCGTCGGGGGTCTGGCCGGGGTGGAGGTCGACGCCGTGCTCCACGTGGCGAGCGGCACCGAGCCACGGCTCGAGCTGCAGGCCGCCTACGCGCCCGCCGACCTGCGCCTCGACCTGGCCGGATCGCTCGCCCCCGTCGACTTGGAAGGCGAGCTCGCGCTGCTGGGGGGCGACGCCACCGCGGTGCACGTCACGACCGATCCCGTGCCCCGGGCCGTGTGGGGCGGCATGACGGTCGACCTCGTGGACGGCGGCGTGGTCGCGACGGGCCGTACCCGCGCGGGCCAGCTCCCGTGGGTCGAGCTCGTCGCCGACGGCCTCGGTTGGCATCCGGTCGACGGTTGGTCGGGCACGGGCCGCGCCACCGCGGCGCTCGATCTCGGCGAGGCGGTCGCGCTCGACGCGGCCGCGGACCTGACGGGCCACGGTGTTCTGGAAGCCGACGTGGGCTTGGTCTGGGAGGGCCAGCCGGTGGGCGGAGGTCGGGTGGTGGTGCCCGCCCGGCTCGACGGTGCGTTGGAAGGGGGTCTCGACCTCACGGTGCCGCTGCCGCCGACCGCGGCCGAGCCGGCCACCTGGTCGCTCACGGCCGACGGTCCCATCGCGGGTTCGCTCCAGGCGCCCACGCTCGACCTGGTCTTGGCGCTGGACGGTCCTCGCAGCGCTGCGGGTCGCGCCACCTGGGACGGCACCGCGGCGCACGTGGTGCTCGCCGGGGACGGGCTCGCGCTCGATGGCACCTGGCAGCCCGCGACGGGCGGCGCGGCGACCGTGGAGCTCACCGGGTTCGACCTGAGCGGGTTCGTGCCCTTCGTCGAGGAGCCGCGCCTCGACCTGAGCGCCGAGGTCGGGGTCGAGGCGGCCGCGGTCGAGGTGCGCGTGGACGCGTTCAGGCTGGCCCTGCCGGGCAGCGAGATCGTCGGTGAGGGACGTTGGGAGGCGGGCGCGGGGATCGCGGCGGCGCTGTCGCTCGACGTCGACCTGGCCGACCTCGACACGCCCACGCCCTGGAGCGGACGGGTGCGGGGGCCGCTCACGTACGCGGGCCGGGGCCTGGACGTCCTCGGCGCGGCGATCGACGCGGAACTCGACGTACGCGACGTGGCCGTGCCCGGGGTGGACGCCGTCGTGGACGGCGAGGTGCGCGTCAGCGGCGTCGCCGGCGACCCCGCCCTGCGGTCGACGTGGCGGGTCGACGGTGCCGGCCTCGCGCTCGCGGGCGGGGCGACCTGGCGTCCGGCTGCGGGTGAGGCCGCCATCCAAGCGGTCGGTCGCGCCTTCGACGTCGACGTCGACGTCGACTTGAGCCTCTCGGGGAGCGACCTGAGGGGAAGCGGCCGGGTCGCCCGTGGCGCCGGCGTCGCCCACCTCGACGCCACGGACGGGGTCTTGACCGCCGTCGGCGACGGAGCCTGGTCCGGCTGGACGGCGCACCTGTCGGCCGCCCCCTGGACCGTCGACCTGACCGGCGACCTGGGCGTGGTGCCGACGCTCGAGGGGCGCCTGGCGGCGGGGATCGAGCTCCAGCCGGAGCCGCAGCTGACGGGCACGATCGAGGACCTGGGGGTCGCGGGGTTCGCCCTCGGCGACCTCGAGCTATCGGGCGACACGAGCACCGGGTGGCGCGTGCGCGGCGCGCGGCTGACGGCCGACATCGCCCCCGACCTGAGCGGCTGGTTCGTGAGCGCGGACGGGATCGCCGTGCCCGTCGGCAGCACCACGGTCGACGCCACCTGGCGTCGGAGCGCGAGCGGCGACGCCGTGCGCGCCGTATGGCGCGGTGCCACCCCGCTCGGGCCCGTCGACGTCACGGCCGACGTCCTGGCCGCGCCGGCGGCCGCTGGGGAGGTCGTCCCCGCCCTCGAGGGCCATCTCGCCGGCACCGTCGCCGGCGGCTCGATCTCGTGGCCGATCGCCCGCACCCAGGCCGGTTGGTCGGGGACGGGGACGCTCACGGACGCGACGCTCTTCGACACCGAGATGTCGGCGACGCTCGAGCTGACGGGCACCGACCCGGTTCCCGACGTCAGCGCGATCTTTGGAGACAGCGACGAACGGTGGCGCGTCGAGGGAACGTGGGCCGACGGTCGCGCGCTCGCGGGCATGGAGGTCGAGACGCCCGCGGGGCGCGTCGCGGCGCGCGGCCGCGTGTGGCCCGATGTCGACGTCGTGGTCGACGACGGCTCCGGCGACACGGCGCGGCTGCGGGGGGGCTGGCGCGACGGTCCGTTGCGCCTCGACGGCAGCATCGACCTCGCCTGGGGCCCCGTCGACCTGGCGCTGCGCGGTCCGAACGTCCTGCGCCTGTCGGTGGACGGGCTCGAAGGTGGCCTGACGACGACGCTCCCGCCACGCTCACTGCTCGGCGCCCTGGCGAGCGTGCGGGAGGACGGTTGGCGCTGGGCGGGGACGGGCGCCTGGAGCGGCGACGTGGTGGTCGGGCGCGCGGAGGGACCGCTGGCCGACGTCCGATCCCTCGAAGCCGCGTTCGAGAACGTGCGGGTGCGCGTGCACGGTGCGGTCGACCCCGCCGGCGCCGACCTCCGCTGGCGCGTCATCCCCACGACGGCGGCGCTGGACCTGCCCGAGCTGGCGGGCGCGGCCACGTGGGACGGAGCGCGTCTGGACGTGCGCTCCGACGCCGACGGGGAGGCACGCCTGACCGTCGACCTGCCCGCCGGCCAGGCCGACCTCAGCCTCGACCTGAACGCCGGCGGAGCACGCGTCGACGGCACCGTCGGGCTCGGCCCCGCCGGCTGGACCGGCGCGCTCGTCCTCGACGAGCTGAGCGTGCCGTTGCCGGGCGGCGCCGGCGAGCTCACCGCCACGGTCCGGGGCGACGGCGCCGCGCTGGTCCTCGACGCGACGTTGCGGGCCGGCCGCGGGGTCGTGACGGCGGCCGGTCACTGGGACGGCGCTCCGCTCGTCCCCGCCGGGTGGGGGCCGGCCCGGCCGGTCCGACGCGACCTCGACGTGCGCGTCAACGCTTTCGACCTGGGCGGGCTGGGCGGCGCCCGCGCCCTCGGTGGCATCGTCGCGGGCAGCGTGGCCGTGCGCGGCGACGTGGTGGTGGGACAGTTCGCCGCCGAACCGCTCGAGCTCGGAGCCTGGTCCTCGGCCGCCATCCTCGGCGTCCAGGGGAGCCTGGCCGGGCCGGACGGACCCGAACTGACGGCCCGGCTCGACCTGGCCGGGTCGCGCGCCGTCCTCGACGTCGACCTCGAAGGGGTGTCGGGTTTCGCCCAGCTCGAACGCTTCCCGTTGCACGAGGCCGTGGCCGCCGCCCTGGGACCCAGCGACGTCCTCGCCCAGGTCACCGGCGCCGTGCGCGTCGCGTGGCCGTGGCGGGCCGGTCGACCCGACGACCTGCGCGTCGCCACCGAACAGATCCGTCTCGAGCGCGCCGGCGTCGTCACCACCGGCAACGTCGCCTTCGCCTGGGACGGCGTGGCCCTGACGATCGGCGAGGCCGCCTTCGAGGGCCGCGGGGCGTGGCGGGCGAGCGGGACGGCGACGCCCGAGGCGCTCGACCTGGAGCTCGTCGCCACGGACGCCGACTTCGGACCGCTGCTCGGCCTGGTGCCGTCGTTCGCTCGGTTCGGGGTGACGGCGGCGGGCGACATGCGCGTCCGCGCGGCGGGCACCCTGACGTCGCCCGACGTCGTCGTGCGGGCCGACGTGCTCGAGGTCGGGGTGGCCGGCACGCGTTACCGTTTCGAGGACCTCGACGCCGACCTGGTGGGCGCGGCCTGGTCGGCGCGGGCCGCCGTGGCCGGCGTCGCCCCGCTCGGCGGCCGGATCCAGCTCGTCGCCGACGGTCGCGCGGGCCCCTACCCGTCGACCGCGTTCACGCTCGAGGCCCGCGCGGTGGGCGACCTCGACGTGCCGGTGGTCGGCCGTGTGACCGGTCTCGAGGCGCTCGTGCGCTGGTCGGACACGGCGCCGGCGACGGTGGTGGCCGATGGCGCGATCGGCGGTCCGGTGCACGTCGAGGGCACGCTGACCCCGCTGGACGTGAGCGTCACGGGGCGCGAGCTCGATCTCGCGGTGCCGTTCCTCTTCGTGGGCGACGCGACGGTCGACACCGGTCTGCGCCTGACGAGCGACGATGGCGGGGTCACCGTGTCGGGGCGCCTGGACGCACGGGAGGCGCGCATCGACCTGGCCGCCCGTCAGGGGGTCCAGGCGGGCGCGTCGGCGGCGCTCGACGTGGCCGTCGCGACGGAGCCGACGCTCGAGCCGGTGCTCATCGACCCGACCGAACCCACGCTCGTGCCGGACGCCGTTCCCCCGGTCGTGGGCGACCAAGTCGCCGACGCCCCGCCGCCGCTGCCGGCGGCGCCGGCGCCCGAGGTCGTGGCCCCGACCGGCGCGACGCCGGTCGGCGGGACCCGCAGCGCCACCGATGAGGCCGCTGCGCTGGCGGCGCGCGAACGGGTCCGTTTCGACGGTGTGCGCATCGTGGCGCCGCAGCGCGTGACCTTCGCCGAGTCCTTCGGCACGGCCGAGGCCGCCGTGGACCTGACACTCGACGGCACCGCCGCGGCGCCACGTCTGGCGGGGACCGTTCGGTCGCTGCGGGGCACGCTGCGGTTCGCGGGCCGCGACCTCGAACTGACGCAGGCGGTCGCGGCGTTCGACCCCGCCCGTGGCGTCTTCCCCACCCTCTCCATCGCCGCCCAGACCTCCTTCGACAAGCAGCGCGTGGTCCCGCCCGGGCTCGACGTGCAGTTCACCGCCCCGGCCGGACCCCGTTTCGAGGTCGACGTCGCGTTCGATGGCGAGGCCAGCGGCGGGCCCGACGGCTTCGCCCTCGACCTCACCCCTCACCTGTCGAGCAACGCGCTGGTCGAGGGCCTGAACGGCGGGACCGGGGCGCGGGCGCTCACCGAGATCGAGTTGCTCACGCTCGTGGCCCTGGGCCGTTTGGAGGTGACGACGGGGTTCGCCGGGGCGGTCGCCCAGAACGCCCTGGACGCGGCCGTCGACCTGTTGGTGACCGCCGAGATCCAAGCGGCCCTGGCGGATGCGCTGGGGATCGACGTGGTCGAACTGCGCACCACCTCGGTGTCCTCACTGTTCGAGGGCGACGACCCGTTCGGCGTCTCCTTGCGTTTGGGGGGCTACCTCTCGGACGAGGTGTTCGCCTCTTACCGGGTGTCGACGCTCGACGGCGCGGTCGGTCCCGGGGCGTTCTCGAACGAGCTGGCGCTCACCTACCAGCTGGGTCCGGTCGCCATCGACGTGACCGGCCGCGTCGACGTGACCCCCGACCCGACGACGTCGGCCGGCCCCGCCTTGGCCGTGGGCGCTCGCTACGACTTCGCCTCCGACTGGTCGCTGGAGTTCGGCGTGGACCTGTCGACGGAGCGCTCGACCGCCCGGTTGGGCGTCACGTGGCGCTGGTGAACCCCGAGGTGGAGGGCGGCCGGAGCGACCCCGTCGGCGGCGGCCCCGCGCCCAGGGCGACGCGGTACGGCAGCGGTGGTGTCCCCGGCGGGCGCCTCGTCCCCGCGGAAGACCGTCGGCCACTGGTATAACCGGGTTCGTGCGACTCCCGTCGCCGCCGCCACCATCGACCCCGCGCGACCCGAGAGCGAGGACGACCGGATGCACGATCTCCACGACACGGCCAACACGCTGAGGTTGCCCCTGAGCGACGCCATCACGAACGCCGAGACGCCCGTCCTGTACGAGCACGCCGTGCGCCGAGGCGAAGCCGTCATCGCCGCTGGTGGCCCCTTGGTCGCCGACACGGGCAAGTTCACCGGTCGCTCGCCCAAGGACAAGTTCATCGTCCGCGACGCGCTCACGGCCGACCTCGTCGACTGGGGCAGCGTCAACCAGCCGATGGAGCCTCATCACTTCGCCCGGCTCCAAGAGGAGATGTTCGACGCCGCCGCGGAGCGCCAGCTCTTCGTGCAGGAGCTGTACGCGGGCACCGACCCGGCTGCCCAGATCCCCGTGCGGGTGGTCACCGAGCGGGCCTGGCACGCCCTGTTCGTCCGCAACCTGTTCGTCCGCGACGGCACCGCGCTCACGCGCGGTTGGACCGTGCTCGACCTGCCCACCTTCAAGGCCAGCCCCGACCTCCACGGCACGACCAGCAGCACCGCCATCGCCGTCGACTACACCCAGCGGCTGGTGCTCATCGCCAACACCGGGTACGCGGGCGAGATGAAGAAGTCGATCTTCGGCGCCCTGAACTTCGCCTTGCCGCGCCAGGGCATCCTCCCGATGCACTGCTCCGCGAACGTGGGCGATGCCGGCGACGTCGCGCTGTTCTTCGGTCTGTCGGGGACCGGCAAGACCACGCTGTCGGCGGACCCGCACCGGACGCTCATCGGCGACGACGAACACGGCTGGTCGGACGATGGGGTGTTCAACTTCGAAGGCGGTTGCTACGCCAAGGCCATCCGCCTCTCCCAGGCGGCAGAACCCGAGATCTACGCCGCCAGCACGCGCTTCGGAGCGGTCCTGGAGAACGTCTCCTTCGACCCCGTCACCCGCGAGATCGATTTCGACGTGGACGACATGACCGAGAACACGCGCTCGGCGTACCCGCTCTCGTTCATCCCCAACGCGTCCTCGACGGGGCGGGCGGGCCATCCACAGGCGATCGTGTTCCTCACCGCGGACGCCTTCGGCGTGCTCCCGCCGATCGCCCGCCTCGACACGGCCCAGGCCATGTACCACTTCCTGTCGGGCTACACGGCCAAGGTCGCCGGGACCGAGCGCGGCGTCACCGAGCCGCAGGCCACCTTCTCGGCCTGTTTCGGGGCGCCCTTCATGCCCCTCCCACCCGGCCGCTACGCCGAGCTCCTGGGCGAACGCTTGGCGCGCCACGGCGCCACGGTCTGGCTCGTGAACACCGGTTGGACCGGCGGCCCGGCCGGCGTCGGTCACCGCATGAAGCTCGGGCACACGCGGGCCATGATCGACGCGGCCCTCGGTGGTCGGCTGGCGGACGCGCCGATGCGACGCGACGAGCGCTTCGGCTTCGAGGTCCCCACCGCGGTCGAGGGCGTGCCGGCCGACGTGCTCGATCCCCGGTCGACGTGGGCCGACGGGGCGGCGTTCGACGAGCAGGCGGCCGAGCTGGCGACGATGTTCCGCCAGAACTTCCGCCGTTTCGAGGACCAGGTCGACGACGAGGTGCGGCGGGCGGGCCCGCGGGTCTAGCCCCCCGCGCGCCGCGCACCGCACGGTCGGGGACGGCGCTCAGCCGTCGACACCGGCCTCGTAGCGTCCCAAGCGCCACGTCCCGAGGGCCAGCGCCACGCCCGCGGTCACCAGCGTCCAGCCGATCGCGATGGCCGCCGACAGGCGGCCGGCGGGCGACGCCCAGACCGCCAACTCGGGATCGACGAGCGTCTGCCAGGCCGGGTACGCCAACGCCACGGTCAGACCCGCCGCGTACACGAGCGCGGTGGTCATGTAGAGCAAGCCGCCCGGCGACATCGGGACGTCGGTCGGCTGCGTCGCGTCGAACCGCGGGAACGCGGCCCCGAGGCCGACCCCCAGCGACGCGATCGCCACGGCGGCGAGAGCGCCCCCGAACCACGCTGCGGTCGCCAGGTTGGGTGACACGTCGAGGAGAAGCGACTGGGCCACCCCCAGACCGACGCCCAGCACCAGCAGCGGGGGCAGCGCGTGCGCCAGCTTCGCGGCCACGATGGCCCGGGCCCGCAGCGGCGCCGTGTGCAACCACCAGAAGCCCTCTCCCTCGAGCGAGACCACCGGGAACGCCAGCCGCACGCCGACACCCGCCAGCAGCAGCCCCACGAACGCGACGTTCAGCGCCCCCAGCGCGTCGCGGAAGCGCTGGCCCTCGACGTCGATGGCGGCCGTGCTCACCAGGTACACGCCCGCCAGCGCCAACAACACCAGGAGCTGCGACGCCTGCGTCGGATCGCGCGCCAGGAGCCGCAGGTCCTTGACGATGACCGCGCCGGTCGGCCCCAGCGCCGCCAGCGGGCGCTCCCAGGCGCTGGCGGGTCGGCTGCGAGCGTCGCGGCGCCGCGGCGCGGTGTCGAGACCGCGCGACCAGCCCGCCGTGTACGCCCACGTGGCCGCCCGGGTGAGGAGCACGAGGGCCACCAGCGTCGTGGCCAGCAGCGGGAGCAACGCCGGCGAGAAGCCTCCCTCGAGCGCGGTCCAGATGGCGGACCCCGCCCACCCCGGCGGCCAGGCGCCCAGGTCGATCGATGCGAAGCCGACCAGGAACGCCTCGAACTGCTCGGGTGTCAGGTCGGCCAGTTGCTCGGGTCGCAAGGCCCGCAGGCCGACCACCAAACCGGCGGCGACGAGGACGCTGACGGTCGTGGAGACCTCCTTCACCCGACCGGCCGGCGCGATCCGCATGAGCAGCAGCGCGGCTGCCGCTCCGAACGCGACCGGGAGCGCGTAGAGCGCCAGCACCGCCGCGAAGGCCACGGGGTAGAAGGTGAGGGACGCGTCGCGGGCGGCGCCGACGCCCACCAGGACGGGCAGGGTGAGGAGCGCCGGGAGCGCGGCCGAGCCGAGGTAGGTCTCGAGCACCTTCAGGGCGAAGACGCGCCCCGTCGGGATCGGCCACGACAGCAGCAGCGGCAGGTCCTGAGCCGTGTAGAGCGTGGTCACGGCGGTCGTGAGGACCGAGAAGGCGACCCCGAGCGCCAGCAGGGTCACGAACGCCTCCAGGCTCCGTTGCAGGGCGGCGTCGGCGATGGTGTCGATGAGCGGGTAGGCGTCGATCCAGCGCACACCGCGCTCCACCACCGCCGCCAACCCCCACGCGACCAGGGCGAGGAAGCCAGCGCCGACCAGGTGTCGGCCCGGCGCGCGCACGACCGCGCGTGCGATGGCGCGCGCCCGCAGGCCCCACAGCGAGGGCGGGCGCGCCGCTCTCACCGGTCGCCGGCGTGTGTCGCCGCCGGCGGCACCCCTCCCTCTTCCTCGGTGAGCTGCAAGAACACCGCCTCGAGGTCGGCGTCGGCGCGGCCCAGCCGTTCCCGGAGCGCCTCGACGGTGCCCGCCCCCGCCACCCGTCCGCGGTGCAAGACGACCACCCGGTGCGCCACCGCCTCGGCCACCTCCATGGCGTGGGTGGTGACGAGCACCGTCCGGCCGCGCTCGGCGTGGTCGCGCATGAGGCCACGCACCTGTCGCGCCGCCCGCGGATCGAGGCCCACCATCGGCTCGTCGACCACCAGGACGGCGGGATCGGGCAAGAGAGCGGCCGCGAAGGTCAACTTCTGCCGCATCCCATGGGAGTACGTCTCGATGATCTCGTTCGCCACGTCGAGCAGGCCGAAGCGATCGAGCCAGCCGTCGGCCGCCCGGTCCGCATCGGCGACGCGGCGCAAGCGGCCGACGAAGCGCAGCAGCTCACGCCCGGTGAGCTTCGGGTACAGGTACGGGCGATCGGGAACGTACCCGATCGCCGACTTCGCCGCCAACGGTTGCCGCAGGACGTCGTGCCCCGCCACCCGAACGGATCCGCTCGTGGGCCGCAGGAGGCCGACGATGGCCTTGATCGTCGTCGACTTGCCGGCGCCGTTGGGGCCCAACAGCCCCACCACCTCGCCGCGACGGACCTCGAGGTCGACCCCGTCGACGGCGCGGTGCGCGCCGTAGCGCTTGACCAAGTCACGCACCTCGATCACCGCCGCACCGGGCGCCCTCCGGCCGAGCTCCGCGGGGTCGATCAGCGCACGAGCTGACCGGCCCCGCGGAGCCGAACCCATCAGGGCAGGCTGACCGCTGCCGCCGACCCGTCGCGGAGGGCCACGAGCGCGGCGGCGAGGATCGCGTCGTTCTCGAGGTCGACCAGCGCCTCGCCCTGCACTTCGGACAACCGCGGCCGCGGGCCGACGGTCACGAAATCGAAGGTGCCGTCCTCCTGGACCTCGGCCGAACCGACCTCGACCCCATCGACGACGATCGTGACGACCTGACCTTCCTCGCCACCGCGTCCTTCGACCGAGATCGTCTGCGACAAGCGGGTGTCGGTCACGGCCATGTCGGGCACGATGCCCTCATGGCTGATCGAGCGGCGGTCGGGCGTGAGCCATTCGAAGGAGGTGTACGCCAGCTGACCGCCGTCGGACAGCGACACGACGCTCTGGGCGACGCCCTTGCCGAAGCTCCGCTCGCCCACCACGAGCGCTCGGGCGTTGTCCTGCAGGGCGCCTGCGACGATCTCCGAGGCGGACGCGGAGTTCCGGTTCAGCAGCACCACGAGCGGAGGCGTCACGACGCCGGCGGGGTCGGCCGAGGCGAGCCGTTGCGTCACACCCCGCGCGCGCTGGAAGACGATGTCGCCCCGGCCCAAGAACTCGTCGGCGACCTGGATGCCCTGGGTGAGCAGACCGCCTGGGTTGTTGCGGAGGTCGAGCACGTAGCTCTCGGCCCCGGCCAGCTCGAGCCGCGACAGGGCCTCGACGAGCTGGTCGTAGACGCGCTGGTTGCTGAACGACGAGATGGCCACGTAGCCGACGTCGCCGTCGATGAGCCCGGACGTCACGTCGATGATCTCGATGGTGTCGCGTTCGATCGCGAAGGTGACCGGCTCGTCGGTGCCGGGGCGGTTGAAGGTGATGTTGACGACGGTGCCGCCCGGGCCGCGCACGAGGTCGACGACCTCGGTGGTCGTGGCGTCCGAGACGTCCACGCCGTCGACCTCCATGAAGATGTCGCCGCGCTGCACGCCGGCGCCGTAGGCGGGACCGCCCTGGTAGACGTTGAGGATCTCGACGCCGCGACCCGTCTGACGGTTGAACGGCGTGAGGACGGCGCCGATCCCTTCGAACGAACCGCTGCGATCTTGTGCCTCACGGGCGGCGGTGCGGGGTTCGAGGTAGTACGTGAAGGGGTCGCCGACCGCGTCGATCATGCCGCTGATGGCGCCGCGGATGATGGCGTCGTCGTCGACGTCGTCGAGGTACCCGGTCTTGAGCGCGCCGAAGGTCTGGACCAAGGCCCGACCGGCGGGCTGCTCGAGGAACTCGTTGGCGAAGTCGCGCGACAGTTGCGCCTGGACCGCGACGGCGGTCAGGAGCACGGCCAGCGCGCCGGCGAAGAGGGTCAAACGCTTCATGCGGTCACCGAGCGGCAGCGAATCATGGCGGAGTATAGCCAGCGCGCGTGATGAGAACGGTGTCCTGGGGCCGACGATCGGCACGGTAGACTCGCCACGTGCGCCTCCTCCACGCCACCGCCGAAGCCGAACCGTTCGCCAAGACGGGCGGGCTCGCCGACGTCCTCGGCGCCCTTCCCCGTGCCCAGGCCGCTGCCGGTCACGACGTGCTCGTCGTGCATCCGTGGTACGCCACGCTGCGCGCCGACCCGCCCCCGCTGTGGATCGGCGACGTCGCCGTCCCCTTCGATGGCGGCGAGGTCGCGGTCGGCGTCGGGACGCTCGAGATCGGGCCGCCGGACGCCCTGGTGCGCTACGTCTTCGTCGGCCACGAGGCGTTCCGTCGCGACGCGCTCTACGGCTACCCCGACGACGCCTGGCGTTTCGCGCTCTTCGCCCGCGCCGTCCCCGCCGTCGCCGATCGGGTGGGCTTCCTCCCCGACATCGTCCACGTGCACGACTGGCACGCGGCGCTGGTGCCGGCGATCCTGCGGCACGGTGTCGCGTTGCCCGAGGGGCTCCGCGACGTCCCCACCGTGCTGACCGTCCACAACGCCCAGTACCAAGGCCACGCGGACGCGGCCGACGTCGTGCGCTGGGTGGGGGTGCCGAGCGTCGAGGCCAGTGCGCTGGCGCTCCACGGGCGCGGGAACTTCTTGCATGCGGGCCTGCAGCGCGCCGGCCGGGTGACCACCGTGTCGCCCAGCTACGCCCGCGAGCTCCTCGAGCCCGAAGTCGCCTACGGCCTCGACGCCGCCTTCGCGGCCCTGGGGCCACGGCTGAGCGGCGTCCTCAACGGTCTCGACGAGCGCCTCTTCGACCCCGCCCACGACCCCCACCTGCCGGCGGCCTTCTCCGAGACCGACCTCGCCGGCAAGGCCGACGACAAGGCGGCCCTGGAACGCGAACTCGGCCTCGAGCCAGGCCGTCCCCTGCTCGGTGTGGTCTCGCGACTGGCGGACCAGAAGGGGATCGACCTCTTGCTCGACGCGCTGCCCGACGTCCTGGCACAGGGCTGGAACCTGGCGCTGTTGGGGTCGGGGGACCCGAACCTGGAGGCGGCAGCGCGCGCGGCGTTCGAGGCCCTCTCCGGCCGTGTGGCCGGCCGCATCGGCTACGACGACGCCCTGGCGCGGCGGATCTACGCGGGCGCCGACGCGTTGGTGATCCCCTCGCGTTTCGAGCCGTGCGGGCTGGCCCAGATGATCGCCATGCGCTACGCCACCGTGCCCGTCGCGCGCGCCACCGGCGGTCTGGCCGACACGATCGACGACGGTCGCACCGGTTTCCTGTTCGGGCCCCCGACGCGCCCGGCGCTGGCCGCCGCCCTGGCGCGGGCGCGCCACGCTTTCGACGAGCCCGAGACGTGGACCCGTCTGCGCGCTGCGGTCGCTCACGAGCGCTTCGGCTGGGACCGCTCGGTGGAGGCCTACGACGAGGTGTACCGCGACCTCCGCGACGCGACCTGGGCGAACCGGGAGGACCGGCCGTGACCGACGACCGCCGACCCGAAGCGAGCGATCGCCTCGGTGCCGCGCCCACGGCGAACGACCCGACCTGGCTGGTGCTCGCCCGCGCCGGCGATTGGCGGGCGCTCGTCGACCTCGGTCGTTTCGGCTTGGCCGCCCAGACGCTCCGCTTCGCCACCACCGACGCACGTGCCGAGGAGGGCGTCCTCGAGGCGCTCGACGCGCTCACGGAGGTCGAGGCCTCGGTGCGGACCAAAGCGCCCAAGCGGGCTCTGGGCCGCCTGGCGAAGCTCGACACCCGGCCGCCCGACCTGCTCGATTGGGAGGCGCTCGAGGCCGATCTCGTCGCGTTGGTCGACGTCACCGCAGCGGTGGACCGACGCGAGACGGATACGGCGCGCGAGGCGCTCGGGCGCTTGCGCACCGACCACTTCAGCGCCGAACGCGAGGCCCAATACGGGGCCATCGCCGTCTTGGAAGGCGAGCTCGAGGTCGCGCGGGCCCACCTCGAGACCGCCCTCGAACGCGATCCGAACCACGTGCGCGCGCTGACCAACCGCGGCAACCTGAAGCTGGAGGCGGGCGAGCTCGACGCGGCGGTGGCCGACTACGAGCGCGCGATCAAGCTCGACGACGGCTTCGCCAACGCCCATCACAACCTGGGCGTGGCGTACCGGCGCCAGGGCCAGATCGGTCGCAGCGTCGCATCGCTGCGTCGCGCCCAGCGCGTGAGCGCCAAGCGCGACGCCGATGACGCGCGCGCCGCGGTCGCCGGCGGTCGCGCCGCCGCCGGCCGGTGGCTGCGGCCGGCGCTCCTGGTCGCCGCGGTCCTCGTCGTCTTGTGGTGGTGGAGCCAGCGCGGTGGTCCGTGACCGGCGCCCGTCCCCGCGCCTCGCGCGCTACTCGACGGTGACGCTCTTGGCGAGGTTGCGGGGCTGATCGACGTCGCGTCCCAAGCGGACGGCGACCTCGTAGGCCAGCATCTGGAGCGGGATGACGTTGACGATCGGCGCCATCGCCTCGTCCATGACGGGCACGAACAGCACGTGGTCGGCGTGCTCGGCGATGGCGACGTCACCGTCGCCGGCGATGGCGATCACCGTCCCCTCGCGGGCACGCACCTCCTGCAGGTTCGAGAGCGTCTTGTCGTACGTGGTCGATGGCGTCGCGATCGCCACGACCGGCATGGCGCGGTCGATCAGCGCGATGGGTCCGTGCTTCATCTCGCCGGTCGCGTAGGCCTCGGCGTGCAGGTAGCTGATCTCCTTGAGCTTGAGCGCGCCCTCGAAGGCGGTCGCCACGTCGTAGCCGCGGCCGAGGTACAGCGCGTCGCGCGCTTCGGCCACCCGCTCGGCCACCGCGGCCACCTCGGGGCGCCGCGACAGCGCCAGCGCCACCGCGTCGGGCAAGGCGTCCAGGCCCGCCACCCAGGCCTCGGCCGCGGCATCGTCGATGGTGCCGCGGGCGCGCCCGAAGCGCAGCGCCAACAGCGTGAACGCGCCCGCCATCGCCACGTACGCCTTGGTCGACGCCACGCCGATCTCCGGTCCGGCGTGGATGTACACGACGTCGTCGGCCTCGCGCGCCAGGCTCGAACCCTTGACGTTGAGGATGGCGAGCGTGCGCGCGCCGCGCCGGCGCGCCTCACGCACGGCTTCGAGCGTGTCGATCGTCTCTCCCGACTGCGACACCGCCACCACCAGCGTCCGCGCGTCCACCACCGGGTCCTGGTACCGGAACTCGGAGGCGACCACGACCTCGGCCGGGACGCGGGCGAGACGCTCGAGCAGCGCTTCGCCCACCATCGCCGCGTAGGAGGCCGTCCCGGCGGCCACCAGCACCACCCGGTCCACCGCGCGCGGATCGAGGTCGAGGTCGAGGTCGGCGTCGAGGCCGTCGGGGCTGACGCGACCCCCCAGCGTGCGCCGTAGGACGTCGGGCTGCTCGAGCATCTCCTTGAGCATGTAGTGCGGGTGACCGCCCTTCTCGGCGGCACCCGCGTCCCAATCGATCGACTCCGCGACGCGCTCCACGGCCTGCCCGTCGAGCTGCATGAGGCGAGCGCCGGTCGCGTCGAGGACCACCATCTCGCCGTCGTGCACGTAGACGACGCGGCGGGTGTACGGCAGCAGGGCGGGCACGTCGCTCGCCACCCAGCTCTCGCCCTCGCCGAGCCCGACGACCAGCGGGCTGGTGGCCCGAGCGGCCACCACCTGCGCGTGGTCGGCGTGGGTGACGACGATGGCGTACGCGCCGTGCACGCGCGTGAGCGCCGACCGCACCGCCTCGGGCAGGTCGCCGGCGTAGTGCTCCTCGATCAGGTGCACCAGCACCTCGGTGTCGGTCTCGCTCTGGAACGTGTGGCCGCGCGCGCGCAACTCGTCGCGCAGCGTCACGTAGTTCTCGATGATGCCGTTGTGGACGAGCCCCAGGCGCCCGTCTTCGCTGAGGTGCGGGTGCGCGTTGGTGTCGGTGGGCCTCCCGTGGGTGGCCCACCGCGTGTGCCCGACCGCGCGGATGCCGCCGAGCGCGCTGCCGTTCGAGGCGCGTTCGGTCAGCGCGTCGCGCAGGGCTTGGAGCTTGCCGGCGCGCTTGACCACGTCGAGTTCGGTGTGATCGCGGCTCGCCACGACGATGCCGGCCGAGTCGTAGCCGCGGTACTCCAGCCGTGCCAAGCCGTCGAGGACGACGTCGGCCGCGACGCGTCCTCCGATGTATCCGACGATGCCACACATGTCGGTCCTCCTCATGGGTCGCGAGGTCGCGGCGAGCGGCCGGCCTCGCCGACCGCGCCACGACGGGAACGTGTGTCCGAATGCTCGGGGGTCGGGGAGCGAGCCCGACGGTCGTTCGACCCAGGACGGGTGCGAGAGAGGGGTCGTGCTCTGGAGGGGCCCGCAGACTCGTCGCCGAGCGCCCGGTGGACGCCCCGGACCGTCGTCCGTGACCGTGGTCGGTCTGGCTGTTCGCGCTTTCCCGGTCGGCGCCATCGATCGCCGCTCCCGGTGTCCCCACCTCGTGTCGACCGCGCCGTCGCGCGGCACGGGCGGGGCCCTCCGCCTCGTCACAGGGCCGTCGCTCACGACGGTCCCTGGCTTGCGCTATCTCGCGTCCTCACGTCGGTGCGCCGATCACCCCCTCTCGAGATCGGTCAGGGCGCCGTGGACAACACGATCCGCCACGGCTCGTCGACCACGAACCAGCGATGGAGCGCGGCGAGCACCGGCTCTTGCGCCTCCGGGACCGCGCCTTGCGCCGAGAGCAGCGGGTAGAGCAACACGCTGCGCCCCACGGCGATCGCCGTCGAGCCGCTCACGGCGTGCTGGACCGCCGTGGGCAGGTCACGCGGCGGGTAGTAGATCAGTCCCGGTTCGACCGGGTTGCGCTGGATGGGCAACGACGTGACCAGGGCAAGCACCAGCGCCGTCCCGAGCACGAGGCCGCCGAAGCCGCCGGCCACCCGCGTGAGGGGGCCGGGCACCCGGGACAACTGCAAGACGTGCCGACCGACGAGCGCCAGCGCCAAGCCGACCAGCAACGCCGCGACGAGCGCGAGCCACGGGTTCAGGCTGGCCAAGACGAGCAACGGTCGCAAGGCCAGGACCCCGCCCAGACCGAGCAGCAGACCCGACAGGCGCCGCTCGGCCGCGAGCGCGGTGGTGGCGGCGATGGTCAGGACGAGGGCGACATCGATCCAGGTCACGTCCGCAGAGCATACCCGGCGTTCGCGACGGCCGACATGACGGTTTTCATGCTCTCGTCGACCTCCGCGTCGGTCAAGGCGCGCTCGGGATGACGGAAGCGGAACCGCAACGCCAGGCTCTTGCGACCGGCCCCCACCTGTCCACCTGCGAAGACGTCGAACGGGAACAGCTCGACCAGGAGCGGGCCCGCGGCCGGTGCGCAGAGTGCCCGCAGGTCGGCGTAGGTGAGGTCGGCGGGGACGACGACCGCCAGGTCGCGTTCGGCGTACGGCTGGCGCGGCACCTCGCGCACGACGGGCGCAGCCGTGGCGAGCGGCAGTCGCAGCTCGGCCACCAGCACGTCGCCCGTGCCCCACTCGGCGGCCACCTCCGGATGCAGGCGCCCGAAGCTGCCGACGTCGACCCCGTCCCACACGATGCGCGCCGCCACGCCGGGATGCAGGTGCGGCGCCGCAGCCGGGTGCAGCGTCATCCCC
Organism: uncultured Trueperaceae bacterium; assembly: GCA_963839375.1. Classification (GTDB taxonomy): domain Bacteria; phylum Deinococcota; class Deinococci; order Deinococcales; family Trueperaceae; genus JAABTL01. The sequence continues at coordinate 29,227 of CAWIUY010000012.1, read as the reverse complement.
ACGCCCAGACCCTCGGCCAACGAGGCGAGCACGCCCTTGGCCACGAAGGCGTCGGCGGCGACGTCCGGTCGCCATCCGCTGCGCAGGTGCGCTCCCCGCCACAACAGCCCGAGCCGCTCCTCCTCGACGTCCAGGAACACGTGGCCGATCTCGAAGAGGGCCAGCGCCGCGGCGTCGCGGTTCAGCCGCGCGGCCGCGAGCAGTCCTGGCAGGAGCGAGGTCCGCAGCACCGAGCGGCTCTCGCTCTGTGGCTCCGCCAGGCGTACGTGGGCCACCGGCACCCGGGCGCGGGCCAGGTCGTCGTCGCCGGCGAACACGTAACCGATCGTCTCGATCAGGCCCGCCCCCACCAGACGCTCGCGCAGCAACCGGTGCGTCGGGTCGCCCTGGGGCGGCACGACGTCGAGGTGGGGCACGCTGCTCCCGACGTGCTCGAAGCCGTGGACGCGCGCCACCTCTTCGATCAGGTCCTCCTCGATGCCGAGGTCGACGCGCCAGGTCGGCGGTCGAACGCGCCAGGCGTCGGCCCCGGTCGTGTCGACGGTGCACCCCAGCCGCCGCAAGATCTCCGCCTGCTCCTCCTCGGCCACCGTCATGTCCATCAGGAACGCCACCCGCGACGGCCGGAAGGCGATCTCCCCCGGCGCGTGGGCGTCCTTGCCGGCGACCGTGAGCGCTGGGTGCACGCGCCCCGACGCGGTGGCGGCCAGCAGCGCGGCGGCTCGGGCGGAGGCGAGCTCCGGCAGGGCCGGGTCGACGCCCCGTTCGAAGCGCGTCCGGGCGTCGGTGATCTGCTTGTGCCGCCGACCGGTGCGCCGCACGCCGGTCGCTTCGAACGTCGCCACCTCGAGCGCGATCGACGTCGTCGCCGGTCGCACCGAGTCGTCGCGCCCGCCGATCACGCCGGCCAACCCGATCGCGCGGCTGCCGTGGTCGTCGGGCGTCGCGATGACGAGGTCGTCGGGCTCGAGCGTCAGCGTCTCGTCTTGCAGCGTGACGAGCCGTTCGCCGGCCCGCGCACGCCGCACCTCGAGCACGCCGCCCGCCAACGCCTCCAGGTCGTAGGCGTGCGACGGCTGCCCGAGCTCATAGGTGACCAGGTTGGTCACGTCGACGACGACGTTCCTGGGCCGCAGACCGAGGCACGCCAAGCGCCGCTGCAACCAGACCGGTGACGGCCCCACGTGCACGCCGTCCACGCGCCGCAGCGTGATCCGAGGGCAGCGCTCCGGATCGTCGAGGCGCACCTCGAGGCCGTCGTCGAGCGTGGGATCGCCGGTCGCGTCCTCGAGCCCGGCCGCCGGGTGGTGCAGGTCGGTGCCGAGCTTCGCGGCCAGGTCGCGGGCCACGCCCAGGAGGCTGAAGGCGTCGGCACGGTTGGGTGTGAGCTCGAGCTCGAGCACGGTCTCGCCGGGCCAGAGCTCCGCCAGCGAGGCGCCGACCTCGGCGTCGGAGCCGAGTTCGAGCAGGCCACCGCCGTACTCGAACAGCCCCAGTTCACGGGGGCTGCACAACATGCCCTCGGAGCGGATGCCGGCCACGTCGCGGACCTCGAGCGCGCTGGCGAACCCCGGCAGCACCACGCCCGGCCGCGCGTACGCGGTGCGCATCCCGACGCGGACGTTGGGTGCACCGCACGCGACGGTGTGGCGCCCGTCGCCGTCGTCGACGACGGCGCGCCGCACGGTGTCGGCGCCGGCGACCGCGGCGACCTCGACCACCTCCGCCACCACGACCCCGGTCGGCGCGCCCGCCACCTCGTGCACCGCCTCGACCCCCAGGCCCAGGCCCGCCAGCAGGTCGGCGGTCGCCGCGGGTCCCGGCAGTCCGTCGACGAGCTCGGCGAGCCAGCCGTACGGCACGCGCATCAGGCCACGCCCCGGAACTGCTCGAGCACGCGCAGGTCGCCTCGGTAGAGGTCGCGGATGTCGGCGACGCCGGTGCTCACCATCGCCAGCCGTTCGATCCCGAAGCCGAACGCGAAGCCGGTGACGTTCTCGTAGCCGACGGCGCGGAAGACGTTCGGATGCACCATGCCGCACCCGCCCAACTCGAGCCACTCCTCGCGGCCGGTCTTGGGATGCGTCCACCAGATGGCGAACTCGGCGCCCGGCTCGACGAACGGGAAGTAGCTGGGCTGGAGGCGCGTGCGGGTGCCCGTCCCGAGCAGCGCCGTGGCCATCTCGGTGATGGCGCCGCGCAGGTCGGCCATGGTCACCCGTTCGCCGACCACCAGGGCCTCGAGCTGATGGAACTGCGCCTCGTGGGTGGCGTCGACCGCCTCGTTGCGGAAGACACGGCCCGGCACGACCACCTTGATGGGCGGCGTGTGCTCGCGCATGTAGCGCACCTGCATGGGACTCGTGTGGGTGCGCAGCAGGCGGCCGTCGGTGGTCCAGAAGGTGTCCTGGGCGTCGCGCGCCGGGTGTTCCGGTGGGAAGTTGAGGGCCTCGAAGTTGTGGTGATCGTCCTCGAGCTCGGGGCCGACCGCGACGTCGTAGCCCAAGCTCCGGAACACGTCGAGCAGGCGGTGGGTGATCTGCGTGAGCAGGTGGTGAGCGCCCGCCGGGACGCGCTCGCCCGGGAGGGTCAGGTCGACCCGTTCGGCCGCCAGGCGGGCGTCGAGCTCGGCCCGCTCGAGCTCCGCCTTGCGCGCCGCCAGGGCAGCTTCGATCTGACCCTTCTGCTCGTGCAGCACGCTTCCGACTTCCCGACGTCGGTCGGGTTCGAGGCGCGCCAGCCCGCGCAGGCGCTCGGTGATCAGGCCCTTCTTGCCCAGCAGGCCGACGCGCACGTCCTGCAGGGCGCGGGCGTCCTGGGCGGCGGCGATGGCGGCGATGGCTCCGTTCAAGGTGTCGGCGAGCTCGGCTTCCTGGTTCATGGGGCTCCTGGGGGGCAGACAGACGAACGCACCGCCGGCGCGGATGCGGGGCGGTGCGTAGGGTCGGGCGCGAACGCGCGTCAGGACCTTACGCGAGCTGGATAAAGGGCGAACGTGGCGAGACCTTCACGGGCGAAGCGTACGGCACGGCGTCCGGACCGTCAACCGGCGCCGGCGCCCGCCGCCTCGCCGAGGAACACGTCGACGTGCACGCCGCCCGCATGATCGATCACGTCGTGGACCCAGGGGTCGTGCACGTGCTCGGCCGCCCAGGCGTGGGCGGCCGCCGTGTCGACGAACGGACCGACCACCAGGGCGCCGCCCCGGTACGCGTCGGGCGCGACGGGCAGCGCCAGCTCGAAGCGACGCCCGCGTCCATCGCGCACCTCGCGCGCGTAGGCACCGGCGTCGGTCGCGAACGGTTGCTGCAACAGCGTGTCGATCGCGCGCTGCCAGCGTGGACCCTCGCGAGCCGAGAGGACGCTGTCGACGAGCAGCGGGACCAGGCCGTCCTCGTCGTGGTCGCCACGGCCCAAACGGCGGCTCGGGAAGGTGGCCCAGAAGAGACGTGTCACGACGTCGAGGAGCCTCGGGTCGACCCGCAACAGCTCGACGCTCGGCGGGTCGGTGGCCCCCGCCTCGGCCGCCGGGCCGGCGGCGTCGTTCACGTCGCCAGCGCGGCCGCCCGGTCCGGCGCGGGCGCCGCCGCGTGCCAAGCGGCCTCGAACGCCTCCGGCAAGCCCGCGGCCGCCGGCACGCCGTGGGCGGGTAGGACGACCGCCAGCGCGTGCATGAGCTCGCGGTAGGGCTCGACGCGGGCGGCTTCACCCATGAGACCGAGACGCCACGCCCGGCCCGCCGTGACGCCCAGACCGCCCGCCAAGCTCACGTGGCGTTCGTGGCGCAGCGCCGAGCGGACGGCGGCATCGTCGAGACCGGCCGGGAGCCGGACGGTCAGGACGGTAGGAAGGCGGATGGGCGCCGGCACGTAGGCGCCGAACCCGACGGTCTCGAGCGCGGCGAGCGCCGCGGTGCCCACCCGCCGCGCCCGTTCGGTGCGGGCGGCCACGCCTTCGTCGAGCGCCGCGCGGATCGCCTCGCCGGTGGCCCAGTGCAGGTGGATCGGCACCGTGTGATGGTAGCGCCGCCCCGCCTCGCCGACGGCCCAGTACGCCTCCATGCCGAGCAGGTCGGCGTACCAGGTCTGGACCGGGGTGCGCCGCGCCGCCACCGTCGCCATCGCGCGCGCCGACACGACCACGGGTGCCAGACCGGGCGGCGCCGAGAGGCACTTCTGCGAACCGGTGTACGCGTAGTCGATGCCCCAGGCCTCCTGTTCGAAGGGGAGCATGCCCACCGTCGTCACCGCGTCGACCGACAACAGCGCGTCGACCTCGTGGGCGACGGCCGCCAGCGCCGCGACCGGGTTGAGCACGCCGGTCGACGTCTCGCCGTGCACGAAAGCGAGCAGCTTGGGGCGCGTGCGCTGCGCCACCGTGCGGACCGCCGCGACGTCGAGCGCCTGACCCGCCGGCGCGGTCACCCGCACGACCTCGGCGCCCAGGCGCTCGGCCATGATCGCCATCCGTTCGCCGAAGACGCCGTTGGTCCCCACCAGCACCCGGTCGCCCGCTTCGAGCAGGTTGGCCAAGCCGGCTTCCATGCCCAGCGAACCGCTGCCCGCCAGCAGACACGCGAAGGCGTCGGCGGGGGCGCCGTAGAGCTCGCGCAGGTCACCCACGATGGCGTCGTTGTAGGCGAAGACGTCCGGGTCCATGTGGCCGCGCATCGGCCACGCCAGCGCGGCCGCGGCCCGCGGGTGCAGCGGGGTCGGCCCCGGGGTCAGAAGCAGCACGTCGTCCATCCATGGTCCTGCGTTCATGGCGTCCTCTCGGCCGCGGTCGGAGCGCGCACGGCGGGGGCGATGGGGTGCGGTGATGGTCCAAGCGAGAGGGACCGCACCCGTCTCGGGTGGGTCCCTGGAGGCGACGTGGCGAGCCCGTCGCTCGGTCGCCGACGGACCGGCCTCATCGCCGTGGCGTCGCTCGCCTGGGTCGTCGCAGCCGCCGTCGCATCTGCCGCGGAGTCTACCCGGCCCCTCCCCCGCCCGCAAGCTGCCAGGCCACGTCGCAGGACGACGCGTGCTAACCTTGTGGGCGGACAACGTCCCGGCGCCGTCGAGGGTGGGTTCCCGGACCCGCCCTCGTGCTTCGTGCGGACGCGCGACGGGGTGCGACCGACGGCCGTCGCCCACCGGCCACGACCGGCATTCCCCGCTCACCGGGAACGGAAGAGGACGCATGGATCTAGCGCACGCCGCACGCGACGCCCTGACGCCCCTCGGCTACGAGGTGCTCGAGGTGGTCGTGACCCGACGCGGTGGCTCGCGCAAGGTCCTGCTCCGCATCGATCGTCTCGACGAGAACGTGGTGTCGGTCGAGGACGTGCGGCGGGCGGCCGAGGCCTTCGGTCTCGAGCTCGACCGGCTCGATCCGTTCGAGAGCGCGTACCAGTTCGAGGTGGAGTCCCCGGGCGCCGAGCGGCCCCTGGTGACCCCGCGGCACTTCGAACGCTTCCACGACCTGCTCGCCAAGGTCCGGGTCCACGGTGAGACGTTCACCGGACGGGTCGGCCAGGTCGAGGGTCAGACGGTCACGTTCGACGTCGCCGGCGAGGAGACGCCGCGACGTCATGACGTGAGCGAGATCGAACGGGCCACGCTCGCCGAGTGGCCCGACACGCCGCGCTGAGCGGACCTGCCGGAACCTCTCGACGCGGTCGAGGGGCGACGGCCACAACTTGGTGGGTCGCCACGACGCGACCCGGACCGGACCGGAGTGAAGGATGAACAAAGAATTCATCGATGCCCTCAACGTGCTCGCCGCCGAGCGCAACCTCGACAAGGACGAACTGCTGTCCTCGATCGAGGAGGCGCTCGAGCAGGCGTTCGAGCGGAACGTGATGCCCGGGAAGCAGGTCGAGGTCGAGGTCGATCCGGAGACCGGCGAGATCGACGTCGTGGTGGTGCGCCGCGTGGTCGACGAGGTCGAGGATCCGGACAAGGAGATCCTCCTGGCCGAAGCGCTCGAGCTCGACGAGGACGTCGAGGTCGGCATGGAGATGGAGTTCCCGGTCGATCCCGAGAAGTTCACGCGCATCGCGGTCCAGACCACCAAGCAGGTCATCACCCAGAAGCTGCGCGAGAAGGAACGCGAGCACGTGTTCGAGGAGTACAAGGACCGGGCGGGCGACGTCATGACCGCCGTGGTCTCGCGAACCGACAACAAGCGCAACGTGTTCGTGGACCTGGGCCGCGGCGAAGCCATCATGCCGCCGCGCGAGCAGATCCAGGGCGAGCGCTACATGGTGGGCATGCGCCTGAAGGTGTTCGTCGCCAAGGTCGAGCTGTCCACCCGCGGGCCGTCGATCCTCGTCTCACGCGCCGCCCCGGAGCTGCTCGAGTACCTCATGCGCCAAGAGATCCCCGAGGTCGCCGACGGCACGGTCGAGATCAAGGCGATCGCGCGCGAGGCCGGCCAGCGGTCGAAGGTGGCGGTGTCGAGCACGAACACGAACGTCGACCCGATCGGTGCCTGCATCGGTCATCGCGGCAGTCGCATCCAGGCCGTCACCGCCGAGCTCCAGCGCGAGCGCGTCGACATCATCCTGTGGGACCCGAGCCCGCGCGAGTTCATCCGCAACGCCCTGTCGCCCGCTCGGGTCGGCTCCATCGAGCTCGATCCCGAAGCCGGCGAGGCCCGCGTCAACGTCGGCTCGGACCAGCTGTCGCTGGCCATCGGCAAGGGCGGCCAGAACGTGCGGCTCGCCGCCAAGCTCTCCGGTTTCAAGATCGACCTGGTCGCCAGCGAGGCGATCAGCGACCTCGACAGCGCCATGGCGGCCGCGGCCTCACGCCAGTCCGACCTCAGCGCCGCCGCGCCCACCGACAGCCGGCGCGCCGCCTTCGACGCGCTCTTCGGCGGCGGCTCGGCGCCGGGACCCGCGTCCGCCGACACCGCGGCCTCCGACGAGGCGACCGAGGACGTCGCTGCCGACGCGCCCGTAGCGGCGACGGAACGAGGCGATACCGACCGATGAACGCCCGCCGCCACGTGCCCCTGCGCCGCTGCGTCGCCTGTCGTGAGGCGCGACCCAAACGAGAGCTCATCCGCCTCGTCCGCGACGGGTCCGGCTGGCGGCTGGACCTCGCGCAACGGGCGGGGGGCCGGGGCACGTCGGTCTGCCCTGCCTGTGCGCTGGCGGCTCTGGACGGTCATGACCCCGACCGACGCAAGGGCTTCCGGCGGGCCTTCCGTCAGGACGCCGCCGCCGTGAGCGCCCTGCTCGCCCCGATCGTATCGACGCTGCGCGACGCCGTCGCGCCCGTGAGGGACCCCGCGGGGGCCCTCGTGACGCCCGACGATTCCCCAGAACGACCCCATCCGAACGGAGGGATGCATGGCTGAGAAGGTTCGCATCTACCAGCTCGCGCGTGATCTCGGCATCGAGACCAAGGACCTCTTGGCGATGCTCGACGACATGGGCGTGGAGTACAAGTCGCACTCGAGCACGCTCGAACTCGACGTCGCCGAGGCCGTCCGCGGCCTGGTCGGCGAGACGAGCGCGGCTCCCGCGAACGCGCCCGCCGGTGCCGGCGGAACCGCCGCTGCCGGCGCGCCCGCCGCTGCCGCCGACCGCGCCGCCCCGGGCGGCGCCACCGCCGTCGCCACGCCCCCCACCGAGACCGCTGCGGCGGCGCGCGCCGCCCTGCCGCTGCGCGCGCCGGTGGTCACCGTCATGGGCCACGTCGACCACGGCAAGACCTCGCTCCTCGACCACATCCGCAAGACCAAGGTCGCCGAGCGCGAGGCCGGCGGGATCACCCAGCACATCGGCGCCTACCAGGCCGAGACGAAGCAGGGCACCGTCACCTTCCTCGACACGCCCGGTCACGCCGCCTTCACCGCCATCCGGCAGCGCGGGGCGAACGCCACCGACATCGCCGTCATCGTGGTGGCCGCCGACGACAGCATCATGCCGCAGACGCGCGAGGCGATCGCCCACGCCAAGGCGGCCAAGGTGCCGATCGTGGTGGCGATCAACAAGATCGACCTGCCGCAAGCCAACCCGGACAAGGTGATGCAGGACCTGATGCAGGTCGACCTCATCCCCGAGAAGTTCGGGGGCGACACGATCGTCGTTCCGCTCAGCGCCCACACGGGTGAGGGCGTCGACGACCTGCTCGAGATGCTGTCGCTGGTCGCCGAGGTCGAGGACCTGCGCGCCGATCCCGACGCCCCGGCACACGGCGTCGTCGTGGAGTCGGTGCTCGACAAGCGCGCCGGCGTGCTCGCCACCGTCTTGGTCCAAGAAGGCACGCTGCACGTGGGCGACTACCTGGTGTGCGGCGAGGTGTGGGCCAAGGTCCGGCGCCTCACGGACTACACCGGGGCGGCGATCGACTCGGCCGGCCCCAGCGTGCCCGCGCAGATCCTCGGCTTCTCGCAGCTGCCGATCGCCGGCGAGATGGTGGACCGGGTGGCCGACGAGGCGACGGCCAAGCAGGCCGTCAGCGATCGCAAGGAGGCGCGCGAAGAGGCCGAGCGCGAGCTCATCGGTCGCAAGGGCCTGACGCTGGCCGACCTGTTCGGCAAGCCGAAGACCAAGAAGATCCACCTGCTCGTGCGCGCCGACACCCAAGGTTCGCTCGAAGCGATCAAGGGCGTGATCGCGCAAGCCGCCGAGAGCGTCGAAGAGGTCGACGTCGACGTCATGCTCGCCGAGGTCGGCGCTCCCACCGAGAGCGACCTGCTCCTTGCGTCGACCGAGGACGCCACCATCCTGACGTTCGGGGTGACCGCCCCCGGCTCCGTGATCAAGGCGGCCGAGCGCCAGAAGACCCCGCTCAAGAACTTCCGGATCATCTACGAACTGATCGAAGAGGTCGAACGCCTGATCAAGGGCCAGATCGAACCGACCTTCGCCGAGAAGATCCTCGGTCACGCCGAGGTGCGCATGGTCATCCGCGTGCCCCGTTCGGGCAACATCGCCGGCTCGTACGTCACCAGCGGCGTGATCCGCCGGGGTGCGAAGGCGCGCCTGAAGCGCGACGGTCGCGAGGTCTACAAGGGCTCGATCGCGCAGTTGCGGCGCTTCAAGGAGGACGTCCGCGAGGTGAGCGCCGGTTTCGAGTGCGGGATCAACCTCCAGAACTACGACAACGTCCAAGAGGGCGACATCATCGAGGTGTACGACATGGTCGAGGTGGCGGCCGCCTGAGCGGTCGACGGTCGCCCGCACGGCGCTCGCCCTGTCGGGTGAACGACCGACGGCCGACCGTCACCCCCTCGGCGTCCGAGACAGGATGTCCCGCAGCCGCTTCGCGCTGATCCTCGTGTGGCTCGTCGCCACGGTCCTCGGACCGGTGGCGACGGTGCCGCGTGCGGTGGCCGCCGACGGCGGCGACGCGGGCGGTTGGACCGGCCGAGCGCCCGCCTGGTTCGATCCCGGCCCGCGCGCGGCGACGTTCACGTCGGGTGACCCGCCCCGATCCTTGCCCCCACGGCGGGCGCACGTCGCCGCGCCGCGGCGCGGCGCCTTCGCCCGACTGCGTCGACTGGGCCTGGGGCAGCGCAGGCGCCCTCGCTTGAGCGCCTTGGGGCGCCGCCAGGACGACGGTGGTTGACGGGGCGAGACGCTCGTGCGCGTCCGCCCGCCCTTCCCGTCACCCCCTTCCCCCACCGGAGCCCCCATGACCCAACGCAACGTCACCGGCTTGCTGCTGCTCGCCGCCGTCCTCGCCTCGCTCGCCTACCTGTGGCAGCCCTGGAGCGCCACCCCGGGCGACTCGCTCAAGCTCGGCCTCGACCTCCAGGGCGGTCTGCGCGTCGTCCTGCGCAGCGACACCCCCGATCCACTGCCCGAGGACCTCGAGACCGCCCGCAACATCATCGAGAACCGCGTCAACGAGTTCGGGGTCGCCGAACCGCTCATCCAGACCAGCGGCAGCGACCGCATCCTGGTCGAGCTTCCCGGCCTCACCGCGGCGGACCAGAACCGCGCGCTCGACCTGATCGGCCAACAGGCCATCCTCGAGTTCCGGCTGGTGCGCCCGGCGGCCCAAGGCAAGGCGACCCAGGAGCTGCTGGCGTCCGACCTCGAGGACGTCGCCTTCACCGGCGAGATCATCCGCACCGCCCGGGCCGACTTCGAGCGGGTCGGGTCCGCCACGCTCGGGCCCGCGGTCTTCTTCGAGGTCCGGGCGGAGAACGCCCGCGCCTTCGGCGATTTCACCGGCAGCAACGTCGGCCGCCGGATGGCGATCGTCCTCGACGACACGATCCAGACCGCGCCCACGCTCAACTCGCGCATCAGCGACTCCGGGCAGATCACCGGCATCCCGACCCTCGAGGAGGCCGCCGACACGGCGCTCGTGCTCCGGTCGGGCTCGCTGCCGATCTCCCTCACGGTCGAGGAGATCCGCGCCATCGGTCCGACGCTCGGTCAGGACTCGATCAACGCCGGCACCATGGCGGCCGCCATCGGTGGCGCTGCGGTGGTCGTCTTCATCCTGCTCTTCTACGGCCCCCTGTTCGGGGGTGCCCTCACCATCGGCCTGGTGCTCGTCCTGCTGTTCATCTTCGGGGTGCTCGCCGGCCTCGGGGCGGCCCTCACGCTGCCCGGTCTGGCAGGCCTGGTGCTGACGATCGGCGCGGCCGTCGACGGCAACGTGATCAGCTTCGAACGGATCCGTGAGGAGCTGCGCGCCGGCAAGGGCTTGCGCGTCGCCATGCGCAACGGCTTCGGTCACTCGCTCTCGGCCATCATCGACGCCAACGTGACCACGCTGCTCGCCGCCGCCGCGCTCTACCAGTACACGAGCGGCCCCGTGCGCGGCTTCGCCATCACCCTGGCGATCGGCATCGTGTCGGCCGTGTTCGTCAACACGGTCGCGGTGCCGTGGATCCTGGACGTGCTGACGGTGCGCATCAAGCGGACCTACATGCGTCCCGGCTTCTTCACCGAGAAGCTGAAGGTCGTGCGTCGCGCGTCGACCTTCCTCACGATCTCGGCCGTGCTGTCGGTGGCCGCGCTGGTCCTCGTCTCGGTGGTCGGTCTGCGGCTGTCGACCGACTTCACCGGTGGGACCAGCGTGCTCCTGCGGGTTCCCGACGGGACCTCGGTGGCCGACGCCCGCGCCGCCCTGGCCACGCCCGAGCTCGACGACGTGGCCGCCGACGGCGCCAACATCGTCGAGGTGGTGGACCCCACCATCGACGGATCCCTGTTGTCGGTCCGCGTCGGCCTGGTGGCCGGCAGCGACACCGTCGACACGTTCCCGCGACGGCTGGCCGACGCGCTCGACGCCGAGGTGCTGTCGTCGGACTTCGTCGGGCCGGCCGTGGGCGCCGACCTGCGCCGGGGCGCCGTGCTCGCCGTCCTCGTGGCCCTGGCGCTCATCTTGGTCTACGTCGCCTGGCGCTTCTGGCCCAACTGGGTCATCGCCGTCGCCATCGTCATCGCCACCGTCCACGACGTGGGGCTGGTGCTCGGCTTCCTCGACCTCGTGAACGCCGAGTTCGGCATCCCGGTGTTGGCGGCGTTGTTGTTCGTGGTCGGCTACTCGCTGAACGACTCGATCATCATCGCCGACCGGATCCGCGAGAACCTCGGCAAGGTGCGCGACCGCTCGTACGCCGACGTGGTCGACCTGTCGGTGTCGCAGACCTTGTCGCGCACGCTGGTCACCTCGGGCACCACGCTGCTGCCGGTGCTGGCGTTGCTCTTCTTCGGCGGCAGCGTGCTGCGCGACTTCTCGATCACGCTCCTCGTCGGGATCGGCATCGGCACCTACTCGTCGATCTTCGTGCTGGCCCCGATCGTGGTGTGGTTCAAGACGCGCCAACGCCAGCGGCGGCGGGCCCGCCGGACGGCGACCGCCTGACCTCGGCAGGCGGGCGTCGCTCCGTCCAGCCATGAACCGCGGGCCGGTCCTCCTCTGAGGACCGGCCCGCGCGCGTTGCGTCGTCTGCGTGGCCACGGGGCCGGGTCGTCAGCGGTCGCCCTCCGCAGCCACGGTGGCGTCGAGCTGCCGCAGCGGTCGCCCGTCGACCGAGAGGAGGGCGCGCCAGGCTCCCGCGACGACGGCGACGTCGCTGGGCAGGTCCCACGCCAACCACCGCGCCGCGTCGTCGGGCGACACCCAACGCGACGACGAAGCGCGTTCGCCGCCGCTCGGCCCGAACCATTGCACCGCCACCCACGCCGCCTCGGGCACGCTCTCGAAGCGCACGCGCGCGCGCAAGCGCACGACGCCGTCGGCCGTGACGAAGGTCCGGACCTCGGCTCCGCCGCCCACCCGCCAAGCCGGCGCGGGGCTGAGCGTGCTCGCCGGGACCGGCGGGACGAACAGCGGGGTGCATGCGGGCAACGCCGACCACACCACCGCGGCCCACAAGGCGGCGACGACGCGCGACCGGCTCACGAGGCCCCCGGGACCAGCAGGGCGGCGAGCGCGGCCACCGGCGCCGTCTCGGCGCGCAGGACCCGGCGCCCCAAGGTCACGGCCTGCGCACCGCGCGCGACCAACGCCTCGACCTCGGCCTCGGTGAAGCCACCTTCCGGACCGGTGATGAGGGTGACGGCCTCGTCCTCACCGAGGTCGTGGTCGGCCAGCGACGCCATGGCGCTCGGGGAGGCGACGAAGGCCCGGCCCGTCCACGAGAGCGCGTCGAGCGCGACGACCGGCGCGATGCCCGGTACCCGGGCCCGACCGCTCTGGCGCGCGGCCTCCTGGGCGATCCGCGTCAAGCGCGCGCGCTTGGCGTCCGTGAGCTCGCGCACGTCGCAGCGGCGTGCCACGAAGGGTTGGAAGTCGACCGCCCCCAACTCCGTCGCCATGCGCACCACGTCGGCCAGCTTGTCGGCCTTGAGCAGCGCCAGCGCCAGGATCACCGCTCGATCGGCTTCCGTCCGTGCGGGCGCCGGCGCCTCCAGGTGGAGCGTGACCGCGTCCGCCTCGACCGCCTCGACCGTTCCCGCAGCCTCCCAGCCGGCTCCGTCGAAGGCGTCGACCTGGGCGCCCGGCCTCACCCGCAACACCCGTACGAGGTGATGGGCCGCGGGCCCCACGAGCCGATGGGGGCCGGCGCTCAGGTCCGGCAACCGGACGCGGTGGCGCCGCACGTCAGCCCCTCCGGCGCAGGTGGACGAGCCACCACTCGGCGGCACGGTGCCAGGCCACCGTCTCGAAGGCGTCGCCGTGGGCCGTCACCGCCTCGCGCACCGAAGCGTCGCGCGGGTGCAGGATGCCGGTCAACAGCAGGTCGGCTCGCGCGCGGGTCGCCTTCGCGTAGGCGCCCAAGAAGGTCACGTGCAGCTCGGCGTACAGGTTCGCGACGAGCACGTCGACGGGCGCCGGCAGCGCGACCTCGCCGAAGCCTCCCGCGACGAAGCGGGCGCGCGACCGGTTGGCCTCGGCGTTCGCCCTGGCCACCTCGATCGTCGCCTCGTCGACGTCCAGACCGAAGGCGTCGGCGGCGCCCAAGCGGTCGGCGGCGATGGCGAGGAGACCCGAGCCCGACCCGACGTCCAGCACGCTCCGACCTCGCAGGTCGATCCTCGTGAGCGCCGCCAGCGCCAGATGGGTGGTCTCGTGATGGCCGGTGCCGAACGCCATGCCCGGGTCGAGCCACACGACCGTCTGGCCCGGCCGCAGCGTGACGTCGCGATGCGTGGGGGCCACGACGAGAGCGCCCGCGTCCACGGGCACCAGCGTGCGGTGGTAGGCGGCGACGTGGTCGGTCGTGTCGACCGCCTCCCAACGTCCGCCGTCCGGCAGCGGGCCGCTGGGCGCCTCCTCGAAGAAGCCCACCAGGTCGTCGTTCACGAGCTCGACCCCGCAAGCGCCCGCCTCCCACAGCGTCGCCGCCGGGAGGCCCTCGGCCGCCAGGGGATCGCGACCGGCGCCCGCCAAGCGGTACGCCTTCACCGGCCCCGCCGCATCGTGATCCGCGGCGTGAGCGTGCGCCCGCTCATGGCGTCACGGCGCCGCCAGCGGCTCGGCCGCGCCGGTGCCGACTCCGATGGCGCTCGGCCGCGGGCCCCCTTCTCGGAGGTCGCGGGTGACGATCTCGAAGCCGAGGCGCTCGCCTTCGGCGAGGTACCACTCGATGTCGGCGCTGCGGGTCTGGGGACCCAACGAAGCCCGGTCGAAGGCGCGCGTGGCGGTCATGATCATCGTCTCGGCCATGCAGGCGGGCACCAACCCGTCGCCGAAGTGGAGGTCGATGGCGGAGCGCATCGTCCCCGGAGGCCGCACGACACCGCCCGGGACGACCTGGACGCCCGGGACGTCCAGCACGGCAGGGTGCACGTCGGCGGGGCGCCCCAGGTCGTAGATCCACGCCCCGGCCTTGACGTGCTCGGGGAGCACCACCGGGCGCGGGTCGCTCGTGGCGGTGAACACGAGGTCGGCCGAGCGCACCTCGCTCATGTCGGTCGAGACGACCACGTCGACGTCCGGGAACTTGCGCGAGAGCGTGGCCGCCGAACGTTCGAGCCGCTCCAGGTCGCGCCCGATGAGCACCAGCCGCGCCACCTCGGGCGCGAGCACCCGCGCCACCCCGAAGGCGACCACGCCGTTCGCCCCCACCACCGCCGCCGTGGCGTGGCGCAAGTCGCCCCCTTCGGCCCGGAACCGTTCGAGCAACCCGGGCACCGCCGCACGCACGGTGGCGGCCGTGTAGGCCCCGCCGTTCGTGATGGCCAGGTCGGGCACGGCGGCCTGGACCGCCAGACCCTTCTCGCCCACCGTCGACCAGAAGGCGCCGAGCCCGAAGGCTTCGGCACCCAGTTCGCGCGCCAGGCGCGCGCCGAGGATCGCCATGCGCACGGCGCCTTCCGTGTCGCCACGGATCTGGTCGGGGAGCAGCGGCCCCGAGACCAGCGCCACCCGCAACTCGCGCCCGTCGGCCAGGGCGATGCCACGGATCTCGCCCTGCACCTGCGGGCGCAGGTGCGGCAGCAGGCGGCGGAGCCATGCTTCGGGCAGCCAGCCGCGCGCCATCGCGCGTTCGAGCCACCGTTGGCTGGCAGGTTGCCACAGGTCGTCGACCGTCATCGGGTGGACCATGAAGGCCGCGAGCACCACGTCGGGGTCGAGCCCCCGGACGGGCGGTGGATCGCCCAGCCGCACCTCCGTCCCGTCCTGCAGGCGGGCGAACGCCGACTTCTGACGCCAGCCACCCAGCAGCGCGATGACGCATCCCGACGCCACCGCGGTCAGCCCGGTGCCCGCCAGCGCGAGGCTGATCGGGAGCGCCGTGAGGCCCGCCAACGTGCCGAGGACGACGTAGCGGGTGGCGGCCAGGACGCCGGCGTACACGACGATGGGCAGCGCCAGCGCCCACGCGGGCGCGCCGCCGACCGCCGCCCACGCGGCCAGCGCGCCGAGCAGGACCCCGTTGCCGCGACCCCGTGGCAGGTGCCCGCCCCATGCTCCGGGCCACGGCGCGACGTGGCCCGCGTAGACGCCCGCGGCGGCGAGCGTCGCCGCGGGCGGCGCCAGGGATGCCAGCGCGGCGACCGGTAGCGCTCCCTTGAGGATGTCCAGGCCGAAGCTGCCGAGGGCGGCGGGCGCGCCCGCCAGGCGGAACACGTTCTCGACGCCCAGCAGGTGCGGGTTGAGGTCGCGGGCGTCGCGGCCGGTGAGCCGATGCACCCAGGCCGCACCGACCGGCACGGTGCCGACGACGTACGCGATCGCGGCCGCGAGCAGCCCCAAGACGAGTTCGGCCATGGGCGCCATCCTACGCCGTGACGCGCGCGCGGGAGGTCGGCGATGGGCACCGGACGGCCGAGAACCTCTAGGCAGGTCGCGGCGACCCTCGGCCGGCGGGCGCGAAGCCATGGCGTAGCATGGGCCGCGTGGAAAGCCGCACGCCCCCCCATAACCTCGACGCTGAGAAGAGCGTCCTAGGCAGCGTTCTGCTCGACAACGAGGTCTACGCGGCGCTGGAAGGCACGCTGACGGCCGAGCACTTCTACAAGGAGGGCCACCGCAAGGTGTGGCGGGCGCTCGAGCGCCTGTTCCGCAGCGGCGAGCCGATGGACCTCGTCACCCTCTCCGAATCGCTCCGGCAATCGGGCGATCTCGAGGCGGTCGGCAGCGTGGCGTACCTGATCGGCCTCGCCGAGGGCGTGCCGACGGCCGCCTACGCCGAGAGCTACGCCAACATCGTGCGCGAGAAGGCGGTGCTGCGCGATCTCATCGGCGCCAGCGGGAAGATCCTTCAGAACGCCTACGAGCAGGCGGCACCGCTCGAGCAGCTGCTCGACGAGGCCGAATCGGCGATCTTCGACCTGGCGACCTCCAAGCGGCGCAGCTTCTTCGAGGGGATGCCGCAACTCGTCAACGAGACCTTCCAGAAGATCAACGAGTACTTCGCCAACCCGGACCCGGTCTCCGGTCTGCGCATGGGGTTCAAGGAGCTCGACGCCATGACGGCCGGGCTGCAGCCGTCGAGCCTCAACGTGCTCGCGGCCCGACCCAGCATGGGCAAGACGGCGTTCGCGTTGACGATCGCCCTGAACGTGGCGCTGCGGGAGAAGAAGACGGTCGGCCTCTTCTCGCTCGAGATGTCGGGGGTGCAGCTCGTCACCCGCATGCTCTGTTCCGAAGCGCGGGTCGACATGAGCCGCGTCCGCAGCGGCCAGCTCTCCGACCGCGACTTCCAGCGGCTGGCCGACACCGCCGGCCGCATGTCCGAGGCGAAGGTCTTCATCGACGACAACGCCGACCTGACCGTCATGGAGCTCCGTTCGCGCGCCCGCCGGCTCATGGCCGAGCACGACCTCGGCCTGCTCGTGATCGACTACCTGCAGCTCATGTCGGGCGGCCACGGGCGCCAGACCGAGAACCGGCAACAGGAGATCAGCACGATCTCGCGCGGCCTGAAGGCGCTCGCCCGCGAGCTCGACGTCCCGGTGCTCGTGCTCTCGCAGCTGTCCCGGGCGGTCGAGGCGCGGCCGAACAAGCGGCCGATGTTGTCGGACCTGCGGGAGTGCGTCCCGGGCGACACGCTCGTGCAACTGGCAGACGGACGACGGTGGCCGATCCAAGAACTCGTCGGTGCCGCCCCCGACGTCGTCGCGCTCGGTGCCGACGGACGCCTCACCACCGCTCGGGCCGAGAGCGTCTGGTCCGTCGGTGAGCGGCCCGTCTTCGAGGTGACCCTCGCCAGCGGCCGCCGCCGCCGGTCGACGGCCGGCCACCGTTGGTACACGTTCGATGGCTGGCGCACGCTCGAGACGTTGCGGGTGGGCGACCGCGTCGGGGTCGCCCGGAGGGTTCCCGCCCCCGAGCGACCGCTGCGATGGTCCG
The DNA here is from genome assembly GCA_963839375.1 of uncultured Trueperaceae bacterium. GTDB lineage: Bacteria > Deinococcota > Deinococci > Deinococcales > Trueperaceae > JAABTL01. The sequence continues at coordinate 11,963 of CAWIUY010000012.1, read as the reverse complement.
ACGCGCGTGTGGCGCTGTTGGGCCAGCTCGTCGGCGACGGCTCCTACCTCGAGGGCCAACCGCTGCGGTACACGACGGCCTCCGAAGACAACGCGGCGGCCGTGACGGCCGGCGCCCACGAGCTCGGGAGTACCGTGCGCCGCATCGCGGGACGAGGAAGCCCGTTCCAGCTCGTCCTCGGCGGCCACGAAGATCGGTGGCATCCGGCCGGCGTCGGGGCGTGGTTGAAGGAGCTCGGCATCTTCGACCAGCGGCCGGCGGCCAAGGCACTTCCTGCCGAGGTGTTCCGCTTCGCCGACGACCAGGTGGCGCTCCTCCTGCGCCACCTGTGGGCGACGGACGGCTGCATCCTCGTTCGACCTCCGACCCAACGCGGCGGCCACCGGGTCGACTTCGCGACCGCCAGCGAGCGCCTCGCGAACGACGTGGCGGCGCTGCTCTTGCGCCTCGGCATCGTGGCCAGGCTGCATCGGGTCGCGTCGGCACAGGGGGTCTGGCAGGTGGACGTGAGCGGCGGCGAGGCCCAAGCGCTCTTCCTCGACCGCGTCGGCGCGTACGGTCCTCGGACGCACGCCGCCTCGGTGCTGGCGCGGGCACTCCATGGCGAGGTCCTCGACCCGCCCCGGGGCACCGTCTACGGTGGGATGTCGCACCTCGGGTCCGCCCCATCGCGTCGAACGGACGCCTCGTACGCGACGACGCTCGAAGACCCGACGCCGAACCGGTGGGCCGACGACGACGTGTTCTGGGACGAGGTGGTCCGCGTGGAACCGGTGGGGACGGCCGAGGTCTTCGACCTGACCGTGCCCGGTCCGGCCTCGTGGTTGGCGGACGGCGTGATCCTGCACAACTCGGGAGCGATCGAGCAAGACGCCGACCTGGTGATGTTCATCTACCGCGACGAGTACTACGACCCGCACTCGGAGAAACAGGGCATCGCGGAGATCATCATCGGCAAACAGCGCAACGGTCCCGTCGGCAGCCTCGACCTCCAGTTCCACAACGCGCACGTTCGCTTCAACGACCTCGCACGGCAGGCGTAACGTCGGGCACGCATCGGTAACGGCGTTATCCGTCTCGTACGCCGTTCCCAGTCTCCCCACCCGCTTGCCAGATGTCGGATTCTTCGCGCCCGACGACGCTTCTCATGAGGCCAGGAGCCCCCACCAGGCCGAATATTTCACCGGAGCCCATGAGAGCCTCGTGATACAGTCCCCGAAGGTTCTCGAGGAGGAGTCGCCATGGCCTCATCGCGCGAACGGATGTCGCGCTTCTTACGACCCCGGATCGAAGCCGTTGGCCTCGAGATCGGAACGTCCGCCCTCAAGGTGGTCGAACTGCGCCAGGGCAAGCCGCCCAGCTTGGCGGCGCTGGCGACCCGCCCCATGCCACCTGGACTCGTTCAGGACGACACCATTCAAGACGTCGCGGGTCTCGCGGCCGAGATCAAGGCGCTCTTCGACGACGCTGGCATCCGCAAGCGCCACGTCGTTTCGGCCGTCTCGAACCGGCAGGCGATCACCCGCAACATCATGGTCCCGAAGATGACCCTCAGCGAGCTCGAGGAAGCGATCAAGTGGGAGGCGGAGCGCTACATCCCGTTCCCCATCGACGAGGTCGAGCTCGACTTCTTCGTGCTCGACAACCCCGAGGACGTCGCCGACGGTGGCCAGCTCGAAGTGGTCATCGCCGCCGCTCGGCTCGACCTGCTGACGCAGCAGGTCGAGGCGCTGCGCCAAGCGGCGCTCGAACCGTTGGTCATCGACATCAAGCCGTTCTCCCTGCTGCGCTCGCTCAAGGGTGCGCTGTTGGGAGAACACCTGACCAAGACGACGCTCTCGGGCAGCGGCTACACCGAGGCCAACGAGATCGGCGTCGTGCTCGAGATCGCCGCGTCGAACACGACCATCACGCTGGTCCGCGGCGAGCGCGTGCTCATGAACCGCAACATCGGGGTCAGCGGCGACGACTTCACCGCCGCCGTCCAGCGCGCGTTCGGTCTCGACTTCGACAGCGCCGAGGACGTCAAGCTGCAGTACGGCACGGCCACGATCCCGTCCGAGGACGAGGAGGAGCTGCTGAACTTCGACGCCAAGCGCGAACAGTACAGTCCCAGCCGCGTCTACGAGTCGCTGCGGCCGGTGCTCATCGAGCTCACCACCGAGATCCGGCGCAGCCTGGAGTTCTTCCGGGTCCAGACGGGCGACGCCAACATCAGCCGCATGCTCGTCACCGGTGGTGGCGCCAGCTTGCGAGGGCTGCCCGAGGCGATCGGCGACACGCTGGGCGTGCGCGTCGAGGTCGGCGATCCGTGGTTGACGGTCACCGTGGACACCAACCGCTTCGATCGCGCGTACCTCCAGACGATCGGGCCGGCCTTCGCCGTCCCCCTCGGCCTGGCCCTGCGGGGGGTGAGCGGTCTTGATTAACGTCAACCTGCTTCCCAAGAGCCTCAAGCGCGTGCGCGAGCCGGGTTACTGGCGCGTGCTCGCGGTCGCGGTCCCGCTGGTCGTCGCGGGCGTGCTCTTCGGGATCCAGTACCTCACGAACCAGACGATCGCCAACCTCGAGCGCGACGTCCAGCTGCGCGAAGACCAGCTCGCGCTCCTGCAGCCGTTCCTCCAGGAGCAGCGCGACCTGCAGACGCGCCAAGAGGCGCTGCGGCAGCTCATCGCCATCGCCGAGGAGGTCCGCCTCGGCCAGGTCATCTGGACGTCGGAGATCGCGGCGCTGCTCGAATCCGTGCCCGCGCGTGGCGATGCGGCCGCCCCCAGGATCGACTTCCGGTCGATGAACCTGCGCTCGGTCTACCCGCCGGTCACCGACCCCAACCGCTACGAGGGGGCCACCATCGTCTCGGAGGCGGCGATCTCGGGCACCGTGCAGGGACCTGAGGTCTTGGCCGAGTTCGTGCGCAACCTCGAGAACGCGCCCGATTTCGGCGTGCTGTTCCAGAACGCCTCGCGTCAGGGCGAGGACGAGGAGCTGTTCACGTACAACCTCACGGTCGGCGGCTTCACGGGTGGTCAGCGATGAGGTTCTCCCTGCGCAACCTGCGTCAGCGCGACATCGCCCTCATCCTCATCGTGCTCACGGTGATCGCCGGCGTCCTCTGGTACTACTACATGTATCAGCCCGCCCAGGACCGCATCGCCACGCTCGAAGCCGAGATCCAGCGGCTCGACGTCGACATCCGCCGCGGCGAGGACGCCCGTCGGAACCTGCCTGAGCTCAGGCTCGCGGTGGCGCTGCTCGAAGAGGAACGGCGCGTGTTCCTGTCCCAGTTGCCCACCGAGTCCCAGGTCTCGAGCGTCATCGACGACCTGCGGCTGTCGGCCGACAGCGCCGGCGTCCTGATCCAGAGCTTCAGCCAGGGCAGCGCCTCGGCCGACGTCCAAGACGTCCGGCCGCTCGGCTTCACCGTCGCCTCGACCGGCACGTTCGGCGAGACCATGGGCTTCCTCGGTGTCCTCGAAGGACTCCAGCGCTACACCAAGCTCAACCAGGTGGGCCTCTCGGTCGCTGCGGACGACAGCGAGGACCCCGACCTCTCGACCAACATCGGCTTCACGGTGTACGTCTTCACCGGCGAAGACCCCGGGGAGCGCTGACCATGGCGATGTCACGCACCGCACGTATCCTCGTCGCCATCTTGCTGCTCGCGGCCGCCGCCTTCTTCTGGGTGAACTTCTACTACCAGAGCCGCACGGCCGAGGCGCCCACGGCGGATCCGGTCCTGGCCGACGCCGGCGTGGCACCCGAGGACGGCACGGTCGCCGTCGACACGGCGACACCCGCAAGCGACGCCGTCGACGCACCCGAAGCTGCCGACACCACCGACGCGACGGCGGACGCAGCCGAGGCCACCGACGCCAACGAAGCAACCACTGAGGGGGCCCCAGCGGATCCCGAAACGCTGGCGACGGACGAGCCTCTCGCCGAGGCCGATGCGCCGGAGTCCGCGCCGACGCCGACGCCACCGTGCCCGACCCCGCGCCGCTGGCGGACGCGACGGTCGCGAACGGCGACGAAGCCGACGCGACGACCGAAGCCCCTGTCAGCGACGGGACCGACCCCGTGGTCGCCGACCCGGACGCGCCGCCACTCGTGGTGCTCGACGCCCCGGTGGCCGTCAGCCGCGACATCGTGATCGCCGATCTCCCCTTCCTCGTCACCGAACCGGCGCCCGTCGCGGCACCCGCGTCCGAGACCGACGTCGCCGACGCCCCACCGGTCCAAGGCGTCACCGCGCTCACGCGCGCCACCATCAACCCGTTCTCACCCGTCGTCGTTCGTGCTCCGGCCGCTCCCGAACGCGTGGTGCCCGAAGCCGCGACGGTCGTCGACGTGGCCGTTCCCGCCCCGCCGGCGACGGTCTTGGCCGCCCCGGTCCGGGCAGCCGCCCCCACGCCGCGGCCGCTCACGCCGGGCGCCACCGCCTCCGAGTTGCCGCGCGCGCTCCCGACCGGGCGGGTCCTGTCGTCGACGCCGACGCTGCTGCGTGAGGCGCGGGTCGGTACGCCGGCCCAAGAGGTCGACTTCGCCACCGTGGCCGCCGTCGCCGTGCCGGACGCCGAGCCGACCGAGCTCCCCGAGCGGGAACCGACCCGTCCGCCGGGCATCGGTGTCGACGCTCCCATCCCCCTCGGTCCGCTGGCCGTCGTCTTCCCCGAGCCCGAACCCGAGCCGCAGGTCGTCGTGACCACCGACGCGGTCGCCGAGACCGAGCCCGAGGCGATGCCCGCCGACACGACCCCGGCCGCGGCCCTCCCGGTGGGACCGCCGCCCCTCGCCGCCGGCGCCTCCGAGCTGGCACGGTTCCTCCGCGACGAGAACTTCAGCTTCACCGGCTCGGTCCTGGGACCCGTGAGCGTGGGCGTCTTCCGCTCCGACCTCGACAACGTTCCGCTGGTCGTCGCCCTGGGCCAGACGCTGCCCGACACCGACATCGTGCTCACGGACCTTCGCGGGCAGCAAGCCGAGCTCAAGCTCGGCGACATGACCCAAATCCTCACCTTGGACATCAGGCGGTGACCATGAAACGAGTGCTCTTCCTCCTCACGTGCGCCCTGGTACTCGGAGCGGCACCGGCGTTCGCCCAGCCGGCCCAGCTTCCCGACGATCCGCGCTTCGACCAAACGGTCGCCTTCTCCACCGGGACGAGCGGTGAAGAGCTCGACGCCATGATCACGGCGCTGGCGCGCTCGGTCGGGTTGACGCCCATCGTCGACGACATCCCCGACAAGATGATCGTCTTCGACATCGGGGAACCGAAGCCGTTCCGCCAGGTGTGGGAGCTCGTGCTCACGCTGAACGACCTCGACTACGTCCTGCAAGAGAACGACATCGTCGTCGTGGGCAGCCCCACGTCGTTGGCGCGCTTGCGGGAACCGGCGGTGGAGCCTGCCGCGGCCGAGCCCGAGACCACCGAACCGACCGTGCAGCGCTTCTATCGCGTGAACAACGACGTCGATCAGGTCGTCGCCATCCTCGACCGGGCGGTCGCCGGCATCACCGTCGAGTCGCTGCCGGGTACCGGCGCCCTCGTGGTCGTCGGAACCGAGGCGCAGCAGGACGAGGTCGCCCAGGTGCTGGCCGAGTTCGACCGACCGGCCGACGTCGTCGAGCTCACGCAGCGGACGTACTTCCTGTCGAACGCCAACGCCGCCGACCTGGCCGCGACCCTCGAGGAGACGCGCGACGTGGCCGCCAGCACGGCCGACGGCGTGACGACGACGGCGCTCGACCAGTTCACGGTCGTGGCCGAGGACCGCACCAACAGCCTCATCGTCACCGGCACCGCCGAGGTGCAGGGACGATTGGCCGAGCTCATCGCCCGGCTGGACGAGCCGCAACCTCAGGTCAACATCCAGGTGCGTATCCAGGAGATCACGAAGCGCAGCGCCGTCGACCTGGGGATCGACTGGACGGCCGGCTTCGGCAACCTGACCGCCAACGTCCTCGGCGGCGGCCTCGGTTTCATCTTCGACACGACGCAGGTGATCTCCAGCCTCAACGTGCTGGCGGTCCTCGACGCGCTGGAGACGCAAGGGCTGAGCCGCCGCGTCGACGACAGCAACGTGACCGTGCTCAACAACGGCACCGGCACCATCCAGTCCGGTGGCCAGATCTTCATCACGATCCCAGGCGCCAACGAGAACATCGAGCGCACCATCCCCTACGGGGTGCAGATCGACGTGACGCCGCGGATCACCGCCGACGGTCGCGTGACCCTGGTGATCGACGCCAAGGTCGAGGACGTCCTCTCGACCACCAACGATCCCAGCTTCCTCAACCTCTCGAGCCGCAACGTCACCACGACGGTGACGGTCGAGGAAGGCCAGACGCTCCTCCTCGGCGGGCTGCTCCAGAGCTCGCTCAACATCACCCGCAACCGGATCCCGATCCTCAGCAGCATCCCGCTGGTCGGCGACCTGTTCGGCACCACCGTGACCGAAGAGGACAACACGGACCTGCTCGTGATCGTGACGGCCCTCATCCTCGACTGACCTCGCGTCCACCGCCTGCGGACGCCGTGCGGCCCCGTCTCTTCGAGGCGGGGCCGCCCCCGCTTCGGTGCCGTCCTGCACGCCTCCGAAGCGTTCGGAGCGGCGTGATACGCTCACCAGATGAACACGCTCAGGTACCTCTCGGCCGGCGAGTCGCACGGTCCTGCGCTCACGGTGCTGCTCGACGGCGTCCCCGCCGGCTTGAGCCTCGTGGCCGCCGACCACGTCGACCCGTGGCTGCGACGGCGACAGGGTGGCTACGGACGCGGACGGCGTCAGGTCATCGAGACCGATGCGGCGCGCATCCTCGGTGGCGTCCGCGCCGGACGCACCACCGGCGCACCGCTCGCGATGCAGATCGAGAACCGCGACTGGCGCAACTGGGAACCGATCATGGACGCGCTACCGGGCCACGAGCCGCGCAAACGCGCGCTCACCGAGGCGCGACCGGGGCACGCCGACCTCACGGGTGGCATCAAGTACGGGCACAAGGACCTGCGTGACGTCCTGGAGCGGGCCTCCGCGCGTGAGACCGCCTCGCGCGTCGCCGCCGGCGCCGTGGCGCTCCGGCTCCTGTCCGAAGCGGGCGTCGAGGGCTGTGCTCGGGTGGTGCACATGGCGGGCGTCGATTGCGCCGGTCCCATGGACTGGGACCGCCTGGCGGAGCTCGACGACTCCCCCTTCCGGACGTTCGACAGCGCTGCGGAGGACGAGATCCGGGCCCGCGTCGACGCCGCGAAGCGCGACGGCGACACCCTCGGCGGCGTCGTCGAGGCTCGCTTCCGCGGACTGCCCGTCGGGCTGGGTAGCCACACCCAGTGGGACCGCAAGCTCGACGGCCGGCTGGCCCAGGCGGCGATGTCGGTCCAGGCGATCAAGGCCGTCGAGATCGGTGACGGCTGGCGCAACGCCACCGTCCGCGGCAGCGAGGTCCACGACCCCGTCTTCCACGACGCCGAGAAGTCCTACCACCGGCCCTCGAACCGCGCCGGCGGCCTGGAGGCCGGCATGACGAACGGCGAGGAGCTCGTGGTGCGCGCCGCCATGAAGCCGATCGCGACGCTGATGAAGCCGCTCCCCACCGTCGACGTCGTGACGCACGAGGCTGCGGACGCGGCGCGAGAGCGCTCCGACACCACCGCCGTCCCGGCGGCCTCCATCGTGGTCCTGGCGATGACGGCACTCGTCCTCGCCGACGCGCTCCTCGAGAAGTTCGGGGCGGACACGGTGGCCGAGGTGCGCGACCGGGTCGCGGCGTACCGAGCTTACACAGCGGCGTACTAACCATGTCACGGCGTTATATCACCGAGCGTCCGGTTTCGTGGGTGGCCATGGCCGGCTTCATGGGAACCGGCAAGAGCCGCATCGGCTGGGAGCTGTCGCGCCGACTGCAGCTCACGTTCATCGACACCGACCGCGTGATCGAGCGGGTCGCCTGCATGCGGATCAGCGAGATCTTCGAGCTCTACGGCGAGTCCACGTTCCGCGACTACGAGACCGAGATCGTCCGGCGCTGCCTCAACCTCGACGAGGTGGTGGTCTCCACCGGCGGCGGCACCGTCGTGCGCGAGGAGAACCGGCGGTTGCTACGTTCGCGCGGACCCGTCGTGGTCCTCGACGCCTCGGCCGAGACGGTCTTCAAGCGCACCCGACGCCACCGGCGTCCCCTGCTCGCGAGCGACGACCCGCTCGGCCGCATCCGACAGCTCATGAGCGAGCGCCAGGCGTACTACGCCGACGCCGCCTCCTTCATCGTCGATTCCGACGGCCGGGAGTCCGCGGACGTCGTCGAGGACATCGTCGACGGCCTGCGAGCCTGGGCCTCCGAGCACGTCTCGGAGCCCGACGCACGCCCGGCGGGGGACGGACCGCTGGGCCTCAGCGCCGCCGAGCTCGCGAGCCCCGAGCCGGCCGGCACCGGTGACGGGTGGACCGAGTCGTGAGCGAACGCGTTCGCGTCGGGGTGCAGCCGCCGTACGAGGTCTGGGTGGGCGCCGAACCGACGCTGGCGCGCGACGCGCTTGCCAGCGTCGACGCCACCTCCGCTTCGCGGGTGGCCCTGATCTCCGACGCGAACGTCGTGGCCGCCGGACACACGGAGCGGGTGGCCGAGGACTGGCGCGCGCTCGGCGTCGAGCCCCTCGTGATCGAGGTGCCGGCGGGCGAGGGATCGAAGGCGGTGGCGGTCTGGGCCCACGTGACGGAGCGTCTCGCGGCCGCGTCGCTGGACCGCGACGCGTGGGTGTGCGCGGTCGGGGGCGGTGTCGTAGGCGACCTCGCGGGCTTCGTGGCGGCCACGTTCCTGCGGGGTGTGCCCTTCGTCCAGGTCCCGACGACGCTGCTCGCGATGGTGGACGCCTCCGTGGGCGGCAAGACGGGGCTCGACCTGGACGCGGGCAAGAACCTCGTCGGCGCCTTCTGGCAGCCGCGGGTCGTGATCGCCGACGTGGGGTCGCTCGCCACCCTCCCCCCTGCCGTCTTGCGCGAGGGGGCGGTCGAGCTCTACAAGCACGCACTCCTCGTCGACGCCCCGTGGCGGTCGACCTTCCACCCCGCTCGGGACGGGTTCGGCCTCGCTCCGGACCTGGATCCTCACGAGTGGGTGCATCTGGTCGCCGAAGGCGTTCGCGTGAAGGCGGACGTCGTGGCGGCCGATCCCCTCGAGCGTGGGGTGCGCGCCCATCTGAACCTGGGTCACACGCTCGCCCACGCGCTCGAGACGGTCACCGCTCATGGCCTCGCGCACGGCAGCGCCGTCGCGTACGGCTTGGCGTTCGCGGCCCATCTGGGCCACGGCCGCGGGCTGGCCGACTGGCGGCGGGAGGCCGTCGAGCTCGCTCGCTGGGCGGCGGACGGCTTCTTGCCGGACGTCGATCTGGGCCGCCTGGTCGAAGCGATGGGTCGTGACAAGAAGCGCCGAGGTGGCAGACTCCGGTTCGTGCTGCTCGAGCGGCTCGGCCGACCGATCGTGGTCGACGACGTCGAACGCGACGAGCTCGAGCGAGCCTGGGCTGCCCTACGGTCCGATTTCACAGGAGGCACGCGATGAGTCCACGCCCCACCGTCTGGGTCCTCCATGGCCCGAACCTCGACCGGCTCGGCACCCGGGAGCCGGACGTGTACGGCACCACCACCCTCGCCGCCGTCGACGCCGCGTGCGAAGCCGTCGCCGCCGAGCACGGACACGATCTCGTGGCCCATCAGAGCGCCTACGAGGGCGAGCTCATCGGCTGGATCCACGAGGCCGCCGACACCGGCGCCGTCGGTCTGGCCATCAACCCGGCCGGCCTCACCCACACGTCGGTGGCGCTGCGTGACGCGATCGCGTCGGTCGACCTGCCCGTGATCGAGGTCCACCTGTCGAACATCCACGCTCGTGAGTCGTTCCGACACGTCACCCTCACCGGCGCCGTGTGCGTGGGGACGATCGCGGGCCTGGGCGTCGAGGGGTACCGCGCGGCGGTGCGCTACCTGGTGATGCGCCCGAACTGACGCTCGCCGCTCGCCCCGTCAGCCACGCAAGAACGCGTCGGGCTGTTCGCTCAGGGCCGGCAGGTCGTCCAGCGACCGGAGCCCGAACTCGATCAGGAATCGCTCGGTGGTCGCGAGAAGCGACGGACGCCCGATCACGTCCTTGCGCCCGACCACCTTGATGAGCTCGCGCTCGAGTAGCGTCTCGACGGTCGAAGTGCAGCTCGCTCCTCTCGCTGCCTCGAGCTCGCCCCGCGTGACCGGCTGGTGGTAGGCCACCAGCGCCAGCGTCTCGAGCGCGGCCGCGGAGAGGTTGGGGATGGGGGGTGGCGCCAGCAGGCCCGCCAGCTGCGGCGCGACGGCGGGCGAGACGACCAGCTGGTACCCCCCAGCCACGGCTTCGATCTCGACGCCCAACGAGGCCGACGCGAGCGTGTCGCGCAGGTCGGCGAGCGCCCGTTCGAGCCCTTCCGGTGTGGCCTCGAGAAGCCGCTGCAGGTCCTTGGACGGCACGGGTCGTCCGGCGGCGAGCAACGCCGCGCACAGACGGGCGCGAAGGATGGTCATCGGAGGGATGGTCGCACCCGGGGCGGGGGCGCGTCAACCGGCGATCGGGGCGGTCACGGGACACGGACCGTCACCTCCCGGACGGCGACCGCACCCTCGAAGGTCGCCCGGACACCGATCCGCCACCACGTGTCGTTGCTCGTGACGTCGGTCACGAGCAACGAGCATGTGCCCATGTCCTCGACGGTCACCGACGTAGGCCACGGATCGCCCGCCACGCGACCGGTCCGCGCCTCGAGCGCCAAGTCGTCCACGGTCGCTCGAGCGGCCGCGCCGGCCACCGCGCCTCGCTCCGCGCCGAGCGCGAGCCGGTACTGCAGGTACGCCACGCTGAGCATCGCTGCGAGCAGGACCCACGTCGCGAGCGTGAGGAGCAGGACGGCGACGAGGATCATGCCCTCCCGCGGTGCCCGCTTCACGGTGCCGCCAGCAGGCAAGGCGCGTGCGGCAAGGCGAGATCGTACGCGCGGACGTCCCCGTCGAGCCAACCGAGCTCCACGCGCATTCCCGTCCACCGTGTGGCCCCGTCGGGCGCCGGGATGCGCCACGACCCGGCCTCGTCGCGCACCTCGCGAACGACGAACGTGCCGACGTCTTCCAGCCACGGCTGCCTCGGGTACGGCTGCACCCGGTGGTAGAGCGCCGCCCGACCGCTGCCGTCGATGCCCGCGAGCACGTCGACCATCGTCGCGACCTCGTCCCCCGCATCGATCGCGGTCGAGCGGACGCGGAGGCCCGCATCGAGGACCTCCAGACCACACCCATCGATGCCACGGCCGGCACGTCCGATCGCGCCGACGAGCAGTTGCGGTACCGCGACCGTGCGCGCCATCGCCGTCGCGCGCGTCTCAAGGACCTCGTTCACACGACGGGCGGACGCTGTCGTCGCAGCAGCCAGACCGAGGACGAGCGTACCGATCGCCAAGGCGACGAGCACCTCGACGAGGGTGAAGCCGCGGGGCGCGCTCATGGTGTGGTACACCGCTCCGCGGCCGTCGACGGGTCGATGCTGTCGACGATCGCCTGCGCTCGGCGGGTGAGCGTCGTCGCGGCGGTCACCGTCGCGACCACCATCGGGAGCTGGATCGCCACCAGGGTGAGCGCCACCAGCACCTCGACGATCGTGAAGCCGCGGCGTCTCATCGGCGTTCCCAGCGGACACGACCGAGGGACGAGACGATGACGGCCGCGCGATCGCCGCGATGTTCGAGGAGGATCGTCGTGTTGCCGACGCCTCCTCCATCGCACGTGCGCGGGAGGCCGTCCGGGGTGAACAGGAGGCCGCGGGGAGGCCAGGCGACGATCGACGCCGGCATCGTCACGGCGGCCGAGGGCGCGGGGCCGGCGATGCACGGCGTGCCAGCGGCGGTGACGGGGGCGCCGGAGGTGATGGCGATGGCGCGGAGGCGGAGGAGG
>CAWIUY010000011.1:0-189189 GCA_963839375.1 uncultured Trueperaceae bacterium | reverse complement strand
TCTTCTTGCCGCCCTTGGTTCGGTTCGGTCTTGCTAGTCCTCCAGAACGACGGTCGCGGCCTCCTGCAGCTGCGTCACCACACGCCCTTCACCGCCGGGCGACGGGTTCCGGAACGGCGCCAGCGAACCGGCCTGGTCGCGCACGCTGGCATCCAAGAAGCTCGTCACGAGGGCCTTGGCGATCCCTTGCTGCGCGTCCGCCGAGAGTAGGGGTGCGCGGTTCAGCAAGAGCGAGTTGAAGAGCCCGCGGTCGCTCGAACCCCACACGCCGTTGAACTGACCGTGGTTGGCCCGGTAGACGTAGGCGAGCGCCTTGACGCCCTCGCCGCCGACCACGGCACGGTTGTACTGGGCCTGGCCGTAGAGCATGAACGTGTCGGCGTCGTGGCCACCCGCCAACAGGAGGTAATCGGCGTCCATGATCGCCGGTTTGCGTCCACCCGCGCCTTCGTAGGCATCGGAGGGCGCGATCGCGACCACGGTCTGGATGCCGAAACCGAAGTCGCTGGGCGACGAGACGCGGCCGACCGGCTCCAGGGCGTGTCGGTTCAGGTGCGCGGCCCACGCCACCGCCTCGCCGCCGCGCGAGTGACCGACAAGGGCCACCCGGTCGAGGTCGACCCGGCCCGAGAACACGTTCCCGGGCGTCGCGCTCCAGCGCCGCCACTGCTGCAGGTGCTGCAGCACCATCCAGGCGCGCAGCGGCATCTCGGCGAAGTCGCCGTCGAAGAACATCAAGCCGTTGAGGAAGTTCTGGTCGATCGCCGCGACCACGTACCCGTGGCTGGCCAAGTGCTCGCCGAGGTACGCGTAGCCCGGCTCCGAGGCTTCGCTCATGGCGTGGTTGCCGTGCACCACGAGCACGAGCGGGAACGGACCTTCGCCCTCCGGGTACCAGACGAGCCCGTTCAGCGGTAGCGCGGTGAAGTCGAAGCCCCAGTACCATCGGAAGAACGACCCTGCCAAGCCGCCGTAGCCGCCGAAGATCGGGGAGCCGTCCACGGGCGAGGTGAGCAGATCGGCGCCGGCGCCGTACTCGGGTCGGCGGGTGCTGGTCCCGCTGCCGTAGCTGAGCGTCCGGACGACGAAAGGCCCAGGGGTTCCGGCGTCCACGAGGACGCTCGACGCCGCGCCGCCGACCGGCCCGTCGACCAGGTAGCCATCGAAGCCCGGGTCCACCACCCACAGGATGAAGGCCAGGACCAGGACACCGGCCCCTGCCAGCAGCGCCGCGCGGGCGGCACGCGTGCGACCCGGTCGGCGGGCCAGGGCGACGGCCAAGAACGTCAGGCCGGCCAGACTGACGGCGATCTCGCCGACGACGGGCAACGCGATCTGCTTCAGGAAGCTCTGCGGCCAGAGCGCGTCGCCCGCCATGTACACGGACGCGCCCACGATCCGGCCGACGGGCACGGGCGGGACGGCGTCGAGGGTGGCCAGGCCGCGGTCGAACCGGAGGCGACGGAAGGCCCTCCGAAGGGTCGACCACAGCAGAAGCACGAGACCTTCGCCGGCGGACACGAACGCGAACCCGAGGAAGCCCATGACCAGCGCCACGAAGAGGCGCGGTACGCCGAAGTCGAACTCGACGGCCAGGAGCGCGGAGACGACGATCGCGCCCAGGAGAAGGCCACGGCCCAACGCCTTCGAGGCGACCGCGGCGGTCGGCGAGGCTCGGTCGGCGCGTGGGACGGTGGACGTGAAGGTCGTCGCGAGGGCGGCGTGTCGAGGGGACGCCACGGCGGCACTCTCTCTCCCGGCACCCACGAGCATAAGGCCGCGGAACCGGGACGTCCTCGCGGCAGCGTCCACCGACCAACGCCCCCGTGGGCGGTCGACGGCGACCGGCTACGGGTGTCGGAGCGTCGCGGTGTCGGCCGCTAACCCGCCCGGAACATCCGGCACGTTTCGTTCGACCACGTCTTGACCGGAACCCTCCCCGAAGCATCGAAATCGGCGTGGTGCACCGCCACCTCGGCCTCGTCCCGGGACACGCGCGGGTTGAGGCACTCGCCCATGCCCAGGCGGCGGTTGTCGTCGGTCCACCACTCGGTATGGCGTCGCCAGAACGCGCACCCCTCGCAGGTCCTCGTGCTCATCGGTCCCCACCCCCCAGCAGCACGACCACGGTACGGGTGCTCGGTGTACAGGTCGGCGACAGACGGCACACGGGTCGTACACACGGTCACGAGACGGCGTGGCGGCACGTCCTCGACCCTCAGCGGTCGCCTCCGTGCCGTCCGAAGACGACGAGCGACGGTCGGTGACCGAGGCCGCGCGGAGCTACACGAGCGGCACCGCCGGGTCGCTCTGGGGGCGCTTGGCTCCTCGGTTGACCGCCCCCCAGGTGGAAGCCGCCACCACCTTCGGTCGCGACGTCACCGTCGAGGAAGCGCTCGCTTGGGCACGCCAGGGCTAGGGCCGAGGGGCGGCCGAGGGCCGTCCCCCCGAGACCAGGTGTGGGCCGTTCGTCGGGCAGCACGGGGCGAGGCTTCTATCATCGCCTCGTGGAAGTCCTGATCGTTCTCGCGCTGATCGTGCTCAACGGCCTGTTCGCGATGTCGGAGATCGCCGTCGTGTCGTCCAACCAGTTCCGGCTCCAGCAACGCGCCGACGCCGGCAGCGCCAGCGCCAGGCGCGCCCTGGCGCTGGCGAAGAGCCCGAACCGGTTCTTGTCCACGGTGCAGATCGGGATCAGCCTGATCGGCGTCTTGGCCGGGGCGTTCGGTGGCGCCACCCTCGCCGCTCCGCTCGCCGACGTCCTCGACGGGATCGCCTGGCTCGCGCCCTACAGCGACGGACTGGCGCTCGTCCTCGTCGTCGTCGCCATCACGTACCTCTCGCTCGTCATCGGCGAACTCGTCCCCAAACGCCTCGGCCTCGCCAACCCCGAGGGCGTGGCGATGGGGATCGCCGGGTTCATGCACGGGTTGTCGCGCGTCGTGGCGCCGCTCGTCTGGTTCCTGGGTGTGTCGACCGACGCGCTGCTGTGGATCTTCCGTGTGCGACCCAAGCAGGAAGGCGTGATCACCGAGGCCGACATCGACATGATGATCCGGCAGGGACGGCACGCGGGCGTCATCGAGCCCGCCGAACAGGAGATCATCGAGAACGCCTTCTGGCTCGGCGAGCGACACGTGAACGACATCATGACGCCGCGCCCGGAGGTCCACTGGCTGGACGTGGGCGCCTCACGCGAGGAGATCTCGGGCCTCGTGCGCTCCGAACCCCACGGTCGGTACCTCGTGTGCGACGGCGGTCTCGACGACGTGACGGGTTACGTGGCGACCACCGACCTCGTGGCCGCCGCCGTCGGCGAGCCGCCCATCGACCTGCCCGCGCTGACGCAACAGGCTCTCGTCGTGCCGGAGACCCTGCCGATCCTGACGCTCCTCGAGCGCTTCCGGTCGACGGGCGTCCACATCGCCACGGTCTTCGACGAGCACGGCGGCTTCGAGGGGCTCGTGACCCTCAGCGACATCCTCGAGGAACTCGTCGGCGAGGTGATCCCCGCCGGTTCGAACGACGAACCTGCCATCGTGGCGACCGGCCCCGGCGCGTGGACCGTCAGCGGCGGCCTGCACGTCGACGACTTCCTCGAGCTCCTGTCCCTGCAGGGCGCCGACGACGCGGCCGCCAACGGCTACCAGACGGTCGGCGGCTTCGTCGCGAACCGGCTCGGACGCGTGCCCGAGGCCGGCGCGAGCTTCACGTGGAGGGGCGCCCGGATCCGCGTCGAGCAGATGGAGGGTTTCCGGGTGAAGCGCGTGTCCGTCGTTCTCGCCGAGGCGCGTCGCGAGGAAGACGGTCGCGTGTGAAGTCGGTCTGACGGCGGCCATCCGGGCGACCGTCCTCTACCCGCGATCACCCGCTCCGAATCGTCCGCGGTACCCTCGGCGCACCGCGTGCAGGGGCGGCCACGCCCCGCGAAGAGGAGGCCGTGATGAAGTACAGACGCCTGGGCTCGACAGGGTTGCCCGTCTCCGTCGTCGGGATCGGCACCTGGCAGTTCGGCGGCGAGTGGGGCCGCGACTACGAGGTGGCCGAGGTCCGCGACATCCTCGACCGTGGCCGGGAGCTGGGCATCAACCTGCTCGACACCGCCGAGTGCTACGGCGACCACCTCTCGGAACGGCTGATCGGTGAAGCCATCGAGGGCCATCGCGACGCGTGGTTCATCGCTACGAAGTTCGGACACCGCTACCTGGGCGACTTCCAGCGCGATCAGCTGTGGTCGGCCGACGAGGTCGTGCGACAGCTCGACGCCTCGCTCGAAGCGCTGCGCACCGATCACGTCGACCTCTATCAGTTCCACTCAGGGACCAAGCAGGCGTTCGACGATCCGGACCTGTGGCCAGCGCTGGCCGAGCAAGTGCGGGCGGGCCGCGTCCGCCATCTGGGCATCTCGATCGGCAAGAACGACGACGTCTACCAGACGCGCCACGCGCCCGACGTCGGAGCCGAAGCCATCCAGGTGGTCTACAACCGGCTCGACCGCACCCCTGAGCAGGACGTCTTCGACGCCTGTCAGCGTCACGACCTCGGCGTCCTGGCCCGTGTGCCGCTCGCCAGCGGCTACCTGAGCGGCAAGTACCGGCCCGACACGACCTTCGACGACGCCAGCGACGTGCGCTCCCGCCACGACCAGGCGGAGGTGAGGCGCAAGCTCGAGAAGGCCGAACGCATCCGCCTTGAAGAGGTCCCCGAGGGCGTCGACATGGCGGCCTGGGCGCTGGCGTGGTGTCTGCAGCACCCCGCGGTCACCTGCGTCATCCCCGGCTGCAAGAACGTCGAACAGGTCGAAGCCAACGCGCGCGCGGCCGACCTCGACCTGGTGCGCGACGACCATCCGCAGGCGGTGGACAAGCCTTAGGTCGCGACCGCCCGCACGCCCTTCAGCGCCCGGTTCGCCGCCAGCTTGCCCGTCAGGAACGCCATCGGCACACCGCCGGGGGCGTACGCCCATTGCCCCGCCTGCAGCACGCCGGGGATGGGGGTCAGGACCGAGCGCGACACCTGCTGCATCTGATGGACGGCCGGCATGCGGCCGGTCCCGAACGCCCAGCCGATGATGGCACCGTCGCTGTTGCCCGTGTAGTTCTCGAGCGTGACGGGCGTGGCCATGAAGCGCGACAGCACCTTGCCGTCCAAACCGGGGT
Source organism: uncultured Trueperaceae bacterium (assembly GCA_963839375.1). GTDB lineage: Bacteria > Deinococcota > Deinococci > Deinococcales > Trueperaceae > JAABTL01. The sequence continues at coordinate 184,030 of CAWIUY010000011.1, read as the reverse complement.
AGAGCCGCCGTGACAGGACGGCGATCATGGCGTCGGCGGCGTGGTCGCGGAAGGCGTCGTACCAACCCGCCTCCTGGATCCGCCGCGTGAGACCGTAGTCGAAGAGGGTGCTGACGATCACGCCGGTCTTGCCGGGCGGGGCCAGAGCGGGGTCCTTGAGGACCGGGATCGACACCTCGTACGTGGTCCGGGCGAAGAAGTCGTCGAGGTACGCCTTCACGGGCGCCTCCGGCAACGGTCCCTCGGCGTGGCGCGCCAAGAGCGCCGCGAGCCCCTTCGTGTGGAGGTCGCCCAGGCCGCCGCGCTCCGGCGAGTAGAACAGGTGCCCCTCCGACACGGCCGCGAAGGTGGCCGGCGGCTCGTCCACCGACAGGAAGAGCGACAACACCGAGTCGCTGCCGTGCGCCGCCTCGAGCTCCGCACGGCGGGCCGCCACGGCGCGCGCCAGGGCGTGGTCGGCGAGAGCGCCCCCGTCGATGGCGCGGTACAGCGTCTTGAGGTCGCCGCACCAGATCAGGTGCCGGTACCCGTGAAGGTCGCCGGCTGCGTCACGTACCGTTCGCGCTTCGGGGTCGACGGCGACGATCGGCGTGTCGGTGTGCACGTCCACGCCGTGTGCGCGCACGAAGCCCTCGAGCAACCCCATCAGCGCCGCCGTGCCGCCGCGCGGGTAGAGGTAGTCGAGGTAGACGCTGAAGTAGCTCATCGCGAAGAAGGCAGGGGTCGCCTGGAAGAAGTGCTGACCGATGACGCCCTTGAGCCCGACGTCGTCGGTCAAGCGGTCCAGCAGGTCCTCGATCGGCCCCGACATGCGGTTGATGCGGCCGATCGTGGCCACGAACCGGAACATCCACGGCAACAGGGTCCCGAACAGGTAGCGACGGTCGCGCAGCGGATCCTTGAACAGCGGGTTGTCGATCCCGTACAGCACGTCCATGTCACGCATGATGCGGGCGATGAGCGCCATGATCCGGTCGATGTCGGCGGTGCGGTCCGGGTACGTGCGCGCGAGCAGGTCGCGGTAGTCGGTCAGCGAGGCCTTCGAGTCGATGGTGACGAAGTCGTCCTCGATCCCCACCGACACCGGGCTGCGGACGTGATCGAGCGTCAGGCCGAGCTCCTCGAGCATCGGCAGCACGATCCCGGCGTTCTCGACCGCGCGCAACCCCATGTCGAAGACGAAGCCGTCGCGATCCACCGACTGGACCAAGCCGCCCAGCCGCGACTGCCGCTCGAAGAGCGCCACCGACCGGCCCGCCCGCGCAACGTAGGCCGCGGCGGTGAGGCCCGCGGCGCCGCCGCCCACCACCAGCACGTCAGACGTCATCGCTCGACCCCGTCAGCTCCATCGTCGTCTCCCACAGCCGACGGCCCACCTCGCGGTCGAGCGCGTGCGGGGCCGGCTTCTCGCGTTGGGTCCGGTTGAAGTACCGGCCCGACACGCCTTCGAGTTCGGGGTCGGCCGCCAGGGTATGCAGCGATTCGCCCGAGAGCCGGGCGTCCCCGAGGAAGCCCCCCAGCACGCGTCGCTGGTACCAACGGTAGACGGGGCCGTTGTTGCTGCCGATTCCCGAGCGCACCTCGCCCGGGTGCATGGCGTTGATGGTCACGCCCGTCCCCTCGAGCCGATCGGCGAACTCCCACACGGACAGCAACTGCGCCGTCTTCGAGGCTCCGTACGCGCGCAGGCCGGTGTAGAACCGGCGGCGCCAGGCCAGGTCGCCGAGGTCGACGCCCGCGAAGCGGTGACCCTGCGAGTTGACCTGGAGGATGCGTCCGGCGCCGGCCTGGCGCAGGCGCGGGATCAGCCGCTGCGTCAACAGGAAGGGCGCCAGATGGTTGACGCAGAAGGAGAGCTCGTGGCCCTCCTCCGTCAGCACCCTGCGGGTGGAATGCACCCCGGCGCTGTTGATCACCACGTCGATTCGCTCGAGCGCCTCGAGCAGCTCGTGGGCGACGCGGTCGACCTCCGCGAGTCGCGTGAAGTCGGCCAGGAAGAGCGCCGCCTCGGCCCCGAAGTCGCGCGCGAGCTCCGCTTGGACCGCGCGCGCCTTCGCCTCGTCGCGCGCCAGCAGGGCCAGCCGCCCTCCGAAACGGGCCACCTCGCGAGCGGCCGCCAACCCCACACCGGAGGTGGAGCCCGCGATCACGACGGTCTTGCCCGCCAGCGAGGCGTCCGTCTTCCGGTGCGGCGTGCGCTGGTTGCGCAGCATGTCGCGCAGGTCGACCCGCTGGTACTGGTCGAGGTACCGGAACACGCGCTACCCGAACCTGCGACGCATGAACCGGCGGTACCCCTTGGCCAGGCGCGGGATGTTGTCGAAGATGTCGCCCCACAGGTCGTAGTAGTCGCGCTGGCGCACGATCAGGCCCTGGTCGTCCTGCGTCAGCTTGGTGCAGCCGTACAGCGTCGAGCTGGGGTAGCGCTCGAACATGAGCGTCATCTCCCACTCGAGGAACAGCAGGTCGCCCGTCTGGGACACGTCGACGATGTGCATGTGCAGCTCGCGGCAGCGCTTGGCGAGACGGTTGCACAGGGCCTCGAAGGCGTCGCGCCCCTCGACCCGCTGGATCGCGTCCTGGAAGACGACGTCGTCGTGGTAGTGCGGGAACAGGTGCGACCAGTCCGGCTTCCCGTGGGTGTTGTAGGTGCGCGACCAGAGCTCGCGTACCGTCTGGGGATCGAGCCTCATGCCCCGGCGTACCCCACGAGGTAGATCACCACTGCGACCGCGAAGACGATCACGAACGAGGCGATCAGGAGGGCCAGCGTGCGTGAGTAGCCGCGCGGCACGATCTGTCCCGCCCGGTCCATCTGCGTGATCGCCGGGTAGAGGCGCGAGTAGAACGTCAGGATCGAGAAGATGAGGGCGATCGCGCTGAACACCTTGGTCGCCGGCGACCCGGTGATGATGATGCCGATCAGGAGGACGATGAAGATGAGCTTGGTGCCCGCCACCCAGTCGATCAGGTAGCTCACCAGGGCGTGCACCTCGGGGTCCTGCTTGGAGCGAGCGTAGGCGCGGAAGGCCCCCAGCGCGTTGGCCCGGCGCGAACCAGGCGCGAGGTAGAGCGTCAGGACGTTGAGGAGTTCCAGCGTGCCGAAAGCGATGAGCACGACGGAGAGCACGTCCATCCCTGGCCTCCTCGCGGTGCCGAGCCGCTCGCCGCGGTGGGCACGACGCCGTCCCTCACGATGGCGACGCCCCGATGCTACCACCCGTCCCGAACGCTTCGACAGGGCCCGGCGTAGCATGATCCCGGAGCGTCGAAGCCGTGGACCTGTCCCTCTCGAGTGCCTGGGCACGTGGTGCGATCGCCGCGCTGGCCGCGTTCGTCGCCGGCTCGCTGCCGTTCGCGCTGTGGACGCTGCGCCTCCTCGCCCGGCGCGACGTGCGCGACTTCGGCGACGGCAACCCCGGCGCGATGAACGCCTTCCGCACCGGTGGCCTCGTCCTGGGCGTGACCGTCCTGCTGCTCGACGTGACCAAGGGGGTCCTGCCGATCGTCCTGGCTCGCGACGTGCTCGGGCTGGGGAACTGGGCGCTGGCCCTGGTCGCGTCGCTCGCCGTCGCCGGTGCGGCGTTCTCGCCATTCCTGGGGTTCAACGGCGGCAAGGCGCTGGCGGTGACGTTGGGGACCTGGATCGGCTGGACGCTCTGGACGATCCCGCTCGTCACGCTGGCCTCGATCCTGCTGGCGACGCTCCTGATCGAACCCGTGGGGTGGGCGGTGGCGGCGGCGCTGGCGGTCATGGTCGTCGGCGGTTTCCTGTGGGTGCCGGGGGGTTGGTCGGTCGTCGCGCTGCTCCTGCAGTCGGCCATCATCCTTTGGAAGCATCGCGCGCAGCTCGCTCGACCGCCGCGGCGGCGGCGCCCCAGACCCAGGGTGGCGTGACGGTCGCGCTCCTGGCCCACCTCTCGGACGACGCCATGGTGGGCATCGTCTCGTTCCAGGTGGTCGTGTGGCTGGTGGTGCTCAGCAACGCGTTCGTGCTGACGCGTCCGGGTCGCGCGCGCGCGCGAGGGGCCGGCGGAGGCGGCGGCTTCGGCGACGGCGACGGCGACACCGATGGCGGCCCGACGCCGCGGGTCTCGCTCCTGGTGCCGGCACGCAACGAAGCGGCCAACATCGGGCCGTGCGTGCGCTCGCTGTTGGCCCAAACCTACGGCCAGCTGGAGGTCGTGGTGCTCGACGACCGCTCCGAGGACGACACCGGCGCCCTGCTCGAGCGCGAGCGGACGCGCGACCCGCGGCTCGTCGTGCTGGCCGGCAGCGAGCCGCCCCCCGGTTGGACGGGCAAGAACTGGGCCTGTCACCAGCTCGCGCTCGCCGCCCACGGCGACGTCCTGCTCTTCGCCGACGCCGACACGGTCTTCACGGACCGCGCCGCCGTGCGCCACATCGTGCAGGCGTTGGCGACCACGCGCGCCGACCTCCTCTCGGGGCTGCCGCGCCAGACGCTCGGCACCGTGGGCGAGACCCTGCTGGTGCCGATCGTCTACTGGGCGCTCTTCTCCTTCACGCCGCTGGCGTTGGCGCGCGTCTGGCGGCGTGCGCCGGGCGCCCGCGCGGTCGGGCAGCTCATGGCGTTCCGTCGCGCCGCCTACGAGGCGGTCGGCGGGCACGCCGCCGTGCGCGGCAGTGTGGTCGACGACATCGACCTGGCCGGCCGCATCGCCCGGGCCGGTCTCGCTTGGCGCCTCCTGGACGCGACCACCCTCGTGACGTGCCGCATGTACCGCAGCGGCCGCGAGGCCGCCGACGGCTTCGCTCGGAACCTGTTCGCGGCGTTCGGGCACGCCGTCCTCCCGTACGCCTTCGCCTGGGCGTGGCTCGGTCTGGTGGTCTTCGCCCCGCTCGTGCTGGCAGCGCTCCACCTGGCGGTGCCGGGACGGGTGCCGGTCGCTCCGGGCTGGCTGGTCGCGAGCATCGCGCTGTCGCTCGGCCAGTGGCTGGTCGCCTACGCCCGGCTGCGCCTGCCGATCTGGCCGGCGCTCGTCTACCCCGCGACGTTCGCGCTGTTCCTGGCCGTCGCAGTGCGCTCGTTCGTCGACGGCGTGCGGCGCCGGACGACGTGGAAGGGCCGCCCGCTGAGGGGCCCGCCGACGCGCTGGCTCTGAGCGGGACGCCGGCGGTGTGCGGCCGCCCGGACCTGACAGGACGCCACCCAGCCTCGGGCGCCGCCGGTGCGGGCGCCACGGTCGTTCCGCCCGCCGGCGACCGCGCCCGCCGCGCCGACGTAGGCTGGTCGTGCGCCTGCCTGCGTCCACGTGTGGCGCCCGTCTCCCTCCTCTTGGCCCTCGTGCGGGCGCCGCACGTTTGGAGCACCGTGACCCACAAGACCCGCATCCGCGCCGAGATCCCCGCACCCCACACCTGGGACACCGCCTCGATCTTCGCCAACCCGGGGGCCTGGGAGGCGGCGATCACCGAGCTCCAGGCCGACGTCGCCGAGGCGGCCCGGTTCCAGGGGCGTCTGGCCGAGGGGCCCGACACGTTGGCTCGGTTCCTGGCCCGGTTCGACACGGTCCAGCGGCAGGTGGCGCGCGTCTCGGCCTACGCGAGCCTGACCTACAGCGTCGACACCCACGACCAGGAAGCCGCGTCGCGCCACGAGCGGGCGCGCGGGGTGGCCGCCATGGTGAGCGGCCAGCTCGCCTTCGCCCAACCGGAGATGCTCGCCATCGGCTTCGATGCGTTGCGCAGCTGGGTGGCCGACGATGCCCGGTTGACCCCGTACGGGCACGTGCTGGACCAGCTCGAGCGGCAGCAGGCGCACGTCCGTTCGGCCGAGGTCGAGAGGGTGCTCGGCATGCTGCGCGACCCCTTCGGGACCGCCGCCGCCACCCACGGCGTCCTTGCCAACACCGACCTCGTGTTCGCCGACGCCCGCGGTGCCGACGGCGAGACCTACCAGGTCACCCAGGGCACGATCGGCGCGCTGGTGGCCCACGCCGACCGGGAGGTCCGGCGAACCGCGTGGGAGCACTACGCCGACGCCCACCTCAGCTTCGCGAACACGATGGCGAACGCCCTGTCGACCGGCATCAAGCAGGACGTCTTCGTCATGCGCGCCCGCGGCTACCCGTCGTCGCTGGCCGCCTCGCTCACGAGCAACACCATCCCCGTCGAGATCTTCCACACCCTGATCGACACCTTCGTGCGGCACCTGCCTACCTGGCACCGCTACTGGCGCGTCCGCAAGCGCCTGCTCGGCTACGACACGCTGCGCGAGTACGACATCAAGGCGCCCCTCGCCGCGCGGCAGCCCGTCGTCCCCTACGACGCCGCCGTGGCGCTGATCGCGGCCGGCATGCGCCCTCTCGGCGAGGACTACGTGGCGGTCCTCGAGCGCGGGGCGACGAGCGAGCGCTGGGTGGACCGGTACCCCAACGAGGGCAAACGCATGGGGGCCTTCTCCCACGGCGTTCCCGACGTGCATCCGTTCATCCTGATGAGCTACCACGACGACCTGGCGGGCCTCAGCACCCTCGCGCACGAGCTCGGCCACGCCCTGCACTCCCACTACACCTTCGGCGCCCAGGACCTGATGGCCAACTCGCGGTACGGCCTGTTCCTGGCCGAGGTCGCCTCGAACTTCAACCAAGCGCTCGTGCGCGACCACCTCTTCCGCACCCAGACGGATCCCGACTTCCAGATCGCCCTCATCGAAGAAGCCATGTCCAACTTCCACCGGTACTTCTTCATCATGCCGACGCTGGCGCGGTTCGAGCTCGAGATCCATGAGCGCGTCGAAGCGGGCCAGGCGCTGAACGCGGCGGTGCTGAACCGGCGGATGGCGGAGCTGTTCGCCGAAGGGTACGGCGGCGAGTTGACGGTGGACGTGGAGCGCACGGGCATCACCTGGGCGCAGTTCCACACGCATCTCTACTCGAACTTCTACGTCTACCAGTACGCCACCGGCATCGCCGGCGCGCACGCGCTGGCCGAGGGCGTCCTGGCCGGGACGCCGGGCGCCGCCGACCGCTACCTGACGTTCCTGAAGGCCGGCGGTTCGGTCGACCCGCTCGACGCGCTGCGTGCGGCGGGCGTGGACATGACGACGCCCGAGCCGGTCGAGAGCGCCTTCGCGGTCCTGGCGGGCCTGGTCGACCGCCTCGAGTCTTTGGCCGGCTGAGGTCGGGCGACCACAGCCCTCCTTCAGCGACCGTAACTCCGGACGAAGGCGTCGTCGGCGCCGGCTTCGTCGCCGTCGAGGACACCTGACGTACGACCCGCGACGTAGGCGTGACCGCTCGGGTCGGTGGCGAGACCACTGACCTCGTCGACGCCAGGTGTGCCGAACTGCCGCGTCCACCGGAGCGCGCCCTCGGCGTCGTAGGCACGGACGAACGCGTCCTCCTCGCCGCCCGCAACGCCTTCGAAGGCGCCGCTCGTGGTGCCGCCCACGTAGACGAGGCCGTTCCGATCGGTCGCGACGGCGGTGCCGAGGTCGGCGCTGCTGGTGCCGAACTGACGGGACCAGCGGACGTCGCCGTTCGCATCGAGCACGTGGACGAAGACGTCGCCAGCGCCCGCTTGGCCGGCGGCCAGGTCGCCGAAGGTGAAACCGCCGATGACGACATCGCCCGACGCGCTGGTCGCCACGCCCGTGGCGCCGTCGAAGAGATCGGTGCCGAACTGGCGCGTCCAGCGGGTGGCGCCTGCGGCGTCGAACGACCGCACGAAGGCGTCGGAGCTGCCGAAGTGGTCGCCCTCGAGCGCCCCGGACGTGGAACCGACGACGTAGACGTCGCCCTCGCCGTCGGTGGCGACGCCGCGGGCGTCGTCGGCGCTGCTGGTGCCGAACTGGCGGGTCCAACGGAGGTCGCCGTTGGCCGTGTAGGCGCGGAGGAAGGCGTCGCCGGCGCCGGTTTGGCCGCCTCCCAGGGCGCCGTCCGTGAAGCCGACGACGTAGACGCCCCCATCGTCGGCCGCGATGCCGTTCGCCCGGTCGACCCCGCTGGTGCCGAACTGGCGCGTCCAGCGGAGCTCGCCGTCGCCGTCGTAGGCGCGCACGAACACGTCGAAACTGCCCGTATGGGCGCCCTCGAGGGCGCCGGTCGTGTAGCCGGTGACGTAGACGTCGCCGTTGGCGTCGGTGGCGATGGCGGCCGCGTAATCGTTGCCCGCGGTCCCGAACTGACGGCTCCACGCGAGGAGCCCGTCGGCGTCGAGGGAGCGCACGAAGACGTCGCCGCTGCCGGCGTTGGCCGCGTCGAGGTCGCCGAGCGTGGTGCCCGCCACGTGAACGTGGCCGCTCGGGTCGGTGGCGACGCCGGTCGCTCGGTCGCCCCCGGCCGTCCCGAACTGGCGCGTCCAACGCAGGTCACCAGGAAGGCGCACGGTGAGCGCCACGCTGTCGCTCTGGCTCGGGTCGACGCTGCTGGTGGCGGTGACGTCGGTGGTGCCTTCGTCGAGGGCGGTCACCAGACCGGCCGCATCGACCGAAGCCACCGTCGCCTCGCCGCTGGTCCAGGCCACCGCGGGGCTGACGTCCCCGGTGGTGGCGACGCTCGCCGAGAGCTGCAGCGTGTCACCGACGACGAGGCTGGTGTCGGGTTGGTCGATGGCGACGCCGGTGACGCGGCCACCGCTGGCGCAGGCCGCGAGGACGAGCACCATGGCGACGAGGGGGGCGAGGCGCGTGAGCGAGGAACGCATGAAGACCTCCGGTCGGACCTGGCGCTCGCCGGTCCTCCGCGCGGGGCTGATCGCGAGCGTTCGGTTCGCTCGATGATACGGGGGCCGCGCCGACCAGGTCGGGACGAGCGCACGCCGGTCGAGCGGCGAGCAGGCGCGGCGGATGGGGACCGTCGGACGCCGGCGCTCAGCCGAGCCGGACCGTCATGCGCTCGTAGCCGCCCTGCGGTGGCCGGGCGAACACGGGCGGATCGTCGGGATCCAAGACCCACGTGTGTGCGAGCAACGCGTCGAGAACCGCGCGCAGCTCAAGGCGCGCGAGCGGCGCACCGGGGCACACGTGGATTCCCGCGCCGTACACCAGGCTCCCGGGGTCCCGCTCCAACCGCAGCGCGTCGGGCTCGGTGAACACCCGCTCGTCGCGGTCGATCGAGGGCCACAGGAGGAGCAGGCGATCGCCCGCTTCCAAGCGCTGGCCGCCGACGGTGACGGGTCGGGTGACCACCCGCCGGTTGCCGACGAGCGGGCCGCGCGCGCGCAACACCTCATCGATCCAACCGTCCCGGAGCTCGGGCGCGCCGCGCAAGAGGTCGGTCGCGTCCGCGTGCACGGCGAGAGCGTGCGCGATGAGCCCGACGCTGGCCGCCAGCGTCCCCACCTCCCCCACCGTCCAGTTGCGGACCACGCTCACGAGCTCGGGCACGGTGAGCGGTCGTCCCTCGACGCGGGCATCGAGCAAGCCGACGAGGGGATCGTCGCTGGGCCAAGCCGAGCGGTCGCGGCGAGGAGCCAACCACCCTTCGACCAGCACCCCGAACTCGGCCGCGACCTCGGCGGTCGCGCGGCGGTCGCGGGCTCGTGTGGCCCGGACGTTGGCGGCCTGCCAGGCGCCGAGCTGCGCACGCGCAGCGTCGGGAAGCCGCAGGAAGGCCACCTGCGCCGCGACCGCGAACGGCGTGCCGAGCGCACCGACGGCGTCGCCACCGGCGTCGGCCGCGAAGCCGCCCACGAGCTCATCGGCCAGCGCGCGACAGCGCGGCGAGAAGGCAGAAACGGCCGCGGGCGCGAACGCTCGCTCGACGATGGCGCGGTACGGACCGTGTTCGGGAGGGTCCATGCCGTTGGGTACCGAAAGATGCGCCGAGACGCGGTTGGAGAAGGTGACGGGGTCGTGCAGGACGGCGAGCGCCTCGGGGTGGCCGTGGATGGTCCAGTCGTGGTCGGGGCCGGGCGCGACCGGGCAGCGACGGCGTTCGGCGTCCCATGCGATGAGCGGGTCGGGGCGATCGGTCATGGGTCCTCCTCGGGCGGCGGGCCACCACGGCCCCCCCGCCCCACCCGAGTGTGCGCCGCCAACGGCTCGTGCGCCATGACCGTGATCATGGGGCCGCCACGGTCCGTCGCGTCGAACGAGACGTGCCGGTGCGCGGGTGGCCCGGCCCGTGCGCGGGCCGGTCGTCGCCCGGCCGAAGGCGGTGCCCTGAGGGCGCGGGCGGCTCAACGCGCCGCAGCCCCCTCCACCAACGGCATCTCCATGAACACCAGGTAGGGCATCAGCGCATCGGGATAGGCGTGGTGGGGCGGCGCGTCTGTGAAGCCGAACGAGGCGTACATGCCGATCGCCTCGGTCAAACGGTCGCCGGTGTCCAACCGCATGAGCTCGAAACCTTCGGCGCGCGCAGCGTCGATCAGCGCGGTGCACAGCCGCCGGCCGATGCCGCGTCCCTTGAAGCGGTCGTGAACGAACAACCGCTTCATCTCGCAGGTGCCGTCGGGCAGACGGCGGTAGGCGCCACCGCCCGCCACCTCACCGTCGACCCAGGCCAGGAGCGTCTGGCCGTTCGGGGGCGCGTACGCGGCCGCAAGGTCGGCCAGCTCGGCCGCCAGCGACTGGTGTCCGAACACGCGCTCGACGAACCAGGCGTCGTCCTGGTAGCGCTCGCGGCACCAGCCGACGTACGCGCCGACGATGTCGCCGAACGCCTGGAAGTCCTCGTCCGTGGTCGCGACGCGGATGGTCTCGGGGGCGGTAGACATGGATCGCTCCTCGTGGCCGCCGGGAGGGCCGCCGGGTGGTGGATGCGGGAGAGTAGCACGAGGTCGAACGCATTCGTGCACCGTTCGCTGCGCTCGACCGCGAACGGATCGCCTGCGGTCCATAGGGTTGTAGGCTTGCGGCCATGACCACAGCCGGCGAGCGTTGGGCGATCCTCGACGGGCGACGCGTGCGTCACGAGGACGCGACCGTTCACGTGAGCGATCTCGGGCTCCGTCGGGGCTTCGCGGTGTTCGAACAGTTCCGGGTCGAAGGGGGCGTGCCGCTCTTCCTCACGGCCCACCTCGCCAGGCTCGCGCGTTCTGCGGAGACCGTCGGCCTGCCGCTCCCCCGCGGCCTCGACGGGGTGGCCCACGACGTGCAGGCGCTCATCGAGGCCAGCGCGTCCGGCAGTTTCGCCATCCAGGTCCTCGTGACGGGCGGGCCTTCGGACGACGGGGTCACCTTCCGACAGCCCACCTGCATCGTCACCACGGTGGACGTCGCGCCACGCCCGCTCGTCCCCGTCGGGGCGGCGCTCGTGACGCACCAGCACCAGCGCGAGCTGCCCGAGGCGAAGAGCACCAACTACCTCACCGCCATGCGCCTCGCGGCCGCCATGCGCGCCGCCGGGGCGATCGACGTGCTCTATCACGACGGCGCGCTCGTCGCCGAGGGCGCCCGGTCGGCCGTCGCCGTCGTCCTGGCCGGCACGCTCGTGACGCGTCGTGAGGGCGTGCTCGCGAGCGTGAGCATGACCAACCTGCTCGAGCTGGCTCGGGCGCGCATGCCCGTCGAGGAGCGCGCCATCACCCTCGAGGAGCTCCGCGACGCCGACGAGGTCATCACCACCGGCTCCGTGCGCGGGGTGGTGCCGATCGTGGCGATCGACGGCCGCATCGTCGGTGAGGGCGACGTGGGGCCGCATGCGCGCGCCCTCTTCTCGGCGTTCGCCGCGCGCGTCGCCCAGGAGGTCGCGCTGGGCGAACAGCCGTGAGGCACGACACGGGTCCGAGCACACGACGTGCGCCCGGTACCCCGGCTGCGACGGGCACGCCCTAGGCTCGGTCAGGAGGTCCCCTCATGGCCGAGATCATGGACGTCATCCGCTCGCACCTCGACCGCGACATGCTCGAGAACCTGGGACGGCGGGTCGGCGCGGACACGTCGACGGTGCAGCGTGTCGCCTCGATGGCGCTGCCGCTGCTCGTCGGTGGTTTGTCGAAGAACGTCAACCGATCCCCGCAGGACCGCGCGTCGTTGAACGCCGCGCTGGAGAGCGACCACGACGGCAGCCTGCTCGACCGTCTCGGCGCGCTCTTCGGTGGTAGCGGCAGCGGCGGTGGGCTCGGGGGCCTGGCCGGCGCCGTCGGAGGTCTGCTGGGCGGCGACGATGGCGGCGCCGCTTCCCCGCGGGCCACCAACGGCGACGGCATCCTGCGCCACGTGCTGGGTGACCGCCGCGAAGCGGTCGAGGAGGGCACCGCCAGGGCCAGCGGGCTGGACCGCGGCAAGGTCGGATCGCTGCTGACCGCGCTGGCGCCGCTGCTCATGAGCGCGCTCGGGAAGGTCAAGCGCGACCGTCATCTCGACGAGGAAGGCGTGGCCCAACTCGTCGAGGCCGAGCGCCGCGACCTCGAGCACGCCACACCCGACGCGCGCGAAGGCGACCTCCAGCGGCTGCTCGACGAACCGTCGGGAGGCGACGCCGTGGCCTCATGGGCGGACCGGTTGGGTTCGGCGCTGGGCGGCACCGTCACCGGACGGACCGATCCGCCAGGGTGACGTCGAACCACGGCATGCCGAGTGGCACGCGTCGTTGGGTCCAACGGGCGCCGGCGTCGTCGGGTGCGTGATGCTCGGGTTCCGTCAGTCGTCGCCCTCCTCCTCATGGTCGTCGTCGTGGTCGTCCTCGTGGTCCTCGTCGTGGTCCTCGTTCCCCGTCGTCGTCGTCGTAGCCTCCGGCGCCGTGACAACTGCTGCAGACCGCGGTGCCGATCGGCCGGTGGCCCGGCGGCGGCGTGGCGGCAGCGGGCGTGCCCCCGTCGCCCCCGGACGCTCCGCCGTGACAACTGCTGCAGACCGCGGTGCCGATCGGCCGGTGGCCCGGCGGCGGCGTGGCGGCAGCGGGCGTGCCCCCGTCGGCCCCGGACGCTCCGCCGTGGCAACTGCTGCAAGCCTTGGTTCCGATCGGCCGGTGACCCGGTGGCGGGGTGCGCGGCGGCGCCGCCACCACGCCGTCGCCCGTGGCTCCGACGTGGCAGGTGCTGCAGGTCGCCGTCCCGATCTCTCGATGCCCGGCTGGCGGCGTCGATCCGGTGGCAGCGACGCCCATCGCCCGCCCCCACGTCGTCTCGAGTTCGGCGGTGTCGTGGCAGGTGGAGCACACCATGCCGGTGGTGTCCGGGTGATCCGGTGGTTGACGGCCAGGGTCGAACGCGGCGCAGATCATCCCGAACAACGGGTCCTCGACGTTCATGATCTCGCACGAGGACTCGATCGGGACCTGGAACCCATCGATGCCCAGACGCCGCAGGTAGTCGACGAGGCTCTCGGTGCCGAAGTCGATCGTCGTCACCACCACGTCGCCGTCGCTGATGCGTGCGAACGCGTCCTCGCGGCTGCCGTCGTCGTAGAAGAGACGGAGGTCACCGTCCGTCTGCCACGTGGGCAGGGTGTGGAGTTCGAGGACGCCGCCGTCGACCTCCCCTTTCGCGACGGGCACCGCGTCGACGGTGATCTCGATGCCGATGAGCGCGCGGGCGAGGACGAGCGACGTGATCGACAGGGCGGTCACGAGGATCGTCAAGGCGACGCGAGCGGTCAGGGAGCGCCGGTGTGAACCCATGAAGCACCTCCGGCGACGAACGTACGGCGCGCCGCTGAAGCGGCGCTGATGCCGCACCCCCCGACCGTCAGCCGGCCCGCACCGCCGTGGCGAGGTCGAGCTTGGCGATCGATCTCAGGGCCGGCACCTGGGACGCCAGCACCGCCAGGAGGATGCTCACGGACGCGACGACCCAGGTCGAGGGCCGGATCGCGAGGTCGAAGCTGAAGAGGGGGCTGCTGAACGACGCCATGAAGGCGGCGGCGGTGAGGTGGGCCAGCGGCAGACCGGGCACGAGGCTGAGGACGGCCACCAGCAGGTTCTCGCCGGCCACGATCAGGGCGAGCTGCCCCTGGCCGACGCCCAGGGTCCGGAGCGTGGCGAGCTCACGGGTCCGGGCGGCGACGTTGACCGACATGGCGGCGTAGATGAGGGCGAAGGCGAGGATCGCGCCGAGCACGAGCATGACGCCCACGAACACATCGAAGAGCGACATCAGGTCGTGCACCTGGGCCTCGAGGGTGCGGGTCCCGAGGACGACGGCGACGCTGGGGAGGTCCTCGATCGCCGCCAGGGTCGCGGCCGGATCGACGGTCGGGTCGAGTTGCACCAACGCGGCCGACGGTACGACCGGCGCCCCGGCGTCCGTCAAGAGCGGTTGCGGCACGTACACCCAGGTGCCGAGGGGCTCGTCGACGAAGCCCTCGACCCGGACGGTGGCGACGGCGCCGGTACCCGCCAGCCGCAGGGTCAACGGGTCGCCGGGTTCGAGCCCCAGGCGGTCGCGCAACGACAGCGCCACCAGCGCCCCGTCGTTCGGAAGCGGCACGAGCTCGCCCGACGCGGTTCGGAACCGATGCATGCGGGTGCCCCCGGAGAACGCCCGCAGGCCGACGGTAGCGTGCTCACTGCCGACCACGGCCTCGGCCTCGACGTCCACGACGGGCTCCACGGCCGCCACCCCCTCGACCGCGCCGATCGCGGCGATGGCCGCGTCGAGACCGGCGGCTGGCACGACTTCTGCGTCATGTCGCTGGATGACGTCGAACTGGCGCTCCAGCAACACTTGAACCGTGTCCAGCATGCCCCACGAGATCATGACCAGCAGCAACGCCAGGATCACGCCGACGGCCGTGGTGAAGCTGCGGCCCGGGTGGCGGCCGAGGCTGCGTAGCACCAGCTTGACGCTGGCGGGCAGACGGCGCAGGATCGGCACCAGCCGCTCGACCGAGGCGGCGCCTCCGACGCTGCGTCCGGTCCCGCCCGACATCGCGACGGCCGGTGGGAGCTGCGCGGCGCGGTAGGCGGGGAAGGCGGCCGCCAGCGTCAGCGCGACGACCGCCAACGCGACGCCGCCGATCGCGGTCGCCGGGTGCAGCGCCACCACGGTGATGGGGATGTCGAGCGCCGCCGTGTACGCGCGCGTGATCGCGGCCGCAGCCAGCATGCCGGCGATCGCCCCTGCCGACGCCCCGATCGCCGCCGGCACGAAGCCGTAGCCGAGGTGGTGGAGCAGGATCGCCCGCCGCCGCACGCCGCTGGCCAGCAAGGTCCCGATGGTCTGCCGCTGCTCCTGCACGAGCCGCGTGATGATGACGAAGGCGGCCACCATCGCCGCGCCGAGGAACAGGAACGGGAACAGCACCGCCAGCTCACCGAAACCCTGGATGTCCTCTTGGAGGAGCTCGTTGGAGGGCTGTTCGGCCCGCGTCAGCGCCCGCCCTGCCTGCATCGTCTCGGCGAGGCCGAGCAGTTCGTCCAGGACGACGTCGCGTTCGACCTCGGGGTCGACGTAGACCAACGCTTGCCGCGCCGCGGGCCGTGGTCCCGCCTCGACGACCGCGGGCGGCACGAACAGCACGCCGAAGGAGTCGGGCGACGTGAACACCTGCTGGCGGCTGCGGGCCGGCCACACGTACTCGGCGGAGGCGACGACCCCCTGTACGGTGAGCGTCTGCCAACCGCTCGGCGTGTCGTAGCGGACCTCGTCGTCCGGTGCGAGACCGAAGTGGTCGGCGAGGTGTCGCTCGACGAGCGCGCCCCCGCCCGCCGTCGCGCCCAGGTAGCTTCCGTCGAGCAGCAGCAAGCGGTTCACGCTCGGCTGCTCGCCCAGCGGCACGCCGATCAACTGTGCGACGAGGCGCTCGCCGGCGATCTCGACGGGCACCTCACGCACGGAGCGCGTGGTCACCACCGTAACCCCGTGCACCGCTCGCGCTGCCGTGACGAAGGCGTCGATCTCGCCGCCCTCGACGGTCAGGTCCGCGAAGCGCAAGGTGACGAACATCCGTTGGTAGGAGGCCTCGAGGTTGCGGTAGGCGTCGTAGCTGGCCGCGAACAGCATCACGCCCAACAGCGACGTGACGGTGATGGCGAGGAACGGCCCGCGACGGGCCCACAGCTCGCGGAACAGCTTGGCGAACCAGGGTCTCACCAGGACACCGCGGCCGCTTCGACCGGGCGTTCGTTCATCAAGACGTCCACGATCCGGCCCGAGCGCATGCGCACGACGCGGTCGGCCATGGCCGCCAAGGCCGAGTTGTGGGTCACCAGCACCACGGTGAGGCGCCGCTCGCGGTTCGCGCGGCTCAACACGTCGAGCACCTGCCGCCCGGTCTCCAGGTCCAGCGCGCCGGTGGGTTCGTCGCACAGCAGCAGATCGGGCGATTTCGCCAGCGCCCGGGCGATCCCGACCCGCTGCGCCTCGCCACCCGAGAGGCTGCCCGGGAAGTGATGGAGGCGGTCGCCGAGCCCGACCTCCTCGAGACGGGCGCGCGCGTTCGCCACGTCGCCCCCGGTCAGCTCGGCGATGATCTGCACGTTCTCGAGTGCGGTGAGACTGGCGACGAGGTTGAAGAACTGGAAGACGAACCCCACCGAGCGGCGTCGGTACCGCGCCAGCTCGCGGGCGGTAGCCCGGTGGAGCTCGACCCCGACCGCCTCGACCGTTCCCGAGGTGGCGACGTCGATCCCGCCGATCACGTTCAGCAGCGTCGTCTTGCCCGAACCGCTGGGACCGAGGACCACCACGAACGCGCCACTCGGGATCTCGAGCGTGACATCACGCAGCGCGTCCACCGCTGCGGGCCCCGTCCCGTAGCGTTTGGTCAGGGCGCTTGTGCGGACGGCGGTCGTCGTCGGGCCGGTCACGGCGCCGGCCGTGCTCACGTCGGCCACGTCCCGGCACGATCGTGGCATGAACCGCCCGCCCTCCGCCCCATGGCGTTCGACGGCGCGGACGACGGCGGCGGTGGACGCAAGACGGGGGTGAACGTTCGGCGGGGCACGGTGACCTCCTGGCCGAAACTGCACCGGGGCGCCGGGCGCAGAGCGCGGGCGCCATGCGGGTGTGGTTTCGCGGGAAGCATAGGCCTTCATGAGCGAGCGCGCTGCACATCCTTGGCCCGAGATCGGCGGAGGCGAAGCGTTCGTCGCGCGGCGCCAACGCTACGCGCCTGTTCCGACTGCGCGAGGCGAGCCTCAGGACTTGACCGCCCCCGCCGTCAGCCCCTGCACGAAGAAGCGCTGCAGCAGCGTGAACGCGAGGATGATCGGCACGGACGTCACGATCGACGCCGCCATGGCGCCGCCCCAGTCGTTCTGGAACTCGCCGAGGTAGGTGAAGAGCAGGCCGGGACCGATCGTGCGCATGCTGTCGGACGTCACCAGCGTGAGCGAGAAGAGCAGGTCGTTCCAGCCCCAGATGAAGCCGTACAGCGCCACGGTGATGAGGGCCGGCAACGCCAGCGGCACGATGATCCCGTGCAGGATTCGTAGGTCGCCGGCGCCGTCGACGCGAGCGGCCTCGATGATCTCGCTGGGGAGTTGGGCGAAGTAGCTGTAGAGGATGTAGCTCGCAGCCGGGAGGGCGAACACGACGTACGCCAGGATCAGCGCGACGTGGGTGTTCAGCAGCCCGAGGCGGCTGAAGATCGGGTAGAGGCTGATCAGGATCAGCGCGAGCGGGAACATGCGGGCCGAGATCAGCACGTACATGATCGGCTGCCGTCCCCAGTAGCGGTACTTCGCGAAGCTGTAGGCGGCGTAGGTGGCGATGACGGTGGTGAAGAGGGCGCTGCCGCCGGCCGTGATGAGGCTGTTGAGCACGTAGCGCGGGATGCCGCCACGCGTGAGGGCGCGGCTGAAGTTCTCGAGGGTCGGCGCCTCGGGCAGGATCGTCGGGATCCGCTGGAACAGTTCCGGTTGCGGCTTGAACGAGGTCAGCAGCATCCACACGATCGGGAAGAACACGAACACGCCCAGCACGAGCGCGAGGGCGACGAAGGCGGCGCGGGCGGCGGGGTGGCGGAGTTGCAGCATCTCGACCTCACTCGTCCCCGAAGATCGACCGGAGGTAGTAGTAGGCGGGCACCGCGATCGTGGCCAACCAGACGACGCCGATCGCGCTGGCCAGACCGATGTTCCAGCTCTGGAAGGCCTGCTTGTAGACCTCGATCGCCAACACCGTGGTGGAACGGACGGGGCCCCCCTCGGTCATGGCGTAGATGATGTCGAAGTGCTGGAGGTTGTTGACGGCCACGAGGACGACGAGGATCACGGTCGTGTAGCGCACGTGTGGCAGGACGATGTGGCGCATGACGGAGCCGTTGCCGGCACCGTCGACCCGGGCGGCGTCGAGTTGGTCGCCGGGGATCGTCTGCAGCGCGGCCAGGAAGAACGCCATCGCGAACGGGATGGTGGCCCACGTCTTGGCGACGATCACCGCCGACATGGCACCGGCGGCGGACGACAGCCAGTAGATGGGCTGGTCGATCAGGCCGAGCCGCAGGAGCATGCCGTTGATGACCCCGTACTGCGCGTTGAAGATCCACGCCCAGAGGAAGGCCACGACGGTGCTCGGGAACAGCCACGGCAGCAGCGAGAGCGACCGCATCAGTTTGGCGCCGGGCCAGCGTTCGTTCAGGACCACCGCCCAGGCGAAGCCGAGCAGCAGCGTGAGGACGGTGCCGACACCGACGAACACGATCGTCCGCGTCCAGGAGGCGAGGATCGGCGCCGACGCGAAGAGGTCGCGGAAGTTGCGCAGACCGCCGAAGACGGGTTCGGGCAAGAAGAGCGTGTCGCGAAAGAACGCGCCGACGATCGCGCGCACGAAGGGATACAGGATGACGACGGCGAAGACCACGAGGGCCGGCAGCACCAGCCACCAGCCGACGCGCGCCTGATGCCGGACGAACGAGGAGGGGCGTCGCGACCCCAAGGGTCGCGACGCCAGACGGGACGGAGACCTAACGGACTTCGGCAACCAGGGCCTCCAGGCGACGCTGGAGGTCTTGCAGGGCGCGCTCGGGGGTCTTGAGTCCCAGGTACACGGACTGGACCTCTTCGCCGATCGCGTCGGTCATCTGCGGCGAGTTCGGCCAGAGGGCGGCTTCGTCGACGCGCGCGCTGCGCGCGGCGATGTCGAGCCACCTGACCGCATAGGGATCGTTCTGGAAGGAGGCGCTCATCGTCGCCTCGGTGTTGGACGGCAGCAGCGCGAGCGCTTCGAAGTAGCGCGTCGGCCAGGCCGGGTCGAACACGAGGTGGCTGACGAACTCGGCCGCCGGCGCGTCCGCGGTCACGGTCTCGCCGTCGGGCTGGAAGAGGACCAGCAGGTGGCCCCAGGCGGTCTGGTACGACGGGTCGCCGGCCGCGCGGGTGGGCGTCGCCATGGGCGTGATGAAGGCGTCGAAACCGGCGCCCTCGGCAGCGTTGTTGCGGGCGATGCCCTTGGCGACCGGGGCGTCGAAGTAGAAGGCCGACTGATGGCGGGCGAAGAGCTGACGCGCGTCGCCGCGGCCGACCTCGAGCGCCACGAGACCGTCGTCGATCAAGCCTTTGAGGAACGCCAGGGCCTCTTGCGCCTCGGGGGAGTCGACCGTGACGTTGCCGTCGGCGTCGAACAGGTTGCCGCCGAACGTCCACAGCCACACCTGGAAGTCCGTCGAGATGGTGCCGTTGCCGACGGTCGTGAGCGCGAAGGGGACGCTCGCGGGGTCGTGCGCCTTGATGGCCTCGAGCGCGGCGACGAACTCGTCGATGGTGACCGGGAGCTCGGCGACGCCGGCGTCCTCGAGCACCTTCAGGTTGGCGACCAGGCCGATGGAGCCGGCGATCCAGGGGAGGCCGAGCTGTTGGCCCTCGTACTGGCCGACGGTCAGGAGTCCGGGGGCGATGCGGCTCTGCGATGTAGTCCGCGCCGAACACCTCGTTCATGTCGGCCAGCGCGCCGAGTTCGCCGAACGTCGACAACCAGCGATCCTGCAGCTGGGCGACCTCGGGGGCGTCGCCCGAACGGAGCAGCAGCAGGAAGTTCTGCTGCACCTGCGCCCACGGGTAACCGAGCCACTCCACCGTCACGTCGGGGTTGGCGGCGTTGAAGGTGTCGATCATCTCCATGATCACGGGTCGGGCGGCCTCTTCTTCCCCGCTCCAGCCACCGAACGTGATCGTCTGCGCCCCTGCGAGCGACAGGGCGAAGGCGGCCACCAGGACCACGGCGGCACGCTTGAGGGAGAACCCACGGGGACCTTGCATCTGGACCTCCTACGATCCTACTGCCCATCACCCAAGCGTGGCCGACGGTCGGTTTGGCCCCGGGTGTCATGGTCGTGTGGTTGAAAAGCTTTTCACGAAGAGGCTAGCACGGCGCCGCGAGGCCTGTCAATCGCCGTTCACCGCCGCACCACCACACCGTCTGCGACGTCACGACTTGCGTGTGGGTCGGGCTCCGTCCCCGCTCTCGTTGACGGCGAGCGTCTCCGGATGCTACCCTCCCTGAAAAGCATTTCAGGCGAAACGAGGCCCATGGAGCGCACGAAAGCCACCATCATCGACGTCGCCCGCGCGGCCGGGGTCTCGCCTTCCACCGTCTCGCGTGTCCTGAACGGCACCACACGCGTCGACGACGCCAAGGCCGCGCGGGTCCATGCCGCCGTGGCCGAGATGGGCTACGTGCCCAACGCCTTCGCCCGTAGCCTGCTCGGCCATGCCACCCGATCGGTGGGCGTGCTGGTGCCCCAGCTCGCCGACGAGTTCTACGGCCGCGTCGTCACGGGCATCGAGGACGGGCTCAAGCAGGGCGGCTACCACATGGTCTGCTCGCTCGGGCACGACGACCGCCGGACCGAGGCCGAAGCGATCGCGATGTTCCTCGAGACGCGTGTCGCCGGCCTGGTCCTCGTCTCCGATCACGTGCCCGAGCGCGACATCCTCGCCCTCGCGCGCGGCGGTCATCCGATCGTGCTGATCAACCGCGTGATCCCCGAGCTGGCGGCCCACGCGATCCGCATCGACAACGTCTACAGCGGCGCCCTGGCGACCCGCCACTTGCTCGACCTCGGGCACACCCGCATCGCCCACGTCGCCGGCACCCTGAGCCGGACGGGCGCGCGTGAGCGGCTCGAGGGCTACCACCAGGCGCTGCGCGACCACGGCATCGAACGCGACGAGCGACTGGTCTTCGAGGGCGACTTCACCGAGGAGGGTGGCCGCGAGGCGGTCGCACGCGCGTTGGAGAGCGCAGCGTTCACGGCCGTGTTCGCAGCGAACGACAAGATGGCGGCAGGCGCCATCGCGGCCGTCCGGGAAGCCGGGCTGAGCGTTCCCGAGGACGTCTCCGTCGTGGGCTTCGACAACACCGCCATCAGCCGCTTCACGTTCCCCGCCCTCACGACCGTCGACTACCCCGTGGGGTCGATGGGACGCGAGGCGGCCACGCACCTGTTGCAGACCATCGAAGGGTCCGATCCCCCTGCCCTGCCGCTCATCCAGCCGCGCCTGGTCGAGCGGGACTCCACCGGCGCACCTCGGAGATGAGGCGAGACGATGCGACACGAGTCGATCGCTAAGGACGTCACCGTGATCGGCGGCGGGCTCTCGGGCGTGTGCGCCGCCATCGCCGCCGCCCGCTTGGGACGGCGCGTGGCGCTCGTGCAGAACCGGCCCGTCCTAGGCGGCAACTCCAGCAGCGAGATCCGCGTGTGGGTCTGCAGCGCGACCGCCCACGGGACCCAGCGGTACGCCCGCGAGACCGGCATCATGGGCGAGCTGTTCGTCGAGAACCAGTTCGTGAACCAGGAGGGCAACCCGTACCTGTGGGACCTCGTCGTCCTGGAGGCGGTGCGGCGGGAGCCGAACATCGAGCTCTTCCTGAACACCGACGTCCATCATCTCGCCATGGCCGACGCGGGCACCATCGCGTCGGTGACGGGTTGGCAGATGGGCTCGGAGCGGGAGTTGACGTTCACGAGCCCCGTGTTCCTCGACTGCACCGGTGACGGTCTCATCGGTTACCTCGCGGGCGCGGAGCACCGCGTGGGCCGCGAGGGACGGGCTCAGCACGACGAGTCGCTGGCCCCCGAGGTCGCCGACGCGAAGGTGCTCGGTTCGACGATCCTCTTCTACACGAAGGACGCCGGCCGCCCCGTGCCGTTCGTCGCGCCGAGCTTCGCCATCGACATCGCCAAGACCTCCATCCCCGAGAAGCGCATCATCCGCAGCGGCGACAACGGCTGCGCGTACTGGTGGATCGAGTGGGGCGGCGAGCTCGACACGATCGGCGACAACGAGACGATCCGCAACGAGCTGTGGGCGGTGATCTACGGCATCTGGGACCACATCAAGAACTCCGGCAAGTTCCCGGACGCCGACACGATGACGCTCGAGTGGGTGGGCTCCATCCCCGGCAAGCGCGAGTCGCGGCGCCTGATGGGCGACCACGTGCTCACCCAACACGACGTCCTCGGGCAGGTGCGGTTCGAGGACACGGTCGCCTTCGGCGGCTGGTCGATCGACATCCACCCGCCCGAGGGCGTCTACGCGTACCAGACCGCGTCGTCGCACACCTTCGCCGACGGCGTCTACGAGATCCCCTACCGTTCGCTCTACTCGCGCAACGTCGACAACCTCCTTTTCGCCGGGCGCAACCTCTCGGCCACCCACGTCGCGTTCGCGTCCACGCGCGTCATGGCCACGTGCGCCACCCTCGGCGAAGCCGCCGGCACGGCCGCCGCCCTCTGCACGGGCTTCGGGGTGACCCCCCGGCAGCTCCACGAACGCCATCGCCACGAGCTCGTGCAGACCCTCCTGCGCCAGGACGCGTCGGTGATCGGCGTCGCGAACGACGACCCCCACGACCTCGCCAGGAGCGCGCGGGTGAGCGCCTCGTCGCACCTACCCCACGTCGACGTGGTTTCCCCGGGCGACACCTGGCCGCTGACACACGACGTCGGCATCACGGTCCCGGTGCAGCGGCGCCTCGACACGCTGTCGGTGCTCGTCGCCGCCGACCGGGACGCCCGTGCTGACGGTCGACGTCTACGACGTGGCCAAACCGCAGAACTTCGTGCCGAACGAGCGCTTGACCACGGTCTCCGTCGACGTCGCCGCCGGCGCCGAGCGGTGGGTCGACGTGCCGCTGGCCGTCGAGCTCCCCGCGCCCGGCTACGTGTTCGTGGTGATCCACGCGGCCGACGGCGTCACGCTGCGCCGCAGCGCCGAACCCCTCTCCGGCGTCCTCGCCTACGCGCGCCAGCTCGCCATCACCTCGGGCGACGTCAACGAGGGGCCGAACGACCAGCCCCTGCGGCAGTGGAACCCCAAGCCCTTCCACCGGTCACCCCTCTGCCTGCGTACGTCCCCGGCGGATCGCTCGTTCGCCCCCGAGAACGTGATCAACGGCCTCCTGCGCCCCTACGGCGCACCCAACCTGTGGCTCTCGGCGCGCCGCGACGACGACCCGGAGCCTTGGCTGGCCCTCGCCTGGGACACGCCGCGGCGCCTCGGCCGGATCATGATCACGTTCAACGACGACGTGAACGAGGACCTGATCAACCTGCACCACCACCGGACGCCCTTCCGCGTCATCCCCGAGCTGGTGAAGGCCTACGAGCTCGACGCGCGCATCGACGGGTCGTGGCACACCGTGGCGAGCGTCGACGACAACCGGGTACGGAGGCGCGTGCACGACGTCGACCTCGACGGCGTCACCGACGTGCGGCTGCGGGTGTTGGCGACGAACGGCAGCGCGCATGCCGAGGTCGTCGAGGTGCGGGTGTACGCGGACCGAGTCGCAGGCGCTGCGTAGCGGCGAGCATCGCGTCAGGGCCCGACTGCGCTCGGTCGTGGTCGCCGGCAGCATCCATGCCCGGCCGGACGGCGTCTCGGCGCGCGCCGCCGGGATCCGGTCGCCGTCCGTCACAGCGCTGGGGGCACGCGCGTACCTAGGGTGACCGTACAGGGAGGCGTCCATGGAGCGCCGCGAACCCGTCCACCTCGCCCCCGAGGTCGCACCACGCGCGGCGGGCGCCGACGACGTCTTCGACGCCGTTCCACCGCCCTTCGACCTCGTCTCCGACATCCTCCTCGCCGCCGCGACGTGCCCCGTCGAGCCGCTGCGCGAGCGTTTCCCGGAGGTGCCGTTCTGGGCCGCAGCAAGTCGGGCGCTGCTCGGCGTCTGGTTCTCCCACGTCCTCGAGGCTCGCGTCGGTCCGGGTGGCGTTCGACGGTTGGGGCCCGAGGAAGCCCCCGAGGACTTCCCCTACCAGGAGCTGAACGTCGCGATGCTGCTCCGCGGCGGCGGCGCGTTCGTTCCGGGGATCTACGCCAGCAGCGACCTCACCCTCCGGATCGGTCACCTGTACGGCATGCCGAAGCGACGCGCGCCGATGGCTTACGAGGTGGCAGGGCGCGAGGTGCGCTCACGGGCCTGGGTGGGCGACGCCGAGAGCCACGTGCACGCGCTTGCGCTCACGTCGAGCCCGCTGCTGGGGCGGTGGTTGGGCCGGCTGCTCCCGCGCTGGAGCCCCACGGCGCGGTTCCCCAGCGGTCGCGGCGTCCGGGCGCGTCTCGAAGGCGCCGACGGTGCCAGGTTGACGTGGATCGTCTCGGGTCGACTCGTCCTCGACGAACCGTGGCTGCCGCGCGCCGTTCCCCTGTGGCCGCTGGCGCTCCACGTGCCCCGTCAGCGGATGCGCCTGCCGCCACCACCGTCCACATGACGGGCGGTGGCCAGGACGGGCGCAGCACACGTGGGCGACCGCCGCGGCGTACCGTGAGCGGACGCGTTCCTGGCGTCCGGAAGGGGTCCCATGACCACCGGCATCGGCATCATCGGCTGCGGCACGATCAGCAGCGCCTACCTCCGCACGCTCACGCAGGCGCCCGACGTCCGCGTGGTGGCCGTGGCCGACCTCGATCCCGCGCGCGCCCAGCGACAGGCGGACGCCTTCGCTGTGCCGCATGCCCTCGATCCCGACGCGTTGCTGGCCCGTGACGACGTCGATTTGGTCGTCGACCTCACCGTCCCGAACGCCCACTACCGGGTCAACCGGCAGGCGCTGGAGGCGGGCAAAGCGGTCTACTCCGAGAAGCCGTTGGCGGCGACGGCGGCCGAAGCTCGGGCGCTGGTGGCGCTCGCGAACGAGCGCGGCCTGGCGCTCGGCGGCGCACCCGACACCTTCCTCGGCGCCGGCCTGCAGACCGCGCGCGCCGCGCTCGACGACGGCGCCATCGGTCGTCCCTTCGCGGCCGTGGCGCATATGGTCTCGAGCGGACCCGAACGCTGGCACCCCGACCCCGGTTTCTTCTACCAACCCGGCGCCGGCCCGCTGCTCGACATGGGGCCGTACTACGTCACCACGATGGTGTCGCTGTTCGGCCCGGTCGCGAGCGTGACCGCCGACGGCGCCCGGACCCGGTCCGAGCGCACGATCGGCTCTGGACCGCTCGCCGGCCAGACCTTCCCGGTGACCGTCGAGACGCACCTGACGCTGCTGCTGCGCTTCGAGTCGGGCGTCCTGGCGACGCTGCTGACCAGCTTCGACGTGGCGGCCTCCGAGCTGCCGCGCTTCGAGGTGTTCGGTGAGGGGGGCACGTTGTCCGTGCCCGATCCCAACACGTTCGGTGGCCCGGTCCGCCGTCACCTCGGCACCGACGACGGTTGGCACGAGCTCCCGTTGGTGCCCGGTTTCGCCACCAACGCGCGCGGCATCGGGGCGCTCGAGCTGCA
Source organism: uncultured Trueperaceae bacterium (assembly GCA_963839375.1). Classification (GTDB taxonomy): domain Bacteria; phylum Deinococcota; class Deinococci; order Deinococcales; family Trueperaceae; genus JAABTL01. The sequence goes on along the minus strand of CAWIUY010000011.1, from coordinate 158,509 downwards.
TCGCGCCGCCACCGCCGGCCGGCCGGCGCGGGCCTCGGGCGAGCTCGCCGCCCACGTCCTGGACGTACTCGAAGGCGCCCTCACCGCGGTCCGCAGCGGCCGCAGGGTGGACATCGCATCCCGACCGGCGCGGCCCGCGGCGCTCGCAGCCGACGACCTCGCCGCCCTGGGTTGGACCATGGAGGTGGCCGCGTGAGCGCGCTGAAGCTCGGTCTGCAGCTCTACACCGTCCGCGCCTCGCAGTCGTCGCTGCCCGACCTGTTGCGCACCGTCGCCGCGTCCGGCTACGCGGGCGTCGAGTCGGTGGGGACCCAAGGCACCAAACCCGAGGTCCTGAAAGAGGCGCTCGCCGACGCGGGCCTGGAGCTCGCTTCCGCCCACGTCGCCCTGGCCGACCTGCGCGCGGACGTCGACGGCGTCGCCACCGCCCACCGGACCCTGGGCACCCCGATGATCGTGGTGCCGTGGTTGGCTCCAGCCGATCGTCCTGCCGATCTGCAGGGCTGGACGGCGCTCGGTGAGGAACTCGACACGCTGGGCGCCCGTCTTGGTGACGCCGGCCTGCGGCTCGCGTACCACCACCACGACTTCGAGCTCGTGCGCTACGGCGAGCGCGATGGGCTGAGCGCGCTGCTGGACGCCGCCGCACCCGAGCGGTTGAGCGTGGAGCTCGACACCGGCTGGCTTCTCGCGGTCGGTCACGACCCGAGCCACTGGGTGGCCGCCTGGGGCGAGCGCGTCACGCGACTCCACCTCAAGGACGTCGACCTCGACCGGTCGCCGCCGTGGGTCGACGTCGGCGACGGTACGCTCGACCTCGCCGGGGTGCTGGCGGTGGCCGATCGGGCCGGCGTCGAGTGGGTGCTGGTGGAGCACGACGCGCCCGAGGACCCGCTCGAGACCGCCCGGCGCAGCGCCGCGGCGGTGATGAACGCCATGCACGCGCTCTGAGACCCGGTCGACGGCTTCGTGCGGTAGACGTCGTCCGTCCTGCAGGACGAGGGCTAACCTCACGGCGTGCGTTCACCCGAAACTCGCCGCGCATTCCCGTCGGCCGTAGCCGCGGTGCTCGTGGGGTGCGTCCTGCTGCTCGTCGCCTGCGCGCCCCGCGTCGTCGCCCACGTCGACCCGGCCGTGCGCCGCGATGTCCGTCCGTCGGCCGCGTGTACGGGCGTCGCGGCGCCGCTTCCCGCGGGGCGGCTGATCGTCGACGGACAGGAGCGCTCGGTGCTGGCGCGCGTGCCGCCCTCCGTGCCGACGCGGCCGCGCGACCTGGTGATCGTCTTCCACGGTCGGACCAACGACGCCGCGCAGGTGCGCCGCTACGTCGACCTCGACGAGGCCCTCCCCGAGGCCGTCGTCGTCTACCCGCAGGCGCTCCACGCGGACGCCACGAGCTTCGCCTGGAGCGACCCCGGTGACGCGGCCGGCGACCTCCGCGACTTCGCCCTCGTCGACGCGATCGTCGAGGGGTACGGGCGCGCCCACTGCCTCGACCTCGACCGGGTGTTCGTCGTCGGTCACTCGCTCGGCGCCTCGTTCGCCAACGACGTCGCCTGCCGCTTCGGGGGGCGCATCCGCGCGGTCGCTTCGGTCGCGGGTGGCCTACAGGGCGGCGCCTGCACGGGGGCCACGGCCGCGCTCGTGCTCCACCACCCCGACGACCCGCTGGTCCCCTTCGCCTCCGGTGAACGGGTGCGCGACGCCTTCCGGGCGGCCAACGGCCTCGCCGCCGCACCGGCACTGGCGACCGTCGACGCTCCGCTGGCCGCCCTGCACTGCGTCCGCTACGGCGGCGCCGAGGTCGCGCACCCCGTCGTCTGGTGCCCGCACGACGATGCGACGGGCCCCGGTGGACGGACGTACGCCCACACGTGGCCGGACGCCGCGGCCGAGGCGATCGCCGCCTTCTTCACCGGGCTGCCGTGACGCTCACCCCCGAGCCGATCGACGCGTAGGCGCTCCGGGGGCGCCGTCGACCCGGCTACCCGCGCATGCGCCGTGCGTACGCCTTCATCGCGTCCCTGACGAAGGCAGCGGTCCCTTCCCCGTGTGCGTCGTACGTGGCGGTGAAGCGCGGGTCGGCGACGTACATCTCCCCCAGCGCCTCGAACGCGTCCGGTGACGGCTTCGAGCGCCACGCCACGGCGATCCAGTCGAACTGGCGTTGCGCCACCGCTTGCGCCTCGGGGCCGTCGGCGGGCCGTCCGGCCTGCAGGGCTGCGGCGAAGTCCTGGGCGATGCGGACCTGGTCGTCTCCGAAACGTCGCTTGCTGGCCTCCGACGCGCTGCGCCACCAGGCGTCGCTCTTGTCGTACGCCTCCCGACCCCAGCGCTCGACCACCTCGTCCTCGTACTGGGTGTGGTCGAACCCGTCGAGCATCTCCTCTGCCATGAGCGGTTCTCCTCTCTCGTGCTTGCGAAGGGTGGTGCGGAGCGCGGCCACCTGCCTGTCGATGCGAGCGCGTTCGCGCTCCAGCAGGTCGAGGTGCGTCCGCAGCGCGGTCGCGGTCGGAACGGCGTCGGCGAGCACGTCGGCGATGGCCGGCAGGCCCAGGCCCAGCTCGCGCAGGAGCAAGATCCGCTGCAGGCGAATCAGGGCCGCCTGGTCGTAGTAGCGGTACCCGTTCGCACCCACCCGGCTCGGCGGCAACAAGCCGAGGTCGCCGTAGTGGCGCAGCGTGCGGCTGGTGGTACCCGCCAAGCGGGCGATCTGCTGGATCGACCACTCGCCGCCTACCGCTTGGGACACCATGGACGCCGCCTCCTCTCCGTCGCCGCGTGGCGACCGAGGTCCAGGATGATGGTTGACGTTACGTCAAGGTCAAGACCCGTGCTCGCGAACGCGGCCGCCGAGGCATCGAAGCGGGCGTTCGTCGCCGCGGCCCAGGAGCGCGCCACCGGAGCTCGGCCGCGTTCCAGGCGCCCTGCCACGTGAACAGACGGGGAGCCCCGTCGAAACGGAGCTCCCCCACTCGTCGGGTTCGTGCGTCGGCGGCAGCCGACCTACGGCGACGCGACGCTACCGGCCGTTGCCAACCGTCCGTCTCAGCGCTGTGTACGCGTTGATGAGACCCCATCCGGATTCGAAGTCGACCCGCTTGCGACCGATGTTCTGGGCCGAGGTCTCCATGATGTCGTAGACGTCGAACGCGGTCAGGCTCGGGTCCGCCTGCAGCAGCAGCGCGGCTACGGCGGCCGCATGGGGTGCCGCAGCCGACGTGCCGAAGAAGTTCGGGAACTCACCGGTCTCACGCGACTCGAAGATCCCGTCGCCGTCGTCGTCGTCTCGGACCGTGTCGCTGAAGAAGAAGGTGGTGTTGGTGCCGTCGGGGGCCGCGAGATCGGGCTGTTGGCGCACGATGGGTCTCGCCAACCGGGTGCCATCGACATCGAACAGCGTGGGGACGCCGCCGTGTGACGAGAAGTCTTCGAGGACTCGCCTCGATCCGAACGCCGGTGAGTCCGCGTAGAAGGCCGCGGCGACACCGCGACCATCGGCCGCGTTGCTGTGGCCGTAGCTGGTGGAGGCGCCCAGTGGTGGGTCGAACGCCACGCCGGCCGTGCCGAAGTTGACGTATTTCAGCAGACCGGGCTCGGGGCCGTCGAACAACACGATGGCGATACCGAACTCGACAGGACCGGTCGCGTCGACGACGAAACCCTCGACGGGATCGCCACCGAGGTTGTCGTTCGCCGATCCACCGAGGAGATTGCAATCTCCATCCGTGAAGTAGAGATCGACGTCACTCGACGAACCTGGGCTCGACAACGATGCCGATGCGAAGGGCTCGTCCCACTGGAGGATCGGAAACACCGATTGGCCCGCCTGCAGTGTGAACATCTGACAGAGCTGCGTCCCGCGCCCCGGGTCCCAGTCATGGAACATGCCGAGGCCGAACGGAGCAGCGACGCCTGAGTTGCGGAACGGCGCCTCATACGACTGGTTGGATTGGTTGCCGGCCGAAGAGAAGTACGGGACACCTCTGGCGACCACCTGGTCGACCGCCTGCGCGATGATGCCGTCTTGGAACATCGGCTCGGCGAAGTAGATGACGTCGTCTACGATCACGTCGGCGCCAGCGTCGGCCAGGTCGAGGATGCCCTGGGCGAACCCAGCCTGACCGCCGGCAAACGCCGAGTGGAAGGCGAGGTCGACGCCGGGGGCCAGGTCGTACACGAGTTGCGCCATGGCGCGGCCTTCGTCGATCAAACCGCCGCAGACTGCACTGTCGTCGAGGATGTCCACGCCGGCGGGAAGATCACCGGTCGCGACGTCGTCGGCATAAGTGGCGGCCACGTACGAGCCGTTGGGTTGGCGGATCCCTTGCGTCGGGTTCGCCTGGCAGCCAGGGGCGTTGATGCGCGCGAAGCTGTCCGAGAGAATACCGACCATGAGACCGCTGCCATCGAACCCGAGCTTGCGGCGCACGTCATCGGAACGAACCGTCCGGTCGGCTTCGCTCGTCACCACGCCGACGTGAGTCATGGCCAGCGCAGGGCGCATCTGCAGGAGATCCGAGAGCGCCGCAGCGTCCGCGATCGACGCGACCGGGAGGTGACCCGAGACAACCCGACCGAACGCCTGGCCGTTTTGCAGGCCGAGCGCCTGGAGTTGGGCCAGCAGACCGTCCACGTCGTCGACGGCCACCGCGTCGACGGTGATCACCGTCGGCACGGCCCCGAGGCTGCGCGTGGAGATCGAGCCAGGGTCCGTGGATGCCGTGTACAGAACTGCCAATGCGCCGCCGACCTTGGCCAGCGGGCCCTCTTTCACCGCCGCCAGGTCGAGGGCGTACGGCGAGATCCCGTTCAGGTCTCGCGCAGCGAGCGCAGAAGGATCGGCGGAGCCTATCAAGCCGCCTTGCAGGACACTGCTCGCCGGCGTGTCGGACGGAGCCCGCTCGTACTGGACCTCGGACGGTTGAAGCTGACCGCAGCCGGCCAAGATCAACAAGCCGGCCACGCACACGAAGCCCAGAACTCTCCAACGGCGCATACTCGTACCTCCTGGTCGCAATGGGAACCGGGGCGAAGCATACGCGATTCGCAACTTCATGCACGCTCACCGGTGGGCGCGCGGGCATCCGCTGTGCCCCGGCTACCGAGCGTGCGGTCGCTCTCGGTTCGGCGCTCAGACCGCCCGCTATCCTGAACGGGCTCGATGTGCTTCGCGGCGTCCACTGGACTCGGGCGAGCCGCCCTCGCGCACGGCAACCGGAGGCTCCCGTGGACCAGCACGACCGCCCGATGACCGACCTGCGCCGCCTGATGGACGATGGCGACCTCACCTCCGAGGCCCTGGTCCGGGGCTACCTCGCGCGCATCGACGCCCTCGACCGCGCGGGTCCCCAGCTCCGCGCGGTCCTCGAGACGAACCCGGACGCCCTCGAGATCGCCGCCGAACTCGACGCCGAGAGGCGTCGCTCGGGCCCCCGCGGTCCGCTCCACGGCATGCCGATCCTGGTCAAGGACAACCTCGACACCGGCGACCGCATGAGCACCACGGCCGGGTCGCTGGCGCTCGAAGGGCACCATGCCCCCCGCGACGCCTTCGTGATCGCCCGTCTGCGTGAGGCCGGCGCGGTGATCCTCGGCAAGACGAACCTCAGCGAGTGGGCCAACTTCCGCTCGACGCGCAGCTCCAGCGGCTGGAGCAGCCGTGGCGGGCAGACGCGCAACCCGCACGCCCTCGACCGCACCCCCGGTGGCTCCAGCTCCGGTTCGGGCGTGGCCGTGGCAGCCGGCCTCGCGGCCGCGGCGATCGGCACCGAGACGGACGGCTCGATCGTGGGGCCCGCGTCGCTCAACGGTGTGGTCGGCCACAAGCCGACGGTCGGGCTGGTGAGCCGTGCCGGCATCATCCCGATCTCCGCCTCGCAGGACACCGCCGGGCCGATGACGCGCACCGTCGCCGACGCGGCGCTGCTGCTCGCCGCGATCGCCGGCGTGGACCCGAGCGATCCCGCCACCGAGGGGCAGCGCATCGATCTGGGCGCGCTCGGGATGATCGGCGGCCGCGACGCGGACCTGCAGGGCGTCCGGTTCGGCGTGGCCCGCTGCTGCACCGGCCATCACGAAGGCGCCGACGCCGTCGCAGCAGGCGCGTACGACCGGCTACGCGGGCTCGGGGCCGAGGTGATCGAGGACGTCGACCTCGGGCCGCGCGCGCCGCTCGTGGAAGCCGAGCGCCTGGTCTTGCTGGTGGAGTTCAAGGCCGGGCTGAACGACTACCTCCGCGAGCATCCGGAGGCACCGGTCCGCGATCTCGGCGAGCTCATCGCCTACAACCTGCGGCACCGGGACCGGGTGATGCCGTACTACCGGCAGGAACTGCTCGAGTTGGCGCAGGCGCAACCCGGTCTCGACGACGCCCGCTACCTCGAAGCGCGGGCCACGTGCGTGCGCCTCGCCCGCGACGAGGGCATCGACCGGGCGCTCGACGCCCACCGCCTCGACGCGTTGGTAGCCCCCACCCGGGTGCCCGCCTGGGTCACGGACTTGATCGACGGCGACCGCACGATCCCCGGATGTGCCTCACCCGCCGCGGTGGCCGGCTACCCGCACGTGACCGTGCCGGCGGGTCGCGTCCACGGGCTGCCCGTCGGGCTGTCGTTCTTCGCCCGTGCCTTCGAGGACGCCAAACTGCTGCAGTACGCCCACGCCTTCGAGCGGGCGCGGGGCCCCTGGCCGGCGCCGACGTTCGCCGAGCGGGTGGTCTGACGCGGACCGGCGCGCCTCACGGCCTCTCGGCCGTTGTCACGGGGGCCACCACCGCCGCGACGGCAGCGTGCGGCACGGGCCGCGTCGTCAGGATGCCGGTCAGCACCAACACCAGGGCGAGGAGCATGGCCTCGCGACGGACCGTCTGCCGGAGGCGGACGTCCGCGTCGCCCCGCCGCAGGGCCGGGAGCCAACGCCAACGCGCCCTTGCCGCGAGGCCGAGGACGATGGCGACCACCGCGACCTTCGCGAGGAGCGTCCACCCGTAGGCGGTCGCGGTCAGGAGTTGGGGCTCGCGCACGTGGAGCACCGAGGCGTAGATGCCGGTGCCGACGAGCGCGATCACGGCCGCGAGCCCCACGGTCGACACCCGCTCCATGACCCGCGTGAACGTCGCCCCCGTCATCGCCGCCTGGGGTAGCGACGCCACGCCGCCGACCGCGCCCAACCACGCCATCACCGCGACCAGGTGGACGAGATCGGCCGCCAGCGGGCCCGCGCCGCCCATCGCCGCACCGTGGCTGAGCGCGCTGACCGTCCAGAGCACGGCCACGGCGACGACGGCATAGCCCACGGAATCCCAGCGCTGGCGTGCCAGGGACGGCCAGACCAACAGCACGACCACCAACCCGAGCCGGGCGGCGGTCGCACGACCGTGGAAGCTGACGAGCGCGTACTCGCGGAGGAGGTAGGGATCGAGGAAGCCGAGCACCCCGTACAGCGCCAACACCACGCCGGCGACGCTCACGAGGACGATGACACCCGCACCGATCCACGCGGCGGTCCGCAGCCTGCGCCGCATAGGGCCGTGGGCGAGTTCGGGCGCCACGAAGCGTGCGAACGTCCCACTGCCCACCAGCAGGACGAGGCCCACGTAGAGCACGCTCGCGACGCCCGCCTCGAGCATCAGCGGGTCATGGGCCCGACGTCGACACCACGATCACGTAGTGGCCCTGCACCGCGTGCGTGTCCTCGGCCAGCACGCTCCACATCACGACGTACGCGCCCGCCGGCAGGTCGGGTTCGAGGGCGAGGGTGACCCGATCGGCCAGCTCGGTGGTGTCGACGAGACCGACGTCCACGCGCTCACCCTCATCGCCCCGTGCGGTAAGGACGTCATCGACCAAGGTCGCGGCAAGACCCTCGAGGCGCGCCGCCTCGTCCGCTTCGAGCACGTCGCCGTCGCCCGCCGTCACGTCGGTCGTGAGCGGGTAGACCTTGAACAGGCTGAAGCGTGTGTCGACGGGCTCGCTGAACGTGAGCACCACTTCCGCCGGCGGAGCGTCGAGCACGGCATCGGGGCCAGGCGAGCCGGTCTCCCACTCCGAATGGGCCAGCGCGAACCCGATGACGGCGAGAAGCACGATGGTCAGCAGGGGCCGCAGCCGGCCTCGCGCCATCGACGCGAGTGGCTTCCGCGAGCTCGCACGGGCACGGGCGGAGCCGCCATCGACGCGCGGCAGCTGGGTGAGCAGGGTCGTCTCGAGCATGGAGCTCCCTCCCGTGGGGCGTGGCGCGTCTCGACCGCCGCGCCGCCACGTCCGGGCAGTATAGGGGTGGTGGCGGGACGACACGGAAGGTGATCGACGCTTGGCAGCCGAACGCAACGCGCTCACGTCGACCGTCGCACCACCGCCGCCGCCAGTACGCCGGGGCCCGCGTGGGCCGAGAGCGCCGGGCCCGCCTCCGCGAGCAGCGTCGCCTCGGGTCGCAGACCGAGCCGCTCCGCCAACGCCGCGGCGAACTCGGAGGCCTCGGCCGCCCGGCGGGTGTGAGCGACCGCCAACGTCTCGATCGGTCCGAGACGCGCGGCCTCGTCCGCGATGCGACCGAGCGCTTTGTGCATCGTGCGCGCGACCCCGGCCACCTTGAGGTCGCCGTCCTCGACCTTGAGCAGCGGCCGGATGCGCAGCGCCCGCAGCACACGGTCGAGCATCGGCATCAGCCGACCCGCCCGACCGCCGCGCCGCAGGAACTCGACGGTGTCGAGCGCGATGAACAGATGGCTGCGAGCCCGGACGCCCTCGAGCATCCGAACGATGTCGTCGAGGGGCCGTCCCTCCTGGGCGGCGACGGCCGCACGCAACACCTGGAACGCCTGGCCCAACGACAGCGAACGCGTGTCGAAGACCGTGACCCGACCCGGGAACCGGCGCGCCGCCAGGCAGGCGGCGTTGAACGTGCCGCTCAAGCGACCGGAGAGGAGCGGGCACAGCACGTGGCGGCCCGCGGCGACGAGGGGCTCGAAGGCCGCCTCGAACATCCCGACCGACGGTTGCGACGTCTGCGGGAAGGTGTCGGCCGCGGCCACGCGATCCCAGAAGACGTCGTCGCTCAGCGTGCCGTCGTCGAGGTACTCGTCCTCCCCGAAACGCACCAAGAGCGGAACCAGGGTGATGTCGAGGCGTCGCCGCTCGTCGAGCGACACGTCGCTCGCGCGGTCGGTCACGATCGCGATGTCGGGCATCGGTGGTCTCCTCGGACCATGGTACCGCCCGTCTCCCACGGTTGCGCTGCCCAACACGGGCGTCTACACTCCGCCATGTCCCGTCCCGGCAGCGATGTCATCATCGAGCCCGTCGTTCGGCCCGAGGTCGACCAGGAGGACCGCGCCGGGGGTGCGGCAACGCGATGAGCGTGCTCGAGCGGATCGCGGAGCCCGTCGTTGGCGGCGAGCTCGCCGGCGTCGTCGCCGTGCAGGCCACGAGCGACCGGGCGCACGTCGACGTCGCCGGCGCCACGTCGTTCGGTGGGGGGGCGATGCAGCCCGAGACGGTCTTTCGACTCGCCTCGCTCACGAAGCCCATCGCCGCGGTCGCAGCGCTGATCCTCGTCGACGAGCACGTGCTGAACCTGGACGAACCCGTGGACCCGTGGCTGCCGGAGCTCGCCGACCGGCGAGTGCTGAGGACCGTCGGCGCTGCCCTCGACGACACGTACCCGGCGCCGAGGCCGATCACCTTGCGCGACCTGCTCACCTGCCGTGCGGGGTACGGGATCGTGCTGCCGATGGGCACGCGGCGTCCCATCGAACGGGCGATGGCCGACGCAGGCATCGCGCCGGGACCGTGGCAACCGGAGGCGCCCGCCGACGACGTGATGCGCCGGTTCGGCGCCCTCCCGCTCGCCCGCGAACCGGGCGAAGGCTGGCTCTACCACAGCAGTTTCGACATCCTGGCGGTCCTGATCGCGCGCGCCGCGGCGCGCCCGTTCGGCCGCTTCCTCCGCGAAAGACTCTTCGAGCCGCTCGGGATGCGCGATACGGCGTTCTCCATCGCGTCGAGCGAGGTCGCGCGGCTCGCCACCCTCTACGCCTACGAGCGTGGCGAAGGGCGCCCGGTGGCGGTCGACGACGTCGCGCGCGTGACACGACCCGCCGCGTTCGAGTCCGGAGCCACGGGGCTGGTCGGAACGGCCGTCGATTACCTGGCGTTCTGCCGGATGCTGCTGGACGGCGGCCGAGCGGGGGGTGAACGCATCGTGTCGACCGCGTCCTTGACGGCGCTCGCGACCGATCAGCTGACGCCCGGCCAACGCGACGAGGCGCAGACGTTCGTCGGTCCCGACGCAGGCTGGGGGTTCGGGGTCGCGGTCGTACCGCAAGACCCGACCGTGAAGACGCTCCCCCGCGGCTTCGGCTGGGCCGGGGGCTACGGCACGATGGCGTGGATCGATCCGTCACGCGACCAGATCGGCCTCGTCTTCACGCAACACACGGTCGAGACGCCCGCCGTGGGGCGCACGTTCGCGCGCTTCTGGGACGCGGTCTACGAGGTGCCGGCGGCCTGACCCGGTCACACCACGTCGAACGGCAACCACAACAGCACGACCGCGTTCCACAGGACGTGGGCGACGAGCGTCGGCACCAGGCTCCCGGTCCACGCGCGCAGCAGGCTCCACACCAACCCGAGCACCCACGAGATCAGCACGAGCAGGGGCGAACCGATGGCGATGCTCGCGAGCGCGTAGAGCGTCCCCGCGGCGACCGCCCCGCCCCACGTGCCCAGACGGCGGGCCAGGGTCGACTGGACGACGCCGCGCCAGACGAGCTCCTCGCCCAGGATCACCGGCACCAGCACGATCGCGGCACCGAGCACCGACGGCGCTCGGAAGGCGGCGTAGAGCAGTTCGGTCTCGAGCGTGGCCCACGGGGCCAGTTCGACCAACACCGGGTAGAGCACGTACGAGGCCGCGATGCTCACCGCGCCCGCCGCCAGCCCGATCGCCCACAGGCGCGGGACCGGCCGCAGGAGGGGGCGGAGGTCGACACCGGCGACGACGGCCACCCAGCCACCGAGGACGATCGCCGCGCCGCCGACGGCCCACCAGATGCCGATGGTCGGCGCGGCGAACGCCGCGGCGAGCCACGCCATCACGCATGCGAGCGCCAGCCACGGTCGATCCCGCCCGATCGCTCGCGCCTCAGCCATCGTGCTCGCTCGGCGCCACCCCGCGTGCGCGCTCGACGAGCGCCCACGGTCCGCGAGCGGGTCGCCCGCCCCGCTCGGCCGCCAGCGCCCGGCGCGCTGCCTCGTCGAAGCTCGCCCTCCGCGGGTGATCGATCCGCGCCCAGAAGGCGTCGTCCTCCGCCAGCAGGTCCTCGGTGAGGCCGATCACGACCTCGCGGGCGACCGGCCAGTCGGCGCGCGTCACCAGGCGGATCCACAGCGAGGACAAGCGTGGGCTCAGGAACGGGACGTCGACGCTCCGCGGCGCGCCCAACCCCATGAGCACCGCCGTGCGGTCGAGGATCTCCTTGCCGGAGAGCGTCTCGGGTCCCGGCACGTCGAACCACACGTTCGCGTCGATCGGTAGGTCGAGCGCGCGCACGAGCGCGACGACGACGTCGCCGATCGCCACCGGCTGCGTCCGCGAGCGCAGCCAGCGCGGCAGGATCATGACCGGCAGCCGCGCCGCCAGGTCGCGCACGATGAGCCAACTGAGGCTGCCGTGGCCCACGATCATGCTGGCGCGCAACTCGATCGTGGGGACGCGGCCGGCACGCAACGCCTCACCGACCTCGACCCGGCTGCGAAGGTGTTCGGAGCCCGGTCCCGTCGGCGCCACGCCGCCCAGGTAGACGATCCGTCCGACACCGGCCTCGGCGGCGACGGTGGCGAAGCCGGTGGCGGCCTCGACCTCTCGTTCGTGGAAACCCGGTCCCTCGCCGATGCCGTGGACCAGGTACAGGGCCGCGTCCACGCCATGGAGGGCGCGGGCCATCGACGCACGGTCGCCCACGTCGCCCCGGACCCAGGCGTGGTCGGGCTCCCTCGATCGGGCGCGATCGGCGTCGCGGGTGAGGCTCCGGACGCTCCAGCCGGCCGCCGTGAGGGCCGGTCGGACCGCGCCACCGACGAAACCGGTCGCGCCGGTCAGCAACACGGTGCGCTCGAGCCCTTGGGGCGCCGCTCGCTCGGTCACGAACGGCCGGTCACGATCACGGCTCGAGGACGCATGCGGGAGTGTAGCGGACGAGGCCGGTCGCGAACGCGCTCGGGGACCAGGTTCACGGCGGTCGCGGCCGGCGTCGGGCCGGTTCGGTCAACCGGCGAGGAAGCTCAACCGCACCGTGCGCGTCGGGTTGTCGACGTTGGTGTCCACCAGGGCGATCGACTGCCACGTGCCCAGCGTCAGCGCCCCACCGATCACGGGGACGACCAGGCTCGGCGCGACGAAGGCCGGGACCACGTGGTCGCGACCGTGCCCGGCGCTGCCGTGGCGATGCGCCCAGGCGCCCTCGGCGGCGGGGAGCAGGTCGTCGATCGCCTTCAGCAGGTCCTGGTCGCTGCGCGCCCCCAGTTCCATGATCGCGAGCCCAGCGGTGGCGTGGGGCACGAAGACGGACAGCAGGCCGTCGCCACGGCCGCGGACGAAGTCGCTCGCGCGCGGCGTCAGGTCCACCACCGCGCGGCTCGAGCCGGTGGTGATCGTCAGTTCCGTGGTGTCCACGAGGCCCCACCTCCGTTCCGAACGCGGCGCGAGGGCGTCACGACGACGATGCGAGCGGGGCGCCGGCGACGCGCACCATCTGGCGCACGGCCCCCAGGTGGTAGGCGGTGTGGGCCAGCGCGCCGAGGGCGTCGCCCAAGCGGCGCTCGTCCCACGCGGTCCCGCTGGTGACCAGCGACCGGAAGCGTTCGACGCTCGCCTGCAAGCGGTCCTGCAGCGCCCGCCAGCCCGCCTCGTCGACCGAGGCCGGCTCGAAGCTGCCGGGCCAATCGGACGCCAGCTCCTCGCCGCGCAGCTCCGCCTCGACCAGCTCGACGTAGTACGCCGTGTGCGCCGTCTGGGCGGCGATGCTGGTCCCGCCGGGGACGATCGGTCGCGAAGCGGCAGCCGCATCGATGGCCGCCAAGGTCTGCTTCCAGCCGGTGTCCCGGTCGAGGCAGGCGTTGCCGGGGGTCGTCTTGGGCGGATGGCCCGCGAACTCGTCGAGGATGAAGAGGAACGGGCGCAGGAGCGCGTCGGTGGGCACGGTCGCGTCGGTGGGCATGCGTCCCATCATGCGCCGACCGCGCCGCGTCGTCACCCCACCCGCACGCACGGCCTCATTCCGGCTGCGCGTACACGGCCACTTCGACGGCGCCCGTGTTGCCGCCGGTCGACGCCAGCACGCGGAACGTGAACTCCTGCCCGCGACCCTCGGCCGGGAACCTGTGCTCCCGCGCGGCGTCGGGTACGTCGAACGGGCCGAACACGTCGCCATCCTCGTTCACGACCTCGAAGCGCTGGATCTGCGCGGTGCTCCCCATCGTGCGCGTCCACAAGCCGAAGCCGGTGACGTCGACGGGTTCGGCGAGGCGCACGGTGATGAAGGCCTCGTTGCCGTCGCCGCGCGACGACCACTCGCTCGTCGCCTCACCGTCGATCGCGTGGTCGGCCGCGAACCCACCCCCGAACTCGCTGCTCGCGTCGACGACCTCGGCCCCGGCCTCGAGCGTGGCGACGTCGACGCCGAGCGACGCCTCGCCCTCCGGCGCGGCCGCGGTCCGGAAGCGCATCACCTCGCTGGCGTAGAAGTTGCCCTGCGGATCGCTCCCCTGCAGCCGGTACACGTACTCGGTGTCGGGCTCGAGCCCGCGCAAGAGGACGCGGTGATCGCGATGCGCGCCCGCGCCCATGTCGACGTCGAGCGCCAGGTTCCCGAATCCCTCGTCGGTACCGAACACGAGGACGCACGCGAGGTCGATCGTGCTGGTGATCTCCAGGGCTGCGGACGCGCTGGTGACGTCGCTGAGCTCGATGGGACCCGCCAGGACGTCCTCGACCGGCAGAGACACGAGCGGCTGGGCGTGGGCGGCGGCCGCGAGGACGAGCGCGATCCACACCGAGGAGCGTCGGACGAAGCGTCGCATGGTGTCGAGCATGCCCCGCGGACCGCCGAGCGCGTGCATCGGCCCGGACGTGCGCGCGACGACCGCAGCACCGACGCACCCATCGCGGTCTCCTACCGCGCCGGCCGGCGGTCGCCGCCTTCCAGCATCGAGACGAACACCGACGCCACCTCCGGATCGAAGTGCGAGCCCGCTCCGGCGCGGATGTGCTCGAGCGCCCGCTCGCGCGTCCACGCCGGGCGGTACGGTCGATCGGACGTCAACGCGTCGAAGACGTCGGCGACCGCGAAGACGCGTGCGCACACGGGGATCTGCTCACCCGCGAGCCCTCGGGGGTAACCGGCGCCGTCCCAACGCTCGTGGTGGGCGTACGGGATGTCGATGGCGGGGCCGAGGAACGCGATCGGCGACAGCAACTCGAACGCCAGGACGGGGTGCTGCCGCATGACCGCCCACTCCTCGGGCGTGAGCGCGGCCGGCTTGAGCAGGATCGCGTCCGGCACGCCCATCTTGCCGATGTCGTGGAGCAGCGCACCGCGCCGGATCTGGACGGGGTCCTCGTCGACCCCGCAGGCTTCGGCGAGGGCGAGCGTCATGTCGGTGACCCGTCGGCTGTGACCTTCGGTCTCGTGGTCGCGCAGGTCGAGCGCGCGCGCCCAACCCTCGATCGTCGTGTCGTACGCCAAACGCAACTCGTCGTTCGATCGGGACAGGTCCTCGAGCACCGACGCGCTGTGGAGCGCGATGGCCACCTGCGTCGCGAGCCCTTCGACCGACGCCTGCCAGGCCGGGGTGGGATCGAACGGCGCGCGCGAGAAGAGCTCGAGGACCCCGTGGAGCTCGCCGCGCGCGACGAGCGGCGCTCCGACGTAGGCGGTGAACCCCTCGTCGGCGATCGAGTGCACACGCTCGAAGCCGCGGCGCAGCTCGGCCGCGTCGCGCAGGATGGTCGTGGTCCGCGCCATCGCGGTCCGACCCGCGGCACCCTCGCCGAGGCGGAGCGCGAGCGTGGGTGGCGCCGGCGCGAAGAAACCACGTTGCGAGACGCACCGCAGCAGCCCGTCGTGTCGGGAGTACGCCAAGACGCGCCCGGCGTCCATCCCGAGCTGCCCCATCACGCGGTCGAGGATCACGGCCAGGGTGCGCCCGAGGTCGTGGCCGCGGATGATGGCCTGGTCGATC
Organism: uncultured Trueperaceae bacterium; assembly: GCA_963839375.1. GTDB lineage: Bacteria > Deinococcota > Deinococci > Deinococcales > Trueperaceae > JAABTL01. Next base: position 143,267 of record CAWIUY010000011.1, on the reverse strand, counting down.
TCGCGCAGGGCGCTGATGTGGTCGATCTGACCGACCAGGTCGGCGTTGAGGCGCGAGATCTCGTCCTGCGCCGCAGCCAGCTCGCTCACGTCGATCGCGACGCCGGCGACGTAGCGCTCGTCGCCCAGGCGGACGGGCGTCGCCGTGACGAGATGCGGCAGCCGGCGTCCGGCCTTCGTGGCCACCTGCGCTTCGATCGTCCTGGGACCGTCACGGAGCGTTTGGGCTCGCACCGCCGCATGGTCTTCTCGCGTCAGGTCCGGGAAGAGCTCCGCCGGCTGCATCCCTTCGATCTCGTCGTCGTCGTACCCCAGGTCACGCGCGAAGCGCCGGTTCCACTGCACGGTCGTGCCGTCCTCGGACACCAGGTAGAACATGCCCGGCACGGCGTCGATGATCACGTCGTGGAACGAACGCGCTTCGCGCAGCTGCGCCTCCGTCTCCTGGTGGACGGCGACCTCGCGCGCGAGGGCGACCTCCCGCTCCACCGCGGTCCGCAAGGCGTCGTTCAGCGCGCTGCCGAAGCGGTCGAGGAAGAAGACCACGGTGGTCAGCACGATGGCGTACTGCCCGGTCGTGACCCAGGGGATCTCACCGTCGGGACGCGGCGGCAACGCACCCAGGGTTCGGAGGATGGGCGGCAACAGGGTGATGCCGATACACGCGAGGCCGGTGGCGTAGAGCGCCCTGCGGCCCTGCAGGAGGCCCATGAGGACGACGGGGATGAACAGGATGGCCAGCGCCGTCCCGGCGACGTCGGTCCCGACGAACGTGACCGTCGCGGTCACGCTGAGAAGGATCAGGACGACCACGACCGCGAGTGCCAACCCGGTCTGGCGCCGATGCACGAGACCGAGCGAGACGCCGATCACGCCCAAGAACGCCAGGTTCGGCACGATCGCCGTCGCCGCGACGTCCGCGGGGCCGATGAGCACGAGGGTGAGGACCAACGTCGCCGCGACGATCGCGAACAGCGACCACAGGAAACCTCGCACGACGCGGCTCTGGCGCTCGTGGAGCGCGGACAGAACGGACTCTTGCGAGGTCATGCGCGCCGGCCCGACCCACGGGACGGTCCGCCAGCGGACGGCGCCCCCACCCCCCGGGGAGCCCAGAGGTCGGGCGTGCTCGTGTCGATGTACCGCTCGAGCGTGATCCGCACGCTGCCTCCCGGCCGGCACCGCGTGGCGCGGTTCTTGGGCGCACGACGTCGCCGTGCTCGTTCCGAAGCTCACCACATCCGCCCCCTTCGCGCCGTGACGTCTCGCGCTCGTCGTGGGTGGCCGCCGTGCTCGCGCCGGCGGTGCCCGAACGAAGCGCAAACGTCCGCGACGTAGGCTGGGGCCGTGGAGCAGGCGTGGGTGACGTCGGGAACGCGAACGGTCCGGCCGGGGCCAGGCGCATGAGGCCGGAGCTCGAGCCGGTCGGCCTCGGCGGCCTCCTCGTCTTGGTGGTCGAGGACGATCGGACGCTCGCCCAGACGATCGAGCTCTACCTGCGCAACGACGGCTTCCGCACCGAGCGCGCGTTCGACGGCGAGCAGGCGTTGACGCTCTTCCGGGGTGCTCGCCCCGACCTGGTCCTGCTCGACCTGGGGCTGCCGAAGCTCGACGGCCTGGAGGTGCTGCGCGTCATCCGGGCCGCGTCCGACGTGCCGGTCGTGATCCTGACCGGGCGTTCCGAAGAGGTCGACGAACTGCTCGGGCTGGGGCTCGGGGCCGAGGACTACCTGGTCAAGCCGGTCAGCGCCCGCAAGCTCCTGGCACGGGTCAAGGTGGTGCTCCGACGCGTCCGCCCCCTGCGCCCCACGCGATCGAGGTGCTGCGGGTCGGACCGCTGGAGGTGGACGCGTACCGGGGACGCGCGCGCGTGAACGGCCGGCCCCTCGACCTCACGCCCGGCGAGTTCAAGCTGCTCCAACACCTGGCGCGCACACCCGGGCGTGCCATCGGCCGCGGCGAGCTCTACGACGCCGCGCTGCCCGAGGGCGACGGCCTCGACCGGGCCGTCGACATCCACGTCACCAACCTCCGACGCAAGCTGCGGGAAGCGGGCGCGGAGCCCATGATCGAGACCGTCCGCGGCATCGGGTACGCCCTGGCCGAGCCCCCGTGAACCGCCTGAGCACGCGGCTGCTGTGGGCCATGTCGATCGTCGCCGTCGTCGCGCTGACGGCCGTGCCGATCGCCCAACTCGTCGCCGAGCGCTCGACGCTCGCGCGCTTGCCGGCGGACTTCCGTGCTCAGGTGGTGGAACGCACGGCGCCGCCCACCCTCTTCCGTTCGCCGCTCGTGCGGCGGACGACCGACGGGGTGCGCGATCGATGGCGCGACGTGCTCGACGGTCCGGCAGCGGACGCCGGCGTGAACGGGGCGTCGGTGCGCGTCGAGAACGCCCGGCTGTTCGCGCTCCTCGCCGACTTCCGTGCCACGCAGCGCAGCGCCGTGCTGATCGGCGTTGCGGTCGCCCTGCTGGTGGGCGCTGCGTTGTCGTGGTGGCTCTCGCGCAGCATCGCGCGCCCGATCGAGGCCGTGTCGCGCGCGTCCGCCCGCGTGGCGCTCGGCGAGCTCTCGGCCCGCGTGGCGCCCCCCGGCGAGGCCGACCCGCAGGAGACGCGCGCGCTGGCGCGCGACTTCAACGCCATGGCGGCGTCGCTCGAGCGCTACGAAGGCGAGCGGCGCGCGATGATCGCCGACATCGCCCACGAACTGCGTACGCCGCTGGCGGCGCTCAGCCTCCGGCTCGAAGCGCTCGAGGACGGCCTGGTGCCGTTCGACGCGGCCGAGGCGGCGCTGCTGCGGGGCTACGGGGACCTGCTCGCTCGGCTGGTCGACGACCTACGGCTCCTGTCGCTCGCGGACGCGGGCCAGCTGTCGTTGGCGCTCGTCCCCCTCGACCTCTCGGACTGGACCCGCCGGTCCGTCGAAGCGCACGCCGACGTGACGCGCGGGCGCGGGGTCGATCTCGAAGCCCGGGTGCCGCTGGGCCCGGTCGTCGTCGACGCGGACCCGCAGCGGCTGCGGCAGGTGCTGGCCAACCTGATCGACAACGCGGCCAAGGTGACGCCGGCGGGCGGCCGGGTCGAGGTGATCCTCGAGGTCGACGGCGCCGACGCCCTCCTGCACGTGCGCGACCAGGGACCCGGCGTGACCGAGGACGAGCGCGAGACGATCTTCGACCGCTTCGTCCAGGGCCGAAGGCGCGACACGCGCGGACCGAGCGGCAGCGGCCTGGGCCTCGCGATCGTCCGCACCCTCGTGACCCTCCACGGGGGCCGCGTCAGCGTGCACGACCACCAGGGAGGCGCCGACTTCGTCGTGCGCCTGCCCCTGCGGCGCGCGTAGCTCGCGTCCGGGCTGCCCGATCCAAACGAACCCCACATGGACGGCGAACCGATCGGCCATCCGCGTGGCCCATGCTCGGGTTCGGCGAACCCCGGGTCCTGGGGCGCCGATGGAGGCACCCGCATGCTCACGAAGCGAACCATCCTCACCACGATCTTGACCGGCGGCCTGCTCGTCGCCGCCACCGCTGGCGCTCAGGGCCGCATGGCGACCGAAGCGCACGCACGCCTGGGCCGAGGGGCGCATCCCGGCATCGAACGACCGTTCGACGTCGCCCGCGGTGGCCCCTTGGGAGACGGGCACCTGGGGTTGGCGGTCGGCCGCCGACTCGCGTTGGGCACGACGCGTCACCGTCCAGGTCTACGACGCCGAGCCGGCCGATGGCGTCACGCCCACCCAGACCCTCACCCTCACGGTCGGCGAGGACAGCGAGGTCGCCTTCGCCGAAGCGCTCGCCGACGCCCGCGAGGACGCCGCCTTCTTGCGGATCGAGGTCGGCGAGCAGACGCGCACGATCGACCTGCCCGAGGCGTCGGACCAGGCCGACGAGCGCGTCCTTCGCGGCGGACGGGACGACGCCCTCGGCTTCGCGCCACGCCTCGTGGGCCTCGAGACCGGCGACGTCGTCCGCGCCGTCTTCTACGCCGGCGACCCCGCCGAGGGCGCGGCCGAGCTCGCGAACCTGTCGTTCACCTACGGCGAGAGCAGCGCCATCGGCTTCCGCCAAGCGTTCGCCGAAGCCGCGGCCGAAGCCGACGTCGTGGTCGTGACCACGCCCCCCACCGAGCGTGTGGTCGACCTGACGGCGACCGCCGAACGACCGTTCCTGCGGGGCCGCAGGCCCGGCCGCCACTGAGGTCGAGGCGTCCCTTCGACGCGTTCGCGGCTCCCGGGTTTCCCGGGGGCCGCGCGGTTCGTCCCGGGACACCGGCCGTACCATGGTGGACGACATACGTGTCGCGACCTCGCCGGGGAGGCCGGCCGCGGGAGGCGTTGCGTGGACATCATCGTCCCGATCAAGCAGGTGCCCGAGACCAGCAAGGTGAAGATGGACCCCAAGACGGGGACCATGATCCGCGACGGCGTCGAGACGGTCGTGAACCCACTCGACCTCTACGCCATCGAGACCGCCATCCGGCTCGCGCAAGAGCACGGCGGCATCGTGACGGCGCTGTCCATGGGCCCCAAGGGCGCCGAGAAGGCCCTCCGTGAGGCGATCGCCATGGGCTGCGACGCGGGCGTGCTCGTCTCCGACCGCGCGTTCGCCGGTTCCGACAGCTGGGCCACGTCCTACACGCTCTCCCAGGCGATCAAGAAGCTCGGGCACTTCGACCTGATCGTGGCCGGCGAGCGCGCCACCGACGGCGACACGGGCCAGGTGGGGCCGGGCATCGCGGCGTGGCTCGACGTGCCGCTCGTGACGTACGTCGCCGCCATCACCGCCGGTTCGCCCACCACCGGCCGTCTGACCGTCGAGCGCCTGGTCGAGGAGGGGTACCAGGTCCTGGACGTGCCGCTGCCGGCGCTGCTGACCGTCGTCAAGGAGATCGCGGCGCCCCGCCTCCCCACCCTGCGCGGCAAGAAGCGCGCCAAGGCGGCCGAGATCCCGCTGTTCACGGCCGTGGACCTCGACCTCGATCCGACCTTCATCGGCCTCAAGGGATCGCCCACCAAGGTGGTCAAGGTGTCGACGCCCAAGGTCACCCGCGGCGGCACGGTCGTGCAGGCCAGGGACGCGGACGCGGTCGCCGTCGCCGTCGACCAGTTGCTGACCTTCCTCGAGGCCCGCGACCTGCTGCCGAACGGCGGCCGGCCGTGAGCTTCGTCTGGACGCTCGCGGAACAACACGAAGGACGGCTCAAGGCCGTTTCCTTCGAGCTGCTGAGCCGCGGCCGCCGCTTGGCCGACGCGCTCGACACCAAGCTGGCGTCCGTCGTCATCGGCGACGGCGTGGACGACGCGCAGCTCGAGTCCCTCGTGCACCACGGCGCCGACGAGGTCTACGCCATCCAAGACCCGCGGCTGGCGCGCTTCGTGTGCGAGACCTACAGTCACCTACTCGTGCACCTGATCAAGACCTACCGACCGAGCGTGCTCCTGGCGGCCGCGACCTCGACGGGCCGCACGCTGATGCCCCACGTGGCCGTCCGCGTCCACACCGGCCTCACCGCCGACTGCACCGAGCTCGACATCGAGGATGGGACCGGCAACCTGCTGCAGACGCGGCCCGCGATCGGCGGCAACATCATGGCCACGATCAAGACGCCCGACCGACGACCCCAGATGGCCACCGTGCGGCCCAAGTCGAGCCGCCCCTTGCCGGCCGACACCTCACGGCTGGGCAAGGTCATCGCCGTGCCGCTCGACGATTGGCTGGTGGACGACCGGGTGCGCGTCGTCGGCTACCGCGCCGACGTCGAGGACTTCGTCAACCTCGAGGAGGCCGACGTGGTGGTGGCCGGCGGCCGCGGCATGAAGAAGGCCGAGGGGTTCGACCTGCTCCGGGCGATCGCCGACGAGCTCGGCGGCGCGGTCGGTGCCACCCGCGACGCGGTGGACCGGGGCTGGCTCGGCTACCCGCACCAGGTCGGTTTGTCGGGCAAGACGATCTCGCCCAAGCTCTACATCGGCGCCGGCATCTCGGGCGCCATCCAGCACCTGGCGGGCATCAAGACGAGCGAGACGATCGTGAGCATCAACAGCGACCCGGACGCGAGCCTGCACAAGGTCGCCGACTTCGGCGTCGTCGGCGACCTCTTCGACGTGCTGCGCGAGCTGCGTCGGCGTCTGGACGAACGGCATGGGGAAGGTGCGGCATGAGGCAGCCACCGGTGACCCCCGCGATCGTGGCGGCGCTCCGCGACATCGTGGGCGACAAAGCGGTCCTGGTCGACGAGGAGCGTCTCGAGGCGTACGCCCACGACGAGACCAGCATCGACGAGTACGCGCACCTGCCCGAGGTCGCCGTGCTGCCCACGACGACGGCGCAGGTGGCCGCCATCGTGCGGCTCGCCAACCGCGAACGCATCCCGATCACGCCGCGTGGAGCCGGTTCGGGCCTTTCGGGCGGCGCCATCCCGTCGCTCGGCGGCATCGTGCTCTCGGTCGAACGCATGGACCGCGTGGTCGAGTTCGACAAGGCGAACATGACGATCACCGTCGAAGCGGGCATGGTGACCAACGACCTCGCGCACCTGGTCCAGGCGGAAGGTCTCTTCTTCGCCGGGTACCCGATGAGCGTCGAGACGTGCTTCATCGGCGGCAACATCGCCGAGAACGCCGGTGGCGGCAAGGCGGTCAAGTACGGGGTCACCGGGCGCTACGTGCTCGGGCTCGAGCTCGTGACACCCACCGGCGACGTCGTGTGGCTCGGCGGCAAGCTGGCCAAGGACGTCTCCGGTTACGACCTCAAGGCGCTGGTCGTCGGCTCCGAAGGGACGCTCGGCATCGTGACCAAGGCCATCATCCGGCTCATCGCCTATCCCAAGGCGGCCTCGGACCTGTTGGTGCTGTTCGCCAGCGCCCGCGAGGCGATCGACGCGGTCCCGCTCATCTTGGGCCAAGGCTACGTGCCGACCGGCATCGAGTTCATGGACCGACTCTCGTTCGGAACGAGCTGCGCGTACCTCAACGAGACGCTGCCGTACGAGGGCGCGGGCGCCATGCTCCTCATCGAGGTCGACGGTCACGACGCCGCTCGCGTCGAAGCGGAGCTGTTCGCGATCGGTGACCTGTGCGAGAAGCACGGCGCGCTCGAGGTGTACGTCGCCGAGGACCGGACCACGATCGAACGGATCTGGAGCGTGCGCCGCAACATCGCCGAGGCCTTCAAGGTCACGAGCCCGGTGCAGAGCCTCGAGGACATCGTGGTTCCCGTCGCGCGCATCCCCGACGTCCTGCCCGAACTCGAACGACTGAGCGCCGTCTACGGGATGCAGATCCCCTGTTACGGCCACGCCGGCGACGGCAACCTGCACGCCACGCTCGTCAAGGACCCGGAGATGGACCTGGCCACTTGGCACACGAACAAGGACGCCTGCCTGCGCGAGCTCTACGCCGTCACGCACGCGCTCGGCGGTAAGATCAGCGGCGAGCACGGCATCGGCCTCAAGCGCAAAGCGTTCCTCGGCGCCGTCACCGACCCGGTCGAGATCGAGCTCATGCGCGCGATCAAGCGGGCCTGGGACCCGAACGGGATCATGAACCCGGGCAAGATCTTCGACCTGGAGGCGATCGCCTCAGAACCAGGCGACGGCCACGGGCACGTGCTCGTAGACCGGGCCTAGCTCGGGCGACCCGACGAACACCCGCCAGCGCGCGGCGCTGCGGTCGATGGGGCCGACGAGCGAGGCGCCGTCGTCGCAGCCGTAGTCCACGCGCATCCCCGCGACCAGCGCGGTGGCGCCGGTCAGGATGGTGCACCGCCGACCGTCCGCGAGCTCGAGCGCCCACGGACGACCCCGCTGCAGGTCGAGGTCGTAGGCGTGGGCCGCGAGCGGGGCCGGGAGCGGTTCGCTCAGCCTCACGACCACCACGTCGGCCGCGAACGGCGCGCCCGCGCAGACGACCGCGTCGACGCGGACCGGGTCGAGGAAACACGGATCGTGGATCGAATCGTCGGTGCTGCAACGGTAGGCGTCCGGTCGCTCGGAGTCCGCCAGCGACCGCGCGAAACAGGCGCCGCTCCGTTCCGTGGCCACGCTCAAGCCGGACAGGACCTGGCCCCTGTCGGAGGGCACGAACAGCCGCACCTCGGTGACCGGCGCTTGGGCTTCGACCGCCCCGAGCAGGAGCGCCACGACGACAGCGACGATCCTCGACCTGAACGGCGCGCGCCGAGACCGACGGGCGCGAACGCTTCCCCTGCGACACCCTTCGCTTTCGAGGCCCATGCACGCAGCATAGCGGTCGGCTCCGGGAAGCGGAACGGTAGACTCCCGGATGACCGACCCGGGCGCCCGCACCCCCAAATCGACCGTCGACGAGATCCGACGCCGTTTCGACGCCGACGTCGAGCGCTTCGCCGACGTCACGACGGGCCAGACCGCCACCATGGACGCGAGGCTCTCACTCGACCTCGTCACCGACGCCGCCGCCGCCATCGACCCGCGCGCGCGGCACGTGCTCGACATCGGCTGCGGCGCTGGCAACTACAGCCTGGCGCTGCTCGAGCGTCTGCCCGACCTCGACGTCACCCTCATCGACCTGAGCGCGCCGATGCTCGAACGCGCCGCCGAACGGGTCGGCGCCGCCACCTCGGGGAGGGTGACCACGCTCCAAGCCGACGTCCGCGACGTGGACCTGGCGACGTCGTCGTTCGACGTGGTGCTGGCCGCCGCGGTCTTCCACCACCTGCGCGAGGCCTCGGAGTGGCGCCGCGTCTTCGACGCCTGCTTCCGCTGGCTCACGCCCGGCGGCTCCCTCTGGATCGTCGACCTGATCGCCCACGGCGACCCCCACGTTCAAGCGCTCATGTGGGAGCGGTACGGGGCGTACCTGGTCGGGCTGAAGGGCGAGCGCTACCGCGATGAGGTGTTCGCGTACGTCGAGCGCGAGGACTCGCCGCGACCGCTGGTCGAGCAGCTCGACCTGCTCCGTGCCGTGGGTTTCGAACGGATCGAGGTGCTCCACAAGGTCGCTCTCTTCGCCGCGTTCGGAGCGGTGAAGCCGGGCGTCCGCCGGTCGCCGCCCGTTCAGGACCTGTGATAGCTGCGGTACGCCCGGGAGGAAGCCGCCCGTAACGTGGTGCCGGAGGTGAGAAACATGGGAATCCTCGAACTCGCGATCGCGGCCCTCATCATCGCCGTCGTCGCCGGCCTGCTCGGGTTCAGCGGCGTGGCCGCCGGCGCCGCGACCGCCGCGCGCTGGCTCTTCGGCATCTTCTTGGTCCTCGCCATCATCTTCTTCGTCATGTTGGCGTTGGGCGTCACGGTCCTGTTCTGACGCCGCGCGGTCGGTCGGACGCGGGTGCCGATCGAACCGAGCGGGTCGACGACCGAACGCGCGGGGAGGGCCGCAATTGGCCCTCCCCGCCTGACCGCGCCGGCCTCATGAGCGCCTAGGGCGAGCACACCGTGGTCACCGGTCGTGCTCCGGCACGATGTTCTGGTTGACGCTGAACAGGTTGTGGGGGTCGTACGTCGCTTTGACCCGTGCCAGCCGCGGGTAGTTGTCGCGGTAGCTGGCCCGCACCCGCTCCTGGCCCTCGTCCATCATCATGTTGACGTACGCGCCACCGGCCGAGTGCGGGTGGAGCGCGTCGTGGTAGGCCTTCGTCCAGGCCTCGATGACCGCAGCGTTGGCGGGATCGGGATCGACCCCGATCACGACTTGAGCCCAGTTCGCGGAGCGATAGCTCCAGGGCGTCGCGTCGTTGGCGACGTCGTGGGCCGCCCCGTCGATCGGGTAGAGGTGCATCGACGACTGCATCGTCGGCATGGCCGAACCGTGTGCGACGTGGGCCTCGATCGCCGCATCCGACAGCTCGTCGAAGAAGTCCGCGCGCCAGTACCACTGATGGCCCGCCGGGTAGAGCCCGTCGAACGCGCTCTGGAGGGCTGGGAAGGGCATGGGCCCGACGCCGTGCATGAGCGGCGTCCCGAACGCGATCACCGGTGCGAAGATCTCGTCGGCGCGCTCGGGCGGACCGGCGTAGCACCACACGATCCCACACACCTTCCGTCCGTGGAGGGCTTCCGGGAACGGCGGACCAGGGGGCACCGTGAGGAACGCGAAGAAGCCCGTGAGGTCACGGGGCGCCTGGCGGATGAAATCCCGGTACCAGCGCATGACATCGGCCGCGTCCTCGAGCGCCCAGAAGGTGGGGCCGCCGACGACGCCGGCGACCGGGTGCAGCCGGAACAGGAACGAGGTCACGACGCCGAAGTTGCCGCCGCCCCCGCGGACCGCCCAGTAGAGGTCCTCGTGCTCGTCCGCGTTGGCGGTGACCAGGCGGCCGTCGGCCAGCACCACGTCCACCTCCAGGAGGTTGTCGATGGTCAAACCGTGGCGTCGTGTCAGGTGTCCCAACCCGCCGCCGAGGGTCAGGCCCCCGACGCCCGTCGTCGAGATGATGCCGCTGGGGACCGCGAGACCGAAGGCGTGCGCGGCGTGGTCGACCTTGCCCCACGTCGCGCCCCCTTCGACGCGCGCGGTGCGCGCACCAGCGTCGATCCGCACCCCGTTCAGGCCCGACAGATCGAGGAGCACACCGTCGTCGACGCTCCCCAAGCCACCGCCGTTGTGGCCTCCGCCGCGGACGGCGAGCGGCAGGCCCTGATCGCGAGCGAACGCGACGGTCGTGACGACGTCGGCAACGTCCTCACAGCGGGCGATGAAGGACGGGTGCTTGTCGATCATGGCGTTGTAGAGGGCGCGCGCCGCGTCGTACTCGGCGTCCCCCCGCCGGATCAGGTCGCCACGCAGGCTCTCGCGGAACGCGAGCACGGCGTCCTCGGGCACCTGTGGCTCGGTGTGGACGCTGCCCGGTGGGATCGTGGACGGGGTGCGTTCGATGGTGGACATGATCGCTCCTCTCGACACCCGACGGGGCTGTGAGAACCCCGTGGTGACGTCGACCTTAGGAGCGGAGGCGTTGACGAGCCGTTCCCGGTCCGGGAACGGGCATCCCCGGCGGCGTCGAGCGATCGCTCAGCGGAACATCTCGGGATCGAGCTCCCGCACGATCGTCGCACCATCGAACGGGATATCGGCGCGGCGAGCGTGGTCGATGAGGAGTTCGAGGTTCAGCGCCTCGTACTCGCAGTAGATCTTGCCCTCTTCTGCCGAGTAGTACGAGCGGATCCAGCGGATGCCCGACATGCTCGCGAGGGCCGCGTGGCTCGAGCGGGCCGCAGCTTCGATCTCAGCTTCGGAGAGCTGTCCGACCGTTCGGTGAACCAAGTACGTCGCCATCGTGCCCGCCTCCGGAGAAGGACGCCGACGTCCTTCTAGCGTTCGTGTGGATCGCTCTCGAACGAGAATCGAGTATAGATCACCCAGCTCCCAGAGCGGGCGTGGAAGCCAATCTCGCGAGGACCGCACGTGCCGCTGCGACCCCCGCCGTGTCGCCGGCCCCACCGCGGAGCGCGATCGCACGTTCGAGCGACGCCCGGGCCGACGCCGTCTCTCCGGCCGCCTCAAAGCTCGCGGCGACGCTCACGAGCAGCATCGCCGTCCCGAGCGGATCGTCGCGACGCTCGCTGCGCTCGACCGCCGCGCGTCCCAGCTCGAGGCTCTTCTCCACCCAACCGAGGTCGCGGTACACGACCCCCAGGCTCGCCAAGCCGGCGATCTCCCGGTCCGCCGCACCGTGCTGCTGCGCCAACTCGATCGCCTCACGGAAGGCTTCCGCGGCCGCAGGCAGCTCCCCGGTGCTCCAGTACAGCGCCCCGAGCTCCATCTGCACCCGACTCAGCCGATCCGGATCGCCCATACGACGCAGGATGCGATGTGCGATCGTCAGGCTCGCACGCGCCAGGTCGGGTCGCGCCAACCTCCGCCGCGCGACGGCGCCGTGCATCGTCAGCGCGTCGGCTTGACCGACCTCGTCCGCGTTCCGACCGGTGATGGCGTACGACGCCTCGAGGAGGCGCGCGGCGTCGACGTAGCTCTTGGCCGCCGCTTCGCCGTCGCCGAGCCGCTCGTGCACGGCGCCCGCGCTCATCAACGGATACCCCTCGTGACGCGGATCACCGGTGACGGCACCGAGCTGACTCGCGGACTCGAACTGCTGGAGCGCGTCCTGGATCCGACCCACCGCGAGGTAGGTCTTGCCGAGGTTCATGTGCTTCTCGACGTGGAGGTGCTTGTCCTCGAGCTGAACGCAGATGGGCAAGATCCGTTCGAGCACCGCCGCGGCGGCCTCGTGCTCGCCGCGCTGCATGTGGACCCACGAGCGTAGGTCGAGCCTGATGTAGTCGGCGAGCACGTCCCCTCGTTCCTCGTAGAGCGACGCGGCCCGCTCGCCCCACCGAGACGCCTCGACGGCGTCACCGAGCCAGCGGTAGGCATGGGAGACGTTCTCGGCCGTCGCCGCCAAGGCCCGGCTCTGTCCGAGCCCCTCGAAGATGCGCGCTGCCTCGAAACTGGCTTCGAGCACGGCCCCGTAGTCACCGTGGATCCAAGCGTGGTACGCCACCTCGCGATAGCCGCGCGCCTGGGCTGCAGCGTCCCCGATCTCCATGAAGATGGTGTTGGCCTCGGCGAACGCCTCCTGGGCCCCGACCGGATCTCCCAGTACGGTCGACATCGCCATGCGCTTGAGCGCCGCCTCCGCCACGAGTCGCGGATCAGCCAGACGTCGTGCCAGCACCGAGAGACGTTCGATCGTGTCGATCCACTCGGGTCGCCGATCCATGTACTCGAGAAGGCGCTCGACGGCCTGGAGCACCTCGAAACGCTGGCGACCCATCTCCCCCAAACGATCGAGCAGCGCGATCACGCGGTGGTAGGCCTGGAGTGCGACCTCCCAGGCGCTCTCTGCCTCTGCGCTCTGGGCCGCCGTCATGAGCGGTGCGTACGCCTCCGCCCACTTCTCGGCGCGCAACAGGTGGTGGGCCAACTCGGCTTCGCCCCCCGCGACGCCGGCCACCGCGGCGGCGACGCGGGCATGCAGCACCTTCCGAACCGGAGGACCCAAGCTCTCGTAGATCGTCTGGCGCAGCTTGTCGTGAGAGAACGCGTACGTGCCATCGGACAGTGCGACGAGCAGGCCGGCCGCGAGGAGCGGTTCGAGCGTCGACCACAGGTCCATCGGCTCACGCTCGGACACGCGCTCAAGCAGCTCGAAGTCGAAACCGCGCCCGATGACGGCCGCGAGATCGAGGGCGTCCCGCGCCCGTTCCTCGAGCGCGCGGTACCGAGACCAGATCAGCGAACGGACGGACTCCGGAACGCTCATCCCCTCGATCCGGGCCCAGCTCGTGGCGTCGATGCGCCTCGAGCCATCGAAGTCGACGACACCGCTGTCGCGCAACCAGCGCAGGTACTCGAGAACGTAGAAGGGGTTGCCCTCGGACTCGCCGTGGACGTACCGAGCGAACCGGGCCAGCTCGTCCTCGTCCCCGTCGAAGACATGCGCCACCAGCGTGCGGGTTTGGTCGCCGTGGAAGCGACCCACGTGCACGGTTCGGATCGCCCGATGCTCCGAGAGCTGCGCCGACCACCGCTCCAAGGCTCGGCGGTCTTCGCGGCGGTGACTCACCACGAGGAGCACCCGTTCGTCTCGTACCCGGTTGCCAACGTACGAGAGGAACTCGAGCGTGGCCGCGTCGGCCCACTGAAGGTCGTCGATGAAGAGGACCGCTCCTGTGCCTGCGCGTGCCGCGGCCACGAGCCTCGCCGTCAGACCGCGCAGGACGTTGCCACGATCGCGAGGCTCCGCCGTTCCGAAGCGTAGGTCTTCCGGGTGGCGAACGGGGCCCGCCTCCTCCCAGACATCCAACGCGGTTCGGACGGGCTCGAGCGGGGCGCTCAGGTCGCGCTCGTAGCAGCGAGCGGTGAACGTCGCGAGACCCGGGGGCACGTGCGCCAAGAACTCCTCGACCAACCGGGTCTTGCCGACCCCTGCCTCTCCTTCCAGGGCCACGACCCCGCCGTGGCCCGCCAGCGCGGCCGCCAGACCCTCCTCGAGTTGGGCCAGCTCGGGGCCTCGTCCGACGAACGACGTCGTGCCGACGGGGACGGCCGCCCGTCGCGACGGGGTTCGATCGACCGTTCGCCCACGGTCACCGCGGATGCCGGCGGCGTGAACCAGGGCCTGCGTCGCGGCCGCCGGCTCGCCTCCGACCTCGGCCTCGAGCCGCTCGGCGAACCTCCGGTACGTGGCTTCCAGCATCTCGTTCCGCCCTAGCAGCGACAGGGCCCGCAAGCTCTGCTGAACCGCGCGCTCATCCATCGGATCGAGCGTCTCGAGGGCCGTGGCGAGGGCGAGAGCCTCCTCGGGCGACGCTCGCTCCAGCTCGCGGCAACGCGCCACCACGGCGTCGCTCAAGCGGCTCTGCGTCCTGACCCGCTCGATCCCGAGCCACTCTCCGAACGGCGCGGTGACGTTGACGTCGAGACCCTCGAGGAGCGTGCCGGTGACCAAGGTGAGAGCGTGGCGCACGTCGGCACGGTCGAGCGCTTCGCCGAGGTCCTGCAGGTCGGTGGCCACCCGCCAACGCACCCGGTCACCCTCGACCTCGATGCCGTCGACGGCACGCCGGGCCCCATGGAGCAGCTTGCGCAAAGACCTCCGGCCGACCGCGTCGACGCGGTCGGGCCAGAACAGGAAGATCAGTTCGTCGCGTGCCACCCAGTCGGCGCGAACCGCGAGGTGAGCCAGGAACTGAGTCTGCTGGTTGGCGGCCAGGAAGGTGCGGTGACCGGCCGCGCGCAGTTCCGGGTGCCCGAACAGGCGCATGGCGACCTGAGACATGGCGCATTGTAGGCGCGCCCGGCGCACCCATCGCCGCGCCGTCGTCCTCGCGTGCCGCCGGCGTCCCGTCCGGTCGCTGAGCTCTGATAGCGTGGCCCATGACCGTGGCCGACCGGGGCGAGGTGGGTGTCGCCCTCCCCAGCGTGCTCCAGCGCCCGGGCGCCGAACCGATCGCCGAACCGGCATGGGTGCGGACCTCTCTCGCCGACCTGAACCTCGAACCCGTCCTCGCCGCCCTCGTCAAGGCGGGAGCCGGCGACGTGCGCTCCCGCTTCCGCGTCCCACTGACGAGCGAGGCCGACGTCGCCTACCGACAGGACGTGTTCCGCGACCTGGCCACCGGCGCGCTGCGCGAAGCGGTCGAGGCGTTCGTCCGCGCCCTCGGCGGGCTGCGCGCGCGGGCGCGGCACACGCCGGCGAAGGGCCATCCACGTCGCGCCCAGCGGCTCGCGCTGGAGAGCGCGTCGACGTACGTCGGCGCCGTGCTCGCGTTGAGCGAGGCGTTGGCGCAGGCGCGGCTCGGGTCGCAAGCCTTGCGGGACGTCGCCACGTACCTCGACGGTTACGTCCGCTCGGAGAGGTTCATCGCCCTCCGGAGCGATCTCGCACGCCTCGAACGCGACCTCGAGGAGGTCACCTACGGTCTCGAGGTGCTCGAGGACCGTGTCCACGTGTGGCCGGCGACCGCGGGTGCCGACTACGGCGCGGCGGTCGAGCGGACGCTGCGCGCGTTCGGACGCGAGCGACCGCGCGCCGCGGCCGAGGACGAGCCCGGGCCCACGGACCTGAACGGGATCGAGGTCGAGATCCTCGACCGGGTCGCGCGTCTCCATCCAGGCCCCTTCGCGGCGCTCGCGACGTTCGCGCAAGTGCACGACGCGTTCGTCGACGACGGTGTCGCGCGCTTCGCGCGCGAGGTCGTGTTCTACCTGGCGTACCTGGCGTACGTCGACCGCTTCGTGGCCGCCGGTCTGCCCTTCTGCCTGCCCGAGGTCTCCGCCCGCGACAAGCGTGTGGACGTGCACGACGCGTTCGAGCTGGCCCTCGCGGACGCGCTCGTGCAAGAAGAAGCGCAGGTCGTGGTCAACGACGTCCGTCTGGTCGATGACGAGCGCGCTTTGGTGATCACGGGCGCGAACGGGGGCGGCAAGAGCACCTACGCGCGGCTGGTGGGACAGCTCCACTACCTCGCGGCGCTCGGCTGTCCCGTCCCCGCGCGCCGCGCGCGGCTCTTCTTGTGCCACGAACTGCTCACCCACTTCGACCGGCCCGAGGACCCGGCCTCGCTGCAGGGAAAGCTGCACGATGAGCTCATGCGCCTGCGGGCGCTGCTCGATGGCGCGACGCCCAGGAGCCTGGTCGTCCTCAACGAGGCGTTCTCGTCGACCTCGTCGGACGACGCGCTGGCGTTGGGTCGCGCCACGCTCGAGCGGCTCCTCGACCTCGACGCGCTGGCCGTCTTCGTCACCTTCGTCGACGAGCTGGCGTCGTTCGACGAGCGGGTGGCCAGCGTGGCCACGCGCATCCACCCCGACGACCCGTCGCGCCGGACCTTCGAGCTCGTGCGGCGACCCGCCGACGGGCATGCGCACGCCGTCACCCTCGCCCGGACGTACGGCTTGACGTACGAGGACCTCCGGCGCCGGCTCGGATCGTGAGACCGGGACTGCTGCACCCCGACGGCGATCCGTCCCTGGAGGGTCCGGCGCCACTCGAGCCGCGCGGTGTCGCCGACGACCTGGGACTCGAGGTCGTGGTCGACGCGATGGCGCGCGGCGACGTCGACGTGGCTCACGCCGCGCGCCGCGTCCTCCTCGACCCGGTGGTCGATCCCGACGTGATCGCGTACCGGCAGGCGGTGCTGCGGGCCTGCCTCGACCGGCCCGATGTGATCCGCTCCGTGTACGCGATCGCGACGCGCACGCTCGAGCGTCGCCGGAAGGTCTTCTGGGGCCTCGTGCGCCGCCCGGCGGCCGTCCTGGCCAACGGCGTCGAGCTCCTGCACCTCTACCAACGGGCCTTCCGCGAGCTGCGCAGCATCGCCGATGCCCACGCGGACGTCGCCGCCGACGATGGGCTCACGGGACTGCTGGCGCGGCTGCGTGTCGATCTCGACGACGCGTCCCTCGCCGAGATCGACGACCACCTGGCGGCGTTGCGGTTCCAAGCCGGCGTCCGCGTGAACGCGCGCTTCGACGTCCCCCATCCGGGGACGCGCTACACGCTCGAACCGCCGCCCGTCGGCGGCCGACCGGGCGCGCGGTTCGTCGGCGGCGCCTGGCGCGCGGCGTGGCGAGCGGTCCTGCGGCGCGCACCGCGGCACTTCACCATCCGCGTCGCCGCCCACGACGACGGCGGCACCCGCGACCTGGCAGAGCTCCAGGGAAGGGGGCTCAGACGTACCGCCAACGCGGTGGCCGCGGCGTGCGACGACCTGCTGTGGTTCTTCCGTCGGCTCCAGGGCGAGTCGGCGTTCTACGTCGGCGGGCTCAACCTCCATGAACGTCTGGTCACGATCGGGGCCCCGGTCTGCTTCCCACGCCCACGGCCTGCCGCCTCCCCCGCCCGCCTGGACGTCCGCGGCCTGTACGATCCCGGGCTGGCGCTCACGCTGTCACACGCCCCGGTGGGCAACGACCTGGCGATCGACGGCGAGCGCCTGGTCGTGATCACGGGTGCCAACCAGGGTGGCAAGACCACCTTCCTGCGCAGCATCGGCACCGCCCAACTGCTGATGCAGAGCGGCCTGTTCGTGGCCGCCACGTCCTTCGAGGCCAGCCTCACCCGCAGCCTGTTCACCCACTTCACCCGGGCGGAGGACGCCGGCCAGCGGCGCGGCCGGTTGGACGAGGAGCTCGCGCGCCTCGACGACATCGCCCGGCACGTGCGCCCTGGCGCGACGGTGCTCCTCAACGAGTCCTTCGCCTCCACCAACGAGCGCGAGGGCTCGGAACTGGCCGCGGGCGTCGTCCGCGCCCTGACCGAAGCCGGGATCCGCGTCGTGTTCGTCACGCACCTCACCCGCTTCGTCGCCGACCTCCAGCGCCAGCCCCCGGGGCCGACGCTCTTCTTGCAGGCCGAGCGGCTCGCCGACGGCACGCGCACCTTCCGGATGGTGGCCGGGGCGCCGGCACGCGCGAGCCACGGGGTCGAGCTCTACCGGTCGATCTTCGGCCCGGCGAGCGCCGGGGGCACCCCAGGCGGGGTCGCCGCCGGCGACGACTGAGCACGCGACCTCAGGACGCGCGCACCCGCGAGCCCACCGCGTCCGCCACGACCTCTGCGTCGTCCACGAGCTTCCCCACCGCGATACCGCGGTAGGCGTTGCCCGCCAGGACCAGCCCCGGCAGGCGT
The DNA here is from genome assembly GCA_963839375.1 of uncultured Trueperaceae bacterium. GTDB lineage: Bacteria > Deinococcota > Deinococci > Deinococcales > Trueperaceae > JAABTL01. The sequence goes on along the minus strand of CAWIUY010000011.1, from coordinate 125,150 downwards.
CGCAAGCGCTCCTCGACACGGCCGAGACGGGCTTGGTGGCCGAGCACGTACTGTGGGATGCCGTCCGTCTGGCGACCGACCCAGGTGCGGAGCGGAGCACCGTCGACGCCCCAGGCGCGGTCCACGGCGTCCAGCGCGATGGCGATCCGCGCCTCGTCGCTCATCTCGTTGAGCGCCATGTGATCGGCGCCGCCCATGATCACGCGCACCAAGACGACGTCGGGCGGCGCCCGGTGCGGGAACACGTTCGATTCGACCAAAGTGCCCAGCACCTTCAGGTCCTCGCCGGGCGCGACCAGGAAGCCGAACCCGTCGGGTGGCGTGCGGAAGGCCGCGCGCGGGAACGCCAGCGCCACCATGCCGATCGGCGCTCGCGGGATCGCGCCGATCTCGTCCGCGGCGACCGCGTCGACGGTCCGCAGCAGCTCGGCGGTCACGCGTGGCGGCACGGCCAGCACCACCGCGTCGAAGCGGCGCACCCCGTCGAAGCCGTCGACGCCGTGCAGCAGGTGCTCGCCCGTCCCCTCGTCGACCTCCAGCCGACGGACCGGCGAGCCCAGCCGCAGGCTCGGCCCCAGGTCGTCGGCCAACCGGTCGATCAGCACCTGCATGCCGCCGCGGAAGCTCCACGTGGTCTTGCGTTCGCGCATGCGCTCCCGGGCGCCCGCGATGCCGGCGACGATGAGCGAGCGGTGGTCGCGCTCCATGTCGCGCATCACCGGGAAGGCGGCGTCGACCGACAAGGCGTGGGCGTCGCCGCCGTACACGCCGCGGACCATGGTGCCGAGCAACACCTCGGCCGCCTCGGCGCCGATGTGGCGCGCGGCGTAGTCGTGGACCGACTCTTCGCCGTCCACGCGTCCGGCGAGGAACGGCTCCGCCACGACGCGCCACCGTCCGGCCGGCGACAGCGGCGCGAACGACAAGAGGGAGATCGGGCCGCTCGGCATGGCGTGCAAGCGACCGCCGTGGAAGACGTAGCGTCGGTTGGCGGCGGGGTCGGCGTGGACCTGCTCGGCTTGGAGGCCGAGCCGGGCGACGAGGTCGGCGGTCGGTCCGATCCCCGTCCGGAAGGCGTTGGCCGCCCACTCGACCACGTACCCGTCCGACACGGTCGTGTGCACCATGCCGCCGGGCCGGTCGGCGGCCTCCCAGACCTCGAGGTCCAGGGGGCGGCCCTGGTCGAGCGCTCGTCGACGGATGGCGTGCGCGGCCGCGAGGCCGGCCAAACCCGCCCCGACGACGGCGACGCGCGCCGGCGCGGCCACCCCGACGCGCTCCACCGGCGCGTTCAGGTCATGCTCCGGATGGTCTTGAGCAGCAACAGGATGTTGTCGCCGATCGCCTCGACACCCTCGCGATCGAAGCTCTGCACGATGCGGTCGAAGACTTCCGCGCTCGCGCCGAGCACCTCGCCGTAACCGCGCTCCTCGTACTGCGCCAGCCTCACGGTGACGCCGTCCAGGGCCAGCCTGAAGAACGGCGTGAGATCGCGAACCAGCGTCTCGGCCGCCTCCCAGCGTTCGCGAGACCGCTGGCTCTCGGCCGCGAGCTCGTCGAGCCGTTCGGCCATCCGTGCCAACTGAGCGTGCAAGGCGGCGACGTCGGGCGTGATCTCGTCGATGGGCCGCTCTTGGATATGGGGCATGCAGGACTCCTCGATGCCGCCGCGGGGCGTGCGGCGCGTGCAGGCTACGTGAGGCCGCCGACATGCCGACACGGTGGAACGTCCCCCGCTCACCCAGGGTGAGCCAGGACGTACCATCGGCCATGCCCACCCCTTCCGGCTGGATCGAGACGGTCCCCGACGCCGATGCCACCGGTCGCCTGCGTGACCTCTACGACCGCATCCGCGGTCCCGACGGCGGCATCGACAACATCATGCGCGTGCACAGTTTGCGGCCCCACACGATGGAAGGTCACCTGGCGCTGTACAAGAGCGTCCTGCACCACGCCCGCAACGCCCTCCCCCGCTGGCTGCTCGAGACGACGGGCGTCTACGTCAGCCATCTCAACGGCTGCGCGTACTGCGTCGAGCATCACCACGCCGGCCTTCGCCGGCTGCTCCGCGACGACGCTGCGCGCCGCGACGATCCGCACGGCGCTCGAAGACCGGCGTCCCGAGTCGGCCTTCGCGGGGCGCGAGCTGGCGCTCCTGCGCTACGCCGAAGCGCTGACGCTGAGGCCCGCCGACCTGGACGAGAACGCCCTCGACGCGATGCGCGCCGAGGGCCTGAGCGACGGCGAGATCCTCGAGGTCAACCAGGTCGTCGCCTACTTCGCCTACGCCAACCGGACCGTGCTCGGCCTGGGCGTGACCACGGCGGGCGACACGTTGGGCCTCTCACCGAGCGCGAGCGACCAGCCCGACGACTGGCGCCACCGCTGAATCAGCTGGCGGCCTCATCGTTGATCCAGCCTTGGGCGATCTCGGTCAACTGGACGTCGGCGCCACGCTCCTCGGCCAAGGTCTCGCCGAGCAGCTTCGCCGCCTTCTTGTTGCCGATGCGCTCGGCTAGTGCCTTCAGGGTCCCGTAGCCGGCGATCTCGTAGTGCTCGACCCGCTGGGCGGCCGCGATCAGGGCCGCGTCGCGCACCACCGGGTCGCCTTCGACCTTGATGATCTCTTGGCCCTCCTCGACCAAGCCCTTGGCGGCGGCGCACTCGTGGCCGTCCGGCACGACGCCCAGCTCGCGGGCGACCTCTTCGAGGCGCTCGATCTGCTGACGCGTGACCTCGACGTGGGCCTCGAGCGCGTCTTCGAGTTCCGGGTCGGAGGCGGCCTCGGCCATCATCGGCTGGGCCGCGACGAACTGCTGCTCGGCGCTGTAGAGGTCCTGGACTTGATGGCGGATGAGATCCTCGAACGTCTCGAGTTTCATGGATCCTCCCTCTCGCACCGGCGCGACGGCGCGTGGGAGCATGGTAGGGGTCGCCCGCCGCAGCGGCTGTGACCGTCGGGGCCTCTCCCGATGACCCCGCCGTGGCCGGGGGCCGCGAGAGCGCGCCCCGGCGACTGCCGGGCGCCGACGTCTGGACACGGCCCGCTCGGTTGATTAGCATCGCCGTACGGAGCGCGTGGAAGATCTCGACCGAGCGACCCTGCGTGCACGTCCGGTGAGGTGACGAGGAACCATGGCCGTCGACGACGTCGCACTGACCCTGCGCAGCGCCCTGCGGGGTTCTGGCGCACGTCTGCTGCACCATGCGGCGACGTTCCAGTACCTCCTCGACCAGATCCCGACGGGCCTCGTCATCGCCGAGGCGCCCGACGGCAAGATCGTCGTCTTCAACGACGAGGCGGCACGCGTGCTCGGCCACCCGCTCCAAGCCACCCACGACACGCCCGGCTACGCCGCCTTCGGTGCCGTCCACGCGGACGGCCGGCCCTTCGACGACCATGAGCATCCCCTCACCGCCGCGCTGGGCGGTGAGATCTGCCAGGGCGAGCGCATGCTCTACCGACGCGGGGACGGTGTCATCGTCGAGCTGAGCGTCAACGCCGCGCCGTTGTGGAGCGAGGACGACGAGATCATCGGCGCGGTGGCCACCTTCACGGACGTGAGCGAACAACGCGACGAGGAGGAGCGGATGCGCTGGACGCTCGAGCGGCTCGTCGAAGCCCGCACCCGCGACCTCACGCTGCGCTCCCTCGAGGTCGATCGCGTGAACGCGGAGCTGCGCAAGCTCTCGGACGGCCTCGAAGAACAGGTGCGCCAACGCACCGAGGAGCTCGCGCGTCAAGCGCAACACGACCACCTCACCGGCCTCCCCAACCGCAGCCTGCTCGAGGAACGGCTGGAGCGGGCGGTCGCGGCCGCCGCCCGCTACGGCCGCAGCCTGGCGGTGCTGTTCTTGGACCTCGACGGCTTCAAGCTGGTGAACGACACCTTCGGGCACAACGGTGGGGACGAGGTCCTGCGCCAGGTGGCCCAGCGGCTCGGAGCGGGGCTCCGGTCGAGCGACACGCTGGCGCGGCTGTCGGGCGACGAGTTCGTGATCCTCGTGACGGAGATGCATCGGCCCGACGACGCGCGCGAGATCGCGCAGGGCCTGCTCGACCGTCTCGAAGCGCCGTACCGGGTGATGGGACGCGACGTGGCGCTGTCGGCCTCCATCGGCATCAGTGTCTTCCCCCAGGACGCGACGGACGCGGCCACGTTGCAGCAGCACGCCGACACCGCCATGTACCACGCCAAGGACATGGGCAAGAACCGCATCAGCTTCTATCGTCGCGCCGAGGCGCCCGTGCTCTTCGCCTGGGCCGCCGTGAGCTGAGGCACGACCCGCACCGCGCGGACCGGTGTGCCACGTGCACCGCCGCGGTCTGCGCCACCCCCTATCGTCGGTCATGCAGACGTCGTCCACCGGGGCACGCCGTGTGCTCGTCCTGGCCACGCACCCAGAGACGGCGCAGGCGGCGTGGCGACGCGTGGCGCGTAGCGGCGTCGACGTGCGGGCCACCACGGCGTGCGAGGAGTTCGTCCGCCTCCTGCGTGCCTGGCGACCCACGCACGTCGCGGTCTGCCTGGACGCCGACGACACGAGCGCCGGCGTCGAGCCCTGGATGACCGTCCTGCCCGCGGACGCCTTGGACCGGGAGGCGCTCGGGTCGCTCGCGTTCGACATCGGCCTCGGCGCCCCGAGCGACGCGGTGGCCGGCACGCTCGAAGAGCTCGACGACGCGCTCCATCTGGGCCACCTGTCGGTGGCCTACCAGCCCAAGATCGACACCCGCGACGGATCGGTCTTCGCCCTCGAGGCGCTGGCGCGCTGGCACCGGCCCGGACGGACGAGCGTGCCGCCCGACGATTTCGTCCAGTTGGCCGAGATCAGTGGCCGCATCCGCCGGCTCACGGACGCGATCTTCGCGCAGGCGCTGACGTGGTTCGGTCGGCATCTCGCCGAGACCGACGTCGCGTTGTGCTTGAACCTGTCGGCCCAATCGCTCGTGGACCGAGCGTTGCCCGAGCGTGTCGAGCTGGCGTGCGACGCCGTCGGTCTGCCACCCGAACGTCTCGTGGTGGAGGTCACCGAGACGAGCGTGAGCGCCGACCAGGTCGTCGCGCACACCGTGCTCGCAGCGCTGCGCGCGCGTGGGATGCGGGTCGCGCTCGACGACTTCGGCGCCGGGCACGCGTCGATGCTCCAGTTGGCACGTCATCCGTTCACCGACCTCAAGGTCGACCGGAGCCTCGTGGCCGGCGCTACGACATCGAACGACGCCCGGACCATCCTGGCCGCCATCGTCGCCCTCGGGTCCAGCCTCGACCTACGGGTGACGGCCGAGGGTGTCGAGGACGACGCCACCGCACGTGTGCTGGCCGACCTGGGCTACCGCTACATGCAGGGTCATCATCTGGCACGACCGATGGCCGCGCGTTCGCTGCTCGAGTGGCTCGGCTCCGGCCGGCCACGGGTCGTCCATCGACCGGAGGTCGAGCCGGATTCGCCATAGGCCGGCGGCGCGAGCCCCGCTAGACTCCCTCCCATGGATGCGATCGCCGCGCGACCGCGGACTCTCCAGGTCGCCCACGACAACCCATGACCGACGACGCGCGACGTCCCCGCCTCACCCGACCCCTGCGAGAGCCGCCCCCCGAGCCGATCGAAGGGCGACGCTGGCGCGAGGTGTTGGATCACGTGGGGGCCGGCGTCGGCATCAGCGTTCTCGACGCCGACACGGTCGGCTGCGTCAACGCCGCCTTCGCCGAGATGCACGGTCGCAGGGTCGAGGACTTCGCCTCCTTGCCGATCGCGTCGTTGTTCCCCGGCGAGGAGCGGCCGCGGCTGCGCGAAGCGATCGACGTCATCCGGCAGCGTGGCAGCCACGCCTGGCGCAGCCGGCACCTGCGGGCCGACGGCAGCACCTTCCCGGTGTGGATCGAAGCGGCCGTGATGCGCAGCGATCCGCCCCTGCGTGTCGTCACCGTGCACGACATGAGCGAGTGGGAGGACGTCGAGCAGGCGCAGCGATCGAGCGCCGCCCTGCTGCGCAAGGCGCACGTGGTGGCCGGTCTGGGCACCTGGCGCTTCGACCTGGCCACGGGAGTGTTCGACGTCTCGCCCGAGGTCGTGCGGCTCTTCGACCTCGAGGCGCACGATCCGCTCACGTTCGATCACTTCCGGCCGACCTTCCATCCCGCGGACGCGACGCGGGTGGAGGCCGCCTGGCAGGCCGCGGTGGACGGTCGCCACGGGTACGACCTGGAGTACCGCCTGTCGGTCCGGGGGCAGGTGCGGTGGATCCATGAAGCCGTCGCCGCCGGTCACGAGCCGGGCGGTCTGCCCGGGTCGCTCATCGGCACCGTGCGCGACATCAGCGAGCGGCGCGAACGCGACGGCCTGGTGCGTCGGCTCGCGTACGCACTGGAACAGGTCCCGAGCATCGTCGTCTTGACCGACACGCAGGGCATGATCGAGTACGTGAACCGGCGTTTCGAGGAGGCCACCGGCCGTCGCCGGGAGCACGTCCTGGGCCGTTCGACCCGCGAGTTCCGTTCGGGCCTCAACCAAGCGGCGCTGTACCAGGACCTGTGGCGGACCATCACCGCCGGCGAGGTGTGGCAGGGCGAGTTCCAGAACCTGAGGTCGTCGGGGGAGGCCTACTGGGAGCGTGCCACGATCGCCCCCGTCGTCGACGAGGGGGGCGTCATCACCCACTACGTCAAGCTGGCCGAGGACGTGACGGCGACGAAGGCGATGCGGGCGTACCTCGACCACCTGGCGTTCCACGATCCGCTCACCGGTCTGGCGAACCGGGCGCTCTTCCTGAACCGCCTCGAGCACGCGCTGGGCTCGGCCCGCCAGAACGCCAACCGCGTGGGCGTGTTGCTCGCCGACATCGACGGCTTCCGCGCCGTGAACGAGGCCTGGGGTCACGTGATCGGCGACGCCGCCATCCGCGCCGTCGCCGATCGTCTGCAGACGTGCCTCCGGGAGGGGGACACCATCGCGCACTTCGCCGGTGGCGACTTCGGTGTCCTCGCACCCTCGGTTCGGGATGGCGACGAGGCGGCGCGCCTGGCGCAGCGCCTCCACCGGGCGCTCGTCGAACCGATCTCGGTGCACCACAAGGTGCTCCACTTGAGCGTCGGGGTCGGCATCGCGGTCGCGCCGGAGGACGGCGACACGCCCGACGTGCTGCTGCAGCGCGCCAGCGCCGCCTTGCACGGGGCCAAAGCGGCTGGGCAGCGCCAGACGCGCTTCTTCTCGGCCGGTCTCGACCGGCGCGCCCAGGAGCGCTTCGAGCTGGAGACCGCCTTCCGGCGCGCGCTGGCGGACGGCGACCTGTGGGTCGCGTACCAACCGCGCATCGACCTACGCAGCCGCCGCGTGGTCGGGTTCGAGGCGCTCGCGCGCTGGACCGATCGGACGCTCGGCCCCATCTCCCCCGGACGCTTCGTGCCCCTGGCCGAGGCGACGGGCCTCATCCACGAACTCGACCGGGCCGTCCTCGCGAGCGTTCTGATGCAGTTGCGCGCCTGGCACGACGCCGGGCTCGAGGTGCTGCCGGTGGCGGTCAACCTCTCGGCGGCCGAGTTCGAGCGCGACGACGTCGTCGACGCGATCGCGGCAGCGCTCGACGAGGCGGGGGTGCCCGCAGCCTGGCTCGAGATCGAGCTCACCGAGAGCGTGGCCATGCGCGACGTCGACCGCACCGTCACCACCATCGCGGCGCTGCGCGAACTGGGCGTGGCGGTGGCGATCGACGACTTCGGCGCCGGCTACGCCTCCTTCGCACAGCTCAAGGTGTTGCCCGTGACCGCACTCAAGATCAACCTCTCGTTCATCCGCGACCTCGGTGAGGTGCCCGAAGCCTCGTCGCGCGACGCCACCGTCGTCATGGGCATCATCGCGCTCGCCACCATCCTCGGTCTCGACGTGGTCGCCGAGGGGGTCGAGACCGAGGCCCAGGGTGAGTTCCTAGCCGCCCACGGCTGCGGCTTCGCCCAGGGCTACTGGTTCGGTCGGCCGCAGGCGGCCGAACTCGTCATGCCCTGGCTGGTCGCGTCGACCACGTAGAAGGTCAACGACGGTAGAGCAGATGGTTGCTCCGCAGCCCGAGCTGCTGTGCGAGCGGCGTTTCCAGTTGCGCGCGGCTGGTGCGCCCCTCGGCTCCCAGGATGTGGCGCGCCTGCAGGAAGATCCCGCCGTCGGCCACGTCGCGCAGCGAGATCGCCACGCCGTCGGGCCACGTCGGTCGCGGTGACGGCAGCTCCAGCCGAACCAGCCGATCACGCAGCCGATCGTCGAGGCGCTCCTCGGACCAGAACGTGAGCGCCCAGGCGTAGTCGGCGAGCCGAGCACCGGCGGGCGCCGGGTGTTGCACGCGCCCAGGCTGAGCGCGTCCCAGGAAGTCGCTCACGGGCTGCATCCCGTCGCACACGGCGAAGACCGGCCTCAGGCGCTCGCAGGCGCGCGCCATGACGTCGCCGAAAGCGTCGCCGTAGAGCGCCAGCCGCGCGTGGTGCTCCGAATCGTTCACGTCGACGACCGTGCCATCGACCAGCGTCGCGCCGGCCCGCCAGGGCCACACGACGTCGCGGTGCACCAGCAGCTCGAGCCCGAGCGTGCCCGGCTCGCCCCCGCGCTCGCCCGGTCCCCACACGTCGAGCGCCACCTTCAGCGGGGGCGCGTCGAGCAAAGGCACGAGCCCCGGCAGGTCGGCCGGCGGGCCGCCGCGTAGGGCGTCGTTGTAGGCACGGACCGGCGGCGACGCGCGGCCGTCGGGGAAGGTTCGGCCACCCAGCGCCTCGCGCCAGTCGTGCTCTCCTCGGGCGCGCCGTTCGAGCAGGTCCGACCAGGTGGCGACCGCGGCCTCATCGAGGCCGCCCTCGTGCAGGATCTCCCCCACCCGGTCGCGCCATGGCGTGTTCTCGGGCACGAACAGGACGGCGTTCACGGCGTGGACGGCACCGAGTTCGAGGGGCATGGATCAGCCTACCGTCCCCGCCGCGCCGGGCAAACGCCTCTGTCCGGGCCCAGCCGGATGGCGTCATCATCCGAGGATGCAGGTCATCGGCGCCCCGTCGAGCTGGAGCGCCTGAGTGGTCATCGAGCTCCTCGGCGGCATCGGCATCTTCCTCCTGGGCATGGTGTTGATGACCGAAGGCTTGCGCGCGCTGGCGGGTCGTTCGCTGCGGCGCTGGCTCGCCCGCTTCACGGGCAACCGTTTCGCCGCCGTCGCGACGGGCGCGGTCGCGACCACGCTCGTCCAATCGTCCACGGCCACGAGCATGACCACCATCGGCCTGGTGGCGGCCGGCCTCATGCCGGCAGTCAGCGGCATCGGCGTGATCCTGGGCGCCAACCTGGGCACCACCTCGACGGCGTGGATCGTCGCGTACTTCGGTCTCAAGCTCGACCTGTCGGCGATCGCGATGGTGGCGGTGACGTTGGGCGCGGCGCTGCGCCTCCTGGGGCGCGACCGGCTGGCCTCGATCGGCTTGCCGCTGGCGGGCTTCGGCCTGCTCTTCGTCGGCATCGACATCATGCAGTCGGCCATGTCCAGCCTGGCCGAGACGTTCACGTTGCCGGCCTCGGCCGGCGCCTCGCTGGGCGGGCAGCTGTTGCTGGTGCTGGCGGGTGCCCTCATGACGATCATCATGCAGGCCTCCGGGGCGGCGGTGGCGGCGACGCTGACCGCGCTCAGCGTCGGCGCGATCGGTCTCGAGCAGGCGGCCGCCCTGGTGATCGGGCAGAACATCGGCACCACGCCGAAGTCGCTGCTGGCCTCCATCGGCGCCACCGTCGCGGCCCGTCGCACCGCCATGGCGCATGTGGTGTTCAACGTCGGCACGGCGGTCGTGGCGATCGCGGTGCTCCCGGCCTTCATCTGGATCGCGACCACGGTGATCGGCCCCGGCGACGACGGCACCCTCACGCTGGCACTGTTCCACACGCTCTTCAACGTCGTCGGGATCACGCTGGTCCTGCCGTGGATCGGGGGTTTCGGGCGCCTGATCGCGCGGCTCGTGCCCGACCGCGGTCCCCCCATCGCCCGCTACCTCAACCCGGCGTCGGCGGCCGAGCCGCCGGTCGCCGTGATCGCGGCGCGCACGACGCTGCTGATATGCGCGACCGAGATCAGCGACGAAGCCGGGTTGTTGGCCACGCGGCAGGCCCCGGCCCGCGAGATCGCAGCCGCCAAGCCGCGTCTGAAGCGGGTGAGCGACGCACTCGAAGAGACGAAGACGTTCCTGGCCCCGATCGAGACGGACCCCGTGGACGAGGAGAGCCACAAGCGGCACGTGTCCGTCTTGCACGCGCTCGACCACCTCCGGGGGACGGTGGCATTGCTGGGCGAAGGGGCGCCACTCGAGCGGATGCGCCGCGACAGCGAGCTCGGGGAGTTGCGATCGGCCCTCCACGAAGCGCTCGCGGCGACGCTGGGCTGGTGTCCCGTGCAGGCCCCCGAAGCGCCCGCCGACCACGTGATCGCGCTCCTCGCGGCGATCCCGCCGCTCCGTCGGCGCACGAAGCGGCGGGTCCTGCGCCTCGTCGCCAGCTCGGAGCTCGACCCCGACGAGGCCGACGTCACGCTCGAAGCGCTGGCCTGGGCGCAGGCCTTCAGTCACCACCTGCTCAGGGCCGTGCACCACCTGCGCGAGCCCGCGCCCGGCGACGACGCTTAGCGTCCACCACGGCATCCAGCCGTGAGCGCGGGCAGCGGATCGGACCCGCGACCGGGGCCCGCCCACCCTTCGAGGACGAACGCACTCGCGTGCCCGAACCGCCGGTGCTAGGCTCCTTCGGTATCAGGGGGAGGCCCACACGTGAGCGAACGTCATCCAGCCGCGCTCGAAGCGACGAGCTTGACAGCAGCCGCCGAAGCGGGCGGCGGCCTCGCCAAGGCGCCCACGGGCGTCGTGGGCCTCGACCAGATCACCGTCGGCGGCCTACCCCGAGGCCGAACGACGCTCATCGCTGGACCCGCCGGCTCCGGCAAGACGCTCTTCGCGGTCGAGTTCTTGGTGCGCGGCGCACGCGAGCATGGTGAACCGGGACTGATGGTCACGTTCGAGGAGACATCCGAGGAGCTGGCGGCGAACGTCGCTTCGCTCGGTTTCGACCTCGACGCCCTCGTCGCCGCCGATCTGCTCGCCCTCGACCACGTGCGGGTCGACCCCGGCGAGCTGCAGAGCGGGGGCGGCTACGACCTCGACGGCCTGTTCATCCGGCTGGGCCATGCCATCGACGCCATCGGCGCCAAGCGGGTGGCGCTCGACACGATCGACACCCTCTTCAGCCGTCTGCCCGATCCTGCCGACCTCCGTTTCGAGCTGGTGCGGCTGTTCCGCTGGTTGAAGGAGAAGGGCGTGACGTCGGTCGTGACGGGGGAGCGGAGCGACGCGGCGCTGACCCGCCACGGTCTCGAGGAGTTCGTCTCCGACTGCGTGATCGTGCTCGACCATCGCGTCGACGCAGAGGCGTCCGTGCGCCGGTTGCGGATCGTCAAGTACCGCGGTTCGTCGCACGGGGCCGACGAGTACCCGTTCCTGATCGACGCCGACGGCATCAAGGTGGCGCCGTTGAGCGCGGTCGGACTGACGTACCAGGTCTCGACCGAGCGCGTCTCGAGCGGCATCCCGGGCCTCGACGTCATGTTGGGCGGCGAAGGGGTGTATCGCGGGAGCGCGGTGTTGATCTCGGGCACGGCCGGCACCGGCAAGACCAGCATCGCCGGGTCGTTCGCCGACGCCGCGTGCCGCCGCGGCGAACGCTGCGTGTACTTCTCTTTCGAGGAGTCCGCGAGCCAGATCGTGCGCGACCTGCGCTCCATCGGCCTTGACCTGCAACCCTGGGTCGAGGCTGGGCTGTTGACGTTCGATCCGGTGCGCCCGACGGCCTCCGGTCTCGAGCGGCACTTGCGCCGCATGCAGGGGCTGATCGAGACGCTGCAACCGACCGTGATCGTGGTGGACCCGGTCACGTCGTTCGACGCCATCGCCGACCCGCGCAGCGTCGCTTCGATCGTCACCCGCCTGATGGACGTCTGCCGGACGCACCAAGTGACCTCCGTCTTCACCAGCCTCAGCGAGGGCGGCTCTTCGGTCGCGGCCACCACGGTCAACATCTCCTCCGTGGCCGACGTGTGGCTGCTGGTCAAGGACGTCGAATCGGAGGCCGACCGGCGCCGGGTGCTCCACGTGCTCAAGGCGCGGGGGCTGGCCCATTCCAACGAGATGCACGCCTTCGTGTTGAGCCACGAGGGGATTCGCTTGGCGCCGCTCGCCGGTGGAGAGCGGGGCGTGGCGCCGGCCACGTCTGCTGCGGAGCGCAGCCGCGTCCCACGCGGGTCGGAGCGCCACGACGCCCGAGCTCGACGGCCCGAAGCGACGACCGGGATGGACGCTGGCGATGAACCGTGAGGACGACGTCCGGAGACGGCGCGACCGAGTCGAGCGCGACGTCGACGCGCTGGCACCTGCGGCTCTACGTCGTCGGTCAGAGGCCGAAGTCCCTGGCCGCGATCGTGAACCTGAAGCGGCTGTGCGAGAGCCACCTGGCCGGCGACTACCGGATCGAGATCATCGATCTGCTCGACCACCCGCACCTCGCGGCGAGGGATCAGATCCTGGCGATCCCCACGCTGGTGCGCGCCGCGCCCGAGCCCGTGCGCAAGGTCGTGGGCGACCTCTCGGACAGCGAGCGGGTCGTGCAGGTGCTGGAGATGGCGTCGGGCTAGCAGGGGAGGGCGAGCACGGTGGGTGAGGTCCGCGACGACGTGATGCGCGCAAGCTCCGCGTCGGAGTTCGCCGGCGACGAGCGTCTCGTGGAGGCACAGGAGACGCTCGCGGCGATCCGATCGGACCGGATCGACGCCTTCGTGGTCGAGGCGCCCGAAGGTGAGCGGGTGGTCCTCACGGAGCGCGGCACGGAACGTCCGTACCGGGCCATGGTCGACGGCATGCGGCAAGGAGCCGCCACGGTGGCCGTGGACGGCACGATCCTGTACACCAACCGGCCCCTGGCGAACATGTTGGGCGTGCCGCTCGAGCGCCTCGTGGCGCGGGATTTCTTGACGTTCAGCGACGACGACCGACGACCTGCGCTGCGGGCCGCCCTCGGGCACGTCGGCGATGCCGACTGGTGCACCGACACGATCTTGCGCGCGTACGACGGTGCAGAGGTCCCGGTACGGCTGTGCGTCACACCCCTGCACCTCGAGGGAGAGCACCGCGTCCTCGCGCTGCTGGTCACCGACCTGCGCGAGCGACGACGGCTGGAGGCGGTGGCGGCGGCCGGTCAGCTCGCCGAGCGCATCTTCGATCAGGCGTCCGAAGCGATCGTGGTCTGCGACGCGCTCGGCCGCATCCACCAGCTGAACCGGTTCGCCGCTCGGCTGTGCAACGGACGCGACGAACGGGGCCGTCCGTTCACCGAGGCGTTCGCGCTCACCTTCGAGATCGAGGGTTTCACGAGCGCCGACCTCTTCGCCGGCCGGTTCGATCGCGTGCCCGCCCGACTTGCCCGCGCCGACGGCGAGCGCTACCTGCGGGTGAGCACGTCCCAGGTCGCCGGACCAGACCTGGAGCCGTTCGGCACCGTCGTGACGTTGACCGACCTGACCGACCTCAGAAGGGCCACCGAGCGGCTCGAGCGTCACGCGGTGCGGCAGCGGCGCACGGCCGAACTCGGCCGACTCGCCCTCGGAGGCGTCACGCTGCTGGAACTCGCCCGCGCCTGCACGACCGCCCTCACCGAGGAGATCCCCGACGCCATGGTGGCCGTCACCGGCGCGCTCACCGCCGTCAACGCCGCCCCGGAGAACGGCGCGCTCACGGCCACGGCGGCCGGCGTTCGACGCAGCGTGCACGCCCACGGCGTCGCGTTCGGCGACCTGGTGGTGGAGCCCGGCGAGGATCGGTCGCTCACGCTCGAGGACGTCGGCTTCGTGGACAACCTCGTGGGCCTGTTGTGTCTCGCCGCCGAACAGCAGGTCTTGCAGGAGAAGCTGAGCCACCAGGCGCACCACGACCATCTCACCGCGCTGCCCAACCGCGCGCTGCTCGAGGACCGGTTGCAGCAGGCCCTGGCGCGCGCCACCCGCGACGGCACCATGGTGGCGGTGTTGTTCATCGATCTCGATCGCTTCAAGCTCATCAACGACTCGTTGGGGCACCCGGCCGGGAACGAGGTCCTCGTGCAGGTCGCGCAACGGCTGGCGGCCCGGCTGCGGGAGAGCGACACCGTGTCGCGCTTGGGGGGCGACGAGTTCGTGCTCGTGCACGACGGCCTGCAGCACCTCGAGGACGCGGCCGAGGTCGCCCGGGCCGTCACCGCCACGCTGAGTCGCCCGTTCCACGTCGCCGGCCACACGGTCAGCGTCCGGGCCACGGTCGGCATCAGCGTCTTCCCGCGCGATGGCCACGACACCGAGACCCTGATCACGCGCGCCGACAAGGCCATGTACTACGGCAAGCGTGGAGGACGCAACACGGTCCAGCACTTCAGCGGCGCGATGGACGCGTTCACGGCGGCGCAGCTCGAGATGGAGCACGACCTCCAGGCGGCCGTGAAGAACGGGCAACTGGAACTCCACTTCCAGGCGCTGTCGTGCCCCCGCACCGGTCAACTCAAGGGTCTCGAGGCGCTGTCGCGGTGGCGCCACCCGCACCAGGGGTGGATCCCGCCGGCGCGGTTCGTGCCCTTGGCCGAGGAGATGGGGTTGGTGGTCGACCTGGGCTCCTGGGCGCTGGGCGAAGCGTGTCGGCAGGCGGCCCGCTGGACGGGACCCCACGACCGCGACTTGCGCGTGTCGGTGAACATCTCCCCCAACCACTTCGCGCGACCGGATTTCCTGGCGTCGGTGCGCGCGGCGCTGGACGGATCCGGCCTGGCGCCGCGGCATCTCGAGCTCGAGGTGACCGAGAGCATCATGATGCACGACGTCGCCACCGTGACGCGCGTCCTGAACGCGCTGCGCGGGTTGGGCGTGCAGATCGCGCTCGACGACTTCGGTCTCGGCTACTCGTCGGTCAGCTACCTGCGCAGGCTGCCGCTCGACCGCCTCAAGATCGACAAGTCCTTCCTCGAGATCAGCCCGGAACCTCTCGACACGCGCCACGACCAGGTGGCGGTGCTGGCGGCCATCGGCACGATGGCGCAGGCGCTCGGCCTGCAGGTGACGCTCGAGGGCGTCGAGACGCCACACCACTTGCGCCTGGCACGGGGCATGGGATGCGACGAGGTCCAAGGGCACCTCTTCGGAGGCGCGGTGCCCGCCGACGCGGTCTTCGGTCTTATCGAACGGTGGCCCCACCGGTCGTGGCAGGGCTGAGGGGTCGGGCGACGAGGTGGCACGGACGGCCTCCGGTCACGAGCGCCCGTCGGTCGGTCGCCCGAGCGCCTGCACGTCCACCCGCAGCGCCGCCACCTCGCGTCGCAGCTCGATCAGGTCGCGCGATCCCGCCACCTCGGCGTCGACGCTCTCCGCGTCGCGGCCGATGAAGTACGTGGCCAGCGTGGCCGTGACGTACCCGAAGATGGCGAAGCCGTAGAGGGCCAGGAAGATGCAGAGCACCCGGCCCTCGAACGTTTCGGGCCAGTACTGAGAGCCCAAGGTGGTCATGATCATGGTCGTCCACCACAGCGCCTCGCCGTACGTCTCGAGGCCACCGGGCACCTGGTTCTCGAAGGTGTACATGCCTGCCGCGCCGGCAACGATGACGAGCGCCGTCAGCGCGGCGACGTACCCGAAGCCGCGCCGACCCAAGCTGGCGCCCAAGGCGCGCATCCCGCGGTTGAGCGAACTGACCACGCGGACCAAGCGGAGCCCTCGGCCGACCCGAGCGAGGCGCATCAGGCGGAGGACGCGCGCGATCCGGAACAAGCGCAAGGCGGGGATCGCCAGCGAGATCGCCGCCAGCCAGTGGCGGCGCAAGTAGCGGACCTTGTGCGGCGCCAGGATCAGCTTGATGCCGAAGTCGACGATGAACACCACCCAGATGACGCTCCCGAGGGTGGCGAAGGCGCGACTCTCGCCCCAGATCAGTTCCGCGACCAGCAGGGCCAACCAGACGAACGCCAGGACCACCATCGGCGTCTCGAGCCAATCCTCCAACGTGTGCAACAGCTCGTATCGCTCGCGTTCGAGCGCGACGTCGTCGCTGCGTGGATCGCGGCCTCGGTCGCGGGCTGGGTCGCGGGTCGGGTCGGTCACGAAGGGGGCCTCCTCGTCGTTCCGGGTGCGCGCTCACCCCGCTGCGGAGCCGCGTGCCTCCGCGGCGCGGGCCGGACGATGCGGCGGCCGGCATGGTGATCGTGGTGGTGTCCGAAGACCTGCATGCGACCTCAGCCTAGGCGCCGGTGGGCGGTGTGGCCGTGAGCGCTGGGAAGCCGCGGGACCGGCGGCGGCGCCCGGAACCCGACGCCGGCGACGCGTCCGACCCGCCGCGCCGGCTCGCGCGTGTTCTCATGCTGGGGAGATGCCGTATCGCCGTCCCGTGCCAGCCCGCGTACCATCGAGTCGTGGGACGCCCGGACCGCGCGTCGTGCCCTGTCGCGGCGCCCGTCCCAGGTTCTCGGAGGTCACCTTGAAGCGCCTCGTCTCGTCGCTCCTCGTCTGGGCCGTCGCCGCCGTGGCGTGGGGCCAGGCCGCGCCACCGACCGCCGACCCGGTCGCCGCTCCGCCGGCAGCCACGGACCTGGCGACGGTGCGGTTCGTCCATGCGGCGCCCAACGCGGGCACCCAGCTCGTCGTGTTGCGCCGCGCCGATGGCGCCACCGGGCAACAGGTGTCGATCCTGGAGTACGGCGAGTCCTCGGGCGACATCCCGGTCCCCGAGGGCGTCTACGAGGTGCTGCTCGACCCTGCCGCCCTGACCGGTGCCGGCGACCCACCCGTGCGACTCCTCGACGACTTCCACGCGACGGGAGGCCGCCACGACACGGTGGTGATCACCGGTCTGGCTGCGGTGTCGCCAGACGGCGACGGCTTCGGCGCGTGGCTCGAGGAGCTGGGCGCGCCCGAACGCCCCGAGCTGGCGCTGCAGGCCTTGGTGCTCGAGGATCCCATGGTGGCCGACGAGTCCCGGAGCGGCGTCGACGTCCGCGTGGTCCACGCGGCGCCCGGCACCGAGGGCATCGAGCTGGTCCTCGACCGCGGTGGCGCCGTCGACATCCTGGCGACGGCCCGGTACCTCGACGTCAGCGAGTTCACCCGCATCGCGCCGGACGCCGGCACGCTCGACCTGCGGGTGGCGGGCGGCGGGCCCGTCGTCGAGGGGTTGGCCGACCTCGACAGGACGCCGGGGTCGATCCACACGATCGTCGTCATCGGGACGCCGCTCGCCGCCGCGCCGCTCGCGCCGATCGTCGTCACCCATCCCCGGAACGAACCGGTGCCCGTCGAGGCCGGCACCAGCGAGGTCGCCGCGGTCGGCCCCGTGATCGTCGACCTGGACGCCGCTCAGGCGGACTGGGTCCTCGAACTGCTGGCCACCGTGGAGGCGCACCTCAGTGCCGCCGAGGCCGAGCTGGCCGCCGATCCGACTTCGGCGGCGGCCGCGGCCGCGCTCGCCGACCTGGCGGCCGCTCGCCAGGTCCTCGAGGCCGCGCGCGGCGAGCTGCCGACGGACCCGCCGCCGTCCGCGACGCCGACGCCGACGCCGGCAGCCTCCGGACCGGGCGCCGCCGAGGACGCACCCCGCTGAGGACGGAGCGCCGTCGCTCAGCCCGTCGCCCTGCCCGACACGGCCCGGCGTTCGCGGGTGTGCACCTCGTTCATACCCCCCACGGGTAGGTCTCCGGCGGACCCGCCTGAGCCGGTTCGACGTGCAGTGGATGCAGTGCCTGCGTGTCGTCGACGTGGATGAACGCGTCGTACCGGCGCGGGAGGTCGGTGGCGACGTAGTTGCCGTAGCGCTCGGTGCGGGGGTCGTAGACCACGCCGATCGCTCGGTGGCCGCGGCGGGCGCGCGCCGCCTCCGACAGATCCGACGTCCACAACCACGCGGCGCGCCCCACGGCGCGGTGGAGCACCGCTTCCCACGAACCCACCTCCGCCTCCGGGACCGGCATCCGTTCCATCGGCGCACCCCACGCCTGGCCGGCGATCACCGAGCCCCGGTGGCCGCCGAAGCCCACCAGCGCCACGTCGCCGGCGCCGTAGCGTTCACGCGCCAGCTGACCGGTGTTGACCATGCCGGCCGCCGCCATGTCGGTCGCGCGGGCGTCGCCGACGTGGGTGTTGTGCTCCCACACGATCGCCTTGGCGCCCTCGCCATGGTGCTCGAGCAGGTCGTCGAGCGTACCGATCATGTGCCGGTCGCGCACGTTCCAGGATTCGCTGCCGCCGCGCACCATCGTGCGGTAGTAGCGCTCGGCGCCCACGGCGCTGCGGGCGTTCTGTTCGGCGTCGAACCGGGCCTCGACGTCGTCGTCGCGCGCGCCGGCGGGGTGCCGGAGTCCGGTGAGGAGCGCGACGACCTCGTCCTCGCACGAGTCCTTCACGAACGCGGTCGAGCGCGCGTAGGCCTGGATGTCGCGACCGAAGGGCTCGAAGCAGGCGTAGGCCTCGCGGGCGGCGGGAAGCGCCTCCGGGTCGGTCTCCTCGAGGTACGTCATGACGGCGCCGAGCGACTCCCACAGGCTGTAGACGTCGAGGCCGAAGAAGCCGGCGCGCTCCGCGACCGGGCGTTCGGCGTTGTGCGCGCGCAGCCACTCGGCCAGCGCCACCACCTCCCAGTTCGCCCACATCCACGTGGGCCAGCGCTCGAAAGCGCTCAGGACGTCGCGTGCGCTGCCGGACGTGCGGTCGATCCCCTTGACGAACCGGTTCACGCGGTAGCAGTCGGGCCAATCGCCTTCGACCGCGATGAACGAGAACCCATGCTCTCCGATCAGACGACGGCTCAGGTGCAGCCGCCAGGTGTAGTAGTCCGACGTGCCGTGGCTCGCCTCGCCGAGCATGACCACGCGCGCCGAACCGATGGCGTCGACGAGTGGATCGAGGTCGGCGGGATCGCGCAGCGGCTTGGCGTGACGGCCGACCTCGTCGATCAGGGCGTCGACGCCGGCGTTCCCATCGCGAGGGGTTCGTGGGCCATCGATCATGGGGGACCTCCGATCCCGAGGGGGAGGCCCGCGGCGGGCGCGAACGGGCCCCCGCGCTCCTCCCCCACCCTAGCGACGCCCGCACGAGCACGGGGGTACGGACGAGGTGCGCCACCTATACTCGACGCCTCCGCCCCCATCCCGACGTCCCCACCTTCCGGGAGGCCCCATGACCCACGCCCGCCGCCTCGTCGTCGCCTGCATCCTCGCCCTGCTCGGCGCCTGCGCCGCCCCGACCAGTCCCGACACGGAGCCCGCCATCACGCTCGAACGTGCCTGCGATGCGGGCGACACGTTGCCCAGCCAGCTGGCGCTCGATCCGTTCTACGAGAAGTTCTGCGTGACCGATGGCCTCGCGATCGTCGCCTCGGCGGAGGTCCCCGACGCCGCCCTGCAACGTGCGACGGCGATCGTCGGGGCGCTCCTGACGCCGGTGGACCCGGACGCCGTCGCCGCGATCGTCGCCGCCGACGTGCGCGTCGGTGTCATCGGCGTGGACCAGGTCACGACGGACCTGCCGGAGCACGCCGATCTCGACGCGGCCTTCCCCGGCACCGACTGGGACACACGCACGCGCGGCGTCGCGGCCACGCGCGCACGCCCCTTGACCTCGTCGGCCGAGGAGAACCTCCTCTGTCTGCCGAGCGACGTCTACGCGGGCGAGAGCATCCTGGTCCACGAGTTCGCGCACACGGTCCACGAGCTCGGCGTGGCGACGGTCGACGCGTCGTTCCAGGCGCGTCTCGAGGCCGCCTACGCGACCGCGATGGCGGCCGACAGGTGGACCGACACGTACGCGGCGACGAACGCCACCGAGTACTGGGCGGAGGGCGTCCAGAGCTACTTCGACGTCAACGGCTTCGCCCAACCGGCCGACGGTGTCCACAACGACGTGGCCACGCGTACCGCCCTGCAGGCGTACGACCCGGCGCTGTTCGCCCTCGTCGACGAGGTGTTCGGCGGGAGCGCGACGCTGAGTCCGTGCCCCTGAGGGACCGCGTTCGTGCCCCGACACCGGTCGGGCGACATCTCGAGGAGAGCACCGCCGCTTCCCGGCGAGCTGTGGTCGCGCGGCGTCATCGCCGCACCCCTTGATCCACGAGAACCGCGACGTGCACGTGCGGCGTGTCTTCGGCGCGAGCGACGCGATGATGGACCCACGCGGCGGCGGCCGCGCCTGGAGGTCCCATGGAACCGCTCTTCTTCAGCGATTGGACCGTCGTCGGACGGACGGTGGTCGTCGGCACCCTGGCGTACGTCGCGATGGTCTTCTTGTTGCGCATCTCCGGGAAGCGCACGTTGTCGAAGATGAACGCCTTCGACCTCATCGTCACCGTGGCCCTCGGTTCGAGCCTGTCGAGCGTCCTCCTGAACGAGAGCATCGCGCTCACCGAGGGCACGGTGGCGTTCGCGCTCCTCATCGGCCTCCAGTACGTGGTGACCTGGTCGAGCGTCCGGGCCCCCTGGGTGCGCCGTTTCGTCACCGGTGAACCGCAGCTCGTCGCGCATCGCGGCGAGTTCCTGCACCGCACGCTGCGGCGTGTGCGCGTCCTCGAGGACGAGGTCCGCGCCGCCGTCCGCAGCCAGGGCATCGCCCGCATCGACGAGGTCGAGGCGGTGGTGCTCGAGACCGACGGCTCGTTCAGCGTGGTCAAGCGGCCCGACGACGGTCGGCCCGACGCTCGTCGGCCCGACGATGGTCGGCCGTCCAGCCTCGAGAACGTGAAGGGTCCGGTCGAGCCCTCGGACGCGTGAGGCAGGCAGCTCGGGCCCGACGTGCCGTCCGCCCTCGAGCGAGGGCGGAGCACGACGTACCCTGGGACCGACCATGACGAGCCCGTCGCGGAGGACGCCCATGGACCGTTCCACGATCCAGCCGACGCCCACCTCGTGGTCGAGCGAGAACCTCCTCGACCTGCTGGACGCCGTCCCGGGCACCACCTTCGTGCTCGACGACGAGGGGCGTTTCGCGTTCGTCGGTGGCGCGGCCGCACGGACGTGGGGTCGGTCGCCCGACGAGCTCCTCGGTCGGGTGGTCTGGGAAGCCTTCCCGGAACTCGACGGGACCCCGGTCCGGAAGACGTTGGAGCAGGCCCTGGCAAGCGGCGACCCCGTCGTCGACGAGGTCGACTGTCCCGTCCTGGGCCGCCGGGTGCGGCTCACCGCGCAGCGCCGATCGCCGGGTCTCGTGGTGCACGTCGCCGAACTCGACGAGACGCCGGAGGCCGACGCGCACGCGGAGCGCCACACCGGCCACTACCGCCGCGCCCTGCGCGCCACCGGGCTCGTCGTCGCGCGGATCGACCGCGACTTGCGCTACGTCTGGATCGACAACCCCCACCCCGATTTCGACGCCGCGGCCGTGATCGGCAAGCGCGACTACGACCTGGCCGACGACGCCGGCACCCAGGCGCTCGTGGCCCTCAAGCGCGAGGTGCTCGACACCGACCAGAGGGTGCGCCAGGAGATCACCTTCCCGATGAGCGACGGCGAGCGCATCTACGCCGTGTTGGGTGAGCCGCTCCACGACCGGCGGGGCGTCGTGATCGGCATGACGACCGTCGCGATCGACGTCAGCGACGTGCGCCGCCTGGAGCGGGCGGCGGACACGGATTACCTGACGGGAGCGGCCAACCGTCGGGCCGTCGAACGCGTCTTGCGGCAAGAGGTCAAACGCATGGAGCGCTACAACAGCCGCTTCTCGGTCGTGATGCTCGACGTCGACCACTTCAAGGCGGTGAACGACGCGTACGGGCACCGGGTGGGCGATCACGTGCTCACCGAGATCGTGCGCCGGCTGCGCCTCGACATGCGCGCCGTCGACCGGCTCGCCCGCTGGGGCGGCGAGGAGTTCCTGTTGGTCTTGCCCGAGATCGAGCGCGACGACGCCATCCGGGCCGCCGAACGGTTCCGCGAGCAAGTCGCCGGCCAGACGTTCGAGCACGCCGCGTCGCTCACGATCAGCCTCGGCGTGGTGATGTCGCGACCCGGTGAAGACGCCGACGCGCTGGTGCGACGCGCCGACGCGGCGCTCTACCAGGCCAAACGGACCGGCCGCGACCGGGTGGTGGTCGGTTGAGACCGCCGGGCGCGCGCTTCGGGACTCACCCCGCCACGTTCTGCCCGCCCTGACCGGTCAGCATCTGCAAGAAGGGTTCGACCACCTCGGGATCGAAGTGGTGGCCGGCCTCGCGGCGGATGTGATCGAGCGTCCGCTCTTGGCTCCAGCCGCGTCGGTAGGGTCGGTCGGAGGTGAGAGCGTCGTACACGTCGGCGACCGCGAAGATGCGGGCCGAGATGGGGATCTGGTCGCCCGCGAGCCCGCGCGGGTAGCCGCCGCCGTCCCAACGCTCGTGGTGGGCGTAGGGGATGTCGAGGGCGGGCCCGAAGAACTCGATGGGCGATAGGAGCTCGTACGCCAGCGTCGGATGGCGCCGCATGAGCCGCCACTCCTCCTCGGTGAGGGGACCCGGCTTGAGCAGCACCGCGTCGGGGACCCCCATCTTGCCGATGTCGTGCAGCAAGGCGCCACGCCGCACGTGCAGCAGCTCGTCCTCGGCCACGCCGACGGCGGTGGCCAAGCGCAGGGTCATGTCGGTGACCCGCCGGCTGTGACCCTCGGTCTCCTTGTCACGCAGGTCGAGCGCCCGCGACCAACCCTCGATCGTGGTGTCGTACGCCCGCAGCAGCTCGTCGTTCGACCGCTCCAGGTCGTCGAGCATCGTCACCCCGTTCAGTGCGATCGCGAACTGGGTGGCCAGCGCGTCCAAGGTGGACAACCACTCGGTGCCCGGCTCGAACGACGACCGCTGGAACAGCTCGAGCACCCCCTGGAGCTGCCCCTTGGCGATGAGCGGGACGGCCGCGTAACCGGTGAAGCCCTCGTTGATCAGGTGAGGCGCTCCCACGAACCGCCGCCGCAAGGTCTCGGGTTCGGTGATGATCATCTGCACCCGGTCGCGTGCCACGATGTGCGCTTGCTCCTGCCCCGATCCGGGCAGCGCCGAACGCCCCGCCGCCAAACGGAACCCGCGTTGAGCGCCGAGCCGCAAGCGGCCCTCGCCCGGCGCGACCACGTGGATGCGACCGGCGTCGATCCCGAGCTGACGTGTGACCTGCGACAGGATCACCCGCAGCGTCCGGTCCACGTCGTGGCTGGCGATGATGGCGCGATCGATCTCGCGCAAGGCCGTGATGTGCTCGAGCTGGGTGCGCAGGTGATCGTTGAGCTCGGCGATCTGGTCTTTCGCCACGCTGAGCTCGTCGATCGCGCGCCGCCGCTCGTCGGCTTCGCGCAACAGGGCGACCTCGCGCTCCGACGAGAGCCGCGACGCGTCGCCCAAGGCCGATCCGAAGCGGTCGAAGAAGAACGTGACGATGCTGAGCACGACGGTGAACTGGACGACGGTGCCCCAGTCGAGGGGTCCGAGGAGCGGTGCCGGCCACAGGCGCAGCTCGTGCAGCGCCGGCGGCACCAGGGCCACCAGGATGCTGGCCGCCCCCGTCAGGTAGAGGGCGCCCCGGTGTTGCAGCAGGCCGACCAGCACGATGGGCACGAACAGCACGACCAACGCGGACCCGGATCCGCTGCCGCCCGCCAGGAACGTCCGGATCGCCACCGACAGCAGCACCAAACCCACGGTGAGAGCGATGGCGAGACCCGTGCGGCGGCGGTACGACAACCACAACGACGAGGCGACGACGCCGCCGAACACCCCGATCGGGGCGAGGACCCGGAACCTCAGCACGTCGAGACCGAGGATGTAGCCGTTGAGAGCCAACGCGAGGACGACCAGCACGAGCAGCGTCCACAGGAAGCCGCGGATCACGACCTCATGCCGCGGCTGGATGTCGACCCACGCCGGGAAGGGTCGCAGCGTCAAGGAGCGCCCGCCGTCCGCATCGGACCCCGCCGAGGGAACGCGTGCAGGCCCGCTACCCGCGCCCGCCCGTCCTCGTCGCCGCTTGGGCGCCCATGCATCCCGACGCGAAGACAGCGCGCCGTCGTTCGCGTGATCGCCCGCACCATCGTGCTCACCCCCAACAGCAGCGCGTGGGGCGTGACCCGGCGCTGTGCGCGGAGGCCACACCCGGTCGTGCGCCGGCGTGCGCTTCGCCGGCCCGCACACCATCGCGCGGTGGGGGATGAGATTCCTAGGCGATGGGACGGGTCGAACAAGCGCGTCGGTGGGGAGGTCGCGCGCTGGACGGCGCTCCCGCCTGCCAACGGCGCCTCATGAGGACGCCGGCTCGGCGGCACACGCCGGGCCCGCAGCGACCGTGGACCGCACAGCGGCCGCGCTCGCCACGGGGCTCAGGTCAGTCCTTGGCCTTCCAGCGATCGCCGTCCTTCTCGTACTTCTCCTTGACGGCCGACCACGCGACCTTGTGCGCGGTCTCCTCGCGCGAGGCGTCGCCGCGGCGCTCCTCGGGCTCGTCGTACTGCTCCCAGGCGCTGTTGAACGCCTCCTTGTAGATCTCTTGGGCGTGCTTGGGCAGGTTGTCGCGCACGCTGTCGGGCAGGTCGCCGGTCTTGTCGTAGGGCATCTGGGATCCTCTCGGGACGAGGCGTTCGTCCGGGCGGGTCTCGTCGAGCGCGCCGCAGCGACGCTTCGCCGCTGACGGGGTCCCGCGGCGTCGCTACGACTGCCTGAGCCGCGAGACGACGATCCAGGCCGTGATCCCGATGAGCACCCAGATCGTGCCGCCGACGATGAGCGCGGCCCAGGCCGCGTACATGTAGGGATCGAGGGCGAGGAAGAACGACCACAGCAGGAACCCGGTCGCCACCACCAGCGCGGTGGCGGCGACGGTCGCCCCGACCGCCAGGAGCGCGGCGGTCATGAGCAACCCCCGGAGACCGAGCTTCAGCCGCTCGGCCTCCGCTTCGAGCAGGTCGATGAACGTGGTGAAGAGCGCCACGACATGCTGCACCACGACGCTAGCTCTTCCGGCTGAGCAGGATCCCCAGGATGAAACCGAGCCCCAAGGCCGTCGAAGCCGCCATCATGGGGCGTTCCTCGATCCTCTCCTGCACCGCGTGAGCCGCCTCGCCGCCCTTCTCGGTCGCCTGCTGTCCCGCGACGCGAAGGCGTTCCATGAGGACCTGGCCCTCCTCTTCGAGCTTCGCGATGGCGGTCGCAGTCGCTTCCTTCGTCGCCCGGCCCGTGTCGCTGGCCAGCTTGCCGAAGTCGGTCTGGAGACGATCGAGGTCGCGCTTGAGCGCGTTGATCTCGGTGTTGAGGTCGATGTCGGCCATGTCGAAACCTCCGTTCCCAGCGGTCCCAGGGTCGCGGCCTCACGCACGATGAACCGTGTCGGTGACGGAACGTGCGGGGCCGGCGCCGCGGCCGACCGCTCAGGCCTCGAAGGTAGCACGCACCCCGACGCGTTCATGGTGCAGGTGTGCGCGCAGCGCGTAGGCTACGTCATCAGGTCGCGGCGGCCGAAGCGCCACAGGCCCAGTGGGGCCGCCACGAGGGTGATGGCGGCGAACACCTCGACGGAACCGGGGTGGCGGCCGCCGCGGCGATCCGGCGCTTGCCGGAGACGTCACGCCGCCGTCACGCGCGAACCAGCAAGATACCGGACAAGGCTGCTCCGAGCGCACATGGTCCGTCGACCTGCCACGGCCGCCCATCCGAGGAGATGTGACATGACACGTAGGCCCACTGCCCCCGCGAAACGCGTCGCTCTCGCCTTGGCTTTCTCGCTCCTGTGGACCGTGTCGTCGCTCGCGCCCGCCCTGGCCCAGGCCGGGCCGAGCGGCGAGTACGGTTCGCTCGCGTTGGGGAGCAGCGTCGAGGGCACCCTGGCCGGCGTCGTCAACGACGAGGTGGTCGTGTACCACAGCTACGAGGTGCCGGTTCCCGCTGGCGTGGGCCGCGTCACGGTGCAGGTCGAGGGCTTCGGCGTCGACCTCGACCTGGCGGTCAAGCTGGGCTCGCCGATCGTCGACTACGAAGACGTCGACCACCTCGACGTGAGCGAGGTGCTGGATCCCGGACACACCCTCGACGTCGCCGGGCCCACCACGCTCTACGTGGACGTGCTGAACCTATGGCCGGAGCCGGCGCGCTACCGGCTCACCGCGCGCGCCGAGGGCGCGACGAGCACGCCGCCCGCCGCGGGCAACCCCACGTCGCCCGCCGCCAACAACCCCTTGGCGCCCGCCGCCGATCCCTTCGTCGGCGTCTTCGCGGGCGACGGGCTCCGGTTCGTCGTCGAGGCGCGCTCCGACGGCTATGGCGGCGAGCTGGCGCTCGGCGCTCAGGCCTACCCGTTCCGTGCCACGCGCCAAGGTTCGCAGCTGGTGGGGACCTTCGTGGCGGCCACCGGCGAGTTCCCGTTCACGGCCGAACCGGTCGACGACGGCATGCTGGTGACCTCGGGCGGGGCCACGTACCGCACGGCGCGCCTGGCCCCCGCCCCCTCGAACCCCCTCGGCGGTGGTGCGCCGGCCAACCCCCTGGGCGCGGGCGCCGCGGGCGGGGGCTCGGGCGGCGCCGCGGGCGGGGGCTCGGCCGGCGCCGGTGGGGCGGGCGCGGGGGCCGCGGTCGGCGGCGCACCGGCGGTCGGCGGCGCACCGGCCCCCGCCGGCCGCGGCCCCGTGCTGGCGAGCGGGCCGTACGGCGACCTGACCGGAGACGACGCGCTCGCCTTCGTCGACGCGCTGGCGTTCGCGCTGGCCCAAGCCGGCTACACGCCGACGATCACGCCCGCCGAGCGCGAGGAGATGGTGAGCGCGTTGGCGCGCAACTTCGCCACGCTGCCGCCGTCCGACCAGGCCGTCTTGATGCAGGCCCGGGCGGTGTGGGACCGGGTCCAGGCGAACTGGGGCCGTGCCAGCCAGGCCGACCGGGAGGCCTTCGTCCTCGGCGTGTTCGTCCTGGCTTTCGGTGAGGAAGCCGTCCAGCGCGCGGTCGCAGGTGGCGGCGGCGGCAGTGGCGGCGCCGGCGGCGGCTGCGACGACATCGACGCCTGCATGTCGCGGTACGCACCCGAGGCCTACTCGGACTCCATCAACGCCCAGGGCTGCTGGGCCGCGGCCGGTTGCGAGTCCTACGATCCGAGCCTGAACCAGTTCACGTACGACACGTACGACGGCAACTGAGGACACGCGCTCACGGTTCGCGGACCTCGTCCGCCTCGCTTGGACCGCACAGGCGATACTCGCGGCATGCCGTGCCCGCCGCTCCCCTCGTGCACCCACCCACGCCGTCGCCTCACGGTCGCGCTCCTCGCGCTCGGCTTGGGGCTGGTCGGTGGGTCGTGGGCGCAGCCCGCGCCCCCCGTCGATCCCCCGCGCGGCGCCGTCCGCGTCGTGGTGTTCGGCGACTTCAACGGCCCGTACGGGAGCGTCACCT
Organism: uncultured Trueperaceae bacterium; assembly: GCA_963839375.1. GTDB lineage: Bacteria > Deinococcota > Deinococci > Deinococcales > Trueperaceae > JAABTL01. Next base: position 97,722 of record CAWIUY010000011.1, on the reverse strand, counting down.
ACCCGAGTGCCGTGGCGCGGGTGATGGACGCGATCGTGGGCACGTGGCGCCCCGACCTGGTCTTGTTTCCCGGGGACGTCGTGGCCGGTCAGTCGACGCGGCTGCCCGACGCGCGCTTCGCCGAGATGTGGTCGGCCTTCGACGCGGCGGTGGCCGCGCCGCTCCGGTCGGCGGGCATCCCGTACGCGGTCGCGCTGGGCAACCACGACGCGTCGAAGCTCCGCGACGGCCACGGCCACTACGCCTTCGCACGCGAGCGAGAGGCCGCCCTCGCCTACTGGCGCGACGCAGCCCACGTCCAGGGGCTCGAAGTGGTGGAGGACGCTGCGTACCCGTTCGCCTGGTCGTTCCGTCTCGGACCGCTCGCCGTCGCCGTGATCGATGCCTCGGGCCCCGTCCTGGACACCGCCGAACGCGTGGCCTTGGTCGACACCCTGGAGCGCGACCGTATGCGCGAGGCCTCGCTCCGCTGGGTCGTGGGCCACCTGCCGCTCGTCGGGATCGCCGAGGGGCGGGCTCGCGCCGGCGAGGTCCTGTGGCAAGCGCACGAGCTGCGCGACCTGCTCGTCGACGGGGGCGTCGACACGTACGTGAGCGGGCACCAAGCGGCGTTCTACGCGGGTCGCTGGGCGGGTCTCGAACTCTTGTCCGGCGGCGGGGTGGGCGCCCGCCGGCTGCTCGGCAGCGACGGGCCGCCGCGCTCGACCGTGAGCGTCGTCGACCTCTGGTGGCAGCCGACCCGAGTGGCGATCACCACGTACGACGTCGCCGACCTCCAGCGGCGCCCGATCGACGACCTGCCGGTGCACCTCGACGGCTTCGGCGGCCGTCTCGAGCGTTCGGAGCGGGTGCGCTGAGCATGCGCCCGCGCCCGCCGGCCGGGCTCGAACGACCTGCGCCCACCGAACGCCCGGCACCGGGACCGTCGCACCCCGTATCCTGAGCTCAGCGCTCGCCTCGCCGTTGGCGGACGGGCGTCCACGCGCCGAAGGTTCGGCGCGGTCGGCGCGAACCGGCCAGGTGCCCCATGGCTCGCGCTTCGACCCGGTGGCGCCCTTGGTGTCGCCCGCCCTTGGGCCCCACGCGCACGCGAAGGACCTCCATGACCGACGTACGCCGCCGTCTGCCCGGCGCTTGGCCGCCCCTGATCATCCAGGGCGGCATGGGTGTCGCCGTCTCGGACTGGCGTCTCGCCCGCGCCGTGTCCTCGTTCGGCCAACTCGGGGTCGTGTCCGGGACCGGTCTCGATACGGTGCTCGTGCGTCGCCTCCAGGATGGCGATCCAGGCGCCCACCTGAGGCGCGCGATGGCGCGCTTCCCGTTCGCCGACGTGGTGAGCGAGACCCTGCGGCGCTACTTCCTGCCGGACGGGCGGGCGCCCGGAGCGTCGTACAAGCGGCTGCCGCTCCCGTCGCTCGAGGGGACCGCGTTCGGACGTGGCCTCACCGCGCTCGCCGGGTTCACCGAGGTGTGGTTGGCGCGCGAAGGCCACGACGCGCCCGTCGGCCTGAACCTGTTGACGAAGGTGCAGCTGCCCAACCTGGCGACGCTCTACGGCGCCATGCTGGCCGGTGTCCACACCGTCCTGATGGGGGCCGGCATCCCGCGCGAGATCCCCGAAGTGCTCGACGAGCTGGCGCAGCATCGGCCCGCGTCGTTGCGGGTGGACGTCGCCGGCGGACGCGCCGACGAACCGACGTCGACGCGCTTCGATCCCGCCCTCCTCGGCGAGGCGCCCACGGCGGCGCTGGCGCGACCCGACTTCCTGCCGATCGTGGCGTCGCACGCGCTCGCCGCCATCCTGCTCAAGAAAGCGGGCAGCTCGATCGAGGGCTTCGTCGTCGAGGCGCCCTCGGCTGGAGGCCACAACGCACCACCGCGCGGTGCCAAGACGTTCGATGAACGCGGCCAACCCGTGTACGGCGAACGCGACCTGGTCGACCTGGAGAAGATCCGCGAGCTCGAACGGCCGTTCTGGCTCGCCGGCGCCTCGAGCTCGCCCGAGGGTCTGCAGCACGCGCGGGCGTTGGGGGCGGCCGGCGTGCAGGTGGGCACGGTGTTCGCCTACGCCGACGAATCGGGCCTGACGCCCGAGATCAAGCGCGACGTGCTGGCACGCGTCCAGGGGAACGGCGTGGCGGTCCTCACCGACCCGTCGGCCTCGCCCACGGGGTTCCCGTTCAAGGTGGTCTCGCTGCCCGGCACCCTCTCCGAGAGCGCGCTGTACGACGAGCGCACCCGCCGCTGCGACCTGGGCTACCTGCGCGAGACGTACCGCACGGCGTCGGGTGCCTTGGGGTACCGCTGCGCGTCGGAGCCGGTGGCCGACTACGTCGCCAAGGGCGGCCGCGCGGAGGACACGGTCGGGCGCAAGTGCCTGTGCAACGCGCTGATGGCGAACGTGGGCCTGGCGCAACGGCAGAAGGGCGACGAGACGGAGCGCCCGTTGGTGACCAGCGGCGACGACCTGTCGTCGATCGGACGGCTGCTCGCCGATGGGGCGACCTCCTACACGGCGGCCGACGTCATCGGTTACCTGCTCGGGGAGCGCTAGGCGGCCACCGAGGGGCGCGGCTGGCGCCGGTATCCTGAGCGGCATGACCGCTCCCCCAACCGCGACCGGATGGCACGTCGCCGTCCAGAGCGGCGCCACCGTCCTGAGCCCCACCCGCCAGGAGGTCGTGAGCTACGACCTCGAAGGGCGGGTGCGCAGCCTGTTCGTGGACGGCACGGTGTTCAAGCGCTCGCTCGCGTCCGACGTGGTGGCGCGGCGCAGCGAAGGCGGGGTCCGACGCCGATGGCACCTGTCGTCGGATGAGGCCGAGGCGCTGTTCGTGCGGGCGGGCGATCTCGCACGCACCGCGCGCAGCGTCCTGGTCGACGATCCTGAGAGCGACCTCGCGCGTCGACTCGACGACGCCGGGGCGTGGACGCCCGCGCGCTTGGGTGACGAGCGGCACCGCTTCGCGGCCGCGTACGCCCCCGTCAGCATCCTCCCCCCCGATCAGTACGGTGCGGTCGTCCTGCAAGCGACGTTCGGATGCAGCTGGAACCGCTGCACGTTCTGCAGCTTCTACACCGATCGGCCCTTCACCCTGCGACCCGCTTCGGCCTTCGCCGCGCACGTGGCGGCCGTCGCCGAGCTGCTCGGCCGCGCCGCGGTGGATCGACGTCGCCTCTTCTTGGCCGACGGCAACGCCCTCGTGCTCGCCAACGCACGCCTGCGACCGATCTTCGAGGTGGCGCGCGCCGCCTTCCCGGACCGGCCGTTCGCCGGCTTCGTGGACGTGTTCGGGGGTGAGCGCAAGCGCGTCGAGGACTGGCGTGAGTTGCACGCGCTCGGTCTCGAGCGGGTGGCGATCGGGGTCGAGACCGGCCACGACCCGCTGCTCGCCTACCTGAACAAACCCGGTGGCGCCGACGCGGCGGCGGACTTCGTGGCCGACCTCAAGGCCGCCGGCCTGCGTGTCGCCGTCATCCTCATGGTGGGCGTGGGTGGCCGACGCTTCGCGCGCGCGCACGTGCGCGATACCGAGGCCTTGCTGCAGCGGTTGGCGCTCGACGCGGGCGACATCGTGTACCTGTCGCCCTTCGTCCGTCAGCCTGGGTCGGCCTACGACGCCCACGCGAGCGCCGACGGCTTGGCAGAACTCGACGAGGCCGAACGCGGGGCGCAGTACGCGGCGCTGCGGGAGGCCGCCCGCCACGCGGCGCCGGACGCGAAGGTGGCGCTGTACGCCATCGACGAGTTCGTGTACTGAGGGGCAGGAGGCCGGCCCGCGCCCCGGGCGCGGCAGCCCGGACGGCCACCCTTGCGCATCGCCGCCGAGCGCGCCAGGATGGGCTCATCGGACCGACGACGGGAGCGGTGAGCGGGTTCGCCTCACCCCGGTCGATCGGCGGGAGGTCCCATGATCGCCACAGCACCGTTCGGACGCACGGGCCACATGAGCAGCCGCACGATCTTCGGCGCCGCCGCCCTGGGTGAGGTGACCCAGGACGAGGCCGACCGCGCCATCGCGCTGGCGCTCGACTTCGGCGTGAACCACATCGACACGGCCGCCTCGTACGGCGAGTCGGAGCTCCGGCTGGGACCTTGGATGGCGCGCGAGCGGGCCAACCTGTTCCTGGCCACCAAGACGGGTGAACGCCAGCGCGCACCAGCTCGCGACGAGATCCACCGCTCGCTGGAGCGCCTGCGCACCGATCACGTCGACCTCCTCCAGCTCCACAACCTGGTCGACCCGGCCGAGTGGGACGTGGCGCTCGGACCCGGCGGGGCGCTCGAAGCCGCCATCGAGGCGCGCGCAGAGGGCTTGGTGCGCTTCATCGGTGTCACCGGGCATGGCGTCACCGTGGCCGAACGGCACCTGGCCAGCCTTAAGCGGTTCCCGTTCGACAGCGTGCTGTTGCCCTACAGCTACGTCATGATGCAGAACCCTCGCTACGCGGCCGACTTCGAGGCGCTGGCGTCCGAGTGCGAGAGCCGCGGGGTGGCGATCCAGACGATCAAGGCCATCACCCGTCGCCCGTGGGGCGAGCGCCCGCAAGACCGCGCCACCTGGTACCAACCGCTCGAGGACCCGAACGCCATCGGCCTGGCCGTCCACTGGGTGTTGGGTCGACCCGGCGTGTTCCTCAACACCGTCGGCGACGTCGACGTGCTTCCGCGCGTGTTGGCGGAGGCCGACCGCTTCGAGGCGCGTCCCAGCGACGAGGCCATGCGCTCGCTCGTGGAGCGCGAGGAGATGGAGCCGCTCTTCACGGCCGCCTCGCAGCCCTAGGATCGGCAGACGGAGTCGGGGACGAGGCTGGCGGACGTGGTCGGCGGACCGCGTCCGCCAGCGTTTCAGACGCGCGTGAGCGCGGGCCAGTCGATCGCCGGCGCGAACGCCGCCACCAGCGTCTCGAGGCCGACCCGGTCGTCCTCGTCGAACCGACCGGCGCGCTCGCTGTCGAGATCGAGGACCCCGACCACGGCGCCCTCGTGCTCGATCGGCACGACGAGCTCGGCCCGTGAGCGGGGGTCGCAGGCGATGTGGCCGGCGAAGGCGTGCACGTCGGCGACCAGCTGGCTGCGCCGCTGGGCCACCGCGGTGCCGCAGACCCCGCTTCCGACCGCGATCCGGACACACGCCGGGCGGCCTTGGAACGGTCCGACGACGAGTTCGCCGCCCTTGAGCAGGTAGAAGCCGGCCCAGTTCAGGTCCGGCAGGAACGCGAACAGCTCGGCGGCGACGTTGGCCAGGTTGGCGACGCCGTCCGGCTCGCCGTCGATCAGGCCGAGCACCCGCTGCCGGAGCTCGTCGTAGCGTTCGGCGACCGGGGCGTCGCTTGGGGTCGGGACGTAGGACAAGGGGTCGTGCATGCCGCGGATGCTACCGCGGCATGCGCGGATGCCGGCGTCGCTACTTCGCGAACGCCACCATGCGGTCGCCCCAGCGGTCGAAGGAGAACTTGGCGATGCCACCGCCGGTGCCGTCGGACAGGAAGAAGTCGCCCTGGAACCGGGCGTCGCTCGTCGGGGTGGCCTCGACCGCGCGACCCCAGGTGCAATCGGCGATGAACCCGCCGTCGACGCACGACTCCTTGGTCCCGTCGCCCAGGACCACGATCTGCTCGCTCTGCTCGTCCCAGTACACCATCCGCAGGACGGGATCCGTGGCGAAGTCGGCCGTGTCCTCGGGCCGGTAGGCGATCTCGATCTCCAGCGGCGGATCGAACGTCGTCAGGTACGTGGTGGGGTCGTCATCGTCGACGACGACGAAGTTCATCAGCCGCCGGCTCAGCTCGGCGACACCGTCGCCGGTGCTCCAGTAGTCGTCGACCTCGGTGTCCATGAAGGTCTCCGCCTTGTTCCAGGGCAGCGCGATCACGCGCGGGACCACACCCGACGTCTGGTTCGGGACGCGGACGGTCACCCCCACCATCTCGGAGGTACACGCCACGCCATCGACGTCGACCTCGCACCCGGCGTCGAACCCCTTGAGCATGTGGTCGGGGTCGAAGGGCACGGCGCCCCAGGCCAGCGGCATCGTCGGCAGCGTGCTCGCGACCACGGTGACGGCCCGCCCACCCGCAGCGGAGCCGAACATCTGGTAGCGGGGCCGCGGCGGGTCGCTGACCACGTCGTTGACGAGCACGAGATCGCCGCCCGCGATGGGGTCGGCAAGCCAGAAGCCTTCGTGGAAGACGCCGTGCCCCACGACGATCCACTGCTCGTTCAGGGCGTCCCAGACGCCCAGACCGAGCTCACCTTCGTCGAGGAAGGGTTGGGCGTCCGCGAAATCGGAGGCCTCGTAGGCGACCGTGAGGGCGAGCGGTGGGTCGAAGTCGGTCACGGGTGCGCCGCCCGCCCACGTCACCGCCAGGTCGACGAGCGGCCACGCCGCCAGGGGCACGAAATCGTCCTGCTCGGGCAGGTCGCGCTCGTCTTCGAGGTCCCGTGACGCGACCTCGACGGCCGCGCCTTGCCAGGGCACTTCCACGACCACGGCCTCCTCCCCGAACACGCAGCGCAGCGTGGGTTCGGTCGCGCCGACGGGGACGTTCACGCAGACGGTGGCGAGCGGCGTCGGCGCGGGGTCGATCGTCTCGCCCGGCGTGCAGGCGACGAGCGTCAGCAGCGAGGCGACGGTGAGCAGACCGGTGACGAATCGGGGGCGCCGCTCGCCAGACGACGGGGCGCATTCGCGGACGGGCTCAGGTTGGATCATGCGTGGTCTCCCTCTCCTGGCTGTGCGATGGGTGGCTGGCCGTCCACGATAGGGCATCCTCGAGCCCCTGTCGCGCCTTCGCCAGCTCGTCGTCCTCGTGCATCGCTTCGAAGACGGGGATGCAGGCCTCGAACAGCGCCTGCGCTCCCGCCGGGTCGGCGCGCGCCAACCGGATCTCGGCCAGGACGCGCTGGCTGATCGCCAACTCCACCGAGTTCGACGCGGTCGCGTCGTCGGCGAGGAGGTCGTGGGCCTGCCGCGCCCGCTCGTACGCCTCGTCCACCCGCCCGAGCGCCAGCAGGTCCTCCGCACCACAGGCCAGCCCGGCCGACCACCACGCTCGATGGTCGAGCCGCCGGGCCAGGTCGGCGAGGCGATCGAAGTGCTCCAGGGCGACCTCATGACGACCGGCGCTGTGCTCGGAGGCCCCCAGGTTGTTGTAGAGGATCAGGAGGTAGCCGACGTCGCCGACGGCCTCGAAGACCTCGCGCACCTTGAGCAGGAGCGACAGCTCCTTGTCGTGCTGGCCCAAGAACCCGTAGACCATCGCCAGGTTGCCCATCACCGCGGCCTCGCTCGTCCGATCGCGCTGGGCGCGGAAAGCCCGGCGGCTGCGCTCGAGTCGTTGGCGGGCCTCGTCGTGCCGGCCGGCTCGCGTGGCCAGGACGCCGAGGAACTGGTCGAGATGCGCCGCGACGTGGGCGTCGCCGGCGGCCTCGGCCAGGGCCAGCCCGGTGGCGAACGACGTGGCCGCCTCGTCGAGCCGGCCGAGCCGCATGTGGGCCAGTCCCAGCGCGCGCTCGAGCCGCGCCCGGCCGGCGGGATCGGCGTCGGGGTCGCAGGTCGACAGGCCCTCGCCGGCGTAGAGGATGGCGCGTTCGTGATCGCCGAGCTCGTTGCACACGCTGGCGAGACGACCCAGCAGTTCGGCGCGGCCCTCCTCCTCGAGCACGTCGTCGAGCGCGTCCTCGTAGACGGCCAACGCCTCCCGGTAGGCGCCCTGGATGGCGAACACCTCGCCTTTGGCCAGGACGAGCGCGTAGGCCTGCTCCTCGCTGAGGTCGTGCGGGTCGAAGCGGCCGAACAGCTCCCGAGCGCTCGCCGCGCCGCCCCCGTCGATGATGCTGCGCAGACCCTCGGTGAGCAGCGTCAGCGCCCCCTCACGGTCTCCCTGCTCGAACGCGTGGTGGGCGGCCTTCACCGGACGTCCCCGGGCGCGGTAGTGGTTGGCGGCGTGGCCGTGCAGCGCGCGCCGGACCTTGCCGTCGAGGCGTCGGTAGCAGAACTCCCGCACCAGGTCGTGGCAGTAGATCTGGCCGCCGTCGGTCTCCTGGACGATGCGCTTCTGGGTCAACGACGCCACCACGCGCACGATGCCCGATAGGCCCTGCTCGGCCAGCGTCTCCTCGGCCACGTCGACGTCGACGGCCGCGGGAAAGATCGACAGGGCGTCCAAGACGGCCTTCTCGTCGCTCTCGAGGTCGTCGTAGATGTGGTTCATGACGTAGTCGCGCACGTCGCTCTTGCCCGCCATCGATTCGACGAAGGCCGCCATCGCCCCGTGGTCGTCGCCCATGCGGCCCAGGGCGGCCGCCGCGATCTCCAGCAGCGTCGGGTTGCCGAGGGTGCGCTCGTGGAGACGCGTGAAGAGCGTCCCGGGGAGGTGCAGGTCGCGCGCCTCCAGCAGCGCGCGCGCGTCGGCGGCGGACAGGCCACCCAAGGTCAGCGCCAGGTGCTCGAGGTCGGCCGGCAGGTCGCGACCCATCACGACGAAGCTGGCCCCGCCGTCGGCGGCGCCCGTCGCGGCCGAGCGCTGCAACGACTTGAACAGCTCCACGATCTCGGGGTCCTTGGCCACCAGGTGCACCTCGTCGAAACAGAAGGCGTACGGGGTCGCGGCCACGCTCGACAGGAACAGGTTGAGCCGGACGGTGCGGTCGAGCGGTCGGTGGGCTTCGATCTCGCCCTGCAAGTACTTCCACAGCAAGGGCTCGTCGGCTTGCATCAGGAAGGCCGCCAGCGACCAGAAGAGCGCGTCGGCGGTGTTCTTCTCGATCGGATCGAACGTGAACCAGCAGATGCGCTCCTCCGGGTAGAGAGCGCGCACCAGGTGGGCGCCCACGGCGCTCTTGCCCTCCCCCGCCATCCCGCGGATCCCCACCAGGTGCGTGCGCTCGAGCCGAGCCCGCAGCTCGTCGAGCTCACGCGCCCGGCCGATGAAGCGTCCGATGGCGGGCACGCTCTCCAGCAGCGCGCTGACCCGCGGCGAGCCGGGCGCACCGACCGTCAGGTCCATGATCGACATCGACGGTGATCTGCTGCCGTCGAGCGAGGGCCGCTCACCGACCACGCTTCCGACCGGAGACGACGTCCCCGCCTGCGTGCCCGGGTGCGACGGGGCCGGCCGTCCACCCGTGCCGCCGGCCGCCGCGGTCGCCGCCTCCAGCGCCGCCGCGAACGCCCGCATGTCGGGCAACCGCCCGTCGGGGTCCTTCGCCAGGGCGCCGTCGATCACGTCTTGGAAGCTCGCGGGCACGTCCGGTACGAGCGCTCGCAGCGGCTCCGGTTCGGTCGACATCACCCGCAGGATCGTGGCCGCGAAAGCCCCCTCGGCCCGGAACGGCGACACGCCCGTGAGCATCTCGTAGAGCACGACGCCGAGGGCCCACACGTCGGCGCGCGGATCGGCGGGCTGGCCGCGGACCTGTTCGGGTGCCATGTACTCCGGGGTGCCGACGATGGTGCCCGGCACCGTCAGTCCCTGCGTCGTCTCGAGCTTCACCAAGCCGAAATCGAGGATCTTCACCAGACCGTCGCCGGTCAGGAACAGGTTGGCGGGTTTGACGTCGCGATGGACGATGCCGGCGTCGTGGGCCTTGGCCAGACCACGGGCCGCCTGCAGGCACCAGTCGGCGGCCTCGCGCGGCGTGACGGGGCCATCGGCGAGACGCGCCTCGAGGGTCTGCCCCTCGTACAACGCCATGACGATGAAGAGCTGGCCGTCCGCCTCCTCGATCCCGTAGATGACGCCGACGTTCGGATGGTCGAGGTTGGCGGCCGCCTGTGCCTCGAGGAGCAAGCGCCGCTTGGCCTCGGGCTGCAGCGAGACCGTCTCCGGCAGGAACTTGAGCGCGACCGCCCGCCCCAGGCGCGTGTCCACCGCGCGGTACACGACCCCCATGCCGCCCGCGCCCAACTGGTGCACGATCTCGTAATGGAGGACCTGCGTCGCGGGCGTCACGGCCGGCACCGCGACCGCGGCCACGTGCGTTCGGTCGGACGGTTCGTCGTCATCGTCGCCAGCCTCCATGCGGGTCGAGGGCGCGAGTATAGGGCATGCGCATCGGCGTCGCCGCGCGCAGCGCGTCGGGCGCCGGTGACGCCGTCCGAACGACCGCTCACGTCGCCCCCGGTCCCCGTGGTACGGGCGAAGCGTTCTGCTATCTTGACGTCGTCGTCGACACGAACGATGGCCCGATCGGGGTGAGCGCGTGGCAAGCAACAGCCAGACATCGGCCAGCGAGGTCTTCACGGAGAGCCTCCGGAAGCTGACGGCACCCGACACGCCCTTGACCGCGGCTCTCCAAGACCTCCGCCAGCTGAGCCAGAACCCCGACCACCGTCCGTCGGCCGACCTCGCCGCCAACCTCGGCCAGGTCCTGCGCGACCTCTCGTCCGTGCAGGTCGGCAGCAAGCGCGTCGTGAAGCAGCTCGATCAGCTCCAGGGTCTGGTGCGGACGTCGGCGGTGATCGCCTCGTCGCTCGACATCGACCGTGTGCTCGAAGAGGTGATGGACAACGCCATCGAGCTGACGAGCGCCGAGCGCGCCTACCTCATGCTCCGCTCGGAGGGGAGCGACGAGCTCGAGCTGCGCGCCGCGCGCAACTGGGACCGGGAGTCGCTGCCGGAGCAAGAGGTCACCTTCAGCCGCGGCATCATGGCCACCGTCGTCGAGTCGGGCGAGCCGGTCTTGACGATCAACGCCCAGGGCGACAGCCGCTTCCAGGCGCAGGCGAGCGTGCTCATCAACGACCTGCGCTCGATCATCTGCATCCCGCTGAAGCTCCGCGACCGGGTCACCGGGGTGCTTTACGCCGACAACCGCTTCGAACAGGGCGTGTTCGACCAGGACAGCGTCGAGCTGGTGGCCGCGTTCGCGAACTTCGCCGCGATCGCGATCGACAACGCCCGCCATTTCAGCCGCGTCACCGCCGATCTGGCCGAGGCGAAGCGCGAGGTGTCGCGCCTACAGATCGAGATCAACGAATCCCACCTCAAGCGTGAGATCTCGGCCATCACCGACACCGACTACTTCCAGCGGTTGTCCTCGCTGGCCACCGAGCTGCGCAAGCGGAAGTCCGAGACGGACTGAGACCATGGGGGGGTGGACCTCGCCGGCCCTCTGGTTCGAAGCGCCGATCCCATGATCGGTGAGAGCATCCTCCACTACGTGGTGCTCGACCAGATGGGCGCCGGTGGGATGGGCGTCGTCTACCGGGCGCTCGACACCCGCCTCGGACGCCACGTGGCGCTCAAGTTCTTGCCGGAGCCCGCACGCCTCGACGCGACCGCCCGCGAGCGCCTGCTGGCCGAAGCGCAGGCGGCCGCCCGTCTCGATCACCCGAACATCGGCGTGATCCACGCGATCGAGAACGTCGACGACCAGCCCTTCATCGTCATGGCGCTCTACGAGGGCGAGAGCCTGCGCCGTCGCATCGACCGGGCGCCGCTCGGCATCGACGAAGCGACCGACATCGCCGTGCAGGTGGCGCGCGGCCTGGCCCGCGCCCACGGCGGCGGGGTGGTGCACCGCGACATCAAACCCGACAACCTCTTCCTGGCCGCCGCGGCACCGGTCAAGATCCTCGATTTCGGTCTGGCGAAGCTCGACCGGATGGAGGGTCTGACGAGCGCCGGCACCGTCGTCGGCACCCTCGAGTACATGTCGCCCGAACAGATCCGGGGCCAGGCGGTCGACGGGCGCACCGACCTGTGGGCGCTGGGGCTCGTGCTCTACGAGATGCTCACCGGCGTCTCGCCGTTCAAGACCGACGGGGGCATGACGGCCAACATCCTGAAGATCATCAAGGACGAGCCCGAACCGCTCCTCACGTTGCGGCCCGATGCCTCGCCGACCCTGGCCGCGGTGATCGAACGCGCGCTCGTCAAGGACCGGGACGCGCGCTACGGCAGCGCCGCCGACATGCTCGTCGACCTGGAGGCCGCCCAGCGCAAGGGGAGCGCGGTGACGACGCTGCCGACGCCCGCGGTCGGCGCGCCGGCGCCAGCCGCCCCGCCGGTCGCGGCGCCCCCACTTGCCCCCGCCCCCGCGGCGTCACCCCCCCGCCCCACCGCCAGCCGGCTGCCCACGCCCCCGTCGCCCCTCGTGGGTCGCGACACCGAGCTCGAGATCATCCGCACGAACCTGGCCGACCCCCACTGCCGGCTGCTGTCCCTGCTCGGCTTGGGGGGCACCGGCAAGACCCGGCTCGTGATCGAGGCGGCCACCGAGGCGCAGGCGAGCGGCGCCTTCGAGGCGGGCGTCTACTTCGTGCCGCTCGATCCGCTCGAGGACGCCGAGCTCATCGTCCCGGCGATCGCGCGGACGCTCGGCTTCGACCTGCAGCCGCAAGAGCCGGCCCTGGCGCAGGTGCAGCGGCACCTGGGCGAGGGCAACACGTTGCTCGTCCTGGACAACTACGAGCACGTCATGGAGGGCGCCGAGCTGCCGGCGGAGCTGCTCCAGGCCTGTCCGGGACTGCGGATCCTGGTGACCTCGCGCGAACGCCTCAACCTCGAGGAGGAGTGGGTGTTGCCGTTGCCGGGACTCTCGGTACCGCCCGCCGGCCTCGCGACGCCCGAGGAAGCGGGCCGCTTCACGGCGGTCGCACTCTTCGTCCAGCGCGCCAAGAAGGCGAACGTCCGGTACGAGCTCGCGGCCGAAGACGTGGCGTCCGTCGGCGAGATCTGTCGCTTGGTGGCCGGGTCGCCGCTCGGGATCGAGCTCGCGGCGCCCTGGGTGAAGATGATGACGTGCGCGGAGATCGCCGCCGAGATCCAGACGAGCATCGACTTCCTGGCGAGCTCGAGCCGCAACGTCAGCGAACGCCACCGCAGCATCCGGGCGTGCTTCGAGTACTCGTGGACGCTCCTCTCGCCCAAGGAACGCGACGTCTACGCCCGCCTGGCGGTGTTCCAGGGCTCGTTCACGCGCGAGGCGGCGGCGGAGGTGGCGGGTGCCAAGCTGCCGTTCCTGATGGCGCTCGTGGACAAGTCGCTGCTGCAGGCCGTCGACGGTCGGTACGACAGCCATCCGCAGCTCCATCACTACACCGCCGAGAAGCTGGCGGAGGACGCCGCGCTCGCCGCGGACGTCCAACTGCGGCACGGCACGTACTACCTCGGCTACCTGCAGGCGGCCGTGGGTCAGGCCGACGAGTTGGCACGGCTCGACCACGAGCTGCCGCAGGTCCTGGCCGCCATGCACCGGGCCCACGAGCGCGACGACGCGACCATGTTGGTCGATTTCATGCGTCTCCTCGCCGTCGACGGCAACTACTACGCGGCGCGTGGCCACACGCCCCGTTCGATGGCGCTGCTCCAGGCGGCCGCGGACGCGGCCAAGTCGATCGATCGCCTCGACGCCGCCGCCCGCTTCCTGGGCAAGCTCGGCGACACCCACAAGCTCCATCACGGTGAACGGGAGCCCGCCCTGGCGGCCTATCAGGAGTCGTTGGCGCTCTCCGAAAGGCTGAACGACCATCACCGACAGGCCGTCATGTTGAGCCTCATCGGCCAGACGCGCTTCGAACAGGGTGCCGACGACGCCGACGGTTACCTGAAGCGTGCGTACGAGATCGCGCGCGCTCACGACGACGCGGTGGCGCTGAACCACGTGCTCCAACACCAGGGATTGCAGGCCGGGCACCGCGGCGAGTGGGAGGCGGCTCGCGCCCTGTTCGCCGAGGCGCTCGAGGTGATCGAGAAACGTAGCGAAGGTCGACCCGAGGCGCAGGGGTCGATGGCGTACCCCGTGTTCATGGCGCTGCTCAACCTGGGCGAGGCACACCGCGTGCTGGGCGACTACGACCTGGCGCTGGCCTTGCGCACGCGCGCGCTGCAGATGGCCGAAGCGCGCGACAACCAACTGTGGAAGGCGTACGCCGTCCACGAGCTGGGCGAGGTGTTCCACAGCATGAACGACCGCGTCCGGGCGCAAGCGCACTTCTCGCAGGCGCTCGAGCTGTGGGACCAGAACGGCGTCGCGCGGAAGCTGCGCGACCTGCGTGCCTTCATGGTCCAAGAAGGGTACGTGGTGGGAGCGGAACCGCCGTCGGCGTCACCGTCACCCCCGCTGCGGTCGTGACCCTCGGCCTGGCGCCTGCCGGGTCGCTCGATCGCGAAACTTACCGCACGCTTACAAGCATCTCGACAACCGCTTGTCAAGGGTGTATGGTCCCGGCGGAGGGTGTAATGGAATTCACATCCCGAAGACGGCCACACCCCGACAGGTTCGTCCCCGCGTGCGGCACCCGTGACGGTGACGCGACGAGGCGGACCACACCCAGCGCCTTCCGCACCCCCACACCCATCATCCAGGAAGAGGAAACATGAAGCGTCCGCGATGGATCTCCCCGATCTTGCTCGTGCTGCTGCTGGCCGCCTGCGGCGAGGTCACCGTGACGGCGCCCACCGAGATCGAAGCGGCCGCCTGGGATGGCGCCTCGCAGCTCGACGGGGCCGCCTTCCTGCCCCCCGTCGGACCGAGCGTCGACACCGGCGATTTCGATCCTGGCGTCGACGTCGTCGTGAAGATCGTCTTGCCCGACGGCTCGTCGGGTGGGGAGTACTCCACGGCGGACGGTTCCGTCCGCGTCAAGAGCGATTTCTACATGCTGCTGTGGGACGTCGGGCGCCTGACGCGCCAGAAGCCGAGCCTCAGCGGTGCCCGCGTGGAGGTGTGGGTCTCCGACCTTTCACCGAACAGCGCGCTCGCGACCGCGTGCGGCGGCACCGGCCCATGCCGGGCCGCCTGGTTCGACGCGATCTTCAAACGGCCGAAGCGCGGCCCGGCATCGCCGACCGCCATGGACCTCTCGAAGAGCCGGACGTTGCCGATCAAGTTCTACGTGGCGGGCGCCGAGGAAGGGGCGTTGCGCCCCACGACGTTGAGCGAGTTGCACCGCTTGGGCCAACCGACCGCCTTCTTCGAAGACGTCGCGAGCGACACCCCCTACGCGAACTGCACGGTCAACGAGTTCACCATGCCCGGCCAAGGCCTCAACGCCCTCGGCTCCGGCCTCAACGCGCTGGGCTCCGGCCTCAACGCGCTCGGCAGCGTGGGCGGCATGTTCCTGTTCGAGCCCGGGACGACGCCGGGCGCTCCGGGTGTGCGCCTCTTCGAAACCGCTGAAGCGGGCGAACTCGCCGACGGCCTGATGACGGACACGTTCGAGCGCAACGCCGCGATCCTGATCGTCGACGACTTTGGTGGCATCGTCGACGAGAACGTCGAGGGTGTCTACGAACTCGACACCGGCCTGACGGATCCGTCCGAGACGCTGGACGAGGCCGGCCTGAGGGCCCTCGTCGAGGGCCCTGAGTTCTCGCACGGCGCGCTGGTGTTGCACCAGACCCTTCAGATGGTCGAGGCCGCCGGTTTCACGGTCGACACCAGCTTCCTGTGGTCGGACGTCGACTTCCACGTTTTCAGCAAGAACCAGGGCGAAGGCGGGGTGGTCTACCTGGTCGTCGCCGCCGTGGACACCGACGGCTTCGACACCGACCAGATCCCGACGCGCATCCAGAACGCGCTGAACGCCTTGCGCTACTACGGTGAGATCTACTTCGCCGAGGCCGCGGTCGCACGAGACATCCGCCACGTCGCCATCAACATGAGCTTCGCGATCGTGCCCTGCAGCGTCCTCGAGGACTTCGACGCCAGCGCGCTGACCGACTTCGCCGCCTATCGGGACGCTCTCGGGGCCGACAACGGCGTGGCCGAGGACTTCTACGACGAGCTCGCCGCACTGCTCGTCGCGCCGCTGGGCAGCGACCCCTTGTTCGGTCAGGTGATGTGCGACCAGGAGCAGGTCGACAACGAGTACGGCTTCAACGACTACTACCTGTACGATTGGTCGTTCTACGTGGAATCCGCCGACTACAACGCGCCCAACTGGGGCTGTGCCTCGTTCGACCGCTCCACCGTCTACGTCGCGTCGTCCGGCAACTTCGGGCTGCCCTACTCGATGTACCCGGCCGCCTGGCCGGAGGTCCTCGCGGTCGGTGCCCAGGACGGGCTCGGGACCATCCCGGCGGGCGGGTTCTCGGCGACGAAGTCGAGCTTCTCCAACAGCGCCGAGGTCATCGCGCCCGGCTCGGTCTTCCTGCTTGGCGAGTCCGCCACCGGAGCCCGCGCGCTCGGCTTCGCGGGGACGTCGTTCTCGGCGCCTGTGGGGACCCTGTACACCGCCCTCGACCTCATGCAAGACGCTCCCGATTGCACCAGCCCGACCGTCTCCGACCTGACGAGCGAAGCTGACACCGCGGACACGCCGCTCGACGTGGCCGTGGCGAAGTGCCTATAGGGGGAGATCCCGATCCTGTACTGACGCCAGGCCCGCATCGTCGGCCGCGCGCCCGGACCCCACGGTCCGGGCGCGCGGCCGTCTTGGTCCCGGCGCGGCGCCGCAGCTCGTCTCCCGGCTTCCCACCGATCGCCACCACATGGCCGCCACCGGAAGGCTATGATCCCGCCCAGCACCCGAACCCTGGCGCACCCGGCCCGCTGGAGGCGCCCGCCATCACCCACCCCCACGGGGCCGACCACAGCGGCCGTCAGGGAGACACGATGACCCATCCGACGTCCCGATCGCTGCGTCTCCACGTGCCCGACGGCGTCGAGCGCAAGATCGGCTGGCTGGAGCTCTTCTACGACCTGATCTACGTGGCCACGATCATCCAGCTCGGCGACCTGTTGACGCGCGACGCCACGCCGAGGGGTGTGCTGCTGTTCGTGGGGCTGTTCGTGCCGGTGTGGTGGTCGTGGACGGGCATGATGTTCTACTTCAACCGATTCGTGGCCGACGACGCCTGGCACCGGGTCCTCGTGTTCGCCCAGATGTTCGCCATCGCCCACCTCGCCGTCAGCGTCACCGGCGCGTTCGGGGAGGCCTCGGCCGCGTTCGCGCTGGCGTACTTCGCGATCCGCGCCATCCTGGTCGTCTTCTACCTGCGGGCCTGGCGCGTGGTGCCGAGCGCGCACCCCCTGATCCGTCGGTACGTGATCGGGTTCTCCATCGCCGCGCTCGTGTGGCTGGTCTCGGCGTTCGTGCCACCCCCGTACCGCTTCGCGCTGTGGTTGGTCGGGCTGGCACTCGAGTTCTACGTGCCGCTCTCCTCGCGGTCGCGCCACCTCCAGTACCTGCTGCCGCCCGACACCGGCCATTTCGCCGAGCGCTACGGGCTGTTCACGATCATCGTGTTGGGCGAGTCGTTCATCAAGGTGGTCGGTGGTTTGGCGGGCCACGAGGTCCACCTGGACACGTTCGCCCTGAGCGCGCTCGGGTTCGCCATCGCCGCCTGCGTCTGGTGGCTCTACTTCGACCACACCCACGTGGCGGTGGTCCGATCGGCCCCGGCTGCTCGCTACGCCTGGATCTACGGCCACCTGCCCCTGACGATCGGGATCACCGGCTTGGGCGTGGCGCTGAAGAAGCTCACCCTCCTGCCCCTCGGCGAACCCCTGTCCGACACGGTCCGCTGGCTGTTCGGCGGCGCGGTCGTGGTGTGCCTCGTGGCGCTGGCCGTGCTCGACTCGGTCCGGGAGGCCGGCCAGGAGCCGATCGCCCGCCAGGCCTTCGCCGCCCGCATGGGGGCCGCCGCCCTGGTGCTGACCGTGGTCGCGTTCGGGTCCGGTCTGCCCGCCGGGGTGCTGGCGGCGCTCGTCGCCGCCACGTGCGTCATCTTGGTCGCCATCGTCGCCCGCCTGGTGCCCGCCCACCCTGCCGCCCACTGAACCTCGACACGTCCTCCTCGGCCAGAGACCCGACCTCGAACGGAGATCGCGTGCGACGACATGGCAGCCACCTCGTAGGGACCGTCCACACCACCTCGCGCATCGAAGCGCTGGCCGACGGCGTGTTCGCGATCGTCTTGACGCTCATGGTCTTCGAGATCCGCGTGGCGGACACGAGCGTGCCCTTGGCCCGGGCGCTCGCCGAACTGTGGCCCAACTTCTTCGCCTACGCCGTCGCCTTCGTCCAGCTCGGCATCTACTGGAGCGGACACCGGAGCCAGTTCGCCTTCATCGAGCGCGAGGACCACACCCTGCGGTGGATCAACCTCCTCTTCCTCGCCCTCGTCTCGCTCATCCCCTTCTCGGCCCAACTCATCGGCAACCACGTGCGCGAGCCCCTCGCGCTCGGCATCTATGCGGGCAACATGATCGCCGTCGGGCTCGCCCTCTGCTGGCATTGGGTCTACGCCAACCGTGCCCGGCTCGTTCCCGACGACCTGCCGCCCGGCGTGCTGTCGACGGGTATCCGGCGGACGCTGACGGCACCGGTCCTGTACGCGGTGGCGCTGCCGTTCACCGTCTGGTCGCCGGTGTCAGCGCTCGTGCTGATCGCCGTCGTCCCGCTGTTCTACGTGTTCCCCACGCTCATCGACCGCCTGTGGGTGGTCCGCCGCTGACCGATCGACCGGATCCCGGCCCGCCGCGACGGACTCGCCCGCCCGCCCCTGGATGAAGCGAAGCGCGGCGCGCACGCGCGGATGGACGCTGGCCCGGTCGCTGCCGGGATCGATCCGGTCGTAGACCGTCGCCAGTTGGTTCTCGATGGTCTTCTCCTTGAGGTGGAGGGTGTCGGCGATGACCTTGTTCGTGAAGCCGCGGGCGAGCAGGTCGAGGATCTCCGTCTGGCGCTTGGTGAACTTCGGCAGCGGCGTGACGAGCGGCTCGGAGTCGGCGCGGCGGTAGGGCCCGATGTCGCTGAGGTTCAGCAAGCGGGCGTGCGTCACCTGGATGGCGCGCAGCAACGCGGTCACCCCCTGTTGGGCGGTGTTGACGAGGTACGACCACTGCTGCAAGCCATGGGTGGGGACCGACGCCAGCAGGCCCGTCTCGCGGTCGCCGACCAACAACACGATGCCGAGCTCGGGAACCATGCGTCGCAGCCTGAGACCGAGCTGGACGCCGTTCTGACCGATCGGATCGATGTCGAGAACGGCCACCTCGGGACGCGTCGAGGCGATGGCGCGCACGAGATCGGCCCCGTCGGCGTAGGCACCGGTCACCTCCACGCCGGCGCTGTGCCCCAGCCCGATCCGGAGCAGGTCGCGGTAGAGCGCGTCGTGCTGCACGATCGCCACCCGAACGGGCGGTCTGGCCCGGTTCGCCACGGCCCACCTCCATGAGGTCACCAGATCTGTGGCCGGCGCCGCCGGCCCGGATCGGCGCCGCGCCCGCGGTCCACAGCGCCGGACCGTCGGCCCAGGTGCGCCCGCAGGTCCCGGTACGCTCGCCGCTCCCCGAATCGTAGGTGCTGGCACTCCTCCGTGCAAGTGGGGCAGGGCTCGCACTCTTGCCACGCGCTTCGCCGTCAAGGGACAATCGTCCCGAATCGACAGCCGCGCGCGTCCCGAGACCGGTTCGGTGGCACGGGCCCGCTTCCTGGAGGAGACACGATGAGCCGTAAGGTCCTGATCGTCCTATCCGAGTACGGCTACTGGGGCGAGGAGCTCGTAGGGCCCCTCGAGGTCCTCGACGCGCACGGGTACGAGACCGTGTTCATGACGCCCACCGGCAAGCGGGCGCACGCCCTGCCGCCGAGCATGGAAGAGGGCTACTTCGACCCGCCGCTCGACAAGGTCGTGACCGACGAGCACTACGCCCGCCTCACGCGCGAGGTCGACGCCTCGGACCGGCTCGACGACCCGATCGACCTCAGCAGCTGGTTCCCGGAGCGGCCCTACTTCGCCTCGCCAGACTTCGCGCACGGTCTCGAGCGCTACTACACCGAGCGCGACCGGGTCTGGGACGAGCTCGAAGTCCTACGACGCGCTCCTCATGGTGGGCGGCAGCGGACCGATCATCGACATGGTCAACAACCAGCGCCTCCACGACGTCATCCTCGGCTTCCGGCACCACCAGAAGCTCATCGCCGCCGAGTGTTACGCCGTGACGTGCCTGGCGTTCGCGCGTGAATGGACCGACCGCACCAGCATCATCTGGGGCAAGCACGTGACCGGCCACGCGCTCGAGTACGACTACAAGGACGGCACCGGTTTCTTGAAGACCGACCTCAACATGGGGCCGCCGCCGTACCCGCTCGAGTTCATCCTGCGCGACGCCACCGGCCCCGACGGGCAGTACCACGGCGGCGTCGGGCGGCAACGCTCCACGATCCTCGACTACCCGTACCTGACCGGACGCTCGACGCAGGATTCGCACCTCGTCGGCGAGCTCATGGTCGAGGTCCTGGAACGCGATCTGCAGCGCTACGGCTGGTGAGGCCGGCACGACACCGCCCCCGACCCGCACCCTCGAGGTGGACGTGATGAAACCCGCACGCATCGACGCCAACAGCCCGGCGGCCCCACCCGCCACCGGCAAGACGGGCCGCTACGCCATCATCGAGCAGTTCCTCGCCGACGGCATCGACACGATGTTCGGCAACCCCGGCACGGTGGAACAGGGTTTCCTCGACGCCCTCGAGGCCTACCCCGACTTCCGCTACGTGCTCACCCTCCAAGAGACGATCGCCGTGGCGATGGGCGACGGTCACGCGCGGGTCACCAAGCGCCCCACCGTGGTGCAACTGCACAGTGGCGTCGGACTCGGCAACGGCATCGGCATGATGTACCAGGCGCTCCGAGGCCACGCCCCGCTGATCGTGATCGCCGGCGAGTCGGGCATCGGCTACGACGCCATGGACGCGCAGATGGCCGCCGATCTGGTCACGATGGCGAAGCCCGTGACCAAGTACGCCACCCGGGTCGTCGACCCGCGCTCGCTGCTGCGGGTGCTGCGGCGCGCCATCAAGATCGCCACCACCGCACCGATGGGGCCCGTCTTCGTCTGCCTGCCGGCCGACGTCCTCGACGCCCCGAGCACCGAGCAGGTCGTTCCGACCGGCATCCCGAGCCAGCGCGTGCTGCCCGCCGCCGACGACCTCCAGCGTGCCGCCGACCTGCTCGCCG
The DNA here is from genome assembly GCA_963839375.1 of uncultured Trueperaceae bacterium. Taxonomy (GTDB): domain Bacteria; phylum Deinococcota; class Deinococci; order Deinococcales; family Trueperaceae; genus JAABTL01. The sequence goes on along the minus strand of CAWIUY010000011.1, from coordinate 76,803 downwards.
GGGCCGAGCGACCGATGATCGTCGTGGGCGACGGCGTGGCGTGGAGCGGGGCTCAAGCCGAGCTCGAGCGCGTGGCGGAGACGCTCGGCGCCGAGGTCTGGGGAGCCGACGCCTCCGAGGTCAACCTGCGCTTCGACCACCCGCTGTTCAAGGGCATGCTCGGTCACATGTTCGGCGCCGTCAGCGCCGGCGTGACGCGCCGGGCGGACGCTGTGCTCATCGTCGGGACGTACGTGTTCCCGGAGGTCTTCCCGCTCTTCGAGGACGTCTTCGCGCCCGGCGCCAAGGTCGTGCACGTCGACCTCAACGCCTACGAGATCGCCAAGAACTTCCCCGTCGACCTGGGGCTGGTCAGCGATCCGAAGCTCACCCTCGCCGCGCTCGCCGAGCTGCTCGACGCGGGCATGTCGAGCACCGCGAAGGCCGCCGCGCAGCAACGACGGACCGCGAGCGAAGCCTCGCGACGGACCGAGCGCGAGCGCCAGCTCGAGCACGACCGGAGCGTGGCCGACCAGGTGCCGCTGCACGCCTCGCGGTTCATGGCCGAGCTCGCCCGCCAGGCTCCCGACGACGTGATCGTCTTCGACGAAGCGCTGACGGTCTCGCCCGACGTCACCCGCTACCTGGTGCCCACCCGCCCCGACCACTTCTTCCAGACGCGCGGCGGTTCGCTGGGCGTCGGGATCCCCGGCGCGCTCGGGATCAAGGTCGCGCGGCCCGACAAGACGGTGATCGGGTTCACCGGCGACGGTGGCAGCATGTACACCATCCAAGCCCTGTGGACGGCCGCCCACCATGACATCGGGGCGAAGTTCGTGGTCTGCAACAACCAGAGCTACATGCTGCTCAAGCTCAACATCCTGCAGTACTGGACCGAACAGGCCGGCGTCGAGCCGCACACGTTCCCGAAGAGCTTCGAGTTGGCGCCGCCCGTCATCGACTTCGCCACCCTGGCGACCTCGTTGGGGGTGCCGTCCCGGCGCGTCGAACGACCCGATCAGGTCGGCCCCGCCATCGAAGCCATGCTCGCGCACGACGGACCGTTCCTCATCGACCTGGTCATCGACCCCGCGGTGCCTGGGGCGAAGACGTGACACGGCGCGCGCACGGATTCGTCGGCCGCCGGACGACACCCCGCCGCGCGATCCCAGCCGGCGCGACGAACCCCGTCACCGGTTCCCACTCGGTCGGTCCGTGGGCCGACGCCCAGGAGACGCCATGACCCCTGCCGACCCCACCCGCTCCGATGCTGCATTCTCCGACGAGAACCTGACGGCCTTCGCCGCCGCCTGGTACCGCGCCCTCGACATCCACGCACCGACCGAGGACCTGCGCGCGCTGCTGGCGCCCGACGACCTGCAGATGATCTTCCCCGAGAAGACGCTGCACGGCTTGGGCGACTTCGACGCGTGGTACGCCGGGGGCTCCTACGGCGACGGCACCACGGCCCCGGGCGTCATCAACCTGTTCTTCGACGAGAACCACACCGTCCTGAGCGTGGTCGTCGCCGAACGGAACGAGAACGAAGCGGTCGTCGACGTCATGGTCGGCTGGCAGGCGAGCTGGTTCGTGGCGCCGGAAGCGAAGAGCCGCCGCACCTCGATGAACGCCACCCAGCGCTGGACGATCCGCAAGGGGCCGGCGGGCCGCAACCCCTTCGGCGTGGTCATCACCGCGTACAACGCGACCGTCAAGGACTTCGAGTACGCCCCAGGCTTCGCCCGGCTGTAGCACCGGCCGCGGAGAGCACCAGGGGTTCGCCAGTGATTCTCGGCACGCGCCCATCTTCCCGGGCAGGAAAGGAACGCTCATGGCCAACACCGAGCTCGTATTCAAGATGTACGACTACTTCGGCAAGGGGGACATGGAGTCGATCAAGCGCGACCTGTTCCACCCTGACATCAGTTGGAAGATGCCCGGGCACCATCCCCTGTCGGCCACCATGGAGGGCGTCGACGCCGTGATCGCCTTCTTCGGGGCGCTGTTCCAGGCCGGCATCCACGTCGACAACGCCCACTTCGGCGAGCTCGACGACGGCACGGTCGTCGAGAAGCACCTGGGCCACGGCACCAGCGGCGACGAGGAGTTCCTGTTCCCGACCTGCACCACGTACGGCATCAAGGACGGCAAGATCCACGCGGTCCAGGTCCACACGGGTGATCAGCACACGGTCGATCGCTACATGTGGGCTCAGTTCAAGCTCAAGGGCATCCCGGATCGCCTCGCGGGTTCCTGAGCGGCAGGCGAGGAGACACGATGTCCAGCAAACTGACCGTCGAGCACGTGCAGAACGCCTACCAGGCCCTGGCATCCGGCAGCCGTGACCTGTGCGAGCAGTACTGGGCCGACGACATGGTCTGGGAGGTCCCGGGCCACAACCAACTCTCCGGCTGGAAACACGGCCTCGACGGCTTCCTCGCCTTCATGCAGCGCGTCGGCGAGCTCAGCGGCGGCAGCTTCCGGATGCAGACGATCTCGATCATGGTGAACGACGAGTACTCCTGCGACGTGACCAACAACAAGGGCACGCGCGCCCACGACGCCAACAAGAAACTCGACATCGACGTCGCCCACGTGTTGCGGTGGCGCGACGGCAAGGTGATCGCCGGCAAGGGTGGCATCTTCGGCGACGGCACGGCCCAGTACGACGAGTTCTGGTCGTAGGTCACGCCGTTCCGCCGGCGCGTGCCTCGCGTTCATCCGCGGTGCTCGGAAAGGATCCTCCGTCATGCCCATCATCACCATCAAGACGATCAAGGACGCCGTGCTCACGAGCGACGCGCAGAAGCGCGAACTGCTCCAGAAGATGACCGACACCTTCATCGAGGTCGTCGGCGAAGTCGCCCGCCCCTTCACCTACTGCATCATCGAAGAGACGCCCATGTACGAGTGGTCGCTGGCGGGCAAGCCGCTTCCCGATTTCGCCTACCTGTCGGGCCCGGAGTTCATGGGGCTCCACGACAAGTCGAACGACATCATGAAGGCGTACATGGCCCAGTTGGCCGAGCAGGCGAAGGCGTCGGCTGGCAACAAGGACCTCGAAGCGAAGGCGAACGCGCAGTGGCGCGGTAACGCCGACGTCTGAACGTCGGCCGACTCCGACGTCGGCCGCGTCCGCGGCGAACCGTTCCCACCCCGACCCCGACCGTCACGTCCGTTCGGCGGCGCCTGCGCCCCGACCCGACGGGCGTCGGTCCTACACCCCATCCCGACGAGGAGGCGCGCCATGACGGTCCAACCGTCGACGCTCGAACAACGGAACAAGGACCTGTTCCACCGCTGGTTCGGCCAGGTCTGGAACGCCGGCAACTACGAGGTGGCCCAGCAGGTCATCAGCCCGACCATGCGCGTGCATGGCGCGGGGGACAACCGGTCCAGATGGGGCCGGACGGCGTGTCGGGGTTGGTGCGCACGTGGCGTGACGCCTTCCCCGACGGCCAGATGACCATCGATGGCGTGATCGCGGAGGGCGGCCTGGTGGCGGCGCTCCTCACGTGGCACGGCACGCACGAGGGCGAGTTCTACGGCGCGGCGCCGTCGGGCCGACGCGTGACCTGCACCTCGATCGGTATCGACGGCATCGCCGACGGCATCATCGTCGACGGCTGGGGCGAGCTCGACATGGCGGGCATGATGCAACAGATGGGCGCCTTCCCGATGGGGGGCCCCGGTGCCACCGCGAAGGGGGCCAGCGCGGAGTGGGGCAGCGGCCCGGTGACCTCGGGCCCCGCGAACGGGGACGTGAAGGCCGTGGCCGCGCGCTTCGCGGCGGCGCTGGCGGCCGGCGACGTGTCCGGCGTGCTCGCCAAGGGGTACCGGGAGTACGGCCCCGTGTTCGGAGCGACGGACGCGGAGGGCGCGCAAGCGGTCCTGAACGAACTCCGGTCGGCGATGCCCGACCTGCGCTACGAGCAGGACGAGTCCATCGTGATCGCCGAGGGCGACCTCGTCGCCATCCACGGGGTCTTCCACGGCACGCACACGGGCACGCCGCTCTACGGCGCCCCCGCCAACGGCGCCGACGTGACCTGGTCGCAGACCGACATGCTTCGCGTGGAAGGCGATCGCGTGACCGAGCGCTGGCTCTGCGCGGACACCTTGGCCATCCTCAACGCCACGGGTCCGCGTTGACAACGGAAGGGTGATCCCGGACGTGCCACTGACCCCCGCCGAACTCCAGCAGAAGATCGTCAGGCTCTACGACGAATCCAACGAGATGAACCTCGGCGTCTTCGACGAGATGTTCGCACCCGACTTCGTCAGCTACGGCGGAGCCGGTTTCAAGGACCTCCACGGGCCGGCCGAGTTCCGCGAGCTGTACGAATCGTTCCTGGCCGCCATGCCCGACCTCCGCTTCGACACGACCTTCGTCGTCGCCGAGAACGATCTCGTCTTCGTCCGCGGCACCCTCGGGGGCACCCACGCCGGCAACTTCATGGGCATGGCGCCCGCCACGGGCAAGTACATCCGCTGGACGGGGACGGCGATCTTCCGCTTCGACGACGCCGGCATGTGCACCGCGCGTTGGCAGGAGTGGGACGGTCTCAGCGTGATGCAGCAGATGGGCGTGATCCCGACGCCCGACGGGCAGCCCGCTCCGCCGGCGCCCGAGCCCGACACCCGGTACGTCTTGGCGGGTCCTTCGACGCCCGAAGCGGTGCAGGCCAACCGCCGTCTCATGGAGCGCTTCATCGAGGAGGTCTGGAACCGGAAGCACCTCGACGTCGCCGAGGAGATCTTCGCGCCCACCGCGACGAGCCCGGACGCCCCGATGCTGCCGCCCGGCGCCGCAGGCGTCAACGCCATCGCCGGCATGTTCCATGCCGCCTTCCCCGACTTCCACATGGAGATCGACTTCTTGGCGGCGGAGGGCGACCGTGTCGCCGCCCACTTCGTCCAAGGCGGCACGCACGAAGGCGAGCTCTTCGGCATCCCTGCCACTGGCAAGAAGGTCTCGTTCGGGGAGATCGGCCTGCTGCGGCTCGAGGACGGCAAGGTCGTCGAGAGCTTCTACAACACCGACATGCTCTCGCTCATGCAGCAACTGGGCGTCGGCGGGGAGCAGGCCGTCGGCGCTTGAGCATGGGCGCCGCGGGCGGGCGCCGGTACCGGGCACCGTCCGCGGAAGCGCTCGTCGCCCACGCCGACGCGTCCAGGACGAGCAGGCTGCATCAAGAGAGGCCGATCGTGCCCCAGGGAGGCACCAAGCATGCATGAGTCCGTGAACAAACAGGTGTACCGCCGCTTCGTCGAGGAAGTCATCAACCGGGGCAACCTCGCGGTCATCCCGGAGCTTTTCCACCCGGACTACGTCGATCACAACGCACCCCCCAACGGCGACCCCGGCATGACGGTCTACGACCAAGTCGCCGGCATCCCCACGCTGTTCCGCGGCGCCTTCCCGGACGTCCACTTCACGATCGAGAGCATGGTCGAGCAGAACGGTTGGGTCGGGACGCGCGTGACGGGCCGTGGCCAACACATCGGCCGGCCCTTCATGGGTGTGGATCCGACCGGCCGGCACGTCGTCTGGTCCTCCGAGGGCATGTTCCGGATGCAGGACGGCAAGATCGCCGAACACTACGGTCAGCCCGACCTGTTGGGCTTGCGCGAGCAGATCACCATGAAGCCGGAGCCCGGCTCGCTGGACGAGGTGCGCGCCATCGTCGCCAAGTACGTGTACGCCACGAACATGGGCAACTTCGACGCCTTCGACGAGTTCGTCGTCGAGGACTACGTGGACCACGACCCGGTGCCCGGTCAGAAGCCGGGCCGCGAGGGTCTCAAGGACGCGTACCGGGCGTTCCTCGCGGCGTTCCCCGACATCTGGTTCACGTTCGAGGACCTGATCGCGCAAGGCGACCTCGTCGTGGGCCGCGGCGTCATTCAAGGCACGCACAAGGGCGAGTTCCTCGGCGTCCCCCCGTCGGGCAAGGTCCTGCACTGGACGGGCACCCGCATGTTCCGGGTCAAGGACGGCAAGGTGACCGAGGGCTGGATCAACTTCGACGTGATGGGTCTGCTGCAGCAGATGGGCGTTGTCCCGACCCCACCCGCCCCCGAGGGGCCGCTGGCTCCGTCGAGCGTGGGCCTTCGTGGCGCGGCCTCCACCCCTGCCGCCAACGAGGCGCTCATGCGCCGGTTCATCGACGAGGTCTGGAACAAGGGCAACCTCGACCTGGCCGACGAGTTCTTCCACCCCGAGGCCACCAGCCCGAGCGCTGCGGCCCTTCCGCCTGGTGGGGCCGGCGTCAAGGTCATCGCCTCGATGTTCCGCAGCGCCTTCCCCGACTACTGGATGACCATCGACTACCTGGTCGCCGACGAGGAGAAGGTGGCGGCGCGCTTCAGCCAGGGCGGCACCCACCAGGGCGACCTGTTCGGGATCCCCGCCACCGGCAAGTCGGTGAAGTTCACCGAGATGGGCATCCTGCGCATCGCCGACGGCAAGGTCGTCGAGAGCTGGTACGACGTCGACATGGCCGGCCTCATGCAGCAACTCGGCGTCGGCGGCTGACGTCATGCGCCGCGCCCACCACCACGAGGGGACCTACTGATGGCCACCGAACAGGAACGCAACGTCGCGCTCGTCCTCAAGATGTACGACGAGGTCTGGAACCGGGGCAACCTCGGCTTCATCGACGAGGCCGTGTCGGCCTCGTTCGTCGACAACCCGCCGAAGCGGTTCTTCACCGTGCCGATCCGGGGCCGCGAGAGCCTCCACGAGGCGGCCTCGGCGTTCAGGGGCGCCATGCCCGACTTCCACGACGAGATGATCCAGGTGGTGGCGGAGGGCGACAAGGTCTTCTACCTCGGTCGGATCACGGGCACCCACACGCAGCCGTTCTTCGAGTTCGCGCCGAGCGGCAACGCCGTGAGCGTCCTGGGGATCAACGAGTTCCGGCTCGCGGACGGCGTCATCGTCGAACGCTGGGGCATCTTCGACGTCATGGGCATGATGCAGCAGATGAACATCGTGCCCAAGGCGTGAGGCGGCCGGCCGCATGAGGGGTGACGCATGAGCGGACGAAGGATCATCGAAGACTACTACCGCCTCGCCAACGCCGGCGACTGGGACGCCTGGTGCGACCTGTTCGCCGACGACATGGTGATGGACGAGCAACTCGCAGGGCACATCGAGGGCCTCGGCACCCTGCGGCCGATGATGGCCGGCATGGGCGAGGCGTACGCCGTGTTCCGCAACGAACCCAAGCACGTGCTCGTGGACGGCGATCAGGGTGCGGCCGTGTCGCACATCTCCGCGCGTGCCGCCAAGTTCCCCGACGAGCCGATCGAGGCGGAGGTCATGAACTACTTCCGCTTCGAGAACGGCAAGATCGCCTACATGGCGAACTTCCACGATTCCGCGCCGTTCGAGCCGTTCCTGCGACAGCTCCGCGGTTGAGCGGGCCCGCCGCCGCTCCGAGAGGATCCACATGAGCAAGAAGAAGACGGCGTACGACTTCATCGTCCTGGGCGCCGGTTCCGCCGGTTCGGTGCTGGCCAACCGCCTGAGCGAGCACCCGGACGCCCAGGTGCTGGTCATCGAAGCCGGTGGCACCGAGATCGGTCCCAACGTCGAGAACCCGTCGGTGTGGTTCACCCTCTTGGGCTCGGACATCGATTGGGGCTACACCACCGTCCCTCAGGACGGCCTGAACGGGCGCAGCACGTACGAACCGCGCGGCAAGATCATCGGCGGTTCCAGCCAGCTCTACTTGATGATGCACATCCGCGGTCACCCGACCGACTACGACAACTGGGCCTACAACGGTTGCCCGGGCTGGTCCCACCGCGACGTGCTGCCGTACTTCCAGAAGCTCGAGGACCAGGAAGACCACACCAGTGACTGGGTCGGCCACGGCGGCCCCCTGAGCGTGATCAACGCCAAGGACCATGCCCACAACCCCTTGACGAAGTCGTTCATCGAAGGGTGCCTGGAACTCGGTTACCCCGCGACCGACGACTTCAACGGTCCGCAGATGACGGGCGCCGGCTGGCACCACGTCAACATCAAGGACGGTAAACGGCACAGCGCCGCCGTCGCGTACCTGCTGCCCGCCCTGCAGCGCGACAACCTGACGCTCGAGGCCAACGCCCAGGTGACCCGCCTGATCGTCAAGAAGGGACGCTGCACCGGCGTCGAGTACGTCAAGAACGGCAAGACCCACAAGGTGGAGGCGGCGCGCGAGGTCATCCTCAGCGCCGGCGCGCTCGAGTCGCCGCACCTCCTGCTGAACTCCGGCATCGGACCGGCCGCGCAGCTCGGCGCGTTCGGCATCCCCGTCGTGGCCGACCTGCCGGGCGTGGGCGAGAACTTCCACAACCACGTGCTGATGGGCCTCATCGCCGAGACGCGCGAACCGGTCCAGCCCGGCCAGCTCAACACCTCGGAAGCCGCGCTGTTCTGTGCGTCGGATCCGGGCTACGCGGTGCCCGACCTGCAGTTCAACTTCGTGCACCTGCCGTTCGACGTCATCGTCGGGGCCAACAACCCCAACTCGGTCTCGTTGATCTCCGGGTTGCAGCGCCCGCTGTCGCGCGGCTGGGTGCGCCTGCAGTCGAACGACCCGCTGGCCCGACCGCTGCTCAACCCCAACTACCTCGCCGTGCAGCACGACGTCGATCGCATGAAGGCGATGGTGGAGATCGGCCGCGAGATCTACGCGAGCAAGGCGATGTCCAAGGTCCTGACGGGGCGCGAACTGCTGCCCGGACCCGACGTGAAGAGCGACGCGCAGATCCTCGACTTCATCCGCAACCGCAGCGACAGCTACCACCACCAGGTCGGATCCTGCAAGATGGGCCTGGACGCGATGGCGGTCGTCGCCCCCGACTTGACCGTGAACGGGATCGAGGGGCTGCGGGTGGCCGACGCGAGCGTGATGCCGACGATCGTCACGGGCAACATCAACACGGGCATCGTCATGATCGCCGAGAAGGCCTCGGACATGATCCGCGCCAGCCACGGTCTGGCGAGCGCCCCGGCCGGGCAGGCGGCGTGAAGCTCGCGGGTCGCAAGATCGGCATCCTGATCGAGAGCGACTTCTACGAGCCGGAGATCTTCTACTACCAGCGGCGCTTCGCGGAAGAGGGTGCCGAGGTCCACCTGCTCACCCGTCTCTGGGGTCAACCTTCGCTGACCTTCCTGGGCCACGAGTACCGAGCGCCGATCGAGGTCCACGAGAGCTTCGAGGACATCGACGACGAGGCGTTGCGCTCCTTCGCGGCGATCATCGTCCCGTCCGGCATGGTGTCCGACCGCCTTCGCTACAGCGAAGACCCGGTCCACGCCCTGCCGCCGGCGACCGCCTTCCTGCAACGCGCGTTCGCCGAGCCCAGCGTCCTCAAGGGCATCATCTGCCACGGCATGTGGTTGGTGGCGCCGGCACCCGAACTGGTCCGGGGACGACGGGTGGTCGCCCACAACAACCTGTACGGCGACGTCCGCAACATGGGGGCGGTGTACACCGACGAGGACGTGGTGCTCGACGGCGACCTGCTGACCGGACGATCTGGGGCGCACTGCCACCTCTTCGCCCACCGGCTCGTCGAGCTGCTCTCGGAACCGGTCGCCGCATGAGCGCCACGCTGCGCTTCTCGCACGTGGCGCTCAACTGCCGCGATCCGGAGGCGACGGAACGCTTCTACGTGCGGCACTTCGGCTTCCATCGCGCCCGCGTCGTGCCCTTGGGGGAGCAGCAGCTCGTCTTCCTCCGGTCCGGCGACACGTGGCTGGAGCTGTTCCAGGCGGAGGGCGACGAACCGGGACCCCGGTTCGACGGCGACGGCCCCCACGCGTACGGCGTGCGGCACTTGGCGTTCCAGACCGACGACGTCGACGCGGTGCTGGCCTCGCTCGCCGGCGTCGCCGAGGTGACCCTCGGGCCGCTCGACTTCGGGGATTTCATCCCGGGCTGGCGCACGGCTTGGGTGCGCGACCCGGACGGCGTGATCGTGGAGATCAGCCAGGGGTACGTCGATCAGGACGCTCCGCCCCCGTTGGACGACGACCGTTGACGACCCCGACGGTGGTGACGCCCGCGAACGTGCGGCCCCGGGGCCGCCTGCGCCCGAAGGTCCCCGCGCCGAGCCCCGGCCCGGCGACCTTCGGCCGCGGCGTCCCCAGCGCCCTCGCCTCGGGGCGCACGCACGAGGGCCGCGTCGGGCACCAGGCCCTCGCTATCTGTCGACTCCGTATCTCCGACGCACGAACCGCGCTCGCGGACGCACGCGCCGACGGCGCCCCCGAAAGGATCCCCACACCATGAGCAGCAGCGCCCTCCCCGCCACCTTCTCCGACACCGTCGCCGGCTACGTCGTCGCGTTCGATCGCGAGGCCGATCGGCTCACGCTCCGCACGAGCGCGGGCCGTGAGGTCCAGGTCCAGCTCAAGGCCATGACGTACGCCCAACTCGTCCGCAACCTGGGCGAGCCGTACCGCGACTCCACCGCCCAGATGCGCGACATGCTCACCGAGGGCCGCTACCTCTACGTCTACGGCACCTTCTACGATGACGAGAGCACGACCGCCTTCGAGGCGCAGTACCTGGTGTTCGTCGGCCGGGGCACGAACGAGTACGTCTTCGAGCGCCCGGATTGGTGGGTCCACCAGATCCACGAGCTCGCCGACTTCTACACCACGGCCCAGTTCGGCGACGGCCCCATCGACTACGCCAACTACCGCACCACCATCCGGCTCACCGGCGAGAAGCCGACCGACAACTACCGCCAGGAGACCGACACCATCTCGCGGCTCGTCTACGGCTTGGCCTCGGCGTACCTGCTGACCGGCGAGGACCGCTTCCTCGAGGGCGCCGAGAAGGGCACGGAGTACCTGCGCGAGCACATGCGCTTCTACGACACCGACGAGAACATCGTCTACTGGTACCACGGCATCGACGTGCACGGCCGACCGTGAGGACAAGCTGTTCACGTCCGAGTTCGGCGACGACTTCGACGCCATCCCCGCCTACGAGCAGATCTACGCGCTGGCGGGTCCGATCCAGACCTACCGCGTCACCGGCGACCCGCGCATCCTGAACGACGCGCGAGATGACCATCGACCTGTTCGACCGCTTCTACCTCGACCGCGAGGGGGGCGGCTACTTCTCGCACCTCGACCCGATCACGCTCGACCCGCGCAGCAAGGCGCTCGGCGCCAACCGGGCGAAGAAGAACTGGAACTCGGTCGGCGACCATGCGCCGGCCTACCTGATCAACCTGTGCCTGGCGACCGGCGACGAGCGCTACGCCAGACTGCTCGAGGACGACGTTCGACACGATCACCGCGCACTTCCCCGACTACGAGGACAGCCCGTTCGTCCAGGAGAAGTTCCACGAGGACTGGTCGGCACGACCGGACCCACGTGTGGCAGCAGAACCGCGGCGTCGTGGGCCACAACCTCAAGATCGCCTGGAACCTCATGCGCATGTTCAGCCGGGCGCCCAAGCCCGAGTACGAGACCTTCGCCCGCAAGATCGCCGAGCTGATGCCCGCCATCGGCAGCGACCAGCAGCGCGGCGGCTGGTACGACGTGGTGGAGCGCGAACGGCAGCCGGGGCAGGCGCTCCACCGCTTCGTGTTCCACGACCGGAAGGCCTGGTGGCAGCAGGAGCAGGGCATCCTGGCCTACCTGATCCTGCACGGCGTGCTCGGCGGCGACGACTACCTGACGCTGGCGCGTGAGTCCGCGGCCTTCTACAACGCCTTCTTCCTCGATCACGACGACGGGGGCGTCTACTTCAACGTGCTCGCGAGCGGGATCCCCTTCCTGCTGGGCACCGAACGCTTCAAGGGCAGCCACTCGATGAGCATGTACCACTCCGGCCGAGCTGTGCTACCTGGCCGCCGTCTACACCAACCTGCTGATCACCAGGCAGCCGCTCGACCTGCTACTTCAAGCCGCTCCCCAATGGCTTCGAGGACCGGCTCCTGCGGGTGGCGCCCGACATCCTGCCGCCCGGCAGCGTCACGCATCAGCCACGTGTGGCTCGACGACGAGCCGTACGCCGACTTCGACGCCGAAGGGCTCGTGGTGCGCTTGCCCGACCGCGACGAGCGGGTCCGGATCAAGGTACGGATCGTCCAACCCCGAGCGGCGGTGATCGACGATGGAGAGTCCAACGACACGCACGTCAGGACGACGACGGTCGTCGTCTCGCTGCAGGGCGAGCTCGACGGCAAGCACGGCGCCGCAGGCCCAGCAACAGATCGTGCCGCTGATCCCCGACGCCGGCAAGATGCGTGCTCGACATGCACGGGGTCGGCGTACATGTCCAGCGCGGGGCTGCGCATGATGCTGCTGCTCTACCGCCAAGTCGGTCGGCAAGGACGCCAAGATCGCCCTGGTCGGGCTCTCCGAAGACATCAGCGACACGATGTGCGCCACCGGCTTCCTAACTTCTTCGTCGTGAGCGACACCGTCGAGGCGGGGCTGGCGCCGCTTGGCGGAGCCTGCATGAGTGAAGCCGCACCGGATCGACTTCTACCCCACGCACGTGCACGAGTCGTTCAAGGTGCGAGCCGGCGACGTCTTCCCGTTCGGCGCGACCCTGGTGCCCGGCGGCGTGAACTTCTCCGTGTTCTCGAGCCACGCCACCTCGTGCACGCTCGTGCTGTTCGAGAAGGGCGAGCGCACGCCGATGGTGGAGATCCCCTTCTACCCGGAGTTCCGCATCGGCAACGTCTTCACGATGATCGTGTTCGACCTCGACGTGGAGAACCTCGAGTACGGCTTCCGCATGGACGGCCCCTGGGACCCCGAGAAGGGCACCGCTTCGACCCGACCAAGATCCTGATCGACCCGTACGCACGGGTGATCGGCGGGCGCGACGTCTGGGGCAAGGCGCCGGACTGGGACGACCCGTACCAGCACCGCGCCCGCCTCGCCTTCGACGACTTCGACTGGGAGACCGACCGGCCGCTCGAGATGCCGATCGAGGACCTGGTCGATCTACGAGATGCACGTGCGCAGCTTCACCGCGGCACCCGTCGTCGGGCGTCAAGTTCCCGGGCACCTTCGCCGGCCATCCGCGACAAGATCCCCTACCTGAAGGAGCTCGGCGTCAACTGCGTCGAGCTGATGCCGATCTACGAGTTCGACGAGTTCGAGAACAGCCGGCCCAACCCCGAGACGGGCGAGCTGCTCGTGCAACTACTGGGGCTACAGCACGGTCGGCTTCTTCGCGCCGAAGGCCGGCTATGCCGCCACCGGGCAAGCTTCGGCATGCAGGTCGACGAGCTCAAGACCCTGGTCAAGGAACTGCACCGCAACGGGATCGAGGTCATTCTTGACGTGGTCTTCAACCACACCGCCGAGGGCAACGAGCGGGGTCCGTACATCTCGTTCCGCGGGCATCGACAACAAGACCTACTACATGCTCACGCCCGAGGGCTACTACTTCAACTTCAGCGGCACCGGCAACACGCTCAACTGCAACAACCCGGTGGTGCGCAACATGGTGCTCGACTGCCTGCGCTACTGGGCGGCCGAGTACCACATCGACGGCTTCCGCTTCGACCTGGCCGCGATCCTCGGCCGCGACCCCGGCGGCGCGCCGCTCGCCAACCCGCCGCTGCTGGAGACGCTGGCCTACGACCCGGTTCTCGCCAAGTGCAAGCTGATCGCCGAGGCGTGGGACGCGGGCGGCCTCTACCAGGTCGGCTCGTTCCCCGCCTACGGACGCTGGGCCGAGTGGAACGGCAAGTACCGCGACGCGCTGCGCAGGTTCCTCAAGGGCGACGCCGGCGTGACGTCGGCGACATGGCCACGCGTATGCAGGGCTCGCCCGACCTCTACGCCGAGCGCGGCGCCGACCGCCTCGATCAACTTCGTCACCGCCCACGACGGCTTCACGCTGCTGGACCTCGTCTCCTACAACGAGAAGCACAACGAGGCCAACGGCGAGAACAACCACGACGGCGCGAACGACAACGACAGCTGGAACTGCGGCTGGGAGGGTCCGACCGACGATCCCGAGATCAACGCGCTGCGGCCGCGACAGATCAAGAACGCCGCTGGCGATCCTGCTGATCAGCCAGGGCGTGCCGATGATCCTGATGGGCGACGAGGTCGGTCGCACGCAGCAGGGCAACAACAACACCTACTGCCACGACAACGAGCTCAACTGGCTCGACTGGGACCGGGTGGCCGAGCACGCCGACCTGGTGCGGTTCACCGAGCCGCCTCGCCTTCCGTCACGCACACCCGGTGCTCCGCAACCGCTGGCACCTCACGGGCACCGACTACGTCGGCAGCGGCTACCCCGACATCAGCTGGCACGGGGTGCGCGCCTGGGAGCCCGACTGGTCGCCCGAATCGCGCACGCTCGCGTTCCTCCTGTGCGGCCGTCACGGGCGCGGTGGTCAGGAGCCCGACGACTACGTGTACGTGGCGATGAACACGCACTGGGAGGCGCACGGTTTCGAGCTCCCCAAGCTGCCCGAGTCCCTCGCCTGGCACGTCTTCGCCAACACCGGCATGCCGGCACCCGACGACGTGCACGACGTCGGTGCCGAACCCCGCTTGGCCGATCCCTCCCACTTCCTCCTCGCACCCCGCTCGGTGGCCGTCCTCGTCGGCCGGCCGCCCGGCGCCTGAGCGGCCTCCGCGCCCTCGGAAAGGTCCACCATGGCCCTCGCCATCCAATCCGCCGTCGTCGACGACGCCGCGATCCTGACCCTGTCCGGCGAACTCGACGCCTCCGCCGCACCCGCCTTGCGCGACCAGATCGAAGCGCTCGCGGGCCGCGACGACGTCCACCGACTCGTGCTCATGCTCGACGACCTGAGCTACATGGCCAGTGCCGGACTCCGGGCACTGGTGTTCGCCAAGCAGAAGCTGGGCGCCGGCGTGGAGCTGTTCCTCGTGGGCACCCAGGACTCGGTCGCCGAGACCATCGAGCTGACCGGTTTCCACCACAGCGTCACGATGCTCGCCACCTACGAGGCTGGCGCGCAACCCTCCGAATGATCGCCGCGAACCACGCGGTCGCGGCGCCATGGAAACCTTGACCGTCGCGGGAACGCTCGACTCGTTGGGCGCCATCCGTGCGTTCGTGGACCGTGCGGCCGCCGCCGCCGGGCTCGAACGGCGTTCCGGGTACCGCCTGCGGCTGGCGGTGGACGAGATCGCCACCAACATCGTCAACTACGGCTACGAGCGGGCGCAGCAGCGCGGCGACATCCAGCTGCACGCCGCCGTCGATGACGAATGGTTGACGATCGCCGTGGAGGACACGTCGCCGGCGTACGACCCGATGGCCGCCGAGCCACCCGACAACCTCGACGACCCGCTCGAGGAGCGGCCGATCGGTGGGCTCGGCATCTTCCTGACACTGCGCGGGGTCGACGACTTCCGGTACGAACATCGCGACGGGCGCAACGTCAACACCTTCGCCATGCGCCGCCCCTCCACGCCCTCACCGGCGGCCCCGTCATGACCGCCGGGACCGCCGTCGTCGTGATCGACCGGGACGCCGCGAGCGCGGCGGGGCTGCTCGACGCCCTGCGGCATCTGGGATGCGACGTGCGCCACGTGCCGTCCATCGAGGGTGCTCGCGACGTGCAGGCCCAGGCGCCCGCCGACCTCCTGTTGGTCCACGCCGACGTCCTCGCCCAAGCCGACATCGCGGGCGCCAACGGCAGTTGGGGGACCGCGGCCTCGGGCTCCTCGACCGGGCTCCTCGTGTACGGCCAGGAAGCCGCGCAGCTGCGGGGCAGCATCGCCGGCGGATTGCGCGACTTCCTCCTGCCACCCTTCGACCCCGACCTGGTGTGGGTGCGGATGGAAGCGGTCCTGGAGCGGGCCAAGAGCCGCGACGAGCGCGCCGAGGAGGCCAAGCGCGAGGAGCTGCTCAAGCTCGAACGCGACCTCCAGATCGGCCGCGACATCCAGCGAGGCTTCTTGCCCTCGACGCTGCCGCAGCCGCAGGGGTGGGAGATCACCGCGCGCTTCCACCCGGCCCGGGAGGTCGCCGGCGACTTCTACGACGCCTTCTACATGGTCAACCAGCGTCGCGTCGGCTTCGTCATCGCCGACGTCTGCGACAAAGGGGTGGGGGCCGCCCTCTTCATGTCCCTGTTCCGGACCCTGGTGCGCTCGAACGCGCAGCAGAACGTCAGCCTCGGCTGGATGGACTCGGGCACCGGCTCGGTCGCCGACGACCGCGATTGGCTCAAGGGGGGCCCGGCCCAACGGCGCCAGGCGCTGCCCTCGATCGGCACCGGCGCGCTGATGAACGCCGTCGCCGGCACGAACGCCTACATCACCGAGAACCACATGGAGCAGGGCTACTTCGCGACCATGTTCTTCGGCGTCCTCGACCCGGTGAGCGGCGCCCTGGTGTACATCAACGGCGGCCACAACCCGCCCGTCCTCCATCGCGTCGACGGCAGCCAGACCTACCTCAAGCCGACCGGACCCGCGGTCGGCATGCTGCCCGGCGTGACGTTCAAGATGGGCCACGCCCGCCTCGAGCCGGGCGATCTCCTCTACGCCTACACGGACGGCGTCACCGACGCCCGATCACCGGACGGCGCGTTCTTCACCGAGAAGCGTCTCTTCGACGTGGTGGCCGGGGGCGCCAGCAGCGCGCTGGCCCTGGTCGACGACATCGAGGCCCAGCTCAAGGCGCACATCGCCGACGCGCCGCAGTTCGACGACATCACGATGATGGCGCTGCGACGCCAGCCGACGACCGAGGCGGCCGGCACGCACGACGCACCCGAAGCCTCGCGGTGACACACCTCGCGGTGAACCTCACCGTCCGTCTGAGAGGGAAGTGACGCATGTCTCGCATCATCTCGGTCCACTCGTTCCGCGGGGGCACCGGCAAGTCCAACACCTCCGCCAACCTCGCCGCGCTCATGGCCTCCGACGGTCTGCGGGTGGGCGTGGTCGACACCGACATCCAGTCGCCGGGCATCCACGTGTTGTTCGGGCTCGAGCAGGAGACGATCGAGCACTCGCTGAACGATTACCTCTGGGGCAAGTGCGACATCGAGCAGGCCGCCCACGACGTCACGCCCAACCTCAAGGGCGCGATCCCCGGCAAGGTGTACCTGATCCCGTCGAGCATCAAGGCCGGCGAGATCGCCCGTATCATCCGCGAGGGGTACGACGTCGGTCTGCTGAACGATGGCTTCCAGCGCCTCATCGCGGAGCTCGAGCTCGACGTGCTGCTCATCGACACCCACCCCGGGGTGGGCGAGGAGACGCTGCTGTCGATCGCGATCTCCGACGCCCTGGTCGTGGTCATGCGGCCCGACCAGCAGGACTTCCAGGGCACCGGCGTGACGGTCGAGATCGGTCGCAAGCTCGACGTACCGCGCATGGTGCTCCTCGTGAACAAGACCCCGTCGTCGTTCTCCAGCGACGACGTGCGCGCCCAGGTCGAGAAGACCTTCAACTGTGAGGTGGTCGCGGTGCTGCCCCACTCCGAGGAGATGATGGCGCTCGCGAGCCGGGGGGTGTTCTCGGTGGAGTTCCCCGAGCATCCGATCACCGGGCAGTACCGGGACGTCGCCCGCAAGCTCCTCGACTGATGCAGACGCCGCCGGCGCTCGGTCATCCGCGCGAACGCGGTCGGGCGTGGCGGGCGTCGCCCTCCTCCGACCGTCGGCTGCCCAGATGCCCAGGAGGTCGACCGTGACCCCGTTCGAGCGCATGCGCCAAGAACTCCGCGACTGGTCGGACCCGAGCGGCATGTCGCCCAGCGTCCTGTTGCAGCTCAGCGAGCCGCTGCGCGGCGCGCTGCGCCACATCATGCGGCACGGCTCGGTGACGTTCGCGGAGCTCGCGGCGCTGCTGGGGCTGAGCATGGCGGAGACCGAGTCGATCGCCGACCTCCTCGTCACCTGCGGCTTCCTCAAGACGAGCGAGACCGCCGAAGACGGCGCGCTGGTGTACCGGATCCGGCACACCAAGCACCACCGGCCGGGGGCGCCCGTCGGGGTCTGGAACACGCTGCTGGGCGCCGACGACCCGAAAGACGAAGGAGGGGGGTGAGGGCCGTGCTCGATCCATGAGGAACCACGGTCGTCGCATCCCCCCTCGAAGCCCTCGACGGAGACCTCCAGGAGGATCCCCCCATGCCCACGACCAAGAAGTACAGCCGCGACCGCAAGACGTGCCAAGTCACCTTCTCCTTGCCGAAGACGGTCGGCGCGACCACGGCCACCTTGTGCGGATCCTTCAACGACTGGGACACCGCGAGTCACCCCATGAAGCGCGCGAAGGACGGCAGCTTCAAGCTCGTCGTCGGCCTCGTGCCCGACCAGACGGTGGCCTACCGGTACCTGCTCGACGGCGACCGCTGGGAGAACGACTGGGAGGCCGACCGCTACGAGGCCAACGAGCACGGCAGCGACAACAGCGTCGTCGAGATCTGAGCCGCTGAGCGCCCGCTCGCCGTCCGCTCCTTGCGCGACGGCGAGCGCTCAACCCAGGGCGACGTCGAGCACGAGCATGATGATGACGCCCAGCATGGTGCCGATCGTGGCGATGCGTTCGTGGCCGCGCGCGTGGGTCTCGGGGATGATCTCGTCGCTCACGACGAACAGCATCGCGCCGGCCGCGAAACCCATCGCGTACGGGAGGAGCGGTGCGGCCGAGGCGACCGCCCAGGCACCCAACACGGCCAGCGGGATCTCGACCAGACCGGCCCGGATGCCGGTGAAGGCGGCGTACCAACTGCCCCCCATGCCGGCGTTGCGGGCCGCCACGCTCACGGCCAGCCCCTCGGGCATGTTCTGGATGCCGATCGCGAGCATGAGCGAGATGGCGTCGCGGATGTCGCCGCCCCCGAAGGCGACCCCCACCGCCAGACCCTCGGGCATGTTGTGCAACGTGATCGCGACGATGAAGAGGATGACACCCACGAAGCGCCCGTCGAGCGCGCCCCCAGCGGCCGCGTCCGAGCGCCGGCGCCCGGTCACCAAGACGTGGACGTGCGGCACCCAGACGTCCGCGCGGTCGAGCGCCACCGCGCCCAACAGCATCCCCACCACCACCGGCCACAAGCCACCGGCGTCGATCCCCGGCAGGATGAGGCTGGTGAAGCTCGCCGTGAGCATCACGCCCGCGGCGAACCCGAGCGCGGCGTCCAACGAACGGCCCGACGGGTTGCGCCAGACGAGGATGACGAGCGCCCCCACCAGGTTGAAGAAGGTGATGACGAGACCGCCCACCAGGCCCTGAACGACCGGGTTGGGTCCAACGAGCCGCACGAACAGGTCGACGAAGTCGCCCATGGGCCTCCCGCGCCAGACTAACGCCTCCCGCATGGGACGGCGCCGGCCCACGCCCGCTGCGGGACATCCCACTCTGTTCGCCGCACAGGTACGTCGCTACCGTCGAAGCATGCCCGTCTCGGGTTCCGCCGTACAACGCGCGCTACGCCAACTGCTGGAGAGCGAAGCGCAGGTCAGCGGCCGTCTCGAGGCGGCCGAGGCCGACAGGCGGTCGCGCCTCGAAGCGGCCCATCAGAAGGCGGCCGAGGCCGAGCAGGCGGCACGCGCTCGCGCCCGGGCGGAGGCCGAACGT
This sequence comes from uncultured Trueperaceae bacterium, assembly GCA_963839375.1. Lineage (GTDB taxonomy): Bacteria > Deinococcota > Deinococci > Deinococcales > Trueperaceae > JAABTL01. The sequence goes on along the minus strand of CAWIUY010000011.1, from coordinate 57,256 downwards.
CTCGAGCGAGAGGCGCTGGCGGCGGCCGAAGACGAGATCGCCGCGGCGGACGAGCGGCTCGACGCGGAACTGGCCGACGCCGACGCCACGGCTGCCGCGCGCGTCGACGAGGCCGTCGAACGCGTGGTCCGCTGGGTGCTGGAGCCCTCGGGCTGACATGATCTCCGCCGTGGGGTACGCCTCAGCGCAAGCGCGCGTGCGCGCACGCCACGACCGGTTGTTGGGTCCCGGGTTCTGGTCGGTCCTGCGAGGCGAGGAACGGCTCGAGAGGACGCTCGCCACCCTCCGCGACACGCCCTACGCGTCGTTCGCGACAGGCAGCCTGCTGGCGTTCGAGAAGGGTCTGCGCCGACGCCAGTTCCACGAGACGCTGTCGTTGGCGTCGACCGTGCCGCCTGCCGCGCGCGACCTGCTGCGTTGGTACGCCGGCCGGTTCGACGTCCAGGACCTCAAGGTCCTCGTTCGTGCCCTCCACTACGGAGGCGCGTTGGACGAGGCGCTCGCGGCCGGCGTCCGCTCGGAACAGGACCCGCCGCTGGTGCGCGGCCTCGACCAGGTTCATTCGTTGGCCAGCCTCGTCACGGCGCTCGACCGCACGCCCTACGGCCGCGCCTTGTCGTCGGCGTGGGACCGGTACCGTCTCGAGGACCTGCCCTTCTACCTCGAGGTCGCGCTCGACCTCGCGTACGGGCGCGGTTTGGTGGACCGCATCGAGGCCTTGTCGGGCGGCGATCGGGCGGACGCGGTGACGCTGTTGGGCCATTGGCTGGCACGCATGAACCTGTTGGCCGCCGCACGGTACCGATCGCTGGCCGGCGTGAGCCCGGAAGAGGTGGTCAACTTCTGCCTCCACCGAGACTTCGGGGGCGGCCTGGCGATGGTCCAGCGCGTCGCCGCCGGCGGTTCGCTGGCCGCCGAGGCGCAGGCGCTCGGGGTCGCGCTGGCCGACGACGGTGAGATCGACGAGCTCCTGGAACTCGAACACCGTGCCGACCAACTGCGCCGCGAGGCCGCCCGGACGCGCTTCGCCAAGTCGCCGTTCGGACTGGGCCTGGTGTTGGCGTACCTGATCGAACTCGAGGCGGAGGCCGACGACTTGATCATGATCCTGGAGTCCCAGGCACAAGGACGCGACGTCGACGAGCGGTGGCGGAGCGTGCCTCGGGAGGTGACGTGAGATGTGGGTGCCCGAGCGGCTCGTGGACGTGAGCCTGTTCGTCGCGGAGGAAGACCTCGAAGCGGTGGCGACGACCGTGATGCGCGAACGCGCGCTCCACCTCGATTCACAGGAGAGCGAGCGCTGGGCTCCGGCCGCGAAGTGGGCCGAGCTGGCGGACACGTACCGAGGCTGGGCGAACCGTCTGGACGCCGTCCACCGGGCGCTCGGCTTGGATGAAGCCGGGTCGCTCACGCTCGCGGAGACGATCGAACCCCAGCCCATGCGCGACCGGCTCGACGTCGAGGCGGACGTCGTTCGCTTCGAGACGCGCATCGGCGGTCGACAAGACGACGTGCGCGCCGCGGCGGACGAGGTGGCCGAGCTCACGCTGGCGAAGCGCCAGCTCGAGCTGCTCCAGCCCCTGGAGGCGCCCGTCGAAGCGTTGCGCGGTCTGCGTCACCAGTACCTGACGATCGGCACGCTGCCCACCGAGAACGTCGACCGGGTCGCCGCAGCGCTCTTCCAAGTGGCGTTCGCGCTGCTGCCGCTCGAACGGCGCGGCGACCGAACGCTCGTCGCCGTCGCCACCGCCCGTGAGGACGCCCACGTCCTCGACCGGGCGCTCAAGAGCGCGTTCTTCGAAGCGCTCGACCTGCCCCACCACGTCCGGGGCGTCCCCCGCGCCGCCCTGGCCGACGTGGAAGCCGAGTTGGCTGCGGCGCGCGACCACGTGACGGCGCTCGAGGCCCAACGCCGCGAACTCGCCGACGCGGTGGGCGAAGCGCTCACCGCCACGCTCGCGCGAGCCCGGCTCGACGTCGAGCTGTGCGAGGCGCTTCGTCGCTTCCCATGCCTCGAAGGCATCTACGTGATCGCCGGCTGGATGCCCGCGCGACGGGCCGAAGCGGTCGCCGAGCGGGTGCGTGGGGTGGCCCAGGGCCCGGTGGTCGTCGAGACGTTGCCGCCCGCGTCGCGCCGCTCGGTCCCGAGCCTGATGCCCAACCCACCGTGGCTGCGTCCCTTCGAACCCCTGGTCACGACGTTCGGCCTCGCCGGCTACGACGAACTCAACCCCACCCTGGTGACCGCGATCGTGTTCCTGTTCATGTACGGGATGATGTTCGGCGACCTCGGGCACGGCGCTCTCCTGGCGCTCGCCGGCCTGTTGCTGCGCCGCAAGACGTCCTTCGGCTCGGTCGTCGCTGCGGCGGGCGCGTCGTCGGTCGTGTTCGGCGCCCTGTACGGCGTGGCGTTCGGCGCCGAGGTGATGCCGGCTCTGTGGCTGCGCCCGCTCCACGCCATCTTCCCGCTGCTGATCGCCTCCGTGGTGGTCGGGGTCGTGATCCTCAACCTCGGTTTCGTCCTCAACCTCGTCTCCGCCGGGCGCAACGGCGACGTCACGCGCCTGTGGCTCGACAAGAACGGCCTGCTGGGTGTGGCCCTCTACTGGGCGCTCCTCGGCGGCGGGCTCGCCGTGTTCGGCGGGGGGCTCGCGCCCGGCGTCTGGCTGGCGCTCGTGGCACCGCTGGCCCTGTTGATGTGGTTCCGCGAACCGCTGGCGGAACGTCTTCACGGCGCGAAGGTCAAGGTGAGCGATCATCTGGTCACCGGCTTCTTCGAGCTGTTCGAAGCGATCATCGCCTACCTGTCGAACACGCTCTCGTTCGTACGTTTGGGCGCGTTCGCCGTCGCCCACGAAGGTCTGTCGTCGATGGTGCTCCAGTACGGGGCCGGCCCCAACGGCTGGATCACGCTCGTCTTCGGCACCGCGCTGATCGTCGGCTTCGAGGGCCTGATCGTCGGTATCCAAGCCCTGCGTCTGCAGTACTACGAGTTCTTCGGCCGCTTCTTCCAGGGTCGAGGACGCCCCTTCCAACCGCTCGCGTTCGCTGGAGGTCCCGATGCTTCGACGCCGCTCCACCCCTGACCGCGGTCCCCGCCTCGTCCTGCTCGTCGCCTGGGTGCTGGCGTCCGCCGCCGGCGTCGCCTTCGCCCAGGAGGGCGGGCTCGCGGCGGGCGCGCCGCTCGCGGCCGCGGTGGCCACCGGCTTGGCCGCCATCGGCGCTGGCATCGCGGTCGGCATCGCCGGCGCCGCCGCCATCGGCGCGATCGCCGAGAAACCGGAGCTGCTCGGACGCACGCTGATCTTCGTCGGTCTCGCCGAGGGCATCGTCATCTACGGCCTGATCGTCTCCTTCATCATCCTGGGGGGCGGATGACCGGGGGTCGAGCGACGCGAGGGCACCTCTTCGTCGTCGGGCCTTCCGACACGGTGCTCGGGCTGGGCCTCCTGGGCATCGAGGGGATCGCCGCGGGCGACGTGCCTTCGGCGGCTGCCGCCTTCGATCGCGCCATGGCGACGCCGGGTGTGACGCTGGTGCTGCTGGGTCAATCGTTCGCCGAACCGCTCCGCGACCGGCTGGCGCGTGCGGCGGTCGACCTCGACGGGCCGTTGGTGGTCGAGATCCCTGACGTCGCAGAAGGCGGCGGCGACCTGCCCCTCAGCGCACAGGTCGAACGGGTGCTCGGCATCGGGCTGGATCGGTGACGGCATGAGCGAGATCCGCGGCGACGTCAACGCCCTGGTCGCCCAAGTCCATCGCCGTGCGGAGCAGCGTGCTCTGGCGCTGGAGACGCAAACCAGCGCCCAGGTCGAGCAGATCGAGTCCGAGGGCGAGGCCCGCGCGGCAGCGCTCGAGGCCGAACTGATCGAGATGGCGCGCGTGGCGAGCCGAGACGTGCGCGGCCGACGTCTGGCGGTGGCCGACCTCAGGCGCCGCCGGCGGCGGATCGAAGCGCGCGAGGCGCGGCTGGAGCGCGTGTGGACGGGCGCGGCGGCAGAGTTGCGCCGGCGTGAGGGCGGCTCCGACACCCGTGGTGCCCTCGCCGCGTTGGCCCGCGACGCCGGCCACAGGCTCGGCGGCGACGAGGTGCAGATCCGCCTGGACGCAGGTCGGCTGGCACAGGTGACGGCGCAGGACGTCGCAGGTTGGTCGGACGCGGCCGGACCCAGACTGATCCTGGACCCGCGTCCGATCGAACGGGGCCACGGCGTGATCGCCAGCGCCGGTCGTGTCAGCGTCGACGCGACCTTCGAGGGTCGGCTCGCTCGAGCGCGCGAGCGCCTGCGCGACGAGATCGCCGGGCTCCTGTCCGAGAAGCCTACGGTCGGTACGACGTGAGCCGGGTCGGGATCGTCGAGCGCATCGCGGGTCCCATCGCTCGGGTGCGGACGTCGGCGCCCGTCGGGGTGCTCGAGCAGGTCTGGGTCGGCCACGAGCGCCTGGCGGCCGAGGTGATCTCGGTCGACCACGCCTTCGCCACCGTGCAGATCTACGAGGAGACCACCGGTCTGCGCCCCGGCGAGCCGGTCGAGGGAACGGGCCATCCCCTCTCGCTGCGCCTCGCCCCCGGCCTCATCGGACAGACGTTCGACGGCATCCAGCGGCCGCTGGAGGTCGTCCGCGACGCGCAAGGCATCTACTTGCGACGAGGCGCGTCCGGCGGCCTGCCGCCGCGCCGCTGGGCCTTCACGCCCACCGTGGTCCGAGGCGACACGGTGGTCGGCGGAGCCGTGATCGGCACCGTGCCGGAGACGGCCCTGGTCGAACACCGGGTGCTGGTCCCACCGGGCATGGCGGGCGAGGTGATCTCGATCGCGGAGCCCGGCCACCTGGGCGAAGACGACGAGGTGGCGCGCCTGCGCGCCGCCGACGGCACCGAACACGTCGTGCGCCTGTCGCAGCGCTGGCCCGTGCGACGACCGCGCCCCTTCGCCGAACGACTCGACCCCGACCGACCGCTCATCACGGGTCAACGCGTGCTCGACACCTTCTTCCCCATCGCCCTGGGTGGCAGCGCGGCGCTGCCCGGCCCGTTCGGAGCGGGCAAGACCGTCTTGCAGCACTCGCTGGCGAAATGGTCGGACGCGCAAGTGGTCGTCTACGTCGGCTGCGGCGAGCGCGGCAACGAGATGGCTCAGGTGTTGCAGGAGTTCCCCGCCCTCGTCGACCCGCGCAGCGGTCGCCCGCTCATGGAACGGACGATCCTCGTCGCGAACACGTCGAACATGCCGGTGGCCGCACGTGAAGCCAGCGTCTACACGGGCATCACGCTCGCCGAGTACTACCGCGATCAGGGGTACCACGTGGCCCTGATGGCGGACTCGACCTCGAGGTGGGCCGAGGCGCTGCGCGAGATCGCCGGCCGGCTCGAGGAGATGCCGGCCGAGGAGGGCTACCCCGCTTACCTGCCGTCACGGCTGGCGGCCTTCTACGAGCGCGCCGGCCGGGTCCGGACGCTCGGTGGTGACGAGGGCTCGGTCACCGTGATCGGGGCCGTGAGCCCCGCCGGTGGCGATTTCACCGAGCCCGTGACGCAGTACACGCAGCGCTTCACGCGGGCGTTCTGGGCGCTGGACCGCGAACTGGCCAGCGCACGCCACTACCCGGCGATCAGCTGGCAGCGCTCGTACAGCTTCTACACCGAGGCCGCCGCCGCGTGGTGGCGCGAGACCACCGGCCTCGACTGGCTCGACCTACGGCGCCGAGCCGGGGACGTGCTCGAGGAGGATGCCCGCCTCGAGCAGATGGTGCGGCTCGTGGGTGCCGAGGCACTGCCCGACCGGCAGCGCTGGACCATCGAGGTCGCCAACCTGATCCAAGAGGGTGTCCTCCGCCAGAACGCTCTGCATGACGTCGACGCCTTCTGCGAACCGGCCAAGCAGGTGCGGCTGTTGGCGCTCTTCGTCGACCTCCATCGCGAGGGGGCGGAGTTGCTCGACCTCGGCGTCCCCCTCTTGCGGATCCGCGAAGCGCTCGATCGGCGGACCCTGACACGACTCAAGGAGACCGTGGCGAACGAGGACGCCGAGCAGCTCGACGCCGTGTGGCGCGACACCGCCCAGGCCTTGCGGGCGTTGCGGCGTGAAGCCGAGGCCGCCGGCAAGGCGGGCGGGAAGACGGCGGCCATGGCCACGCAACCGGCCACGACCGACGCGAAGGGAGCGGCAGCATGATCGACGTCGCCCGCGCCGACCGCATCGACGGCCCCCTGCTGGTGATCGAAGGGTTCGGCGGCGCCGCCTACGGCGAGCTCGTCGAGGTGCGCTCGCCGACCGGTACGCGCCTCGGCGAGGTGCTGTCGGCCGGCGTCGACGCGGCGATCGTGGAACTGTGGGGCGAGACCACCGGCCTGCGCGCGGGTGACCTGAGCGTGCGGTTCCGGGGCGAGACGCTCCATCTGGGCGTGGCCCGCGAGATGCTCGGTCGCGTCTTCGACGGTCTCGGGCGACCGCGCGACGGTCTCCCCGCACCCATCGCCGAGGCGCGGCTCGACGTTCACGGCGCTCCCCTCAACCCCACCGCCCGCGATTACCCGCAGGACGTGATCACGACCGGGATCTCGGCGATCGACGGCCTGAACACGCTGGTACGCGGCCAGAAGCTGGCGGTGTTCAGCGGTGCCGGCCTGCCGCACGACGAGCTCGCCTCCCAGATCGCGCTCCAGGCGCACCTGGGCGGTGGCGACGACCGAGAGGACTTCGCCGTCGTCTTCGTCGCGCTCGGGATCTCACAGGACACCGCTGCGTACTTCCGCGACCGTTTCGCCTCGTCGGGACTGCTCGGTCGGACCGCGCTGTTCCTCAACCTGGCCGACGACCCGGCCATGGAACGCATCGTGACGCCGCGCACGGCGCTGACCCTGGCGGAGTACCTGGCCTTCGAGCAGGGCACGCACGTGCTGGTCCTCATGACCGACATGACGAACTACGCCGAGGCGCTGCGTGAACTGGCGGCGCGCAAGAACGAGGTGCCCGGGCGCAAGGGTTACCCCGGCTACCTCTACACCGACCTGGCAGGTCTGTACGAACGCTGCGGCCGGGTGCGCGGGAGGGGGGCTCGCTGACGCAGATCCCGATCCTGACCATGCCGGGCGACGACATCACGCATCCCATCCCCGACCTCACCGGCTACATCACCGAGGGGCAGATCGTGCTCTCGCGCGCGCTGCACCGGGCGGGCGTCTACCCACCCGTCGACGTGCCGGCCTCGCTGTCGCGCTTGATGAAGGACGGCATCGGCGCCAAGAGCACCCGCGTAGACCACGCCGAGGTCGCCGCGCAGCTCTTCGCCTCCTACGCGCGTGTGCGCGAGGTGCGCAACCTGGCCACCATCATCGGTGAAGGGGCCTTGTCCGCCACCGATCGCACCTACCTCGCCTTCGGCGACGCCTTCGAGCGGCGGTTCTTGGCCCAGCGATCGGATGAGGCCCGGACGATGGAGCAGACGCTCGATCTCGCCTGGTCGGCGCTGGCGCAGCTGCCGGCCGACGAGCTGCATCGCGTGTCCACCGAGCAGTTGGCTCAGCGCTACGGGGGCAAGCTCGACACGGCTGCGACCACGGGGTCGCGTGGCCGCTAGCACCGCACTCCCCCGCACGCGGGCGTCGCTGCTGACGCTGCGCCAGTCGCTCGGGGAAGCGCGCGACGGCTACGCGCTGCTCGAACGAAAGCGCGAGGTGCTCCTGCGGGAGGTGTGGGAACTCATGCGCGCCGCACGCCAGCACGAGGCCGGCGTCCGCGCTCGCTTCGACGCCGCCCACGCCGCCCTGCGTGCCGCGCGGCTCGACGCGGGCAGCGACGCGGTGCGCTGGGCGCTGCTGGCCCCGTCCGCACAGACCACCTGCAGCGTCGACGTCCGCAACCTCATGGGCGTGGCGTTGCCGCGCGTGCAACTCCACGTGCGGACCGAGCGGCTCACGACCAGCGCCGGCGGAACGCCCACCAGCCTCGACACCACGCGCCGGCGCTGGCTCGAGGTCCTCGACGGGCTCGACGTCTGGGCCGAGACCTACGCCTCGCTGTGGCGCGTCGCTGCCGAGCTGGCGCGTACGCAGCGGCGCGTCAACGCCCTCGAACAGGTGCTGATCCCCGAGCAGGAGGCCGCGATCCAAGCCATCGAGGCGAGCCTCGAAGAAGCGGAGCGCGAGGGCTTCCTGCGCAGCAAGCGCGTCAAGGCCAAGCTGGAACGAGAACGAAGGGAGCCGAGCGATGTCTGAGCGCATCTTCCGCCGCCTGCTGGTCCCCACCGACGGCTCGGACGCCTCGGTCGCCGCCGCTCGCCTCGCCTTCCGCGTGGCCGGGGCGTTCGGCGCCACCGTCGACCTGCTGTTCGTGATCGACATGTTGCTCTGTGAGGAGTTGCGGCGCTTCGACCAACGCGAGCTCGAGGACGTCCGGCGTGAGCTGCTGGACCACGGCGAGCGGTACGTCTCGGTGCTGCGCGAGGAGGCCGAGCGGCTGGACCTGGTCGCGGAGACCGAGATCCGGCGCGGCGACCCGTTCGAGGAGATCGTGGCGCGCGCCCGCGACACGGGCGCCGACCTGATCGTGATGGGCCACGTCGGTCGGCGCGCCCGGGCGCGGGTCCTGCTCGGCTCCGTGGCCGAACGGGTGCTCGAGTTCGCCCCCTGCCCGGTCATGGTCGTCAAGCACGAGCCGCCCGGCCCGGGGCCGGTTCCGCGCCCGCGCGGCTGAGCCGCACCCTCGTCTCGACCACGGCCGCCGTCCGACCGCGTACCATCGCGCCATGACCACGACCCACAGGCTCTCGCGTTCGGTCCTGACGTCGCTCGTCGTCGCCTTGTTCGTCGCCTCGGCGGTCGCCCAGGAGGCCTCCGCCCCGAGCACGTCCAGCGCCCCACGGCGCTCGGTCGACAGCGACCTGCCCGTCACGCGGGTGGTGTTGTCGACCGCCGGCGTCGGCTACTTCGAGCACGCCGGCACGGTCGACGGCGACGTCGAGCTCGAGCTGCGCGTCGCCACCGATGGGATGGACGACCTGCTCCAGAGCTTGGTGCTGCAGGACCTCGACGGCGGCAGCATCCAGCCGGTGCGGTACGGCTCGCGCGACCCGCTCGGGCGGACGCTGGCCTCCTACGCGCTCGACCTGTCCGGCGACCCGTCGCTGGCCGAACTGCTGGCGCAGGCGCGCGGCGAGGCGTTGACGCTGCGCACGGACGTGGCGATCGCCGGCACGCTCGTGAACGTCGAGCGCACGACGACCGACAGCGGCGGTCAAGCCACGCTCCTGACGCTGTCGACCGCCGAGGGCCTGCGGCGCGTGGACCTCGCCGACGTGCGCGACCTGCGCTTCGAGCGCGAGGCCCTGCGGGCCGACCTGGACGCCGCGCTGGCGGCGCTCGCGCTCCACCGGGACGGCGACGCCAACGTGGTGCGTCTACGCTTCGACGGGGACGGCGAGCGCCGGGTCCGGGTGGGGTACGTGCGCGAGATGCCCGTCTGGAAGCCGAGCTACCGGCTGGTGCTCGGCGCGGACGGTCGCGCCGACCTGCAAGGATGGGCCATCTTCGACAACCCCACGTCGCTCGACCTGGTCGACGTCGAGGTCGCCTTCGTGGCCGGTCGGCCCATCTCCTTCGTCAGCGAACTGTTCGAGCCCGTGTACGTCGAGCGACGCCGCGTGGGCCCGTCGGTGGCCGAGGGCTTCGTGCCGCCCGTCGACGCCGGCGCGTTCGGTCTCTCGGCGGAGCGCTTCGCCGCGCCGGCACCCAGTGCGCCCGCGTTCGCGGACGCGCTCGAGGCCGAACCCGCCCTCGCCGGCGCGGGCGTGAACGCCATGGCCGAGGGCGTCGTGACGGGCACCTCGTTCTCGTACGTCGTGCGCGATCCGGTCAGCGTGGGTCGCTTCGAGTCGGCCATGATCCCGGTGCTGGTGGTCGACGTGCCCGCCGCGCAGGTGTCGTTCCACGACGGCCACGGCCCCGGTGGCGCCCCGCTGCACGCGGTCCGGGTCGTCAACGACTCGGGCCTCCACCTGGCGGCCGGCCCCGTGACCCTGTTCGACGCGGGCGGGTTCGCGGGGGCCGCCCTGATGGACGACGTGCCGCCCGGCGAATCGCGCTTGCTGTCCTACGCCATCGACCTGGGCTTGGCCGTGGCGACCGAGACCAGCGGCGAACCCGAGCGCCTGACGGCGGTCGCGTTGCGCGGGGGTCTGCTCGAGACGGTCCACCTCCTGCGGCTGCACACGACCGTGCGGGTGACGGGCGCTGACGAGGCACGCTTCGTCGTGATCGAGTTGCCGCAGCGCACGGGCTACGACGTGGTCGCACCGACGCCGGCGCCGGTGGCGACGGCCGACGGCCTGCGCTTCGGCGTCGCCCTGGTCGGGGCGACGGCGCCCGACGGCGCCGACGACGCCGCAGCCGACGACGACGCCGCCGACGGTGCCGCGGCCGACGCCGCCGCCACGACCGCCGCCGCCGGTTCCGGCGTGCCCACCCACCTCACCTGCGCCCCCGCCGACGACTGTCGGCTCGAGGTCGTCTACGAGCGGACCGAGTCCCGCACGCTGGCGCTCGCCGACGTCGCCCCCGACCGCCTGGCCCTGTTCCTGGAGAACCCGACGATCGACGACGAGGACCGCGCCGTCCTGGAGCGGGTGGTCGACCTCCGCACGCGTCTCACGGGCGTCGCCGCGGACATGGCCGACCTGCGGTCGCGCCTCGACGCCGTCTTCCGGGACCAGGAGCGCGTGCGTCAGAACATGGCTGCGCTCGACCGCAACGCTTCGCTGTACCGCCGCTACCTGGCCGACCTCGAGGCGCAGGAGAACGAGGTCGACGCCATCGAGACCGGTCTCGCCGCGCGCACCGAGGACCGGCGGCAGCTCGAGGCGACGCTCGCCGAGCTGATCGCTGGCCTGGCCGAGGACGCCGTCGACTGATCCCACGGCGGCCGCCGGCGTGCTGCCCATGCGCGCCGGCGGCCGAACAGACATCCGACCCTGGAGCCGATGCCCTCGCGCGCGCAGCATGAGCGGTAGGACCCGTGCTCGAGGTTCGGAGAGGGGCGACACCATGCGCTCGTTGGTCGTGGGTGTCGGCGATTGGGAACGCGGTGACGAGGGCGCGGGACTCGAGGTCGCGCGCCGGATCGCGGACGCTGGGCTGGCGGGGGTCACGGCCGTCTGTTGGGAAGGCGCCGCGCTGGACCTGCTCGATGCCTGGACCGGCTACGACCGCGTGGTGGTCGTCGGCGCGGCGGTAGCGGGGACCGAACCGGGCCGGCTGGTGCGGGTCACGGCCGAAGGTCCGGCCGCCGACCGGGCGCCTCAGCTCGCCGAGGTCTTGCGTTTCGCCGACGCGACCGGCCGTCGACCGGGCAAGGTCGAGGTGCTGGGCATCGGACCGGCGCAGGCCGAAGCCGGAGCTCCGCTCAGCCGGCCCGTCGCCCGCGCTACCCGTGCGCTGGCCGACCGGATCCGGTGGGCGCTCGCCCACGGCGCCCCCTTGTCCGTCGAGGACCCGACGCCGTGGCCGTCGCTGCCAGGTGCGGGCACGCTGGCGGTCTGGGACGTGGAGGCCGAGATCGATCCGGGAGCGGGGGTCGAGACCGCCGTGGCGCGCTGGGAGGGCGCGGACGCCTGCCTCGGCTTCGTGACGGGCGAGGCCGCCGTGCGCGGAGCGCTCCACGCCAGCCGCGACGGGCGGCCGCGGGTGGTCGCCGTACTCGACCCGCACTCGGCGGTGTACCGCACGCTCAGGGCGCACGGCGTGGACCTGCGCTGCGTCTCCAGCGACGAGCCGGCAGCCCTCGAGGCCGCCATCGAGGACGGCGTCGACCAGGTGTGGCTGGCCAGCCCGGCGGGCGTTCGCTGCGACGTGCTCGACGTCGCCCGCGTCGCGCGCCGCGCCGCCGGCGAAGGTGCGCTCACGGTGGTCGACGTGACCGATGGCCTCGGCGTGCCGCTGCGCCCCCTGTCGCTGGGCGCCGACCTGGTCGTCCACGCCGGCGCCGCCGCCTTGGCGGGGAGCACGCAGCTCATGGGGGGTTTCGTGGCGGGCGACGCCGAGACCCTGCGCGCCGTGGCGGCTGAACGCGACCGCACCGACGCCTGGCTGCGGCTGGACGCCGCCTTGCGCCTCCGCGACGGGCTGCGCACCTGGCCGCTGCGCGCCGAGCGGCGCGCGGCGAACGCGCTCGCGATCGCACGACACCTCCTGCGGCACCCGCACGTCCGCGACGTCCGCTACCCGGGACTGCCCGGTCACCCCGGCCGCGAGGCCCTGCCCACGTGTGGCGTCGACGGGCATGGTCCGACGTTGACGTTCGCCTTGCACGGGCACGACGCGACGGCCGACCGCGATGCGGCGGCGGAACGGGGCGACGTCGAGGCGCTGCTCGCACGCCTCCGTTGGGCGCGCCGCGCGGATGGCGCGGGGGCCAACTCGGACGGCATCGCCACCTCGGCGGCGATCGTCGTGAGCGGCGACGACGCGCGCCTACGACTCATCTGCGGCATCGAGGACGTCGACGATCTGCTCGACGACCTGGAGGCCGCCCTCGTCGCGCGCTGACGACCACCACGGGCCGCAGACGCCCGGCGTGGGCTTCGACGCCGGTGGTAGCGTCGCCGCATGGACCACGACTACCAACTGCTGCGTCGCCTCAGCGAAGCGCCCGGCGTCCCGGGTCGCGAGGACCTGGTTCGCGACCTCATCGAAGCCGCGCTGGCCGAACCCGGCGGCGCCGACGTCCGTACCCGCATCGACCCGCTCGGCAACCTGATCGTCGAGCTCGACGGGCCCGCGGAGGGCCCGCTCGTCATGGTGAGCGCCCACATGGACGAGATCGGCTTCGTCGTGCGCCACGTCGACGACAAGGGGTTCTTGCGGCTCCAGAACTTCGGGGGCTTCGACGTCCGCAACCTCTTCGCCCGACTGGTGACGGTGCACGGCCGCGACGGCGCGCGCACAGGGGTGCTCAACCCGGGGGTGAAGCCGATCCACATCGCCTCGGCCGAGGACCGCAAGAAGATCCCGGAGCTGCGGGAGTTCGTCGTCGACCTCGGGCTGCCGTCCGACGCCGACCGCGGTTCGGTGCGCGTCGGCGACATGGTCACGCTGCGGCAACCGTTCGAGGACCTGGGGGACGTGGTCGTCGGCAAGGCGCTCGACGACCGCAGCGGTTGCTGGATCCTGGTCGAGACGATCCGGCGCCTGCGCGACCCCGCCGTCCGCTTGGTGGCGGTCTTCAGCGTCCAGGAAGAGGTGGGGCTGCGGGGCGCGATCACCAGCGCCTTCTCGGTGGCCCCGGACGTGGGGGTCGCGCTCGACACGACGTTGGCCGTGGACACGCCCGGCACCCCCGCCGAGGACGCGGTCACCCGGCTCGGTCAGGGCGTCGCCATCAAGGTGAGCGACAGCTCGGCGATCAGCCAGCCGTGGCTCGTCGACGCCTTGGCGACGCTGGCGGAGAGCGCAGGGATCGCGCACCAGTTCGAGGTGTTGCCCTTGGGGGGCACGGACGCGGGCGGCATCCAGCGCAGCCGCGGCGGCGTCCCCAGCGTCACCCTGTCGACCCCGTCACGGTACGTCCACACGGTCACCGAGATGGTGGCGAAGCGCGACCTGGAGGCCGCCGTCGAGCTGTTGACCGCGTTCCTGCAAGCGCCCGACGCCGCCCGGCCGCCCCGGTCGTGACCCGCTCCGGTCGCCCCGGTCGGGAGGGCGCGGCGCCGACGTGAACGACCACCTGGTGCTCGAGAAGCGCGGCGCCGTCGCCACCCTGATCCTGAACCGGGCCGAGAAGCGCAATCCCATCAGCCACGACATGTGGTCGCGTCTGCCCGATCTCGTCCAGGCCGTCGCCGACGACGATGCCGTCAAGGTGCTCGTCGTCCGTGGGGCCGGCCGGCTGGCCTTCTCGGCGGGCGCCGACCTCGGCGAGTTCGAGCGCGCCCGCACCGACGCGGCGACGGCGCGCGCCTACGACGAGGCCACCGACCGGGCCGGACGCACCTTGGCGAGCTTCCCCAAGCCGGCGATCGCCATGATCCACGGTTTCTGCCTCGGCGGCGGGGCCGAACTCGCCCTGGCATGCGATTTCCGCTTCGCCGACACGAACGCCCGCTTCGGCATCCCGGCCGCCCGCCTCGGCCTCGTCAACAGCCTCGCGGCCGCCAAGTCCCTCACCGATCTGGCAGGCCCGGCCGTGGCGCGCCACGTCCTGTTCACGGGCCTCCACCTCGACGCGCCCCAGGCCCACGCCGCCGGTCTGTTCGACCGCCTCCACGCTCCCGACGAGCTCGAGCCGGCCACCCTGTCGTTCGCCGAGCTGCTCTGCTCACGCTCGCAGTACGCCATCCGCAGCAGCAAGGCGATCCTGCTGCGGGTGGCGGCGGGCCAGGTCGACGACGACGAGGTCACGCGGCGACTGCGGCACGGGGCCTTCGACGGGGCCGACTACGCCGAGGGCGTGCGCGCCTTCCTCGAGAAGCGCCCGCCGGTCTTCGGATGATGGGGCCGCCGCGTGGATGAACGCCGGGTCCGCGAGCGCTTCGAGAACGCCCTCGCCCAGCATCGACCCGAGTTCGGCGCGTTCTTCTTGGCCCGCTTCCTCGGGCTCGAGATCCGCTACGGCGACCGCACGTGCCGGGTCGACCTGCCCGTCAGCGATGACATGTACAACCCCCAGGGCGCGCTCCACGGCGGTCTGATCCAGGTCGTGCTGGACGTGTCGATGGGCCACCTCAACCACCGCTTCCTGCGCACCGGCGTCACCCTCGAGATGAAGACCCAGTTCCTGCGACCGGTGACCGGCCCGTGTTGGTGCGAAGCGAGCTTCGTCAAGGCGGGCCGGACGATCGTGTTCAGCGAGTCCAAGCTCTACGATGGGGACGACCGTTTGTGTGCCCTCGCGAACGCCACCTGGCTGCTGCTCCCGGAGGACGCCGCCAGCGCCGTCGCGCCGGCGGCAGCCCCCGATCCGAGCGGCACGCCCACGGTCTGAACCACGAACCCTTGGAGGACGCATGCGACTCGTCAGCCTCGACACCACCGCCGCGCTCGTGTGCCCGCACGGGCTGGTCCCGCTGGACGTCCTGAACCACCACGCCGGCACCGATTGGCCCGTCGACCTGGCCTCGCTTCTCGACACCGGCCGCTTCGATGCGCTGCGGACGTGGGTGGCGGGGCAGCCGGCGGCCCTCGACAGCGCCCCCGTCCGCGACGACGCCCGCCCGGGGCCGCTCTTGCGCCGACCGCGCAAGATCCTGGGCGTGGGGCTGAACTACGCCGAACACGCCGGCGACCTCGGCGAGACGCGCCCGAGCGAACCGGCGACGTTCATGAAACCGGCCACCACGATCGTCGGACCGGGCGACGAGATCCTGTTGCCGCCCGAGTCGCAGCGCGTGACCGGCGAAGCCGAACTCGGCCTCATCATCGGTCGGCGCGCCCGCTTCCTGGACGAAGCCGAGGCGCTCGACGCGGTGGCCGGGGTGACCACGATCATCGACATGACCGCCGAGGACATCCTGCAGCGCAACCCCCGATTCCTGACGCGCGCGAAGAGCTTCGACACCTTCCTCGCGCTCGGACCCGAGCTCGTCACGCTCGACGGGCTCGGCGACCTGGCCGACCTGGAGGTGCGCACGGTGCTCGACGGCGAGGTGCGTCGGTCCAACACCGTGGCGAACATGATGTTCTCCCCCGCCTACCTGGTGGCCTTCTTCTCGCGGGTCATGACGCTCGAACCCGGCGACGTGATCTCCACCGGCACGCCCGGCGCGGTCGTGCTCCGCGACGGCGCAGTGGTCGGGTGCGTCATCGAGGGCGTCGGCACGCTCGAGAACCCCGTGCGCGACCTGGCCGACCGGGGCTGAGGACGGCGGCGGATGGCCGCACGACCCCGCCACGGGACGCCGGCTCAGCCCGCGAGCGGTTCGCGGGCGGGCAAGGCGGTGCCGCAGCGCCGGCAGAAGCGCGCGTCCTCACCGTGGCCCACCAACGCGCACACCTCGCAGCGTCGCCGTTCCGCGGCGGCGCGGACGTCGGCGTCGCGCTTCCCCCCGGCGCGCACCATCTCGGTGGTGACGATGCCGGTCGGGACCGCGATCACCGCGTAGCCGACGATCATGACCGCCGATGCCAGGAAACGCCCCAGCGGCGTGGCCGGCGAGATGTCGCCGTAACCGACCGTGGTGAGCGTGACGATGGCCCAGTAGATGCCGATCGGGATGCTGTCGAAGCCGCTGGCGGGCCCCTCGACGACGTACATGAGCGAGCCCACCAACAGCACCACGGTCAACACGAAGGTCAGGAACACGGTGATCTTGGCCCGGCTGGCACCGAGCGCTTGGGAGAGCACGCGGGCCTCGCCCAGGTACCGCGTCAGCTTGAGCACGCGGAACACCCGCAGCAACCGCAGTGCGCGCAGGACCACCAGGTAGGGCCCACCGGCGAAGAGCAGCGCCAGGTAGGCGGGCAGGAACGCGAGCAGGTCGACGATCCCGAAGAACGTCAGCACGTAGCGCCGGCGCCCCTTGGTGAGGACCCGGAGCGCGTACTCGAGGGTGAACAAGCCGGTGAACGTCCACTCTGCGGCCCGCAGCGCACGACCGTGGTCGGCGCGCACGCTCGGCACGCTCTCGAGCATCACGGTGGCGACGCTCAGCACGATCACCCACAGCAACACGACGTCGAAGGTGCGGGCGGCGCGGGTGTCGGTCTCGAAGATCACGTCCCCGATGCGCTCGCGCCAACTCATGGGGTCATCGTAGCGCGGGCCCCGCGCGTCCCTCGAGCGCCTGCCCCGTCGACCGTCCGCCAGGCGCTCAGCAACAGGTCGTAGCGGCCGCCCACGTGCGTGCGGTACCGGTGCTGGTGCAGGTAGCGCCGGTACGTCGCCAGGTCCTGCACCACCAGCGACAGGTCGACCTCACGGAAGTTGCGCGTCCGTGGACCCCACACGACGTCGTGGCCACGGAAGCGGCAGGCGGGCACACCCACCAGCAGGCCGCCGGTGGGGGTGGCGTGGTCCTGGACCAAGCGCCGCAACAGGGCCCGATCGTCGACGCCACGGCTCTGGAACACGGCGACGGCGACGATCAGGTCGAAACGGCCGAGGTCGCCGGGCAAGCGGCCGACGTCGGCCTCGACGAAACGCGCGCCCGGGAACCTCGAGCGCGCCAGCGCCAGCGGCTCCGGGGCATGGTCGACGCCCACCACGTCCAGGTCGCGCGGGGCGGGCGCGAGCAGCGACAGCGCTGCCACCTCGTCGCCCCGATGGCAGCCCAGCACCAGCACCCGGCCCCCGTCGGGCGGGCGCACCCGTTCGAGCGCCTCGAGCAGCGGCAGCAGGAAGCCGGGGTCCTCGAGCTTGTCGACCGACCCGAAGCCCTCGGCGGCGGCGTAGCGCCTACGCGCGTCGCTCGCGGGGCCGTCCAGGCGCGGTGCCATGGCGCCGGCGGGCGACACGCTCGCATCGGCGGAGGGCGCGGCGGCGTCCTCGCGTGGCACGCTCGGGCCGGCCGACGGCGCGGCCGCACCGTGCCACGGCGCCTCCGGGCCCAACGGTCGCAACGTGCAGCGCACGTGCCCGTCGCCCAGCGGCTCCGGGGTCGCCAGCGAACAGCGGAGCTCCGCCGCGAGGTCGTGCCAGGCGCGCCAAGAGCGGTGGGGCACGCCGTCGGGTCGCGGCTGCCCGGGCCACAGGCCGTCGCCGTCGTCGGGATCGGCCACGACGAGGTCCACCGGCCCGCCTTCGGCGAGGGCCGCGCGCGCCCAACCGACCACGTCGGCCAAGGGGCGCCGCCCGACCACCAGACGGGGGCGTCCGCTCACCCCGTCACGACCCTTGCACCACGCAACGTTTGCCCGGTACGATCTTTGCATGACAACGTCACGCTTCACCTCCTCCGAGGCGGCGCGCCGGCTCGTGCACGGCGTCTGGGGCGTGCACCGGCGGCTGACCGACCGCCTCGAGCGCACCCTGGCCGATGCGAGCGGCCTCGACCTCGACGCGTTCGTGCTCCTCGAGACGGTGGCGCTCACCGACCTCGCCCCCGGCGAGATCGGTCAAGCGCTGCGCCTACCCGCCCACACCGTATCGCGCGGCCTGGGAGCACTCGAACGCGACGGACTGCTCGTGCGATCGCTCGATCCCGCCGACGCTCGGCGTCGCGTGGTCGTGCCCACCGAAGCCGGGCGCGCCGCGCTGGCGCGCGCCCACGCTCATCTCGACGCCGCCCTGGGCGGCTGGCTCACCGAGCTCGCCCCCGACCGCATCGTGGCTGCCCTGGACGCCCTCACGCGCCTGGCCACCGGACGCGACGAGGCGCCGGCAGCGCCCTCGGACTGACCGAGCCCGCCAGGCTCACGGCGCGGTCGGACCCGACCGACGGACCCACACGAGCAACACCAGCGCCGCCGCGCCCACCAGGAGGGCGTGGGCCGCGAACAGCGAGACGAGGCCCGAGCGCTCGGCCAGCACCGTCAGCACCACCGGCGCCAGCAGTTGGGCCAACCGATTGAAGGTGAGCCGAACGCCCAGCGCCGCCCCGCGCTCGCGCGGCGCCACGCGGTCGGCCACCATCACCATCGACACCGGTTGAGACAACCCGGAGCCGAAGCCGAACAGCACCACCCACACGCCGAGCGACCACAGCGAGGGGCTCAGCGCCACGCCCCCCAGTCCCAGCGCCAACGCCAGCAGGGTGAACACCACCGTGCGCTCCCGGCCGCCCAGAGCGGCGACGAGCCGCGGCATCACCGGTCGCACGGCGACCGAAGCGACCGCGCGCAGCGACAGCAGCGCACCGATCGCGGCGGCGGGCACGGCCAACGACTCGAGGCGGACGGGCAGGAAGGTCGCGTGCACCGTCATCGCCCACACCGCGGCGCTGCTCGTCAGGATGGCGATGCCGACGGTCCGGTCGCGCAGCAAGGCGGCGCCCGCCTGCCACCGGAAGGGCGGCACGACGGTCTCCGACCGACCCCTCTGACGCACGTTCAGGGTGAGCGCGAACGCCACCGCCACCATCATGGCCACCGCCCCGAAAGCGACCCCGGGGCCGAAGGCATCGAGCAAGAGCCCGGCCGCGAACGGTCCGAACACCTGACCCGCGGCCATGGCCGTCGTCCACCAGCCGTAGGCGGCCTCGCGGCTGCGGCCGGCCTGACCGAGCGCCGCCACCAGCGCCTGCGCGCCGATGAAGTAGGCGTTCTGCACGGCGTTGCCCAGGACGTAGGCCAACACCAGCCAGGCCAGCGACGGCGCGATCGCCATGGGCAGCATCGCAGCGAAGCTGCCGGCGAACCCGAGCAGCACCACCCGCCGCGCCCCCCACCGATCCACGAAGGTTCCGGTCGGCACCGCCAGCACGAGCGGGACCACCGATCCGGCGGCGATGAGCGCGCCCACCCCGGTCGGTCCGGCGCCGAAGCGAAGCGCCAGCAGCGGCACCAACAGCAGGACCATCGACCAGCCCACCATGGCCGCGGCGCTGGCCACGCACAGCAGGACCAGGTCCCGGTCGAGCGCTCACGACGCGCGCTCGGCTCGCGTCGGCGGTTGGGGCCGGTCTGGCACGTGCGTGGCAGCCACCTCGTCTCCGCCGACCAGGCTACCAACGCCCACGGCGCCTGGGCCGACGTGTCCGGCAGCGCCGGGCACGGCGGTCGGGGACGGCGTCCCGCTCGATCCGGTCCCCCCACCGACGAGCACGTCCGCAGGCGGCCGAGGGCCGCGGGCGGCCGGCCAGGCGGCCGCGGGCGGCCATCGGCCGCACGCCGTGGGTACGATGCAGCATCGACGACCTCGCCGCCGTGCACACGATCGACGACGTGGTGGACGCGCTGTCGCACATCGTCGGGGTGGCGCGTGGGGACGGCGAGCGCCTGGGTCTGTTCGCGGCCCTGTACCGCCGGACGACGCTCGAGGTGCGGGCCGCCCTGCGCGCCGGCGAGTTCCACGACGCGCCGTGGGTGGAGCGTCTGGACGTCGTGTTCGCCCGGCGCTACCTCGACGCCTACGTCGCCTTCGCGCAGGGGCGGGCGACCAGCGCCGCGTGGCAGGTGGCCTTCGATCGCGCCCGTGAGCCCGGCCATCTCGTCATGCACCACCTGCTGCTCGGCATGGCGGCCCACATCCTGCTCGATCTGGGGGTGGCGACCTCGGAGACGGCCCCTCACGACCTGGACCGGCGTCGCTCCGACTTCATGGCCATCAACGGCGTCCTCGTGCGCATGCTCGACGACGTGCAGGCCGACGTGAACCGGGTGTCGCCCGCGCTCGCCTGGCTCGACCGGACCGGCGGCAGCTTCGACGAGCGGCTGGCCGGCGCCGCGGTGCGTCGATGGCGCACGACCGCTTGGCGTCGCGCGACCGCCCTCAGCGGGGCACCGCAGGCGGCGCGCGGCGCCCACGTGCGCCGGTTCGACCTGGCCACGGTGCGCGTCTCCCGGAGGCTCTGCCCGCCGCCCACGAGCCACGGGGCCGGCTGGGCCGCGTGGATCGGTCGCCACGAGGACGACGACGTGGTCACCCTCATCGACGCCATCGGGTAGTCGACGGTCCGGGCCGCGCGGCCCCCCCGCGGGCGGCCGCGCTCAACCGATCACGTGCCAGGCGGTCTGGCGGCCTCCCAGGTAGTGGACGCGACCGCCAGTGAACGCGACGACCTGCTCGGTGGCCAGCGTCACGACCTGGTCGTCCCATTCGGCCACCGCGGTCCGCACGTACATCTCGAAGGCGTAGAGCGTGTCGTCGACGAGTGCCACGTCGCCGCGACCGGGGACGCCCGCTTGCTGGTCGAACAGACCGATGGCGGGGCCGGCGCCGTGGCCGTGCGTCCCGATCGGATGGCTGTACACCCGGCCGTCCAGGCCCGCCCGCTCCATCGCCGCCCGTGTCCGGGCCAAGACCTCGTTGCCGGTCCGGCCCACCACCATCTCGCGCGCGAGCAGGTCTTGCTGCTCGTTCGCCAACGCGAGAGCACGCCCCAGCCCCGCCGGCGGAGCGTCCTCGCCGAGCCGCAGCACGTAGGCGTTCTGCTGCGTGTCGGTGGCGAGCCCCAGGTAGTGCAGCCCGAAGTCGCAGTGCAGCAGGTCGCCCGGCCGGATGACCTCGTCGGGCGTGGCGCCGAGGTCGCCCACGTGGGCGCCCCGTCGCTGGATCGACACCGTCGGCTGGAACCAGCACGCCAGACCGAGGTCGTTCGTTCGCTGACGCAGCCACCAGGCGACGTCCTGGGCGGTGGTGACGCCCGGGTGCACCACCCGGTTCGAGAAGGCCTCGCCGATGACGTCGTGGGCGATCCGGTTGATGCCGACCGCGGCCTCGATCTCGGCCGGCAGCCGCCGCTCCAACCACGCGATCACCAGCGCTTCGGCGCCCGCCGTCCGGGCCCACAGGTCAGCACCCAACGCCGCCTGGAGCGCGTCGTGCTCGCTCTTGCTGAGCCCGTCGCCGAAGGCGAGGTCGGCGGCGACGTCCACGCCGATGCGCCGCGGATCGCGCTCGGCGACCACGCGGCGCAGGCACGCCCACTGGTCCTCGGCCGCCTGACCGGTCCGCGACTTGTCCCAGACCGCCCGGTAGAGACCGTCGAGGCCGATGCCCGCGTTGGCGATCGCCAGCGCCTCGAACGGTCCGGCCTCGGGGGCATGGAACACCAGGATCGTGCGCCGGCGCGCCGACATCATCGGCGCCGGCAGGAGGCTGAGCAGGACCGGGTCCTCGTTCGCCTCGCGGGCCACGACGATCCACAGGTCGAAGCCGGTGCGCCGCATCACCGCCGGCAGCACCGTCCGGAGCCGCGCCGCCAACCAGCCGTTGGTGACGTCCGCCTGTTGGCGCAGCGGCAGCGGGTGGACGGAGCCGCGGCCCGGGTGGACGCGTTCCGAGTCGGGCGGGGCGACGCGTTCGTTCATGCAAGCCTCCGAGGGACCGACGCCCGGGCCTCGGGCCCGACGACGTGGCGCCGGCACGATACCGAGCGCCCGCCGGGCCTGCACCGGTACGCTGGTCGGCATGGTCTCCGCTCCCGCACGCCCACCCCGACAGGTGGCCGCCCCGCCCAAGCGCTTCTTCGGCTACTACCCCGGGACCGTCGCCGTCATCACGGCCTCGTTCGAAGGTGTCCGCAACGTCATGTCCGCCGGGTGGCACACCGCCCTGTCGGCCGAACCGCCGCTCTACGGTGTGGCCCTGGGGCGCACCCGCCACACCTACGAGCTGGTGAGCGCGGCGGGGTCGTTCGCCGTCCACTTCCTGCCCTTCGAGATGGCCGACGTCATCGCCGGCGTGGGCAGCACGTCGGGGCGTGAGGTCGACAAGTTCGAGCGCTTCGGGTTGGCCACCGAAAGCGGCGTCGTCCTCGACGTGCCGGTGCTCCAGGACGCGTACCTGGTGTACGAGTGTCGGGTCGAAGCGGTCCATCCGACCGGCGACCACGACTTCTTCGTCGGCGAGGTCGTCGCCCTGCATCACCGCGAGGACGCCTACGACGAGCGTCGCCTGCTGGACACCGAGCGGGTCCGACCGGCGGTCTTCTACGGGCGCGGCGTGTTCGAGGCGCTGGGCAGCGGCGAACGGGTGACGCACCGGCGCAGCTGAGTCAGCTGTCGGTCAGCCGCCGATCGAACACGTCGCGCAGGCCGTCGCCCAAGAGGCTGAACCCCAGCACCACCACGGTGATCGCCAAGCCGGGGTACAGGGTCACGTGCGGCGCGCTGCGGATCGCCTCGCGGCCCACCGAGAGCATGCGCCCCCACGACACCTGGGGCGGCTGGGCCCCCAGGCCGAGGAACGACAGCGCCGCCTCGGCCACGATGGCGGTGCCCATGCCGAGCGTGGCGAGCACCAGCGCCGGCGCCCAGGCGTTCATCAGGATGTGTTTGAAGAGCAGCCGCGCGTGGCTCTGGCCCAGCGCCTTGGCCGCCTCGACGAACTCCTCCTCGCGCAACGCCAACACGTCCGAGCGCACCACGCGCGCCATGGTGGGGATGCGGACCACGGCGATCGCCAACATGGCGTTGACGATGTTGGGGCCGAGCGCCGCCACGATGGCGATGGCCAGCAGGATGCCCGGCAGCGCCAGGAGGACGTCCATGACGCGCATGATGACGTCGTCGACGATCCCGCCGAAGTAGCCGGCCACCGCCCCGAGGGTCACCCCGAACACCAGCGAGATGCTGGTGGCGATCAGGCCCACCAGCAGCGACACCCGCGCACCGACGATGAGCCGCGACAGCACGTCGCGCCCCAGTTCGTCGGCCCCGAGCACGAAGGTGGTGTTCCACGCGCCGTCCACGATCAGACCGCGGGGCGCCGCGTAGCGTTCCCAGATGTCCTGCTCGTGCGCGTCCATGGGCGTGATCCAGGGCCCGACGAGGGCGACGATCACGAGCATCGCGATGATGACGCTGCCCGCGACGACGCTCTTGTTGCGTCGCAACCGGCGCCAGGTCGGGTGGCCGGGCGGGCGCCCGGAGACGGTCGCGTCAGCCATAGCGGATCCTCGGGTTGACCAGGCTGTAGCTGAGGTCGACCACCAGGTTGACCACGGCGAACACGACGGCCAGCATGAGCACGCTCCCCTGCACGACCGGGAAGTCACGCTGGCTGATGGCGTTGACGATCAACCGGCCCACGCCCGGCCACGAGAACACCACCTCGATGACGATGGCGCCGCCGAGCAGGGCGCCGAACTGCACGCCCACGACCGTGATGACGGGCAGCAGCGCGTTCTTGAGCGCGTGCCGGTAGACCACGTTCAGACCGCGCAGGCCCTTGGCGCGGGCCGTTCGCACGTAGTCGCGGCCGAGCACCTCGAGCAGGCTCGAACGCGTCAAGCGCGTCACGAGCGCCATGATCGACGTGCCCAGCGCCAGCGCCGGCAACAGGACGTGGCGCGCATGGTCCCACAGGGGCCGCGCGTCCGCGCCGGTGAACAGCGCGACGACGGCCTCCAGGAACGACGGACCGCGGCCGCCGATGGGCAGCCAGGCCACGTGCAACGCCACCTGCGACAGCAAGATGAGCCCGACCCAGAAGTTGGGCGCCGCCACCCCGATGAGCGCGGCGAACATCGAGCCGAGGTCGATCCACGAGTTGCGGCGCACCGCCGAGAGGACCCCGAGCGGGATCCCCACGCCGACCGCGAGGACGAGCGACCACATGGCGAGCTCGAAGGTGGCGGGCAAGCGCTCGGCGATGATCGACGTCACCGGCAACTGCTGCCGGATGGACGTCCCGAGGTCGCCCTGGACGGCCTGGCCGAGCCAGAGTCCGTACTGCACCGCCAGCGGCCGGTCGAACCCGTAGACGCGCGTGAGCCGCTCCACGTCCGCCACCGTCGCCTCTTCGCCCAACATGATCCGGATCGGATCGCCGGGCGCCAGGTGGATGAGCAGGAACACCAGCACCGAGACGCCGAACAGGATGAACACCAGCGAGAACGCGCGGCGGACCACGTAGCTCAGCACACGGCCCCCGTGCCCGGGCGGCCCGTGGAGGGAGCGCCCCGGCGCGCTCCCGTGCGCGCCTGACCCGGCGCGCTCACCGAACGATCGTCAACGAGCCCGGCAGGGTGGACAGGTACTCGGCGCCCGTCGCCGTGATCACCACGTCCTGTTCGGGCCCGATGGGAACGCCGTCGACGCCCGTCCGGCCGTGCACCACCGGTTCGACGGTGTAGACCTCGCCCTCCTGCAGCCGGCCCAACCCGCGCGTGCCGTAGCGGTCGCCCAGCGGCGCCAGCGTGGTGCCGCCGTCGTGCACGGTCCGGCCGATCTGATGACCCAGGGCGTGGGTGTACGGCGCGATGCCGCGCGCCTCGAGGACACCGCGGGCGACCGCGTCGACCTCGTGACCCGCGACACCGGGCTTCATCATCGCCACGCTCTCGGCGACCGCGTCGCGCGCGGCCTCGAAGCGGTGCTGGACCTCGGGCGGCGGCGCGCTCTCGTCGTCGCGCGCCACGTAGTAGGTGCGCATGACGTCCGACGTGTAGCCCTCGACGAACACGCCCATGTCGATGACGACCGTGTCGCCCGGCAGCAGTTGGGCGTCGCCGGCGGTGCGGTGACCCAGGCCGGCGGTCCCGGTCATGACCGCGGCCCCGTCGCTGAACGAGTGGGTGACGCCGAGCTCGCGTTGGCGCCCCTTGAGGAAGTCGGCCACCTGGCGTTCGCTCATGCCCGCGCGCATGAAGGCCCCGGCCTCGTCGAGCAAGCGCTCGGTGATCTCGATCGCGCGGCGCAGACGCCGCAGCTCCTCGGGTGTCTTGCGCGCGCGCAACGGCTCGAGCACGTCGACCGACGAGATCGCCCGGTCGCCCAGGCCCTCGTCGCCCACCGTCTTCTCGAGCTTGCGCAACAGGCCGACGGTCAGACCGTCGACCAGGTAGTCGTCCTGGTGTTGGTTGAGCGCCACCGTGGAGGGGTTCAGCTCGTTCCAGACGGCCTTGAGGTGACCGGGCAGACCCTCGCGGCCGTAGGCGATCACCTCGTCGAACACGCCCGGCGCCTCGATGCCCATGCGGTCGTAGTCGGCCACGAGCGCGAGCTTGCGCCCTGCCGGGGTGAACACGAACGCCGACAGGCCCACCATCTCTTGGCCGGCGAACAGCAGCGTGGACGGGTCGCTGCCCTCGCGGCAGAACACGACCCACGCGTCGGCGGCGAGCGACGGGAGCAGCGCGTCGAGCTGGGCGTGCTTCTCGCGGATCAGGGTCAGGTCGTTCGTCGTCATCGTGCGGCCTCCGGGAGATCGGTGCCGGCGGAGCGCGCCGCACCGGGTCGACGCGTCCAGCGCGCCCGTCTGCTACCATACCGGTGACCATGAAGTTGATGCTGACCATCGTCCAGGACGCCGACGCCGGCAAGCTCGAGGGGGCTTTGCGCGAGAAGGGCTTCGCCTCGACCAAGCTCGCCACCACGGGCGGGTTCCTGCGCGAGGGCAACACCACGCTCATCATCGGCGTCGAGGACCGCGACGTGCCCACCGTGCAGGAGATCGTGCGCACGAACTGCCGCGAGCGCACCAAGGTGGTCACCGCCGGCTCGCCGCTCCATGCCGTCGAAGGCGCCTTCGCCTCGCAGCCGATGGAAGTGCCCGTGGGCGGCGCGATCGTGTTCGTCCTGAACGTCGAAGCCTTCCACCGCCTCTAGCCGCTGCCACGAGGATGCGCCGCGTCGGAACGACGCGCCTGCGTCGGCGTCGCGCGCGCGGCGTTCGCTAGCGGTGGCGACCCTCCAGCGCCGCCCGGTCGAGACCGCGCAGCTCGCTGAACCGGAACGCGAACCCGAGGCTGCTGAGCGCCAGCGCGCCGGCGCCGACGAACAGCGGTTCGAAGCCCCAGACCCCCAGCGCCACACCCGCGCCGATCGGCGCCAGGCTCGGCAGTGACAACACGCTGTTGGCCACACCGACGTAGAGCGGTCGGTCGGCCTCGGGCGACACCGCGTACAGCAGGTTCCAAGCGGCGATGCCCATCCCCGAGTTGCCCGCGGCGGAGCAGGCGAAGACGAGCGCGAAGACGCGCCAGTCGGTGGCGAACAGCGCGATCAGCGGGGCCGCCGTCAACAAGGCGATCGACACCTGCAGCACCGTGACGTTCTGACCCCGGTCGGCGGGACGCCGGAAGGCGAAGTTCACCGCGATCGCCGCTCCGGTCGCCACCATCACGTAGGTACCCAGCACGCTGGCGGGCGCCTCGAGGCGATCGAGCGCGTAGAGCGCGTAGAACGGCTCGGCCATCAGCGCCGCCAGTGCCAGGAAGCGCACGCGCAGGTAACGGCGGAAGCTGGCGTCCTGGCGCAGCACCGAGGGCAGCCGACCCAGGACGTGCGAGAGCCGCTCCTTCATGGCGATCTTGCCTTCCGGCTCGCGCACGAGCGCGAAGGCCAGGTAGGCGCCCCCGTTCAGCAGCGTGCCGAACAGGAACACGTAGCCGAAGTCGGTGGGGAACGCCAGCTCGCTGTCGAGCAGGCGTCGCAACACCAGCCCCGAGAGCAAGGCCAACGCACCGCCGATGGCGTTGCGCAACACCCAGAACGTCCCCAGCCGGTAGTGGGGCACCACCTTGGCGGTCACGTCCGCGAACGGAACGCCCCCGACGCCACCCGCGACCGCGTTCACCAGGATCATGGCCAACGTCAACGGCACCAGCACGCCCGGATGGGGTCCCAACAGGAACACCGCCGCGGTGAGCACGCTGAAGGCCACGACCCGCACCGTCGACGTGCGTCGGTAGAGCGGCAGCTTGAACGGCACGTGGGCGAGGCGGGTGGCCACGAACAACTGCGGCAGGAACCAGCCGCCCACCCGCAACGCCGGGATCAGACCGATGGCCCAGGCCGGCGCCCCGAGGGTGGCCAGGAACGGTGACAGCACGAGGGCACTGTGGAAGAACGCCTCGCCACCGTTGACGAGGACGCCGTTGTACACCCCGAGCCAGAAGTTGTCGTGCGGAAGGCCCCACCCCTTGGCTTGCATCGCAGCATGCTACTGCCCCGACCGACGGTGTCGACGTCGATGGCGCAGACCGCGCATCGACCGGCGCGGCCGTGTCAGTCGAGCAGGTCGTTCTCCAACGCCCAGCGCACCAGCTCGGCCCGGCTGCGGACGCCGAGCTTCTCGGACGCGCGCTCACGGTAGGTGGCCACGGTCTTCTCGGAGATCCCGAGCGTCTCGGCGATCTCACGGTACGTGCTGCCCTGGGCGATCTGGCGCACGACCTCGACCTCGCGCGGCGTGAGCTTGACGTGCTTGTACGGATCACCGTGCGCCATCTCGCGCGCCAGTTCGGCGAGGAGCTTCGCCGGCGCGTAGTACTCGCCACGCGACACGGCCAGGATGGCGTCGACGAGCTGCGCCTCGAGCGAGCTCTTGGGTACGTAGCCCGACCCGCCCGCCTCCAAGAAGCCCTGCACGTACTCGGGGTCCTCGTGCATCGAGAGCGCCACCAGCCGTAGACCGGGCAGCGCCTCGCGCAACGCGCGGGCGGTGGCGATGCCGTTCATGCCGGGCAGCGACAGGTCGAGGAGCACGACGTCGGGTTCGGCTGCGGGAACGCGGATCAGCGCTTCTTCACCGCTCTCGGCCTCGCCCACCACGAGGAGCTGGTCGTGGGCCGAGAGGAGCGAGCGGACGCCGGCGCGGACGATGGCGTGGTCGTCGACGAGGAACAGACGCACGGGAGGCACGCGCTACCGTACCGGAAGTCGAGCGTGCAGACTGCATCCCTCCCCTGGCGCGGCCTCGAGGCGCAGGCTGCCGCCGAGCAGTTCGAGCCGTTCGCGCATGCCCATGAGGCCGATCATCTCGGCCGGCGCGAAGGCGCTGGGGTCGAAACCGATGCCGTCGTCCTCCACGACGAGCTGCACCGATCCCTTGCGCACCGTGGCCACGACCGACACGGTCTTGGCGTGCGCGTGGCGCACCACGTTCGTCAGGGCCTCCTGCACCACCCGGTACAGCACGGTCTCCTCCTGGCGCGACAGACGCGTGGGGAGCGTCACCAGCACGCTGACGTCGATCTCGTAGCGCTCGTGCACGTCGCGGGCGTAGCGCCGCACGGCGGCCTCGAGCCCCAGCTCGTCGAGCACCGAAGGGCGCAGGTCGAGCGCGATCCGACGCACGTCGCCCAGCGTGATCGACGCGAGCTCGCGAAGCTGTCCCAGGCTGCCGGCGTCCGGATTCTCGAGGTTGCGGTCGAGACCGAGCAGCAGCGCCGTGAGGGCCTGCCCGATCTGGTCGTGCAGGTCGCGTGAGATCCGGCCGCGCTCCTCCTCCTGCGCCGTCAGGACGGCCTGCAGCAAGCGCGAACGCTGCGCCTCCTTCTCGGCCAGGCGGCGGTGGAGCTGGGTGCGCTTGAGGGCGGCCGCCACCAGTTCGGTGACGTTGGCGATGAACGACGGCGAGACGTCGCGCGCGCCCGACAGCGCCAGCAGGGCGATGTCGCCGATCGGCACCAGGTGCCAGGCGTCCTCGTGACGCACGTGGCCGTCGGCCAGGACGGCGCGTGCGTCGGCCATCAGGCGCGGTCGCAGGGGGCAGGACTCGACCTGCTCGTAGGGACACAGCCCGACGGCGACGGTGGTCAGCTCGTCGCCCTGCTTGAGGAAGCCCTCGCCACAGGCGAACCAACCCATGTCGATGACCGCCTGCAGAGCGCGCTCGATGACGTCCTGACCCTCCAGCGTCTCGGCCACGGCCTGTGACAGCCGGTGCAACGTCTCGAGTTCGCGTGTACGCCGTTCCGCCTCGGTCGACGCGGGCGCGGCACGGGCGTCGAGCGCGAGACGGTTGACCATGTGCGTCATCCTACGGACCCTCCCGGTCGCCGCCCGTGCGGTCGGCGACCGACCCCGTGCGAGCGAGGTCAATCGCGGCTCTCACCGCTGCGGATCAACATGAACGGGCGTTTGGCGCGCCGGAGCGCCCCCTCGGCCACCGAGCCGAACATCCACCGGTTGAAGCCGCGCCGCCCGTGGGTGCCCATGATGACCAGGTCGTGGTCGGCTTCCGCTTCGAGGATCGCCTGCACCGGTGCCCGGTTGTCCACCCGTACGGCCGTGGCGCGCACGCCGCGGTCTTCGGCGACCTGCGTGGCGCTCGTGAGCGCCTCGTTGGCCATGGCCTTGAGGTCCTCCCAGAGCTGCGCCGAGTACGGCAGCGCTTCGGGGCTGGCGGTCCCGGTGGTGAGCGGGTTCTCGAGGGCGTAGAGGAACGTGATCTCGGCGTCGAGCGCCTTGGCGAGCTCGACCGCTTCGCTCACGGCGTGGTTCGCGCACACGCTGCCGTCGGTGGGCACGAGGATCCTGCGGTACATCGAGCACCTCCTGCACCGCTCGGACCGAACGAACGCCGCACCCGGAGGGGGATGCGGTCATCGTCCACGTCGCAGCGGGCTGATCTCAGCATAGGCCCCGGCCCGCGCGGCGCCACCGAGGGAGCACGTACGTCGTGTGTCGGACTTCCTCCGACGCGCGACCAGGCCTGCGCAGGGTCCACTAGGGACGTCGGCACGGTCGCCCTACGGCGGTCGCCCGCCGGCTCCGGTCACCGTGACCACCCCCGGCAGCCCGCTCACGGTGACCGGACCCTTCGTGCGCTCCGAGGGGAAGGCGGCCCCTGCTAAGCTGAGTTCACGACGCATCGAACCGCCCGCGCCTCATCCCCTGGGTCGGGCGTACCCGACGTCCCCGGGGGGGCCGTTCCAGGAGGCGCCATGCGGATACTCCATCCCACCGACTTCAGTCGTACGGCCGAGCTCGCGCATGGCCTGGCCGTCGATCTGGCGCGCCGCGCGTCGGCCGACCTCCACGTGGTCCACGTCCAGGAACGTTTCGAGGACCGCCGCGTGCGGGGCTACATCCCCGCCCAGAGCGAGCGCATCAACCCGGTCCTGCAGCGGCAGATCGAGGAGGAGCGCACGGCCGAGACCCGCCAGCTGCGCGAGCGCCTCGCCTCCATCGCCGGCGGGCGCGGCACCCACGAACTGGTCTGGGGCTCGATCCTGCGCGAGCTGCTGCGGCTCGCGGCCGAACACGACCTGGTCGTGATGGGGGCGCACGGCGCCAACCCGTTCGACGAAGCCTTCCTGGGCGGCGTCGCCGGTCGTCTCATGCGCCGCACCACCACCCCGGTGCTCACCGTCCGGGAGACCACCACCACCACACGCGTGAACCGGCTGCTGGTGGCCACCGACTTCCACGAGAGCGCGCTCGCGGCGTGGAGCTTCGCGACGCACCTGGCCCAGCGGGCGGGTCTCAAGCTGGTGCTCGCCCACGTCGACGAGGGCCACCATGCCGACGCACGCACCGCCACCGACCGGCTCGAGGCGCTGGCCGGCGACCGCGCCGAGCGCTTCGTGGTGCGGGCCGGGCACCCGGTGGAGGTGTTGCCGCAGATCGCCGAGGAGATGGGCGCCGACGTGATCGTCGTCGGCCTCAAGCGCCACAGCTCGATCACCGGCTTGCTGCTCGGTGCCCGCGCCGATGCGCTCGTGCGATCGAGCCCCATCCCGGTGCTCGGCGTGCCCGCCACGCTGTAGCCACGGGACGTCGGCCGCCCGCTTCGAGCTAGCGGGCGAACGCCGCGTTCACGAGGGCGCGCGCCTCCTCGATCAACTGGTCGAGGTGGGTCTCGCCGCCGAAGCTCTCCGCGTAGATCTTGTACACGTCCTCGGTCCCCGATGGGCGCGCCGCGAACCAACCCCGTTCGGTCACCACCTTGAGGCCGCCGATGGGCGCGTCGTTGCCGGGCGCGCGCGTGAGGATCGCCGTCACCGGGTCGCCGGCGAGCTCGGTGGCCGTGACCGCGTCCGCGTCCAGGTCCGCCAGCGCCGCCTTCTGGGCGGGGGTCGCGGGCGCGTCGACGCGGCGGTAGGCGGTCTGACCGAGTTCGGACGTGAGCGCCGCGAAACGCACGCCCGGGTCTTCGCCGGTGACGGCCGTCATCTCGGCGGCCAAGAGCGCCAACAGGATCCCGTCCTTGTCGGTGGTCCACGTCCGACCGTCGCGGCGCAGGAAGCTGGCGCCCGCCGACTCCTCGCCACCGAAGGCGAGGCGCCCTCCATGCAAGCCGTCGACGAACCACTTGAAGCCGACGGGCACCTCCTCCAGCCGGCGACCGTGGCGCGCCACGACGCGGTCGATGAGCGCGCTCGAGACCAGCGTCTTGCCGATCGCCAGCTCCGGCGACCAATCCGGCCGGTGTCCGAGCAGGTAGTCGATCGCGACCGCCAGGTAGGCGTTCGGGTTCAGCAGACCCGCGTGGGGCACGACGATGCCGTGGCGGTCGCCGTCAGGGTCGTTGCCGAAGGCCACGTCGAAGCGATCGGCGAGACGCAAGAGGCGCGCCATCGCGTACGGCGAGCTGCAGTCCATGCGGACCTGACCGTCGTGGTCGAGCGGCATGAAGGCGAACGAGGCGTCGATGGTGCGGTCGACGACCACCAGGTCCAGCGCGTAGGCGTCGGCGATGCGATCCCAGGTGGCCAGCGTCGCGCCGCCCATGGGGTCGACGCCGAGCCGCAAGCCGGCGCCGCGAACCGCGTCGAGGTCGACGGCCGCGCGCAGGTCGTCGACGTAGGGGCCCAAGACGTCGCGGCGGTGGGTGGTCTCCGCGGCGCTCGCCACGCGCCAGGCCACCCGCTGGACGTCGGTACCCCCGGCGCGCAGCAGCGCGTTGGCGCGCGCTTCGATGGCGCGGGTGACGTCCGTGCCCGCCGGTCCGCCGTGGGGCGGGTTGTACTTGATGCCGCCGTCCGACGGCGGGTTGTGCGAGGGGGTGATGACGATCCCATCGGCGTCCTCGCCGCGCACCGCGCGGTGCCGGAGGATGGCGTGCGACACGACCGGCGTGGGGACCGGCGCCAGGTCGCGTTCGATGACGGTCTGGACGCCGTGGGCGGCGAGCACCTCGAGGGTGGTGCGGAACGCGGGTTCGGAGAGCGCATGCGTGTCGGCGCCGAGGAACAGCGGGCCGGTGATGCCCGCCTCGCGGCGGTGCTCGGCCACGGCCTGTGCGATCGCGGCCACGTGGTCGTCGTTGAAGGTCCGTTCCAGCGACCCGCCGCGGTGGCCGGAGGTGCCGAAGGCGACCCGTTGGCGCGGGTCGGACGGGTCGGGACGCTCGGTGTAGTACGCGGCGACGAGCCGCGGGACGTTGGCGTGGCTGTCGGGGGCGCCGGGACGGCCGGCATCGGGGTGCACGGGCATGGGTCCTCCTCGGTACGGCGCGAGCCGTCAGGCGCTCACGCTACCGCGCCCCGCGTCCCCGAGGGGCCGAGCCTGGCCGACGATTTCGTGAAGTCCGGCACGATCTCGTTCACTCAGGTGAACGGATGTAGTCTGGCGCTCGATGCTTCACCCCAGTGAAGCGCATGATGGGCCCTCGATGCCGAACCCCGATCCCCGCACCGCCCCACCCCCCGACCTCGAGCGTGACACGCTCGTGCTCGAGCTCTCGAGCCAGCTGCTACCGCTGGTCCACGCCCTGCGCCACCAGGCCGCGCGCGTCTTCGCACCGCTCGGGCTGAGCGCCTCGCGTGCGCTCGTGCTCGAACTCATCGCCGACGGCGTCGATCGACCGAAGGCCCTGGCGGAGACGCTCGAGACGGTCCAGAGCGCCGTCAGCGCCATCCTGGCCGACCTCGAGGGTCTGGGGCTCATCGCCCGCAGCGTCGATCCCGAGGACGGCCGCAAGGTCCAGCTCCAGCTCACCGACGAAGGCCGCGCCGCGTACGAGCGGCTGGGCGTCGCCTGGCTCGAGGCGAGCCGACAGCACCTCGGCGACGTCGAACTCGACGACCTCCGCGCGGTGGTGCGCGTGGCCACCGCCCTCGCGCGCCGGAGCCCGGCATGAACCGGGAGCCCGGCATGAACCGGGAGCCCGGCATGAACCGCACCACCGTCGCAGCGCCACCGAGCTCCGCGGTGCTCCGGTGGTGGCCGCTGCTGCTCGCCCTGCTCGTGGTGGCGTCACCGCGGGCGTTGGCGCAAGCGGCGCCGCCCGCCGACTTGCACCAGGTGACGCCGCTGGCGGAGGTCGACGCCTACCTGGAAGGCCTCGAAGGCCACCCGGGTCTGCGCGCCGCCGACGCGCTCGCCGAGGCGGCCCGCTTGCGGCTCGACGCCGTGCACCAGCCCCTGACGCTCACCGCCCGCTACGACGCCCGACGGCTCACGGTCGACCCGGCCGAGCAACCCCTCCCCGGCGTCGAGATCGACACGTCGACGGACGCCGTGTCGCTGTCGTTGGTCCTGAGGCCGTTCCTGGTCGGCGACCTGGCCGATCTCGGCGACCAGCGCCGGGCCGACGCCGAACGGGCGGCACTCCAGGCCCGCGAGACGCGGGCGCAGCTCGAGGCCCAGGCGCTCGAAGCGGCGCTGGGGCTGTGGCTGGCCGACTTCGGCGTCCAGCTGGCTGAAGGGGGCGAGGCCCTGGCGCGCTCGGCGGCCGCGGCGACCGAACGGCGCGCCGAGGTGGGCGGCGCCAACGCGGTCGAGGTCGGCGACGCCGAGCGGGCGCTGCTCGAGGCCACGGCGTCCACACGCGGCGCCCGTGCGCAGCGGGACCTGGCGGCCGCCCGGGTGCGCACCTTGGTCGGCACGGCCGTGCCGCTGTCGCCCCCGGCGCTCGAAACGGTCGTCGGCGTCCCCCCCGACCTGCTGCGCGCGGTCCTCGACGTCGCCCTGGCCGAGGTCGGCGCCCGCAGCGCCACCCGCGCGCAGTGGCCCACCGTCGAGGCGGGCTACACCTGGTTGCCCGACGACGGCGGGGCCGTGAGCCTGGGCATCGAGAGCCGCACCTGGCAGCCGGCGCTCTCCTACCGGTCGGAGGCCCCGGGCGCCGGTGGCGCCGAAGGGCTCGCCGACCTGCCGGCGGTCAACCGCCCTACGCTGCGCGGCAGCCTCGACGTCAGCGTCGCCTGGACGTTCTCGCCACAGACGGCGCTCGAGGCCGAGGCCGCCACGCGCCAGCTCGATGCCGCCGTGGCCGCCCTCGCCGCCGCCCACGACCGGGCGCGCCTGACCGGCCTGGCGCTCGATGCCGCCCACGCGAGCGCCGCCGACCGCCTCGCCGTCGCGGAACTCGACGTCGAGCTGCGGGCGCTCGAACGCGACGCGGCCGACGAACGCTTCGCCAACGGCTCCATCGGCGAACTCGAACGGCTCCAAGCCCACCTGGCCTGGCAGCGCGCGGCGGTCGCGCTCGCGCAAGCCCGTGTCGACCTGGTCGGCACCGTCCTCGATACGTACGTGACCTACGCCATCCCGCTCTCGGAGGTCCTCCCGTGACGTCGCTCGCCCCCGCCCACATCCGCGTCCCGCTGTCGCACGTATCCGTCCGCCGTGCGCCCGTGCTCGTCCTCGGCGCCCTCGCGCTCGTCGCGCTGGGCCTGGGTGCGACGGCGCGGGCCCAAGCCGCGGCACCCGCCGCGCCCCCTGCCGAGCCGACGCGCGTGACCCTCGAGAACGTGCTCGCCGCCGTCGAGGGCCGGGTGAACGTCGTCACCGCCCGACTCGACCTCGCCGAAGCCGAGCGGGCGCTCGAGCGCACCGACGGCGATCCGCTGGCGCTGCGCCTCGAGCGCACCCAAGCGTCCCAGGCGGTCGAGGCCGCCCGCGCCGACCTGGCCGCCGCACGGTTCGAGGCCCAAGCCGAGGTCGCCGCGGCCTGGGCGCGCGTGCGCGAGACCGAGCTGCAGGTGGCGCTGGCCGAGGCCGCGCGCGACCTCAGCGCCCGCGCCCTGGCGGTCGCCGAGCTGCGCCTGGAACGTGGCAGCGCCACCCAGCTCGACGTCGACGAGGCGCGCACCGACCTGGCCGACGCCGACGCCAACCTGGCGGCCGCGCGGGACGGCCTGGCGCTGGCCCAGGCGGACCTGACCGGCCTGACCGGTCTGCCGGCCGCCGACGAGCTGCCCGCCGTCGATCGCGAACGCTTGGCCGCCCCCCTGCCCGACGACGACGAGCTCGACGCCGCCATCGAGGGCCTGCCCACCTACCTGCAGGTCGCCCATGGGGTGGAGCTGGCCGGCTTGGGCGTCGAGCTGCTCGACCCGAGCTTCGCGGCCCAGGCCCAGATCGAGCGGGCGGCGACCCAGCTGGCGCAGGCCGAGGCGGGCGCCACCGAGGCGCGCCGCGGGCTGCGGCTGCAGGTGCAGGCGCTGCGCAACGCCGCGGTGAGCGCCCGCGAACGCGACCGCTTGGCGCGCCAGGCGTTGGAGCAGGCGCGCGAGCGCGAGTCGATCGAAGCGAGCCGCTTGGAGGCTGGGCTCATCAGCGAGCTCGAGCTCGCCACCGTGCGCCTCGAGAGCCAGCAGGCCGAGCTGCGCGCCGTCCAGGCCGAGCACGCCCTCATGAACGCCCTCCTCGACCTGCAGGCCGGCACGCTCCGGCCATTGGACGGCTGGGATGGCCGCTGAACCTGCCCTCGTCGCCGGCCACCAGCGTGCGGTCGTGACCACGCCTGGGCGGCACCACCGTTCCGTCCGGCGGGCGCGCCCCATACGACGGGCGGCCGCCCTCGTCCTGGCGGTCGTGGCGTTGGCGGGCTGTGGGACCCGCGAGGAGGCCGTCGACCCGGCGCCCGCGGTCGTGGCCGACGCCGCCGAGGCGCGCGCCGTGCGCGTCGTGAACGTCACCCCCGACGTCCTGGTCGCCACCCGGAGCGCCTCGGTCACGCTCCAGGCCTCCCAGGAGAGCCGTGTCGCGGCGGGTGCCTCGGGACGCGTCGAGGAGATCGCCGCCCGTGAGGGCAGCGTCGTCGCCGCCGGTGACGCGCTGGTGCGGCTCGACGACGTCAACGCCCAGGCCGGCGTCGACAACGCCGATCTGGCGCTGGCCCAGGCTCGCATCAACCTGGACCGGGCCCGCCGCGGCAACGCCGACGCGGCCGAGCAGGCGGCGTCCGCCCTCCGCACCGCGGAGCGCAACCGCGCGCTCGTCGAACGTCAGCTGGCCGAAGCCGAAGGCCTGCTCGGTCTCGGCGCCGTCGCTCAGGCCGACGTGGACGCGCTGCGCGCCCAGGCGTCGCAGGCCGAGGGCGCCTTCCTGCAAGCGCAAGAGGCGGTCGACCGTGCCGGCCGCGCCGAGGGCGAGGACCTGGCCCTGCTCGAGCTGCAAGTGGCCCAGGCCGAGGTCCAGCTCCGCAGCGCCCGCGAAGCGCTGACCCAGACCGTCGTGCGCGCGCCGTTCGACGGCGAGGTGGCCGAGACGTACGTCGAGGTCGGCGAGTTCGTGGGGGCCGGTAGCCCGGTGGTGCGCTTGCTCGGCACCGGAGCGCAGCTCGCCTCGTTCACGATCGCGCCCGAAGACGCCGCCCTGCTCGAGGCGCGCGGGCAGATCACCATCGTCGTGGGTGGCCGCGAACTCGAGGCCACCATCACCCGCCTCGAACGCCCCGCCGAACGTGCCCGCTTGGTGACGGTGTTGGCCCAGGTCGATCCCGACGCCCCCCGCGCGACGCCCGGCAGCCTCGGCGAGGTCCGCTACGACGTGGTCCTGGGCGAGGGCCTGGGCGTGCCGTCGGGAGCCCTCAGCGCCGACGCCGGCCGCACCTACGTCTACCGGATCGCCACCGAGGACGACCTGACCGTGGCCGAGCGGATCGAGGTGCGGGTGGCCGCCGAATCGGGCAGCACCGCCGTCGTCGTCGGCGTGCCCGAGGACGTGCTCAAAGCCGGCGACCAGATCGTGAACCCGCGCCCGCTGGACGTGCGGGACGGCACCGTCGTGCGCGTGGTCGGCGAGTGAGCGCGACCGCATGAACCGGCTCGTCGCCTTCTTCGTCGAACGCTGGGTGTTCGCGCTCGCGATCTTCCTGGCCGTCACCTTCTTCGGCCTCACCGCCGCGACCCGCATCGGCGTCGACCTGCTGCCCGAGTTCGAGTTCCCGATCGTGGCGGTCAACGTCTCCTACCCGGGGGCGGGCGCGGCCGAGACCGCCCAGCAGCTCGCCGAACCGATCGAGGACGCCATCGCGACGATCGCAGGCGTCACCGACATCACCTCCTTCAGTGGCGAGGGCTTCTCGTTCGTGGTCGTGCAGTTCGAGTTCGGCACGTCGGTCGACCAAGCCGCCATCGACGTCAAGCAGCAGGTCGACGCGATCGCCCCCACGCTGCCCGACGACGCCAGCGACCCGGTCATCCAGAAGTTCGACCCGAACGACCAGCCCATCTTGAACCTGGCCGTCATCGCGCCGGGCGCCGACCTGCTCGAGGTGCAACGCGAGGCCCGCGATCGGCTCGAGGCGCCGCTCCAGCAGGTCACGGGGGTGGCCGCGGTCACCACCATCGGCCCGGTCGAACGGCAGATCCAGGTGCTGCTCGACCCGCCGCGGTTGCAGGCCCTGGGGCTCTCCCCCAACGGGGTCGCCGGCGCGATCCGAGCGGCATCCGCCACGCTGCCGGCCGGCTCGATCACCGTCGGCGGCGAGCGCATCCTGCTCTCGGTCCGGAGCGAGCCGACCAGCGCCGCCGAGGTCGCCGACCTGTTCGTCGACCCCGCCCGCGGACTGCGCGTGCGCGACGTCGCCACCGTGCGCGACACGCTCGCCGACGCCGAACGCTTCGTGCGGCTGAACGGCGAACCCGCCGTGCTGCTCGAGGTGCGCAAGGCATCGGGCGCCAACTCGGTGTCGACCGCCCGCGCCTTGCGGGCCGAGCTCGCCACCATCGAGCTGCCCGAAGGCTACGAGGTCCGCACCGTCGCCGACACCACCGTCTTCATCGAGAACTCGGTCTCCGACACGATCCGCGAGACCGGGCTGGCGGTGCTGGCCGTCGCCTTCATCGTGCTGCTGTTCGTGGGCCGGCTCGGCTCGACCTTCTCGGTGATCCTGGCCATCCCGATCACGCTCACCGGCGCGGTGATGCTCTTCGGCGTCCTCGGGTTCACCTTCAACACCGTCACGTTGCTCGCCATCACGGTCGCGGTCGGCCTGGTGGTCGACGATTCGATCGTCATCGCCGAGAACATCGAACGGCAACGGGCGCTGGGGTACGGCCTCAAGGAGGCCGTCTACCGCGGCACGGCCGAGGTGGGCGTGGCCGTGCTCACCGCCACCCTCTCGCTGCTGGCGGTGTTCGTCCCCATCGCCTTCTTGCCGGGCGTGATCGGCCAGTTCTTCAGCCAGTTCGGCTTGTCGTTGGCCGCCACGATCGTGGTCAGCTACCTCGAGGCGATGTTCTTCCTGACCGTCCGGCTGGCCTACCTGCCCAACCCGCTGCCGCCCACCTGGCGCGCGATCGGGCCCGCCTTCGTCGCTGTCGGCGCCGACCTGGCGTGGACGCTGCGCCAGCCTCGCCGCGCCCGCTACTGGGCGTTCGCGCTGCTGGCCGCGGTGGCCGCCTTCGTCGCCTTCGAGCGCGGCCTCCTCGGCGGAGCAGCGGCGGCGTGGTCGACGGCGGCCCTGGCGGCCGGCGTGACCTTCGCGGCCCTGGCCGTCGGCTTGGCGCCCGCGCTCGGCCTGCTGCGCTACGTCGGTCGGCTGGCGTTCACGATCGTCGGCGCGGTGCTGCGCGCTTTGCACGAGGCGACCGACGCGCTGGTGGCGCGCATGCGCGAGGGGTACGCGGGCGCCCTCGGCTGGGTGCTCGACCGCTCCACCGCCGCCCTGGTCGTGGCGGCGCTGCTCGTCGGCAGCCTGGCCGTCATCGGACCACGCATCAGCTTCAACTTCGTCTCGCCCGTCGACGCCGGCCAGGTGGCCGTGCGCTTCGAGCTCCCGCCCGGTACGCCGCTCGACCGCACCGACACGGTCGTGGCGCTGGCGGAATCGCTGGTGATCGCCCACCCCGACGTCCGCAACGTCGTCGCGACGGTCGGTGCCGGCGGCACCTTCGGCAACGCCGACGCCGTCCGCGCCACCCTGCAGCTCGAGCTCGACCGTGAGAGCGGGCGCTCGTCGTTCGAGGTGGCCGACGAGCTCCGCCCGCAGATCCAGCGCGCCATCGCCGCCTTCCCGGAAGCCCGGCTGACCGTCGGCTCCGACGACGGCGGCGCGGTGCCGGTCGAGACCGGCCTCGACCTCACGCTCATGAGCACCGACCGCGACCTGCTCGAGGTCCGCGACCGGGCGGCGCGCGACCTGTTGGCCGAGAACCCATGGTTGCGCGACGTGCAGTCGAGCCTCGAGGGGAGCGTGGCCGAACGGGTGTTCGAGATCTCCTCGGCCGCCCTCTCGGGCACGGGTCTGACCACCAGCGACATCGCTCTCACCCTGCGCGCCTACAACGTCGGCGTCTCGGCCGGTGACCTGCGCGAGGACGGCGAGGAGACCCCGATCGTCGTCAAGGTCGACCCGCGCGCCGTCGCCGACGAACAGACGCTGCTGTCGCTGCCCATCTTCGCGCCGGCGCTGAACTCCTACCTGCCGTTGGGCGTGCTGGGCAGCTTCGAGCTGCGCGCCGCGCCGGTCTCGATCGACCGGGCCAACCAGGCCTACGTGGCGACGATCAGCGCCGACCTGGTCGAGGGCGCGCCGGGGCAGTTCCAGGTACGCAGCCAGGCCGAGGCCGCGTTCGCGGCGGCCGGGATCACCGACGACCTGGTCGAGGTGACCGCCGGGATCGGCCCCGACCTGCTCGGCGACCTCGTGTTCTACGGTCCCATCGCGTTCGTGCTGGCGCTGCTGCTCAACTACCTGGTCATCGCCAGCCAGTTCAACAGTCTGCGGTACCCGCTCTACCTGCTGTTGACCGTGCCGCTGGCCCTGGTCGGCGCCGTCTGGCTCTTCTTCCTGACCAACAGTCCGCTGGACGTGATCAGCGTGCTCGGGGTGGTCATCCTCATCGGTCTGGTCACCAAGAACGCGATCCTGCTGCTCGACGTCGTGGTCGGCAGGCTCGGCGAGGGCGAGTCGCTGCGCGACGCGCTGGTGCGCGCCGGGCGCTTGCGGCTGCGGCCGATCCTCATGACGGCGCTCACGGTCGTGATCATCTCGGTGCCGCTGCTCTTGGGCGTGGGCGAGGGCAACGAGTTCCGTCGACCGCTCGGCCTGGTGATCCTGGGCGGCGTGGTGTCGTCCACCTTCCTGACGCTGTTCGTCGTGCCCGCCGCCTTCTACCGCTTCGAGCGCAAGCGCTACGCGCGCGTCGCCTCGGAGGCCCAAGCGCACGCCGACGACCACCCGGATGCCGCCCCCGCCGACGACCCGCGCGACGACGCGCACCGGTTGCCGGTCGGCACCTCCGCCTGACCCCGTTCACGGAACGGTGAAGCGGAACGCGCCGCCTCGCCCAGAAGAGCCGCCCACCGGAAGCTTCCGGTGGGCGGCTCCGTCGGCCGTCGCTGTGCGGGCGCCGTTCAGCCGAGCAGCGGCGCGATCGTCAGGCTGACGATCGCCATGACGTTGATCAGGATGTTCATCGACGGGCCGGAGGTGTCCTTGAACGGATCGCCGACGGTGTCGCCGACGACCGTGGCGGCGTGCACGGACGACCCCTTGCCGCCGTGGTTGCCCTTCTCGACGTACTTCTTGGCGTTGTCCCAGGCCCCGCCCGAGTTCGCCATCATCAGGGCCAGCAGCACGCCCGAGGGCAGCGCGCCGCCGAGCATGCCCCCGAGCGCCTCGGCGCCGAGGGTGAAGCCGATGAGCGGCGGCGCCCCGATCGCGATGACGGCCGGGATGATCATCCGCTGCAGCGCCGCGGTGGCGGCGATGTCGACGCAGCGGGCGGTGTCGGGCTTGGCCGTGCCCTCGAGCAGCCCGGGGATCTCACGAAACTGGCGCCGGATCTCGTTGATCATCGTGAACGCCGCCTGCCCGACCGCCGTCATCGTGATCGACGCGACCAGGAAGGGGATGGCGGCGCCGATGAGCAGGCCGATGAGCACCTGCGGGTTGGCGAGGCTGAGCTCGAAGTCGGGCAGCGTGAAGTGCAGCGTCTCGATGTACGCGGCGATGATCGTGAGCGCCGCCAGGGCCGCCGCACCGATCGCGAAGCCCTTGCCGATGGCGGCGGTGGTGTTGCCCAGTTCGTCGAGCGAATCGGTGATCTCGCGGACGCCCTTGCCCAGGCCCCCCATCTCGGCGATGCCGCCGGCGTTGTCGGCCACCGGCCCGTAGGCGTCGATGGCCATCGTGATGCCCACGGTGGCGAGCATGCCCACCGCCGCGATGCCCACGCCGTACAGACCGGCGACGCCACTGGCGACGAAGATGATCGCGCCGATGGTGAAGATCGGGAGGACGACCGATTCGAGGCCGATCGCCAGCCCCGCGATCATGACCGTCGCGGTGCCCGTCTCGCCGGCCTTGGCGATCCGCCTGACCGGGGGACCGGCCGTGTAGAACTCGGTCACCAGGCCGATGATGATGCCGCCGACCGAGCCGGCCACCACCGACCACCAGATGCCGACCGCCACGTCGAGGTAGGCGACCACCGCGTACGAAGCGGCGATGAAGAGGAGGGCGGCGCCGATGGTGCCGGTGCGCAGCGCCGACGCCGGCGCGCGCGACGCGGACGCGCGCACGAGCGCGATGCCGCCGATGGAGCACAGCAGGCCGACGGAGGCGAGCGCCAGCGGCAAGAACATCAGTTCGGCCTGCGAGCCGAGCGAGGAGAGGGCGCTCGCGGTGAGCGTCGAGGCGATCGCGATCGTGGCGATCTGAGCACCGCAGTACGACTCGAAGATGTCGGACCCCATGCCGGCGACGTCGCCCACGTTGTCGCCGACGTTGTCGGCGATCACGCCCGGGTTGCGGGGGTCGTCCTCGGGGATGCCGGCTTCGACCTTGCCCACCAGGTCGGCGCCCACGTCGGCGCTCTTGGTGAAGATGCCGCCGCCGACCCGGTAGAAGAGCGCGACCGCCGACGCGCCCACCCCGAAGCCGTGGATGGCGTGCGCCGCTTCGGGGTTGCTGCCGAACAGCAGGTAGAGGAAGCCCAACCCCATCAGACCGAGCGAGGCCACGAGCAAGCCCATGACCGAACCGCCGAAGAACGCCACCGACAGCGCCGCGGGCGCCCCGTGCGTCTGCGCGGCCGTCGTCGTGCGAACGTTGGCCTTCGTGGCCGAGTACATGCCGAAGAAGCCGGCCAGCGCCGAGGCGACCGCGCCGACGGCGAACGAGAGCGCCGTCATCCAGCCGAGTGCGAAGAACAGCAGCAAGCCCACGACGACACCGAAGACGACGAGGATCGACAGCTCGCGGCGCATGAAGGTCATGGCACCGAGGTGGATCTCGTCGGCGATGGCTTTGACCTTGGCCTCCCCCTCGGGATAGGCCAGCACGAGGCGATAGACGTAGTAGGCGACCCCTAGCCCGAACAGGCCGAGCAAGAGTGGCATCCAAGCGCTGGCGACCATGAAACCTCCAAGGAGGCGGCGCCGTCGTACACCGGCTCAGGGCGCAGCCACGACCCAAGAGGCCTGAGGGCACCGACGGCGATCCGCAACGTGATGCTGCGGTTATACCGTGGCGCTCGCCCCCCATGGGCCAGCCCTGGGGTCCGTGATGCAAGGGCAAGATGTCCCGTTGCGCGCGCTCTGACCATGGGGATGGGACGGATCCGACGATCGTGGGGTGGGTCGGTCGAGGTGCGGTCGGCGTCACGACACCCAACGAGTAGATTAGCGCTATCCACAGGCGGCTGTCGATGAAACGCGATGCAACTCCGGCTCGACCGGTGACCTAGGATCGTAGGCGAAAGGAGGTACGTGATCGATTCCAAAGAAGATCACTCCCTTTCGAACGACGTCCGCAGCCACTAGAGGCTCATGAGGGAACCGAGCGC
Source organism: uncultured Trueperaceae bacterium (assembly GCA_963839375.1). Taxonomy (GTDB): domain Bacteria; phylum Deinococcota; class Deinococci; order Deinococcales; family Trueperaceae; genus JAABTL01. Next base: position 14,026 of record CAWIUY010000011.1, on the reverse strand, counting down.
CGCTATCTGACGCGATCCCGCCGAGCGAGATAAGGCCGCGGGCGTCGTCTTGTGTGTCGGCAGGTCCAGGTCGACTCAGCCGAGGTCGTCGGGGTCGCCGTAGGCGGCCACCTGCGCGTCGAGCGCGCCGTACGCCTCGTAGTCCACCAGTTCGTAGAGCCTCCGCCGCGTCTGCATGCCCCCCACGAGGTCGCGCTGGTGCCCGTCGGCCGCCAGCCGTCGCAGCCCGTCCTCCACGGCGCCCAGGGCGATGCGCAGGGTGGTGACCGGGTAGATGACGATGCCGATCGCGCCGACGCCGGCGAGCGCCTCGAGGTCGAACAGCGGGGTCTTGCCGAACTCGGTCATGTTGGCGAGCAACGGCACGTCGAGCGCCGCCCCGAAGGCCTTGTACTCCTCGAGCGTGACCAGCGCCTCGGCGAACACGACGTCGGCGCCGGCCGCCACGTAGGCGCGCGCACGCGCGATCGCGGCCTCCAGCCCCTCCACCGCCCGCGCGTCGGTGCGGGCGATGAGGAGGAAATCCGGGTCGCGGCGGGCGGCGACGGCGGCCGCCACCTTGCGCACCATCTCGCCGGTGGGAACGAGGCGCTTGCCCTCGAGGTGCCCGCAGCGCTTCGGGTTGACCTGGTCCTCGAGGTGCATGCCCGCCAGCCCCGCCCGCTCCAGCTCCTGCACCGTGCGCGCCACCGACAGCGGTTCGCCGAAGCCGGTGTCGGCGTCGGCGATCGTGGGCAGCGCCGTGGCGCGCGCGATCCGCCCGGCCCGGTCGGCGACCTCGGTGAGCGTCGTCAATCCGATGTCGGGGTACCCCAAGTCGTTGGCGATCACGGCGCCCGAGACGTACACGCCCTCGAAGCCGGCGTCGGCGACCGCCCGCGCCACGAGCGGCGAGAAGGCGCCCGGGAAACGCAGCGTCGCGCCGGCGGCCAACTGCGTCCGGAGCGACCGCCGGATGGCGTGGTCGTCGCGCTCGACGAACAGCATCAGAAGATGCCGCGCCGGTCGCGCTCGGCCCGCGTCACGGAGCCGACCGGGAGCGTCGGCACGAGGCGTCCGACCTCGTCGGCCGACAGCGACGGGAGCCGTTCGATCAGGTCGAGGAAGCGCGCGCGCTCGGCCCCGTCGAGCCGCTCCGCCGTGAGGTCGTCGAGCTTGGCCACGTACTGGGGTCGGCGGAACGGCAGGGCGCCGCGCGCGTGCGCGTGGGCGACCTCGAGCTCGTCGACCAGGACCGTGCCGTCGTCGAGCGTGATCTCGATGCGTCCCCCGAACGCTTTGCGGTTCGGGTCGGGGTCGTGATAGCGGGTCGTCCAGAGCGGGTCCTCGACCGTCGTGATCTTGCGCCAGAGCGCGACCGTGTCGGGACGCCCGGCGCGCTCGGGCAGGTAGCTGGCGACGTGGTGCCAGGCCCCGTCTTGCAGCGCCACGGCCAGGATGTAGGGGATCGAGTGGTCGAGCGTCTCGCGGCTCGCTCGCGGGTCGTACTTCTGCGGGTCGTGAGCGCCGCTACCGATGACCGTGTGGGTGTGATGGCTGGCGTGCACCACCACCCGCTCGACGCGGTCCCAGGCGGGCACGCGGGCTCGCATCCGGAACGCGAGGTCGATGAGCGCCTGGGCCTGGTACTCGGCCGAGTGCTGTTTGGTGTAGGTCTCCAGGATCTGGCGTGGCGCTTCCCCAGGACCGGGCAGGTCGACGTGGTACACGGCTTCGGGACCACCCAGCATCCAGGCGATCACCGAGTCCTCGCCCTCGTAGATGGGGCTGGGGCTCCGTTCGCCGCGCATGGCGCGATCGACGGCGAGGACCGCCAGCAGGCCGGCGTAGCCGGGCACGTACGCCTTCCACGACGAGATCTCGCCCTTGCGCGACTGGCGCGTCGTGAAGCCGGTGTGCACCGCCTGTTGGACGGCCTGGTACACCACCTCGGTGGGCAGCCGCAGCAGCGCGCCGATCCCCGCCACCGTCGCCGGCACGAGGTGCGCCATGTGGTCCTTCTTGTGGCGGTGGAGCGAGATGGCCTTCACCAACGACACGTGGACCTCGTACGCCACCGCCACCCCACGCACCAGGTCGGCGCCCGTCCGCCGGAGCTGCTGCGCGACGGCGAGCAACGTCGGGATGTTGTCGCCCGGATGGGCGTAATCGGCCGCCAGGAAGGTGTCGTGGAAATCCAGCTCACGCACCGCGGTGGCGTTCGCCCACGCGGCCCACTCGGCGTCCACGGTGACGTCCGCCGGCATGCCGAAGAGGGCGGCGCCCCCCGTTCGCGGGTGGGCCAGGGCCATGCTCCGCGCGTTGGCGACCGGTTCGCGATCGATGGCCGCCAGTGCCACCGAGGCGTTGTCGATCAGCCGGTCGCCCACCGTGGCGACCACCTCGGCGTCCTCCAACACCCGCGCCGTGGCGTCTCCGTCGGTGGCGATCGCCGCGATCTTCCAGGCCAGCTGATCCTCGCGCGCCAGCGGCTCCCGCGACGGGACGACGCGGACCGCATGCCGCTTCACGCTTCGCCCTCGGTCTCGTCCACCACCTCGGTGACCGCCGGCAGGCGGCGCCTGAGGACCACGGGCAGCAGGAGCGACAGGCCGACGGCCACCCACAGCCCGATCGCCAGCGGCGAACCGATGAGGATGCCCCAATCGCCGTTGCTGAGCGACAGCGCTTGACGGAAGGTCTTCTCCATGAGGCCGCCCAACACCACCGCCAGGATGACGGGCGCGAGCGGGAACGATTGCTTGCGCATCACGTAGCCGATGAGACCGAACGCCGTCATGGCCAAGAGGTCGAACGAGGAGGAGGTCGCGGCGTAGACCGAGATGTAGGCGATCACCACGACGCTCGGGATCAGGATCCAACGGGGCACCAGCAGGATCCGCACGAACACGCCCACGAGCGGCAGGTTCAGCACCAACAGCATCACGTTGCCGATGTACATCGAGGCGACCAGACCCCAGAACAGGTCGGGGTTGCGCGACAAGAAGAGCGGTCCGGGCGAGAGGTTCAGGGCCAGCAGCGCGCCCAGGATCACGGCCGTGGTGCCCGATCCGGGCACCCCGAGCGTGAGCAGCGGGATCAGCGCGCCGGAGACCGCGGCGTTGTTGGCCGCTTCGGGCGCCGCCACGCCCCGGTGGTCGCCGGTCCCGAAGGTGCCGTGGCGGTCGACGATGCGCTGTTCCACCGTGTAGGCCATGAACGAGGCGATCGTCGCGCCCGCGCCGGGCAGCACGCCCACCAGGAAGCCGAGGACGCTGGAACGCACCATCACCCAGATCGACGAGGTGAACTCCTTGGTCGTGATCATGACGCGGCCCATGGTGGCCATCGCGGCCTGGCCGCCACGCGTCTGCTCGACGAGCATGAAGACCTCGGAGACGGCGAACAGGCCGATCGTGACGACCACGAAGTCGAAGCCGTCGTAGAGCCGCAGCTGGTTGAACGTGTAGCGCGGCACGTTCGTCAGGTCGAGACCGACGCTGGCGACGGCCAGGCCGAACCCGGTCGAGATGAGGCCCTTCACGAAGTGTTTGCCCGTGAGCGCCGACAGGGTGGTGAACGTGAACACCATGAGCGCGAAGTACTCCGCGGGTCCGAAGCGGATGGCCCATTGGGCCAGGATCGGTGCGAAGAACATCAGGCCGACCACCGACAGGGTGCCGCCGACGAACGAGGCGATGGCCGAGATGGCCAGGGCAGGTCCGCCACGCCCCTGCTTGGCCATTTCGTAGCCGTCGAGCGCGGTCGCGACCGCGGAGGCCGTGCCCGGGACGTTGAGCAAGATGGTGCTGATCGAATTGCCGTACTGCGAGCCGTAGTAGATGCCGGCGAACAGGATGAGCATGGCGGTGGGATCGAGGCCGAGCGCGAAGGTGATGGGGATCAGGATGGCGATGCCGTTGATGGGCCCGATGCCGGGCAGCATGCCGATGATCGTCCCGACGAGCACGCCCAGGAACGCCACGAGCAGGTTGAGCGGCTGGAGGGCGGTCGCGAACCCGCCCATCAGGGAAGCGAAGACGTCCATCAGCCCCACCACCGCTCGAAGAGGTCACCCATGGGCAGGTAGAGGTCGAGCGCCCACGAGAACAGCCCGTACAGCGCCACGGTCGCCACCACGGCGGCCACGAGCGCGCGGCCCGGTTGGGCCCCGAACACGAGCGCCAGGACCGTGAAGGACACGATCGTGGCGATGAAGAAACCCAGCGGCTGGAGCATGAGCGCGTACGCGACGAAGGCCCCGAGCGCGATCAGCAGGGCCGGCCAGGTGTTGCGCGCCGGCCAGACGGTGGTGTCGGAGGTGGCGCGGAAGAGCAGATACAGCGCCAGGGGCGCCAGGAAGATAGCGATGCCGAGGGGGAAGGCGCGCGAGCCGACCGGGTCCGAGAAGAAGCTGGACTCGATACCCCAGGCGACGATCCCGTACCAGACGACGAGGACGAAGAGGAAGATCCCGGTGAGCCGGTCCGACATAGGTGGCCTTTCGCCAGGGTTCGGGCCGGGCGGGACGAACCCGCCCGGCACGACCGGAGGGATCAGTTCGCGCCGATCTCCGTCAGGAGCTCGACGATGTCGTCGACCTGGTTCTTCGCGAAGGCTTCCATGTCGGGACCGAAGCGGCGGAAGTCCTCGATACCGTTCTGGAGGCGCAAGGCCTCCCACTCGGGCGAATCGGCCATCGTGCGGAACGCCTCGACCCACCAGTCGTAGGCTTCGTCGCTGACGCCTTGCGGCATGTAGAAGCCGCGCCAGTTGGCGCCGACCACGTCGTAACCGAGCTCCACCGCCGTGGGCACGTCGGGCAGCTGGGCCAAGCGCTCGTCGGCGAGGGCCACCAGCACGCGCAGGTTGCCGGCCTCGACCTGCGGCAGCACCTCGGAGATGTCCCCGGTGAACAGGTCGGCGCGCCCGGCGACGACCTCGATCACGGCGGCGCCGCCCGACTCGAAGGTGGTGTAGCGGATGGGGCGGACGGGGATGCCGGCCGCGTCGGCGAGCAGGAGCACCTTGAGGTGATCCCAGCCACCGACGGCGCTGCCGCCGACGACCGAGACCGAGCTCGGGTCCTCGCGCATCGCGTCGAGCACGTCCTCGATCGACTCGAACTCGCTGTCGGGGGCGACCGCCAGGACGCCGTAATCGGCGCCGAGCGACGCCACCCAGCGAACGTCGTCCACCGAGAAGCCGGCGAACTCGCCCGAGGCGATGCGGCTGGTGGTGGCCGTCGAGGCCGCCACGATCAGGTTCTCGTTGCCCTCCTCGTTCGCCACCACCGTGGCGAAGGCGACCCCGCCGCCGCCGCCCGTGACGTTCTGGGTCTGGATGCTGCCGGGCACCAGGCCGATCTGGACGAGGACGTTGGCCATCTGGCGACAGGTGAAATCCCAGCCGCCGCCGGCACCGGCCGGGGCGATGCACTCGACGTTGCGAGGTTGGAACTGCGCCAGGCCGAAACCGAGTGCGAGGGTGACGGTCAGGGCCGCCAGGATCCGGAACGTGTGCTTCATGGAACCTCCGAGGGGCGAGCCGGTCCACGCCGCGGCACGCCAGAACGCTTGGTTCGTCGGGGCGACGACCAGCCTTGGAACCCGGTCATGGACACGCGTGGCGTCCCCATCCGGGTGCGCCGAACGCCTTGACGCCGATTCCGCCCGCAGGGTTTCCCCTCGGGACGGGCGCGGCGGGTTCGTTCGATCGCCCGCAGTCTACAGACCGAAGGGGACGGCCGCAACGCCACCGGTGCGCGGCCGGGCGACAGGGCGTCAGACCTCGACGGTCGTGCTCCCCTGGGTCGTCAAGCGGAGGGGGACCTCGCGCAGGTGCGCCAGCGCCGCGCGCACGGCGTCGTGCTGGTCGTCGGGGCAGCAGACGAGCACGAAACCGCTGATCTTGCCGCCAGGCAGCTGGGGTGCGGCGCCGGTGGCGCGCACGCGCGCGGTCACGTCGCGGACGTAGTCGTCGACGAAATGGCCGGGCAGGCGCTCCTTGAGGCGCTGCTTCTCGCCGATGCACCAGGCGGCGCGGGCCAGGTCGCCGGCCTCGAGCGCGACCTCGAGTTCGCCGGCCAAGGCCTTGAGGTCGTGGAGCACCGGCAGGGCTTCGTCGAAGTGGCTCGACAGCAGGTCCAGCGATGGCTTCGTTCGCGCCTGGCGGCCGCTGGCGAACAGGAGCAGCGAACGCTCGAAGGCGGCTCGGGCCACCGGCGTCTGCACGACCTCGTGGGCGTGCACCGTCGCTCCCTCGTAGGTGAGCCGTAGCAGGCCGCCGCGGGCGCACACGTTCGGGTCGTGGTAACCCGAAGCGCCCTGCAGCACGTCGACCTCGATGTGGGCGGCTTCGGCGCCGAGCTCGGCCGCCGTGGGCCGCTCGCCGCGCCACACCCGCAGGGCATGGAGCAGCGCGACGGTGACGGCGCCCGACGTGCCGAGGCCGCTCTGCCCGGTCACGTCGACCCAGGCGGCCACCCGCACCGGCGCGTGCGCGGGGTCGACCGAGCGCAGCGCCTCGCGCACGAGGTCGTGGCGCAGGTCGTCGAGCCGGCGTCCGGTCTCGATGCCGGCCTCGACGTGCACCTCGAAGCGCTCGTCGAGCGCCGGCAGGACCGTCACCCGGGCGGCCAGGTCGATCGTCGTGCTCACGGTGCGGCCGCCGAAACGGTCGGCGTAGGCGGCCAGGTCGGTGAGCCCGCCGCCCAGGGGGAGCCGCAGCGGCGTGCGGGCCAAGATCACGGCGTCTCCTCCGCAAGCGCCGCCACCCGCGCCACCACCGCGCGGACGTTGGCCTCGGGCGTGGGCAGCATCCCGCCGAGGTGGATCCAGTCGTCGGTCTCGACGAAGCCGACCTCGGTCCCGTCGTCGAGCGCGCGTTGCAGGTTGGGGAGCAGACGGACCTCGCCGTCGTCGGCGCGCACCTCGGTGAGGCGGGCCAAGACGTCGGGGGCGAGCTTCCAGAGACCGACGTCGTAGCGGTCGTCGACGCCGTGCCACACGCGCCGCAGGCGGCCGTCCTCGACCGTGGCGCGCAGCGCGTCGGACTCGCCGGGGTCGCCCGGACCGAGGGTGACCGCGTTGGGGGCCGGGTGCGCGACGAGCGCGGCCACGGTGACGGTGCGCGGCAGGGCGTCGGCCGTCCAGGCGAGGACGGGCGCCGTCGGTCGCAGCGCCTGCGCGGCCAACCAGAGCGCTTGACCCGTCCCCTGGGGCACGGGTTGTTCGACGTACGTGACGGCCAAGCCCTCGTGCGTGTCGCCGAAGTAGGCCCGCAGTTGGTCGGCGTGATGGCCCACCACGAACGCCAGGCGATCGCGGCCGGGACGGGCTGCACCGCTCGCGAACACCTGTGCCAGGGCGTGCTCGACGAAGGGGCGCAGGCCGACGGGGTACATGCACTTCTGCAGGTAGCTCCCGAGCCGTCCGAAACGGACGCCGCGGCCGGCGGCGAGACAGATCAGGTCCACGGCCCGACGCTAGCATCCCGCCCGGGGGCGCCGGCGGCCACCGCGTCGCTGCTCAAGCGACGCCCTCGTCCTCGGGGGAGCGTCTCCCCCACGAGCGCAGCCCGGCGTCCAGCACGTGTACGAGAGCGGCCGACGAGCGCTCGGTGTCTTCGGCTCGAGCGAAGCCACCCTCGCCCTCCAGGACGACGAAACCGTAGATCGCCGAGCGGAGCACGCGGGCCGCGTGCACGGCGTCGCTGCCGTCGAGCTCGTACCCGCGCAGGACGGCGAAGAGCAACCCGACCAGGGCATCGGCGGCCGCGCGGGTGGCGGGCGGGTCGTCGGGGTGTTGGGCGGCGGTGAAGGCGACGAGACCGGGGCGGCGGCGGCCGAAGTCGCGCAGGCCCTGGACGAGGCCGGCGAGCGCATCGCGACCGGCGCGGCCGACGGTGGCTTCGCTGACGGCAGCGTGCAGTTCGACCGCCGCGCGCTCGCGCAGCGCCGCGCGCAACGCCGGCAGACCGTCGACGTGGTGGTAGAGAGACGGCACACGCACGCCGAGCGCGGCGGCGACCGCCGCGAGCGACAAGGCCCCGACGCCGCCGCGATCGACGACCTCCGCCGCCGCGTCCACGATCCGGCTGCGATCGAGCCGGGGTCTAGCCACGGCTGGTCGCGCCACCGTCGGTCTGGGCGTCGAACGCCAGCACGCGCGCCGCCATCGCGTCCGGCATCTCGAGGTGCGGGTAGTGGCCGACGCCGGCCAGCAGCTCCGCCTCACCGTGCAGGGCGGCGGCCAGTTCGTCCGCTTCCTTCGCCGGATCCGGGAAGTCGGGATCGCGGCTGCCGATCAGGACCAACGTGGGCACCGTGACGTGCTCCAGGCGCGCCTCGATGGCGGCGTCGCTGCGCTGCAACATCGCGCTCAGCGCGGCGAAGCGACCGGGCTCGCTCAGGTTCGCGCGCAGCCGGGCGCGATGCTGGGCCTGGTCGGGGGGTGTGCCGGCCTTGAACAGACCCGCGTAGAACGCGTCCCAAGCGCGCACCCGCCAGGGACCGCGGAACATGAGGGCCATGGCCAGCTTCAGGTACCAGGGCGTCGGACGGTCGCGGACGAACGGGCCGGTGAGGACCATGCCTCGCACCAGGTCAGGCCGTTCCGAAGCGGCCCATACGGCGGGACCGGCCCCGTAAGAGTTGCCCACCACGAGCGCAGGGCCGCCGAGCGCTTCGATCAGGGCGATCAGGTCGTCGCCCATGGCGGCGCCGTCGTAGGCGTCCCAGCCGGTGCTCGAATCGCCGTGGCCACGCAGGTCGACGGTGGCCACGCGCAGGCCGCCGGCGACCAGACGCGGCGCGAGCAGCCGGTAGGCCTGGCGCAGTTCGCCCAGACCCGGGACCAGGACGACGAGCGGGCCGTCACCCTGCACGTCGTAGGCGAGCGTGCCGTGCGGGCGGACGAGGGCGTGGGTGGCAGGGACCTCGGCGACGTTCGTGGATGGGGTCATGACCGTTTCTCCTAACGGCATATCGTTCATGCCTAATGCCATTAGGCTACCGAGCCGTGACCGACTTGTCAAGCCCCCACCTCGACCCCCGCGAGCCAGGCGCGCAGTTCGGCGAGCGTCGCCTCGTACGCCCCCTGAGCGACGGGCGAGAGCGGCGCCCCCACGTCGAACCGGCGCGCCGGCAGCGACACCAGGTAGCCGTCGGGGGAGCGGCCGTCGAGCGTGGCGGCGAGCGCCAACAGGCGCGGCGGATCGAGGGTGTGGCTGGCGGCATCGGACCGGACGGTCGGATCGACGGGCCCGACGGGCGCCCAGATCGGCGCCTCGAGGGCGGCATCGGCGGCCGCGTCGACGAACACGACGACGTCGACCTGCGCCATCTCGACCACCAGCTCGGGCGCCAGCCCGTGGACGGCGCGAACCGTCACGAAGGCCGGCGCCGTCGCCTCGAGCGCGTCCGCGACGAGCGGCCCCAGCGCGTCGTCGCCGCGCAGGTCGTTGCCGATCCCGAGCACCAGCACCCGCTGGCCGGCGCGCAGCGGCGGCAGGCGATCGACGCTGCCGCCACGGTGCGGGGCGGCGCCGTCGACGCCCGGCTCGCTCAACCCCGCACCACCTCGCTCAGGAGGCAACCGTCGGCGTCGACGACGTCGACCACGAGCGGCATGGTGCCCACCGCATGCGTCGAGCACGACAGGCACGGGTCGTAGGCGCGGATGCCGGCCTCGATCCGGTTGAGCACCCCTTCGGGCACGTCGGGGCCCCGCACGAAGGTCCGCGCGATCTGGCCGATCGTCTTGTTCATGGCCAGGTTGTTGTGTCCGGTGGCGATGATCATCGTCACGCCGGTGATGGTGCCGTCGTCGTCGACCCGGTAGTCGTGGATCAGGGTGCCGCGCGGCGCCTCGCTCGCGCCCACGCCCCGCCGGCGGTTCACGCCTGCTTCGGCGCGCAGCGGCTCGGCGTCGAGTTCGGGCTCGCGCAGGGCGTCGCCGATGCGCTCGACCGCCGCGAGCATCTCGACCAGACGGGCGCCGTGATAGTGGAACGAGCCCCGTGCGATGCGCCCCGCCCGCGCCCGGAAGGCTTCCAGCGCCGCGTCGGCCTCGGGCGTCCCCATCCGTTCGCACAGGTTCAAGCGGGCCAAGGGGCCCACCCGGTAGAGGCCGGGCGCCGACACGTCGACGTGCGCGTCGCCTTGCCGTTCTCGGTGGTAGGGCGACTTGAGGTACGTATCGACGTCGGCGGTCTCGCCGATCGCCTCGGCGTAGCGCTCCACGGGCAGGTCCTCGCCCACGCGCGCGCCGTCCACGTCGATGAAGCGCAGCTCGCCATCGTGGTGCTCCCACAGGCCGGCCGGGTCGACGAGTCCCAGGAACAGGCTGTCGAAGACACCGAACGCGGCCACCTCGTCCGGGTAAGCCTCGCAGACCTCGCCGTAACGCTCGAGCGCCCAGCGCACGTCGTCGAGAACGGTCGGCAACTCCTCCAGGAGGCGCGCCCGGGCGAACCCGTCGATGCCATGGCGGACACCGCCGGGCACGGCCCAGGCGGGGTGGATCTTGCGGCCGCCGAGCGCCTCGATGAGCTCCTGACCGTACCGACGCAGCCGGACGCCGCGGCGCATCACGTCGGGCTGGTCGCGCATGAGCGCGAAGGCGTGGCGTTTCGCGGGATCGGCGTCGAACCCGAGCAACAGGTCGGGGGCGCTGAGGTGGAAGAACGAGAGCGCGTGCGATTGCAAGATCTGGCCGAGGTTCATCAGCCGGCGCAGACGGCGCGCCGCGGGTGGCGGCTCGACCGCCAGGATGGCGTCGCCGGCCTTGGCGGAGGTGAGGACGTGCGACACCGGACAGATCCCGCAGGTGCGCGCCGTCAGGGCCGGCATCTCGAACACGGAGCGCCCGCGGCAGAAGGCCTCGAAGCCGCGGAACTCGGTCACGTGGAAACGGGCGTCGTCGACGAGGCCGTCGTCGCCCAGGCGGAGGGTGATCTTGGCGTGTCCCTCGATGCGGGTGACCGGGTCGATGAGGATGCGGCGGGTCATGGCGACCTCCTAGCCGAACCGGCGCTCGGCGAGCGGCAGGTCGGGGGCCTCGCCACGCAAGACCGCTTCGACGGCGAGTTGGATGCGGCGGGCGGAGGGCGGACAGCCCGGCAGGTACGCGTCGACGGGCACCACCTCGTGGACCGCGAGAACGCGCGGAAGCAGCGCAGGGACGACGTCGGCGTCGGCAGCGCCGGGAACGGCACCGGCAGCGCCGGGAACGGCACCGGCAGCGCCGGGAACGGCACCGGCAGCGCCGGGAACACCATCGGCGGCGTTCGCGACCGGCAGCGCCACGCCCGGGTACTGCCCCAGCAGCCGACCGGCGGCCTCGCGGTAAGCCTCGGCGACGAGCGCACCGGGGTCGCCGAGCTCGTTGCGCAGCGCCGTGACGTTGCCGTGCGTGGCGCAATCACCGAAGGCGATCAGGGTGCGGCTGCGGCGCCGGACCTCGTACAGCAGCTCGAGGTTGTCGGCGTTGGCGACCGCACCCTCGACCAGCACCACGTCGACGTCCTCCGGGAAACGCTTCACGTCGGCGAGCGGGGAGTAGACCAGGTCGACGGCGTCGGCGAGCGCGAAGAGCGCTTCGTCGAGGTCGAGGAGCGACATGTGGCAGCCGGAGCAGCCGGCCAACCAGACGGTGGCGAGGCGCGCGCGCGTCACGACGCACCCGCCAGCGCCGCACGCCGTCGCCGTTCGGTGAGGTCGGTCACCAGGCCGCGGTCCACGCGCCGCTCACCCACCGAGGTCCCCTTCACGAACAGCGCCCCGGTCGGACACGAGCTCACGCACTTGCCGCACGAGGTGCAGGTGACCGCGTCGCCCCAGGGTTCGCCCAGATCGGCGACCAGGTGTGATTCGCGGCCCCGACCCGCGACCGCCCACGTGAAGGCGCCCTCCACCTCGGCGCAGGTGCGCACGCAGCGCGTGCACAACACGCAGCGGTTCGGGTCGTAGCCGAAGCGGGGGTGCGACAGGTCGAGCTCGGTGCGCACCGCGGGCGGCTTGAAGGCGGCGTGGTCGACGCCGTACTCGGCGGCCAGGTCTTGCAGCTCGCAGGCGCCGCTTGCCACGCAGACGCTGCAGACGTGGCGTCCCTCGGCGAAGAGCATCTCGAGCAGCACCTTGCGGTGCGCGCGCAGACGCGTGCTGGTGGTGCGGACCTCCATGGCCTCGACGGCCGGCGTGGCACACGCGGGTCGCGGCCGCACCGAGCCGACGATCTCGACCATGCACAGGCGACACGCGCCGTGCACCGAGAGCCCGTCGAGCTGGCACAGACCCGGGACGCGGATGCCGGCGCGCGCCGCGGCGCCCATGATGGTCTCCCCGACCTCGGCCTGGACGTCGACGCCGTCGATCGTCACGCTGATGCTGGCCACGTCGCCTCCCCTTCGGACGCAGACGCAGTCTGCGCAGGCAGATGCAGACGGAGTCTGCACGGATGCAGACGGAGTCTGCACGCCCACCAACGCCTCGTACTCTTCACGGAAGTACGCGAGCGTGCTCAGCACCGGGTTCGGGGCGGTCTGACCGAGCCCGCACAAGCTGGTGGTGCGCACGACCTCGCACAGCGCCTCGAGCCGCGCCAGCGTCGCCGCGTCGCCGCGTCCCTGGCAGATGTCGTCGAGCAACCCGTGCATCTCGAACGTGCCCGCGCGGCACGGCAAGCACTTGCCGCAACTCTCGTCCATGCAGAAGCGCATGAAGAAGCGCGCCACCTCGGGCATCTTCACGTCGTCGTCCATGACGATGAGGCCGCCGGAGCCCATGATCGAGCCGAGCGCCTGCAGGCTCTGGTAGTCCATCGAGGCGTCGAGATGTGCGGCTGGGATGCAACCGCCGCTCGGACCGCCGGTCTGGGCGGCCTTGAAGGTCTTGCCACTGGGCACGCCGCCGCCGATCTCCTCGATGATGGTCCGCAGCGGGATCCCCATGGGGACCTCGATGAGCCCCGTCCGCTCGAGCTTGCCGGCGAGCGCGAACACCTTGGTGCCCTTGCTCGACTCGGTGCCGATCGACGCGAACCAGGCGGCGCCGCGACGCAAGATCGTCGGCACGTTGGCGAGCGTCTCGACGTTGTTGATCATGCTGGGCCGGCCCCACAGACCGCGCTCGGTCGGGTACGGGGGACGGAGCCGGGCGTGCCGCGACCGCCCATGATCGACGCCATGAGCGCCGTCTCCTCGCCGCACACGAAAGCGCCCGCGCCGACCGCAACTCGACGTCGAAGTCGAAGTCGAGCCCGAAGATGCCCTTGCCGAGCAGCTTGTGTCGTCGCGCCTGGCGGATCGCCGCCTCCAGGCGCCGGACGGCGACCGGGTACTCCGCGCGCACGTAGAGGTAACCGCGGCGAGCGCCGGTGGCGTAGGCCGAGATCGCCAATCCCTCGAGCACCCGGTGCGGGTCGTCCTCCATCACGGTTCGGTCCATGTACGCGCCGGGTCGCCCTCGTCGCCGTTGGCGATCACCGTCTTGTCGTCGCCGGGTGCCTCGGCCAGCAGCTTCCACTTGCTGCCGGTGGGGTAACCGCCACCACCGCGGCCGCGCAGACCGCTGTGGCGGATCTCCTCGATCACCTCGGCCGGCGTCATCTCGGTCACGGCGGTTCGAGCGCGCGGTAGCCGCTGCGCGCCACGTAGGCCTCGATCCGGTCGGGGTCCACTCGCCCATGTTCTCGAGCACGACCCGCGTCTGGAGGGCGAAGAACGGGTCGCGGAAGGAGATGCGTCCCTCGGCGACCGGCTTGCCGCCGACCACGTGGCTCTCGGCCACCCGCTGAGCCGCGACCGTGTCGACGTTCGCGTACAGCACGTCCTCCGAACCGCGGGCCCGCACCTTCACCAGCGGACCGTGGCTGCACATGCCCATGCAGCCGGTCGGCACCACCCGCACGTCGGTCCAGCCCGCGCTCCTGCACGACCGCTTCGATGGCCTCGCGGGCGGCGTCGGCTCCGGCTGCCAGGCAAGCGGTGCTGCCGCAGCAGAAGACGTGCGTGGGTAAGGCGCCCTGCGCCGCCAGCTCGCGATCGG